>NC_003869.1:0-52500 GCF_000007085.1 Caldanaerobacter subterraneus subsp. tengcongensis MB4
TTTTTCTTATTGATAATCTGTTGATAATTTGCTATTATAGAAGTAAACCTGTTGATAACTTAAATAAATTGTAGCCACAAATATAACAACTTATTCACAGGTTGTTGATAAGTTTGTGGATAAGTTGTTATTTCAGTGTTAATGGACCTATTTTATTTTTAAAAAACGGCGATAGGTCAATTTTTTTGTCGCATTTTTTATATACAGCTATTTTATCAACAGGACCTTGAAAACTGTTTTTTCAAAAAGCGATTTCAACAAAATTAAAAATTACTTATCCACAAAATAGTTGTGTCGATAATATAGTATGCCACCCTTTTTAATTAAATTATCCACATTATTCTTTAGCCTAGGAGGTCATACAATGTATGGTGATTACCGTCAAATTTGGGAGAGGATAGTAGAAGTTATAAAAAGTGAGCTAACCCCCACCAGCTACAATACTTGGCTTGTTCACATAAAGCCTTTAGCCTTTGCAGAAGACACCTTGTTTTTGAGCACTCCTAACACATTTACAAAAAATATAATAAATGGAAGATATATTAATATAATTTACGATGCAGCTTCCAAAGTCACAAATAGGTTTATAGAAATAAAGATACTTTCAGAAGACGAAGAAGAATACAGAGAGATAAAAGAGTCAATTGAAAGAGAAAATTCGTCCGAATCAACTCTTTTGTCTACTCTAAATCCAAAGTACACCTTCGACACATTTGTCGTAGGAAATAGCAATAAACTAGCCCATGCCGCATGCCTTGCAGTAGCTCAATCTCCAGCAAAAGCGTACAACCCTCTTTTCATTTATGGAGGAGTTGGACTTGGAAAAACTCACTTAATGCACGCTATAGGACACTTCATCAACAAGAACCACGCAGGTTACAAAATAATGTACGTAACGTCCGAAACGTTTACAAATGAGCTGGTAAACTCCATCAAGGACGATAAAAACGAAGAATTCCGCAATAAGTATAGAAATATTGATGTCCTACTAATAGATGATATTCAATTCATAGCAAATAAAGAACGAACTCAAGAGGAATTTTTCCATACATTTAATACCCTGTACGAAGCAAATAAGCAGATAGTTATATCAAGCGATAGACCCCCAAAAGAGATTCCGACTTTAGAAGAAAGGTTAAGGTCGAGGTTTGAATGGGGCCTTATAGCTGACATTCAGCCACCAGATTATGAAACTAGAGTGGCAATACTTAAGAAAAAAGCTCAATCAGAAAACCTCAATATCCCGGATGAAGTGCTAGCTTATGTTGCAGAAAAAATACAGTCAAACATAAGAGAATTGGAAGGAGCTTTAATAAGGATAGTTGCCTTTGCAACTCTTACAAAGTCAAACATAGACCTAGAGCTCACCAAGCATGCGTTAAAAGACATTGTGTCTAACAAAACAAGAGAAATAACAGTAAAGCTCATTCAAGAAGAAGTGTGCAAATATTACAACATAAAGTTAGAAGATTTTAGGTCAAGAAAGAGGACAAAAAATATCGCATATCCTAGGCAAATAGCTATGTACCTGGCAAGAGAACTCACAGACCTCTCTCTTCCAAAAATAGGAGAAGAATTTGGAAAAGACCACACCACGGTCATACACGCCTATGAAAAAATTTCAAATGAAATAAAGCAGGATGAATCCCTTGCAAGGCAGATTGAAGAACTTAAAAAAAGGATAAAAGGTTATTAACATATAAACAGGGATAACCTTGTTTATATGTTTTAAAATTCGCCTTCTGTGAATAATGTCGATAATTTTTAAAGTTTGTCCTCATTTTATCCACATTATTAAAACCACACATCACAACCTATAAATCTTATACTAACAAATTCACAATCTCTACTCTTACTACTACTAGATTTTGTTGTACAAAAATATTATATGCTAGGCCTTCAAAAAATATTCTCAAAAACAGGAGTGAAAAATATGAAATTTGTGTGTGATAAAAATTCATTGTTGGAAGGCGTCAATATAGCCATAAGGGGGGTATCCTCCCGTACCACCCTTCCCATATTGCAAGGAATAAAAATAACAGCAAGAGGCAATGTCATAAAGCTTTCAGGTACTGACCTCGAGATAGGGATAGAGTGTCAAATACCCGCAGTTATTGAAGAAGAGGGGGAGACAGTTGTTCCAGCAAGGATTTTTAGTGACCTCGTAAAAAAATTGCCTGAAGGAGAAGTGGAAGTAAAAAGCGATTCACAGAATACTGTAAATGTGGTTTCAGGAGACATAAACTTCTCAATTGCAGGAAGCAATCCAGAAGAATTTCCTGAAATACCTGAAGTATCAAGAGAAAAGTCATTTAAACTTCCCCAATCAATCCTCAAAGACTTGATAAAAAAGACAGTTTTTTGCGTCTCAGAAGAGCAGACTAGGCCAATTCTAACAGGGGTACTTTTTGAAGTATTTCCAAATGAGCTTAAAGCAGTGGCATTGGACGGATTTAGAATGGCCATATACTCTTATAAGTCGGAAAAGTCCTTTTTTGACGAAGAAGCGGAGAAGTACTCTCTTGTCATTCCGGGAGATACCATCGATGAAATTTCAAGGATATTGGAAGATGAAGAGACAGAGGTAATAATATACCACACTTCCAACCAGGTGCTTTTCCAGATTGATAACACTAAAGTCATCTCAAGGCTTCTTGAAGGGAGTTTTATAAACTACAACGCTGTGCTCCCTAAAGATTTTAAGACAGAGATCACTATAAATAAAGATGTGTTTATGGAAAGCCTTGAAAGGGCATCTCTAATTGCTGAGAGCAAGAACAATTTAGTAAAATTTGAAATAGGAGATAGCTTTATTGTGATTTCTTCAAGTTCGGAAAAAGGAAGTATGTCAGAAAAGTTGGAAGTGGAAGTTAAAGGAATGCTTCTAGAGATTGCTTTTAACTCTAGATATTTACTTGATGCGCTCAAGGCAATTAATGAAGAAGAAGTAAATCTTTACTTCATAAACAGCATAAATCCGCTAATAATAAAACCAGTGGGGGAAAAGGAATACCTCTACATGATACTGCCGGTGAAGCTTAACTAAGAGGTGTTATTTGATGATAGAGATTCCCATCAAAACAGAGTATATAACTTTGGGACAGTTTTTGAAGTATGCAAAGGTGTGCGATACAGGTGGACAAGCAAAGAGATTTATCCAAGAAGGAAAAGTAAAGGTAAACGGAGTTATAGAGCTTAAAAGAGGAAGGAAACTTTATAAAAATGATATAATTGAAGTGGAAGGAAAGACTTTTGTGATAAAGTGAGGAGTCCATCTTGTACTTAAAGGAAATTTTTGTAGACAATTTTAGAAATTTAAAAAAGCAAAAATTAGAATTCTGTGAAGGAGTCAATTTGATATATGGGCTAAATGCACAAGGGAAGAGCAATCTTTTAGAGGCAATAAGGCTTCTCAGCATGGGAAGGTCCTTCAGAGGAAGTAAAATGTCTGAGCTTGTGAAATTTGATGAAGAGTATTTTTACGTGAGAGGTCTAGTCAGAAGTGCGGATTTTTATGAAAAGAAAATAGAATTTGGGTATAAGGTAAATGGAAATAAGGTTATTAAAGTAAATGGCAATAAGTTAAAGAGCACAGGAGAGATTTTGGGGCACTTTTTGACAGTTATATTTTCCCCTGAGGACATAGAGATAATAAAAGAAGGGCCTTCCCGCAGAAGAAAATATTTAGATGCTTGCATTTCCGTCATTGACAAAAATTATTTTTTTGACCTTCTTCAGTACAATAAAACCCTATCTAACAGGAATAGCTTGCTTAAAAAGATAAAAGAAGAAGGAAAAGGAGAAGATTTATTGGAAATATTTGATGAAAAGCTGGCAGAGTATGGAGCTAGAATAATAAAGGTGAGAAATAATTACCTTGAGAAATTAAAAAATAGCATGTCAAAATTTTTAATGGAAATTTCTAATGAAAAGTTGGAAATCATATATTTAAACAGCGCAGGAGTAAAGGAAGTGCACGAAGAAAATCTCATAAGAGAAAAGTTAAAAAATAGGCTGACTAAAAGTTTGACCCTAGATTTAAAATATCTGTCTACACAAGTGGGTCCTCATAGGGAAGATTTTAAGATATTGATAAATGGATATGATTCTAGGGTGTATTCGTCACAAGGGCAGAAAAGGACAGCTGCCCTGTGCCTCAAGCTTTCAGAACTAGAGATTTTAGAAGAAGAGACTGGAGAAAAGCCTGTTTTGCTTTTGGATGACGTGATGTCGGAGTTGGACGATAACAGAAAGAAATACATTTTAAAAAAGCTTGAAGGCTTTCAGTCTTTTATCACCCACACTTCAAAGTCAGATGTAGAGGGAGACTGTTGTTTTAAAATTTATGATGGAATTGTCATGAGAGAATAGGGGGTTTTTTAAATGTACATTCATTTAGGTGGAGACGTAGTAGTACCGGACAAAGAAATCATCGGAATTTTTGACATGAATATTGTCTCTACTTCCTCCATAACCCTTCAATTTTTAAAGATTGCTGAAGAAGAGGGATTTGTTGTAAATATTTCGAAAGAAAAACCAAAATCTTTCATATTGACTGAAAGGGATAAAAAAAGTATCATTTATCTATCTCCTATCTCAGCTGTAACGCTGATAAAAAGAGCTCACAAAATATTCGAATGAGGAGGCTTAAGATGCTTCAAAGAACTGTTGAGGGAATTGTAGTTAGATCCGAAGGCAAAAAATTAGAGTTGAGAGTGATAACAGACAAGATAGTCAACATTTTTGTCACTGACAAGGAAGAAAAGAGAAGAGATACAATTGCCATAGAAAAGAAAAAATATGACATTCCTGATTTCAATGTAGAGGAAAGCAAAGACAAGGTGCTTGTACTTACAAAAGACCTCAAAGTAGAAATAGATAAAAAAACATTTTTTATCACCTTTAAAGATAAAGATGGCGATGTGATTAATGAAGATTACGGGGAAGGTGTAAAGTTAGGCGACTCAGAGGTTAGGTGTTATAAGAAGCTTAGAGAAGACCATTTTTACGGCTTTGGCGAAAAAGCTGGTTATCTTGATAAAAAAGGTGAAAAGTTTGAAATGTGGAATACTGACGAATTTATGACTCACAATCAAACTACCAAGCTTTTGTATGAGTCATATCCCTTTTTTATAGGAATGAATAAAAAGCATACGTATGGAATTTTTTTAGACAACAGCTTCAGAAGCTTTTTTAACATGGGAGAAGAAAGCGAAGAGTACTATTATTTTGGGGCATATGGAGGGCAGATGAATTATTACTTCATTTACGGAAATGACATAAAAGAGGTAGTAGAAAATTATACATATTTGACTGGAAGGATTGAACTTCCTCCTTTGTGGGCTTTAGGAAACCAGCAGAGCAGATACAGCTATACTCCTCAGGAGAAAGTGCTTGAAGTAGCTAAGACTTTCAGAGAAAAAGACATACCTTGTGATGTGATCTATTTAGACATAGACTATATGGAAGGGTATAGGGTTTTTACCTGGAACAAGGGTACTTTTAAAAATTATAAGGAAATGCTGAAAAATCTAAAGAGCATGGGATTTAAAGTAGTTACAATTGTTGACCCGGGAGTTAAAAGAGATTATGAGTATTTTGTTTATAGAGAAGGGATTGAAAATGATTATTTTGTCAAGGATAAGTATGGCATTACATATGTAGGAAAAGTGTGGCCTGGAGAGGCTTGCTTCCCAGATTTCCTGCAGGATAAGGTGAGGAAATGGTGGGGAGAAAAGATTGCTAATTTTGTAAGAGATGGAATCGATGGGATATGGAATGACATGAACGAACCAGCTGTTTTTGAAACTCCTACAAAAACTATGCCGGAAGATAATATCCATATTCTAGATGGGGAGAAAATAAGCCACAGAGAAGCTCACAATGTATATGCTAACTACATGGCTCTTGCGACTAAAGAAGGCCTTTTAAAGGAAAGAACTAATGAAAGGCCCTTTATCCTCACAAGAGCAGCATTTGCTGGAATACAGAGATATGCTGCCATGTGGACAGGAGATAATAGAAGCCTTTATGAGCACCTCCTCATGATGATGCCTATGCTTATGAACGTAGGTCTGTCTGGACAACCGTTTGCGGGAGCTGACGTAGGAGGGTTTGAGGGAGATTGCAGTGAAGAGCTTTTCATAAGGTGGATAGAAGCTGCTGTTTTTACTCCTTTTTTAAGAGTTCACTCTGCTATAGGGACGAAAGACCAAGAGCCGTGGTCTTTTGGAAAAAAGGCAGAGGATATTGCTAGAAAATTTATAAAAATAAGGTATGAGCTTTTGCCCTACATTTATGATTTGTTTTATGAAGCCTCGAAGAAGGGCTATCCTGTAATGAGACCTCTAGTTTTTGAGTATCAGGAGGATGAGAATACTCACAAAATTTATGACGAATTTATGCTTGGGCAAAATTTACTCATAGCTCCAGTATATCTCCCCTCCAAAGATAGAAGGGAAGTGTACTTGCCTTCAGGTATTTGGTATGACTATTTTATGGGAGAGAGGTACGAAGGGGGAAATTATTATTTAGTAGAAGCTCCCATCGATACAATTCCTGTTTTTGTAAAAGAAGGAGCTATAATTGTAAAACAAAAGCCCCTTTCATATGTGGAAGAAGATAGAATAGAGGAGAAGGTGGTTGAGATATATAGGGGAAATAGAGGAAGATATGTTCACTACGAGGATGATGGAAAAACCTTTGATTACAAGAAAGGAGTGTATAACCTCTTTGAGATAGAGTTTGAATACTTCGATGGAGAAATTGATATAAAATTCGATAAAGTGCACTTTGGGTATGAGGATGGAGCAAAAAAGTATAGATTTGTACTAAAGAATTTTGATGAGGTGAAAAAAGTCAAAATAAATGGAGAAGAAGTAGAAGAGTATGAGATTGTAGTGAAATAGGCTGCATAAAGGCAGCTTATTGGCTTGTTGACAAAGTTCCCCTTATTTAAGTGGCATTTTGTGTTAATGCTCCAGAGTTGCAAAGCGACTAAACTAAAGCTCGCTTAAGGGCTCAGGCGGTGTCCCGGCCAATTCGCCTTTCAGGCTCAGATGGCCGCTCGCTTTGCTCGCCCCGCCTTTGCTCCTTAAGCTCGCTAAGTTTAGTTACCGCTTTGGCAACAAGTCGCATTTACACACAAAATGCCACTTTTTTATTTTGTCAACAGTCTGATAGGCTGCATAGAGGCAGTTTATTTTTTCATAAATCTTTTTATAAAAGCTTCTTTTGCTCTTTGTTCAATGGAATCTTCCAGAGGTTCAAAATTTATTTTCCCGTATTTTCTAGAAAGAGCAGTTTCAATCAATATGTCAGCCATTTCCGGATTTTTGGGAAGAAGTGGGCCGTGCAAATATGTGCCGTAGACATTTTTGTATACACAGCCTTCTTTTTTATCTTCACCATTGTTTCCATATCCTATTATTACTGTGCCTAGAGGGCTACAATTTCTTAAAAAAGTCTTTCCTGAGTGATTTTCAAAGCCTACCAGGTAGAATTTTTTATTAAAAAGATGGGCTTCCACTACAATATTTCCAATTAATCTTTTATTACTTGCCACAGTGTAAGCATCTAAAATTCCAAGCCCTTCTATTTTATTTCCTTCTAAAGTCTTGTAATACTCTCCTAGAAGCTGGTACCCTCCGCATATTGCTAAAACTGGCATGCCGTCTTCTATTGCTTTTATTAAATTTTTCTTTTTACTTTTCAAATCTTCGCTTACTATTTTTTGCTCTCTGTCTGATCCTCCACCAAAAAATAAAAGGTCTATGTCTGCAAAGTTTTCATTTATTCCTGCCTTTATTTCCTTTATTTCTACATCAATTTTTCTCCATTCACATCTTTTTTTTAGAGCGATTATATTTCCCCTGTCACCGTATAAGTTTAAAAGGTCGGGATACATGTGGCCAATAGTTAGCTTCATTTTAATGCCCCCTGAGATTTGAGATATTTATTAAGGTCTTGTAAAGCAGTGTAATTTGGGAGAATTGCAATAAGCTCTTCTTTTGTTATATCCAAGATTTCTTTTACAGCTTCATTAAGTGGCATTATCTTTATTCTTTCAGTGTCAAAGCCAGCATATTTCACTCTTAAAGCCATGTCTTCTGCTCTTAGCCCTGAGGTTATTATGTGGTTTACTTTAGCTTTTGATAAGAATTCTTCTAAATTTACATCCCATAGCCAAGATACATCTCTTCCATCCGCATAGTTATCGTTTATTAAGATAAGAAGGTTTAGAGGTTTGTCAAATTGGGAGAGCATGTTTAATGTGCTTTCAAATCCTACGGGGTTTTTTATGAGATTTATTATAGCTTTTTTTCCTCTTATTTGGATTTTTTGTAGTCGTCCTTCTATAGGCCAGTAATTTTCTACTGCCTTTAAAATAGTAGAATCATCTAAATTAAGAAGCATTCCAGCAGATGTGGAAGCAAGGATGTTGTAAACATTGTATAAACCTACCAAGTTGCTTTTAACTGTAAAAATTTTATCTTTATAGGATAATTTAAACTTTATTCCATCTTCGCTTAAAAATATATCACTTGCTCTAAAATCAAGAGAAGGGCGTTTTTTACCGCAGTTTGGACAGTAGTAGTTTCCCAGGTGGCCGTAATATATCTTTTTGTATTCGTATTTTGTGCCACATACAGGGCAAAATTTTTGCTCAAAGGAAGAAGATTTGAGACTTTTTATATCATCCTCAATTCCATAGTATAGAACTTTTGCCTCTAAGTCCTCTCCTATAGAGGCAGTAAAAGGGTCATCTGCGTTTAAAAGGACAAAAGAATCTTTGGAAAGGTCTGAAAGAGCCTTTTTTACCTTATTTACAATAAGGTCTAATTCACCAAATCTGTCTAACTGGTCTCTAAAGAAGTTTGTGATTACAACCACATTTGGATTTATTTCATTTACCACAAAGCTCAAGTTTGCCTCATCTACTTCAAATACTGCGGCGTCTCTGTCTAGATTGCCCGTCAAACTACTGCTTTTTATAAGAGAAGTGGCTATTCCTGTTCTCATATTTGCCCCTTCTCTGTTGTGAACTACCTTTCTTCCGGAATAGGAAAGAAGGTGAGCTATAAGCCCTGAAGTAGTAGTTTTTCCATTAGTTCCGGTGACTATTACTTTGTTTTCTTTTAAAGGTTCTATCAGCTTTTTTATTAAGTGGTCATCTGCCATGAGGGCAATTTTACCTGGTAATGAAGTTCCTCCTTTGCCTGTAATTTTACAGGAGATGTTTACTAATTTTCCTATTGCTACCCCTAGCCCTTTCACTTTTTCCCCACCTTTAATAAACTTTATTTCCTACTTTTACTTCTCTTTCTGGCTGAAGTAAAACGACGTTTTCCTCTTTATCGTCAACGCCCAAAACTAATACTTCTGAAACGAAGTCTGCAATTTTTTTCGGAGGGAAATTGACAACACAGACTACTAAGCGGTTGTACAAGTCTTCTTTTTTGTAGAGCTTTGTTATTTGAGCGCTGGAGGTTTTTACGCCCAGCTCTCCAAAGTCTATTTTTAACTTGTAGGCTGGTTTTTTAGCTTTTGGGAAATCTTCCACTTCAATTATTCTTCCCACGCGTATGTCAAGTTTTAAAAAATCTTCATATGTGGCCATTGAATTCACCTCAATTTAAGTATATTATAATATAGGCAGATTTGTTAAGTATATTATAGTATAGGGAATAATAAAAATAAACATTTCCCGGGAAATTTTCTTTCAATTGAGCAATTTAAAAAAGAATGATAAAATAAAACTGTTGGATAAATTTTTGGAGGGCAGGACTATGGCAAAGGATGAAACTTACACTGCAAGTCAAATACAAATATTAGAAGGTTTGGAAGCTGTCAGAAAAAGGCCGGGGATGTATATAGGTTCTACTGGCAGCAGGGGATTACATCATCTGGTTTATGAAGTTGTTGACAACAGTATAGATGAAGCGCTGGCAGGCTACTGCAAAAATATAGTGGTAACTATTCACAAAGATAATTCAATTACAGTGGAAGACGATGGAAGAGGTATTCCAACAGATATACACCCAAAGGTTGGCAAGCCCGCAGTTGAAGTAGCCCTTACTATGCTTCACGCTGGAGGAAAATTTAATAACGATGCCTACAAGGTCTCTGGAGGGCTCCACGGCGTTGGTGTTTCTGTAGTTAATGCTTTGTCAGAGAGGTTAGAGGTAATAGTAAAGCAGAGGGGAAAGGTTTTTAGGCAGGTGTATGAAAGAGGAGTGCCAAAGACTCCTCTTGAAGTGATAGGGGAAACTGAAGAGACAGGGACTATTATTACTTTTAAACCTGATAAGGAAATTTTTGAAGAAATTGTATTTGATTATGATATTTTAGCCCAGAGATTGAGAGAATTGGCTTTTTTAAACAAGGGCATAAATATAAAGCTTATAGATGAGAGAGATGGAAAGGAAGAAGTCTTCAATTACGAAGGGGGCCTTATAGCTTTTGTAAAGTATTTGAACAGAAATAAAGAAGTCCTCCACGAAGAGCCGATATACATGGAAGCAAAGAACACCGATTATGAAGTAGAAGTGTGCATGCAGTATAATGATAGTTACAATGAGAACATATACAGCTTTGCCAATAATATTGACACAAAAGAAGGAGGAACACACTTAATAGGCTTTAAATCAGCTTTAACCAAAGTGATAAACGATTATGCTAAAAAGTATGGGATGATAAAGGACGGAGAAAAAAATCTGCAGGGAGAGGATGTAAGAGAGGGCCTTACTGCTATAGTCAGCGTGAAGCTTAAAAATCCGCAGTTTGAAGGGCAGACAAAGACGAGGCTCGGAAATCCTGAGATGAGGTCTATTGTCGAAGGAGTAGTTACAGAAAAACTCTCTGCTTACCTTGAGGAAAATCCTTCTGTTGCCAGAATAATTGTTGAAAAGGCTCTGCAGGCTGCAAGAGCAAGAGAAGCAGCAAGAAAGGCGAGAGAACTGACAAGAAGGAAATCAGCTCTTGAAAATACAGCCCTGCCAGGAAAACTGGCGGACTGCTCAGAGAAAGACCCTTCAAAATGCGAGCTTTTCATAGTAGAAGGAGACTCGGCAGGAGGTTCTGCTAAGGCAGGCAGAAACAGTAGATTCCAGGCAATACTCCCTTTAAGAGGTAAGATTTTAAATGTGGAAAAAGCTCGACTTGATAAAATTTTCTCTAACGAAGAAATTCGCTCTATAATAACTGCTCTTGGAACTGGAATTGGAGAGGATTTTGATATAAGCAAGTTAAGGTATCACAAAGTGATTATAATGACAGATGCCGATGTGGACGGAAGCCACATAAGAACGCTTCTTCTCACATTTTTCTTCAGATTTATGAAGCCACTTATTGAAAATGGACATATATACATTGCTCAACCGCCCTTGTATAAAATTACAAAGGGTAAGAAGGTCTACTACGCTTATTCGGACAGGGAATTGGATAAAATTTTGAGTGAGATTGGGAGAGAAAACATTGTAGTGCAAAGGTACAAAGGTTTAGGTGAAATGAATGCAGACCAGCTCTGGGAAACTACAATGGACCCAGAAAAAAGGACAATGCTTAAAGTCACCCTTGAGGACGCCATTGCTGCCGATGAAATTTTTACTATACTGATGGGAGACAAAGTAGAGCCCAGAAGAGAATTTATAGAAAAATATGCTAAGACAGTAAGGAATTTGGATATATGAAGAGGTGAAATGGATGAACGAAGAAATGGACAAGGTCATTCCTGTTGATATAGAAGATGAGATGAGAAATTCCTATATTGATTATGCGATGAGCGTGATTGTAGGAAGAGCCCTTCCTGACGTGAGGGATGGTTTAAAACCTGTTCATAGAAGAATTCTTTATGCCATGAATGAGATGGGTTTGACACCAGACAAGCCCTATAAAAAGAGCGTAGCAGTAGTTGGTGAAGTTTTGGGGAAATACCATCCTCACGGAGATGCTGCTGTATATGATACGCTTGTCAGGCTTGCACAGGACTTTTCCATGAGAGAGGTTTTGATAGACGGGCATGGAAATTTTGGCAGCATAGATGGAGACCCTCCTGCCGCAATGAGGTATACAGAAGCTAGGCTTTCCCGTATCGCTCTTGAAATGCTTACAGATATAAACAAGGAGACTGTAGATTTCGTTCCAAACTTTGATGAAACTTTGAAAGAGCCCGTGGTTTTGCCTTCTCGCTTTCCAAACTTACTGGTAAACGGATCTCAAGGAATTGCAGTAGGAATGGCTACAAATATACCTCCTCACAATTTAGCAGAAGTTATAGATGGCATTGTTGCCTATATAGACAACCCTTACATCACAGTGGATGAACTGATGAAGTACATTAAAGGACCAGATTTCCCAACAGGAGGTATAATCCTAGGTAGGGACGGAATAAAGGAGACGTATGAGACAGGTAGAGGCAAAATTATCGTCAGAGCAAAGGCGGAAATTGAAGAGCACAAAGGCAAAACGAGAATTGTAATCACAGAAATTCCTTACATGGTTTTAAAGGCTAAATTGATTGAAAAAATTGCTGAATTGGTGCACAACAAGCAAATAGAGGGAATTGCTGACTTAAGAGATGAATCTGACAGGAATGGAATGAAAATTGTAATAGAGCTAAAAAGGGATGTCAACCCAAAAGTTATACTTAACAAATTGTACATGCATACTCAGATGCAGCAGACCTTTGGAGCTATAATGTTAGCTCTGGTAGATGGAGAGCCAAAAATACTCAATCTCAAGCAGATTATTGAAAAGTACGTAGACCATCAGGCTGATGTAGTGACAAGAAGAACTAAATTTGACTTGAAAAAAGCGGAAGAAAGAGCGCATATTTTGGAAGGTTTAAAAATAGCTCTCGACTACATAGATGAAGTGATAAACATAATAAGAAGTTCTAAAACAGAAGCTATTGCTAAAGAAAATTTGATGAAGAGGTTTGGACTAAGCGATAAACAAGCACAAGCAATAGTTGACATGAGATTAGGAAGGCTGACAGGGCTTGAGAGGCAAAAAGTAGAAGATGAGTTAAAAGAACTCATAGAGAAGATAAAAGAGTTGAAAGAGATTTTAGCAGATGAAAGGAAAGTGTTGGAGATAATAAAGAAAGAGCTTTTAGAAATAAAAAATAAATACGCATCTCCAAGAAAGACAGTTATTGTAGCAAAGGAAGAGGAATTAGATTTTGAAGATTTGGTTCAGCTGGAAGATGTAGTAGTTACTATGACCCACTACGGGTATATAAAGAGGATGCCTCTTGACACCTATAAGTCTCAAAAGAGAGGCGGTAAAGGAATTTTAGGAATATCTACCAGAGAAGATGATTTTGTGGAAGATATATTCATAACCACTACCCACGATAGGCTGTTGTTTTTCACGAATAAAGGGAAAGTATATAGTTTGAGGACTATAGATATTCCTGAAAGTGGGAGACAAGCCAAAGGAACTGCTATAGTAAACTTGATACAGATTTCTCAAGGTGAAAAGGTCACGGCAGTTATTCCTCTTAAGAAGTCAGACGACATAAAGTATGTCCTTATGTGTACCAAAAAGGGCATAATAAAGAAAACTTCCATTGAAGAATTTAAATCTATTAAGAGAAATGGAATAATTGCCATAACTCTGGATGAAAATGATGAGCTCATAAATGTAAAGTTGACAAATGGAGAAAGAGAGGTAATAATAGGTACTGCCAAAGGATATGCGATAAGGTTCAACGAAAAAGATGTAAGGCCAATGGGAAGGGTTGCAAGAGGAGTGATGGCTATATCGCTAAGAGAAGACGATGAAGTCGTGGAAATGGATTTGGTACATCCTGACGGAGAAGTTTTGACTGTTACAGAAAAGGGATTTGGCAAGAGAACTGATTTAGAAGAATATAGAATCCAAGGAAGAGCAGGTAAGGGAATAATTGCAATGAAACTTAGCAAAAAAACAGGAAAACTCGTCTCCATAAGGTGTGTCCAACCGGAAGATGAGTTTATGATAATCTCTGCTAACGGAATTTTGATAAGAATGAAAGTAAAAGATATATCAAAAATGCACAGAGACACTCAAGGAGTCACCCTTATGAAATTAGAAGACGGAGATAGAGTGGTCTCTACGGCAAGAATTGAAAGTGAGGAATAAAACTAAGCCCTCAAGTTTTGGGGGCTTAGTTTTTAAATGCTCTTTCATATTGTTTTGGCCAGTCTTCCTTTGAAGTGTATGTATGCAAAACCCAATAGGGATTTCTTAAAAGTTCTCTTCCCAGTGCAACCAAGTCAGCCCTTTCATTTGAAAGAATTTCTTCTGCAAGTTCTTGTGTCGTTATTAATCCTACTGCACAGGTTTTTATATTGCAGCGCTTTTTAATTGTTTCAGCATATTTAACTTGATATCCGGGATATGGGTTTATATCAACATTTAAAAGTCCCCCACTGCTTACATCAATTACATCAACTTTGTCTTTTATCATATTGATATATTCTACCATCATATCTATGTTTATTCCGCCTTCAATGTAATCGTCTGCAGATACGCGCACGAAAATAGGTTTGTTTTGAGGCCAATTTTTTCTAACTTCATCTATCACTTCAATTAAAAATCTTGCTCTATTTTCAATACTATTGCCGTATTCATCTTTTCGTTTATTTGAAAGAGGAGAAAGAAATTCATGAATTAAATAGCCGTGAGCTGCATGTATTTCCACCACATCATAACCTGCTAAGTTGGCCCTTTTGGCAGCTTCTCCAAAAGCTTTTACTATAGATTTTATTTCATCAATGGTTAATTCTCTTGGGAGTTTGTACTGGTCTCCTGCTTTAATAGGGGAAGGTCCTACAACATCTTCATAGGGTATATTACATTTTCTTCCTGCATGAGCAAGCTGTATTCCCATTACAGCGCCATTTGCTTTGCAGATGTCTACAATTTTTTTTAATTCTTCAGCTTGCTCATCATTCCATATGCCAAGGTCACGGTCAGTTATTCTTCCTCTGCTTTCAACAGCTGTAGCTTCTTGCATAATGAGTCCTACTCCACCAATAGCCCTTGTGGCATAATGAACTATATGCCAGTCATTTGGCATTCCCTCAGTAGAAGCTGTATACATACACATGGGAGACATCATGATTCTGTTTTTTATTGTAATATCCTTTATCTTTAAAGGTGTATGTAAAATACTCATAAACACCCTCCCTCTATTATCTTTTATTTTCTCTTAATATCTTAGTTTTTCTTTAATTTTCTCATCACAACAAGAGCATCTCATGGCTTATATTACCATTTCTTACTTATCTAACCATTAAATGGGTAAGCTTAATAAACCTCATATCCTATTTCCATATTATGGCGGGATAGCTCCACTTATCTCATGGGGTTTACCCTCCCATGTCTCACTGGATCTTAGTCCTTAATTCCTTCGTTCTACCTGCCATGAGGTGGATGTCATTTCTGCTCCATTGCAGGGTCTTTGCCCGTATGGTGATTATTTTTATGACAATTCCCGCTCTTGTTGTCAATATCCCATCTCTTGATTGGTTGTTTTTGTCTTATTCCTTCTTTTACCTTTTATGTCACATCGTTCACACTTTCGCTTTTCATAAAAATCAATTTCTTCTTAAGGGTCAGCTCTTTAGATGTGACTAAGTTAAAGCTGAAGAGAAGATGATTAACCCTTAATTGATTTGATAGTATGTTGGCACTTTTTATGCAGCTTCCTGTAAGCCTGGCCTCTTTATGTCCTTCATCATCTTGATTGGGTCATATTTTACTCCTTTCTTTAATATGACATAAAATATCCTTATCAGTTTGTTGCACAATACTATTAGTGATTGCTTCTTTTTTAGCGGGTTTTGCGCTCTGGTGGTGTAATATTTGTGTAGTTCACGAAATTCTTCGTTTTTTGCGACCAAGGCCATTACTGCATTAAATAGCACACTCCTCAATCGCTTCCTCCCTCTTTTACTTATTGTCGTTTCTCCTTTATGCTTACCAGAGCTATTTTCTATTAGGTTTAATCCCCCTAGTTTTTGTATCTGTTTTGGATGTTCATATTTTTCAATATCTCCTACTTCTGCAATAAAACCTGCTACTGTGTTTACTCCTATCCCTTTGATTTCTAGTAGTTCTTTAACCCCTGGTATCTCAACTATTAATTCTTCCATCTTCTTCTCTATTTCTTCAATTTGTTTTTTTAAAAATTCGTATTGTTCAATGAGAGTCTTTATCTCGTATTCCGCCATCTTTATGCCCTGCTTCTTCCCTATGCTCTCCTTAGCAGTTTCTATCAGCTTTATAGCCCTTTTTTCTCCTACCCCTCTTTGTACTTCTTTCTTCCATATCGATATTATTTCTTCAGCACTCTTTTTTGCTATCTTCTCAGGCGTTGGAAATTCTCTTAATGTGATAAGTGCTGCTTTCCCTTCCCAGTCTGAAAATACGGTGTTAAACTCTGGAAAGTATATGTCCAACCATCTTGTTATTTGATTTTTTGTCATCCCTATTTGTTTGTTCAACCTGTCTTTTATGCCCATCGCTACCCTTAATTCTGCATATACTCCTTCAGGTATTATCGGCTCTACATATCTCCCGTCTTTTACTAGCATTGCTATTGTTTTTGGGTCTTTCTTATCGCTTTTTGTGGGAGAATTGTCATCTAATTCTTTGCTCATCTTTACATGAAATGGATTAACCAATACTACCTTTATGTTATTGTCTTTAAGGTATTGGGCAAAACACAGCCAATATTGCCCTGTCGGTTCTATCCCTACTATTAGTTTGTTTTTCTTATGTCTCTCCATCAAGTCTTTTGCCCAGTTAAGAAATTTTGTCATACCTTCTCTATTGTTTTCAAATCTCAGGTATTTCCCATATTCTACTCCTCTGTAGTCAAATGCTCTGGCATAATGGCTTTCTTTTGCTATGTCTACTCCCGCAATTAATGTGTCTCCCGTTACTTGCAAAATCTTTTCATTTTGTTTATACTTCATTTTAGGTACCTCCTGTTTATTTTGATAATTCGAGGTAAGTTCTTAAACTTACACTCTGTATTTTATCAGGAGGTACTTATTTTTTCAAAGTCCATTCTCCCTTATTTTTTATTCATTACAGGAATGCTCCTTTCTGGAACTTTCTGATTTTAATCATAATACATATCTTTTTAAAAACCAAATTTAGCAAAAATATTTAAGCTACATGTGATTAAAGCAATTTTTAATGATAGTTAAAAAATAAGCAATTTTTTTGATACCTTTTTAAAATTTTTTAGTAAATGTAAACGATGGATTTTTGGAAATTTACAAACAATTTAGTTGACTAAAGTAAAAGAGGCTGATAAAATAACAAGTAACTCTCATGAAAATTTACAGTTTCAGAATGATAATGAAGAAAAGCGATGAAGGAGAGGGGTATGTGCTAAGGCTCAAGAGAGCCGGTGGTTGGTGCGAACCGGTGCCAAGGCACATATTAGATCGCTCTGGAGCTGTATAGCTGAACGGTCCTTTGAAAAGGACTCATTAGGCTATACCGGGGGTGCCCGTTACAGTTCAAGTTTGCAAAAACTTGGTGAGGCTATTTGCCGTGAGGCAATAGCGAAGACAGGTGGTACCGCGTGGATGAAAAGTCCCCGCCCTGTTACGCAGGGCGGGTAAAGTTTTTAAGGGGGGTGATGCTTTTTGCACATTATCTCAGTTCTAGTAAACAACCATCCGGGCGTTTTGTCAAGGGTGGTAGGACTTTTTTCAAGGAGAGGCTACAACATAGAAAGCCTTGCTGTAGGTACAACGGAGAGAGAAGACATATCCAGAATTACCCTCACAGTTTTAGGGGATGATTACACTGTTACTCAGATTATACGCCAGCTCAACAAACTTGTGGATGTAATAAAAGTGCAGAACATAGGAAAAAGGGATAACGTATCAAGAGAACTTCTGTTAGTTAAGGTAGGTTATGACTCAAATACGAGAAACGACATAATGCACATTGTGGAGACTTTCAGAGGGAGAGTTATAGATATTTCGCTGGATTCACTTATCATAGAGATGACAGGGGATCCAGAAAAAATTGAGGCGTTTTTGAATTTGATCAATAAGTTTGATGTGAAAGAGCTTGTAAGGACAGGACTTATATCTTTGGAAAGAGGTAATAAAACATTAAAGGAATATGAGGGGGAATTGTGATATGGCAAAGATGTACTATGACCAAGATGCTGATGCAGAAGTTCTTAAGGGAAAGAAGATTGCGGTTATAGGTTTTGGAAGTCAGGGACATGCGCATGCGTTAAATTTGAGAGATTCCGGTTTTGATGTAGTGGTAGGACTTTATGAGGGAAGCAAGTCAAAAGAAAGGGCAGAAAAAGAAGGGCTTACAGTGTTAACCGTTGAAGAAGCGGCAAAAGTGGCAGATGTGATAATGATGCTCATACCTGATGAAAAACAGGCAAAAGTGTATAAGGAAAGCATTGAGAAAAACCTCACAGAAGGGAAAGCTTTAGCTTTTGCTCATGGATTTAACATTCATTTCAAGCAGATAGTCCCTCCTGAGAATGTAGATGTGTTTATGGTAGCCCCAAAGGGGCCTGGGCATTTAGTGAGGAGGATGTACCAGGAGGGGAAAGGGGTGCCATGTCTTGTAGCGGTACATCAAAACTACACAGGTAAAGCCCTTGACATAGCTTTAGCTTATGCCAAAGGAATAGGAGGAACAAAAGCAGGTGCTATAGAGACTACCTTTAAAGAGGAAACTGAGACAGATTTGTTTGGAGAACAGGCTGTGCTTTGCGGAGGCTTGACTGAACTCATGAAAGCTGGATTTGAAACGCTTGTGGAGGCAGGGTATCAACCGGAGATCGCTTATTTTGAGTGCGTAAATGAGATGAAGCTCATAGTTGACCTCATATACGAAGGTGGGTTTAGCTACATGAGGTATTCAATTTCTGATACAGCAGAGTTTGGAGATTACATGACGGGTAAGAGGATAATAACTGAAGAGACGAGGAAGGAGATGAAGAAGATTCTGGAAGAGATTCAGACGGGCAAGTTTGCAAAAGAATGGCTTTTGGAAAATCAGGTGGGAAGACCGCAGTATAACGCGATTAAAGAAAGAGAAGCAAACCATCCAATTGAAAAAGTTGGAAAAAGTTTAAGGGAAATGATGCCATGGCTTAGTAAAAAATAAAAAGGGGGTAGGTTAAAAATGGGGGTTAAGAGAGTTATAGTTTTTGACACTACTTTAAGAGATGGTGAACAGACGCCAGGGGTAAATTTTAACAGCAGGGATAAGCTTGAAATTGCCTATCAGCTGGCAAAGCTTGGGGTAGACGTGATAGAAGCGGGATTTCCTGCAGCTTCCAATGGGGATTTTGAGGCAGTAAAGAATATTGCTGACTACGTAAAAGGCGTAACCATTGCTGCGATGGGAAGAGCTGTGAAAGAGGACATTGACAGGGCCAGCAGTGCTCTTAAAAATGCAGAAAAGTCCAGATTGCACGTCTTTATAGCTACTTCTGATATACACCTTCAGTACAAGTTGAAGATGACAAGAGATGAGGTTCTGAAAAAAGCAGTTGAAATGGTGAAATACGCTAGAGGGAAGTTTGATGAGATAGAGTTTTCAGCAGAGGATGCCTCAAGGACTGATTGGGACTTTTTAGTGAAAGTGTTTAGCGAAGTAATTGATGCAGGAGCCCATATTATAAATGTGCCTGATACGGTAGGTTATGCTATGCCGAGGGAGTATGGAGAGCTTATAAGGTATATAAGAAACAATGTTCCAAATATTGATGGAGTAACAATAAGTGCGCATTGCCACAATGATTTAGGGCTGGCTGTAGCCAATTCTCTTTCTGCTATAGAAAATGGAGCAACTCAAGTAGAGGTTACTGTGAACGGGATAGGAGAGAGGGCAGGAAATGCGGCTATGGAAGAGGTGATAATGGCTTTAAATACCAGAAAAGATTATTTTGGACTTGTACACGGCATAAATACAAAAGAGATATACAATACGAGCAAACTAGTTAGCGAACTCACAGGGATTAAGTTACAGCCAAATAAAGCTATAGTAGGAGCTAATGCTTTCAGGCACCAGTCCGGGATACACCAGCATGGAGTCATAAACAATAGATTAACTTATGAAATAATGAGGCCAGAGGATATAGGAGTTGTTCCTGACACTTTCGCTTTAGGTAAACTTTCAGGAAGAAACGCTTTTGAACTTAAAGTAAGGCAACTGGGCTACAACCTTTCTCCCGGTGAGATAAGTGAAGCTTTTAGAAAGTTTAAAGATTTAGCCGATAGGAAAAAGACCATAGTGGAAGAGGATATTCGATTTGTTGTAGAGGAGACTATAGAAGAATTTAGGGGCTTTAGGGAGGGAGAAGCTTGGGCTTAACTCTTACACAAAAGATTTTATCGGCAAAGGCGGGAAGAGAGGTAAAACCTGGAGAATTGATAGAGATAGACGTGGATATGGTGCTGGGAAATGATATAACGGCACCTGTTGCCATAAAAGAGTTTGAAAAAATAGGGGTAGATAAGGTTTTTGACAACACAAAAATAGCTTTAGTGCCAGACCACTTTGTGCCGAGCAAGGATATAAAATCAGCGGAGCAGGTAAATGTAATGAGAAAATTTGCTAAAAAATATAATATAGTTAATTTCTTTGAAGTGGGAAGGATGGGCATTGAGCATGCCCTCCTTCCAGAACAGGGCCTTGTTCTTCCAGGTGATGTGGTGATAGGAGCCGATTCTCATACCTGCACTTACGGTGCTCTTACCTGCTTTGCTACAGGAGTGGGAAGCACCGATATGGCTGCGGCTATGGCCACAGGGAAAGCCTGGTTTAAGGTGCCTGAGGCAATAAAGTTTGTTTTAAAAGGAAATCTCGGCAAATGGGTGAGTGGAAAGGACGTGATACTCTATATCATTGGCAAGATTGGAGTTGACGGGGCTTTATATAAATCCATGGAATTTACAGGGAATATAAAAGCTTTGTCAATTGACGACAGGTTTACAATTGCAAATATGGCGATTGAAGCAGGAGCAAAGAATGGAATCTTTGATTTTGACGAGATTACAGAAGCTTATGTTAAAAAGAGGGCAAAGCGAGAGTATAAAGTTTTTGAAAGGGATGAGGATGCGGAGTACAGCGAAGTAATTGAAATAAATCTTGATGATATAAGGCCTCAAGTGGCGTTTCCCCATTTGCCTGAGAATACGAGAAGTATTGATGAAGTCGGAAAAGTTAAGATAGATCAAGTAGTTATAGGGTCCTGTACAAATGGAAGGCTTTCTGACATGGAGATAGCTTACAGGATTTTGAAGGGCAAAAAGGTTCATCCAGATGTAAGGCTTATAATTTTCCCGGCTACACAGGAGATATACTTGGAATGCGTGAAGAGAGGGTACATTGAAGAATTTATAAAGGCAGGAGCGGCAGTTTCAACTCCTACCTGTGGTCCATGCCTTGGAGGGCATATGGGAGTCCTGGCAAAGGGAGAAAGAGCTTTAGCTACTACAAATAGAAATTTTGTGGGAAGGATGGGACATCCTGAAAGCGAGGTTTATCTCGCAAGTCCAGCAGTTGCAGCGGCTTCAGCAATAGCTGGCTACATTGTAAGCCCTGAGGAGGTGGAATGATGCAGGGCAAAGCTATAAAGTACGGGGACAACATCGACACAGATGTGATAATACCGGCTAGATTTTTAAATACCTCCGATCCGAAAGAATTAGCAGAACACTGCATGGAGGATCTGGATAGGGAGTTTAAAAATAAGGTAAAAGAAGGGGATATATTAGTCGTAGGAGAAAATTTTGGCTGCGGTTCCTCAAGGGAGCACGCTCCTCTTGCCATTAAAGCTTCTGGAATTTCATGTATAATTGCCAAGTCTTTTGCCAGGATTTTTTACAGAAATGCCATAAATATAGGACTTCCTATACTGGAATCTAGAGAAGCTGTGGATGGCATTGAAGAAGGGGATATAGTTTCTGTGGATGTAGATAATGGAATAATTAGAAATGTCACAAAAGGGACAGAATTTAAAGCACAGCCATTTCCGGAATTTATAAAAGAGATAATAAAATATGGAGGACTTATAAATTACGTGAGAGAGAAGGTGCGTTAATGTACAGGATAGCAGTTTTGCCAGGAGATGGGATAGGTCCAGAAGTGATAGAAGAAGGTTTAAAGGTTTTAAAAGCTGTGGAAGAAAAGTACGGGCTCAGATTTGATATAAAGAAATATCCTTTTGGAGGAGAGGCTATTGACAAGTATGGGGAGCCTTATCCTGAGGAGACGCGAAATGGCTGCCTTTCAAGTGATGCAGTTCTTCTGGGGGCTGTAGGGGGACCTAAGTGGGACGGTTTAGAGGGAGATAAAAGACCTGAAGCAGGTCTTCTGGCCTTAAGGAAAAGTTTGGGGGTGTACGCGAATTTAAGGCCGGCGGTTTTATACCCTTCTTTAAAAGATGCTTCTCCTTTAAAGAATGAACTTTTGGAAAAAGGGCTGGATATACTTGTCGTAAGAGAGCTCACAGGCGGAATTTACTTTGGACCAAGAGGAAAAGAGGCTATAGGATATGGATTTAGGGCTTATGATACAGAAGTTTATGAGACGCAGGAGATAGAAAGAATTGCAGTTATCGCTTTTGAGGCGGCCTTAAGGAGGAGAAAAAAGATTACATCTGTCGACAAGGCAAACGTGTTGGAATCTTCAAGGCTTTGGAGAAAGACTGTAGAAGAAGTTGCTAAGAGGTATCCTGAGGTGGAGCTAAACCACATGTACGTAGATAACTGTGCGATGCAGCTTGTGAAAAACCCTTTCCAGTTTGATGTGATTCTCACCAATAATATGTTTGGAGATATTTTGAGCGATGAAGCAGCGCAAATCGTGGGCTCTATTGGAATACTCCCTTCTGCCAGCTTAAGAGGAGATAGGGTTGGACTTTATGAGCCAATACACGGGTCTGCTCCGGATATTGCCGGAAAGAAAATAGCTAATCCTCTTGCCACAATTTTATCTGTTGCGATGATGCTTCAGTATTCATTTGGCGAGGAGGAGGCTGCACAGGATATAAGAAAAGCGGTGGAAAGAGCTTTGGAGGAAGGCTTTAGAACAGCAGATTTGGGCAAAGGAATTGTGCTTTCTACAGAAGAGATGGGAGATAAAGTTGTTGAGTATATAAAGGGGTGATATTTTGAGAAGCGATGCTGTAAAAAAAGGGGTGGAGAGGGCACCTCATAGGTCCTTGCTTTATGCCTTAGGGCTTACTGATGAAGAGCTAAAAAGGCCTATAATAGGAGTGGCCAATTCAAAAAATGAAATAATCCCAGGGCACATTCACCTTGATAAAATAGCAGAAGCGGTGAAAGCAGGTATAAGGATGGCGGGAGGAACGCCTGTTGAATTTTCTACCATTGGAGTGTGTGATGGCATTGCCATGGGTCATGGAGGGATGAAGTATTCTTTAGGGAGCAGAGAAGTGATTGCTGACAGCATAGAGATAATGGCAATGGCTCATGGCTTTGATGGAATTGTACTCATACCCAATTGTGACAAGATAGTACCAGGCATGCTTATGGCGGCGGCAAGGCTTGATATTCCAGCGATTGTAGTAAGCGGCGGCCCCATGCTGGCAGGTATTTGTGATGGCACGACTTGTGACTTGAGCACAGTTTTTGAGGCGGTAGGAGCATTAAAGGCTGGCAAAATAACAGAAGAGGAATTTTACAGTATAGAAAGAAATGCCTGTCCTACTTGCGGGTCCTGTTCAGGAATGTTTACAGCAAATACAATGAACTGCCTTACAGAAGCTTTAGGTTTGGGACTTCCTGGAAATGGAACGATACCGGCGGTTTACTCTGAAAGGATAAGGCTTGCAAAGGAAGCCGGGATGAAAATAGTAGAGCTTGTTGAAAGAAACATAACTCCTTCACAGATACTCACAAAAGAAGCATTTGTGAATGCTTTTAGCTTGGACATGGCATTAGGAGGGTCTACTAATACGGTCCTTCACCTAAAAGCCATAGCTCATGAAGCAGGAGTAGATATACCTTTAGAAGAGATAAATGACATAAGCGATAGGGTTCCAAACCTTTGCAAGTTAAGTCCTGCAGGGAAATACCACATAGAAGACCTTCACTTTGCAGGGGGAGTTTCTGCTGTGCTAAAAGAGCTTTCAAAAGCAGGCCTTTTACACCTTGATGCTTTGACAGTGACAGGTCGGACTCTTGGAGAAAACATAAAAGATGCAAAAGTGCGAAATAGGGATGTGATAAGGACCATAGAAGATCCTTACAGCAAGACAGGAGGAATAGCAATATTATTTGGAAATATAGCTAGGGAAGGGGCTGTTGTGAAAGCTTCTGCTGTCTCACCAGAGATGTTAAGACATGAGGGACCGGCTAGAGTATTTGATTCAGAAGAAGAGGCTATTGAGGCGATATACGGTGGAAAGATACAAAAAGGAGACGTTGTGGTTATAAGGTACGAAGGGCCTAAAGGTGGTCCAGGCATGAGAGAAATGCTAAGCCCTACATCCGCCCTTGCAGGTATGGGTCTTGATAAGGACGTCGCCCTAATAACGGATGGAAGGTTTTCGGGAGCGACAAGGGGGGCTTCTATAGGGCATGTCTCTCCTGAGGCGATGGAGGGAGGAGAGATTGCCATAATTGAGGATGGAGACATTATTGAAATTGACATTCCAGCGAGGAAGATAAATGTCAAATTGAGTGATGAGGAAATAAAGAAAAGGATGGCAAATTGGAAGAGGCCAGAACCCAAGATAAAGAAGGGTTATATGGCGAGGTATACAAGAGAGGTGACTTCGGGGAGTAAAGGAGCGGTATTTAGGGAGGGAGGAGTATGAAGCTAAAAGGGGCTCAAGTTGTGATAGAAGTTTTAAAGGAGATGGGGGTTGATAATGTATTTGGAATCCCTGGAGGAGCAGTTATTCCGATTTACGATGCTTTGTATGACTCTGACATAAGGCATATTTTAGCAACACACGAACAAATGGCTGCTCATATGGCAGATGGATATGCTAGGGCTACCGGAAAAGTTGGGGTGTGCATTGCAACTTCAGGGCCAGGAGCTACTAATTTAGTTACAGGGATTGCCAATGCTTATATGGATTCTGTTCCGGTTGTCGCTATAACCGGCCAGGTTCCAACTTACCTGATAGGAAAGGACGCATTTCAGGAGGTAGACATTACAGGCATCACAATGCCTATTACAAAGCACAATTTTGTGGTAAAATCTCCTGAAAAGCTGGCAGATACTTTAAGGGAAGCATTTGCAATTGCAAAGAGCGGAAGGCCAGGGCCGGTTTTGGTGGACATTCCAAAGGATATACAAAATGCAGAAATAGAGTATGAAAGAAAGGGAGAGATAGAATACAAAAATGGAATAAAAGAAATTATTTCTGAAGAGAGCTTGTCAAAGGCGGTGGAGTTGATTTTAGAAAGCAAGAAGCCTGTTATCTTTGCAGGCGGGGGAGTGATATGGGGAGAAGCCTGTGGGGAACTTTTGGAATTTGCTGAAAAGACGAATATCCCTGTTGCAACTTCACTGATGGGGTTAGGATGCTTCCCCGGAGACCATCCTCTATCTTTGGGACTTATAGGTATGCATGGAAGCAGATTTGCAAATTTAGCTGTATATCACTCAGACCTTGTGATAGCTGTAGGAACGAGATTTAGCGATAGAGTGGCAGGAAAGGCCGGAGGGCTTGCACCAAAGGCCAAATTTATACACATTGACATCGATGCAGCAGAAATAGGCAAAAATGTAGAAGTGGATGTGGGGATAGTTGGGAAGATAAAGAAGGTATTAAAGCTTCTTGCAGATAGAGTTCCATCTATGGAAAGAAGAGAATGGTTAGAGGAAGTAGAAGAATTAAGAGTGAAACATGGGCTTAGATATAAAAAAGACGACATGTTAAGGCCCCAATGGATAGTAGAAAAAATTCAAGAGCTCTCAAATGATGATCTCATTATAGCTACAGAAGTAGGGCAAAATCAAATGTGGGCAGCACAGTTTTACAAATTTAAAAAGCCTAGAACTTTTGTCACTTCAGGGGGATTAGGGGCAATGGGTTTTGGCCTTCCCGCATCAATAGGTGCGCAGGTGGGAAGGCCAGATAAAAGGGTTGTGAATATTGCAGGAGATGGAAGCTTGAGAATGAATATACACGCCTTAGAGACTGCTGCTTTCTACAATATCCCGGTTATTATAGTACTACTTAATAATCAGGCTTTAGGAATGGTAAGGCAGTGGCAGTATCTTTTTAACGAAAAGAGATTTTCTCAGACAGATTTAAATCCACACCTTAACTTTGCCAAAATTGCCAGTGATTTTGGAGTGGAAGGAATAAGAGTTACAACAAAAGAGGATTTTGAAAAAGCTTTTAAAAAAGCCTATAGCGAAAAAAAACCTTTTATGATAGAATGTATTATAGACAAAGACGAAATGGTGCTTCCATTTATTCCCGCAGGTGGGACTGTGGAAGATACTATTGCATAAAAAGAAAGGGTTTGTGACCCTTTCTTTTTATTTCCAAGGCGGGATAATTTCTGCTTTTTGAAGAGCTTTAAATACTACTACAAATACAGGCCCTATTACAAGTCCTATAGCGCCAAAAAGTTTTACACCTATAAACATAGATAAAAGCGTAACAAGAGGATGAAGTCCGATGCTCTGACCTACAATCTTAGGCTCTATCATCTGTCTTACAACTACCACCAAGCCGTACAGTATTAAAAGATATATCCCTACCATGTAGTTTTTCATTATGATGTTATAAAGCGCCCATGGTACCATGACAGCACCAGAACCTAGTACGGGCAATGCATCTACAATGGTTACAAGAAGACCCAATAGAAATGGATAGTCAAAACCTATTATTGCAAGGCCTATGGAGACTTCCAAAAAGGTTATAAGCATTATTGTTGCTACTGCTCGCAGATAACCGAAAAATGTCTTTAAAAGGTCTACCTGAATATTTTTTGCATGCTGTGCCCAATGAGATGGAATCTGCCTTTTTATAAAATCTAGTATAAGCTGTTTATCTTTGCTTATAAAAAAAGTAGCAACAAGTGTTATCAAAGTCATAAAGAAAAAGTTAGGCAATTTTGTTGCAAAATTCAAAAGCCATGTAGCAAGATTTTTTGCAAATAATGATACATAGTTTAAAATCGACTGCATGTTGCTTTCAATAAGGGATGTAATATTTGGGGGCAATGATATGTAATACATTCTTATTCTATCAACAAGATTTAAAATTATGTCATTAATAGTATTTGCATAATTTGTGCTTATTTCCGCAAGAGAACTTAGTTCATATATAAGTTGTGTTATTGATATTGCAATAAGTGATCCTATCACACCTATTAATATCAAAAGTAAAATAAAGGATGCTAGTCCTCTCGGCACCTTTAATTTTTTCTCTAAGAAATTTACACCAGGATCAATTATCACAGCGAGAAGCAAAGCCACTACAAACGGCATCAAGAAAGGAATAATTTTAAATATGATTAAGTAAAATATAATAAAGACAGCAACAATGAGTAGTGTTTTTTTTATTATATCACCGTATCTCAATAGAAAATTATTCACCGTTTTGACCTCCTTCCTTTTTATTATAATATGAGAATTGATAAAAGTCTATCATTAAGAGTAATTGTTGACTGTAATAAAAAAATCCGCCGAAACGGATTTTTAAAGGGCGGTTTTTATTTTTGCTATTTCTTTTGACTTTTGTGCAAGCTCACTTCTTGTTATAATTCCTTTTTCTACCAATAAATCTATAAGGGAAATTAACGCCAGCAAATTTTTATATTCTGTGTCTTTTATTTCAGCTAAAGTGATAAGATATTCAATTTCTCTCATTCTTATCTCCCCTTCATTTTGTGCTGATTTTATTATTGACAAATATTAGCAAAAATATACAAGGAAGATTAGAATTTATTTGAAGTTTATGCTATAATATCATTGTACTTTCAAGTGAGGAGAGTCAGTATGAGCAAAAATATAGGAAAAGAGATATTAAGCTGGATATTTACTATACTTCTCGCTTTCGCAATTGCCCTTTTCATTAGGACTTATGTGTTTGAGCTGGTGGATGTCCCTACGGGTTCAATGATGGACACAATACACATAAACGACAAATTCATTGTGAACAAATTTATATACAGATTTGAACCTGTCAAAAGAGGAGACATTGTAGTATTTCGTTTTCCTGACAATCCAAAAGTTAATTTTGTGAAAAGAGTGATAGGAATAGGAGGAGATGTCATAGAAATAAAAGATGGAAAACTCATAAGAAACGGAAAGGTTGTAAATGAGCCTTATGTAAAAGAACCCATGAAAGGAAATTTTGGCCCTTATGTGGTGCCTCCAGGCCACTATTTTATGTTGGGAGACAATCGGAACGAATCTATGGACAGCCGATTTTGGCAGCACAAATACGTATCAAAGGATCAAATTTTGGGCAAAGTAGTATTTAGGATATGGCCTCCAAATAGAATTGGCAGTATGGAGGGAAAATGAGGGTTGAAAATACTTTAATAAAGTAGTATAATAATTTAAAAAGTGAATAACTTTAGGCGATGAAGGGACGAGTAGTAAGTAAAGACTTTTAAGAGAGCTGGTGGGTGGTGCGAACCAGTAAGTTTTACTTACGAAATCCATCCTGGAGCTAGGGTGTAATGACCTTCGGGCGACCGTTAAATCATGTGGAGGGCCCAATTTTTGGGCCGAAAGAGGGTGGCAACACGGGGTTCCCGTCCCTTTGTGGGACGGGAATTATTTTTAGAAAGGAGGAGGGGTGTAGGTGCTTGACATAAAATTTATAAGGAGTAATCCAGATGTAGTCAGAAGGGCTATAGAATTAAAAGGAGAAAAAGCGGACTTGGACAGGCTGCTTTTACTGGATGAAAAAAGAAGAGAGATGCTTGTGGAACTGGAGGCTCTTAAAAATAAGAGGAATACAGAATCAGACAATATAGCTCGGCTAAAAAGAGAAGGGAAAGATGCGTCAGAACTTATCGCTAAAATGAAAGAACTTTCAGATAAGATAAAAGACATGGAACAGGAATTGAGGGAAATAGAAGAAGAAATGGAAAAGATACTCTGGACAATTCCCAATATTCCTCATGAGAGTGTGCCTATAGGAGAAAGCGATGAGGACAACGTAGAGGTTAGAAGATGGGGAGAGCCCAGAAAGTTTGACTTTGAACCTAAGCCCCATTGGGAAATAGGTGAGGCTTTGGGAATACTGGATTTTGAAGCGGCTTCTAGGGTTACAGGTTCTCGTTTTGTATTTTACAAAGGGTTAGGAGCAAGGCTTGAGAGAGCTTTGATAAACTTTATGTTGGACCTTCACATAGAAAAGCACGGCTATAAAGAAGTTTTTCCTCCATTCCTTGTACATAGGAGAAGCATGTTTGGGACAGGCCAGCTTCCAAAATTTGAAGAAGATGCCTTCAAAGTAGAAGGCACAGACTATTTCCTGATTCCGACTGCAGAAGTTCCTGTGACTAACCTTTACAGAGAGACTATAATAGACGGAGAACAGCTTCCTATATACCACTGCGCTTACAGTGCTTGTTTCAGGCAGGAAGCAGGGGCTGCTGGAAGAGATACCAGAGGGCTTATAAGGCAGCATCAGTTCGACAAGGTAGAGCTGGTTAAATTCACAGAACCGGACAAATCTTACGAGGAATTGGAAAAAATGACAAGAGATGCAGAAGAAGTTCTGCAGGCTCTTGGCCTTCCTTACAGAGTGGTTGCTATATGCACAGGGGATTTAGGATTTACTGCATCAAAGAAATACGACATAGAAGTTTGGATGCCAAGTTATGGAAGATACGTAGAGATATCTTCCTGCAGCAATTGTGAGGACTTCCAGGCCAGAAGAGCCAATATAAGGTATAGGCCAAAAGGTGGAGGAAAACTCCAATATGTTCACACTTTAAATGGTTCTGGAGTGGCAGTTGGGAGGACTTTTGCGGCTATTCTAGAAAATTATCAGCAGGAAGACGGATCTGTAGTTGTGCCTGAAGTATTGAGGCCATATATGAAAGTAGATGTTATAAGGAAGGAAGAATGATTTCCCAGTATTTTACTGGCAGATAATATTGACAATAAGGCTGGGTTGTGATATACTTTATATCGTCCCAGCTGGGAGAGGTGTCCGAGTGGCTTAAGGAGCTGGTCTTGAAAACCAGTGACCCCGCAAGGGGCCGTGGGTTCGAATCCCACCCTCTCCGCCAGAAGCTCTTTGCGGAGAAGTACCCAAGTGGTGAAGGGGCGGTCCTGCTAAGACTGTAGGTCGGGGAAAAACCCCGGCGCGTGGGTTCGAATCCCACCTTCTCCGCCATTTACTAAGAAAATAAAAGCTGTGAAGCATACTTACTTCACAGCTTTTTGTTTTTATTTTGATTTGTCTTTTCCAAGTATTACAGTTACATCTACGCTTGAATCAGGGGTAATATCTTTTTCTACACAAATTATGGAAAGAGCGTTTGCTACTTTTTTTGCCTTTTCCTCATCAGTTCTGGCATATACGTGAGATGTGGAAAAAGTGGTTCCCACGACATTTCCTATTCTTACTACATCAAAACCTTGTTTTCTCAAAGTTTCAGCGCATTTTGAAGCAAGACCGGGTATATTCGTTCCATTTAATACTTCCACTTTTATGGCCTTATTTTTCTCTATTTCAGAAGGGTCAAAAGAGAAAGTAGTTTTATCTCCCAAAAACTCTGCTACTACTTCGGGAATTTTTGTGTTATCTGCGAAGAAATAGCTTACTCCATCTTTATAATCCGGTTCGCCAGGCAGAGTAAAAGATTTTATAGAAGAAGGCTTGTCTTTTACGAATTGATAAGCATACTTGGCAATTTCTGTTGCTGTGAGGTCTGTTTTTATGTGTTTGCTTACAGCAATGGCTAGAGAAGGAAGCTTTGGCAGAGTAGAAGGCTGTGTTAATTTTTTAAACAAGGCTTCTAAAAATTGATGTTGAGCCTTTATTCTCCCTAAGTCTCCATCAATGTAACCATGTCTATACCTTACAAATTGGATTGCTTTTTCTCCATCCAGCACCTGACGACCTTTTTTTAAATTGATGTGAAGAGGGGGATTAGCGCTGTTGTCGTCATACTTCATGTCAAAAGGAATATCTACTTCTACGCCGCCTATTGTATCAATTACTTTTTTAAAGCCTTCATAGTCTATGATGATGTAGTGGTCTATATTTATGCCGAGTAAATTTTCTACTGCTTTCTTTGTTCCTTCAATTCCATCTTCGGTAAAAGCGGCGTTTATCTTTTTATCCCCTGGAGAGTTATAACCTGGACGAGGATAATAGGTGTCCCTTGGAATTGATAAAATGCTTATAGTTTTATTTTTAGGGTTGTAGTTGGCTATAAATAACGTGTCAGATAAATTGTTTTCATCACTTCCCACAACGAGGACGTTTTTTGAAGAAAGGTCTTCCTCTTTTTTTTCTGGATTGTTCAAAGAAGCTATAGGATTTTCTTCTTGTACGGCAGGTACATGTATATTTTTATAAAATATGTAAGCACCTATTCCTACAGAAAGTATTATTCCCAGAAAAATTACGGCCAGTATTTTTACTACTTTTTTCATCTTCTGACCTCCTCGAGATTTTCATGTAACGTCAAATTAAAGCCTTAAATTCGCGTATCTATAGTCTCCAAAACATTGGAATAAAAATTTTTTCGAGAAAAAGGAGGATTCCCTCCCCTTGGTGTCGTAGGTAGTAGTTGTAGCAAAAACAAACACCATCAACCCAAAGGAGGGAATCCTAATTTATGTTTCGACAACTACTACCCGTTTTCCTTCTTACTCATTTATTAAATTTTTTGCTTAAAATTTCTCTATTCGCTCTCAAACACTTTAAAGTAGATATTCAGCCGCCTGTTGACCTCCAACCTTCAGGCTACAAAGTTTTGTCACCTTTAGAGGATCCTTTGCCACTTGTTGAAAAAGTTGTTGAGAAAAAAGATTACAAGAAAATCCTTGCCGAAGCTGAAGCTCAAGGTAAGCCTATCTCTCATGTTAGACGTATTAAACCCCTTTGTGTTGATGTTGATAAGTGCCCTGTTTGCGGTGCCCCTCCTGATTATTTGTACAGTTTTGGTAAAGACCCTGACGGCTTTCAAAAACTACAGTGTAAAGTGTGTAAACATCAATGGGCTCCTGGTAAACCTGCTCCTAAAAAGTCTCGCCCTACTTACCGCTGCCCTTTCTGCGGGTCTGCACTTATTCAGGATAAAACTAGAAAGAATTTTACTGTGTTTAAGTGTCGCAATGATAATTGCCCTAAGTGGCTTAACCACCGTAAAAGATATCGCTTCAGAGCTTTTGATGTTGATTTTGATGAACTCTCTTCTTCTTCTCCAAATGCTGCCCCTGTTAACCTCGCAAAAAGCCATTTTAGCCCATTCTTGATAGCACAAACTGTTAATTTATACGTAGGTCTCGGTCTTTCTTTAAGGCAAACTGTCTCTGCACTACAGCATATATGGCAAGTTCAACTCTCTCATCAGACTATACAAAACTGGGTGGTTTCCTTGGCCTCTAAACTCGCTCCGCTTGTTAAGTCTATCAACCTCCCTTTGTCAGGCCTTGTTGTTATTGATGAGACTTACATAAAGGTCAAAGGTAAGTGGCATTACCTTTTTACTGCCTGTGATGGCTTGAGAGGTTTTATTATCTCACAGCACCTTTCTCCTCATAGGGATGCTTTAGCTGCTTTGACAATCCTTAAAGAGGTCATTGACCGTTACAACAACCGAGAATTCATTTTAGTCACAGATAAAGCGCCTATTTATGATGTGGCAGTCCATTTCGCTTCGGTTTTCTTTGGAGCCAATATCCGTCATCGACCTGTGTTGGGAATCTCTCCTCCACCCGGTGGTGACAGTCATACTTACAGACCGTATAAAAACCGTTTAGAACGCTTATTTGGCTCTTACAAGGCTCATTACAAGCGCCATAAGTCTTTTAGTTCTTTTGAAGGTGCTATCGCTCATGCATTGCTATATCAGCTGTACTACAATCACTTGAAACCTCATGAGGCTTCCGATGGCAAAGTACTTGCACCCCTTAAAGATAAACATGGCCACCAAGTGGATAATTGGGCTAAACTGATTCAATGGTTTGTTGAGCTTAATTAAACTCTATAATCTTGACAACTTTTATGTGGTAAGTTAGACTGTATTTGAAATAGTCTAGCTTACCATAGGGTGATATTTGCCTTCTTTGCCCATAAAAGCTTAGATTTTATTTACTTATAGTTTTTCCCTAGGTGTCATTTTAAGTTATTGATTTAATAATCACTGATTTCTTTGCTAACTACTACCTACAATTTCTATTTTTTAGGGAATCCTCATGTTCTTACTTGACGCTACCGATTTTCATCCCCCTTTGTGCCATATCCTATTATATAACACTTCAGTTTGACAATGTCAATTAATACAATGTTACAAATTCTTAAATTTTTATTAATTTCGCAAAGTATTCCCTTATCGGTAATTTATAAAAGTGTGCTATAATTATAAAAGAAACTGTCAAAAGGGGTGCTAGATTTGAAAAAGCCTAATATAACACTTTTGCTGGCGGCTTTTTTGATTTTATTGGTTATTTCTGTGGGAAAAGAAATAATAAACTTTATAGTCGACTTGCAATGGTTTTCTGACCTTAATTATCTCACTGTATATTTTAGGAAATTTTTAGCTCAGCTAGAGCTAGCTTTACCTGTTTTTTTAATCATTTTTGTTTTCTTGTATTTTTATTCTGTAAAAGTAGTCAATGACTATGTGAATTTTGCTCAGGATATTGTTGTGAAAAGAAGTGCAGGTAAATATAAAAAAATAGGTGTTTACACCTCTCTTTTTGTAAGCTTTCTTGTAAGTTTATATGCAGCTTTGAGCTGGTGGAATGACTGGCTTTTCTTTAAAAATGCTGTCAGTTTTAATTATTCTGACCCCATTTTCAAAAAAGACGTGGGCTTTTATGTATTTAGATTGCCATTTGTTTACGACATTTACCGTCTTTTGATGGTTGTTTTAATTCTAGTAATATCTGCTACTGTTGTAGCGTATGTTCTCATGTACCTTTCAGATAAAACCAGATTTTATGAAATATCTGAAAGAGATGGCAATTTGTTCAGGGCGATATACAATAAGGAAATTCTAGAGAAGGCTTTTAGAGAAATAGCTCCTCTTGCTGCGTTTTTTTTCTTGCTTCTAGCGGTTGGATATTATTTTGCTAGATTTCAGATTTTGTATTCTACAAAAGGGAGAGTGTTTGGAGCAACATACACAGATGTCCACGTAACTTTGACATTTTACTACATCCTCTCTGCCCTCTCTGTTGTTGTGGCTTTTTTAGTATTCGTATTTTTGATGAAGAAAAATTTAAAATACGCCATAATTTCTGTGCTCTTATTGCCTTTATTTTCTCTTGTGATGGCTTTAACAGAAACAGCTGTACAGAATTTAATAGTGTCTCCAAATGAGCTTGACAAGGAAAGCAGGTATATAAGTTATAACATAGAGTACACGAGAAAGGGCTTTGGACTGGATAAAGTGGAGGAGAAGGACTATCCGTCGAAAAAAGAACTTACGTGGGAAGTGCTCCAGAAAAATAGGGATACTATAGACAATATAATGATTAACGATTATCGCCCTGTAAAACAGGCTTATAACCAATTACAGGCTTTAAGGCTTTATTATAAGTTTAATGACATAGACATAGATAGATACACAATAAATGGGAAGTACAAACAGGTATTTATAGCAGCCAGAGAAATAGACCAAGAAAATCTATCACCACAGGCTAAGACATGGATAAACCTGCACCTTAAATACACCCATGGCTATGGAGTGGTTATGTCTCTGGTGAATGATGTTACCCCCACAGGGCAGCCAGAGATGATAGTAAAAGATATTCCACCTACTACTTCTACTGATATAAGAATAGACAGACCCCAGATTTATTTTGGGGAGCTCACTAATGATTACGTGATTGTGAACACTAAAACAGGAGAATTTGATTATCCTTCTGGAGATAAAAACATCCAGACAAATTACAAGGGGACAACAGGTATTCCGATGACTTTCCCTAATAGAATCCTTTTTGCTCTTTATGAAAAGGAAGCGAGGATTCTTTTATCTGCTGATATAACGAAAGATAGCAAAATTTTAATTCATCGCAACATCCTAGAGAGAGCGAACAAGATAGCTCCTTTCCTTTTGTATGACGATGACCCGTATATAGTGGTAAGTGATGGAAAGCTCTACTGGATAATAGACGCTTACACTTATTCTACAAACTTTCCTTATTCACAGCCTTATGGTAATGTAGGAATTAATTACATTAGAAATTCTGTGAAGGTTGTGGTGGATGCTTATAACGGAGAGGTGGATTTTTATATCGCAGATGAAAAAGATCCCCTCATCCAGGCATATAAAAAGATTTTTCCTGGGCTTTTTAAAGACATTGAAAAAATGCCGGCAGGAATTCGCCAGCACATAAGATATCCTCAATTTTTGTTCGATATACAGACAGAAGTTATAAAACTTACCACATGACAGACCCACAGGTATTTTATAATAAAGAAGATGCGTGGGATATTGCGAAGGAGAAGTTTGATAATGAGGTACAATATCAGGAATCTCAGTACATGATAATGAGACTTCCTGGAGAGCAAAAGGAAGAATTTATACTGATGATACCTTATACTCCTTCAACTAAAGCCAACATGGTGGCATGGATGGCTGCAAGGATGGACAAAGACAATTATGGTAAACTGTTAGTATATAAATTTCCCAAGAACACTATTGTATATGGGCCTTTACAAATAGAGAACATGATAGATCAGGATCCAAATATTTCAAAAGAGTTAAGTCTGTGGAATCAGCAAGGGTCTACTGTAAGCAGGGGAAATTTGCTGGTAATTCCAATAGATGATTCTATACTTTACGTTGAACCACTTTATATACAATCGCAAAATCAAAATGCTCTCCCTGAGGTAAAGAGGGTCATTGTAGCTTACAAGGACCAGATAGCCATGGAGCCCACTTTAGAAGAATCGCTTAAGAAGGTGTTTTTAGGAAATGCTACAGCTCCTGAAATTATTGAGAAAACTCAAGAAGAGACGAAAGGATCGGCAGAGGGGCAAAGGGAGTTGATAATAAAAGCTCATGATACTTATGAAAAAGCTGTGGAAGCTGTGAAAAAAGGAGATTGGGCTTCTTTTGGAAAGTACATGGAGGAACTCAAAGAGATTTTGAAGCTTCTCAAAGAAGGGGTAAAAGATTAAAAAGATTGAAAACTGAAGCGAAATATGCTATTATATTGATAGCAAAAATGATTGCGCCCGTAGCTCAATTGGATAGAGCGCCTGACTACGGATCAGAAGGCTGGGGGTTCGAGTCCCTCCGGGCGCACCAGTAAAATCAATGCTTTCATAGTGATGCGATTTTAATGCAATTTTAGTTTCCAATTTTGTGGAGGACAAAAGTATAATTTTCTTTTCTCGGTAAAGGGGAGTAACTCTAAATCAATCAGTCGTCATGACGGCTTTTTGCCCGGCTGATTGAGCAGATAATGCGAGTGAGACCTTTACTTTGTGGAATACTACAAAGTAAAGGTCTTTTTCATTTTGCAAAATTTCTGTAAGGAGGGGTGCTAATGAAGAAGTATTGGAATATGCCAATAGAAGAAATAAAAAAAGAATTAGAAACTGATGATGTGTATGGGTTGACGCAAGAGCAAGTCAATGAGAGATTGTTAAAACACGGCAAGAACATTTTGAGAGAAAAGGAAAGAAAATCCATATTCTCTTTATTTATGGAACAGTTTAAAGATTATATGGTCCTGATCCTTATAGTTGCTTCTATTATATCTTTCTTTCTCGGAGAGACAACGGATGCGAGTATAATATTAGCTATTGTAATTTTAAATGCGTTGTTGGGAACGGTTCAGGAAAATAAAGCTGAGAAATCGCTTGAAGCTCTTAAGAAATTGTCTCAGCCTCTTGCAAAAGTAATAAGAGATGGAAAAGTAATGGAAGTTGAAGCATCATCTCTTGTAGTAGGAGATGTAGTGTTAATAGAGGCAGGGAATATCATACCTGCAGATGGGAGATTGGTAGAGGCTAAAAATCTTAAAGTAGATGAATCAGTATTGACTGGTGAGTCAGTACCTGTTGAAAAAGTTGATACAGTAATAGAAAAAGAGGATATACCTTTGGGTGATAGATTTAATTTAGTTTACATGGGAACTACTGTTACTTACGGTAGAGGAAAATTTATTGTAACTGCTACGGGCATGGATACCGAAATGGGAAAAGTAGCCAGCTTAATAGAAAATGAAAGGGACGTTAAAACACCTCTTCAATTAAAGCTTGAAGAACTGGGTAAATATTTGGGGACAGCTGCCATCCTTATAAGTGGAATAATGTTTGGAGTAGGAGTGCTTCAAAAAAGGCCAATATTTGACATGTTTATGACGGCTGTTAGTCTTGCTGTTGCTGCGATTCCTGAGGGGCTTCCTGCCATTATAACTATTACCCTTGCTCTTGGTGTGCAGAAGATGAGCAAGAAAAATGCGATAATAAGAAAACTTCCGGCTGTAGAAACGCTTGGCAGTACAAGTGTTATTTGTTCTGACAAAACAGGAACCCTTACACAGAATAAGATGACTGTTGTGAAGTTTTATGTTAATGATAGAAAAGTGAATGCCCAAAAAGATGAAGTAAAACAAGAAGATTATTTCCTTTTAAAGAATGCTGCATTATGTACTGATGCTTTTATAGATGAGGAAGGAAAAGGGATTGGCGATCCTACGGAAGTTGCGATTGTTGCTGCGATAAATGATTTGGTAGGCTTAAAAAAAGCCGATATAGAAAAAGAATTTCCAAGAGTTGCAGAAATACCTTTTGATTCAGATAGAAAAATGATGTCAACAATACATATGGTGGATAAAGAAGGTTTTAGATTAATTACCAAGGGAGCGCCTGATAATATCATAAAAAGGTGTAAATATATTTTGAAAGAAAATAAGATTTTACCCTTTGATGAAATAGAAAAAAATAAGCTAAGTTCTATCAACGAAGAAATGGGAGGAGAGGCTTTAAGAGTTATTGCAGTTGCGTATAAAGATATAAAAGAAATACCTGAAAATTTGAGTAGCGATGAAATGGAAAAAGATTTGATATTTATAGGGCTTATAGGTATGATAGATCCACCGCGAAGGGAAGCCAAACATTCAGTTGAGATATGCAAAAAAGCAGGAATAAAACCTGTTATGATAACAGGTGACCATAAGATAACGGCTTCTGCGATAGCAAGAGAGCTTGGAATTCTTGAGGATAATGATGAAGCAGTAACAGGTGAAGACCTTGACAGAATTTCTGATGACGAGTTGGCAGAAAGGATAAAAAGAATATCTGTTTTTGCAAGGGTATCTCCTGAGCACAAAATGAGAATTGTAAAAGCGTGGCAAAAAAGAGGTGCTGTTGTGGCAATGACAGGTGATGGTGTGAATGACGCACCTGCCCTCAAACAAGCAGATATTGGAGTCGCAATGGGTATAACTGGTACTGATGTTGCAAAAGAAGCAGCAGATATGGTTTTAACAGATGACAATTTTGCAACAATCGTTGCAGCAGTAGAAGAGGGTAGAACTATATTTGCAAATATAAAGAAAGCTATTCACTATTTATTAAGCTGTAATTTTGGTGAAATAGTCACACTGTTTATTGCTACAATATTAGGAATGCCAATGCCTTTAAAGCCTGTTCATATACTGTGGGTGAATCTCATAACTGATAGTCTTCCGGCACTTGCTCTTGGATTTGAACCGCCGGAAAGAGATATAATGGAGAAGAAGCCCAGACCAAAAGGAGAAAGTATTTTTGCAGGAGGGTTAGCTTATAGAATACTTTTTGAAGGTATGTTAATTGGATTGGTTACATTAATTGCTTTTGTAATAGGACTTAAACAAAATATAGAAACTGCAAGGACTATGGCTTTTGCGGTGCTGACTTTATCGCAGCTTGCTCAAGCTTTAAATGTAAGGTCAGACAAGTCCATTTTTAAGATAGGATTGTTTACAAACAAATACATGATTTTTGCTTTGATAGTGGCGATTTTGTTACAGGTTATTCTAATTGTAACTCCTTTAAACGCAGTATTTGGACTTAAAAATATTAATGTTTATGATTGGGATATAATTATTGCAATGGCAATTTTACCTCTTTTAGTAATGGAAGTGGTCAAATTTTTCAAAAAAGCGAATTAACTTTTTATGCTAGACAAAATTAAATTGAGTGAGTATAATAGGGGAGAGCTGAATTTTAATTAAAAATAGGGCCTGGGTGAATTTGCGATGAAGGTGGCATGGAGTGCGACCCACAGTGAGTTTTTGCTCTCAGACGGGTATTACTTTTCAGGCCTCCACAGAGAACTTTTAAAAAGAGGGATAGTAGTAGAAGAAGTAGGGGATTTTGAGAAATTGTTTCAATACGATGTAGTGATATTTAACTATCCAGAAGACCCTTTTGATGAGAAAGAGAAGATGATTATAAAAAAAGCCCTAGAAAGTGGGAAGAAGAAAATAATCTTTGCTTCCCACTTTAGAAATAAAGATGAAGTTTCAGAAATTTGCAATGGGGTTACGAAAGATTACGGAATATACATACTTCCGGAAGGCGTAAAAGAAAAGGAGTTTTATCTGGAAGAAGACCCTTTCATAATAACTACTGACCAGATTTTCCTTTATTCTGAAGGAGTAAAGGAAATAGTCTTTCCTTATGCAGCTCCTATAGAAATTAGGGACAGAGTAGAAGTAGTGTTAAAAGGGAGAAGTACCAGCTTTACAGATAGCAATGGGACTTCTCCCGTATTGATAGCACAGAAAAGTTTTGATTCTGGAAGTAAGCTTATAGTCTGTGGAAGCTGTATTTTTTGGGATAATTTTTCTCTATTTAAATTGGACAATCTGCAGTTTGTAGTAAACCTCATTTCACTTTAAAGCTTCTTAACCTGTTGATGGCTGCTGCTACTTCTTGGATTCGAGGTAGAGCTAAATTGCCTGGGTGCTTCCCATAAAATGGGGAGACTATTTCCAGGCCTTTTTCGTTTATATCCTTGAATACCGCCTTTAAAATTTCTTTCAAACTTTTTCTCTCATCTATGTATTTTTCCATGTATCGTATTATTTCTGCTATAGCATTAGTCTGGCTCTTATCTACAATTTGTTCAACATAATCAAGTTCAATTTCTTCATATCCAAGGCGTATAGTTTCTTTGTCTTTGGATTTTACTTTTTTCCCCTTTGCTCTAAGCCCTTCTTTGAGAGGTATTCGATCTTTCACAGCAATAGGAATGTCTTCAGACTCTATTTTTCTTTCTGTCTTTATTTCTTGTGCAATTTTCTTAGCTTCTTCAGTTACGTCAAAAGGCCTGTAATTGTGCATTTTTATGACGCAGTCTGCTACATCGAAATAATCTCCACTGCCGCCCATCACCAAGATGGTAGATATTCCATTCTGCTCATAAAGTTGCCTTACCCTATCTATAAAAGGTGTAATGGGCTCTTCATCTTTGGCAATTAATTTTTGCATTCTGGCATCCCTTATCATGAAATTTGTAGCAGATGTATCCTCATCTAGAAGGAGAAGGCTGGTACCTATCTCAATAGCTTCAATTATGTTTGCTGCTTGAGAAGTACTGCCGCTAGCATTTTCTGTAGAAAAAGAGGTGGTGTCCTCGCCGTTAGGCAAGTTTTTTATAAAAGCGCTTATATCCACTTTTTCTACCCGTCTTCCATCTTCTGCCCTTATTTTTACGGCGTCTTCTACAGTTATTACAAATTCCCTTCCATCCCCCGGAATGTGATTGTAGACTCCTCTTTCTAAGGCTTTAAGAAGAGTAGATTTTCCGTGGTACCCTCCGCCGACAATAAGAGTGACTCCTTGAGGGATGCCCATTCCAGTTATTTCTCCTCTATTTGGGAGAGTTACCTTGACTCTTAGGCTTTCAGGGGATTTGAAAGGCACTACGTTTTTACCCTTCAAAGGTTTGTCGCTTACGCCGCTTTCCCTTGGAAGTATTGACCCGTCAGCGACAAAAGCCACAAGTCCCAATTCTTTAAGAAGATTTCTTAGATAGTCCTGGTCTTCTACAGTAGTGACCCAAAGCCATATTTTATCTACATTTAAATTTTTCTTTAAAAGGCCTTTTTCCACAATTTGAGGTATGAAGTCTAAAAGTTGTGTCAAAGCTCCTCTTCCATTTATTTTTCTTCCAAAAGCAGGAAGGCCAACATTCATCCTTGCTTCTATGTAATTTTCTGTTACTACCATTGCGCTTCTTTTTAATATCTCCTGTCCCCCTTTATCTATGTATATATTACCGCTATGACCCGTTCCTTTTATTGAAGGCAGCTTTTCTATCACCTGGGCTACTGACCTTGTTAAAAAATCTTCCAGCGCTACCTGCCTAGAAGAGTTGCTGAAGAGTTCTTTTTCAAAGCCTGATATACTCAGGGGGACCCGGACTCTAATCCTTGAAGGTGGAGCAAAAGGGTCTGGTTGGACATAATCTATGTAAAGTGTAAATTTTTCAAACTCGTATTCTCCTTCTATTTCTTTATAAGCTTTATACCCTTTTCCATCAATTTTATCTATTATTTTTTTCAATTGCTCCTTTGTCATCTTCCCCAACTCCTTCTGTGAAAATGCTCTAGTATTTAGTTTAATACTTTTTAGAAATAAATCATAGTGTAAAATTATCGTAGGATTTTTAAAGTGAAAAAACAAGAGACAACCCCTGTGATAAAATAGATTGTGGAAAACAAAAAACACGAAAGGGGTGTCTCTTGTGAAAAAACATATTTTTGAGGATATTATACTACAAAATGCTCTAAATTTCACTAGGGAAATGATGAATGTTTTTGAGGATTTATTAAAGAATGGAATGAATATTACAGAGCTTGTAGCAAGGATAAAAGAACTTACGGACAAACTAGGTAGAGAGGCAATAGAAGCAATTATTGAGGAGTTAGATAGGATAATAAAAGAAGACAAGAGAAGGAAAGAAAAATGGGTAGTAGAGAGGAAAGATAAAAAGAGATTAACGACAGTCCTTGGGGATATTGAATATGAGAGGACATATTACAAATCAAGGGAGGATGGTAGATATACATATTTAGTGGATGATGCATTAGAGATAGGACGGCACGAGAGGATAGAAAAGGGAGTAAAAATAAAGTTAGTAGAAAATGCGATAGAAGAATCATACGAGAAAAGTAGCGAGAAAGCATGTCCAGAGAAAATAAGTAAACAGACGGTATTAAACGCAATAAGGGAAATAGGAGAAGTAGAGGTGAAGAGAGAAATAAAAGAGAAGAAGGAAGTAAGGGTTTTATACATAGAAGCAGATGAAGACCATGTACCTTTACAAGATGGCAGCAGTGAAACACCGCGATTGATATACATACATGAAGGTAGGGAAGAGAAAAACGGAAGGAACGTACTGAAGAATGTGTATTACAAGGCATACGTAGGAGAGAAAGCAGAAGACATATGGATAGATGTAGCGAATTACATAGAAGAAAATTACAAGGAAGAGAAGATAGAGAAGATATACATAGCAGGAGATGGAGCACCATGGATAAAAGAGGGATTAGAATGGATAGTAAAATCAAGGTTTGTGTTAGACAGATATCATTTAAACAAATACGTATTAAAAGCAACATCAAAAGAGCCAAAGTATAGGGATAAGATATGGAGAGCAATAAATGAAGGGGATAAAGAAGGAGTGAAGAAAATATTTGGTGAGTTAATAAAGATAGCAAAAGAAGAGAAAGAAAAAGAAAAGATAAAGGAAGCGAAGAGATACATACTAAACAATTGGGAAGGGATAAAGATATACAGTGAAGACGAAGATGTAATAGGGTGCAGTGCAGAAGGGCATATAAGCCATGTATTTTCTGCAAGACTTAGCAGGAATCCATTAGGGTGGAGCAGAGAAGGATTAAAGTTAATGGCGAAATTAAGGGTATTTAGCAAGAATGGAGGAGACTTAAGAGAAGTAGAGTGGGGCAAGAAAAAGAATATAAATGCAGGAAGTTACAAATTAACAGAGAAGCAAATAAAAGAGGCAGTAAGGAGAGTTAAAACGTCTACAAATGAAAAAATAAACAATATTACGGTTTTGAATATAGGGAAAGTAACGCCAATATATAGGGTTTTAAGAGCATTAAAATATGCACAAGTTATATAAAGAACATGATAAAACGAAGCCCTGAATTAATTAAGTTTCAGGGGTTGTCTTAAAAAAATCCTACAGTATCTTGACACTATCGAAATAAATTCAAAAACTTTTGAAACCCACTCTAAAAATGGTATAATGATAGTGAGATTTCATTCCTTGGAGTGGTAGAAATGCCAAAGGAAAGCTATTCGATCTTGCTGGCAGGAGATTCAATTTCTAGGGGGGTTGTGTTGGACAGAGAGAAAAATAAATACGTAATAACGGAAAGAAATTATGTCAATCTTGTGAAAGGGCGTATAAAAGGGACGATAAAGAATATATCTAGATTTGGAGCAACTATTTTAAAGGGAATTGAAATGATAAAAAAAGAATTTGTGAGGGAAAAACCCGATGTGGTAGTTTTAGAATTTGGGGGAAATGACTGTGACTTTGACTGGGAACAGGTAGCGAAAAATCCTGAGATGGAGCATTTCCCAAAAACGGATTACCACCTTTTTATACAAAAATTAAAAGAGATAATTGAATTTTTAAAAGAATTTGAGGTTGTTCCTGTGTTGATGACATTACCTCCTTTGGATGCGGATAGGTATTTGAAATGGATTAGCAAGGCAAGTAAGGAGGTGGAGGAAAATATCCTTAGATGGCTGGGGAGTGTGACAAAGATATACTGGTGGCAGGAGCGATATAATTCGGCGATAAGGGTAATTGCTGAGGAAACAAAAACTCTTGTGATAGATGTAAGGAGCGCATTTTTGTATTATCCAGATTTTAGAAATTTTCTTTGTGAGGACGGTATTCATCCAAATGAAGAGGGGCATAAGATAATGGCTCATAAAATAGGTGAATATTTGAAGAAACATTATCCATTTCTTTTAAAAATCTAAGAGGGGGAGATGTCAGATGGAATTTATGAATGTCAGTCTTCCGGAAGAAATTGCAAGAGAAGAGAACTTAGGAAATTACGATAAGGCTTTGAAGCTTATTGACAGATGGCTCAAAAAGGATATACCCTCATGGCTTAAGAAAAGGCTTATTTTTGAAAAAGACAGGATAAAGGTTCTTCTGTCAAGTTATCCTTACACGGAGGAAGAGGCAATTAAAAAAGGTAAAGAGGTTATTAAAAGTTTTACTGAGGAAGAGTTTTATAAACTTTTGGAGGAGGGAATTGTTGATTACATTGTTGTCAATGGAGAGAGAAAATATGAGAGAAGGTATGCTTACAATATAGGATATGCTCTTCCTGAGTATAAAGAAAGGATAGCAAGGTCTGAAAGCGTAGAAAAAGACAGAAAATTGCTCAATGAGAGGCTGAATAGCCTAATAAAAGGAGATAAAGCAAAGGAATATAGAGTTAAAGCGCGAATAAGTTTAAAAATAGAAGAAGATGTAAAAGATAAAGTAAGAGTCTGGCTTCCTTTTCCTAAAGAAGAATTACAGCAAAAAGATGTAAAGCTTATATCAAAGAGCCACGAAAAATATACTCTTGCTCCCAGTGAAGCTCCTCAGAGGACGATTTACTTCGAAGGGAAAAGCTCGGAGGAGTATTTTGTGGAATTTGAATATACCATAACAGAGTGGGTAAACAGAGTGGAACCTGAAAAAATCACAGAAGCAAAAGGCAGTGTTTTTCTAGAAGAACAGCCTCCTCACATAGTTTTTACTCCTTATCTTAAAAAGCTTGCCTACGAAATTGTGGGAGATGAGAAAAATCCATATTATAAAGCCAAAAAGATATACGATTGGATTACTTTAAATGTAAATTATTCTTACGTTAAACCTTACGCCGTTTATGATAATATATCTCAGTTTGTTGCTTCTAATTTGAAAGGGGATTGTGGCTTTCAGGCGCTTTCATTTATAACACTCTGCAGGATTGTAGGGGTGCCTGCAAGATGGCAGTCTGGGTGGTACATAAGTCCTTTCTTCACATCTCCACATGATTGGGCGCTGTTTTTTGTACCACCTTACGGCTGGTTGCCTGCAGACCTCTCCTTTGGAGGACGTTACAGGGAAAATGAAGAACTTCGCAATTTCTACTTTGGAAATTTGGACGGGTTTAGAATGGTTGCTAATAGCGATTTTATGAAGGATTTTATTCCATCTAAGACTCATTGGAGAAGTGACCCTTGTGATAATCAAGTGGGCGAAGTAGAGACAATGGATAGAAATATTTATAATTTCTCATATGAAATGAATATTTTGGAATTTAATTCCATAAATTAATGATTGTGTTCACTTGACATGAGAGAGATTCTCTGATAAAATACATTCATGCAGAGAGTGAAAAGCAATGGCAAATAAATTTATGGAAGAAGCCTTGAAAGAAGCGAAGAAAAGCTACGAATTAGGCGAAGTTCCTGTTGGAGCTGTCATAGTGAAAGATGGGGAAATAATAGCGAGAGGACATAACCAAAAAGAATCGTCAAAGGATGCCACAGCTCATGCAGAAATAATTGCCATAAGAGAAGCCTGCAGAAGGTTGGGGAGTTGGAGGCTTGAAGATTGTAGCTTGTATGTGACGCTGGAACCCTGTCCCATGTGTGCAGGTGCTATTGTTGAAGCTCGAATAAAAAGAGTCTATATAGGGACAGAGAGCCCAAAAGAAGGGGCAGCTGGTTCGGTTATAAATATCTTGAATAACAAAGAGTTAGGGACTAGCACTGAAGTTTACTTTGGGATAATGGAAGAAGAAGCGAAGGAACTTCTCAAAAAGTTTTTTGAAAATTTAAGAGAGTAAGTGCGGAGAGATGGCTGAGTGGTCGAAAGCGCTCGCCTCGAAAGCGAGTGGGCGAATTTTTCGCCTCGAGGGTTCAAATCCCTCTCTCTCCGCCACTTAGAAGACCGCGGAGAGATGACCGAGTGGTCGAAGGTGCACGACTGGAAATCGTGTGTACCCCTAAAAAGGGGTACCGAGGGTTCGAATCCCTCTCTCTCCGCCATTTACATTTAAGAAAATAATTGGGGCCGTACTAGATGGGGAGGTAGCGGTGCCCTGTAGCCTGCAACCCGCTATAGCAGGGTCGAATTCCCAGGCTGAGGCCTGATTTCTGTAAGGCCTGGCGCAAGTAAGTGGCGTTGATACTTGAGTCCTGCGCAACGGAGATTTGCGAACCCCGTCAGGTCCGGAAGGAAGCAGCGGTAAGCAAACACCTCCGTGTGCCGCAGGGGTGCTTGAGTGGAGCTAACTGCTTGCGTAACGCTTATGGGGACAGGTCGAAGCTGGGTGTACGGCCCCTATATTTATGCCCATTTACTGTAAAAATTTTCCTTATAATATTCTTATAATATTTTTTCTTCTCCATCTCAAATTGGCTTAAGATCAAGTTTTTTTTACCGAAATAAATAAAGGGATGCATTTTCACATAAGAAAAGAGATGGAGGAGAATATGTTTAGAAGAGAGTACAGAAAAAAGCTTTTTGTTGTTCTATTTGGGGTTTCATTTTTTGTGTACTTTCTATCTCTTGTGCATTTTTTGTCGGGCTTTGAAAAAAGGATTTTTATTGGCAGTTTAATTTTATTGATCTCAATGGGGTTGTCAAGTTTTTTGTCAAAAAAATTGTCAGAACCTATTGAAAAATTAGAAGAAGGGGTAAAGAGGATAAGTCAGGGAGACTTTGGCTATCGATTGGATGTAAAATCTTCTCAGGAATTTGAGGAACTTTCAAAAAGTTTTAATTTTATGGCTCAACAGCTGTCCTATGCTTATGAAAGGTTAAAGGAGCAGACAGATAATTTAATAAGGCAGAATGAAGAATTGCAGGAATTCAATGCGGAACTGGAGGCTTCTTATGAACAGCTGGAGGCTTTAACGCGGGAACTGGAGCTTTCAGAGAGGAAGTACCGCCTTTTGGTGGAAAATATAAGGGATATTTTATGGGTGACCGATAAGAACTTTATAATTGAGTTTGTGAATTCAAGAGTAGTTAGGTATCTAAACTATACACCTCAAGAGTTAGTTGGGAAAAGTCTCCTTGAAATTGTAGATGAAGAGGCAAAAGAAACTTTAAAAAACATGATGGAAGGCAAAGTGAGATTTGCAGAGGTAAGTTTTAGGACTAAAGATGGGCTTTTGCTGTTGACAGAAACCCATGTTAAGAGATTAAAAGTTGATGAGGAAGTTATAGGACTTCAGGGTATTTCGAGAGATATTACAGAGACTTACTACATAAAAAAGCAGATTGAAGAGAAAAACAACGAAATCCTGGCTATAAGCGATGTGGGTAGATTAATTACATCTGGCAGCGATATGAAAGAGGTGTTAAAAGCTATTGTAGAAAAAGTTGCCGGATTACTCAATTCTCCTCTCTGCGCTGTAAGGGAATATCATCCTTCTTCAGGGAAATTCTTACTATTAGCGAAGGGTGGAGAATTAAAAGATTATCCAGTCTCTGAGGAAATAAGGCTTTCTGAAAAAGATATTGAAGAGCTGGTGACTTCAAAAGAGATCAAAATAAAAGATGTGGATGAATTTCCTCACAGTGAAAAGGTGATGCCCATTTTTAGAGCCAAAGATGTGTATTCAGTGGTAGTTGTTCCACTAGTTTTTGGTGGTGAAACGAAAGGGATTTTGACTGTATGGGCTTCTACTAATACAGTGAAGAATATGAGTTTATTGAGGTCAGTTGCCAGTGCGATTTCTTTGGCAATGGAAAATTCCAAGCTTTACGAAGAGATAAAGAAGGTCTATATAAAGACTATAGAAGCATTGGCTTATGCTATAGAGGCAAAGGATATTCACACAAAAGGGCATTCCATGAGGGTATCTCAGTATGCGGCTTTAATAGGAGAATATATGGGATTTTCCAGAGAGAAAGTGGAGCAATTGAGAATTGCAGGGATTTTACACGATATAGGGAAGATAGGGATAAGGGATTCCATTCTTCTAAAGGAAGGAAAGTTGACTCAACAGGAATATGAAGCTATGAAATTGCACCCAGAGATAGCGAGAAAAATATTAGCACCAATAGATTTGCCTAAAGAGATACTTGAGGCTATTGCAAAGCATCATGAAAGGTATGACGGAAAAGGTTACCCTTATGGATTGAAGGGGGAAGAGATACCTATTGAAGCCGCGATTTTGGGGGTTGCTGATGCCTTCGATGCAATGACTTCAGACAGGTCTTACAGAAAGGGTATGAGCATTGAAGAGGCTGTCAATGAGGTTTTGAGAAATAAAGGAACTCAATTTCACCCTGAAGTGGTGGATGTGTTCATTTCTATATACATGAATGAAAGGCACAGATTAGAAGAAATAAAAAATCAAGTTTTAGAATCTGCCTCTTAAAAGCTCGGTCTTTGAGAAGAGACCGAGTTTTATTTTGAAAAAGTGTAGCGAAGTCTAAATTTTTTTGCTACAATTTAATATAACGGGGTGTTAGAGTATGTATCAGTCTTTGTACAGGAAATACAGGCCAAAAAGTTTCAGTGAAGTTGTGGGGCAGGACCACATTGTGAGGACTCTGAGGAATCAAATAAAAATGGGAAGGATAGGGCATGCATATCTTTTTACAGGCACAAGGGGGACAGGGAAAACTAGTGTAGCAAAAATTTTTGCAAAGGCGGTAAACTGTTTAAATCCAAAAGACGGTGAGCCCTGCAATTCCTGTGAGGTGTGTCAGGCGATAAACACTGGTACTACTATGGATGTCTTGGAAATAGATGCTGCATCTAATAACAGCGTGAATGACGTGAGAGAACTTAGAGAGTCTGTAATCTACTCTCCTTCTCTGACAAAGTACAAAGTATATATAATAGATGAAGTGCATATGCTTTCTACAGGAGCTTTTAACGCCCTTTTAAAAACACTTGAAGAGCCCCCTCGCCATGTGATTTTCATTCTTGCTACCACTGAACCTGAGAAACTGCCTGACACTATCCTCTCGCGTTGCCAGAGGTTCGATTTTAAAAAGATACCGACAAAGCAGATTGCACAGAATCTAGAAAGGATTTGCCAAGATAGCGGTATACAGATTGAACAAAACGGGATAAGAGCTATCGCTCTTTATGGAAATGGTTCAATGAGAGATGCGATAAGTCTTTTAGAGCAATGCGCTTCTTACAAGGAAGGATTAATAACCTATGAAGATGTTTGTGAAATATTGGGAGTTGCGAATGAAGAAATGCTTTTTTCACTTTTAGATCATATTTACGAGAAGGATGCGGTAGCTTCTTTACAGCAACTGGATAAAATATTGTCCTATGGAATAGATTTAGGAAATTTTCTAAGGTCCTTTACTTATATGCTAAGAGATATGGTTATATACAAAACTGGGGGAGATGAGCTAATAGAGATTTTGTACGGAGATCAAGAGACCATAAAAGCAAAGTCGCAGAAATACAGCATAGGATTTTTGACAAATGCTTTGGAGAAGTTTACTGCTTTGCAGAGAGAGATAAGATATGCTGTTTCACCTGTTACATTGCTTGAATTGACGATTTTAAGACTTATTAGGCCGGAAATTTCTTACGATATGGGAAGCTTGATAGCTAGAATAGAAGAGCTAGAGGAAAAAATAAATAAAGGGTATGTGGTAACAAAAGAAGAGAGTGCGAAAACACATGAAAAAGATGAGCTAGAAAAAAAGGTTGATGCTACAAAAGAGGCAAAAAAAGAAAGGGAGGAAATTGATTTAGGAAGAGTTTGGCTTGAAGTAAAGGGAATTCTCAAAAAGGAAAGGATGATGCTCTATACTTTCCTAGAGAAGGGTGTTCCCCATTTAAAGGATGGCAAAATTGTTGTGGAGTATTCCGAAGAAGACGCTCTTTTGGTGGAACAGCTTGGTAGGCCAGAGAATAAAGACTTTATTGAAGGAGTAGTAGAAAAAGTAGTGAAGAAAAGAATTCCAATAGAGTTTGCTCTAAAAAAAAGCGAAGAGGACCTTTTAATTAAGCAGGTAAAGGAATTTTTTGGGGATGGAATTGACATAGAAATAATATAGTGCAAAAGAGGCAAAAAGCACATATTCTAAAATAGAGTAAAAGAATTGGGAGGTAATGAAATGGCAAAAGGTGGATTTCCAGGAGGATTTAATATTAACAATATGATCAAACAAGCACAACAGATGCAAGAAGAAATAAAAAAGATGCAGGAAGAGTTAATGCAGAAGACAGTGGAGGGTACTTCAGGGGGAGGAATGGTAAAAGCAGTAGCAAACGGGAGGAAAGAACTTGTAAGCATAAATATAAACCCTGAAGTGGTAGATAAAGACGATGTAGAGACTTTAGAGGACCTGGTGTTAGCAGCTGTGAACCAGGCTTTGAGAAATGCAGAAGAAATGATTGCTTCTGAAATGGCTAAAATAACAGGAGGATTTAATATTCCAGGTTTGTTTTGAGGTGGAAAGATGAGTTACTATTCTACTTCTGTGGCAAAGCTTATAGAGGAACTTTCTAAATTGCCTGGGATAGGACCCAAAACGGCCCAGAGATTAGCATTTTTCATAATAAATATGCCTTTAGACGAAGTAAGAAGTCTTTCTCAGGCTATTATAGAAGCGAAAGAGAAATTGAGATATTGCAAAATTTGTTTTAACATAACTGATAAAGAAGTGTGTGACATATGCAGTGATGAAAATAGAGACCATTCCACCATATGTGTTGTGTCCCATCCGATGGATGTAGTTGCGATGGAAAAAGTCAAGGAATACAAAGGAGTGTACCATGTTCTGCATGGTGTTATTTCACCTATAGAGGGAGTAGGACCGGAAGATATAAGGATAAAAGAACTTTTGGAAAGAGTAAGGGATGGCAGTGTAAAAGAAGTCATACTTGCCACAAATCCAGATATAGAAGGAGAAGCTACAGCGATGTATATAGCTAAACTGCTGAAACCCTTTGGAGTAAAGGTTACAAGGATTGCTCATGGCATTCCTGTGGGAGGAGATTTGGAGTATACAGATGTTGTGACTTTGTCAAAAGCTCTAGAGGGAAGAAGAGAGGTGTGATGGGGAAGCTCCTATTAGGCAGAGCCTAGTAGGGGCACTTTTATTAATTTTTAGAATAATGTCGAAAATTGTATATACAGCTTTAAAAAAGTAGTGTATAATATTATCAAATGAAAATAATTATTAGCTAGGAGGAATAAAATGTGAATTTGAGTTACAATAATCTATTGTCAGCTTTTTCGTTGGCTCTTGACGTACAAGAGTATAAAAACATGGGACATGCAAGAAGAGTCGCATATGTTTCTCTCAGGATTTCAGAAATGCTTGGATTTGATGAGGAAAAAAAGAAGAAGGTCTATTACTCTGCTCTTTTACACGATATAGGCAAAGGCGATATATATGAAGATTTTTACACAGAGGAATGGTGGAAACATGCGGACAGAGGCAGTAAAATTGTTTTAAAATTGCCTTTTGGTGAGAATTTTTCAGAGATTATAAGGTATCACCATGAGAATTACGACGGAAGTGGGCATTTTAAGTTAAAAGGAGATGAAATCCCATTAGGAGCTCAGATAGTTTTTATATCAGATCAGTTCGACATAAGGTACACTTCTTTGTCTCACAAAGAGAGAGAATACAATATAAGGGAAAATTTAAAAGAATGTGTAGAGACTAATATAGGGAAAATGTTTAACCCTTTGGTTTCAAAGGCATTACTTGAACTTATGAAGCAGGAAAAGTTCTGGCTTGATTATAAGTTTTTTGACATAAAAAGTATACTAAATAAAATAGAACCCAAAGACACTATTCCAATTGGAATCGACGAATTGGAGAATATAGCAGAAGCTTTTGCAGATATTATAGATACCAGAAGCCGTTTTACATACGAACATTCTAGAGGGATTTCAAACCTGGCCTATCAAATGGCTAAAGTATTAGGCTATGATGAAGAAACTTCTAGGAAGATAAGAGTTGCGGGGCTTTTGCATGATTTAGGGAAACTAGCTGTACCTAATTCTATACTTGACAAACCAGGCAAGCTTACAGAAGAAGAATTTATGGTGATGAAATCTCACGTTTATTACACGAAGATAATTTTAAAAGAAATCGGTGGAATAGATGAAATAGCCGAATGGGCAGCAAATCACCACGAGAAACTCGATGGAAGTGGATACCCTGAAGGGTTGAGAGGATATGAAATGGGGGATATTGATAAGCATATTGCTGTATGCGATATATTTCAAGCTTTGACGGAGGACAGACCCTATAGAAAGGGAATGAGCACCAAGGAGGCTATAAGAATTATTGAAAAAGAAGTTAAAAATGGAAAGTT
>NC_003869.1:57500-82500 GCF_000007085.1 Caldanaerobacter subterraneus subsp. tengcongensis MB4
CACGAAAGGCGTAACGACTTGGGCGCTGTCTCGAGGAGGGGCCCGGCGAAGTTGTAGTGCTCGTGAAGATGCGAGCTACCCGCGATTGGACGGAAAGACCCCGTGGAGCTTTACTGTAGCCTGTCACTGGACACTGGTAGTCTCTGTACAGGATAGGTGGGAGACTGAGAAGGTGGCGCGCCAGCGTCACTGGAGTCGGCGTTGGGATACCACCCTGAGACTAGTGGGGTTCTAACCTTAAGCCGTGAACCGGCTAAGGGACAATGGCAGGTGGGCAGTTTGACTGGGGCGGTCGCCTCCTAAAAGGTAACGGAGGCGCCCAAAGGTCCCCTCAGCGCGGACGGGAATCGCGCGAAGAGTGCAAAGGCAGAAGGGGGCTTGACTGTGAGAGAGACATCTCGAGCAGGGACGAAAGTCGGGCTTAGTGATCCGGCGGCAGTGAGTGGGAACGCCGTCGCTCAACGGATAAAAGCTACCCCGGGGATAACAGGCTGATCTCCCCCAAGAGTCCACATCGACGGGGAGGTTTGGCACCTCGATGTCGGCTCATCGCATCCTGGGGCTGAAGTAGGTCCCAAGGGTTGGGCTGTTCGCCCATTAAAGCGGTACGTGAGCTGGGTTCAGAACGTCGTGAGACAGTTCGGTCCCTATCCGTCGCGGGCGCAGGAGACTTGAGGGGAGCCATCCCTAGTACGAGAGGACCGGGATGGACGAGCCGATGGTGTACCAGTTGCACCGCCAGGTGCACAGCTGGGTAGCCAAGCTTGGAAGGGATAAACGCTGAAAGCATCTAAGCGTGAAGCCCACCCCAAGATAAGGTCTCCCACCCGAAAGGGGTAAGGCACCTTGTAGAAGACGAGGTAGATAGGCCGGGGGTGTAAGAGCGGAAACGCTTTTAGCTGACCGGTACTAATAAGCCGAGGACTTGACCCTGAAGGCTTTGTGTAGTTTTGAAGGTCTAAGTATCCGGTGGCGATAGCGGAGGGGAAACACCCGTTCCCATTCCGAACACGGAAGTTAAGCCCTCCAGCGCCGATGGTACTGCATAAGCGGGAGAGTAGGTCGCTGCCGGAATAAATGCTCCTCAGTAGCTCAAGGGTAGAGCAACCGGCTGTTAACCGGTAGGTTGTAGGTTCGAATCCTACCTGAGGAGCCAACTATTTTAGATAAAAATTTTTGATTTAGAAAAAGGAATTTAGTTAGATTTGTCGTATTTATATTAATAGAGAAATGACATTAATAGTTGACACGATGTAGTTATGTAATGTAAAATTAAAGTGTGCGGATGTAGCTCAGCGGTAGAGCATCAGCTTCCCAAGCTGAGGGCCGCGGGTTCAAATCCCGTCATCCGCTCCAAGAAAATGAAGGGTTCGAGGCATTTCATAAGATGCCCGAACCCTTTTTTGGTGCTTACTTTATATCTTGACATAATTTTATTTTTTTATAAAAATTTATTTGTACTGCCTCTACACAATAATTTTCAAATGAAGGTGAAAAAATGCTTACGGGAAAAGTGGCCATTGTAACCGGTGGTGCTGGAGATATAGGAAGACGCATATGTATTGAATTAGCAAAAGAAGGGGCTTCTGTTGCTATACACTACAATAGCAGTTACGAAAAAGCAGTGGAGCTTAGGGATTACATAAGAGAAAATTTCAGCTATGCAGAAATTTTCCAGGCGGATATAAGTAATAGAAAACAAGTGGACGAGATGATAGATGAGATTTACAGAAAATTTGGACGCATTGATTATTTGATTAACAACGCAGGAATTGCACAGATAAAACCTTTTGTAGAAATAACAGAAGAAGATTGGGACAGGATGATGAATGTCAACTTAAAAGGGCTTTTTAACTGTACTCAAAGTGTTTTAAGGTATATGCTCCCCAAAAAGCAAGGGAGCATAATAAACATTTCTTCAATCTGGGGAATTTCAGGGGCTTCCTGTGAAGTGCATTACTCCGCCTCTAAAGGAGGAGTTATAGCTTTTACTAAGGCTTTAGCAAAGGAATTAGGGCCTTCGAAAATAAGGGTAAATTGCATTGCGCCTGGAGTTATTGATACCCGGATGAATAACATTTTAAATGGAGAGGACAAAAAGCATCTTATTGAAGAAATACCTTTAATGAGCATAGGAAAACCTGAGGACGTGGCAAACGCAGTCTTGTTTTTGCTTTCTGATAAGGCGAATTTTATAACAGGTCAAGTGATTACAGTAGACGGGGGCTTTATATAGTTTCCTTTAATAAATTTACTTCTTCTTCTGTCAATTCTCTCCATTCTCCAGGCTCTAAATTTTCATCTAACTGGAGCTTTCCCATACAAAGCCTTTTAAGGTATAATACTTTCTTTCCTATTGCTTCAAACATTCTCTTTACCTGGTGGTATTTTCCTTCTGTGAGGTAAACATACACTTTGGAAATATCGGAAGATTCAATTATTTCTAACTGCGATGGCATTGTCCTGTATCCATCTTCAAGTATTACTCCTTCTTTAAATTTTTCTGCGTCTTTTTCAGTTATTTTTCCTAATACTTCGGCATAGTATTTTTTTACCACTTTTTTCTTTGGAGAAAGGAGTTTGTGGGCAAGCTCTCCGTCGTTTGTTATTATAAGTAGGCCTTCCGTGTCTTTATCAAGCCTTCCTACAGGAAAGACTTTTCTTAAAGCAATTTCCTCTGGAAGGAGGTCTATCACGGTTTCTTCGGATTTGTCGTGGGTTGCACTGATGACTCCTTGGGGTTTATTCATCATCACGTATATAAATTCTTTGTATTCTACTTTTTCCCCATCGAATAAGACCTCATCTTTTTCTGTATCTACGGTTTTAGAAGGGTCTAATACTATCTCTCCATTTACCTCTACTAAACCGTCTTTTATGTACTTTTTCACTTCTTTTCTTGTACCTATTCCCATATTTGATAGCAATTTGTCTAATCTCATTTTTGCCATAACAAACCCTCCTTTTGGTTGCTTTTTAATTATACCACATATTCTTTTCTTTAATTAACTTTACTTTTCAAGTAAATTTCCAGCATTTAAACTGGCTTAAACGTATAAGTGACAAATTAATGGATGATTTCGGATAAATTCAAGTAAAATGTCGAATAATTAAAGTAAATTTTACTTGATAATTAAATTTAAATGGAGTATAATTTTATATGAGAAAACGATTATCAGAGGTGTTGAGCTTGACCACCACAAGACGCAAAAGAGTCACAATGAAGGATATAGCAGAGAAATTAAATTTATCAATTAACGCTGTATCTTTAGCTCTGAATGACAAGGTAGGGGTGAGCGAAGAGACAAGGAAGTTAGTTATAAAAACTGCAGAAGAGATGGGGTATTTTGAGGAAAATCCATCGTTTTTATCAAAAAGCCATTTAAAAAACATATGTCTCATAATAGAAGAGAGAAATTTTAAAGATACTAATTTTTACACTAAGGTCATATGGGGAATTGAAAATGAAGCAAAGGCTAATGGATACGACGTTTTAGTTAATTTTATGAAAAAAGATTTATTTGAAATTCCATCTTGCATAGAAAACAGGAAGGTTTCGGGGATTTTGGTAGTGGGGACTATAAAAGACGAATTTCTTGCAGAAATTTTAAGCTACAATATTCCGACGGTTTTAGTAGACCACGCTTCTTTTATGTTTAGCACTGATGCCGTTCTTACACAGAATATTCCGGGGAGCTATAGAGGGACGAAGTACTTAATAGAAAAAGGGCATAAAAAAATTGGTTTTTTTGGAGAAAAAGACTTTTCTTTAAGCTTTAGAGAAAGATGGCTGGGATTTAAGGAAGCCATGAGAGACGCTGGTTTACCTGTAAATGAAGACTACTGCGTTACTGAGGATGTTGAAAGGCACGTGCTTAGTAAAAATTATGAGGAGGTTGCAAATAGATTAAAAAAATTAAAGGAATTTCCTACAGCTTGGGTTTGCAGTAATGACAGCAATGCTATAACTTTGTATAATGCCCTAAATATAATGGGTATAAAGGTTCCTAAAGATGTGTCTATTGTTGGCTTTGATGATATAGACATGTGCAATATTGTGACGCCGCCTTTGACTACTATACACATAAACAAAGAGCTTATGGGTATAAAAGCTGTAAAAAGGCTTTTGTGGCGCATGGACAATCCTAAAGAATTCCATGACCACATAAGAATGGAGGTGGGATTTGTAGAAAGACAATCTGTTAGAGAATTGCTGTAATTTAAATTCAATTAGGAAAGAAGAGGGGGAAAAACAATGAATAGCGTGCTTAAAAAATTTATTGCGATTTTTGTAATTGTTTTCTTTACAGCTGGGATTTTCGCCGGATGCGGTCAACAGACCAAACCGTCACAAGAGGCTACTCAAGAGACAAAGCCACAGGAAACCGTAAAAACTGGAGAAATAAGACTTGCTACAGATTGGCCATTTCCATTCCATGGCAATCCATTTGGTCCTGGCGGTGTAGGTGGTGCATGGTGGTTTGTATATGAACCCTTTGCTTATTACATTCCTCAGACAGGTGAATACATTCCTAGGTTAGCTGAGAGCTGGAAAGTGGAAGGAAACAAAGTTACAGTTAATTTGAGGAAAGATGCAAAGTTTAGCGATGGGGAACCTTTTACTTCCAAGGATGTAGTAAATACAGTAAATTTCATACAGGCGATGTGGCAGTGGCCTTATGACATAGAATCAGTAGAAGCACCTGATGACCATACAGTGGTATTCAATCTCTCAAAGACAAGTTCTTCATCCTTTGTGCATACCCTTCTGACAGATGGAGCGATGGCTTCTTTGGCGCCTGTGCATGTGTACAAAGATTTTGTAGACCAAGCTAAAGAAGTGGCTGACTTGGGTAAAAAGATATTCTATCTTCAGACAGAAGGAAAACCTGTTCCAGAAGATATGAAGACAGAGTATGAAAAGAAATCTGATGAATTTAGGAAGAAAGTCAATGATTTTGCGCCTTTTAAGACTTTGGGGAAATTGCCGGTGGTAGGTTCTTTTGAACCGGTAAAGGTTACGCAATCAGAAATGGAAATGAAAGCAAACAAATACCATTGGGCATCTTCTCAGATGAAAATTAATAGGGTTATCTTCAAGAAATGGTCTTCAAATGAGTTTGTATGGGCATCTTTAATCTCTAATGAAATTGATGCGGCTCATCCTTCTATGCCTAAAGATGTTGTAGAACAACTTTCTACATTGAATCCGAAATTGCACGTATTGACAGTTTCGGATCTATCAGATATATCACTGGTGTTTAACTTCAAGAAGCCTTTATTTAAAGACCTAAACTTGAGAAAAGCTATTGCTCATATTTTGGACAGAAACAAAATAAGAGATGTATCTGTGTGGCAAGCGAACAGCTATGAGAACTATGCTGACGGCATTTTAAAGAGCATGGAATCCAAATGGATAACCCAAGATACGTTGCAGAAACTTACAAAGTATAATACTGATACAGCTGCTGCAGAGGAAATATTGAAAAATGCTGGATACAAGAAAGTAGGAGATACATGGCAACAGCCTAATGGACAGCCTGTAGCGTTTACTCTGTCAGTATACGGTCCTCACAATGACTGGGTATTAGCTGCAAGAGAGGTAGTCCAAGAGCTTAATAGCTTTGGGTTTAAAGTGGAGATGAAGCTCATTCCTGAAGGGATGAGAGACCAAGTAATGAGAAGTGGAGATTATGACGCGGCTATTGAATTTGGTTCTGCATGGTGGGGTTATCCTCATCCTTTGACGGGTTATCAGAGATTGTATGACGGCGATGTGTCTGCAATAACCAGCTTCCCTGCAAAAGACAAGTATAACACACCTTGGGGAGAACTCTCGCCGTATGATTTAGTACTGGAATTGCAGAAGAATCTCCAGGATGAGAATAAAGCTATGGAGATAATACAACAGCTCGCATACATTACAAACGAGTATTTGCCAGTGATACCTCTTTATGAGAAAGTATTGCCTATTTACTACAATGACGGGTACAGAGTTACAGGATGGCCGTCAAAAGAAGACCCAATTTGGTCATTGGCGCCAGGAGGAATTGAGAGAGTATACGACCTTCTCATTACCACAGGTAAGCTAGTCCCAGTAAAATAACAAATAACAGGCGGGGATAAAAGATGAATTACTTTGTAAATAGACTATTGTATCTACTTGTAGTGTTTGTTATTGCCATAAGCGGGGTGTTTGTTTTAGTCAACAATATGCCAGGCGACCCCGCTTATGGCCTGGCTGTTTATATTGCCCAACAGAGGAATATGCAGTTTGAACAGGCGCTGGAGATAGCTCATAAGATGATGGGAATAGACCCTCATGAGTCTGTAGTAACAAGATATGTAAAATTTATGAACAATCTCTTAAGAGGGAATTTTGGTTATTCTACTTTTTACAACACTAGTGTAAATGAAATCATAGCGAGGGCTTTGCCTTGGACTTTATTTGTGATTTCTTTGGCGACTTTTATAAGTTTTAGTATTGGAATTTACCTGGGGGCATTTGCTGCTCAAAAAAGGGGTAAAACAATAGATACTCTTATTTCTACTCTCGCTAGTATAATTCAGGCAATTCCGCCTTTTATACTAGCAGTATTAATCTTATTTGTTTTCTCTGTAAGATTTAGACTTTTGCCTCTTGGAGGAGCTTATCCTGTGGATATGGAACCTTCTCTGTCGATAAGTTTTATCGGGAAGGTTTTACTTCACGCAGTTGGCCCCATTTTAGCTGTAGCTATACCTCAGATGGCTTCTTGGACTTTGTCTATGAGAGGTAACACTGCACAGGTTATGGAAGAAGATTTTATAAGATTTGCTGAAATGAGAGGATTAGCAGATTCTGTGATTGCCTCTAAGTATATAAGGAATAATGCAATGCTTCCATTAGTGGCAAGTCTGGCAATTGGGATAGGGTATATGTTAGGAGGACAAACACTTGTTGAATCAATATTTAATTATCCCGGAATAGGATTTTACTTTGGAAAGGCAATTGCAGTAAGAGACTTTGGGCTTTTAACAGGACTTTTTAGTTTAATTGTAATAGGTGTAATAGTGGCAACTTTTGTAGCAGATTTTGTGTACGCATTAATTGATCCGAGGGTGAAGTTAAAATGAGAAAAGAGAGTTTGAAAAATTTTTATTATGATTATATACAACCGCTTTTGGTTAATAAAAAATCATTAATTGGACTTATCATACTAACCTTCTTCATTTTGATGGCAACTGTTGGACCTCTAATTGTACCTTTAGATATGACTTCTAATTTTGCAGAAAGATATCAGAAGCCTTCTTTAAAGCATCCTTTTGGGACGGATTATTTCGGGGTGGACATTTTTCAACAAATTGTTCACGGTTCTAGATCTGTAATATCTCTTACAATGCTTGCTAGCTTTTTTGCAGTTCTTATAGGTACAGTAATAGGGGTTGCAAGAGGTTACTTAGAAGGGATTGTAGGCAGAGCAATAGATGCTATTATAATGGTTTTCTTGGTTATACCTTCTTTTCCTGCGCTTCTCATATTAGCGGCAGTATTTATGAATTACAATTTAAACGTGGTGGAAATCGCCTTGTTAGTGGCTGTTTGGCTATGGGCTCCACTAGCAAAGCAGATCTCTGCTCAAGTGCTTTCTTTGAAGTCTAAAGAGTTTGTTGAAGCTTCTAAAATGCTTAACATGCCTTTAAGATATATATTATTTAGTGATATTGCAAAACTTTTGATTCCCTACATTTTTATCAACTTTGTAATGCAGATAAAAGGAGCAATGGAATTTTCTGTTGGGCTTATGTTTCTAGGGTTAGCTAAATTTGACCCAACCCACTGGGGTATAATGTTAAATTACGCGCTCTATCAAGCAGGAGCCTTGTATACTGCTAAAGGATTTCACTATATATTTTTCATAATCTTAAACATAGTGCTTCTAATTTACGGCGGAATACTCTTATCACAAGGGGTTGAAGAAGTATTCAACCCGCGTCTTAGGGGGAATGAATAATTGAGCATAATCATAAGAGTTGAGGACTTAAGAGCAGTTTATTTAGTAAGAGAAGGGACTATAAAAGCTGCTGATGGGATTTCGCTAGATATTTTGGAAAACTCCGTAACTGCTATTGTAGGGGAGAGTGCTTCTGGTAAAAGCACTATAATTGAAGCTATGACAAAGACCCTTCCACCTAACGGTAGAATTTTATCAGGTAGAGTTTTATATAAAGGAAAAGACCTTCTTACTATGAGAGAAGAGGAATTGAGGAAGATTCGCTGGAAAGAGATTGCATTAGTACCGCAAGCTGCTCAGCAGTCTTTAAACCCGACAATGAAAGTAATAGAACATTTTAAAGATACAGTAGAAGCTCATGGGGTGAGATGGAGTCATAGCGAACTAATAGAGAAAGCTTCTGAAAAATTGAGAATGGTCAGATTAAACCCAGAGGCAGTATTAAATTCTTACCCTTTACAGCTTTCTGGTGGTATGAAGCAAAGGGTTTTGATCGCTCTGGCGCTTTTATTAGACCCAGTAGTTTTAATTTTAGATGAGCCTACTTCTGCATTAGATGTTTTAACACAGGCTCATATAATACAGCTTTTGAAAGAACTTAAAAAAATGTTGAAGATCACACTGATTTTTGTAACACATGACATTGCTGTAGCAGCGGAACTGGCGGATAAGGTCGCAGTTATATACGGCGGAAATTTAGTGGAGTACAACTCTACTTTTCAGATATTTAAAAATCCCCTGCATCCGTACACAAGAGGGCTTATAAATTCTATTATGGCTGTGAATGCAGATATGTCAAAGGTAAAGCCAATCCCAGGAGATCCGCCTAGCCTTTTAAATCCACCTTCTGGGTGCAGATTTCATCCAAGATGTGAATATGCTATGGAAATATGCAAAAAAGAAAAACCCAAATGGATAAGGTTAGATGGAGAAGCGCACGTGGCATGTCATTTGTATGAAGAAGGGAGACCATTAAAATGAGCAAGATAATTGAAATTAAAGATGTAAGCAAAGTATTTTCCAGAGGCTTTTTTAAAAAGAAACACAGAGTGGTTTTAGAAGACATAAATTTAGAGATCTCAAAGGGAGATAGGCTTGTCATAGTAGGAGAAAGCGGAATGGGGAAAACAACTCTTGCGCGTATAATGGCAGATTTAGAAAAACCTTCTTCTGGGGAAGTTTTGTGGTTTGGGGAGGACATACACAAAATAGACAAAAGAAGAAGAAAGGAATTGAGAGGAAAAGTTCAATACGTTCACCAAGACCCTTATGCTTCTTTGCATCCAGCGAAAACTATATACAAGGTAATTGCAGACCCTTTGGCGAATGCCCAGAGAGTAAATGGGAAAACTCTTTATCAAAGGACAAAAGATTTACTGGAAAAGATAGGCCTTGTGCCAGCAGAATACTTTTTTAACAAATATCCTCACCATTTATCAGGTGGAGGCAGACAGAGATTGGCTATTGCTAGAGCTTTAACTACGGACCCAGAGGTTATAATTGCCGATGAACCTATAAGCATGATTGATATGTCATTAAGGGCAGCTATAATAAAACTTTTTAAAGATTTAAATGACCTTTACGGAATAGCAGTTGTGTTAGTTCTTCACGATATAGGAGCTGCAAAGTACTTTACTTTTGAAAAAGGAGAAATTGTTGTACTCTACGGCGGGAAGATAGTGGAAAAAGGAAGAGGAATCAGGATATTGGAAAATCCAGCTCATCCTTATACAAGAGTTTTGATAAACTCCAGTCCTATTGCAGACCCTGAGCTTGCTAGGAATAGAGTATTAGAGCAGTTGAGGTCTTATGATGTGCCTATAAGAACTAAAGAGAGCAAAGGGTGTCCTTTTGCTCACGCCTGCAACTATTACACTGAGAAGTGCAAAGAAGAAGTTCCGCCTTTGGTTACTATAGAAGAGGGACATCAAGTAGCCTGTCATGTCTTTGGAAAGTAAAGGTGAGAAAGTGTGAATGAAAAGTTGGCTTTTTCTATTTCTATATTAGTAGTTTTCTTATCTGTACTTTGGATGGTTGCTTTTAGAAAAAGCGGCGGAGAATTTTTGCTCGTATTAGCTTCTGTGTTTTTTTCATTGCTTACTGTTTTGATGATAATGGCAAATAAGTACAAGAAAAAAAGATGAGGAGAAATTTTAATTGAACAGAAAAAGTAATGGAGGAGATGAGATGGATATCTTCAAAAGAACCTTTATCCTAGGAGCTAATTACTGGCCAAGAAATCACGGGATTGAAATGTGGAAAGAGTGGAATTATGAGGAGATAAAAAAGGAATTTATAGAAGCCAAAAACTTGGGGCTTAATGTCATGAGGATAAATCTTTTTTGGGAGGATTTTCAACCTCAGCCGGATGTAATTTCTGAAGAAGCCATACAAAAATTTGACGAGCTTATAAAAATATGCAATGAAGTAGACATGAGAATTGCTCCCACTTTTTTTGTGGGACATATGAGCGGAGAGAATTGGGATGTTCCGTGGCGGGAAGGAAAAAATATATACAGCGATTCTTACATGCTAAGATACCAGCTCAAGCTAGTGAGGTTTTTTGCCGAAAGATATAAAGATCAAGATGCTATCCTGTTTTGGGACCTGTCAAATGAGCCAGACAACTACGTAAAAGCAAATTCAAGGCATGATGCGTGGCTTTGGAATTATGTTTTGTCAAATGAGATAAAAAAGTATGACAAAAAACATCCTGTGACGCTGGGAATTCACCAAGCTTCCCTTCTTACAAATAATAATTTCTATCCAGAAGACATGGCGGAAGGAAATGATTTTCTGTGTATGCATTTTTATCCCATATACACAGATGTTTGTTTAGACCCTGTCAACTCTACAAGAAGCACTTATATGGCTCCTTTTTCTGTGAAATTGACTAAAGGGATGGGGAAAAAAGATGTTTTAATGGAGGAATTTGGAGCTACAACCTTGATGATGGGAGAAGAGGTAGAAGGGGATTATTACAGGGTAGTGCTATACAGTCTTCTGGCAAATGGATCTATCGGTGCTATTGCCTGGTGTTTTGGGGATTTTTCTGTAGGAAAAAGACTACCTTATAATTCTACTCCTTTTGAAACTCAATTTGGCATTACTACAGTGGAGGGCAGACCTAAAAAAGCTGCTCTTGAGATGAAGGCATTTTCTGAATTTTTAAGGGAAGTAGAATATGAGAAGTTAAGACCTAAGGAAAGCGATGCAGCGATTATAATTCCTGATAAATACTATGAAGCTTTGTTTGTGGGGAAAGATTACACGCCGGAGAGGAATTTTAGAATTTTACTCAATAGCTTTATATTGGCAAAACAAGCAGGACTTGATGTGGACTTGATAAGACCGGAGGATGATTTTAAAAAGTATAAACTCTTGATAGTGCCATCTGCCTATAGGAAGGGGCATTTGACTTACTCCCAATGGCTTAAGGTCATGGAGTTTGTCAAAGAAGGTGGGACTCTCTACCTTTCTTACGATGGAATCGCTATTGAAGGTTTTGAAGAGGTTTTTGGCGTAAAAATAGAATATTTCATGGTGCCAAGAGAGGAAAATGTAGAAATTGAATCAGAAATTTTGCCTGCTAGGCTTGAGTTTAAGGCTTTACCTTCTAACAAAAGGCTTATTTTAAAGCCGATAAAAGGAGAAACAATAGCAAAAGATAAAGAAGGCAATCCTTCAATAATAGTAAATCAGTATGGAAAAGGAAGAGCAATTCTTGTGACCTATCCAATAGAGCTTTATCTAAGTTACATGCCAGATGTATATAAGAGCAATGAATCTTTTAAGATTTATCAACTTGCAAAAAGATTAGCTGGCATTGTTTATGAAGTGGAGGTAGATTCGCCGTATGTGGAAGTAAAAGAATTTAACTTTGAAAACAGAAAATTAATTTTGCTTATAAACCACGAAAATGAGGAGGTGAGGATTGGGGTAAAATTAAAAGATAAAGGGAGGTTTAATGAGAAAATTGAAGATTTAGTGAATAAAAGAGAGATTAACCCTGAAAACTTCGCTATAGCACCCAATGGAGTAGTTGCATTTTGGCTTAAAAAGGGGGTATAAATAATGTTCAGATTGGAAAGATTAAGGGATAAGCCTATCCTCTCTCCAATAGAAGAACACGAATGGGAAAGGGCTGCGGTTTTTAATGCTGCTGCTATATACGAAGATGGGAAAGTGCACCTTTTTTACAGAGCCTCTAACAATAAATTTGTGTTAAATATCGAAAAACCGCAGGAAGAAAATAAATTCGTGTCCTCTATTGGATATGCTGTAAGTGAAGATGGCATTAATTTTCAGAGATTTGACAAGCCTATCCTTGTGGGGGAAACTCCTCAGGAGGCTTGGGGTGTAGAAGACCCCCGAATCACAAAGCTAGAAGGAAAATACTATATGCTCTATACTGGATTTGGAGGTAGGGACTGGTTAGATTTTAGAATCTGCATGGTATGGTCAGAGGACCTAAAAAGCTGGGAAGGACATAGAATAGTATTAGATGAACCTAATAAAGATGCAGCACTTTTGTCCGAAAAAATAAATGGCAAGTATGTACTTTTTCACAGGCGAATGCCTGACATCTGGATTGCTTATTCAGAAGATTTGGTTAACTGGCATGACCATAAAATTATAATGTCTCCTAGGAAGGGATGGTGGGACTCTAAGAAAATAGGCATAGCGGGACCCCCACTCAAGATGGAAGATGGCTGGCTTTTAATCTACCACGGAGTCGATGAAAACAACGTGTACAGGCTGGGAGCAGCGCTTTTGGACTTGAAGGACCCGTCAAAGGTTATAGCAAGGCAAGAAGAACCTATTTTAGAGCCGGAGTTACCTTGGGAAAAAGAAGGATTAGTGCCAAACGTGGTATTTAGCTGCGGCGCTGTGGAGATAGATGGAGTATTCTACGTCTACTACGGTGCAGCTGATACGTGCATAGGCGTTGCAGCTGTGGAAAAACAAAAAGTAAAATTTTAAAAAGGAGTGTAAAAAGTGATAAAGTTAAGGAGATTATCGGATAAGCCTGTTCTTGTGCCAAAACCAGAGAACGAGTGGGAAAGAGCTGCAGTTTTTAACACGGCAGCGATTTATGACAATGGACTTTTCCACCTCATATACAGAGCTACAGATTTAGGGCCTCATATCAAGTATGGAAGGTATATCTCAAGATTGGGATATGCTGTGAGCAAAGATGGGATAAATTTTATGAGACTTGACAAACCAATCATGACAAATGAGACTGAGCAAGAATTAAGAGGATTGGAAGACCCGAGAATAGTCAAGATTGACGGCATTTACTATATGATGTACACGGCTTTCGGAGATAGATTCAAAGATGACTACAGAATTTGCCTTGCTACTTCTAAAAACTTGATAGACTGGGAGAGAAAAGGCGTAGTACTGGATGAACCTAATAAGGACGCTTCTTTGTTCCCTGAAAAAATTAATGGAAAATACGTAATGCTCCATAGGAGATACCCAGACATATGGATAGCTTTCTCAGAAGATTTGAAAAACTGGTATGGACATAAGCCGATAATAAAACCTATTCCTGGCACTTGGGAGAGCGCTAGAGTAGGAATAGGGGGTCCCCCAATAAAGACGGAAAAAGGATGGTTTCTGATATACCACGCGGCAGATGACAACAACGTTTATAGATTAGGTGCAGCACTTTTAGATTTGGAAGACCCGACAAAGGTGATAGCAAGGCAAAAAGAGCCAATTTTAGAGCCAGAACTTCCCTGGGAAAAGGAAGGGTATATACCAAATGTAGTTTTCAGCTGTGGCAATGCAGTAAAAGACGACACAATATATGTATACTATGGAGGAGCAGACACTGTAATTGGAGTGGCAGTTTTGAATATGGAGGACATAAAATTTGATACTAGACAAATTACACTCCTTACTTTATAATTTTCATTGAAGGCAAAAAGTCTCCGGCATCTTCGGAGACTTTTTAAATTGTTCAAAATTGTGATATCGTTTACTGTATTTAAGCTGGGGGGATTTTATGGGTTTTAAAATGCCAAAAGACATAACAGAAGGAATGAGTAGTTTAGGAAAAGCTAAATCAGAGCTTTCTATTTCTAAATTGCTTGTGCTGGGGTTTTTAGGAGGAGCGTACATAGCTTTAGGAGGGCTTTTAGCAATTAGAGCGGCAGGAGCCTTGCCTGACTCCTTTGGAAGCCTTCAAAAATTTATATTTGGAGCAGTATTTCCTTTGGGGCTTATTCTTGTGGTAATAGCGGGAGCAGAACTGGTCACAGGAAATATGATGACACAGCCCATGGCTTATTTTGATAGAAAAATAGACTTGAAAGGCCTTTTAAAAAACTGGACTTTTGTTTACATAGGGAACTTTATAGGTTCAGTGTTTGTCGCATATTTTTTGGCTTATAAAACGGGGCTTATAATGGAAGTGGCAAAAATGGGGGAAATACCAAAAGCACTCCCATGGGCTTTATATGCAGTAAAAATAGCGAACGCTAAAGTGAGCTTATCGTGGTGGCAGGCATTTTTAAGAGGTATAGGGTGTAATTGGCTGGTCGCTTTGGCCGTGTGGATGGCCTATTCTGCTGAGGATATAATAGGCAAGATTTTTGCCATATGGTGGCCTATAATGGGTTTTGTCGCTATAGGCTTTGAACATTCAGTGGCTAATATGTTTTTTATTCCTCTCGGAATATATGCAGGACAAGACCCTCTTTATGTTAATTTTGCAAAAAGTGCAGAAGGAATACTTTTAAATGTACCTATTCTGAAAGCTACATGGGAGAATTTTATAGTAAATAATTTGATACCTGTAACTCTAGGTAACATAGTAGGAGCGGGATTTTTTGTGGCTACAATCTACTGGTATGTATATAGAAAATAAGTGGTACTTTATAAAGTGCCACTTATTTTGTAAATATTTTACTTAGGAAGGCTTGACATTCCACATTTTCTCAATTATAATATCTTATAGATTAATTTTATCTACAAATCTATTAGCAGCCCAATCATTAGAGTGCTAATATCGCTTTTGCCCTTCCAACCTTCATGTCTTGTTCTTCAACTAAAGCCATTTTTACAAAAAAGGAGGGGTTTTTATGAAGGCGCTTCTTCTAGCGGGGGGACTGGGAACCAGGTTAAGGCCCCTTACTGACGATTTGCCAAAGCCTATGGTTCCTATAATGGGAAAGCCGCTTTTGGAGCGCATTATTTTAAATCTTAAAAAAAGTGGAGTAGACGAAGTGGTCATAAGCACTCATTATAAATCCGACTACATTGAAAACTACTTCAAAGGCAAGAGCAAAGAACTAGGGGTAAAGATTCATTATGTCACAGAAGAGACTCCTTTAGGCACGGGAGGAGCTATAAAAAATGCTGAAAAGTTTTTTGACGACACTTTCTTAATTCTCAACTCCGATATAGTGAGCGATATAGACTATGCAGACTTGGTGAAATATCACAAGAGAAGGAGAGCACAGGTTACTATTGCTTCCATAGAAGTGAGAGATACTTCCCAGTACGGGGTCATAGAGTTTGACAGCAAGGGTTTTATCACTGCTTTTAAAGAGAAGCCAAAGCCTGGGGAGTCAAATTCTAAGTATATAAATGCAGGAGTTTATGTGTTTGAGCCGGAGGTCTTAAAGGAAATTCCAGCTAACACTCAGGTATCTGTAGAAAGGGAAACATATCCTTTGCTTCTTTCAAAAGGCTATAAAATGGCTATATATAAGTTTACTGGCTATTGGATGGACATAGGGACTGTGGACAAATATAAAAAGGTACATGAAGACATCCTCAAAGGCAAATCTAGATTTGTAGCAGGATTGTCCACGAGAGGGATAATCCTCGGAGAGAATGTGAAAATCCACCCTACAGCCAGTGTAATTGGGCCAGCCTATATTGGGGATAATACAGAAGTTGATGCTTATGCTACTGTAGGGCCTTACACTGTGATAGGCAGTAACTGCAGGATAGGACAGGAGAGCAAGGTTTCCAATAGCGTGCTGTGGGACAACATAAAGGTGAGAAGATTTGCAAGATTGGAAAATAGCGTGGTTACCTCGGAATGCGTAGTGGAAGTGAATATGGAGATTAAAAACACGGTTTTTACTGCTAATAAGTTAGCTGATATTACGCTCACACCTTGATACTAAGTAAAAGGGGGGATACTTGTGAGCATCTTGGGGAGAAATATAGCTTTTTTGAGCACTTATCCTCCAAGGGAATGTGGAATAGCGACTTTTACTCAGGATTTGGTGAATGAAATAAAAAAGATAAAACTTATAAATTTTGCTGGCGTGATAGCCATAAATGACCACAAGAGATACGACTATGATGAGGATGTGATATATGAGATAAACCAATTTGAAAGGGAGGACTATTTGAAGCTTGCGGAAAAGCTCAACGAATCTAACGTAGACCTTCTCATAATAGAGCACGAATACGGGATATTTGGGGGAGAAAGCGGCGAATATCTGCTTGATTTGGTGGACAATCTCTCAATACCATTTGCGGTGACTGTTCATACAGTGCTTTTAAATCCTAATGAAAAGCAATTAAAAATTTTAAAAGAGCTTGGGCAAAAGAGCGCCAGAGTAATAACAATGGCTAAAAATACAATTCCTCTTCTGGAGAAAATCTATGAAATACCTTCTCACAAAATCACATTTATACCTCATGGAGTTCCAACCCTTCCTGTACTTCCAAAAGAGACTTTAAAAGAAAGATACGGTTTTAAAGGGAGAAGGATAATAAGCACCTTTGGACTTATAAATCCTGGGAAAGGGATAGAGTACGGAATAGAAGCCATAAGCATGGTAGCTAAGAAGTACAAAGATGTACTTTACCTGATTTTAGGGCAGACCCATCCCAATATAAAGAGACTGTACGGGGAAGAATATAGAGAAAAACTACAGAAAATGGTAAAAGATTTGGGAGTAGAAGACAACGTGAGATTTGTAGATAAGTACTTAACTAAGAGAGAAATATTGGAATATCTCAAAATGTCTGATATATACATGACTCCTTACCTCAACAAAGAACAGGCAGTAAGCGGCACACTGGCTTATGCAGCAGGACTTGGTAAAATAATAATTTCCACTCCATACATGTATGCAGAGGAGATTTTAGGGAACGGAAGAGGCCTCCTTGCTGATTTCAGAAGTGCAAAATCTTTAGCAGAAAAGATTGAGTATGTATTTGAACATCCAGAGGCCAGAGCCAGAATGGAGAGTGAGATGAAAAAGCTTGGCAGTACTATGACATGGAATAACGTGGCTTACAGGTACGTGATAATGATTTTGTCCGTTTTGGACGTAAAATCAAGGGAGGAAGTGGTCATATAAAGGAGGGGGTTTAAATGAGAGTTGCGACTAAATACGCTCACCTTTTCACTCTAACGGACGATACAGGGATTTTTCAGCACTCCCTCTATTCCATTCCTGACCCTTCCAAGGGTTATACGACAGATGATAACGCTAGAGCAGCTATAGCGGCTACCATGCTGTATCAAGTTTACAGAGAAGAAGTGTACCTCTCTCTTCTTAGAAGATACCTTTCTTTCTTGATTTACGCCCAAAACGAGGAAGGATTTTTCAGAAACTTCATGAATTACAATAGAGAGTTTACAGAAAAGAAAGGGTCTGAAGACTGCTTTGGAAGAAGTCTTTGGGCTTTAGGGTATCTTCTAAATGTGCCTTTTTCTGATGAATCCTATCACAACGTCGCTATCAGGCTTTTAGAAAAAGCACTTTTCAACGTCAAAAAACTTTATTCTTTGAGGGGGAAGGCTTATTCATTAATAGGACTTTCTCTTATTTACAATTCAGAGGCTTTTGAATTTGACAGAGGAGAGATAAGAGACTTGGTAAAATCCCTTTCACAGGATTTATTGAAAAGCTACTACAAAAATAGAGAAGAGAATTGGAAATGGTTTGAAGACCAGATGACTTATAGCAATGCAATTTTGCCTTGGTCTTTACTAAAGGCTTATACTGTAACCAAAGATGAAGAAGTACTCCGAGTAGCAAAGGAATCCATGGATTTTTTAGGAAGTGTGACTTTTAAAGATGGGTATTTCAAACCGATTGGGTGCAAAGGATGGTACAAAAAAGGAGGGAAAAGGGCGGAATTTGACGAACAGCCTATAGAAGCCTGTGAAAGTGCTCTCATGTATATAGAAGCTTATAGAGTTTTTGGGGAAGAAGAGTATTTAAATAAGGCTAAAAAATGTTATAGATGGTTTTTAGGTGAGAATTCACAAAATATTTCTTTAGTAGATGAAGAGACGGGCGGTTGCTATGATGGGATCACAGAAGACGGAGTAAATTTAAACGAAGGTGCAGAGAGTTTAATCTCCCTTATAATGACTGACATGGTAGTAAATCACAGTTCAAAAGTCTTTAAATAAACCTATTTCTCTTTTTCTTTTCCTTTTGCAAAATTTTTGTAGAAGGAGGAGAAAGGGATGAAAGTAGGTGTTTTTTGGAGAAGATTCAGAAATGTCGAGCTTCAAAGAAGACTTACACCTGATAAAGTCTATGACGATGCCTATGACGAAGCTTATCATCACTATGAAGCATTAAAAGAAGCAGGATTCGATGCAGTCCTCATAGAATGGAAAGATGACCCTATCAAAACTTACGAGGTCATTCAAAAAGAAGAAGTAGACATAATTTTTAATGCCTCTAGCTTGAAGGAAATAGAATTTTTGGAACTATTTAATATACCCTATGTAGGTTCTGGTATTGATTTGGCGGCAACAGATAAAAGGATGAGAAAAGACATTGTAGCTGCTCACGGTCTTCCCACCCCTAAATATGTGGTGGCATACAGTGCGAATGAAATTCCTTCTGTAGACCATTTAAGGTTTCCGCTTTTTGTAAAACCTATAATGGGAAGAGGGAGTGCAGGGATAGATGAGGAAAATATAGTGTACGATAAGTCTAGGCTTCCAAAGGTTGTGAGCAAGATAACTGAAAAGATAGGTCAGCCTGCTCTTATTGAAGAGTTTATTGAAGGAAGGGAAGTAACCGTAGGGATAATAGGTTATAGGAATCCGATAGTATTGCCCCTTTTAGAGATAGGTTATAATAATGTCAAGACAAATACCTATGAACACAAAATGTTTGACAATGAAATAATAAAATGCCCAATGGAAGTGCCAGAAGAAATTGAAAAAAGGATAAAGGATACAGCTCTTAGAATTTTTAAAGTTTTGAATGCAAGGGATTATGCGAGAATAGATATGATTTTAGGTAAAGACAATGTGCCTTATTTCCTAGAGCTCAACACTTATGCTGGACTCACTACCGCAGTAGAAAGAGGGGAAAAACATGTACACCACGGCTATATGGGATATATGGCAAAAGCTGCTGGCATGACTAGGAAAGAGTTTATAGGAAAAATCTTAGAGAGCGCCCTTGAAAGGTATGGCTTTGAAGATAAAGAATTACTTTTAGCGTGAACTTGATTTTTGTGCGGAGTTTATATACACTTTGAGTAAGGCATGTTTTTGCCTTATTTTCTTTTTTAGTTAGAAAGGAGGGAATTTTATGAATTTTAAAGATAAAGTTGTAATAGTAACAGGGGGAGGACAGGGGATTGGAAGATGTATTGCTCAGACTTTTGCTAGCAAAGGAGCAAAAGTAGTCATTGCAGAAATTGACGATGAGGCAGGGCTGGAGAATGAAGAGTACATAAGAAAAAATGGAGGAGAGGCGCTTTTTGTACATACAGATGTGGCTTTAGAGGAAGATGTAAAAAATATGGTAAATAAGACTATAGAGACCTACGGCAAAATCGATATTTTAATAAACAATGCAGGGATAGGTTCTGGAGGTACGATTTACACCAGACCCATGGAAGAATGGGATAGGGTCATAAATGTTAACTTAAAAGGAGCTTACATGTGCGCAAAGTATGTAGCTCCCCATATGAGGGATAATGGGGGAGGGGTTATAATAAACATAGCCTCCACAAGAGCCTTTATGTCAGAGCCTCACACAGAACCTTATTCTGCCTCAAAAGGAGGGCTTATAGCTTTAACTCACTCTCTTGCAATAAGTTTAGCTTATGATAAAATAAGAGTGAATTCTATAAGTCCTGGCTGGATTGAAGTATCTGAATGGAAGAAATCGAGAGAAGCTAAAAAGCCGGAGCTGACTGAACAAGATCATCTACAGCATCCGGCAGGGCGAGTAGGTAAACCGGAAGACGTGGCAAATGCGTGCCTTTTCTTGTGTTCTGAGGAAGCTTCTTTTATAACAGGTGCAAATTTGATTGTCGACGGCGGCATGACAGTAAAAATGATTTATCTGTAGAGGAAAGGAAAGAAAATGAGCAGTACGAAAGAGAGGATATTTAAGGCTGCTTTAGAGACTTTTTCTAAAAGAGGATTTTACAAGGCTACTATGGATGAGATTGCTGAGGCTGCTGGAGTTGCCAAGGGAACTCTTTATTACCATTTTAAAAGCAAGGACGATATATTGGATTTTTTGATAGATGAGGGCATAAAGAGGTTAAAGCAACAAGCAATAGAGGAAATAAGCAAGGTGAATGGCGCAATTGAAAAACTCAAAAGGATTGTTTTTGTTCAGACCAATTTTCTTTATAAAAATCACGATTTTATAATAGTGCTTTTGAGTCAAATATGGGGGCACGGAGATGTTCCGCGAAGATTTAGAGAAAAACTTTCAACTTATTTGGAGATTATTGAAAAGGTAGTTAAAGAGGGAAAGGAACAAAAACTTTTGGCGGATTGTAATGAAAAACTAGTGGCAGCGGCGTTTTTTGGCATGACAACTTCGATTCTTGCACTAAAAGTCATAAGAGAAGAAGAAACTGTCGATACTCAAGAAATAACTGATACAGTCTTCAATTTTGCCCTAAATGGTTTGAAATTTTATCACTGACACCTCGAAAGAGGTGTTTTTTGTTGACTTTTAAAAGGACGGCGAATATAATATTTATTGTACTGACTGGTCAGTATAAATTTTAAAGTGGGGAGGGGAGAAATAGTTGGAATTAGTAGTAAAAAATGATACAATTTTAATTAGGTGATGATGAATCTTAAATTAAAGAGCTGTATGATGTAAGCAGGATTACTCTAATAAACTGGGGAAAGGAAGGATTAATAACCCCAACAAAGGGGCAAAAAACATGATAGTAATACAGGCTAAACTCATTTTTCTAAACCAACAAGACAAACAAATAGTATTAGACTTAATGAGAAGATGGTCATCCTGCATGAGATTTGCATACAAAAGGCTTCTAGAAGGTTATGATAGAAAAACACTAAAAAGAGACCTTCAGGGAACATTTGACTTAAACTCAAGATATGTAGATGATGCAATAATGAAAGCAAGAAGCACACTGGAATCTGCTAGACAATTAGACAATAATCCAAAGAAAGTCATTTTTGGAGGAAGAGACTTATTTGGAAAACTTCAAAAGCGCCATATAAACGGGAAAGCATATGAAAAATTAAAAATTAGGTGGCAGGAGAAGAGAAAAGGAAATCTCTATTCAAGAGGAGATAAAAGCAAAAAAGGAAATCTCAACACAAGAATAGAAGTAAAAGAAAATGGTACTTTCTTAAGGATAAATGTAGGGGAAAGAAAATATGTATATGCGAAGATACAGGCGGGATGGAAGAAAAATAAAAATAGAGAAGGGATACTTCAGGAAATTGCAAAATCAAACATACCCTATTCTGTAGAATTAAAACTCAAAAATGGCAGTATATACGCCTATTTTGCTATTGAAGAAGAATATCCAGAAGTAAAAATAACAAAAGAAAAAGGAGTCATAGGAATAGATACAAATGCATATCCAGAAAACATATCATGGGTAGAAGTAGATGAAAAAGGTAATCTAATAAGCTATGGGAATATACCAATGCCAGAGCTTGCAAGTGGCAGTAAAGACAAAAAAGAATATTTCAGATGGCACTATGCTCATGAAATAGTAAAGATAGCAAAAGAAAAAGGAAAAGCAATTGTAATTGAGGGATTAGAAATAAAAGAAAAAGGCAAAAGAGGAGACTTTTCAGGGAGAAAATCAAGGAGGATAAGACATAGCTTTAGCTATAAATCACTTCTTTCAAAAATAAAAACACTAGCAAAAAGAGAAGGGATAGAAGTAATAGAGGTAGACCCTTCTTACACATCAATAATAGGCATGTTGAAATATGCACCGCAGTATATGATAACAAAAGATATAGCAGCAGCCTATGTAATAGCAAGAAGAGGATTAGGCAAAGAAGAAAAGATACCGGATAATTATATAAAATTTCTCCACGCATTGACTGTAGAAGAATTAGAAGAATTAAAAGAGTACGTAAAAAATACTGTCAAAAACAAGTATTTGAAGAAAAGGCACTTAAAAGAGATAAACAGAGCAATAAAATTTTTACAAAGCCTTGAGAGTGAGCCAGGAAGGGTGCTAGAACCTCTGGATGGAACAAGTTTTAGTACCTATGATTTCTGGCAAGTTCTCAAGGTAGCGGTGGTGACTCCACTCTCTCCTGAGAAAGTACCAAGAGACTTCTCTGCCCTAAAAAAACTATTAATTCAGGGCAAGTGGGGAGACTCGTAAGGGCGTGAGTTCCTGCTTCTTGGGGCAGGGGCTATGGCTTTCCCAAATACCGCCTGCTGGGGCTGGGAAAGTCTGAAGGGCGGACTACAAATACCCCAGCTATCTAAACTGTACATTTTTGTACAGTTTGGGTAACCAGGAACTTTCCCAATGGAACTTTTGCCTAAATTTTTCAATGTGATAAATCCTTACTTGCCGATGACTTACGGAGTAGCAGGGCTAAGAGAAGCAATATCTGGAGACAATATAAGTCTAATACTTCACAACATCTCCATTATCGCAGGATTTGGTGCATTGTTTTTGCTTTTTACAATTCTTCTAGCTGAACGAGTAGACAAAATAGAGATAGTGCAAAAATTAAGGCAGATGTGACAGTTAAAAGCGCCGAAAAAGCAATATTCAAGAGCTTTTTCGGCGCTTGTTTATTCTTATTTTTTCTTCTCATTGTCTACAACCCAAGTGCGGCAGAAGGTGCATACAGGTGAGACAGAGGGGAAACCGCATACTTCACAGTTTACTTTTGGGGGGCGGGCCTGAGTGCCCTCAAATAAATAAGCATACTTCGTGTAATTTTTATAAAAAGACCTTTTAATTCCTGGTGACTTTTCTTCGAGCATGTCCAAAGCTTCTTGGTATCTATTGTATTTTGCTTCTCTTCCGTAAGGGCACTTTGCTTCTACAGGCTTTATGTTGTGAAGTTTGGCGAAAGCTATTATTTCATCTTCGGACTGGAATGCAAGGGGTTTTATTTTTTTAGCAAAACCAGGTTCTGCTGGCAGAGTTGGGACACCTTTGGCTAAGTGGTGTAAGTCCCATCTCATGAGGTTTGCTAATAAAAGTTTTGCCATATCGTCCAAAGTATGGCCAGTTGCTAAAGCATCAGCGTTTACGGATAAAGCGTATTCGTTCATCAAGTGCCTTTTTGTTACTCCGCATATAGCGCATATCCTGTCCTGCCTCTTTGCTACTTCTGGGATGTCCTTACCATATCTTTCCTTTAAGTCTACTATTTCAAGAGGGATATCGTGTTCTTTGCAGAAGTTTTCCACAACTTCTCTGGATCGAGGAGAGAAGTCGTTTTGAGTAATTCCAAGGTCTACGAAAAAGCCGAGGACTTCGTACCCCAGCCTTTTTAGGACATAGGCAGTCACTAGAGAATCTTTCCCGCCAGAAATTGCTACCACTACTCTTCCTTTTGGAGGGAGCATTTTATACTTTTCAATTGTTTTTGAAACCTGTCTTAAAAAGAATGCGTCCAAGTGCTCTTCGCAGAAAGCAGAGTTATGGGCTGGGAATTTGACGATGGCGGGTTTCCCGCATACTGTGCACTTCAATTTAAAAACCTCCTTTCATTTATTTATGAGCATTTTTTAAAGGACTATGCGATAAACCATTATAAGAGATTTTCAAAGAAATTGCAAAATTGATATTAAAAACAGCGCAAAAAAATAGTATCATAAATCATATAAAAGGTAATTTAGGGGTGAAAGTTTTGAGGGAGATAAAAGCTAGTCAAATTGTGGAAGTTGTCAAAAAGCTGTGTATTGAAGCGAATTATAATTTACCGGATGATATATTAAAAGGGCTCAAAATCCGGAAGAAGGAGGAAAAAAGTCCTTTAGGCCAAAAAATTCTTGAAGATATAATTTTAAATGCTGAAATAGCTATGCAAGAGAAAATGGCTATATGTCAGGATACAGGAATGGCCGTGGTTTTTGTAGAGATAGGACAAGAAGTACGCGTTGTAGATGGAGATTTGGAAGAGGCTATAAATGAAGGAGTGAGATTGGGTTATAAAGAGGGATATTTGAGAAAGTCTGTTGTGAAAAGCCCTATAGAAAGAATTAACACAGATGACAACACTCCTGCTATAATACATTATCGTGTGTGTAGAGGAGATAGACTCATTATAACTGTAATGCCAAAAGGAGCTGGCAGCGAAAATATGAGTGCTTTGAAGATGTTAAAGCCTTCAGATGATTTAGAAGGGGTAAAAAGATTTGTAATAGAGACTGTGGAAAAATCCGGTCCTAACGCTTGTCCTCCTCTGATTGTGGGGGTTGGTCTTGGAGGAGATTTTGAATATGCAGCCTATCTAGCGAAAAAAGCACTGTTGAGGAAAGTCGGCGAAAGGCATCAGGATATTTTAATTGCTAGGTTGGAAGAAGAGCTTTTAAATGAGATAAACTCTTTAGGCATTGGGCCGATGGGCCTTGGAGGGACTACTACTGCCCTAGATGTCCACATAGAAGTATATCCTACCCACATTGCTTCTTTGCCTGTTGCAGTAAATTTGGGATGCCATGCTACGAGACACGCTACTTTTGTATTATAATTATGTTTGGAGGGAAAACATGTACAGAAAATTAAATACACCTTTACTAGATGAAGTAACAGTACAATTGAAAGCAGGG
>NC_003869.1:87500-1487500 GCF_000007085.1 Caldanaerobacter subterraneus subsp. tengcongensis MB4
GGGGCCCGGCGAAGTTGTAGTGCTCGTGAAGATGCGAGCTACCCGCGATTGGACGGAAAGACCCCGTGGAGCTTTACTGTAGCCTGTCACTGGACACTGCTAGTCTCTGTACAGGATAGGTGGGAGACTGAGAAGGTGGCGCGCCAGCGTCACTGGAGTCGGCGTTGGGATACCACCCTGAGACTAGTGGGGTTCTAACCTTAAGCCGTGAACCGGCTAAGGGACAATGGCAGGTGGGCAGTTTGACTGGGGCGGTCGCCTCCTAAAAGGTAACGGAGGCGCCCAAAGGTCCCCTCAGCGCGGACGGGAATCGCGCGAAGAGTGCAAAGGCAGAAGGGGGCTTGACTGTGAGAGAGACATCTCGAGCAGGGACGAAAGTCGGGCTTAGTGATCCGGCGGCAGTGAGTGGGAACGCCGTCGCTCAACGGATAAAAGCTACCCCGGGGATAACAGGCTGATCTCCCCCAAGAGTCCACATCGACGGGGAGGTTTGGCACCTCGATGTCGGCTCATCGCATCCTGGGGCTGAAGTAGGTCCCAAGGGTTGGGCTGTTCGCCCATTAAAGCGGTACGTGAGCTGGGTTCAGAACGTCGTGAGACAGTTCGGTCCCTATCCGTCGCGGGCGCAGGAGACTTGAGGGGAGCCATCCCTAGTACGAGAGGACCGGGATGGACGAGCCGATGGTGTACCAGTTGCACCGCCAGGTGCACAGCTGGGTAGCCAAGCTTGGAAGGGATAAACGCTGAAAGCATCTAAGCGTGAAGCCCACCCCAAGATAAGGTCTCCCACCCGAAAGGGGTAAGGCACCTTGTAGAAGACGAGGTAGATAGGCCGGGGGTGTAAGAGCGGAAACGCTTTTAGCTGACCGGTACTAATAAGCCGAGGACTTGACCCTGAAGGCTTTGTGTAGTTTTGAAGGTCTAAGTATCCGGTGGCGATAGCGGAGGGGAAACACCCGTTCCCATTCCGAACACGGAAGTTAAGCCCTCCAGCGCCGATGGTACTGCATAAGCGGGAGAGTAGGTCGCTGCCGGGGAAATTTTTAAAAAGCCCCCTTTAACAAGCTCCCTTTATGGGAGCTTTATTTTTTTATATATACTTCCCACACACCTTTTAGCACCTCTTTTACTTCCATAGAGCAATTTAATTTAGAAAAATATGTTTCCAAATTGTCTAACGTACACCTGTGATCCACCACAACTTTTAAAATCTCCCCTTCTTTCATTTCTTCGTATTTCTTTTTGGCCTTTAGAAGTGGAAGAGGGCATATTTCTCCCATGCACATAATCTCATGAACCATTTTCATCACCCTTAGCAGAAAAAATCTTTACCGTTATTTTTTATGAAATCGATGAAGTCCATTTTGGACTTTTTGTAAATTTTTTTGTTGTATATTAAAGAATAACTGTAGTTAAATTCTATGCCTTCTACTTCAACTATGGACAAGGTTTTAGTATATAATTCCTTTTTTATGGCTATATAAGGCAAAATAGAAAGACCATGTCCTGCAGCCACGGAGGACTTAATTGATTCAATAGAAGGAAATTCCATTTCAATCTTTAACTTTTTTATATCAATTTCGTGGGCAAGTAAAGTCTCTTCAATTATTTTGCGCAAAGCGCACTTTCTATGTATTATAAAAAAATTATAACGCAATAATTTGTTTTTTGACAAACTTTTTTCTTCCCAGTTGCCGCTCGCTACAAAATGCATTTTGAAATCTCCTAAAGGAATGCAAGAAATGTTTTCATCTACATAACAACCTTCTATAAAGCCTATGTCTATTCCTCCTTCTTTTACGTTGTATATCACTTCAGGTGTAAAATTGTGCTCTACATGCACTGTGATGTTTTTATACCTTCTTTTGAATTCGTGCAGGGTACAAGGGAGGGCATATTGCCCAATAGTAGGGCAGGCAGAAATTGTTAATCTGTTTATGCAGTTGTTTTGACAGCACTCTAAGTCTTTTACCATGTTGTCGTACAAATTCAATATCCTTTCTGCATATTGATAAACTAATTCTCCGGCTGGTGTAGGAAAGACTCCTCTATTGGTGCGCTTTAAAAGAGTTGCTTTCAAGTCTTTTTCTAATGCTTTTATTTGTTGACTTATGGCTGGCTGAGAGAGGTACAACTCTCTTGCCGCTGAAGAAATGCTTTTGTAATATACAGTTTTATAAAATGCCCTTAAGTTTTCAATATTCATAAAAACTCCCCCTGTTTGTTAAAAAGCTATCGCAATATAACGTTTAGTTTTATTATACTACAAAGTTTGTTATAAGTAAAACTAATATTGCATAAGAATTTCAAATGATAAATGGAGAAAATTTTATAGTAAAATGAAACTAGAATGTTAAAATGATAACAAAATAAGGAGGAATGTAAAATGAGTAATGATGTAAAGCCTACCTATACTTTAGATGAAAGAGGAGAGGTGTGCCCTGTTCCAGATGTGGACACAAGAAGAAAACTCAAAGAGATGAAATCAGGTGAAATACTGGAAGTACTCGTTGATTACGCTCTTTCTAAAGAGAGAATTCCAGCAGGAGTAAAGGAAGTAGGAGGAGAGGTAATATCCATTGAAGAAATAGGGCCAAGCGAGTGGCGAATTCTCATTAAAAAGCTTTGATGAGTCAAGGGGGAGATTTTATGGATCCGAGATTACAGGGGCTTTTGGTAGGTATACTTTTTGGCATAGTTTTACAAAGAGGAAGGATTTGTTTTAACTCAGCGATCAGAGATGTGAAGATGACAAAAGACAATTACCTGATGAAGTTAGCTTTGCTTGCAATACTGGTGGAGACGATTGGCTTTCATCTGGCGGCGCAACTGGGTTGGATTAAATTAAATCCAAAACCTTTGATTCCTCTTGCTCAGATCATAGGCGGTTTCTTATTTGGTATGGGTATGGTTCTAGCAGGTGGTTGTGCTAGCGGTGTTACTTATAGGATAGGTGAAGGTTATATAACAGCATTTATTGCAGCAATCTTCTATGGAATCACTGCAGCAGCTGTAAAAGGTGGTCCTTTATCTTTTGTAAATAGGTGGATGGGTAAGCCCATAACTACTACTAATAACCCGGGAGGATTTTACGCTGCAAAAGATGGAGCTGTCAATTTAACTCTGGCAAATCTTTTAAATATTAATCCATGGATTGTAACAATTATTTTTGCTTTGTTACTTCTCATAGTACTGGTATTTTGGAAGACTACTGAAAGAAAAGTTTCAGGGCTTAATTGGATTACGGGTGGTATTGCTTTAGGACTTGTAGGGGTTATAGCATACCTTTCTCAAAAGACCTATCCTCTTGGTATTACAGGAGGTTGGGTGAATCTTTTCAGAACTACTACTGCAAATTTAGACCTCACTCAGCCTATTCCGTACAACTGGGAAGGAATGGAAATAGTAGGGATCATAATTGGTGCGTATTTAGCAGCTCTTTTTGCAAAAGAATTCAGATTAAGAGTTCCAAAGGACCCTAAGACTTTTGTCCAGGTAGCAGTAGGCGGTATTTTAATGGGATTTGGTGCAGGAAGTGCTGGAGGATGCAATATAGGGCACATTCTTTCGGGACTTCCCCATTTAGCTATAAGTTCAATAGTGTTTACAATCTTTGCAGTGTTGGGAAACTGGTTTATGGTTTGGTACCTTTTTGAGAGAAAATAAGTGGGAGGGCGGCTTTGCCCTTCCCACAAAATTTTAAGAGGAGGGATAGATGTATGCATGTAACAATACAGGTAAATGTACCCCCTTATACAAATGAGGATATGGATACTGCAATCCATCTCGCAGAAGCTCTTTTGAAGAGGGGACATAAGGTTTCAATATTTTTATTTGCTGATTCTGTACTTGCCGCAAATAAACTTGTTAAACCTATGAAGGTTGATAGAAATATTCCTTCAAAACTTCGTGAGCTTTCTGAAAAAGGTGTGGAAGTTCACATTTGTGGCCTTTGTGCTCAGTACAGAGGGATTGGCGAGGATATGAAAATTGAAGGCTCAGATTTTTCTGGAGTGCCAGAGATGGCGTCGCTTATATACAATTCCGACAGATATATAAACTTACTACCTTAGGAGGTGGATAAAGTGAAAAAAGTTTTATTTGCAGTGTATACTTCTCCTGTAGGAAGTATTTGGATAAATGAGGCTTTCAGAAGTGCGTTTGGAATGTACGGAGAAGACCTTGAACCTGCGGTGCTCTTTGTTGAGGAGGCTGTTTTGGCTGTTAGGTCTTCCTGTAAGCCAGAGCTGATTGGGTGTCTGCCTTTGGCGATGACTTTTAAGTATATTGAGAAGTATCAGACGCCTGTTTATGCGGTAAAGGAAGATTTAGATAAGTTCAATATAAAAGAAGATGAAATTGCTCCTCAGTGGAATTTAAAAACTGTGTCAAAAGATGAGCTGCCGGAATTTGTCCATTCTTTTGATAAAGTAGTGATTTTCTAGGAGGTGAAAGTATGGCCTTGATAATAGTAAAGAAAAGTCCTTCTGAAAAAATTTCCGAATTTTTATTAAACCTTGCTCTGCCTCAGGATAAGGTTTTATTTGTGCAGGACGGCGTAATTTTTGCTGCTTGTAAAAATGTGAAGAATCTTGTGAAAGAGGGAGTTGAACTTTTTGCTCTAAAAGAAGATTTTATTGCAAGGGGATTTGATGAAAAGGATAGCGAAGTGACTTTGGTGGATTATGATGGATGGGCGGAACTTATCGAGAAGGAGGAAAAAGTGATTTCTTAATTTACAAAATTTATATTGGAGGTAGAGTAAATGGAAAACCTTCATACCAGAGAATATGACTTGGCTGTCATAGGCGGAGGGCCTGGAGGGTATGTGGCGGCTATCAAAGCTGCTAAAAAAGGGGCAAAAGTAGCTCTGTTTGAAAAGGATAAATTAGGGGGCACATGTCTTAATAGAGGTTGTATACCTACAAAGGCTTATGCAAGAGCTGCTGAGGTCTATGGAATTTTAAAAAAGGCAAAAGAGTTTGGCTTTGATATTCAAATAAATTATTTTGATTATGCGCAAGTAGTGAAGAGAAAGGATACCATTGTAGGGGAACTTGTTGAAGGCATTAAGGCTTTGCTTAAAGCCAATAAAATAGAGGTCTTCAATAAAGAAGCGAAGGTAGACAAAGAGAAGAATGTAATTTTTGAGGGAGAAAAAATCAAAGCGAAAAACATTATAATTGCTACTGGTTCATCTCCTGCAGAGCTTCCAATTGAAGGCATTGATTCGAAAAATGTTCTAAATAGCGATACAATTTTGGAGATAACGTCTTTACCCAAGAGTTTATGCATTATAGGTGGCGGAGTAATAGGGATGGAATTTGCTTTTATAATGAACCAATTTGGAGTAGAAGTGTATGTGGTTGAAATGATGCCTAATATCCTCCCTTCCCTTGATAAAAAAGTAAGTTCTGCTGTTAAATTTGCTGCTCAGAAGAGAGGCATTAAGATTTATACTTCTTCTACTGTGGAAAAAGTAGAGGAGGAGGGAGAAAACTCTGTAGTTACGATTAGAAGCGGTGATGATATTAAGAAGATATCTGTTGATAAAGTGTTTGTTTCTATTGGAAGAAAGTTAAATACAAGTATAGGGCCAATTGTAGATTTGCTTGAATTTGATAAGAAAGCGATTAAAGTCGATGAGCACATGAGGACAAACATAGAGGGTGTTTGGGCTGTAGGAGATGTGACAGGTAAAATGATGCTGGCCCATGTAGCTTCTTCACAGGGAGAAGTGGCAGTTGACAATATTTTTGGAAAGTCGAGAACTTTGGATTACTACAAGATACCTGCAGCTGTTTTTACAGAACCAGAAATTGGATATTTCGGGTATACAGAAGAGGAGGCCAAAGAAAAATTTGGAGAAATTAAAGTAGGAAGATTTGACTTCAAGCATAACGGGAGAGCCAAAACTTATGGTGAGACAGAAGGATTTGCCAAGATAATTTCAACTGAAGATGGAGAAGTAGTTGGGGCATGGGTAGTAGGTAGTGGCGCTTCTGAGCTTGTGCACATAATTTCAACGGCTTGTCAGAGCGGAGCAAAAGCGGAAGAATTGAAAGATGTGGTCTATGCCCATCCTACAAAGAGCGAAACTATTATGGAGGCTTTTAAAGATATTTTCAAAGAGGCAATCCACAAAATTTAAATTATTAAAAATTGGAGGGACAAAAATGAAAGTTTTGGAAGATTTGTATTACTCAAAGGACCATGTATGGGTAAAAGTAGAAGGGGACAAAGCTTATATTGGCATAACTGATTATGCCCAGGACTCTTTAGGGGATGCGGAGTACATTGAACTTCCTGAAGTTGGAACAGAGTTTACAGCTGGAGATGTGCTTGGAGTTATAGAATCTGCAAAAGCGGCTTCTGACGTTTATATACCTGTAGACGGAGAAGTAATTGAAGTGAACAATGCTGTAGCTGAAGACCCTTCTTTGGTAAATAGCGATCCCTATGGAAGCTGGCTTGTTGCTGTAAGGTTGAAAGATAAAGCTCAAGTTGAAAAGCTTATGAAGGCAGAAGAGTACAAAAAATTTTTGGAAACGTAATGAAGGGCCCTTTACGGGCCTTTTTTAGTTTATTGAAATTTTCAATAATGGTATAATTAGTTTAAAAGGTTTTTAATGAGGGAGGTAGTAAAGTTGAAGAAGTTTCTCTGTGGAGTTGATTTGGGAGGCACAAAGATAAGCACAGGCATTGTTGATGAAAATGGCAACATAATAAAGAGCATAAAAATTCCAACAATGGCTGAAAAAGGACCAGACGTGGTGATTGAAAGGATTGAAGAGAGCATATATCAGGTTTTAAAAGATACAGGACTTGAAATGAGCAATTTAAAAGGTATCGGGATAGGGTCTCCTGGGCCTTTGAATGCCAAAAAGGGGATTGTGATAAGCCCTCCAAATTTGCCTCACTGGAGTAACGTCCCTATAGTGGAAATTTTGTCGAAAAGGCTTGGCATAGAGGTTAGACTGGAAAATGACGCAAATGCAGCTGCAATAGGAGAACACCTTTTTGGATCAGGTAGAGGAGTAGATAATTTTGTGTACATAACAGTCAGCACTGGAATTGGCGGAGGAGTCATAATTGAAGGGAAATTATATAGTGGAGAGAATTCGAATGCTGCAGAGATTGGACATCACACCATAAACTTTGATGGGCCGAGGTGCAACTGCGGAAATTACGGATGCTTTGAAGCTTACGCTTCTGGAACGGCGATTGCCAGATTTGCAAGGGAAGGGATTGAAAAAGGGATAAAGACGAAAATAAAGGAACTGGCGGGAGAAGGAGAAGTAAAAGCAGAGCACGTGTTCGAAGCTGCAAAACTGGGAGATGAATTCGCAAAAGAATTGGTAGAAAAGGAGGCTTTTTACTTGGGAGTGGGAATTGCCAACATAATGGCTTTTTACAATCCCAGAAAGATCGCCATAGGGGGAGGAGTTTCTGCTCAGTGGGATATGTTGTATGAGAAAATGATGGAAACTGTAAGAAAAAAGGCATTAAAACCCAATGCAGAAGTATGTGAAGTGGTAAAGGCTCAGCTGGGAGAAAATATAGGAGTTTTGGGGGCTGCTGCATTGCTCTTGTGAGGGGATGAATATGCAAAGATGCCCTTGGTGCCTCGTGGATCCGATTTATATAAAGTATCACGATGAGGAATGGGGAGTGCCTGTCCACGACGATAGGAAGCATTTTGAGTTTTTGATTTTGGAATCTTTCCAAGCTGGTCTCAGCTGGCTTACCATACTAAAAAAGAGGGAAAATTTTAGACGAGCTTATAGTGGTTTTGACCCTCATATGGTTTCTCAATACGATGAAGAAAAAATAAGAGAATTATTGGAGAACAAGGGCATTGTGCGCAATAGAAAGAAGATAGAGGCTTCCATTCACAATGCGAAGAAGTTTATAGAAATTCAAAAAGAATTTGGTAGTTTTGATGAATATATATGGAGATTTGTGAATTACAAACCTATAATAAATAGTTGGGAAAAAGTGGAGGATATTCCATCCCGCACGGAATTATCTGATATGATAAGTGAAGACCTTAAAAGAAGAGGATTTGTCTTTATAGGTTCTACCATAGTGTACTCCTATATGCAGGCTGTAGGGCTTGTTAATGACCATCTGGTTAGCTGTTTTAGATATAAAGAATTATCATAAAGTAGAATATTTTTCAAGAAATAGGGAATAATTCTATTAGGATAATATTGAAAGTGGTGTGCCAGATGGAGGATGTCACGATAAAAAGAAAATGTTTTATATGCGATAAAGAGGTACAAGATGGCATAGATGTATTAGGAAAATTTATATGCGAAGAGTGTCAGAAGAGATTGATAAATTTGTCTCCCTTCGATAAGAACTATGACTTCTACAGGCAAAAGATGATTGATATATGGGAGGATTATATGAAAGATGTCGGGTATGAAAACTGGGTGTAAATCCAGTTTTCTTTTTTTGTGGTATAATGAAAATGAAAAATGTTTTGTGGAGGTATTTTATGTCAACTCCTTTGTACGATGCTCTCATGGAATACGTGAAAAAGGAAACTGTACCTTTTCACATGCCCGGCCATAAACAAGGAAGAGTATTGCCAAAAGAGTACATTGAAAATTTAGCAAAAATTGATTTGACAGAGGTGCCAGGACTTGACAACCTTCACAATCCCGATGGTCCAATCCTTGAAGCTGAGAAGCTTGCAGCAAAGACCTTTGGGTCAAAACAAGCTTTCTTTTTGGTAAATGGCAGTACTGCTGGAATATATGCGGCCATGTATGCAGTGCTAAACCCTACGGATAAAGTGCTTGTGATGAGGAATTCTCATAAATCTGTTTACAACGGAGTTGTGCTTACTCAATCGATTCCCGTGTATTTGCTGCCCGAGATAGACTATGAAAATGGAATTGCGATGGGAATTGATGTAGAAAGGCTAGAGGAGGTTTTGCAAAAAGAAAGAGATGTAAAAGCTGTAGTAGTGACATACCCTAATTATTACGGTTTTTGCAGTGATATTGAAAAAATTGTGGATATTGTGCATAAGTACGGTAAAATTTTGATTGTAGATGAAGCTCATGGGGCTCACTTTCCTTTTTCAAACAATTTGCCTAAGTCCTCCATAAAAGCAGGAGCGGATATTGTAGTACAGAGCCTGCACAAGACTCTTACTTCTTTTACTCAAACTTCTATACTCCATTTAAATTCTGATAGGGTAGATGTGGATCGGTTAAAATATTCTTTAAGCCTTTTTCAATCTACATCTCCTTCTTATATTCTCATGTCTTCAATTGACATGGCAAGAGAATACATGGAGAAAGAAGGCAAAAAAAGACTAGAAGAAGTTATTCAATTAGCCCTATATGTAAGAAGAGAGATTGATAAAATGGAAGGTATTAGATGTTTAGGAGAAGATATAGTTGGACGGTACGGCATTGTGGATTTTGATGTTACAAAGCTCACTATAAGTGTAAAGAATTTGGGAATTGAAGGGCCTGAAGCAGAGGATTTTTTGAGGAGAGAATGCAATATACAAGTTGAAATGTCGGATGTTTACAATATATTAGCGATGGTTACTGTAGGGGATGATGAAAAAAGGGTAAAAATGCTTTTAGAAGGTTTAAAAAAGCTTTCAAAAAACAGGAAGAGGGTTAAATTTGGGGATAGAATTCTTTTTCCTTCTTTGCCTGAAATGGAGTTGACTCCTTCGGAAGCTGTGAGGAAAAAGAAGGTGAGGGTACCCTTTGAAAAGGCGGAAGGGGCGATTTCTGCAGATTTTGTGACACCTTATCCGCCAGGAGTTCCTCTCATATGTCCAGGAGAGAGGATTGAAAAAGATATGGTAAAATATATAGAAGTATTGTATAATAAAGGTATTAAGGTTTTGGGTATACAGGATAATTTACTGTCGGTGTGTGAGATATGAGAGGGAAATTTATAAGTTTCGAAGGCATAGACGGATGTGGGAAGACCACACAGGTTAAGCTTTTGGAAGAACATCTTAAAAAAGAGGGTTATGACCTACTTGTCTTAAGGGAGCCGGGTGGGACGAGAGTAGGAGAGAAAGTCCGCGAAATTTTGCTTGACAGAGAAAATCTCATCTTCCCGGTGACAGAAATGCTCCTTTACGCTTCCTCTAGGGCGCAACTGGTGGAAGAGAAGATTTTACCCGCTCTTTCTAAAGGTCAAATGGTAATAGTTGATAGGTTTATAGATAGTTCTTATGTATATCAGGGATATGCTAGGGGATTGGGACTGGAAAAAGTTAAAATTGTAAATGAAATAGCAACTAAAGGTTTGTTTCCGGATATTACAGTATATATAGACATTACACCGGAGGAAGCCATAAAAAGGCGACAGGGTAAAAAAGCCGACAGGCTCGAAGGGGAGGACTATGAATTTCACAAAAAAGTGAGGGAAGGTTATCTTAGACTGGTGAAGGATTTTCCGGAGAGGTTCATTTTGATAGACGGTATGCAGGAGGTACTGGCGGTTCATAAAATGGTGGTAAAGGCAGTAGAAGAATATTTGAAGGGGGCGAAAGTATGAAGTTAGTTCTTGCGATCGTACAGGATGAAGATGTCAGAAGGTTGATGGATGGGCTAACAGAAGGAGGATTCAGCTTTACAAGGATTGCTTCTACAGGTGGTTTTTTGAGGTCTGGCAATACCACCTTGATAATAGGAGTGGAAGATGACAAATTGGACGATGTCATAAGCATAATAGAAAAGAAGTGCAAAACTCGTGATAGAATAATAACTTCACCTACTCCAATGGGAGGGGCTACAGACATCTTTCTTCCGCAGGCTGTTGAAGTGACAATTGGCGGTGCTACAGTGTTTGTGCTCGATGTAGAAAAATTCTTTAGGATATAAAAAGGGTGTTTGCTATGAGGGTTAATGAAGTCAGGCCTTCAAAAGTGGTTAGTGAAATGAAAAGCGAGATTTCAAGAACGTATAAAGTGGAGAAAAAATTTGGAGAAACTTTTGAAAAAGAGTTAGACAGAGTTTATAAAGATAAATTGTCAGAAATTTTGTCAGAAATAGATGAAGCGGCTGACAAATTAAAAGAAAGTTTGAATTTACAAGACCTTCTCAAGTATAAGAAGCTTGTAAAGAAGTTTTTGCAAGAAGCCACAGAAAACATGCTCAAATACACTAAAAAAGAACATGTAGATTTAAGAGGAAGAAAGAGAATATATTCTCTAGTGGAAAAGGTGGACAAAGAGTTGGAAAAGCTTACAGAGGAGTTTCTGAAAGAGTCTAAAAAGTTAGAACTCCTAAAAATGATTGATGATATAAGGGGTTTGTTAATAGACATTTACTCGTAAGGTGATGAAGTTGCTTAGGGTGTATGGCCACGAAGAGATTCTAAAAGTATTTCGCAATATAATAAATCAGAATAAAATTTCTAATGCCTACTTATTTGTTGGGGAAGAAGGTTTAGGAAAGAGATTTTTGGCTGAATATTTTGCAATGATGGTAAACTGCAAAGGTAATGATAAGCCTTGTTTTAAGTGTACCTCTTGTGTAAAAATGCTTAAGAAAAGTCATCCAGATGTGTTTATAATAGAACCAGAGGGAGATTCTATAAAAGTAGAAACTGTAAGGTATATAAACGCTGAAATAAATATAAAGCCTTATGAGTCTTTTAAAAAGGTATTTATAATTGACAGGGCTGATAAAATGACTCCTGCAGCTCAGAACGCTTTTCTTAAAACCTTAGAAGAACCGCCTTTATACGGCCTTTTCATACTAATCTCACCTCAAATAGAAGCTCTTTTGCCTACAGTAGTGTCCCGCTGCAATGTGGTAAGATTTAAAAGAGAAAGAAAAGAAGTGATTAAAGAATACCTGATTGGTGAAAAAGGCGTCAGCGAAGAAGAGGCAGAAGTTCTGGCACATCTCGCGGATGGCAATTTTGGTGAGGCGGACAAACTGGTGGACGAAAATTATAAAAAGCTTCGCAGCAATGTGCTTTCTGAGATTGAGAAAATTTTTGAGAAAAAAGGTTTTGAAGTGCTTAATGAGTACAGCTTTTTTGAGGAAAATAAGGAACAGATTGAGGAGGTTTTAAAAATATTTCTCTCTTATTTAAGAGATGTGTTGGTCTTTAAAACAACCAAAGATTTGAAATTTATAAAGAATGTGGATTATATAGATTCTATAGAAAAATTGGAATCTAAGTTGACCTTTAAGAGATTAAATAATATAATCAATAGAATAGAGCAGTTTAATTCCCAGCTTAAAAGCAATGTAAACTATCAGTTGGCTGTAGAGAATTTACTTTTAGATATTTTAGGGGGTCAATAACGTTGGTTACAGTCGTAGGAGTTAGATTTAAGAAGGCAGGCAAGATATACTATTTTGACCCGGGAGATTTGCCTATAAAAGTTGGCGATAAGGTGATTGTAGAGACTATAAGAGGGATAGAGTTTGGAGAAGTTGTAGTTGGAATTAAAGAAGTCCCTGAAGAAGAGATTGTAGCGCCTTTAAAGAAAGTTATACGTATTGCTACAGAAGAAGACATTGAACATTACTATGAAAACAAGAAAAAAGAGGCGCAAGCCTTTGAGATATGCCTTAAGAAAATAGAAGAACACGGGCTTGAGATGAACCTCGTAGATGTGGAATACACTTTTGACAACACCAAAGTTATATTTTACTTTACTGCAGAAGGCAGAGTAGACTTTAGAGAGTTGGTAAAAGACTTGGCATCTGTTTTTAGAATAAGGATAGAGTTAAGGCAGATAGGTGTAAGGGATGAGGCCAAAATAATTGGAGGGTTAGGGCCCTGTGGAAGACCACTTTGCTGCACCACTTTTTTGGGGGAATTTGAACCTGTTTCAATAAAGATGGCAAAGGACCAAAATCTCTCTTTAAACCCTGCTAAAATATCGGGGCTTTGCGGGCGCTTGATGTGCTGCTTGAAATATGAGCAGGAAATGTATGAAAAATTGAGGGCTGAACTTCCCAAAGTGGGCAGCATCATAAGAGTGGGAGATAAGGAGATGAAGATAACAGAAGTAGATGTAATAAGGCGCAAACTCAAGGTTAAGATGAAAAACGTTGAAGGGATTGAAATAATAAAAGAATATGACCCTGAAGAAGTGGAAGTTGTGGAAGAAAGGGAAGAGGAAGAAAAGACTTACGAAGAGGAGCTTTTTAAAGAGGATTTAGAAAAAATAGAGGAATAAGCTCCTCTATTTTTTATTCTACTTTACCCAATAAAAAGCTAATTATCAGTATTATGAAAACTAAAGTTGTTATGATGGTATAAGTGTAGTCTTTTTCGTAGAAAAAAGTGATAATTGACACAGCTACTCTAAATACGGGGGTGAGTATAAGAAGCAAAAGGCCTGTTAGTATCACTGCATAGGGCTTTAAGGCGATAAAGCCCCTTAATATTGAAAGAGGTGTGGTTGGGTAATAACCGTGAGGATATCCGCTGTTTCCTGTTATTACAAGCATTAAAAGGCCTAAAAAAATTACCACAGCGCTTGTAGTGACACCTATACTCAAGGCTTTGCTTATAATGAGTTCCATCTTTCTCAAATCTTCATTTTCTTTTTTCAACTTCATTTTCATGTCTTTTTCCATTTCTTATACCCCCAGACCTTTTATGAGCATTTGTACAGAGATGTAGATTAAAACAGGGATGAATATTTTCCTTATGGTGGTGTTTTTAAGGCGTTCCATTATCTTTGTGCCTAATGTTGCTCCTAAAAGAACTCCTATTGCTACAGGGCCTGCAATTTCTGGATTTATCGTTCCCCTCATGAGATACACCCCTGCACTTGCAGCAGCTGTGACACCTATCATGAAATTGCTGGTAGCTGTAGACACTTTCATTGGAAGTTTCATAAAAAGGTCCATTGCCAACACTTTAAAAACTCCACTGCCTATTCCTAGAAGGCCAGATAGTATTCCAGCCAAGTACATCGTCCCAAAAGCTTCATAAACTCCAGCTACCTTGTATTTTACTTCTTTGTTTAAAACTTTATCAAAGTAAGAGCCTTCCAAATTTAACTTCTTGGCTAAAGGATGGGAGATTACGTTTTGGGGTAATTCTTCCTTTCTTTTTTTAAGCATTGCTAAAGCGGAGTATAAGAGTACGAGGCCAAAAATGATGTAGAGGTATTTAGAGCTTATCAAACCTGCTATATAGGCGCCAGTTATAGCGCCTAGAGTTGTAGCAATTTCCAGAAACATCCCAATTCGCAAATTGGTGATATTGTCTCTCACATATGCCACAGCTGCTCCGCTAGAAGTCGCTATGACTGACACTATGCTTGCTCCTATTGCGTATCTTATGTCTACTCCCAAAAGTAGAGTGAGGGCAGGTATTACAATTATTCCACCGCCTAAGCCCAAAAGAGCGCCAAAAACACCTGCAATAACAGAAAAAATAAATATCTCTAGAGAAGTTGCAACCACTATTTCATCATCTCCTCAGCCTTTGCTAAATTTTTTCTGCATAAAAGATTATAGCATACCTTTAGTTTTAAGCCAAATTCACTCTAACCATGGTTTTCATTTTTTTGAAGTAACAGTAAAATAGGGGGTATTGCGTAAATGCACATAGTTGCTGCTGCTACAATGCCTGCATCGTTAAATCCCAGCGCAAAGAGCATGCCAACTATGCTTCCAAAAAAGCCTGTATAGATGTACTTGTGATTTTTAAAGGCTTCCTGCAATACTCCTGTTGGCTTGTAGGACACTACAAAAAGTGCGACAATTGATATTACAAGTACCCAAGACCATATGGTGTATTTCATGAGTTTTAGCTCCATTTGCAGCTTTCTTGCAAAAATCTGAAATAGGGAGTTGATTCCTTCAGCTTTTACAATCAAAGTAGTCTGTGCCATGTGGGTCATTGTCCCTAAGAAAGTAGAGATCGCAAACATTAGAGTTAATGAAATTGCCATTAAGACAAACATTATCAGAAAATGTTTTTTAGTTATTTTTACTCCAGACATCATCAAAATTACAGTTCCAAAAGCCATAAACCCTGTGATGAAGGCTCCTACTTTGGCGCCAAATTGGGGCATTACCATTAAAAAGAAAGCGGCAATAAACAGCAAAAATGTAGTGGCCTTTACAATTTTCTTAGGATATTTTTCTGTAAATAAAGCTGTGCCCATTATCAAGGAACCTAGGAGCACTCCCATGTACTCATTTCCTATTCCGTAGTACCTAGCGCCGCTTATTACGTCATATCCTAGAAGAGAGTTTTTCATAAGGGGAGCGTGAAGCACCAAATCTACCAGTATGGCAAATGATGTGATAAGGCTTATTATCATTACTCTGTCTAAGTCTTTCTTTGAAGAAAGCATTACCAGAAGGTCAATTGCGATTGTTATAAGCACAATAGCTATCACGTTTGAGTAAAGATTTAATGGACCGAGCAATGGAAGGATTAAGAAAGTAAGTGGTACAGTGATAACTGCTAACAATAATGGCGAAATGTAACCTAGATAGTCTTTTTTTATGAACAACAACACTATATAAAGTATAACTAAGATTATAAAAATTGATGCGTAACCTTTTAGTATAGGAGTTCTTGCATTGTGGACAGAGACTATCATTTCGTCGTCTTTTAAGAGCTTAGAAAGAGCATTGTCACTTGGAATAGTTTTAATAGGATGTCCCAGCATTTCTATTGGGGGACTTATATTAAAGTATTTCAAAATTGTCGGTGCTATGTCTAGATTTGTGACAATTCCCTCTCTCTTTGTGGTGTTTGAAGTGGCCAACCCTTTTGAGAAAGAAGGACCTGCTACTATTACAGGGGTAATCAAATTATTTTTAGAAATATCTGAACTAGAGGGATAAGGAGACAACGCTATAAACAAATCCTTTGACAAATTCATGTGATTGAGAATTTTGCCGATTAGTTCATCAGCTTCTTTTAAAGCTTTTTCCTTGTAAGAGTTTGCTAAAGAAGGTGTGGTGTATTTGGAAAATGCATCAGCTCTCAATGTATCTCCAGGGTCTATTATTATAAGTCCCCCTTCTTTACTTGCCTCTAAAAATTTTTCATAAAGTTTTTTGTAGTTTGCTTTTACCATGTAAGGGCTATTTTCATCTCTTAAAAGAAGAGATTCGCTCACATCTCCCCTTGCTAGGCCCTCTTTGTCCATGCCGATTAAAGCAGCGTATCTGTTGTAGGCTGTGCCGTAGGGAGTTTTCACATCTCCATTCCCAAAGACATATACATCTATCCCATGTTCCTTCAAAATCTGTCCCAGAAGTCCGGGAGTTACTGTATAATTTAAATTTGAAGCCTGAGAGATTAAATCCTGTATTCCTATATTTACTATGTCGTTGTCTTCTACTTCTCTTCCAGTGTACAGATAGTACAAATTTTCTGCGCTGGTGTAGGCATAGGCTTCGTTTTTGTTGAAGCAAAGTCCGCCCATCTCACCGACAGCTGCCCTTGTCCCTGTACCTATTGTAAGGTATGCAGCTGGTTCAGAATAGCTTCCAGCTGTTCTTGTGTTCATGAGAGCTAGAGAGCCTTTTTCCATTAACTTTTTTATGTTGGGGAGGTCGTACTTTTTAAGGTCTTCAATGCCCGTCCTGTCTAGAATGAAAAGCACAGCTAATTTGTTTGAATTTTGAGAAGGAAAGGCAAGAGGATGTGAAATTGACGAAAAAATAAATAAAAGCATTAGAAGAGAAGCGATAAACTTTTTCATAGTTACATTCCTTCCTTAAAATTAGTAATTGGCACGCGGCTTTTTAATTATAACATAAAATTGTTAAAAAATTTTTAAAAAGTCCTCAAAAGAGGACTTTTTAATCTCTCATTAAAGGCATTGTCATGCAACGAGGGCCTCCTCTTCCTCTTGACAGCTCAGACCCTTCAATCGGGATCACTTTTATCCCTTCTTTTTCCAAAATTTTATTTGATATTTCATTTCTAGAATATGTTACAATTATTCCCGGAGCTATGGCAAGGGTATTAGTGCTGTCATTCCACTGTTCTCTTGCAGAAGTTATGGCGTTTAATCCTCCAGTTGGAATTATGTCTATTGTATAGAGGTTTAGGGCATTTTTTAGGGCTGTTTGTAAGTCTTTTTCCCTGTGTATTGAAAAACCTTTTTCTTCTTTTATGAGGCTAAAAATTTTTAGCTCATTTTTTATGCCCGGGTAGAAGACAAATCTGTTGGTATCCACCATGGTAAATACAGTGTCTAAGTGCATGTAAGACCTTTTTGCAGGGATTTGTACTACCAGTATTTTTTCAACAGAGGATCCTTTTTCAAATAGATTGTGAGCAAGCTGTTCTATTGCCTGTGGGGATGTCCTTTCGCTACAGCCGACCGCTATTACTTTTTCATTTAAGACTAAAATGTCTCCGCCTTCTATAGAATGAGGATAAGTGTTGTCATAAAAGAGGGGGACTTCGTTGTCTTTGAAGAGAGGATGATAATTATACAGGTACTTAAATATCAGGGTTTCTGGCTTTCTCGCAGCAGCTTTCATTGAGCTTATCATGAGTCCTCTGTCGATTACAGCGGCTGGGTCCCTTGTGAAATAGAGGTTTGGCAATGGCTTGATGTAGTAATAGTCTTCTTCGTATATGTGTTCTGCCAGGCCCATCAAGGACCTTTTTACTTTTGCTTCATACAATGAAAGTCCAGATATAGATATTTCTACCAGTTCATCTACGGGTTTTTCTCTTAAAAGTCCAAACAAAAAGTCTAATATTTTGGGAGAGGTGATACCATTTAATTGGAGGAGGTCTTCGATAAATTCCTCTTTTACCTCTTCATCTTGTAGTATTTCAGAAAGCAATCTTTCTATATACAGCACTTCTACTCCGTTTTCTTTCAGTACCTTTACAAATTCATCGTGCTCTTCTTGAATTTTTCGCACCCAAGGTATGTCATCAAAGAGAAGTTCAGAAAGGTTTTGAGGAGTTAAGCGCTCCAGTTCTCTTCCTGGTCTATGTAGTATCACAGCCTTTAACGGATTTATTTCAGAGGTTATTCTAGGGACGATACCTGTTTTTATCAAATTTTTCATCCTCCCGCGTATAAATTCCTTATATAGTATACTGTTCAATGAGGTGATTTTCAATACGCTGGATGAGGTTTTTGTTGAAAAAAGGCAGGTTGAAAGGTAGAATATAGAAGAGGTGAGAAAAGTGTTGAAAGAGGGAGAAAGATTGGATGAGTTAAACATAAAAAATATGGCCATAATTCAACACAAGGACAAATTCAGATTTGGAATAGATGCAGTTTTGCTTGCAAATTTCGTCACTGCAAAAAGAGGAGATAGGATTGTGGATTTGGGATGCGGCAATGGGATAATTCCTATTTTGATTGCAGCAAAAACAAAAGATACTTTTATTTACGGGGTCGAAATTCAGGAAGAGATGGTTGACATGGCGATAAGGAGCGTGGCAATTAACAGTCTGGAAAACAGAATAAAGATAATACACGGGGATGTAAGAGAAGTAGAGAAATTATTGGGTTACGAAAAATTTGACGTGGTAACTTCTAATCCTCCTTACATGCCCCTTTATACAGGTTTTGAAAAAAAGGAGGAGGCAGAGAATATCGCGCGATATGAAGTTTACGGAGGACTTGAGGATTTTGTAAAAGCAGCTTTTAAGCTTTTAAAATTTGGCGGAAAATTTTTTATGGTTCACCGTCCGGACAGGTTAGTAGATGTCATGTACTTTTTGAGGAAGTACAATTTGGAGCCTAAAAAGCTTAGGTTTGTTCATCCCTACGTTGACAGCAAGCCCAATTTATTGCTTTTGGAAGCAAAAAAGGGAGCGCAGCCCTCTTTGACTGTACTTCCGCCCCTTTATGTGTATGAAAGGACTGGTGAGTATACAGAAGAGGTGAAATCCATATATTCAAAGGAAAGTTTGGAGGAGGAATAAAAATGGAAGAGTATGGGACATTGTATTTGTGCCCCACACCTATTGGCAATTTGGAAGATATAACTCTTAGGGTTTTGAGGGTTTTAAGTGAGGTGGACCTTATTGCAGCAGAAGATACCAGACAGACACTGAAGTTGTTAAATCACTACGAAATAAAAAAATCCCTTGTAAGTTACCATGAACATAATAAAGTAACGATGGGACCCAAGCTAATAGAAAAATTGAAAAGTGGAAAATCTATTGCACTGGTGACTGATGCGGGTACCCCTTCGATTTCAGATCCCGGGGAAGAATTAGTTAGGCTCTGCATACAGGAAGGCATAAAGATAGTGCCTCTTCCAGGGCCAACAGCAGCCATCACAGCGCTTATTGCCTCAGGACTTGATGCTTCTTCTTTTGTATTTGAAGGTTTTCTGCCAAAGAAAAGCAAAGAGAGAAGGGAAAAACTAGAGAGGATTTCAAGAGAAGAGAGGACTACAATACTTTATGAATCTCCTCACCGATTGAAAGAAACTTTAAAGGAACTAAAAGAATACATAGGGGAAAGAAAAGTTGTGGTGGCAAGGGAGCTTACTAAAATTCACGAAGAGTTTATAAGAGGGACGGTAGAAGAAGTTTTAGAAAAGTTAGGAGAGGAAGTAAAGGGAGAGATTGTGATAGTAATAGAAGGAGCTAAAATTAGTCCTTTACAAAAAGACCCTAAAGAATTGCTAGATAAATACCTAAAACTAGGGATGGATAAAAAAGAAGCTGTGAAAAAGGTTGCAGAAGAGCTGAAGGTTTCAAAAAGAGAAGTTTATAAGCTTGTCATAGATGAAGATATCAATTGAAGTTGATTTTCAATACCTTTTGTGTAAAATATTTGCATATTTTTGGCCCATGAACTATAATATATATAAGTGACAATTTCAATTGATAATGTGTGGAGGTTGCCATGAATAGAGAAAAAGCGGCTCTTTTGTCTGTTGTTTCCAACAGCTTTTTGATAACAGTAAAATTGGTGGCAGGAATTTTGATGCATTCTATAGGTGTAATTTCTGAGGCAATTCATTCCTCAATTGATTTAATTGCAAGTATAATTGCCTTTTTTTCTATAAGAAAGGCGGCAAAGCCTGCTGATGATGACCATCCCTTTGGCCACGGGAAGTACGAAAATGTGTCTGGATTTGTTGAAGCTATTTTAATTTTTTTTGCTGCTCTTCTCATAATATATGAGGCTTTGAAAAGAATAATTACCGGCGCATACGTAGAAAATCTAGGAATGGGCATAGTAGTGATGCTTTTTTCTGCCCTCATAAATAGCGTAGTTTCATTTTATTTATTTAAAGTTGCCAAAAAAGAGGACTCTATAGCTCTAAAAGCCGACGCCATGCACCTTTTAACAGATGTTTTTACTTCTTTAGGAGTTGCTGCTGGCCTTGTTGTCATAAGATTTACAGGTATTAACATTTTGGACCCAGTAATTGCTATTTTTGTAGCCTTTTTAATTATAAAAGCCTCTGTTGACCTTACAAAAGAAGCTTTAAAAGACCTGACGGATACAAGTCTTCCGGAGGAAGAATTGAAAGAAATAGAGGAGATAATCAAGTCAAATCCTGAAATTACAAGTTTTCACAAATTGAGGACTAGGAAGTCGGGGCAGAAGAGAGAAATAGATGTGCACTTGAGAGTCAGAAGAGATGCAAATATTGTAGAAGCCCATGAACTTTCCCATAAGGTTTCAAAGCAAATTATTGACAGATTCCCAGAAGCCAATGTCACAGTTCACATAGAGCCAGAAGAAAAAAAGGAGGAAAAATAATGGGAGGATTTCCCTCCCATTATTTTTCCTGCGATTATTCTAATGGAGTTTTCTTGAGCTCTTCCAAGCAGTTTTTGCAGATGTTTTTCCCTTTGTAGTTTATGACATTTTCAGCGTTGCCGCAGAAAATGCATGCTGGTTCGTACTTTTTGAGGACTATCTGCTCTCCATCTACATAGATTTCTAATGCGTCTCTTTCTGCGATGTTTAATGTCCTCCTGAGCTCAATTGGTATTACTACCCTTCCCAGCTCATCTACTTTTCTCACAATACCCGTGGATTTCAACATATTTCTCCCCTCCTGAGTTACAAATTTCGACAGTTGTACTTCACTTATAATAATACCAAGTTTTGAAAAATAAGTCAACACCTTTTTTGGAATTTTTTTAGGATAATAACATAAATTTTATTACATAAGAAGAAAAAGCGAAAAATAGTAGGATTTTTGGCAATGCAGGAGGTTTTTTTATGATGAACTACATATGGTTTTTTATGATCGCTGTGGGAGTATTTGTCGGAATGGCAAATGGAAAAATGTCGGAGGTGTCAAGGGCGATAATTGATTCCGCTCAAAGTGCAGTGACGATTTCAATAGGCCTTCTAGGAGTTATGGCTCTCTGGCTCGGAATAATGAAAATTGCTGAAAAGTCAGGGCTTATGGATATTGTAGCAAAAGTGCTAAAACCTGTAGTAACGAAAGTTTTTCCGGAGGTCCCCAAGGACCATCCAGCTATTTCTGCAATGATTATGAATATTTCTGCTAATATGCTGGGGCTTGGAAACGCCGCTACTCCTTTTGGAATTAAGGCTATGGAGTACCTTCAAGAGCTCAACAGAAAAGAGAGTGCCTCAAATGCCATGTGCCGATTTTTAGTTATAAATACTGCTTCAATTCAACTCATTCCCGCTGTTATGATAGGCCTTAGAGCATCCCTTGGAGCGCAAAACCCGGCGGATTTTGTAATTGTGAGCATTTTTTCTACAGCTACAGCTCTTACGGCAGGGTTAATTTTCAACAACTTTATTGAAAAAATGTCAATATTTAGGGAGTGATGTGTGTGGTAGAAATTTTTTCTGAATGGCTTGTCCCTGTTCTTCTTATAATTATACCTTTTTACGGTCTTGTAAAAAAGGCTAAAGTTTATGAGATTTTTATAGAGGGCGCAAAAGAGGGACTAGATGTGGTTGTGAGGATTTTTCCTTCTCTTTTAGCTATGCTGGTGGCTATAGGAGTTTTGAGGGCTTCTGGGGCTTTGAATTTGCTTGCCCAGATTTTGATGCCTTTCACTCAAAAGATAGGTATGCCTGAAGAGCTTGTTCCCCTTGCTTTGATAAGGCCTCTTTCAGGGAGCGGAGCTTTAGGGATTGCCACAGAACTTATGAAAACTTATGGTGCTGATTCTTTCATTGGCAAGATGGCTTCTGCTATGTACGGTTCTACAGAGACTACTTTTTATGTGCTTGCAGTTTACTTTGGAGCCGTAGGAATAAAGAATATAAGGCATTCAATCGTTTCTGGAATTTTTGCTGATATAGTGGCTATTATCTCTTGCGTTTTTTACAGCCGCATATTTTTTTAGGCCTTGTATACTTTTTCCCTTTTGTTATACTTATTATTGGTAGGCAATTTACCTTTTTGAAAGGAAGGATCTTCGTGGCTACAATACCCAGGCTCATAAGGAAATTAGGAAGAGAAGCCTATAATGTTTACATTGTCGGCGGCTACATAAGGGACAGGATACTGAACAAAGAAGCAAAGGACTACGATTTTGTAGTTAAAGGCAATGCAGAAGAAATCGCAAAATTGGCAGCTGAGAAGATGGGAGGCAGTTTTGTGCCTTTTATGGCAGAAAAAGGAACATATAGAATAGTGGTTGGAGATGAAATACTGGATTTCACTAATTTAAGAGGGAAAGACATATACGAAGATCTGGCCCACAGGGACTTTACAATAAATGCCATGGCTATTAGACTCACTGACCACTTTGAATTTGAATACATAATAGACCCTTTTGGAGGATTAAAGGATATAAAAAACAGAAAAATAAGACATGTGGCAGACTATACCTTTCGGGAAGACCCTTTGAGGGCTTTGAGGGCTGTGAGATTTGCTGCCACTTATAAATTTGATATAGATGAGGCGACAAAAGCCAAAATAAAGGAAGAAGCCCATTTATTAAAAAATGTTGCCCCTGAGAGGATAATGAATGAAATTTTTATGATAATAAGAGAAAAAGATTCGCATAAGTATTTGAGGTTGATGGAAGAGCTAAGTTTGATGGAAAATATTTTTGAAGAGGTAGCTAAACTCAAAGAGGTGGGTAAGTGCTACTATCAGCTTATAAACGCGTGGATACATTCTATAAGGGCAGTGGAGGAGTATGAAAACATCATAAGCGCTATGAGATTTCCCAAGGATGTAGAAGACCTTGTGAGTGAATACCTAGAAAAACCCATGTCTCCGGGAAATAAAGTTAAAGATATAATAAAACTGGGGATTTTGTTTCACGACATAGGCAAAGCTGATTCCATATACATCGACGTAGAAAACCGCCTCCACTTTTACAATCACGAGATAAAAGGTGCTGAGATAATAAAGAAAATGGCCTCCCGCATGAGAATTCCCAAAAAAGAGACAAACCTCCTGAAAAAACTTGTGCTTTACCATAAAAAGCCCCTCGATTACTACATTGAAGGGGTAAATAACAAGACACTTTTCAGGTTTTTCTATCATCTAAAAGATAACGCTATAGGTATTCTGCTAGCCTCTTTGGCAGATTACACTGCCAGCCGGTTAAGCTTTGGGAAAGAAGAGGACATACCCCGTTATGAGAATTTTATAACAAAACTTTTAAAGCGATATGTAGAGTTTAAAGAGACGGAAAAACCGCTGCTTTCTCCTCTAGACATAATATTAAATTTTGATGTGAAAGATGGCAAAAAGCTCGGGCAGATACTGTATGAGATAAGGAAAAACAGGTTTTACGGCGAAATAAAGACAAAAGAAGATGCCGTTGAGTTTATAAAAGAGAGAATGAGAGTGGAGAAAATATGAGGAGTTGAATAATAAAAAAGGGAGTTGACAATACTCATTATAAAGGGTATATTTAAGGATAAATAGAATATTGGAAAAGGCGATGAAGGAAAGAGTAGGAAGACTAGAACTTTTACAGAGAGTCGGGCAAGGTGAGAGCCGATAAAGTTCTAGCTTCTGAAGATGGCTCCGGAGCCGTACTGTCGAAGGCTAGTAGGCTTTACCGGGGACTCCCGTTACAGAGTAGGAGTGTGTTTGCACTCTGTGAGGCATGAGCCGCGAGGTTCATGCGAAGAAGGGTGGTACCGCGAAAATCTCGCCCCTTGCCGGAGGCGAGTTTTTTATTTAATTACTATAAAAAACTTGAGGAGGAGGTCAAAATGAAAAAGACTTTTTACATCACCACTCCTATATATTACCCCAGTGACAAGCTACATATTGGCCATTCTTACACTACTGTGGCTGCTGACGCAATGGCAAGGTTCAAAAGATTGACAGGGTATGACGTGATGTTTTTGACAGGTACAGACGAGCACGGGCAGAAAATTCAGAGGATAGCCAGAGAAAAAGGCATGTCTCCAAAAGAATATGTGGACGGCATTGTGGAATGGATAAAAGATTTATGGAAAACAATGGATATAAGTTATGACCATTTTATTAGGACAACTGATGCCTATCACGAAGAAATAGTGCAAAAGATATTCATGAAGTTGTACGAGCAGGGGGATATATATAAGGGAGAATACGAGGGATGGTATTGCACTCCTTGCGAGTCTTTCTGGACAGAAAGCCAGCTTGTGGATGGAAAATGTCCTGACTGCGGAAGACCCGTTGAAAGGGTTACAGAGGAAGGGTATTTCTTCAGACTTTCAGCTTATGGAGATAAGCTTTTGAAGTACTATGAGGAGCATCCAGATTTTATACAGCCAGAGTCCAGGCGAAATGAAATGATAAACTTTATAAAGGCTGGATTGGAGGACTTATTTGTCTCAAGGAGCACTTTTGACTGGGGAATAAAAGTGCCTTTTGACCCTAAGCACGTCATATACGTTTGGATAGATGCTCTTTCTAACTATATCACTGCATTAGGATATATGACAGAAAATGATGAGAAATTTAAAAAGTATTGGCCTGCAGATGTGCACCTCGTTGGTAAGGAAATTGTGAGGTTCCACACGATAATATGGCCTGCTATGCTCATGGCTTTAGGACTTCCTCTTCCTAAAAAGGTGTTTGGGCATGGATGGTTGATTTTAGAAGGAGGTAAAATGTCAAAATCCAAAGGGAATGTAGTGGACCCCAAGGAACTAGTGGACAGGTACGGAGTAGATGCTATAAGGTATTTCCTCTTAAGAGAAGTTCCCTTTGGTGCTGACGGCGTATTTTCAAACGAAGCTTTAATAAACAGGATAAATTCCGATTTGGCAAATGATTTGGGCAATCTTTTAAGTAGAACTGTCACAATGATTGAGAAATACTTTGATGGAGTGTTGCCTAAACCTTCTTCTCAAGAAGAAATAGATGAAGACCTCATAAATGTAGCGCAAAATTTACCACAGAAAGTAGAAGAATACATGGACAAGTTGCAATTCTCCAACGCCTTAATAGAGATATGGAAATTAGTGTCAAGAGCTAATAAGTACATTGATGAGACTATGCCGTGGGTGCTAGCAAAAGATGAATCTAAAAGAGGCAGACTGGGTACAGTTTTATACAATCTGGCAGAATCTTTAAGGTTCATAGGAATTTTGATATCTCCTTTTATGCCCAATACTCCTAAAAAGATGTTTGAACAATTAGGGATTACGGAAGATTTGACTACATGGGAAAGCTTAAAATTTGGGCTTTTGAAGGAAGGCACAAGGGTGAAGAGAGGAGAAATCCTGTTCCCCAGAATAGATGTTGAGAAAGAACTGGCATCTCTTGAAAAGAAAACTGAAGAAAAAACAAAAGAAACAAAAGAAGAGAAGATAGATTATATCACGATAGAAGATTTTTCAAAAGTTCAACTGAGAGTTGCTGAAATTTTAGAAGCTGAGAAAGTAGAAGGTTCAGACAAGCTCATTAAAATGAAGCTTAAAGTCGGGGAAGAGATAAGGCAGATTGTAGGAGGAATTGGCAAATATTACAGTCCAGAAGAGCTAATAGGCAAGAAGATAATAATTGTATATAATTTACAGCCGAGAAAGCTCATGGGGATTGAATCCCAGGGGATGCTATTGGCGGCCACTAATGAAGGGAAAATGGCGCTGTTGACGGTAGACAAAGACATAGAAAGCGGTTCTAAAATAAGCTGAGGTGATAAAATTGCTTATAGACTCTCACGCTCATCTTGAGGATGAGAAATACAATGAAGACAGGGAAAAAGTGATTGAGGAGTGCAAAAAGGACCTCACATTTTTAATAAATGTGGGGTCCAATATATTGACTTCTAAAAAGACCATTGAACTTGCCCACAAATACGATTTTATATACGCAACTGTGGGCATTCACCCTCATGATGCAGAAAGAGAAAAAGACAAAATAGAGGAAATAGAGAAGTTGGCTCTTGAGGATAAAGTGGTGGCTATAGGAGAAATTGGCTTGGATTATTATTACGGTGACCCTCCTAAAGAATTTCAAATTGAGGCTTTTGTGAAGCAGATAAGGCTCGCAAAAAAGCTTAAACTTCCCATTGTAATTCACGACAGAGTCGCCCATGAGGATATCTTAAAAATACTGAAAAAAGAATGGACACAGGATTTAAAAGGGGTATTTCACAGTTATTCTGGTAGTGTCGAGATGATAAAAGAAGTGATAAGTATGAATTTTTACATCTCTCTTTCAGGAACTGTCACTTTCAAAAACGCTAAAAAAGTTAGGGAGGTTGCAAAAGAAGTTCCTCTTGAATGGCTTTTGATTGAGACAGATAGTCCCTATTTGACTCCTGAGCCCTACAGAGGTAAGAGAAACAAGCCCACATATGTTAAATTTGTAGCACAAAAAATTGCTGAAATAAAAGGTATAAGTTTTGAAGAAGTTTGTGAAACAACCTCGCAAAATGCCATAAAGCTTTTCAATTTGCCCTCCTGTTTTTGATAGGTATCAAAAGTGTGAAAATTGCGTATAATAATTACATAACTGAAAAATTGTGTATAAAAATTTGACAAATTAATTTAATTGCATTAAAATTACTTACGACTCCCCTAAACCAAATTTTTAACAGGAGGGTATGGGATGGATACAGATGACCTTAGAAGGCGACTAAAACCGGTTGCCCTTGTAACACTGGTAGCAGTCGCTTTTGCGGCCATTGGCCTTTTGGCTTATGTGAATTTGAGAAAGGAAATAACCCTTCAGGATGAAAATAAAAAAATAGTGATAACTACCTTTGCATCCACAGTAGGAGATTTGCTAAAGGAAAGAGGCATTGAACTAAGGCAGGAAGATGTGGTCAAACCCTCTCTTAATACGCGGCTTAAAAATGGGATGACGATAACCATCAAAAGAGCAGTGCCTGTTACACTAAATGTAGGAGGGAAAGTAGAAAATATATACTCAGCAGCTTCTACTATAAAAGACCTGCTTTCTGAGAGAGGGATAGCTTTGGGGCCACAGGACAAAATCAACATGACTTTGGATACGCCTGTATTTGCTTACATGTACATCGACATCACAAAGGTGACGGAGAAGATTATAACTGAAGAAATAGATATACCGTATCAGATAGAGACAGTGAAGGACTATACGATGGAAAGGGGTCAGACTAGAATAGCCCAACAAGGGGAAATGGGGAAAAAAGTAAAAGTTATAAAAGTCACTTATGAGAATGGAAAAGAAGTAGCGCGAAACGTAATTGAAGAAAAAGTGATTAAAAACCCCGTTCCCCAGATCGTACGAGTTGGGACTTTAGGGGTTTTTACTACTTCTAGAGGAGAAATCGTAAGATACAGAGAAGTGAAGACAATGCTAGCTACAGCTTATGACAGCAGTGAAGAGAGCACAGGTAAAAAGCCTGGAGACCCCGACTACGGCATTACTGCGAGTGGAATGGTGGCGAGAAGGGGAGTAGTTGCTGTGGACCCCAGAGTTATACCGCTAGGAACGAGGCTGTATGTAGAAGGATACGGCTTTTGCATTGCAGCTGATACTGGAGGGGCTATAAAGGGCAATCGAATTGACGTGTATTTTCCTACCAGAGAAGAGGTCAGAAACTGGGGGAGAAGATACGTCAAAGTGTACATTCTTCAGTAGGGCAGGGGCTTCCCTGCCTGATTTTTTGAGGTGAAGATATGAAGGCGAAAAAGAAATGGGGTCAAAATTTCATATTTGACAAAAATCTTCTTTCAAAAATTGTGAGAGCTTCAGGAGTAGGAGAAGAGGACTTTGTGCTAGAAGTGGGTACAGGGCATGGGGGGCTGACAGAGGAACTTGCCAAAAAGGTTAAAAAAGTTGTATCCTTTGAAATAGATAAAGAGCTTTTTGAGATGAGTAGAGAAAAATTAAAAATCTATAAAAATGTGGTCATCATAAATGAAGACATACTAGAAGTTGACCTTTTAGAAATTGCTCAGGAGCATTTTGACGGAAATTCCTTTAAAGTCGTAGCCAATCTCCCCTATTACATAACTTCACCTATAATAATGAAAATGCTTGACTGCAAATTGGTAAAAGAGATGACTGTGCTTGTTCAAAAAGAAGTTGCTGAGAGAATATGCGCTTTACCAGGCACAAAGGACTACGGTATGCTTACTGTTTTTGTAAATTTCAAAGCAAAACCGGAAATACTCTTTAACCTTCCTCCGAAGGTGTTTGTGCCTCCTCCGAAAGTGGAGTCTTCTCTTTTGAAATTGAAAGTTTACGATAAGCCTTTAGTAGAAGTTAAAGACGAAAAGCTCTTTTCTGAAGTTGTAAGAGCAGCTTTTGGACAAAGGAGAAAAGTTTTGTCCAACTCTTTAAAAGTTCTCGGCTTTTCAAAAGAAGTTTTACATGAAACTCTTTTAAAAGTTGGAATTTCCCCTCAGGCAAGGGGGGAAACCCTTTCAATAGATCAGTTTGCGAATTTGGCAAATGCACTTTATCTTCTCATAAAAGAGTAATAATATTTCCCCTCATTTCATAATATGTAGTGCGGCAATGGATTTTTAGTGAAATGAGGGGGATTAAGCAAATGCCAGTGAATATATACAAGCGTTCTTATATAGTATTAAATCCAGAGGACAAAGGATGTTCTTTTGAAGGGAAGGAAGTCTCAGGATATCTAAAATTAGAATTTAGAGGGAATAGAGGGAGAGTGACTGCTGCCCTTCAAAACCTTAATCCTGATTATTCCTATAACTTGAAGCTTTTGAAATCGAACGGGGATGTAGTTGTGGTGGATTTTGGAGCCTTGAAAGTGGATGACAAGGGAAGAGGTGGAGGAGAGTGGACTTTTGATTTGGAGGATGTAAAGGGTTCAGGTCTTAAATGGGAGGAATTTTCTGTTATTTTAGTAGAAGCGCATGACGGAGAGAAGTTTTTGGTGCCTCTTGTTTCTCAAATGAACAAAAAAAGCTCAAATTGGAAGAGCGCTTACAGAAAATATTTAATTAAAAGGGAGAGCGAAGAAAGTGAAACCCATAAAGAAGAAACAGTTGAAGAGAAGAAAGTTGAGGTTTCACCAGCTCCGGAAACTGTCTATGAGAAGATTGAAGCTGAGGAAGATGCACTAAAAGAAAATTTAGAAGAATATAGTAAAAAAGAAGAAAATAAAGAAGAAGCAGACTATATAAAGTATTTGAAAGAATATGTCAACAACATAGTAAACTTTTTGGAGGAAGTGCAGCCTTTTGAAAAGAACTTGGAAGGCTACAGGTGGTGGAAAGTAAAGACTGGATACAGAGAGGGAAGTTTTGACCATTACCTTGTGGGTTTTGTGAAGGACGAGAAAGGGGATTTAAAGTATATCGTCTATGGGATGCCAGGATTTTTCACCCTTTCAGATCAGCCTTTTGCAGGTATGACGGGCTTTGTGGTTTGGAAACCTGTAAGAGAAGGTTTCAGGGGGCCGAGAGATGAGGGGTATTGGCTTATGCACATAGATGCAAAAACAGGGCAGATTGCGGTGCCTATAGAGCCCACTCCTCCGCCTATAATACAAAATTAAAAAGGGGCAATAAAGCCCCTTTCAGACTGTTGACAAAGTTTAAAAGTGGCATTTTGTGTGTAAATGCGACTTGTTGTCAAAGCGGTAACTAAACTTGGCGAACTTGAGGGGCGAAGGCGGGGCGAGCGAAGCGAGCGACCACCTGAGCCCGAAGGGCGAATTGGTCGGGACCCCGCCGGAGCCCGAAAAGTGAGCCTTAGTTTAGTCGCTTTGCAACTCCGGAGCATTAACACAAAATGCCACTTAAATTAATATGGGTTTTGTCAACAAACTGAAAGGGGCAATAAAGCCCCTTTAATTTTGTGCTGCAAATTCTTTTAAATCTTCTTCTAGTTTTTTCATCTCTTCTTCATTGTCAGTATGAGCCACAACTGTAAGCACATTTTCTAAATTTAAGCTGAAAAGTCCCATTATAGACTTTGCGTCAATCACGTATCTTCCAGATACTACGTCAATCTCAAATGGGTATTTTGAAGTTTTTTCTACAAAGCGCTTTACACTTTCAATGGTGCTTAATTTTACTTTTATTTCTTTCATATGTATTTCCTCCTCTTGCAATCTAGTAACTATAGTACATCAATTAAACAATTTAATCAATTGACCGTTTTCACAAAATTTTTGGCAAAAATTTAGCCCCTTTCCTAAGGGGCTAAATTGTACTTGTAGAGGATTTTTATGTCGTCAATTTTTCCGTCATATTTAAACATTTTTACATCATAAGGGTAGGTTATTGCCTGAGTTACTATAGCATTTTCTGATGGGTTTTGATATTTTATTTCCACTTCGAGGGTGGTCTTATTTTCACTTTTTATTATTTGGGCTTTCTCTATGCTTACACTGTATCCTCCTGTCCGCATCATTCCGCGTGTGGCAATAATGTAGTAAGTTCCATTTTCTTCAACTAGCTTTACGTTTTGTGTCTCTTTTAAGCTTTCAACAAGATTTAAGACATTTTGGGGAAGGCTTATGGCCTTTTCTAATTGAATAGGAATCACTTCCTCACTGTTTTTATTTAAAACTTCTACAAATATTATATTGTTTTTGCCATCTAATATCAATCTCACTGTATAGCCTTTCTTTAAAGAGTCTATTTTAAGATAATCATTTCCATCAAATACAGGGACATTTTTAATCACTGGGAAAGTTTTCAATAAGTTGCCGACCTTTACTGTAATAGAGCTTTCATCTGCTTGATATACTGTTCCTATTACTTCTTTTCCAGATGATATGGTATTTCCTATTTTTTCATCTAGCCTTTCTAGTATTACAGCCATTTCAATTCTTTTGACAGGTTCATTCGGTTTCAAATTTTTACCGTCACCTACTATGAGCCCTTCTTTAACTGCCACATACATGTATCCTTTCGAATCTTTGGGGACAGCTTTCCAGTCTTTGTAGAGAAGCTTCTGATTCATATTGAGTTTTGCTTCTTTTTCCAGTCCTAAAGCTCTCACTAAGTATTTTGCTATTTCGTATCTTTTTGCATCTTTATTAGGGTTGAATGTTTTTAGTTCTTCCGAAGTTACAAGCCCTTTTTCATACGCTAAGCCTATGAATTCTTTCCCCCATGCAGGGACTTTTCCCTTGTATTCTTTGGGAAGTTCGGAAGTTTCTTCGTATCCCAAGGTGCGCAAAATTAGGGCAAGTGCTTCTAAATGGGTGACAGGTTTTGATGGGGCAAATTTTTTATCACCTACCCCTTTTATTATCCCTTTTGCATGCATTTTTTCAACAGCTTTTATCGCCCATTTGTACTCTTTTATATCATCAAAAGAGTAAGAGGTTTGTGCTTTTGCAAAAGTTACTGTAAAAGAAAGGAGAGAAAAGATTATAATTGTAAAAATGAATGATTTTAGGTATTTATACATCACTTTTTCACCTCTTTCTTATTTTTATTGTCGTTTTCACCCTTCTCATTTTTGCCATTTTTACTGTTATTATCCTTCATTTTACTTTTTTCCTGTTTTTCACTATTTTCTTCTTTAGGTTTTTCGGTAGTTTCTTTTTGTACTTCTTTATCAGGCTTTGTTATTTTTACAGGTACCTCTACTTTTATCTTTTGTTTTTCTTGTTTATCTTTTGTAACTTCATTTTTAGGCTCTGTATTAGTTATTTTGACAGGAGGTTTTGTTTTTAACTTTTTATCCTGTTTTTTGTCATTTTCTTTGTCGTCCTTCGGTTCTTTTAAATTTTTTTTCTCTGTTTTTTGTATTTTTTCTTCTTTTGCGTTAACTTCAAATTTTAAGGCTGATTTGGATTTTTTTATATTTTCAACTGCTTCTTGTACTTTTTCTTCAACTATTTTCGATTCTTTCAAGGGTATAGTGGTTATTATGACTTCGCCATCTTTTCTTAAAAACCCCATTTTTTCAGATTCTTCAACAGTTTTAACTATAAAAGTCGAAATGTCCAAGCCTTTGTAAGGTATTTTTTCTAAAATTTTCTTAGCCTCTTCATTCATGGAAATGGCAGAAATAACTTTTCCATTTTTGTCGACAGCCGCTTTTATACTGGGATTTATCTCTATGTAGACATAAGCGTATACTTCAGGAGCTCTGAAAGTTAATACAGAAACTAAAAGAGCAATTATTACGGAGGCGGCTATTAAAATTTTTGCTGCGGGATGTGAAAAGAAATTTTTGTGCAAGATTTCGACAGTTTCACCTATTTCTGCATCTTTAAATTTTTTTGAGGCTATAAACTGCCCGTCTGCTGTTAAAAGGTATGCTTTGTCTTTTTCTTTTTTAATTACTACGGCTTTCATGTTTTTGCCACCTCACTTTCAAAGTTTATGTACTCTTTGAGAATAGGAAGGTCTTCGGAGAGTATTATCACGAGGGCGATTATGTATTTTCTGTATTTTTCAATGGATTTTCGACTTATTCTTAAAAGTTCAATTAATTCTTTTACAGGTAGGGTTTTTGTCTTTTTAAGGTAAGAAAGCAAGTGTTCATTTTCACATATTGTGCGAGCTATTTTTAAGGCCAATTTTCTGGTTTCCCTGTGTTTAGGAGATTGTCTTACAAGGTCTTCTATTTCAATGCCGTAAAGGCTTAGCAGATTCACAAAGGAGAGCATCTCAAGCCTTCTATTTTCAATCTCATAGTCAGATTCTCTTTCTGGGTATACATCAAGAGGATAAGCTAGGTCCTGATTTTGACGCAAGAAATCTATTATGCGCCTTTTTATAATTAAACTGGAAAAATTCAAAAAGGAGCCTTTTGTGATGTCAAAGCTGTCTATCGCCTCGTTGAAGGCTATTAAACCTATGCTTAGTTCATCGCTGTTTTGTTCGTCAATGTATTTATTGGCAAAGTGAGAAACTTGTTTTATTATGAAAGGGGTATATTCTTCTATCAGTTTTTCTCTTTCAGAGGGGTCTTTTTTGGCTATGTACACTCTTTCGTTTATGTCCAAATCAACCACCCCACTATATTATTCGAATTGAAGAAAATTTTTAGGGGTATTCTATTAGTAATGATTATATATTATAATATAGTTGTCAACAAAAAAGTACCAATAGGGGGTATAAAATTGATTACAAAAGAGCAGATATTATCGGCACTAAAAAAGGTGTATGACCCAGAACTTAGAAGAAATGTAGTAGATTTGGGGATGGTTAAAAATATTGAGATAGAAGGGGATAAGGTTACAGTTGACATAAATTTGACCGTGAAAGGCTGTCCTCTTCGCGACCAGATAAAAAACAATGCTATCAAAGAAATATCAAAAATAGAAGGAGTTTCAGAAGTTGTGGTAAACATTGGGGCCATGACGGAAGAGGAAAGGCAGGATTTAGCAAGAAGGCTCAAGGAGGAGAAGAAAAACCTTTTCGAGAATACCAGAGTTATAGTGGTAGGAAGCGGCAAGGGTGGTGTAGGCAAATCCACTGTTGCAGTAAATTTGGCTGTTGCTCTTTCAAGGTTAGGCTTTGAAGTAGGACTTTTGGATGCGGATATTTTGGGTTCTAGTGTGCCAAGGCTTTTGGGCATTGTAGGAGAAAAGCCTTACGCTTTGGACGAACACACTGTCTTGCCTATTGAAAGATTTGGCCTGAAAATTATATCTATGGGAAATTTTGTCGATGAAGATACGCCTTTGATATGGAGAGGGCCCCTTTTGACAGGAGTAATAGACCAGTTTTTTAATGAGGTTTTATGGGGAGATTTGGATTACTTGGTATTAGATTTGCCGCCAGGCACGGGAGACATACCCCTTACTGTAATGCAAAGGCTGCCTGAGGCAAAATTTATTCTTGTTACTACTCCTCAAGCATCTGCCTCCCACGTTGCAGGAAGAATAGGACATATGGCGAAAAAGGTCAATGTAGAGGTTATAGGGATTGTAGAAAACATGTCTTATTTTGAGTGTCCTAAGTGTGGCGAGAGGTACAATATCTTCGGAGAAGGAGAGACTGAAAAGCTGGCAGAAGCTTTGCAGACAGAAATACTGGCGAGAATCCCAATAGTGGTGAAGATAAGGGAGTTAAGCGATGAAGGCATTCCACCTGCTCTTGATGACACTGAAGAAGGAGCAATCTATGTTGAATTAGCTGAGAAAATTGTAGAAAAAGTAAGGCCTTTAAGGCATGAAAAAGAGCCCCTAAAATAAGGGGGCTCTCAGACTGTTGACAAAGTCCTTCTTATTTAGGTGGCATTTTGTGTTAATGCTCCAGAGTTGCAAAGCGACTAAACTAAGGCTCACTTTTCGGGCTCAGGCGGGGTACCGGCCAATTCGCCCTTCGGGCTCAGGTGGCCGCTCGCTTCACTCGCTCCGCCTTCGCTCCTCAAGTTCGCCAAGTTTAGTTGCCGCTTTGGCAACAAGTCGCATTTACACACAAAATGCCACCTCTTTAATTTTGTCAGCAGTTTGTGAGTCCCTGAAATAAGGGGCTCTTTTAAATATTATATCCTCTTAAAAAGTTCATCTTCAGGTATATTATCTGTCAGTCTTTCTAGATGAGAAGATAAATCTTTGATGACTTCTTCGTAAGGCATGCTTTCTTTAAGCCTTATAAATTTTAAGCCCTTCTGCCTTGCTTTTCCATAAGAGATGCTGCAAAAGGCTTCCGGCACAGTTATTACTACATCCACATTTTTTTCAAAGAGAAAATCTACAACAGTGCTTCGCCTGTTTTCTTCTAAGTGGTATCCCGGGTTGTCATATTTTTCTGTTTGATTTTTTTCTGTGTCAAAAATGACTATATGAGGTCCATCTGGCAGTTTTTCAATATACCCTTTTTCTGTAATTGTAGCGGCTATTCTCATGATAAAACCACCCCTTTTCTATTGTAGCGCTTTTTACAAAAAAAACAAAATGATAAAGGAAATTTTTTAAATATTGTATTGGTATATCCTCTGTGATATAATACAAATATATCTTTCGGGGAGTGAGGCGGTTGCTGAAAGGGATAAAATGGCAGGTTGTGATATTGACTTTTGCAGTAGCTTTTGGAGGATTGTTTATAGGTTTTCAAATATACCAGAATAAACTTATTCCTGAAAGAATTTCAAGAGATTTAAAGTCGGTAAAGTTTGTTAAAGATGTGACAATAATTGCAGGGGATAAAGGCTACGATGTGAAAGTCAAATTGGATAGAGTTGAAAATTTGATGGAAACTTACGGAGAGATACAGGAGAAAATAAAAAAATACCCTGTAAAAATAAATCTTTTTATTCTTGACAATTCAGACGAAAGACTGAATAATGTTTATTATAACCTGCAGTTTGCTCTTTATGAAGCCATCCAAAAGGGAGATTACCTTAAGATGTATGATTTTGTAAAAGAACTTTCTCAAGAAAATGGAATAACTTCCCAGGTGTATATAGACGAGCACAATATTTACATCGATTTGAGGGATGATTCCCATTATCTTTACAAGGTAATTGCGCGGTGACTGCTTGAAAAGCCAAGGGGGAATTTGTATGGTAAGAGAGATTTTGCTTGGGATAGCTATTGCTTTTACAATATTTGCTGCGTTTTTGGGTATTAATGTGATGCCTATTGTCTTTTTGATGGCTGCTTTTCTGCTTTTGAGCCATCTTATAGAAAATAGAGGTTTAGTTCCTGCGAATAAAAATATTGTAAATCCAGAGTCGGAAGTTTCTTTTGAGGATATTGGAGGGCAAAATACGGCCATTTCTGAATTGAAAGAGGCTTTAGATTTTGTTGTAAATAGAGAAAAAATAGCTCAGATGGGAATACGACCTATCAAGGGGATATTGCTTATTGGGCCTCCTGGAACGGGGAAAACTTTGCTTGCTAAAGCTGCTGCAAAATACACGAATTCCAGTTTTATAGCTACTTCTGGCAGCGAGTTCATAGAGATGTATGCGGGAGTTGGAGCTCAAAGAGTAAGGCATCTTTTTGAAACAGCAAAAAGCTTAGCCAAAAAAGAAGGGAAAAACAGTGCTATAATTTTCATAGACGAAATTGACATATTGGGGGCGAAAAGAGGTACTCATGAAAGCCACCACGAATACGATCAGACCCTTAATCAGCTTTTAGTGGAAATGGATGGAATCAAAAATAATGGGGATGTAAATATTTTGGTCATAGCTGCGACTAACAGACCGGACCTTCTGGACCCTGCGCTTTTAAGGCCAGGGCGCTTTGACAGACAGGTTGTGGTGGACCTTCCTGACAAAAACGGCAGACTTCAGATTTTAAAGATTCACACAAAGAATAAGCCTTTAGGAGAGGATGTGAATTTGGAGGAAATAGCAGAGAGCACTTTTGGTTTTTCTGGAGCTCATCTAGAAAATTTGTGCAATGAAGCTGCAATTTTGGCTTTAAGAGACGGTTCCCCTTCAATTTTGCAAAAGCATTTCAAAGAGGCTATAGATAAAGTTATACTGGGGGAGAAGAGTGACAGAAAGCCTACAGAGGAGGAACTTTACAGAATTGCTGTTCACGAAGCAGGACATGCTATAGTTGGAGAAGAAGTAAACCCAGGGTCTGTTGCTGTAATTACAATTGTGCCAAGAGGAAGGGCATTAGGATTTGTAAGACAAGCAGAAAAAAAGGACCTCCTCATATACACCAAGGAACAGCTGGAAAAGGACATAATGGTGGCTTTAGGAGGTACAGTTGCAGAGGTTTTGGTTTTAGGGGGGAGGAGCACGGGTTCTGCCAATGACTTTGAGCAGGCTGTGGATATTGCTAAAAAAATCGTGTTTACAGGGCTTTCTGATCTGGGGATTGTGAGTAAAGAGGATATTTCAAAAGAAAAAGTGAATGAGGAAGTAAACAAGATTGTAAAAAATTTAGAGGATAAGGTGAAGGAGATCCTCGAAAGAAGGCTTGAAAAGTTAAAAGAAGTGGCTGAACTTCTTAAGAAAGAAGAAGCTATTTCGGGGGAAAAGTTGAGAGAGATTTTGAATAAGGAGGAAGTTTTGGCTTAAGTAAAGCTGTTTTTTTACTCTCGTTTGTTAAAATAATAACAACTATTTTGTGATAAAAGTTCTTTATTATTATTGACTTTGTAGTTTTAAAACTTTATAATCATTGTAGAAGGTTTATCAATTAATTAGAATCCTGTATACAATGTGTAGAATAGGTGAGGTGTTTGTATGCAATCAAATCTGCTTTTGTTGAGCATTTTGTTCCCAATCGCAGCAGGAGTAGTTGTGCTTTTTCTGAGGCAATCTAACATTAGAAAAGGTTTTATTGCTGTAGCTCTAGCTGTAATCGTTTTATCATCTTTGGTTTTGCTGGGAACTTTAAAAGTTCCAGATGTGTTTACTGCATCTGACTTCTACGGTATACTGGATGTGGCTATTAAGATAGCAGATTTTGTGCTGCTAGTCTATGTAATTTATATCTCCTTTAAAATTAAAGAATGGAGAGCCACATTTTTTGCAGTATTGCAGCTGATTCCGCTCATCTATTTCGAGTTTTTTATGCTAAAAGAGCATGAGATGGAGATGTTCTTTGTGGATGAGCTGGCCATCATAATGAATCTGATTATTTCAATTGTGGGCTCGCTAATAGCTCTTTATGCTTTTAGCTACATGGACCATCACGAAGAACACCTCCACGTATCCCCTACAAGACAGCCAAGATTTTTCGCTATTATCTTGGTGTTTTTGGGAGCAATGAACGGTTTAGTGCTTTCAAACAATTTAATGTGGATGTACTTCTTCTGGGAAGTTACAACGCTTTCCTCTTTCCTCCTGATAGGACATGACCAGACAGAGGAAGCTATTAGAAATGCTGCAAGGGCTTTGTGGATTAACATGATGGGAGGTTTTGCACTACTCCTTGGAATAATATTTATCTATGCAAATTACAGCACCATCTCTCTGGTAGAGGTTTTGAAGATACAAAACGCATCTTATATACTTTTGCCGATGTTTTTCATAGCTTTTGCAGCATTTACGAAGTCAGCTCAGATGCCTTTCCAGAGCTGGCTTTTAGGGGCGATGGTGGCGCCTACTCCTGTATCTGCACTTTTGCACTCCAGCACGATGGTTAAAGCGGGAATATATATCTTACTTAGATTTTCACCCCTTTTCAGAGGCACATTGCTGAGCGATTTTATAGCGGTGTACGGGGCCTTTACCTTTTTAGCTACTGCCTTTTTAGCTGTGAGCCAGAGCAATGCCAAGAGAATACTGGCGTACTCTACGGTTTCTAACCTGGGCCTTATGATTGCGAGCATTGGAATAAATACCTCCAGTGCTATTGCTGCGGCTATACTGCTTCTGATATTCCATGCTATATCCAAGGCACTTCTTTTCTTGAGCGTTGGGACTATTGAACAGCACATTGGAAGCAGAGACATAGAAGATATGAAGGGCTTAATAAACAAAATGCCTGTAACGACTTCTATAACTTTTGTTGGGATACTCACGCTGATGGCAGCTCCATTTGGGATGCTTGTGTCAAAGTGGCTCATACTGGAGGTCGCTGCGGGTAGTATAATTATATCCATCATACTGGCTATAGGAAGCGCTCTTACAGTGCTTTATTACACAAGGTGGATAGGGAATATCCTATCAGGCACTTATTTCACAAAGAAAGAACAGGAACGTATGGATGTTCCAGTTGGGATATCTCTGTATAGTTTAACAGGTTTGGCAGTGATTTTAAGCCTTATGATTGTGAGCCTTTACAACATGCTGGTGATACCTCAGATTGTAAATATGAAAATGGATGTGGCTTTAAAAGCTGCGAGAGGTTATTTGTACACGGCTAGCGGAGGATTTATGATTTATCCTATTTTCCTCACAATAGGATTGGCTATAGTTTTGTCTTTGATATCTATCCAAAAAGCTTCAAAGACGGCTGTAAAAGTTACTCCTTACAATGCAGGGCTTAATTATGTAGAAGAAAAGAGCTTTGATGTTAAAAACTACTATCTAACTACTTTTGCCACAGAGAAGACTTTGACAAAGTACTTTAATTACGTCTCTATTGCCCTGATTGCGGTTATTCTGGGAGGTGCTATTTTATGATTAAAGAAATACTAATATTCGTCGCAGCTGTAATTTTGGCTCCAATAATCGGTGGTTTTTTAAGTGGTATTGACAGAAAGTTAACAGCTTTTATACAGGGAAGATATGGGCCTCCCATATGGCAGCCTTTTTACGATATAGTTAAGCTTTTATATAAACAAAAAATACTTGTGAATAATTTTCAGGTTTTTTCTGCATATATGTACCTTTTGACGGCAATCTTATCTGTAGGACTTTTTGCGATAAAAGCAGACCTTTTAATGATTTTGTTTGTAATGTCTGTGGGACTGGTGTTTTATATAGCAGGTGCTCTTTCGACTAAATCGCCGTATAGCCAGGTAGGTGCCCAGAGAGAGCTCATGCAGATGCTGGCCTATGAGCCAATGCTCATATTTTTTGCAATAGCTTTGTACAATGCAACGGGAAGCTTTAACATAGGACAGATAATGACTCACGGAAGGCTTCTTTTGGACTTGCCTCTTATGTTTATACTCCTGGCTTTGGTATTGACTATAAAGCTTAAGAAATCTCCTTTTGACTTGTCAGCATCAGAACACGCCCATCAGGAGCTGGTAAGAGGCATTTTGACAGATTATTCGGGACCGTATCTCGCTTTAATCCACATTGCTGACTGGTACGAGATGGTCCTCATACTCATGATGATAGCGATTTTGTGGTCTGAAAACTTGCTCATAGGGGCGCTAATTGCTCTTTTGACTTTCTTTTTAGATATAGTGCTTGACAATATAACTGCAAGGATGACAGTTAAGTGGATGCTGGCTTTCAGCTGGACTATAAGCATACTGTTTACTATTGTAAATATAGCTTATATCTACTTTAGGAGATGAGGAAAATGGGTTTAAAGGAGTTTATAGAAAAATCTTTTAAAAAATCCCCTTGGGTTTTGCACTACAACGCGAGCAGCTGTAATGGCTGTGACATTGAGATTTTAGCCTGTATGACACCTATATATGATATGGAAAGATTTGGAATGATGAATGTGGGCAATCCTAAGCATGCGGACATTTTGGTGGTTACAGGCTCTGTAAATACTAGAAATAAGGATGTGCTCAAAAACATATACGACCAGATGCCAGAGCCTAAAGTGGTAGTAGCAGTTGGAGTTTGTGCGGCAACTGGCGGAGTTTTTAGAGATACTTACAATGTTTTGGGAGGAGTTGACAAGGTAATCCCTGTTGATGTATATGTTCCTGGCTGTCCTGCTAAACCGGAAGCCATAATAGACGGCCTTTACAAGGCCACAGAGATTTTAAAGGAAAAATATAAAAAAATGGGTAAAGCTGAAGAGGTGTTAAAATGATTAAGACGAGGGAAGTTAAGTTGGAAGAGGTTGAAAAAGAGGCAAAGTATTATTACGACAATGGATACAGGTTTGTGACAGAGACATGTCTTGAAGAAGATGGAAAATTCAGGATAATTTATACTTTTGAGAAGGATAGTGAGCTTGAAAGCTTTCACACTTATGTTTCTCCGGAGGAGGAAGTGCCAAGCATTTCAAAGGTGTACTTTGCTGCAATACCTGTTGAGAATGAAATACATGAAATGTTTGGCTTGAGGTTTAAAAATTTAGCTTTAGATTTTCAGGGGCTTTTGTTTTTGGGAGAATTTGCTCCAATATCTCCACAAGCTAGCATAGAAATTATGAGAAGGGACAAAGGTGATAAGAATGAGTGAGAAGAGCACAATACCTTTTGGGCCACAGCATCCTGTTTTGCCTGAGCCTATACATCTTAAACTGATAGTAGAAGACGAAAAGGTAGTAGAAGCGTATCCTGCTTTTGGCTATGTTCACAGAGGTTTAGAACTTCTTGTGAAAAAAAGGGACTTTAATCAGATGGTTTATGTAGTTGACCACATATGCGGCATTTGCAGTGCTATACATGGAGAGACTTATTGCCAGGCAGTGGAGAAATTGATTGGGATTGACGTTCCGGAAAGGGCAAAGTTTTTGAGAGTCATCTGGGCTGAAATTCACAGGATTCACAGCCATCTTTTGTGGTTTGGCCTTTTAGCAGATGCTTTTGGGTTTGAAAACCTGTTTATGCTTTCTTGGAGAATAAGGGAGAAGGTAATGGACATATTGGAGGCTACGGCTGGCAATAGAGTTGTGATTTCTGTCAATATTGTAGGCGGTGTGAGAAGAGATATTGACAGTGAGCAGGCCAAATGGGTGCTTGCCCAGCTTAAAGAGGTAGAGGAAGGGCTAAAAGAGATTGAAAAGATAGTAAGAGATAACTACACTTTGAAAAAGAGAACTGTAGGGATAGGAGTCCTTTCAAAAGAAGAGGCTTATATGCTGGGAGCAGTAGGGCCTACTTTGAGAGGAAGTGGAGTTCCAATAGATACTAGAACCTTGGGATATGCTGCTTACAAATATTTAGACTTTGAACCAGTTGTTGAAAAAGATGGGGATACCTATGCAAGAACTCTCGTCAGACTAAGGGAGATGTTCCAGTCTATTGACCTTGTGAGGCAAGCTATAAGCAAGATGCCAGAAGGTGAAATAAATGTCAAAGTAAAACCCAATTTGCCAGCAGGAGAGGTCATAGAAAGGGCTGAGCAGCCCAGAGGAGAAGTATTTTACTATATCAAGTCAAATGGAGGCAAATACTTGGATAGATTGAGGATAAGGACTCCCACTTTTGCGAATCTGGCTGCTCTTCTGCACATGCTACCGGGCTGTACTTTGGCAGACGTGCCTGTTCTGGTTCTGACGATTGACCCATGTATCAGCTGTACGGAAAGGTAGGGGAGAAAAATGCTTTCAATGCTCAAAAATGTGGTTTATAACCTTACCCATAAGCCTGCTACGAGGAGATACCCTTTTGAGAAGAGGGAACCTTTCGAGGGAACGAGAGGTCATATAGAAAACGACATAGAAAAGTGCATTCTGTGCGGGATCTGCCAGAGAGTATGCCCTTCCAACTGCATACAGGTGGATAGAAAGGAAGGGACATGGAAGTTTGAGCCTTTTGCCTGCATAGTTTGCGGGGCTTGTGTGGACGCTTGTCCTACCAAGTCTTTGATTATGCTAAAAGAATACAGGCCCATATCTCACGAGAAATATGTGATAGTCCAGAAAAAAGAGACCAAAGCTTCAGCCGAAAAAGAGGAGAAGGAAGGAATATAAAGTGCATGAGCTGTCTGTGACACAGGGCTTAGTTGATATGCTTGTAGAGGAAGCAGAAAAAAGAAAAGTCAAAAAAGTCACAAAGGTGACAGTAGTTATAGGGGAATTGACTGGGATTGAGAGCGAAAGTGTGAAATTTTACTTTGATATACTGACAGAAAATACTGTTGCAGAAGGTGCAGAATTGGTCTTTAAGATAGTAAGAGCGCAGTTTAAATGCACTCAATGTGGCAATGTGTTTGAAAGGTCCAATTTCACTTTTAAGTGTCCTGTATGCGGAGGGCAGGGAGTACTAATTGATAAGAGGGGGAAAGAATTTTATATTGAGAGCATAGAGGTGGAATAGCATGGAGGAAATTGTAATAATAAGAGATGTTTTAGAGACGAATAAAAATATAGCCTCCGAAAACAAGGCTATTAAGGATGAGAGAAATATTTTGATGGTGAATTTGATAGGTTCGCCGGGTGCAGGCAAGACCAGCTTTATAATAAAAGCGATAGAGCACATGAAGGTACCCTGTGCGGTAATTGAGGGAGATGTTACATCAGACATTGACGCAAGAAAAATGGCTGAGAGAAATATCCCGGTTGTGCAGATAAACACAGGAGGGGCTTGTCACTTAAACGCAGCATCAGTCAATAAAGCCCTTCAGGCTTTAAACTTTGACAATGGCATAGTCTTTATTGAAAATGTTGGGAACTTGATATGCCCCTCTGCTTTTGAATTAGGCGAAGACTTTAAACTAGCTATGGCAAATGTTCCGGAAGGGGATGACAAGCCATACAAATATCCTGCGCTTTTTAGCAAGGCAAAGGCAGTTGTACTGAATAAAATTGACATGCTTCCCTATTTTGAGTTTGACAGAAAGTTTTTCTATGATGGTGTTAGAGCATTAAATCAAGAAGCGCCAATTTTTGAAGTCTCTGCAAGAACAGGGGAAGGATTTGGTGAATTTGCAAGATGGTTAGAGGAAGAGTACCACAAATTCAGGCAAGGCAAATAAATATCTTTGGAATTGTACAGGGCGTGGGTTTTCGCCCTTTTGTCTTTAATATTGCCCAGAAATACAATTTAAAAGGAATAGTTTACAACAACTCCTCAGGTCTATATATAGAAGTAGAAGGAGAAGAAAAGGACATAGAAGCTTTTATAAGAGAGATAAAGGAAAATCCTCCCTCTCTTTCAGTAATTGATGAAATACAGGTAAGAGAAGTAGAAGTAAAAGAATACAAAGACTTTAAAATTGTGGGAAGCAAAGAGGATGGAGGATTTGTGCCTGTATCTCCTGATATGGGGGTCTGCGAAGACTGCCTAAGGGAGTTAAAAGACCCGAAAGACAGAAGGTACAGATATCCTTTTATAAACTGCACCAACTGCGGGCCTAGATTTTCTATAATTGAAGACATTCCTTATGATAGGGCAAAGACTTCTATGAAGGTTTTCCCGATGTGCGAAAAGTGTAGCAGAGAATACCATGACCCCCATGACAGGAGGTTTCATGCTCAGCCTGTTGCATGTTTTGACTGTGGTCCTTCTCTTTCCTTTGTTGGCGAAGGATGCTTTGATGATGAGATAAAATGTGTTGCAAAGGCTTTAAAAGAAGGGAAAATTGTTGCGATTAAAGGCATTGGAGGCTTTCACTTGGCAGTAAATGCCCTGGACGATGAGGCAGTTGCCACTTTAAGGAGACGCAAAAAAAGGTATGGCAAGCCTTTTGCTGTTATGATGAGAGATGTTGAAGAAGTGAAAAAGTACTGCATAGTTTCCCCTGAAGAAGAGAGGCTTCTTTTGAGTCAGAGAAGGCCTATTGTGCTTTTAAAGAAAAAGGGAGAAAAGCTTGCAAAAGGGATAGCGGATGACTTGGATACTTTAGGAGTTATGCTTCCCTATGCTCCTATTCACTACCTTTTGATGGAGGAGATTGACTTTCCTATTGTGATGACGAGTGGAAATGTAAGTGAAGAGCCTATATGCAAGGACAATGAAGAGGCCTTAGAAAAGCTTAAAGATATTGCTGATGTGTTTCTTTTAAATAACAGGGATATAGTGAACAGGATAGACGATTCTGTTACTTCTTTTAATGCGGGCGCAGAGAGGATAATAAGAAGGGCGAGGGGATATGCGCCTCAACCGATTCTGTTAAAAAAAGAGGTAAAAGCTAGTATACTGGCTGTTGGAGGCTTTTACAAAAACACTTTTTGCATGACAAAAGGGCATTACGCCTTTATAAGCCATCACATTGGAGATTTGGACAATGAAAAGGCTTTTAATTATTACATTGAGCAAATAGAGAGGTATAAAAAGCTTTTTAGAGTAGACCCCGAGGTAGTAGCCCATGATATGCACAAAGGATATTTGTCGACGCAGTATGCTAAATCTCTTGATTTGCCTAAAATTGAAGTTCAGCATCACCATGCTCACATTGCCAGTTGCATGGCAGAGCACAATTTGGATGAAAAAGTAATTGGGATAGCTTATGATGGCACAGGATACGGCACAGATGGGAATGTGTGGGGAGCTGAAATTTTGGTATGCGATTTAAAGAGCTTTGAGAGAATCGCTCACTTAAAGTATAAACCACTTCCAGGGAATGAACTGGCAATAAAAAAGATATACAGAACAGCTTTAGGGTTCATTTTCGACAATATTAGCTTTTACAAGAATTTTGTCGAACAAGTTGACTCAAGAGAACTTGACATAATTTTAAAGCAGATAGATAGAAAAATAAACACAGCTTATGTTTCAAGCATGGGAAGGTTTTTTGATGCAGTAGCGGCACTGATTGGTGTGAGAAAAGAAGTTCTATTTGAAGGGCAGGCGGCTATGGAGCTTGAGAGTTTAATGGCTGAAAGTGAGGAATATTACGAGTATGAAATTCTAAAAGAAGATAGATATGTAATTGACCCTGAGCTTATTCTAAGGCAAATTTATGAAGACTACATGAAGGGCTTTGAAAAAAGCTATATATCGGCTAAATTTCACAACACAGTTGTCAATTTTACTTATGATTTAGCCAATCTTATAAGAAAAGAAACAGGAATAAACAAAGTAGTGCTAAGTGGTGGAAGTTTTCAAAACAGGTACCTTTTGAGGAGGCTAATAGAAAAACTTTCACTATCAGGTTTTGAAGTTTATTCAAACAGCAAAGTACCCTGCAATGACGGAGGAATTTCTTTAGGACAGGCGGTTATTGCCAATAAAATACTGGAGGGATAAAGGTGTGTATTGCAGTTCCATCAAAAGTTTTAAAAATTGAAGGGAAAATTGCAGAGACAGAATTGGGAGGAGTAATAAGAAGGGTTTCTATCGAAATGGTTCCAGATGTCAAAGTAGGAGACTATGTAATGGTGCACGCAGGAGTTGCAATAAGCATAGTGGATAAAGAAGAGGCAGAAGCACAGAGAGGGCTCTGGAATGAGCTTATGGAGGTTTTAAATGATGCAGCAGAGGGAAATAGTTGAAAAAGCCAAAAAAGCCATTGAAACACTAAATCCGGGTATCCCTTTTAACATAATGGAAGTGTGTGGATCTCACACGATGGCAATTTCAAAATTTGGCTTAAGGCAGGTTCTCCCTAAAAACATAAGGCTCATATCAGGACCCGGGTGTCCCGTGTGCGTGACTGCCCAGAACGAAATAGACGCAGTGATAGAGCTTTCAAATAAAAATATAGTGATTGCCACTTTTGGGGATTTAATAAGAGTTCCAGGGAATAAGTCCTCCCTTCAGAAGGAAAGAGCTAAAGGGAAAGAGGTAAGAGTGTTTTACTCTCCTTTGGACGCTTTGAAGTACGCAGAGGAGAATCCGCAAAAGGAAGTTGTCTTCATAGGTATAGGCTTTGAGACCACTGTCCCTACAGTGGCTTTGACGATAAAAGAGGCAAAAGAGAGAAAAATAAAAAATTACAGTGTGTATTCGCTTCACAAGACAATGCCTGAAGCCTTAAGAGCTCTTCTGGTAGGGGGTTCTAATGTTCAGGGATTTTTACTGCCGGGACATGTGAGTGCAATAACAGGAAGCCGCATATATGAGTTTTTGCCAAGAGAGTTTGGAGTAGGTGGTGTGATATCAGGTTTTGAGGCAGAAGATATTTTGATGAGCATAGTAATGCTTTTAAAAAATTATAAAAATCCTACAATTGAGATCCAGTACAAAAGGGTTGTGAAAGAAGAAGGAAATATTGAAGCGCAGAAGATAATTGAAGAAGTTTTTGAACCCTGTGACAGCACATGGAGAGGGCTTGGCGAGATAAAAGGTTCAGGCCTTAAGATAAGGGACAAATACAAAGACTTTGATGCAGCCTTAAAATTTGACATAAAGCCTGTTGGAGATGAAATAGAGATAAAGGGATGTAGATGCGGAGATGTTCTAAAAGGGCGCATATATCCAAATGAATGTCCGCTATTTGGTAGAGTCTGCACCCCAGACAATCCGGTTGGGCCTTGCATGGTGTCTTCGGAAGGGTCCTGTGCAGCGTTTTACAAGTATGGCGCATAAGAGGTGATTTAATGGAAAGGGTGTTATTGTCCCACGGTGGCGGCGGGACAATGATGGAAAAGTTAATTGAAGAAGTGTTTGCTGATGCCTTTGACAATGAATATATAAGAGCAATGGAAGATGCTGCTCTTCTTTTTGGCAACATAACACTTACAACAGACAGCTTCACAGTAAAACCTCTTTTTTTCCCAGGAGGTGACATAGGAAAGCTTGCAGTGTGCGGCACTGTAAATGATGCTTCTATGAGGGGGGCAAAGCCTTTGTTTTTAACCGCTGCTTTCATAATAGAAGAAGGTTTTCCTGTAGAAGACTTAAAAAAAATTGTGAAGTCAATGGCAGAGGCAGCCAAAGAAGCTGGAGTGAAAATTGTTGCAGGAGACACCAAAGTGGTTGAAAAAGGCAGTGTAGATAGAATTTTTATAAACACTTCAGGGATTGGGGTGCTTTATGAGGGAGCAAATGTGTCGATAAAAAATGCCAAACCGGGAGATATAGTTTTAATCTCTGGAACTATAGGGGACCATGGGATGGCTGTAATGAGCGCAAGAGAGGAACTTCAATTTGACACTCCTATTTTTTCCGATGTTGCTCCTTTAAACGGTCTTATTGAGAAGCTTATGACTTTGGGGGAGGCTATAAAGGTTTTAAGAGACCCTACGAGGGGTGGAGTGGCGGAAGTTTTGTACGAAATTTCCAAGATGAGTGGGGTGGGAATAAAGATATACGAGGAGAAGCTGCCTGTTAAAGAAAGTGTTAAATCTGCCTGTGAGTTTATGGGCATTGACTTTTTGCACCTTGCCAATGAGGGGAAAGTGGTTGTAGTTGTAGAAAGAGATTACGCAGAAAAAGCGTTGGAGATTATGAAGTCCCATGAATATGGCAAAGATGCAGAGATAATAGGAGAGGTCAATGACTCAAAACTTGTGACGATTAACACAATTTACGGCACATCAAGGATTGTAGATAGACCTATAGGGGAATTACTGCCCAGGATATGTTAGATGAGTTCAAGATAGAGATATTTTCCATTTCTTATTGAAGTAACCATGTAAATTGTGATAGAATAATGTAAACATTAATTGGTTTTACGGAATATGGGGGAGAAGGAATTATATACAATTATAAAAGCATGGGAGAATGAAGGTATAATTTGTTATTTTATTACTTTTGAATTTGAAACCGGCGATAGACAGGAATTTATGGTAGGAGCAGACACTTATGGCTATTTGGTAGAAGGAGATGTAGGGAAACTTACTTTTCAAGGGAAGAAATTTTTGAGTTTTGAAAGGACATCTATATGACTAAAATTGCAGTAAATGGAGATTTTATGATGAGAGGATGGGGTTTTTGCAATTTTTTATAGAAATTTGTTGATTTTTATGATATTATAAAGTCAAAGCAAAAAATTTTTAAATTGAGAGAGGAATATTAATTTTTGTGTAGAATATTATTTACTGTATGTGTGTGTTTTGTAAAAGGTAAGTGCTTAAAAGGTGACAGGAATGAGCAAGATTTTAGTGGTAGACGATAATAAAGGAATTTGCAACTTAATAGAGGAGATTTTTCGAATAGATGGGCATGAAGTGAGAAGTTATACTGACATATCTCACTTTATGGAGGAGATTGAAGATTTTGTCCCTGATGTGGGCATTTTTGACCTCAGCATGGCAAAGGATATGGTAAAAATTATAAATAAAGTAAAAAGAATTCATCCTAATATGAAGGGAATAGTCATGTCTGCTGACGAACCTACGGAGCCTTTGAAAAATCTTCCTTTCATTGCTAAGCCTTTTGACATACTTGAGCTAAAAAAATTAGTTTATGAAAATCTAAAACAGGAAATGGCGGTATAAATACAAATTTTATAGACTGAAGGAGTTGTTGAAGATGTTAGTTACAGGGATTGAAATACTTGAGAAGGCTCACAAAGAAGGGTATGCGGTCGGAGCTTTTAACACCAGCAACCTGGAAATTACGCAGGCTATTGTAGAGGCTGCAGAAGAGACCAGGTCTCCTGTGATAATTCAGGTGAGTGAAGGGGGCCTTAAGTACGCTGGCATTGAGGCGATTTCAGCTATTGTAAGGACACTGGCTGAAAAAGCTACAGTTCCCATTGCTCTTCACTTGGATCACGGTACAGATTTTAACACCATAATGAAGTGCTTAAGGAATGGCTGGACTTCTGTTATGATTGATGCTTCTAAATTTCCTTTAGAGGAAAACATACAAAGGACCAGGAAAATTGTTGAGATTGCCCACAGCATGGGAGTTTCAGTCGAGGCAGAAATAGGTAAAATTGGCGGAACGGAAGACCACATTACAGTTGATGAAAGGGAAGCTTCAATGACTGACCCTGAAGAAGCTCTGCGCTTTGCCAAGGAGACAGGAGTTGATTATTTGGCAATAGCAATTGGCACGGCCCATGGGCCATACAAAGGAGAGCCTAAACTTGATTTTGAGAGGTTAAAGAGAATAAAAGAGCTTTTAAACATGCCTTTAGTTTTGCATGGAGCTTCAGGGGTACCTGAGGAAGCGATAAAAAAAGCTGTAAGTCTTGGGATTAACAAGATAAACATAGATACGGATGTAAGACAGGCTTTTACAGCGAGGTTAAGAAGGCTCCTTGAAGAAGATAAAGAAGTCTATGACCCGAGAAAGATTTTAGGCCCCTGCAAAGAGGCGATGAAAGAGGTCATAAAGCAGAAAATGATTTTATTTGGCTCATCTTTAAAGGCATAAAGCGGGTTTTACCCGCTTTAAATTTTATGTATAAATTTTTGCAAAATGGCAAAAATATCAATGAACTTGTTAAAAAAGGCACTTGACATGTTGATAAAATAACAATAAAATAGAAGAAGATTATACGTATTCATTTCTCAGCTTTTGTTTTTCTTCGTGCGGTTTGTCCGTTCTCATTTATCCCCAGTTTAGAATGGAAATTTTTTAAAAATCTATATTTTGGGAGGTGCGCTTTTGGAGTTTGATATTAATAATCTGGAAAATTTAGGTTTAATGGAATTGAGGGAAATTGCGAAAGAGCTGGGCATCAAGAGTATTACGAAATACAGAAAGCAGCAGTTGAGAGAAAAAATTATTGAAAAAGTAAAAGAAAAAGAGGAAGAAAAGCTTAAGCAAGAAGAAAAAATTCCAGAGGAGAATAAAGAGAATAAAGAAGAAAATAAAGAAGAGGGCGAAGAGGAAAAGGTTCAATCTGTGGCTCTTAGCAATAACGGCCTCCAATCTCAGCAGGCTTTCTTAAAAGAGAACTTACCTATGGTGAAGGACCTTTCTGACCCTTTGAAAGAGCTTATACAGACGCAGGGAGACGTAGTAGCAGAAGGGATTTTGGATATTCTGCCTGATGGGTTTGGATTTTTAAGAGTAGAAAATTTTACACAGGGGCCAAAGGACATATATATTTCTCAGTCTCAGATAAGAAGATTTGGACTTAAAGTGGGAGACAAGGTCAGAGGAATCACTCGAATTCCGAGAGAAGGAGAAAAGTATTCTGCTATTTTGTACGTTGAGGCTATAAATGATGAAGACCCAGAAAAGGCCAAAAAGAGAATTCCTTTTGATGAACTTACCCCTATTTTCCCTAATCAAAAGTTAAGGCTTGAGACATCCCCTCGTGAGTTTTCTATGAGGCTGGTGGACCTAATAGCGCCTATAGGCAAAGGTCAGAGGGGAATGATTGTCGCTCCTCCTAAAGCCGGTAAGACGACTTTGTTAAAGCAGATCGCCAATAGCATTTCTCAAAACCATCCCGAAGTAGTTTTAATAGTCCTTTTGATCGATGAGAGGCCTGAAGAAGTAACTGATATGAAGAGGTCTATAAAAGGGGAAGTAGTGTATTCTACTTTTGACGAACTGCCAGAGCACCACATCAAAGTTGCAGAGATGGTCTTAGAGCATGCCAAAAGATTGGTAGAATACAAAAGAGATGTGGTTATTTTATTGGACAGCATTACAAGATTAGCAAGGGCATACAATTTGGTGACACCACCTTCAGGAAGGACTCTATCAGGTGGAATTGACCCTGCTGCTTTGCATCCGCCGAAGAGATTTTTTGGGGCAGCAAGGAACATTGAAGAAGGCGGAAGCCTCACGATTTTGGCGACTGCCTTAGTTGAGACGGGAAGCCGTATGGATGAAGTGATATTTGAAGAGTTTAAAGGGACGGGCAATATGGAGCTGCACTTAGATAGAAAGCTTCAGGAAAGAAGGATATTCCCTGCCATTGACATATATAAATCCGGTACGAGGAAAGAAGAGCTGCTGCTCACGCAGGAGGAGCTGGAAGCCATGTGGATTTTGAGAAAAGCCATGTCAAATCTTCCTCCTCAAGAAGTTACAGAAATGATAATTGAGAAATTGATAAGGACGAAGTCAAATGCTGAGTTTGTAAATATGATAAGGTCCCAATTTTATAAATCTTGATATTGTCCACAACTTGTGTTATAATTTCACCGTATGAGTTTGGGCTTGAGTGAGGTGAGATAGCGATGAAACCAGGTATACATCCCACCTATTATCACGATGCTGTTGTGAAATGTGCTTGTGGAAATACCTTTATAACCGGTTCTACAAAGAAAGAAATTAGAGTAGAGATATGTTCAAAATGCCATCCTTTCTTCACAGGTCAACAGAAGATTGTAGATACAGGTGGAAGAGTCGAGAGATTCAGAAAGAGATTTAATTTAGAGGAAAAATAATTTGGGGGTTAGAGTGTAAAAGACTCTAACCTTTTGTTTTTAATTTGACATTAAAAGAAAGGTGGTTTTTATGATATACGGTTCACTGGACCACGGTTTTATAGAGGTTATAGTAGGTCCTATGTTCAGTGGAAAAAGCGAAGAGCTGATAAGAAGAATTAGGAGAGCCCAGATAGCAAAGCAAAAAGTACAGGTCTTTAAGCCTGCCATTGATGACAGGTATTCTATTGACAAAGTGGTATCTCATAACGGAAGCAGTATAAATGCCATCTCTGTCACAAAGGCATCAGAGATATTGGACCTTTTAGAAGAAGATACACAGGTGGTGGCAATAGATGAGATTCAATTTTTTGACCATTCTCTTGTTGATGTGGTAAGAGAAATAGCTGATATGGGGAAAAGGGTTATATGTGCGGGACTGGATATGGATTTTAGGGGAGAGCCTTTTGGAGTTACTCCAGATATAATGGCGATTGCTGAGTCTGTAGATAAATTAACTGCTATTTGTGTTAAATGTGGCAATCCTGCAACGAGAACACAAAGACTTATAAATGGTAAACCTGCTAAATATGATGATCCAATTATTTTAGTAGGAGCCCATGAGACTTACGAAGCAAGGTGCAGAAAGTGCCACGAAGTTCCGCGTACATAAAGATGGGGGTGCAGTGATGAAGAAAACTGATATAGGCGGGCAGGCAGTAATTGAAGGAGTTATGATGAGGGGACATAAAAGCTATGCTATAGCTTTGAGAAAAGGGGAAGAAATAATAATAAAAAAAGAGTATGCTGTCCCTCTCACCAGAAAAAACAAATTTTTTTCTCTTCCCTTTATAAGGGGTACTTTTGCCTTAATTGATTCGCTTGTCATAGGGATAAAAAGCCTTACTTATTCGGCAGAGGTTTTTGAAGAGGAAGAGAGTATAGAACCAACAAGATTTGATGTTTTTTTACAAAGAATTTTTGGCGAAAAACTAGAAGACATATTAATGTATTTTTCTGTAATAATTTCTTTGATTTTATCCATTGTGATATTTTTCATAGGACCGACATATGTCACAGATTACGCAAGACTTTTTACAAAAAATACTATAGTAATAAATTTTGTCGAAGGCACCTTAAGGGTCTTAATTTTTATACTTTATCTTCTTCTCATTGCTCAAATGAAGGACATAAAGAGGATATTTGAATACCACGGAGCAGAACATAAAGCTATACACTGTTTGGAACATGAAGAGGAATTGACAGTTGAAAATGCCAGGAAATACACTACTTTGCATCCCAGATGCGGCACAAATTTTCTCTTTATAGTTATGATTATATCAATAATAGTCTTTTCTTTTTTAAAATGGCCTTCTCTTTATGTGAGGATATTGAGTAGAATTTTTTTATTGCCAGTAGTTGCAGGCATTTCGTATGAAGTGATAAAATTAGCTGGCAGGAGTAACAACAAAATACTAGCTTTGTTTGTGTATCCGGGATTGCTTTTGCAGAAGATCACCACTAAAGAGCCAGATGATAAGCAACTGGAGGTAGCAATTGCCTCTTTAAAAAGCGTGCTTCAGGATGAAGGGGGGCGGGAGTTTGAAAGTATATGAGGCAATAGCTCTGGGGGCTAAAGAGCTTGAAAGCGTCTGTCCAAATCCTCGACTTGAATCTGAGCTTTTGCTTTCTCATTCTCTTAGGATTGACAGAGTTAAACTTGCAATTAAAAGAGATGAGGTTTTGAAAGAAGAGGAATTGGAGAGGTTTTTAAAGTATATAGAAAAAAGAAAATCCCGCATACCCTATCAGTATATTGTAAAAAAACAGCATTTCATGGGATTTGAGTTTTATGTGGATGAGAGGGTGCTAATTCCAAGACCTGAAACAGAAATTCTTGTGGAAGAAGCGTTAAAGAGGATGAAAAGTGGAGATTTGATACTTGATATAGGTACAGGAAGTGGCGCCATAGCTATAAGCATAGCCAAACTTTTTCCTGATTGTAAGGTGTACGCTGTAGATGTGAGTGAAGAAGCTTTAGAGGTTGCCAAGTATAATGCAGAAAAACTTGGCGTGGCTGAAAAAATTATATTTATAAAGAGCGATATTTTTTCCAATATACCTCAAGATGTAAAATTTGATTTAATTGTCTCCAACCCCCCTTATATAAAAAAAGCAGAACTTGAGAATTTACAAGAAGAAGTTAAAAAAGAGCCTATTTTAGCACTTGACGGAGGAGAAGATGGGCTTTTTTTCTACAAAAGAATCATACCAGATTGTAAATTTTATTTGAAAAAGGGAGGAAGGGGTTTGTTTGAAATAGGCTACGGCCAAAGAGAAGAGGTGGAAAAAATCTTTTTGGAGAATGGTTTTGATGAAATTGAAGTGATAAAAGATTTAGCTCATATAGATAGAGTTATAATCGGTAGATATAACTCGTAGTTTTCACTTTTTTTATCATGTGATATAATGTTTTTCTGAGGTGAGATAATGATTGAAAAGTTGCAGGCAATAGAGGATAGGTATGTAGAATTAAGTCAAAAGATAAGCGACCCTAATGTCATTTCCAATGTAGAAGAATGGAGAAAATACGTAAAAGAACACGCAGCTATTGAAGACATCGTTTTAAAGTATAGGGAGTATAAAAAGGTTTTGGAAGAAATAAAAGCGACAGAAGAGCTTTTGTCCTCTCAGGATGAGGAACTTAAAGAGATGGCGGAAGAAGAGCTCTCTCAACTGGAAGAAAAAAAAGAAAAACTGATGGAAGAGATAAAGATTTTGCTGCTCCCAAAAGACCCTAATGATGAGAAAAACGTCATAATGGAGATAAGAGCCGGAGCAGGAGGAGAGGAAGCTGCCCTTTTTGCCTATGACCTTTTCAGGATGTACACGATGTATGCGGAGAAAAAAGGCTGGAAAGTTGAGATAATGAGCGCCAACAAGACAGATATTGGAGGTTTTAAGGAAGTAATTTTTAGCATTTCTGGAAAAGGAGCCTATAGCAGGCTTAAATATGAAAGCGGCGTTCACAGGGTTCAGAGGATTCCTACTACTGAGGCAGGAGGAAGAATTCATACTTCTACTGCCACAGTAGCAGTTCTGCCAGAAGCCGAAGAGGTGGATGTTGAGATAAATCCAAATGATATAAAAATAGATGTTTTCAGGTCAAGTGGGCATGGCGGGCAGAGCGTGAATACTACGGATTCAGCAGTAAGAGTTACCCACATTCCTACAGGGATTGTGGTAACCTGTCAAGATGAAAGGTCTCAGATTCAAAATAGGGAGAGAGCTTTAAAGATTTTAAGGGCAAAGCTTTATGAGATGGCTCTAAAGGAACAGCAGAGGGAAATAGCCGAAGCTAGAAAGTCTCAGGTTGGCACAGGGGAGAGAAGTGAGAGGATAAGGACTTACAATTTTCCTCAGGGAAGAGTTACAGACCACAGGATAGGACTTACTCTTTACAAGCTCCAAGAGGTTTTGGATGGGGAGCTGGACGAAATCATAGATGCGTTGATTTTAAATGACCAGGCGGAAAAACTTAAGAATATGACTCTTAACTGATTTTCTCTGTTACCACTTGACTAAATTGCTTTTATAAAGTATAATTTATTAAAGATGCTTCATCACAATAAATCAAAAAATTAGCCCCCCAGCTGTCCTCTATAGAGGACACTTTAATCGCTCGATGGTCCTCCTACCGTCGAGCGAGTTTTTTATTTTGCATAACTTTATGAGAAGTTTAATAAAGTAAAATTGAGATTGTTTCATAAATTCAAGGGGATGTTTTTATGTCAAATTTTGAGATATTGATGATAGGGGCTTTTGCAGGAGTAGCGGGGACAGGGCTGGGAGGGGTTTTTGCTTATTTTTTTAAAAATCCAAACCCCAAATTTTTTAGTGGAATAATGGGGATTACAGCGGGACTCATGCTTTCTGTAGTGATGTTTGACCTGTTGCCCCATTCTTTTGAGATATCGGGGATGCCTGTAGGTGTCATTGGAGTCATTATCGGTGCTTTTCTTATTTCTCTTTTTGATTCCCATATAGAAAAGACAAAATTTAATAAAGGATTTATTAGAGAAGGCTTGCTTCTAGGGATTGCAATAGCTTTGCACAATTTTCCGGAAGGGCTTGCCGTAGGGTCTGGATTTATGGTATCTTCTTCTTTGGGCATTGATATTGCTTTGGTGATTGCGCTACACGATTTCCCAGAAGGGGTAGCGGTGGCGGTGCCCCTTTCTGCAGGAGGGGTTTCCCCCTGCAAAGTTTTGTTGTATACCTTTCTGACGGGGTTGCCGACTGCCCTTGGCACTTTTATAGGTATTTTGAGCGGTGGCATATCCAATACTTTTATTGGACTTAATCTTGCTCTGGCAGGAGGAGCGATGCTTTATGTGACCTGCGGTGAGATAATACCTGAGGCTAGGGATATTTACAGGGGGAAAATTTCTATTTTGGGGATGATATTGGGGGTCATAGGTGGTATAATAATAACAAGATATTTGTAAATCCTTATTTTGCGAGGAGTGCCTTTGATGACAAAGGTAATAAAAATTGACAAAGATAATCCCGAAATTGAGCTTATAGATTACGCTGCAGAGGTTATAAAAAAAGGAGGGCTTGTGGCTTTTCCCACAGAGACAGTCTACGGGATAGGTGCAAATTCTTTTGACGAAGAAGCTGTAAAAAGGATTTTTATTGCAAAGGGAAGGCCCCAGGACAATCCTTTGATTTTACACATAGCTTTGATGGATCAGGTTTATGAACTGGCGGCAGAGTTTCCTGAAAAGGCCAAAAAGCTTGCTCATAGATTCTGGCCAGGTCCTCTTACTGTCGTTTTAAAAAAATCTGATAAAGTACCGTATGTAAACACTGCTGGCATGAATACTGTTGCCATAAGAATGCCTTCAAATCCAATAGCTCATCTTCTCATAAAGAGGGCAGGAGTCCCCATATCTGCTCCCAGCGCCAATGTGTCTGGAAAGCCTAGTCCTACAGATGCTTCTCACGTCATTGAGGACCTTTACGGCAAAGTGGACGTCATAATAGATGGAGGAAAGTGTGACGTGGGGTTGGAATCGACTGTGGTGGACCTTACTGAGGAAGTACCGGTTATTTTAAGGCCTGGGGCAGTTACTTTAGAGATGTTAAAAGAGGTATTGGGGGAAGTAAAATTAGACCCTTCTCTTTTGACAAGGCCGGATGAGAATATAAAGCCTAAATCTCCCGGAATGAAGTACAAGCATTATTCTCCCAAGGCTGAAGTTTACATTGTAAAAGGACCTCTTGATAAAGTTGTAAAAAAGATTCAGCAATTGGCAAAAAATCAATTGAAAAATGGCAAAAAAGTTGGTATAATGGCGACAGTGCAAACTTCGACACAATATAAAGAGGGAGAGATAATTGTCGTCGGTGATAGAGACAAACCAGAGACCATTGCGAAAAATTTGTTTGAGACTTTACGAGAGTTCGACAGAAGAGGAGTAGAAGTGGTATTTGCTGAAAGCTTCAATTATGATGACATTGGACTTGCCATAATGAACAGGTTGGAAAAAGCTGCGGGGTATAAGGAAATAAAGGCTGAAGGGGAGTTGACATGAGAGTTTTATTTGTGTGTACAGGGAATACCTGTAGAAGCCCTATGGCTGAAGGGATTTTTAATGCTAAGTCAAAAGCTTTGGGCAAGGATTGGGAAGCAAAATCTGCGGGAGTATTTGCTCCTGAAGGATTTCCAGCCTCAAGCGAGGCAGTAGAAGTGTTAAAGAAAGAGTACGGGATAGATATTTCAGACCACAGGGCAAAAAGTTTGAGGGAAGAAGATTTAAAAGGTGCTGATTTAGTCCTTGCCATGGCTTTTTCCCACAAAAGAAGCTTGGTATCTCAATACCCTGAATATGCCGACAAAATTTTCACCATAAAAGAATTTGTTGGACTTGAAGGGGATGTAGAAGACCCTTACGGGATGCCTTTGGAGGTTTACAAAAAGACGGCAGAGGAGCTTTCCGGTTTGATAGATAAGCTCATCGAAAAACTCTCTGAGGAAAGGAAGGTAGATCGAATGATCGCTTTGGGTTCTGACCACGCAGGATATGAACTTAAAGAAGTGATAAAAAAATATTTAGAAGAGAAAGGGATACCCTACAAGGACTTTGGCACTTTTAATGAAGAGTCAGTGGACTATCCCGACTATGCTCTTAAAGTAGCTGAAGCTGTGGCGTCTGGAGAGTGCACAGAAGGAATTTTAGTGTGCGGGACTGGCATAGGCATGTCAATTACGGCAAATAAAGTGCCAGGAATTAGAGCTGCCCACGTAGAGGACGTGTTTTCAGCAAGGGCTGCCAAAGAACATAACAATGCCAATATCCTGTGCATGGGGGGAAGAGTTACAGGACCTGGACTTGCTATCATGATGGTAGAGGAGTGGCTAAATGCCACTTTCCAAGGAGGAAGGCATCAGAAGAGGATTGACAAAATAACAGAAATCGAAAAAAAGTACATGAAATGATAAACAGGAGGGTTTTTATTTTATGTATGAGAATGTCTTTGTTATAGATCATCCTCTTATACAACATAAAATAAGTCTCATAAGAGATGAAAACACGGGTTCCAAGGAATTTAGAGAGCTGGTTGGAGAAATAGCCATGCTAATGGCCTATGAGGTGACAAGAGACCTGCCTCTGGAAGAGATAGAAGTAAAAACTCCCATTGCTGTTGCGAAAACAAAAGTCATTGCAGGCAAAAAGTTGGGCATCATTCCTATTTTAAGGGCCGGGCTGGTGATGGCAGATGGGATGCTTAAACTAATTCCCACTGCAAAAGTAGGGCATATAGGTATATACAGAGATCCTGAAACTTTAAAACCTGTTGAATATTACTGCAAGCTTCCTTCTGACATTGCAGAAAGAGACCTCATAGTAGTAGATCCAATGCTGGCTACAGGAGGTTCTGCATCGGCTGCAATCCATTTCTTAAAAGAAAGAGGAGCTCAAAGCATAAAGCTTGTGAATTTAATAGCTGCCCCTGAAGGGATAAAGGCTGTTCACAAAGACCATCCAGAGGTGCCTATTTATGTGGCTAGCATAGACCAGGGGCTTAATGAGCACGGCTACATTGTTCCAGGGTTGGGGGATGCTGGAGATAGATTGTTTGGAACTAAGTGAGGAGAGGATAAAAATGAGGCCCTCGTGGGATGAATATTTTATGCAGATTGTGGACGTGGTGAAGACCAGGTCTACTTGCATAAGAAGACAGGTAGGAGCTATTTTAGTGGTGGACAAACACATAATTTCTACCGGCTACAACGGGCCTCCGACCGGATTACCCCATTGTGAGGAGACAGGTTGCCTAAGAGACCAACTGGGCATACCTCCAGGAGAAAGGCCTGAGCTTTGCAGAGGGGTTCATGCAGAACAGAATGCCATAATACAGGCGGCTTTGCATGGAGTGAGTACAAAAGGGGCTACTCTTTATGTGAGCGCAAGCCCCTGCGTCATATGCGCTAAAATGCTTATAAACGCTGGGGTAAAGAGAATTGTGTACGAAGAAGAATATCCAGATGAATTGGCTTTTCAACTTTTAAAGGAAGCAGGTATTGAATTAGTAAAGTTTAAAAGGTAAAATAATTATTGGTAATAGCAAAAGAGGGGTACCCTCCAAAGACAAACGGTAAAATGTCAAGGGGGTAATTAAAAAATTTTTGAGGCATTTAAAGGGCAAAAAGACAAAAAAATACCCTTCTTCCAACATGCCAATAAATGGAATTGGAAGTTCCAAAATAGAGTTCGTTATTAATTTTTAACAAAAGAGTATTTAAATACTAACAGCACCTCTTTCTTGATATATTTGACCTTTGCTGAGCATTGCAAAGATCAGAGGGATTAATCTTCTAGCAGTTAAGACGAGGGCACGTTTATGTTGGTGTTTAGGTACCTCGCGATACTTCTTGTTGTAGTACTCTTTAAACCTCACTGTGTGCACCCTAACACAGTTAGCGGCTTCAACAAGATAGTATCGCAGGTACTGATCACCACACTTAACCAAAGAAGTATCCTGGGCATTGAAATTACCAGACTGGTATTTATTCCAGATGAGGCCGGCATACTTGGCAAGAGCAGCTTCATTATTAAACCTTTTGATATCTCCAATTTCGGCGATGATACCAGCAGCAAGGACGTCCCCAATGCCGGGGATAGTAGTTAGAGTTTGATTAAAAGCTTTAAGCTGTCTTTAAACTTGCCGTCAAGCTTTTTAAGTTGGGATTCAAGGAAGCGAATATTTTCAAGTGTCATAGAAAGAGCTAAGTCGTTTGCTTCAGCAAGATCAGGGTGAAGCCTGTAAGCTCTGTTAGCAGCAGCTTTTAAAGTTTTGGCGATTTGAGTAGGGTCTGAGAGTCTGTTATTGCCGTTTTTCACAATAAAGTCGATAAGGTTATCAAGAGGCATGGAAGCAATATCATCAGGAGTAAAATTTTCAATGATAGCTAAGGAAGCTTTACCAAATATGTTGCTAAAAGGGCACTCTGAAGGATAGGTTGAGAACTTGAAGGAAATAAGGTTTAGGGCGCGATTTTTTTCGCGGACCAGACTGCGGACAATATGATAACGCATGCGAGTGAGTCTTTGCAGTGCAGCGTATCTTAAATCTGGCAGCGGAGTTGGTTTGACTTGACCAAATCTAACACATTCAGCGATAACAGTTGCGTCAACAGAATCTGTTTTAGGGAGATGGATATAAGCACCCTTGAAAGATTTAATGATAGAAGGATTGATGACGTAGAATAGAGGATTAAAAGGAGCAAGTTCAGGAGAAGAAGCCAGGAAAGTATGCAAATGCCAGGCATAGTGTGAAGTAGCTTCCATGCCAAATTTAATGGATGAAATATTGAACTGTTGAGCAAGAGAGATAGTGAAATCTATAAGCTGCTGAGCGCCATCTAAATCATTGGGGAAGAATAAAGCTTTTTTAACTAAGCGGTTACCGGCCTCATCAATAAAGGAAGCAGCATTTAATTCGCTAGAGATATCAATGCCCACAATAAGTGTAGAGCTCATGGATAAATTCACGCTCCTTTTTGCAAAAAGTTTTTTGAAGGTCCTTTGTCTCTTAAGTTTTTGTAATACACCCTCGCCGTGGGAAGTAGCCAGATTTAGCTTATAGGGTGCCTGACCATCGATGCTCAAGCGATGGACAGATAAGCTAAAGAGGCACAACAAACGAGTATGTATTACTCAAATAACTCCAGAGGTTCAGTCTTTGCCGAGTGGTAATGCTGCTTTACCAGCATGCCACAGGAGTGAGTCAAAAATACCTCAGTAAACTTAAAAGGGACCTTCTACTTTTAAGTTTATCAGAGACAAAGGACCATTTAAATAAAAATGAGAAATTTAATTATGAGATTGTTTTACCAGGGTAAAAATGGTTTTTAAGGATTTAATTTGTGTGTTTATTATTAAATTTTTAATGTGGATTACAATCATATTATACGAGCATTCCTGTAATAAATTAAAATAGCCTTTGCAAAAATAAAACCCTCCTGGTAAAAAAGAAAGTGAAAAGGAAAAACAATAACCAGGAGGGTGATACACATGAACAAAGTACAAAAACTACTTTTAGTCCACAGTTCTGATATAATTTTTGTCGGGGTCGATGTAGCTAAAAAGACCCATTATGCAAGAATAATAAATCACATAGGACTTGAAGTAATAAAACCCTTCAAATTTAATAATAGCATAGATGGATATGAACGTCTAGTATCCAAAATACTTGAAGCCAAAGAAAAATCGAAAGCAACAAAAATATTAATAGGTTTCGAACCAAGCGGTCATTATTGGAAGCCACTTGCATGGTTTTTAAAAGAAAAAGGATATACAGTAGTGATAGTAAACCCATATCACGTAAAACAAAGGAAAGAAGAGGAGGACAACAGTCCATCAAAAAACGATAGAAAGGACGCGTTAATAATTGCAAGACTAATAAAAGAAGGGAAATTTCTAAACTGTCTTTTACCTCAAAACACATATGCAGATTTAAGAAACCTTTCAGTTGCAAGAAAGCAGTTAATAAAGAAACTAAACAGTGTAAAGAATAAAATTATTGCAATATTAGACGAATACTTTCCTGAATTTGAAGAAGTATTCAAGAATTTGTGGGGGAAAGCAGCCTTATGGATATTGAGGAACTGTCCATTTCCCAGCATAATACTTAAACTGAGCAAAGAAGAAATAGCAGAACAGCTAAAGAAAGCCACTAATAACAGGGTAGGCATGAAAAGGGCAGAAAAGCTCATTGAAGCAGCAAAAAAGTCAATAGGTGTAAAAGAAGGGATAAAAGGGGCACAAATACGTTTAAACATTTACCTTGATGAATTAGAATTTTTAAAAACACAATTAGAAACCATAGAAAAAGCCATGGAAGAACTGCTCAAAAAAATAGACATAGCAGAATATCTGTTAAGCATTCCAGGCATAGGAGTAATAACAGTAGCAGGATTTTTAGCAGAAGTAGGGGACATAGGGAAATACACACACTATAAACAAATCCAGAAACTTGGGGGATTAAACATAACGGATAACCAATCAGGGAAACACAGGGGGAAGACCAAGATATCAAAGAGAGGGCGTCCTGAGTTAAGAAATCTTCTATACAAAGCAAGCCTGACATTAGTAGCCAAAAACAAAGAATTTAAAGCACTTTACAACTACTTTTTAAGAAGGCGAGAAAATCCTTTAGAGAAGAAACAAGCATTAATTGCGATTTCAATAAAACTCATAAGAGTTATGTTTACGCTTGCTAAGAAGAAAGAAAAATACGATTCACAAAAAGTACTTGGAGAATATCGTATGAAGCAAATAAAGGAATTAGTAGCCTAGGGGGCAACAAATCAATTTAGAGCAAATAAGGTTGGGGAAGCTGTAGTACCCCCCATAAGGGCAAGACCCTGAATACGAGTAAGAAGCTCCCCAAAAGCCCTCAAAGGCAGGAGGAAGGAATGTAATTAAGGGCATGACCCTGAGAGACATGATAGGGTAGCCGAGGGCTAAGTAAAAAAACATAAAAATATGCTAATAAAAGGCAACCGTGAAATAAGTTGCCTAAGGGAGGTGTTGTGTTGTTTTAAAAAGGCTTTATTTGAAAAAGGTAAAAAGAGCTCAAATTTAGTGAAAAAATGAGATTTTTCAAGCTTGATTGAGCTAATTACAAAATATTGAGATAGGAGTGTCAAAAATGAAGATATACTTTTTATCTTTTATACTGGCTTTTGCGATGTCATTTGTAACTACGCCCTTGGTGAAAAAATTAGCTTTTGCAATAGGAGCAATTGACGTTCCTGACGATAAAAGGCGCATACATACAAAGCCGATACCGCGATTAGGGGGACTGGCCATTTTTGCCGGCACTATGGCAAGCTTGTTGCTTCTTTTGCCAAAGTCCCATGAGACTATAGGAATAATATTGGGCTCTTTAGTTATCGTGCTTCTAGGGGTGTTAGATGATAAATACACTTTAAGTGCAAAGGTGAAGCTTGTAGGGCAGATTGCAGCTGCCTTGATACTCATACTGAGCGGAATCAGAATAGATTGGATTTCTAATCCATTTGGCAGCGGAGTGATATATTTAAAGAGCTGGGTGGCAATTTCTCTTACTCTTCTTTGGGTTGTAGGCGTGACAAACACTATAAATTTGATTGATGGGTTGGACGGTTTAGCAGCTGGAATTGCCTTTATTTCCTCTACTTCTCTTTTCATAATTTCACTCTTAAATGGCAGATACGCAACTGCTGTCATATCAATTGCAATTGCAGGAGCAAGCTTAGGATTTTTGCCCTATAATTTTAATCCAGCGAAAATTTTTATGGGAGATACTGGGGCGATGTTTTTAGGATTTTTGCTTTCAGCCATTTCCATACAAGGAGCAATAAAGTCAGCTACTGCAATTGCCATCGTGGTGCCAGTTCTAGTGCTTGGCGTGCCGATATTTGATACTCTTTTTGCGATTATAAGAAGGATTTTAAACAAAAGACCTATCATGGAGGCGGATAGAGGGCATCTGCACCACCGGCTTTTGGACAAAGGGTTAAACCAGAAGCAAGTAGTTTTTATACTTTACGGTGTAAGCTTGGTACTGGGTGTGAGCGCTATACTGATATCTTTTGTAAGCGAACTGAAAAGCCTTGTTATTCTTGCTGTATCCCTCCTCTTTATACTCTGGGGAGCAAATAAAATAGAATTGCTAAGAAGCAATAAAAAAGGGACGCAAACCCGCTGATTTTATTAAGGAGTGCAAGACTGATGGGTATAAAAATTATGGCTGTATTTGGGACAAGACCTGAAGCAATTAAAATGGCTCCACTTATTAAGGCTCTGGAGAAAGAAAAAGAGTTTGACACACAAGTAGCTGTTACAGCCCAGCACCGTGAAATGCTTGACCAGGTGCTGAGGCTTTTTAATATTGTGCCTCAATACGACCTTAACATAATGAGAGAGAGGCAGACTTTATCTGACATTACTACTGCTGCTATAGACGGCCTTGATAGAGTGTTTCTTAAAGAAAAACCGAACCTTGTTTTGGTTCACGGGGATACTACTACTACATTTGCGGCGGCACTGGTGGCTTTTTATCACAAAATAAAAGTGGGGCACGTGGAAGCAGGTTTGAGGTCTTTTAACAAATGGTTCCCTTATCCTGAGGAGATAAACAGAAAATTGACAGGGGTGCTGGCAGACCTGCATTTTGCTCCTACAAAAAGGGCTAAATTAAATCTTTTAAATGAAGGAGTAGAGGAAGAAAGCATTTTTGTTACAGGAAATACAGTAATTGACGCTATGTCCTATACAGTAAAGAAAGATTACACTTTCAGGGAGGAAAGATTAAATAGGATTGATTATAAAAACAAAAAGGTCATAGTAGTCACAGCCCATAGGAGGGAGAACTGGGGAGCACCTCTAGAGAACATATGCAACGCTATTAAAGATATAGCAAAAAGCTACAAAGAAGAAGTGTACTTTATATACCCTGTTCATATGAATCCAGTGGTGAAAAATACGGCCCATAAAATTTTAGGAGGGTTTGACAATGTGCTTCTTTTAGACCCTCTTGAGACGGATGAGATGCATAACCTTTTAGCCAGATGCTATATGGTTATGACAGATTCAGGAGGGCTTCAGGAGGAAGTGCCATCACTGGGCAAACCAGTTCTGGTTTTGAGGGATGTGACAGAAAGGCCTGAGGCAAAAGAGGCAGGAACTGTGAAGTTGGTTGGGACGGATTATGAAAGGATTTTTAAAGAGGCAAAGCTTCTCATAGAGGACGAAAATGAGTATAAAAAAATGGCCAATGCGGTAAATCCCTATGGCGATGGGAAAGCATCGGTGAGAATAGTTGGAGCGATAAAATACTTTTTTGGGCTATCAAAAGAAAAGCCGGAAGAATACGAAGGAGGGGGATAAAGCCCCCTCCTTAAATTGTTATTTGCTTGCTTCTTGCTTCGTTTGGCTTTTTGCGATTAAGTACCAGATATATCCAATAACTATTGCTCCGATGAAGCCGCTTATTACGTTGTAATCATAGAGCATCCATCCCCATTTGCCGAGATATGCTCCTCCTAACCATGCGCCGACTAGGTGAGCGATTAGTGCTGCCCAGTATGTTCCCCATATTTTGTTCAATTTGTCCCAATACCCTTCTCCAGCTTTTGTATTAAACAATGGATGGAATACAAGACTAGATATGAGTCCTACGATAAGTACCATTAACCAGAACATATGCTACACCTCCTTTTCAGAGGTTTTCCCTTCCACTTTTAATTATATTCAATATAAAATTTAAAACAAATATGATTTTTGACCTTTTTTGACCAAAAACAGGACTTTTTCTGACTTTATCTGACTTTTTCTCTTTTTATCTAAATATTTCTAATACCTGTCCATTTTTCCTCAAATGGCAATGATAAAATTTTTATAGAAAAATGAATAAAACTTTTTAAGGCTGTCAATAATTAAAAATAGAAGGGCGGTGAAAATGAGCGAGTCCATTCTCCCCCTTGTGGATTCGCGAAGTTTTTACCGCCCATTTTAAATAGGAGGTAAGGTGTATGAAGAAAACCCTTGCAGGGTTAATTTTGTTTGCGAGCTTCTTTGTAGGGTTTAAAGGAGAGATTTTTTTCCATAACAAGAGTGACGCAGATAGGCTTTATGATGTCTTTAAAAAAACTCATGCCAGGTATGAGTACTCAAATATAAACGGTTGGGGTAAAATAGGAGAATGTTTCTGTGCTTTGGAGGATTTAGAAAAATATGCGAAAGATGTAGCAGAGGAAATGAAGGCACTAAAAGGTGCTAAATTGTCTAGGATGGACGAGGGAAATTTAAGGCAGGTTTCATTGGAGTATCTGGATGATAAGAGAAGTGTGACACTGGTTGTTCAGTCTATAAAAAATGGGGATAAAAAGGAGACATATCTTCTTATTGACAATTATTTGATAAAAGGCAATCAGAATATATTGGAAGAAAGAAAAACAGTGGAGAATGCTTTTAGAAAGGTGAAAGTAAAGCCTGTCGTAGCTACTTCAATTGTTGGAAGTTTTGAAGGAAAGTTGAAATTAGAAGAAGCGAGTAGTATAGTCAAAGAAGTCTTTAAAGAATTAAGAGCAAAGAAAGTCGAAGGGCTGGAAGATGTTCAAGTAGTCAGCATCTCGGGGTATACAAGAAGTTTTGGGGAATACATTGAAGTGGGAGATGAAAAAATAAATTTACAGGTAGCTTTAAGGTACAATTCTTATGACGATAGAACTTATATATGGATTGCTAGTCCTTTGATAGCTACAGAATATTAAAAGAGGGTGATGAAGACGAAATTTGTTGTTGAAAAAAGCCCGCCCCTTAAAGGAACGGTTAAGATAAGCGGTGCGAAGAATTCGGTTTTGCCTATAATTGCTGCTTCACTGCTTTCATCTGATGAAGTGATATTAGAAGATATACCCTCTCTGGAAGACGTCAATGTAATGATAGAACTCATAAAGAATTTTGGAGCCCTGTGTGAGTTGGACAATGGGAAATTGAAGATAAAGGTAGATATAAAGGACGTAGAAGCGCCTTATGAACTTGTTAAAAAGATGAGGGCATCCTTTTTGGTGATGGGACCCATACTGGCAAAGCTGGGACATGCCAAAATTTCCATGCCTGGAGGTTGTGCAATAGGGGCTCGACCTATAGACCTACATTTAAAGGGGTTTCAAAGTCTGGGAGCTGATATAACTATCGGACACGGATATGTTGAGGCAAGAGCTAAAAAATTGACAGGCAAAAAGATATACCTTGATTTTCCCAGTGTAGGAGCAACTGAGAATATAATGATGGCTGCAGTTTTTGCCGACGGTGTTACTGTAATTGAAAATGCTGCTGAGGAGCCTGAGATTGTGGATTTGGCGAATTTTTTGAACAAGATGGGGGCCAATATCAAAGGAGCAGGTACTGACACTATACGAATTGAAGGAGTAAAGGAATTGAAAGGAGCAGAACACACTGTCATACCTGATAGAATTGAAGCAGGAACTTTTATGGTGGCAGCGGCCATGACAGGCGGGAATGTGCTCATTGAAAATGTGATAGTGGACCATGTGAGGTCTGTAATTGCAAAATTGACAGAATGCGGAGTTAAGATAACGGAAGAAAAGGGAGGCCTCAGGGTAAAAGGGGTAAAAAATTACAAGGCTGTTGACATAAAGACCCTTCCATATCCGGGATTTCCAACGGACATGCAAGCGCAGATGATGGCCATGATGACCGTGGCAAAGGGTACCAGCGTCATAATAGAGACAGTTTTTGAAAACAGATTTATGCATGTGAGCGAATTAAAGAGAATGGGCGCAAATATAAAAATTGAGGGCAGAAGTGCAATGATTACAGGTGTAGACCATTTGACAGGAGCCGAAGTGAAAGCTACTGATTTGAGGGCAGGAGCAGCTTTGGTGCTGGCAGGGCTTATAGCAGAGGGGAGAACAGAGATTAACGATATCTACCATGTAGACAGAGGATATGTGAAGATGGAAGAGAAGTTAAGAGCTCTGGGTGCAAAAATATACAGAAAATAGATTAAAAATTTTTTAGAAGTATTAGAAGGATTTTTTTAGCTTTTGAAGAATAATAATTATTGTGGCAAATTAAGAGACTTTCTTCTCAAAAAAACGTTTAATCAAGTACAGAAGGAGGGAAAGTATGGCAAAGGTTAAAGAATCTGACAAGAGGAAGCTTTCTCACGAAGCCTACGGCGGAGTTCACGGAAGTGAGTACATCCCATTTATTCCAGCTGATAAAGTACTTCCAGAGCTCACAGCAGTAGCAGTTATAGTAGGAAGCTTATTTGCCATTCTTTTTGCGGCAGCTAATGCTTACCTTGGGTTAAAGGCGGGAATGACTATAAGTGCAGCTATTCCTGCGGCAGTTTTGGCAACTGCTTTGCTAAAGGGAGTTTTTAAAAGAGACAGTATCTTAGAGTCAAACTTGGTCATGGCTATAGCTGCTACAGGAGAGAGCTTGGCAGGAGGTATTATATTTACTCTTCCGGCAATCGTGCTGTGGGGGCTAAAGGATGAGTTCACATTAACTCGAATTGTATTTGTAATCCTCATAGGTGGACTTTTGGGAGCGCTCTTTGTGATACCTTTAAGAAGGTATTTGACTGTGGAAGAGCACGGGAAGCTCATTTATCCAGAAGGAATGGCAGCCGCGGAAGTGTTAGTTACAAGCAACCAGGGCGGAACAGGATTCATGACAGTGCTCTCGGGAATGATTGTTGGAGGAATTTATAAGCTTTTATCTGGCGGCTTTGGCATGTGGTCTGAAAACCCTTCATGGGTTATTAAGAGGTTTGAGAGCACAGAAGTAGGGGTAAATGTTTTGGCATCATTAATGGGTGTTGGATTTATTGTGGGATTGGATGTAGCTATGTACATGTTGGCAGGTAGCGTTTTGGCATGGCTAGGACTAATTCCCCTTATAAAGTTCTTTGGTGCAGGGCTTACTACACCTGTTTATCCTGCTACTGACCTTATAAGAGACATGTCCGCTGGGGCTATATGGAGTAAATACATAAGATACATAGGCGCTGGTGGCGTGTTGGCAGGAGGATTTATAAGCCTTATAAAAGCCCTTCCTACCATCATAAAGGCTTTCAGAGAATCAATAGTAGGGCTTGGAATGAAAGGCAAAGAATTAAAAAGGACAGATGTGGATGTTTCCCTCACGTGGGTTATATTTGGAGCAGCATTTGTATTCTTTGTAGCCTGGCTTATGCCCTCCCTTGGAGTGACTGCACTGGGTAGTTTAATGGCAGTATTGTTTGCGTTTTTCTTTGCTGTAGTGTCTGCCAGGATTACAGGACTTGTAGGCGTATCTAACAACCCAATTTCTGGTATGACTATTGCTACTTTGCTAATAGTGACTTCTGTTTTAAAACTTGCTGGCGTAGTAGGAAATGAGGGTATGATAATTGCCATCACAATTGGCGGTATTGTGTGCGTAGCAGCTGCTATAGCAGGAGCTAATGCTCAGTCTTTAAAGACTACTTTCATCATAGGTGGAACGCCTAAATATATCGAGATATTCACATATGTAGGAATAGCAGTAGCTTCTATTTTTGCAGGGCTAGTTTTGATACTTCTAAATAATGCTTACGGTTTTGGCACAAAAGATATCCCAGCTCCTCAAGCTACTATAATGTCAATGGTAGTAAAGGGCATTATGACAGGAGACCTCCCATGGACTTTCATAATTGCTGGAATATTCATGGGCATAATGGCTGAAATGATGCACGTTCCGGTTCTTCCATTTGCTATAGGGCTTTACCTGCCTTTCGAGTTAAGTGCTGCTATTGCTGTTGGTGGGATTATAAGGTGGATTGTAGACCAGCAGTACAGAAAGGACGAGCAGTTGAGAAAAGAGAAAGTCGAAAAGGGTATACTTGTAGCGTCGGGACTTGTGGCAGGAGATGCGCTTATGGGACTTGTAATAGCTATATTTGCAGGGGCAAAGATAAGTATAGACTTTGCATCCAACTGGGCTACAAACACCTCTTCCTTTGCGCCATGGTTTTCTCTCTTGATGTTCCTCTTAGTAGGACTTTTCCTCTACTACTACACTGTCAAAAACGATAAAAAATAAAGCTGAGCACTCCCTCTGAAGGGAGTGCTCAGTTTAAGGGGGTAGAAAATGAAAGACAATTTTTTGCTTTATGTTCCTAAAAAAAGCGAAAAAGTCAATTGGGAAAAAAGAGGAGATAAGGTAATGTTTTTGTTTTATCACGACAAATTAATAGAAAAAATGGTCAGGCTTTTTGTGAAGAAGCCTAGAGTGACCACGTTAGAACTGGATGACATTGGAACAGCAGTGTGGGAGCTTATAGACGGGGAGAAAAATGTCTATGAAATAGGGCAGCAGTTGAAGGAACGGTTTGGAGAAAGAGTTGAACCTTTATATGAAAGGCTATCTTTATTCATGAGATATTTAAACAGAAGAGGTTGGATATATTTTTCAAAAAAGGGGGATACTAAATAAGACCTTATTAAAAATTTTTACTATTTCTATTTTTTGTAGAAGGATTTTTGGCAGCATGTGTAGAATTTATATACTGAAAAGCTTTTGATAAAAAATTGATAAAGGGGAGAGTATTTATGAGAATTGGTGTTCCCAAAGAAATAAAAACTGCAGAGTCCCGTGTAGCCATAACGCCTGCAGGAGTAGAGGCTTTTGTCAAGAATGGACATGAAGTGTACATTGAAAAGGACGCAGGATTAGGTAGCGGTATCACAAATGAGGAATATGAAAAGGCAGGGGCAAAAATACTTCCAACTGCCAAAGAAGTGTACGACATAGCTGACATGATAATGAAGGTAAAAGAGCCACAGCCAAGCGAATACGACTACTTAAAAGAGGGACAAGTTTTATTTACTTATCTACATTTAGCACCCGATAAACAGCAGACAGAAGCTTTATTAAGACAGAAAGTAGTAGGAATCGCCTATGAGACGGTACAGCTTGACAACGGTTCTTTGCCTTTGTTAACACCCATGAGCGAAGTTGCTGGTAGAATGGCTGTCACCATAGGAGCTTACCTTTTGACTAGCATAAATCAAGGCAGAGGTATTGTGATGGGCGGGGTTCCTGGAGTAGAGCCAGCAGAAGTAGTCATAATAGGCGGCGGAACAGTGGGCACCAATGCGGCAAAGGTAGCAGTTGGCATGGGAGCAAGAGTTACTATACTGGATGTAAATCCTGCAAGGCTTGCCTACCTTGACGACATATTTGGAGGAAGAGTGACAACTCTAATGTCAAATAGCTTTAATATTGCAGAAAGCGTAAAGAAGGCAGACTTATTGATAGGTGCTGTTCTTATACCAGGGGCTCGAGCGCCTAAGCTTGTAACTGAAGAAATGGTCAAGACAATGAAGAAGGGCGCTGTAATTGTGGATGTAGCAATAGACCAGGGTGGATGCGTAGAAACATGTGACAGAACTACTTCCCACACAGATCCATATTTCATCAAGCACGGAGTTGTTCACTACTCAGTTCCTAATATACCAGGAGCTGTACCAAGGACTTCAACCTTTGCTCTCACGAATGTCACACTTCCTTACGCATTAGAAATTGCTAACAAGGGCTACAAGAGGGCGTTGCTTGAAAATAGAGCACTTCTAAAAGGGCTCAATGTCTACAAAGGCATGGTGACATACAAACCTGTGGCAGAAGCGCAAGGATTAGAGTATGTGGATCCCGTTGAAGCTTTGAATAAAGCGTAAATGTCTGACCTCCCACAATAAATGTGGGAGGTTTATTTAGTCTGTTGACAGAGTTTAAAAAGTGGCATTTTGTGTGTAAATGCGACTTGTTGTCAAAGCGATAACTAAACTTGGCGAGCTTGAGAGCGAAGGCGGGGCGAGCAAAGCGAGCGGCCACGTTGAGCCTGAAAGGCGAATTGGCCGGGACTTAGCCTAAGCCCGAAAAGCGAGCCTTAGTTTTGTCGCTTTGTAACTCTGGAGTATTAACACAAAATGCCACTTAAATGAGAGGGACTTTGTCAACAGTCTGACCTTCCATAACAAATGTGGGAAGTTTCAACAGTTGGAAATAGTCATGCAAAAAGGTATAATTTTGACTAGGTGATGGTAGATATTATTAAGTATGCAAAAAGTAAGAGAAATATACTCGATTAGTCGAATGACACTTATAAACTGGGAAAAATAAGGATTAATTACTCCTCTTAGAACTCCCAAAGGTATAAGAAGATATAGAAAAGAAGACATAGAGAAGTTACTAGGTATGATAGAAGAAAGGCCAAAACCTAAAGTAGTTTTGTATGTAAGAGTGTCCACAAAGAAACAAGAAGAATATCTTAAGAATCAAATTAGAAGGCTTGAAGAATATGCTAATTCTCAAGGATGGCAGTATGAAGTCATACATGAAATAGCAAGCGGAGTAAATAAAATAAAGAACTGGCAGAGGACTTGATAGCAATAGTGACATCTTTTGTAGCAAGGATTTATGGTAAGAGAGGTGGGGAAAAACATGATAGTCATACAAGCTAAACTCATTTTTCTAAACCAAGAAGACAAACAAAGAGCATTGGACTTAATGAGAAGATGGTCCTCCTGCATGAGATTTGCATACAAAAGGCTTCTAGAAGGTTATGACAGAAAAACATTAAAAAGAGACCTTCAGGGGATGTTTGACTTAAACTCAAGATATGTAGATGATGCAATAATGAAAGCAAGAAGCACACTAGAATCTGCTAGAGAACTAGGTAATAACCCAAAGAAAGTCATTTTTGGAGGAAGAGACTTATTTAAAAAACTCCAAAAACACCATATAAATGGAAAAGCATATGAGAGATTAAAAATTAGGTGGCAGGAGAAAAGAAAAGGGAATCTCTACTCAAGAGGAGATAAAAGCAAAAAAGGAAATCTCAACACAAGAATAGAAATAAAAGAAAATGGCACTTTTTTAAGGATAAATGTAGGAGAAAGAAAATACGTATATGCCAAAATAGAAGCAGGCTACAAAAAGAATAAGAGAAGAGAAGAACTTCTACAAGAAATTACCAAATCAGACATACCCTACTCTGTAGAATTAAAACTCAAAAATGGTAGTATATACGCCTATTTCGCTGTTGAAGAAGAATATCCGGAAATAAAAATAACAAAAGAAAAAGGAGTCATAGGAATAGACATAAATGCATATCCAGACAACATATCATGGGCAGAAGTAGACGAAGAAGGTAATCTAACAAGTTACGGCAGTATACCAATGCCAGAGCTTGCAAGCGGCAGTAAAGAAAAAAGAGAATATTACAGATGGCAGTACGCTCATGAGATAATAAAAATAGCAAAAGAAAAAGGAAAAGCAATAGTAATTGAAAAACTGGACATAAAAGATAAAGGTAAAAAAGGAGACTTTTCAGGGAGAAAATCAAGGAGAATAAGACATAGCTTTAGCTATAAATCACTTCTTTCAAAAATAAAAACACTAGCAAAAAGAGAAGGGATAGAAGTAATAGAAGTAGACCCTTCTTACACGTCAATAATAGGCATGTTGAAATATGCACCGCAGTATATGATAACAAAAGATACAGCAGCGGCTTATGTAATAGCAAGAAGAGGATTAGGTAAAGAAGAAAAGATACCAGATAATTATATGAAGTTTCTCAACGCATTAACTGTAGAAGAATTAGAAGAATTAAAAGAGCATGTAAAGAAAACAGTCAGAAACAAAAAGTTAAAGAAGAAACACTTAAAAGAGATAAAGAAAGCAATAGAATTTCTACAAAGCCTTGAGAGTGAGCCAGGAAGGGTACTAAAGCCTCTGGGTGGAACAAGTTTTAGTACCCATGATTTCTGGCGAGTTCTCAAGGCAGCGGTGGTGATTCCACTCTCTCCTGAGAAGGTACCAAGAGACTTCTCTGTCCTGAAGGAATTATTAATTCAGGGTAAGTGGGGAGACCCGTAAGGGCGCGAGTTCCTGCTTCTTGGGGCAGGGGCTATGGGAGTGCTTAAATACCGCCTGCTGGGAATAGGCACTCTCTGAAAGGGCGGACTACAAATAGCCCAGCCTTCTAAACTAGTGCAGTTTTGCACAGTTTAGATGACCAGGTTTTTGTTGTTTATTGAAAAATCTCATGATATAATTTTTTTAAAATTAAAATGTGTTAGGCGGTGGAGAAAATGTTAGAAATTTTCTCAGGTAAAAAATATAAAATTTTTGGGAACGGATCTATTGGGGGCAAAGCTTCCGGGCTTTCTTTTGCCGAGGAAGTTTTAGAAAAATATTATAAAGACTTCAAAGGAACTGTAAAAATTCCTGAAAGCTTTTTTATAGCCACCGATTACTACGAAATGTTTTTAGAGTATAACCGCCTTGAAGACATAGATGAAAATACCCCTTATGAAGAGGCTGAAATAAGGTTTAAAGAAGCGGAGTTTCCTCCGGAGTACAAAAAAATGTTAAAAGAAATTTTACAGGTGATGGATTATCCTCTGGCGGTCAGGTCTTCTTCCTTGCTGGAGGACAATATAAAATATTCTTTTGCTGGTAAATACTACACAACTTTTATATCCAACAGGGGAACAGAGAGGGAAAGGCTAAAACAGCTGGAAAAAGCCATTAAAGAAGTGTATTTAAGCGTGTACGGACCTGATGCTGTAACTTACAGGAAGAAACACGCATCAGGACAGAGAGAGCTTATGGGAGTTATAGTGCAGAGGCTGATTGGCAGTCAAAAGGGAATATACTTCTATCCTGACGTGTCAGGAGTGGGATTTTCCAGAAATTATAGAAGGTGGACAGATAGGATTAAGATAGAAGACGGAGTGGTGAGACTGGTATTTGGCTTGGGTACAAAGTGTACAGGGAGAGGGTATGCAAGAATATTTTCCCTTACAAATCTTCGCTTAAGGCCCGAAGGCAATAACCCTCAAGAAATCGCCAAAAATTCACAGGAAGCCTTTGATGTGCTGAATTTGATGACAGGAGAGCTTGAGACTTACGATATAAATGACGTTCCTCAGTTTTTAAGCTATCATCCGAGAATAAGCGATATAGCTCAAGTCTACTCGAGAAAAGATAATGCAATTCTTAACCTTAATATGTTAAGTTCTAAAAGCGGGTTAGAAAAGTACATTTTTACCTTTGAAAATTTTCCGAGAAGGCACAAAGCTTTCTTTAACATGGTTTCGGCTCTATTTAAGTGTTTGGAAAGTGAGATGAAAGTACCTGTAGATATAGAATTTACTTATGACCTTGAGACTGGAGAGTTCTATCTTGTGCAGGCACGGCCTTTGAGTTCTTATGAAACTTTCAGAAAAGTTCACATACCTAAGGACATTGACAAAAGATGTGTTTTATTAAAAGGAGATAGAATGCTAACAAATGGGGTTTTGAAAAATATAAAGTATATTGTATATGTAGACCATGAAGTTTACAGTAATTACAAAGATAAACATGAGATTGCGCGCATAATAGGGCGCATAAATAAAAGCTTAGGGGACAGGTATATATTAGTAGGGCCTGGCAGATGGGGTTCTTCCAACCCGTATCTCGGTGTTCCTGTGATTTACAATGAAATATCAAATGCGGCTATGATTGTTGAGCTTGGGATAAAAAACGGGGATTTTATGCCTGAACTTTCCTATGGAACGCACTTTTTTGCGGATTTGGATGCCGACAACATTTTGTACATGCCTGTTTTTGATGGATATGAAAATAACATCTTCAATGAACAGTGGTTCAAAAAAGGCAGCTATATCGACACAGGGGTAAAAATTTTTGAAGGCAGGTTTGATGCTTATTTAGACGGTGAGAAAATGGTGGGATATGTGATATCTAATGAAAAATAAGTCGATTTATGTAAAAAATGAGACATAAGTCCTATTTAAAATGTCAAAATAGTGTAATATAATCTAAACTGTAAGAATGATTCCCCTTTTCCCCATAAAATTTAATATTCTGCACCCCCAACCCAATGTAGGCTGCTCTAGAGCAGCTATTTTTTTATCTTGAGCTAAAGTTTAGGTCTTTTAATACCGATAAAATAAAGTGAGCTATCTTGAGAATTGAAGGGAGCAGAAGGGTCATGAGAAGAATTTTAGCGATGGTTGTAGCTATTTTAATGCTTTTTTCTCTTTTCCCGGGAAATATGTCGAAAGCTTATGGTGCTTATCCCCCTAATATAACTGCAATTTATTCCTTAAGACTTGACGGGACAATGGCTTCACCTGCTAAAGGCCCAGTGGATAAGTATACCGACATAAAAATTACGGGAAGCGGATTTGTAACGTACGATGCCAGTGGCAATGTCACTGCTTCTGTCGATTATGTCTACATAGATTCTCCTGACACATCGAAAAAGCTCACTATTTTGAGTGTGAATGAAAATACAATTTACGCTAAAGTTCCTCCTGCTACCTCTATTGGACTTTCTGCAAATATTCCTTACACGATTATAGTTCACAGAAGTGATGGGCAGAGTGCTGCTATATTCAACGGTTTTACTTATGTAAATAATCCTTCCATTTCTAAGGTTGCGCTTGACAATTTTATTACTCTAGTGAAAGATTCAAACGGGAACATAGTGGGTAGAACCAGTAAATCTTACATAAGGATGGAAGGGAGTTATTTTAACGATGTAGGGCTTGTTCAGATAAACGGCGAAACTGCCTCAGTAGTTTCTCAAAGTGGTTCTGTACTCGTAACTACTATTCCTCAAAATATTTTTATAGACCCTACTTCTACATATACGGTGACTGTTACAAACATATACAGAGGGTCTGATACCAAACAAACTCAAATTTATGCTGTAAATCATGACATAACAGGGCTTTCTAAATATGTAGCAATTGTAGGGGATGAAATTACAATATATGGTAGGGGTTTTAATTCTTTAGGAAGCGATTTTAAAGTGTATATAGGGAATAACCTCGTTAATTCATCTGATATCAATATAAAAAGCGATACAGAGATGACAGTCAAAGTTCCTGCTCCCAAAGATACCACTTTGGAGTATCAGAATATAGACATAGTCGCATCAAACGGTTCTACTGCTACTTTAGTAGGAGCATTGAAAATAATACCTACACCTGCCATATTCACAATAGATAATATTACTCCTAATGCAGGTTCTGTCTCTGGCGGGACAAAGGTTGTCATTGTTGGGCAGAATTTGAGAGAGGATTTAATCGTGAAATTTGGCGGTGTAGCTGCAAAAAGTGTTCAGAGTATTACACTACCTGGCCTTACAGAAAATCAAAGGGCTATACAAGTCGTGACACCTCCTTATTCGAAGTCAGGTCCAGTCGATGTGACGGTTGTAGACCCTGTTACGGGCTATACTGTTACTAAGCAAAATGCCTTTTTCTATTTGGCTGTTGAAGATACGATGGTAGTAATAGATATGAACCCAACAGAGGGGTATGAAAGCGGAAATACGCCAGTTACTCTTTGGGGATTTAATTTTCAAAAAAATGATGACCCTTCTACCTATACCTATAACGAAGATAAGACAGAGATAACTTATGTTAATACAAATTACACCTACAAAGATCCTGTTACTGGAAATTATGTCACGGGTACCAGAGAAAGAAAGCTTTATGTGACATTTGGAGGAAATAAGGCGCAAATTGAAAATGTGTATAAACCTGAGACAGGACAGCAGACTTTAAATGTATTATCTCCCAGTGTGACCTTGAATCCTCCTGGACAAAATATGCCTGTAGATGTAGTCGTCACAGTTGAAACGACAGTCAAGGATACAAACGGGAATGTAGTCATGCAGTATTCTGAACAGAGCTCTCCTCCTTCCAAATTTACTTATAAGCCTTTGCCGTCAAATCCTGTAATTCTGTCTGTTTCTCCAAATACGGGAAGCCGTGCGGGAGGAGATACGGTAATTATACAGGGCTTTGACATAAGGCCTGGAGTAAAAGTATATTTTGGAGATAAACTGGCAACTGTGAAAGACCTTACAACAGGAGGAGATAATAAATCAGTATTGACAGTCATCTCACCTCCTTCTACTGACTTAGGTTATGTGGATGTAAAAGTAGTAAATAAAGATGCTGATTCACAGAGAGGCTTTTATGTGTACAAAAATGGCTATTATTACTACACTGCTCCTTCTATAAGCAGTATATTTACAAATTTTGGGTCGAAATATGGGGGTAATCTCATTACCATCTACGGGTCAGACTTTTTTGTAGGGCAAACAGTGGTAGATGGAGTTTATTCTCCTGAATACCCAGATGTCAGAATAGGCAATATACAGCTTAAAGTGATAAGTGTTGAAGATAAGGATGGGAATTTGATAGATGGGAAAAAGTTTAACATAGGTACAAAGATAAAGGCTTTAATACCGGAGACATCTACTCCATATCCTGTAGGTTGGTACGATGTCACAATTAAAAACTACGATGGAATAAACGGGACAATAGGTGGAAGCGTTACTTTGCCAAACGCCTTTGAGATAAAAGATACTCAGAAAAAACCCAGCATTATTTCTGTAGACCCTAATAAAGGGCCTACAAAAGGGGGAACCCTCATTAAGATTACAGGCAGCAATTTTGAAAAAGGAAGCATTGTGACCATAGACGGAGTGCAGGCGAGCGTTAAAAAGGTTTCAAGCGGAAACACTGAGATAGAAGCTACCACACCTCCGGGCACTCTGGGCAAAAAAATAGTTCAGGTTGTGAATCCTTCTGATGGAGGAGTGGCTTTGCTTGTAGATGGATTTGAGTACGTGCTTATTGAGACAAAGCCTCAGATAACAAAGGTAGTTCCAAATTATGGTGGAAAAGGCACATTGATTTACATCTTTGGAAGTGACTTTTCTAAAAAAGTAGGGGACAGTGAAGGAGCAAAAGCGTATATAGGCAATACTGTCCTTGAAAATGTGTATGTGCTGGATGAAAACACTATAATAGGCATTATTCCTGATATGAAGTACACCGGCCTTTATGAAATAAAAGTAGTAAACCCAGACACCGCTACGGCAGTGGCTCCTGAAAAATTCCACTTTTTAGTACCAGAGAGCAATCCCGTAATAACCTCTGTTACCCCTAATTTTGGTACGGTAAATGGCGGTACAGCTATTTTGATTGAAGGGCAGGACTTTAGAAGAGGGGCAGAAGTTTTCATAGGAGGAAATAAAGCCACAAATGTGGTGGTAAGCCCTGACGGCAAGTCGATAACAGCAATTACACCTCCGGGCAAGCCTGGCAAGACGTATGTCACAGTTGTAAATTATGACGGTGGGAATTACACTTATGGAATCCACGAGGGAGAAACGGGATTTACTTATGTAATTCCAAACAGCCAGCCTGTAATTACAAAGGTCGAGCCTGACAAAGGCTCTACCTATGGAGGTCAGGAGGTCACAATATACGGACAGGATTTCAGAATTTCTAAAGATGAACAAGGGAACATTTTAAAAGATGAAAATGGCAACCCGATAGGCCCTGATGTGTATTTTGGGAATGTAAAAGCACAAAAAGTCGTATATATAGACTATGGAACTCTTAAAGTCATAACTCCTCCCAATGCACCTGGGAAAGTGAGAGTTACTGTGGTAAATTACGACGGAGGGTTAGGATACCTTGAGGGAGGATATACTTACATTCAATCAAAGCCGCAGATTAAGCAGGTAATTCCTCCTAAATTTGACAAAACCGGTGGAACCTACGGAATAATAGTAGGAAACGATTTTTCAGTACCCGTTTATGATAAGGACAAATTGATACTTCCTGGCTCCTCTGTCTACATAGATGGGGTGGAGGTAAAAGACGTGCAGGTTGTCGACAGCACAATGATAAAATTTATCGCTCCACCAGTGGATAAAGTAGGAACGAAAGAGTTAAAAGTTGTCAATCCTGACGGTGGCACGGCTACTTTTAAGGTAGAATATGTGTCTCCCAGCACACATCCTCAGATATATTCTATTACACCAGACAGAGGCAGTATAAATGGCGGGACGTATGTGGTGATAAAGGGAAAAGACTTTAGAGATAAAGTCAAAGTGTACTTTGATGCCTATGAGGCGAAAGTAATCTCTGTTTCTCCAGACACAATTGTGATACTTACACCGCCTGGAGACCCTCAGAAAGATATAAATAGGTCAGTTGATGTAACAGTCTTTAACGAAGAGGATGGAGGAAGCTTTACTTTGAAAAACGGATTTACATATATTGCAACAGAGACTAAGCCCAAGATCACATCTATTACTCCAAACACGGGCTCTACCAAAGGCGGAGAGACAGTGACAATTACAGGCGATGATTTTAGGCAGGGAGCGAGAGTATTTTTTGGAGAAAAAGAAGCTTTGAATGTAGTTGTAAAAAGCTATAACACGATTATTGCTACTACTCCTTCTCATCCAGAAGGGAAAGTAGATGTCATTGTCAGAAACCCTGACTATGCCGATGCAGTTTTTCCGCAGGGATTTACCTATGTACAGACTGTCCCTGATGAACCTGTAGGCTTCTGGGTGGAGAGTATACCAGGAAATGACCATACTTTAAGACTTCGCTGGTCAGAGACAAAAGGAGCTAAGTATTACGAGATATACCTGGTTTCGGACAGTACCTATAAATTTATAGCTTCTACTGACAAACTGGAATACTATGTAACAAATTTGAGCCCAAATACAAAATACACGTTTGCGCTGCGGGCTGTCAATGAATTAGGACCTAGCAATTTCGTGACAGCTTCAAGTACAACTGACAGGTCTTCAAATAGCAAGTACGACACTTACGTTGAAGGGGCAAAGGAGAATAAGACGAGCATTTCTACATCGAATGGAGCATTAATTGTGACACTGGGCGATACCTCTGAGAGCGAGTACATTCTAAACTTTAAAGATGATATTTACAAAAATATAAACAAATGGGTAATAAATGTGCCGTCTAAATATAAGAATACAGCAAAAAAGGTTAAGATTTACACTCAGAAATTTGAGATGGAATTTTACTTAACTGACCTCTATTTTACTGGAGATTATGACAGGATAACAATAACTAGGATCACAGGGAAAGAGTATGAGGATATGGTGAAAAACTTGTCTAAAAATGTAACAATTCTGTCAGATATATACGACATAAAGTATGAAAAAATAACTGATGGCAAGGCGGTAAATTACACCAATTTCAAAAATAACATTTACGTGTTAATAGGTGTAGAAAATAATAGATTGGGTAAGAAAGATATAAACCGCGCGAAGATTTCTTACATTACCTATTATTTACCGTATGTTGGCCCTAATCCTATGGTAATTATGTACAACGTAGATCGCAATAAAAATACTGTATCAGGGAAAATTTCTTCACCCGGTCAGATTGCTGTAACGTATTAAGGAGTGAAAAAGATGAAGGGGAAAAGACTTTTAGCCTTTTTACTCGCTTTGATTTTTTTACTTCAGTTAAATTCTGTTAGTTATGCTCAAACAACTTTCTACGGGGTAGAGTATGCTCCAAGTATATATCACAACATGATATTTAAAGATATACAAAATAGCTTCGCCAAGTACGACATAATGAAAATGGCAGCTCTTTCCGTTATAAGAGGCGGAGGAGATCAGAAATTTTACCCCAAGAGCTACTTGAAAAAAGAAGAGGCTTTAGCATATATAGTAAGGCTTACTAACACATCCTCCTCTACAGGAGTGGCAGGAAGTATGCCTGCCACTCTTCCCCCCAAATTTAAAGTGGACGATTGGGCAAAGGGAGTAATTGATGCAGCCTTAAAGGCCAATTTGCTTACAAAGGATGAACTTAATACTGACTTTACTTTAAATGCTACAAGAGAAGAAGTTGCTTACTGGCTTGCAAAAGGTCTGGGCTTTCAGCCTTTATCCGGCACTGATTTGCAGCAGGTTTACACCTTTCGGGACGTAAAAGATATTAATTCTTCCTACCTTCCCTATGTAGGTGCTGTTGTAAAAAGGGGTATAATGTCAGGGTACAGCGATGGAAAATTTAGACCCAAGACAAATATTACAAGAGAGCAGATGGCTTCAGTCCTCAATAGAGTCTTTAATTATTCCTACTCCCTGATGGGATACTCCGTTTTGACTGGCACCATAAAGAATATTTTGCAGGAAAATTTGGTTGGCGAAGGAGCTATGAAGAATACCTTTGTAATTTCAAATCAAATGGGTCAGGAAAATTTTGTAGTTACTAAAGTAAGACCTTCTTCAAACGGTGGGGGGCATCTTTTGGATTTTTTAACCATTTCTAATGGAAAGCCAGTATATTCGCAGGCCTTTACAGTGGGGGATAAAGTCAGATTTTATATAAAAGATGGCAAAGTGATATTTGCAGAGAAACTGCCTCAGAATGAGACGGTGGTGTATGGCGAGATAGTTAATATAACGCCTTCTACAATAGCTTTGAAGGGAGGCTATAATTACAGCAATACTTTTTCCTACACCTCTTATACTGAAGTGTATATAAACGATTATCCAGCTTCTACTAAAGACTTGAGAGTAGGGCAGACTATCCTTGCCTATCTTGAGGGAGGCACTGCTTACAGGATAGATGTCAATTATGAAGAATACGCTTCTGATAAGATAGAGGCAGGTTCCAGGCAGGTCACAGGTAGTATAATTTCTATTCAAAATCCACAGGGAGATTTAACAAAAGGTGGAATTGATATAACGCTGGATAGCGGAGATACCTACTACATATCTCCAAATATTCCTTTGGTAAAGGGAGGAGTTTCTGCCTCTTTATCTTCTTTGAAGATAGGGGATTATGTAAATCTCATTTTTGATGACCCTTATAGCGATACCCCTATAAAAGTTTTGGTAGACAACGGCTATTACAATGTTACTGGTGTGTTCAGAGGGACTTTGGGTAGTGTAATGCCTCTTAGTAAAGTTATTAATTTGAGCAATGTAGAAAAGTATTACCAAGGTACGTGGCAGAAAGTGTCTGATTATGTTTCATATCCTTTTGAGAAGGCAGAGTTTTATCTAAATGGCTTGAAAATTGATGAGTCAAGTCTTAAAAATTACACTGGCAGGACAATTTACATAACTACAGAGAATCACTTTGGCAAAGAATATATAACCTTTGCAAATATAGTTTCACCCTTTACAATGGCTTATCAGGGGATGGCTAGTTTTGACCCCTATTCCATGACTTTGACCCTTTCTGATGGGAGAAAAGTAACTGTAAATGATGGTACAATTGTAGTAAAAGGCGGAAGGAGAGTGCCGGCAAATAGCTTGAAGAGCAATCAAGTTTATGTTTCATTTTCAAAAGAAGATAACCTTCATGCCAATTTCGTATCAGTAATAGATACTGTTGATGTTCCATCTTACTATTACGCTAAAGGGTATTTGTTCTACGCCACAGCAAATTCTGTGACAGTTGGAGATGTTCCGTGGAGAGGTTCTTACTACTCTACTGTGACAGGCTATTATGAAATAAGCAATAACCAGTGGAGTTTTGTTTCAGGTTCTAGGGTATTTTACGTAGGAGATAGTACTTTTGTAGTAGACAATAGGGATAAAGAAAGTAAAGTCGTTCCTTACAGTGAACTTCTCAATATAAGATACGGAAGTTCACAGTTTAAGGACGCCTTTGCTTATGTTGTTGCTAATGGCGATAATGCTGTTGCCATTAACGTAATGCCTTCTGATAATAATGAGAGGGTGTCTACTGCAAAAGTTGAGGGTATAGAAGGGACTAAAGTTACAGTTTCTGAAGTAAAGGATTGGAATGAAGTAGAGGGCATATGGAATCTTAACACCAGCTTAGAGGTGGTAGACCTTTCAAAGGCAGTTATTGTGAAGGATGGTCGCACAGTTGATGTTTCTTCTCTCAAAAAAGGAGATTTTATATACATGATAAGAAGCGCCTCCAGGGGAATAATTGTAACTGTCAAATAAGAAGCGGGGGAATGGGAAATGAAAAAATTGGCTTTTGCGTTTTTCTTTGTCTTTCTTTTTTCTATGTTTCCTGCTAATATCTTTGCCTATAATTCTGGATTTGAAGCGGGAATTTCAAATGAGCAGGAGTACAAAGAGGTAGTTTTCATAACAGGAGAACCTGTTGTATTTAGCGGCTTCTTAAAAGTGACAAGCTCTAAAAGAGGAGATACTACCACTACTACTTACAGGTATACCCTTTCTACTCCTTCTGGGGACAAGCTTACAAGGACTCTTACATTTGTTACGGAAGAAAAGCAAAAACCTGAATATAATCAGATTATAGCTGAGACTACACTTAAAAACTACACTGAAAGTATAAAAATTGGGGGAGATACCTATACCCTCGACAGAAATAACGGCTATATTTACCAGGGATCTGAGGTGAAAAGCATAAATCCAGCTGTTACCTATTACGCAGGGAATTACTCTGGTTCAAAGGTCTACAGGATGAACGGAAATAAAGGTACTGTAAAGGTGAGTATAGAAGACAAGACCGTAGGATTTTCCCACAAATATGGCAGTGCAGAGACTCACCAGATGTACTATCAAATTGAAGCTACAATTGGAACGGGAAATAACGTAAAAAAATGGGTTGGAGAGGTGCAGGTAAATGTTTCTTTTACAGATAAGTCTTCTATAGAGTATGTGGAAAATGACCCGCAGTATATAAGCTTTAGAGGGGGCTATCTCTTAAGGAGAAACAGCGAAGATGTTATGACTTACGCTTACAACCTCCCTAAGTTTGACGAGAATGGGAATGAAATAGGCAGAAATACTGGTAGCAATAGCTTAAGGATGGATGGAATTTATACAGAGAATAGGCTTGTTGTCCCGGAGGTTAGAGATATAAGCGGGACATGGGGTAAAGACGACATAAACAAGCTTTTAAGCTTAGAAATTTTCCCAAAGGATTCTTTGTACTTTGGTCCCAAGCTTTACATACTTCGTTCAGATTTTGCTGTAGCGGTAGCAAAAGCTATTGGGATTGCTCCTTATGAGCCTCCCAAAAATGCTCTTTACTCTGCGAGGAAAATGCCGGTCGAAGTTTCGCCTTTTAAGGATGTACCGACAAATGACCCCAATTACGGTTATATAAAAGCTGCAAGTGATATAGGCCTTATAAGTGGGATTGGACCTTCTCAATTTGGGCCCTCCCTGCGTCTTACCCGGGCTCAGGCAGCCGTAATATTTATAAGGGCTTTGGGGCTTGAAAATCTGGCGCCACAGGGGTATTTCAAAACAGGTTTTTTAGATGATTCTTCAATTCCCTTGTGGGCAAAAAGAAGTGTATATGTGGCCCGTGAAATAGGGCTTGTGGGCGGCGATACCTTTGGGAGGTTTAATCCTGAAAGCTATGTGACAAGGGAAGAAGCCGCGTCAATGATTTCGCGTATGATAGATTTTATGATGAAGGATTTGACTTTTGATTATGTAGAAAGAGTATTGAATTTTAAATAAGGACCTCTTTTACTAGGGGGTCCTTTTTATATATTTTTTGAAGTAATATGAGTATCTTTTCTCACATATACTTTTATGTAGGCTCAAAGATGGGAGGAGGAAGATGAGATATCTACTTTACGGGGTATTGTCTATTTTCTTAAGCCTTATAATCTTGCCCTCCATTGTAATTTTTGGCTTTTCAACTCATGAGGTTTCAGTAGAAAAAAATTTAGTATTGGTTGAGGGAGGTAAATCAGTAAAGCTTGACAAACTCCCCTCTTATGAAGTTATAAGAGTTTTTATTACAAATCAGAATAAAATTGAAGAAATGCAGCTAGAAGATTACGTAAAAGGTGTTGTGGCGGCAGAGATGCCTGCGGAGTTTGAAATAGAAGCCTTAAAAGCTCAAGCGGTTGCAGCAAGGACTTATGCTCTAGCAAAAGAGGTAGCTTTAGGCGGAAAGGGCTGTGATTTGCATGAAGGGGTAGATGTGTGCACAGACCCCGAACACTGTCAGGCTTGGCAATCCGTAGAGGAGCTTAAGGGAAAATGGGGAGAAAACTTTGAAAAATACTATAGCAAGATATCCCAGGCAGTGGATTCTACAAAAGGGCTTGTGATGGTGTATCAGGATGCTTTGATTTTGCCTGTATATCACGCAATAAGCGGTGGCAGGACTGAAAACTCTGAAGATGTTTGGCAGAAAAAGATACCCTATTTAAGAAGCGTCGTATCTCCGGGGGAAGAAGTGGCTTCAAAGTACAAAACTACTGTAGTTGTTTCTCAGGCTGAGTTTGTAAAAAAATTAAAAGAAAGGCAACCTTCTTTGAAATTGACCAGCAACAATATTTTGTCAGAAATAAAAAACATAGAAAGGACACAGGCAGGCCATGTAAAAACTTTAAAAATTGGGGATGTAACTTTTGAGGGGAAAGAAATAAAAGAGCTTTTTGGGCTTAATTCTACAAATTTTACCTTCAGCAAGCAGAAGGATGACATTGTAATTACGGTAATTGGATACGGTCATGGAGTGGGAATGAGCCAGTATGGAGCTAATGCATTGGCAAAAGAGGGGAAAAAGTTTGATGAGATATTAAAATACTACTATCAGGGAATTGAGATAGTGAAAATTGAGGATTTGTTGAAAGGTAAACACTAGACAACCTTTCATTTTTTTGTATAAACAGCCTCCACAGTGGTTAAAATACCATTTGGAGGTGAGAATTTATGAGAATAAACAGAGAAAATTTTCTTAGGTTCTTTGACAGAAAAGGGTTTTACATAGTGCTTTTCCTTTCAATTGTGGTAATCGCTGCTACAGCAGTTTACGTTACTGATAGCAACTTAAAAAAATTAGAAGAGATTAGAAAGGCACAGCAGGAAGAAATAAATTCTGCAGTGGAGAGCAACTTAAACTATGACTATGAAGAGGAGATGAAGAGGGCAAAAGAAGAAAAGCCGGCAGTAGGGCAAGATTTCAATGTAGCTCAAAAGGAGCCAGAGAAAAAGGAAGCAGAGCCTGAAGCAAAATCTGAGCAAATAAAAACAAAAGAAGTGTTTTCAACAGAGGCGAAAAAGTTGACTGTCACACCTTCCCCTGCAAAGACAGATAAGAAGACTTCTATATCAACTAGATTGGTATTGCTAAGGCCTTTGGAAGGCAAAGTGGTGATGGAATTTGCAAAGGACAAATTAGTGTATTCTAAGACTTTAAATGAATGGACAACTCACAAAGGAATAGACATTGCAGGTAAATTAGGAGAGCCAGTGGTGGCTGCTTCAGACGGAATAGTCAGTAAGGTGTACAAGGACCCCAAATTGGGTAACACAGTGGTCATAAAAAATGGAATATGGGAAATGGTGTACGCGAGTCTGGGTGACAATATAAAAGTGAAAGAAGGAGATAAAATTACAAAAGGGCAGCAAATAGGTGAAGTAGGGGATACGGCTAAATTTGAAATAGCTGAAGGGCCTCATCTTCATTTTGAACTGAGGGAGAATGGAGTTCCCATCGATCCAACCCCCTATTTTGGCGAGTGAGAAAAAGGCTTGGATACTCTGTATTCAGGCCTTTTTTGTTTTTGAAATAGTATTCTAATGATTTTCTTCGGGCATATACATATTAATGAGATTTGAAAAAGTCTAAAGGGGGTTGTAGTTTTGAAGGATTATATAGAAGAAAGGACTCTGGAAATATCAAAATACATAGTGGAGCATAAAGCCACAGTAAGGGAAGCGGCAAAAGTTTTCGGTGTGAGCAAAAGCACAGTCCATAAGGATGTCACTGAGAGGCTTCCAGAGATAAATTTTGAGCTTTACAAAGAAGTTAGGGAGGTCTTGAGCAAAAACAAGGCAGAAAGGCATATAAGAGGAGGAAAAGCCACAAAAATGAAATACCAAAAGCTCAATAATAAAATTTCGTAAAATAAAAAGGAATTTGGGAGTTTGTATCGAATTAAATAATTTATGATAGATTAAACATTTCGGCATCGATGTCGATAATTAAAATAGATGCCGTTTGTGTCGAAATACATGAGAAAGGTGAGTTTTGATGTTTGCGATTTCAAGAGACATTGGAATTGACCTTGGTACGGCATCTGTCCTGGTCTACGTGCGGGGAGAGGGGATCGTATTAAACGAGCCATCAGTTGTCGCAATAGACAGAAACACCAACAAAATCCTGGCAGTAGGTGAGGAAGCCCAGAGAATGGTAGGCCGGACTCCGGGAAATATTCTGGCTATTAAGCCTTTGAGAGCAGGAGTCATTTCTGATTATGACATCACTGAAAAAATGCTCAGGTATTTTATAAACAAAGCTTGTGGAAGTAGGTTCTTGATAAGACCTAGGATAATGATATGTATACCTAGTGGAGTGACACAGGTTGAAAAAAGAGCCGTGATAGATGCTGCACTGCAGGCAGGAGCCAGAAAAGCCTACTTAATAGAAGAGCCTATCGCAGCCGCAATTGGAGCGGGGCTTGATATTTCTCAGCCCAGTGGGAACATGATAGTGGACATTGGAGGGGGTACCACCGACATCGCTGTAATTTCTCTGGGAAGTGCAGTAGTGTCTAAAAACATCAAAGTAGCAGGCGATAACTTTGACGAGGCTATTATAAGGTACATGAGGAAAAAGTACCACATAATAATAGGGGAGAGGATGGCAGAAGAGATAAAGATAAACATAGGTACAGCATATTTTGACGGAAAAGAAGAAAAAATGGTAGTAAAGGGAAGGAGCTTGTTATCAGGCCTTCCACAGAATGTAGAAGTTACTTCCAGTGAAATTTGTGAAGCTTTGCAAGAGCCCCTCGAGCAGATTGTAGAAGCTGTCCACAGCGTGCTGGAAAGGACGCCTCCAGAGCTTGCAGCAGACATAAGCGATAAAGGGATGGTGTTGACAGGAGGAGGGGCTTTGCTAAAAGGGATGGACAGGCTGTTAAGAGAAAGAATGCAGATACCTGTGTACCTTGCAAATGACCCTATAAGTTGCGTGGCATTGGGAGCAGGGAAGGCATTAGAATCTTTGGAACTTCTTGAAAAATCGGAAACTGTGATAGACATTCATAAGATAAGGTGAGAAGGTGATTCGATGATAAGAGGTTTGTACACTGCCGCCTCTGGTATGCTTGCCCAGACCAAAGTGATGGACGTTTTGGCAAACAACCTCGCAAATGCCAATACGGTTGGATATAAAAAGGACATAGTAGTTTTGTCATCTTTTCCAAATCTTGAGACAATAAGAGAAGGGGGAGATAACGTTCCTCCTGACAGAAAGGTGGGCAGAATCGAATACGGGGTTTTGATAGACACTTTTCACACGGTTTTTGAAGAAGGACCTCTTATGGAGACTACAGGGAAACTGGATTTTGCAATAGACGGAAATGGCTTTTTTGTGGTCAATACCCCTCAAGGGGAAAGGTATACCAGAGATGGTGCTTTTACAATGAATGCCGATGGATATCTGGTTACAAAGGACGGGTATATAGTTTTGGGAGAAAATGGACCAATACGCCTGTCCCAAGGAGATGTCTCAGTCGATGAGAATGGAAATATTATAAACAATGGCCAGTTGGTGGACAGGCTGAGAATTGTGGATTTTGACAACTATGATGCTTTGAGAAAGCAAGGAGATAACTTATTTTATCTGGATAATGCTGTAAATACTCAAATTATTCCAGCTACAGGCAGAATAAAGCAGGGATTTTTAGAAGGGTCTAATGTGAACTCTGTAAAAGAGATGGTGAACATGATAAGCGTGATGAGAAATTATGAGTCAAATCAAAAAGTGGTAACTGCTTTTGACGAGACTCTAGGGAAAGCGGTAAACGAAGTTGGGAGAGTGTAAAGGGGGCATGAGTGTATGATGAGAGCTTTGTGGTCTGCAGCGACTGGAATGACTGCTCAACAGCTCAATGTTGATGTAATTGCTAACAACCTGGCAAATGTGAACACAACTGCTTTTAAAAGAGATAGGGCAGAGTTCAAGGATTTAATATATCAGACTCTGCAGAGAGAAAATGTGTACGGCGGTCAAGGGCGTCCTGTCAATATGCAGGTAGGAGTAGGTGTAAGACCTTCTGCCATAGTAAAGGACTTTTCTGAAGGCAATCTCTACCAGACAGGCAATCCGCTGGATTTGGCTTTGGACGGGCCCGGTTTTTTTGCGGTTTTGGGACCTGATGACAAGGTGTACTATACAAGAGACGGAAGTTTCAAATTAAGCCCAGATGGGAATACCTTTATGCTTGTGACTGCCGATGGCTATCCTGTTCTGGATGACAGCAATAACCCGATTGTGTTTGACGGAAATGTCAATGATATAACTGTGTCTCCTTTGGGAGTTATACAGGTAAAAAATCCTGATGGCACTACTCAAGAAGTTGCGACACTAGGAATATACAACTTTACTAATCCACAAGGGCTTTTAAGCGTTGGTAACAACTTGTATGAAGCGACAGAAGCTTCAGGACAACCGGGTACTAGAGATGACTTTGAAGGAAGAATGGGCAAAGTAATGCAAGGCTTTTTAGAGACCTCTAATGTACAGGTAGTGAAAGAAATGGTGGATATGATTGCTGCCCAAAGGGCTTATGAGATAAACTCAAAGGCTATACAGGCAGCAGATGAAATGTTGGGGATTGCCAACAATTTGAGAAGGTAGGGGAAAATAGATGGAGATAAACCCTATTGAAGGTGCTATAAAAAATATGCTTCCTCTCTGGGGCAATCAGCAGGTGGAGGATTTTGAGAGGATAATAAATAAAGCAATGGAAGAAAAGGACAAGGATAAACTTATGGAAGCCTGCAAGCAGTTAGAGGCGAATTTCATAAGCCTTATGTTGAAAGAGATGAGAAAGACAATTCCAGAAGACCCCTTGACAGGAAATAATTTAGCGAATGACATATTTACTTCAATGCTTTATGACAAATACGCTGAGTTAATGGCGCAAAGTGGAGGCTTTGGATTGGCAGAAGAGATTTACAACCAACTTTCTAAAAAGGTTTAAAGGGCGAAAAGCCCTTTTTGTTTTTTCTGCAACTTGTGGTATAATCAATATCAACTGAAAGTGTCAATCTATAGACGGGGTGAAGGATAAGTGGAAAATAAAGACATAAGAAAAATTCTTCCCCACAGATACCCTTTTTTGCTAGTAGATAGGATAATAGAGCTTGAAGAAGGGAAAAGAGCTGTCGGGATAAAGAATGTTACATCTAACGAGCCCTTTTTTCAGGGGCATTTTCCAGACAACCCCATAATGCCGGGAGTTTTGATTGTGGAAGCGCTGGCACAGGTGGCAGGGATTGCTGTAATGAATGTAGAAGAGTTTAAAGGGAAGCTGGGGCTTTTTGCAGGCATTGATAAATGCCGCTTTAAAAAAGTTGTGCGGCCGGGCGACCAGCTCATCTTAGAGGTCTCAATAGATTCAATTAGGATGGGGTTAGTCAAAGCTAAAGGCGTTGCAAAAGTGGGAGAGGAAATCGCAGCTACTGCTGAACTCATGTTTGTGATGGCGGAGGAATAGGAGTGGCGGTATGTCTACTGTGAAAAAGACAGTAAAAGCAGCCTCTGTCATAATGGTCTTGACCCTTATAAGCAAAATATTTGGTTTTTTTAGAGATGTGACTTTGGCTGCTAAATTTGGCACCTCTGTATTCATGGATGCTTACAACATGGCAACTGTAATTCCCATGATATTATTTGCAGCAGTCACAGCTGCTATTGCTACAACTGTCATACCTATTTTCACCGAATACTATCAAAAAGAGGGTAAGGAGAAAGCTTTTGATTTCATAAACAATTTGCTGGGGACAGTAGGTGTTGCAACTATTGTTTTAACTTTTATTGGAATTATATTTGCTCCTTATCTTGTAAAGTTTGTAGCTCCTGCTTTTACAGGGGAAAAGTTTGAACTTACTGTTAAGCTTACAGAGATACTTTTGCCTACAATGGTTTTAATAGCGAGTTCCAACATTTTTACTGGCGCACTTCAGGCAATGGAGCATTTTACTGTGCCTGCTATGATAGGCATTCCTTATAACATTGTGGTGATCGGAGCGGCTATCTTATACGCTCATAAGTTTGGGATAATTGCAATAGCCTACTCCATAATATTTGCGACATTTATTCAGGCATTGATGCAATTACCTGTTTTGTATAAATTGGGTTATCGCTTTAGGCTGAAAATAAACTTTAAAGATGAAGGCGTAAAAAAGGTTATTGTATTAGCGATTCCTGTTTTAATTGGCACAGGGATACAGACTATAAATGTTTATGTAGATAGAGTAATTGCTTCTTTTTTGCCGGATGGAAGTATTGCCGCTTTAAATTATGCGAACAGATTAAATATGTTTGCACTGGGGATTTTCTCTACAGCAATTACCACTGTAATATACCCTGTCCTGTCGCGGCATTCCGTTCAGGAAGATAAAGAAGGGTTTGTAAAAAGCCTTAATTTTGCGGTAAGCGGAATTTTATACATACTTCTGCCGGTGTCTGTAGGGGCGATGGTGCTTAGAGTCCCCATAATAAGGGTTTTATTCGAAAGAGGAGCTTTTGACGAGAGGTCTACCTATCTTACTTCCATTGCACTTTTTTACTTTGCTATAGGCATGACGGCCTATGGCTTAAGAGATGTCTTAAGTAGGAGCTTTTATTCCATGAAAGATACAAAAACTCCTATGATAAATGGAGCTTTGGCGGTTTTGGTAAATATAATCCTTAATTTAATACTGGTGAGGTATCTTGAACTAGGAGGACTTGCCCTTTCTACTTCTATTGCTGCAATATTTGCTACTTTCCTTCTTTTTAACTCTTTGAAAAAGAAGATTGGCAGTATAAATGGAAAACAAATGCTTATAAGCTTTTTAAAAGCGATGGGGGCTTCTTTAGTAATGGGAATTACTGTATATTTTGTTTACAACCACCTAACAGCTAGAGTTCCAGATAAAAAGATTTATGAGGCCTTAACACTTTTTATGACCATAATAGTTGGGGCTTTGGTCTATATTCCAATTGTTCTATTAAGTGATAAAAATGCCTTTAATTATTTCAAAAAAGGAATTAAGTTTATAAATGCTAAATTTGTTAGATTATAGGAGGGATAGTCAATGAAGGCAAAAGTGTACTACTACAACATGAGGGCAGATAAGGCATCCAGCAGTTTGGCTTCGAAGGTGGCGAGAATTTTTGACCTGGCAGGTTTTAAAAGCATAATAAATAAAAATGATCTGGTGGCGATAAAAATTCACTTTGGTGAAAAGGGGAATAATGCCTACATCCATCCAATATATGTAAGAAAAATAGTGGACAAGGTTAAAAGTTACGGTGGGAAGCCTTTTTTGACAGATACAAATACTCTTTACAAAGGCAGTCGTTCCAATGCAGTAGACCACTTGGTAACCGCTATTGAAAATGGTTTTGCCTATGCTGTTGTAAATGCTCCTATAATAATAGCAGATGGACTTTTGAGCAAAAACTCCATTGAGGTAAAAATTAACAAGAAGCACTTTGATACAGTAAAGATAGCTTCTGACATATTCTATGCTAACGCCATGATTGTCATGTCCCACTTCAAAGGGCATGAACTTGCAGGATTTGGCGGTGCTATAAAGAATTTAGCGATGGGATGTGCCCCTGCGGCAGGGAAACAGCAACAGCATTCTACAGTAAAGCCTGTGGTAGGTAAAGGCTGTACTGCCTGTCAGATGTGTATAAGGAATTGTCCTGTAGGTGCCATATCTTTGGTTAACGGTTCTGCCTATATTGACCATTCAATATGCATAGGGTGTGGAGAATGCGTTTCAATGTGCCAGTATGGAGTTATTAAGCCTCAATGGGGAACAGATATGGACGCTTTTATAGAGAGGATGACAGAATACGCCTATGGGGCATATTCTGTTAAAAAAGGTAAAATCGCTTTTATAAACTTTGTAATGAATGTCACACCGCTTTGCGACTGTACTCCCTGGAGCGATGCGCCAATTGTTCCTGATGTTGGGATACTGGCTTCTTTTGACCCTGTTGCTATAGACCAGGCAAGCTATGACCTTGTAAACCAGCAATTTGGACATAGAGGTACAGCTTTGGAAGAAGCAGGGTATGGAATGAATCCGGGGGAAGACAAGTTTAAAGCGCTTCATCCAGAGACAAAAGGAGAGCTGCAGCTAAAATACGGAGAAGAGATTGGCTTAGGTACTAGAGATTATGAGCTTATAGAGCTCAAATAGCAGGTTTATCCTGGCATTTTAGACTGTTGAGAAACTTGGGAAAGTGGCATTTTGTGTGTAAATGCGACTTGTTGACAAAGCGGTTACTAAACTTAGCGAGCTTGAGGAGCGAAGGCGGGGCGAGCGAAGCGAGCGGCCACCTGAGCCGTAGGCGAATTGGCCGGTACCCCGCCTAAGCCCTCAAGCGAGCTTTAGTTTAGTCGCTTTGCAACTCTGGAGCATTAACACAAAATGCCACTTAGATGAGAGAGATTTTGTCAACGAGCTCAAATAGCAGGTTTATCCTGCTATTTTTTTAAAATTTTTAATGATTTTTGATAACGTTTGTTGTATTATATTAATAGAAGAGGAGTATTCACAAAGGAGAGGAATTTAATGGAAAAATATTTCATAATAATTCCTATAATTTCAATGATAACAGTGGCACTGCTTTTCTTTATACAGGTGCTTTTTATAAAGTGGACGGACAAAGTCTTTGGGATAAAGCAAGAAAAAGAGAAAAAGGATGTGGAAGATAAAAAAGAAGAAGAGTAGAAGGAGCGGATGCCTTTGAAAATAGGTTTTAAAAGAAATGAAAAAAATGGAGTAGTTTTCTACACTATACCTTCTTTTGAAGAGACAGGAGTTGTTAAGCACCTTTTTACTACGAGAATAGGTGGGGTGAGCAAGGGGAAATACGCCTCTTTAAATCTAAGCCTTAAAAGATTTGACATCAAAGAAGAAGTTTACGAAAACTTTAAGATAATATGTGCTGTAGGAGAATTTACCTGCCAAAACATGGTTTTTTCTGACCAGGTCCATGGTAATGTAGTGAGAAAAATCACATATGAGGATAGGGGGAAAAATTTTGGAGGAAGTGATATTGTAGGAGTAGATGGACTTGTGACTGACGAGAGAGAAATTCCCCTTGTTACATTTCATGCCGATTGTGTGCCTTTATTTTTCTTAGACCCTGTTAAAAAAGTTGTCGCTCTTTCTCATGCAGGATGGAGAGGAACGGTGGCTCGTATTGGGCCAAATACTGTAGAGGTTATGAAAAGAGAATACAATTCCAATCCCAAAGATATACTGGTAGGAATAGGACCCTCCATATACAAATGTTGCTATGAAGTGGGGGAAGATGTGGCAGAAAGAGTAAAAGAAGCGATTGGGGACTGGAAAGAGGTTCTTGTTAAAAAGTCTGATGGAAAATGGCTATTAGATCTGCAGCATGCCAATTATATCGAACTTGTGAGTAGTGGGATACCGGATGAAAACATCACTGTGAGCCAGATATGCACTTCTTGTAATCTGGAATTTTATTCTTACAGGAGAGATAAAGGCATAACAGGAAGCATGGCAGCTTTTGTAGAACTTAAGTAAGTCATTTTTATACTGCAAAGACCTCATTTTGGGTCTTTTTTATTTTATACAATTCATGCCACATTTGTGGTATACTTTTTGCAAAGTGAAATGTAAAGGGGGAGGCATCTGCCTATGTTGGATAAAATTTTTGAAATTATACAAAAAGAAGATAAGAAAAATCCTTTGACTGATGAGCAGATTGCTGCACTTCTTAATATCAAAAGAGAAGACGTTACGCAATTTAGACTTAAAAACAATATCCCTGATTCAAGGGAAAGAAGAAAACCCTATTTGCTAGAAGATTTAAAGAAAATAATCAAAGAAGATCCAAGTATTTCAGATAGAAATCTTACCAGAGAGCTAAATTTTTTAGGCTACAACATATCTCGATTTGTGGTGTCACAGCTGAAAAAAGAAATTTTAAAAGAAATAAAAGTGGAAAGGAAGGTATATCTTAAAAACTTTGTACCAGAAGAAGATGTAGAAAGTCAAAAAGAAGAGATATTGTCTTTCAAAGATATAATTGGCAGTGAAGGAAGTCTTAAAGCACAGATAAGTTTAGCAAAAGCAGCAGTACTTTATCCTCCCCATGGTCTTCATACTTTGATAGTAGGTCCCCCTGGAGCAGGAAAGAGCCAGCTTGCTGAAGCTATGTACAATTTTGCAGTAGAATCAGGCCGCTTTAGAGAAGGTGCTCCTTTTGTTGTGTTTAACTGCGCCGATTATGCAGATAATCCGCAGCTTCTAATGGCACAGCTATTTGGATATGTAAAAGGAGCTTTTACAGGAGCTGATACGGAAAAAAGAGGTTTGGTGGAAAAAGCAAATGGAGGAATACTTTTTCTTGATGAAGTTCACAGGCTTCCCAGTGAAGGGCAAGAAATACTCTTTTATCTTTTAGATAAAGGTAAATTTAGAAGATTAGGGGAAACAGAGAACACGAGAGAAGCGCAGATTATGCTCATTGCTGCTACTACTGAAAATCCAGAATCAGCACTTCTTTTGACTTTTAGAAGAAGAATTCCTGTTTTGATTGAACTTCCATCTCTTTCTGAAAGACCTCCTCATGAAAGATATGAGATAATCTATAACTTTTTCACAAAAGAGTCTGTGCGCCTTAATAAGACTATTGTGATTAAAAAAGAGGCTTTAAGGGCTTTGATGCTATATGAATGCCCGGGAAATTTGGGGCAATTGCGGAGTGATATTCAGGTTGCCTGCGCAAAAAGCTTTTTAGCATCACTTGGTAGTAAAAGTTCTTCTTTAGTTGTGGATGTTTCTGACCTTCCAAATCACGTCAAAATGGGCCTCTTTAGACTGAATAAAAGAGATCCTGAAATAGAAAGGTATCTGGGAGAGGACCTTGTCGTCTATCCTGACAAGAAGGTAAAAATATTTCCAAAAGAAGACAGGTATATGCTTCCTGACGAAATATACCAATTTATAGAAGAAAGGTTTATTGACTTAAAAAGACAGGGGCTTACAAAAGAGGAAATAGATAAAATTCTAAGCAAGGAAATGGAGATAGAGCTTAAAAAATTTGCTGCAAGTGTTAAAACCAGCATTTCAATTTCAAAGAAAGAGCTTGTAAATGTAGTAGGAGAAAAGATTGTGAATGCAGTCGAAAAAGCCTATGAAATTGCAAGAAGAAGCTTTAAAAATTTAGAAGACAACCTCTTTTACTCTCTTGCTATTCACTTGAGCGCGACGTATGAAAGGATATTGAGCGGCAAGCCCATCTTTAATCCTCAACTGGAGAACATAATCAGAGAATATCCTTTGGAGTATTCTACAGCTAAGATTATGGCTAAAGAAATAAATAAAGAGCTTGGGATTGAGCTTCCCGAGGAAGAGATAGGGTTTATAGCTATGTACTTAAAAACTTTTTCAGGAGAAAAGCCAGTGGAAGAGGGAAGAGTGGGAGTAATTGTTCTAACTCACGGGCATGTGGCAAGCAGTATGGCAGAGGTGGCTAATAGGCTTCTGGGAGTTAATCATGCCATAGGTATAGACATGGCTTTAGATGAAAAACCCGAAAAAGTTCTTGAGAGGACAATTGAGGTTGTAAAAAGAATAGATGAAGGCAAAGGCTGTATTATATTAGTTGATATGGGTTCTCTTGTAACCTTTGGTGAAATTATAACTAAAAGAACTGGAATACCTACGAGAGTTGTAGCAAGAGTGGATACTGTGATGGTGTTAGAGGCTGTGAGAAGAGCTATTATACCTGAGACTACTTTAGATGAAATAGCAGATGCTATAGACAGTGAAAAGTCATATGTAGGGAAAGTAGAAACGCTTTTTGACAAAAAACCTTCCAAAGCTATTGTGACAGTATGCATAACTGGAGAAGGTACAGCCCTTAAAATAAAAAAGTACATTGAAGACTTGATTCCAGAACTTAAAGAAAATTACAAAATAATTCCTGTTGGCATGCTAAGACAGGAGGACATAGCAAAAGAGATAGAAAAAATAAGAAAAGAAAATGATGTGGCAGCATTTGTAGGTACAATAAATCCCGGCATAGAAAGTATACCCTTCATATCTGTAGAAGAAGTTTTAAAAGGAGATGGGGTAGAGAAGATAAAGAAGATAATAGGGCTTAAAAAGGAAAATCCGCTAAAAGAGGTAATTGACGAGGAGCTAATTTTCTTAGATGTAGATGCTTTTGTCAAAAGCGACGTGATAGATTTGCTGGCAGAAAAACTCTATGAAAAAGGATATGTGGACGACAGGTTTTTATTAAGCGTATATAAAAGGGAAGCTATGGGAGCTACTATTTTAAACGATGGAATAGCCATACCCCATGGTTACCCAGAACATGTCATAAAACCAGCCATAGCTATTGCAAAATTGAAAGAGCCTATATATTGGGAAAAAGACCTTATGGCAGATTTAGTATTTATGATAGCGTTGAAAGAGGAGTCGAAAGAGTATTTTATGTATCTATATCATGTTTTAACAGATCAAAATAGCATAAATAAATTGAAGGGAGCGCGAAATCCTGATGAAGTAAGAGAGATTCTTACGAGTTAGTACAATACATGTCAAAAAGATGGCATAATTCTTGCTATATAAAATTTGCGAGATAACGAGGAGGTTGTATTTGATGAAGCTTACAGAGTTTTTCCACAAAGAATTGATTGTTACTAATTTACAGGCCAATAACAAAGAAGAAGTTTTTGAGGTTCTCTTTAATAAATTATTAGAGAATGGGTACGTAAAAGAAAGTTTTTTAGAAGGGATAATGACCCGCGAAAAGAATTTTCCCACAGGGCTTCTTTTAAATGGCAATAATGTTGCTATTCCCCATACAGATCCAGAACATGTTTTAAAACCTGCAATTGCAGTAGCTACTCTCTCAAAGCCAGTGGTATTTAAAAATATGGCTAATCCTCAAGAAGATGTAAATGTAAATATAGTATTTATGATAGCTCTAAATGCAGCTCACAGTCAAGTAGAGCTATTGCAGCGACTTGTTGAAATGATTCAAAACGAAAATTTACTTGAAGAAATTTTAAAAGCGAAAGGTGGTGATGAAGTTGTAAAAATAATAGAAAGTTATCAGACATTAGAAAAGGAGTGAGAAAATGGTTAGTATGAGGAAAAAGACAATATTAGTGGCATGCGGAACGGGAATTGCAACTTCTACGGTGGTAACAGAAAAAATATTGGAAGCTGCAAAAAAGGAGAACTTGGATGTAAATATCATACAGTGTAAAGTATCTGAGATAAAAAGCTACGCAGAAGATGCAGATTTTATAGTCACTACGACAATACTAAAAGATAGTTTTGGGAAAAAAAGTATAAATGCACTTCCTCTTATAACAGGTATAGGAGAAGAACAAGTATTGAAAGAAATTATTGAAGAAATAAAGAAGTGAGGTGTAATCTATGAGTATTATCAAATATATTTTGGATTTGGGAGCAACAGTAATGCTTCCAATAATAATTTTCTTACTGGCCCTTATATTAGGAGAAAAACCAGGTAGAGCTTTCAGATCAGCACTTACTATAGGAATAGGTTTTGTGGGGATAAATCTAGTAATTGGATTACTCGTTAATAACCTCGGTCCTGCGGCTCAAGCAATGGTAGAACATATGGGAGTTCATCTTAACGTAATAGACGTCGGTTGGCCTGCTTCTGCAGCAATTGCTTTTGCCTCAAAAGTAGGAGCTTTTGTTATTCCTATAGGTCTTTTAGTAAATATAATAATGCTTGCTACCAGACTTACAAAAACTGTAAACGTAGACTTATGGAATTATTGGCATTTCGCATTCACTGGAGCTTTAGTGACAGCTGCTACAGGAAGCCTAACATGGGGATTGGTTGCAGCAGCAATAAATGCCGCGATTGTTTTATTGCTAGCCGACTGGACAGCAAAAATGGTGCAGGATTTCTATGGCTTACCAGGTATATCACTTCCACACGGATTTTCTGCGGCTTATGTTCCAATAGCTATTCCTCTTAATAAACTCATAGACAAAATCCCAGTTATAAACAAAATTGAAGCGGATACAGATACAATAAACAAAAGATTCGGCATTTTTGGTGAACCTATTGTGATAGGATTAATTTTGGGTGTTGTTCTAGGTATATTGGCAAAATACGATGTGAAAGGAATTTTAAACTTGGGTATTTCAATGGCTGCTGTAATGCTTTTACTGCCCAGGATGGTACGAATTTTAATGGAAGGATTAATCCCTATCTCTGAAGCAGCAAAAGCTTTTATGCAAAAGAGATTTCAAGGCAGAGAATTTTACATTGGACTTGATTCTGCAATAGCTGTTGGACACCCTGCTGCAATAGCCACAGCATTGGTATTAGTTCCCATAACTATACTTCTTGCAATAATATTGCCTGGTAACCATGTGTTGCCTTTTGGTGATTTGGCTACAATTCCTTTTATGGTAGTTATGGTTGTACCGGTAACTAAGGGTAATGTCTTTAGGTCTATATTGATTGGTACAATAGTTATAGGAGTGGGATTGTGGATTGCAACAAATGTGGCTCCTTTGTTTACTCAGGTTGCTGCAGAAGCTGCCTTCAAGTTCCCAACTGGAGCTACAGAAATATCCAGCATATGCGATGGTGCTAATCCTTTGACATGGGTGATTTTGCAGATAATGAGGCTATTTTAAAAAATGGGAGGGCTTCCTCCCATTTAATTTTCAATTAAATAGTGAGCTACTTCTATATCTGTGACAAGTATATCTATCCATTTTCCTACTAAAGCAGCTTTTACAATTTCTTTTTTATGAAGGCCACCTGCTACACCCATCATGATTCTGGCACTTTTACGTATTTTAGATAAATTGCCTGCAATTAATCGTTCATGGATGGGGTGAGATACTATTCTGCCACTTGCATCAATAAAGTGCAGGGCAATGTCTCCTATTGCTCCTACTTTCTCTAGATCTTTTATTTCATTGACAGTGATGTAGTTGTATTCCAGAATTGTAGAATTCCATAGGCTTCCTAAGCCTACCAAAGCTATATCTATATTTTCACTTTTCTCAATTACTTGACTTACAAGTGGATTTTTCAAAAAGACTTCTTTTTCATGTTTATTGCTTGCAAAAGCAGGAGCGTGTAGTAACAGACATTTTCCGCTTATTGCAGAAGATATCTGCATGGCAATGTGGTTACTAAGGAGAGATGGAGTATGTCCCATTCCACCTATTAAAGGTACTACTGTAGTATCAGGGTAGTAAATAGGTATTAAGTGGTTTGCAAGTGCTGAAAGAGTTTTACCCCAGGACACGCCTATTACGTCATTAGGTTCTAGTATGGAAATAAAGTAATTAGCAGCTGCCTTTCCAAGTTCTACAATATCAGCATCCGACGTAACAGCTTTTTTAATCACTTTTACGCCTTTTAATCTGTATTTTTTCTGGATTTCTTCTTCAAGTTCTTTTACCCCAGATGTAGATGTTATGACATCTACTCTAACAAGGCCTAATTCTTCTGCCTTTTTTAAAAGTTTTGAAACCCATGGCCGAGAAATCTGGAGCTTATCAGCTATTTGCTGCTGTGTTAAACCATAAGTATAATACAATTCTGCTACCAAACTTATTTTTTGAAAAAGATGTAAATCTTTGTCCATTTTCATTGTTTTCATCACCGTCTAATTTTGTTTAATTTGCTCTCCTTAATCTTATCACAGTCAAGTAATTATTACAAGATTTTGTCTATCTTTTGCTTGACTTTTTAAAAAAGATAAGTTAAACTAAATAATAAGGAGCACGATTGATATCAATAGGAACATTTGTTACTAAATTTATGGAGGGCAAAAATGAAGATTTCAGCTTCTATATTGGCCGCTGATACAGCTTTTTTAGGTAAGGAAGTTTTAGAACTGGAAAAATTAGGTATAGATTTTATTCATGTGGATGTTATAGACGGTCACTATGCAAATAATTTCGGATTTAGCCCTAAAACTGTTAAAGATTTAAGACGAATAACTGACTTACCAATAGAAGTTCATTTGGAAATATTAAATCCAGAAAACTATGTCGAAATATTTTCAGAAGCTGGGGCAGATATTATAATAGTCCAATTTGATACTTGTAGCCATCCTTTGCGAATTTTAAGAAAAATCAAGGCTTTAGGTAAAAAAGCTGGTGTTGCTTTAAGCCCATGTGTTTCTTTTGAAAGCTTAAGATGGTGTTTAAATGATGTGGATTATTTGTTGTTCATGAGTGTGGAACCCGGGTTTGGGGGACAAAATTTTGAAACTTTTACCATAGACAAGATAAAATTAGCGAAAGTTCAACTGAAAGAGATGGGGTTTTCTATTCCCATAGGGGTGGATGGAGGAGTAAATTTAGGCAATATAAACTTACTGAGAGAAGTGGGGGTAGATATTGTAGTGGTAGGAAGTGCACTATTTTTAAATGAAAACAAAGAAAGATTTATTTTCCAAGTAAAAGGAGGTTAAGAAATGATTGTATCTCACAAAGACAAAAAAACACCTGCTTATATACCCTCTAATGCCCTTCATCAGTTTGTAAACATGGGAGAAGAGGTACTTGAGCTTATATGTATAGTGCCAGAAGAAGGAGAAAGTGAAATTAAAAGGAGGTAGAATTGTGACTATGGAATTTTCAAAAGAAAAATTGCTGTGGATGTACAAAAAAATGGTTCAAATAAGACAGTTTGAGCTAAAGACAGATGAGCTTTATAAGAAAAATATGATATGGGGGACATACCACCTGTACGTGGGAGAGGAAGCTGCTGCAGTTGGAGCTTGTGCCGCATTAGAGCCCACGGACTATATAACGAGTACTCACAGGGGACATGGGCATACAATAGCAAAAGGTGCGGATTTGAAGAGGATGATGGCAGAGCTTCTTGGCAAAGAGACGGGGCATTGCAAAGGAAGAGGAGGTTCAATGCACATAGCAGATATTTTTACAGGCCATTTGGGTGCGAATGGAATCGTAGCTGGAGGAATTCCCATAGCTACAGGCGCGGCTTTAGCTTCTAAATTAAGAGGAGATAAAAGAGTTACGTTATGCTTTTTTGGTGATGGTGCAGCAAATACAGGAGCATTTAATGAATCTCTAAATATGGCAGCAATATGGCAATTACCAGTTGTATATTTCTGCGAGAATAATCAGTATGCTATGTCTGCACCAGTAAATAAATTTACTGCTGTAAAAAATATTGCTGACAGAGCAGCATCTTACAATATGCCTGGTGTAATAGTAGATGGGAATGATGTGTTAGAGGTATACAAAGCGGTAAAAGAAGCAGTGGACAGAGCAAGGAAAGGTGAAGGGCCTACACTTATAGAAGCAAAGACTTATAGATGGTTTGGACATTCTAAGAGTGATCCTAGAGTATATAGGACTAGAGAAGAAGAAGAGGAATGGAAGAAAAAAGATCCTATAAAGAGATTTGCAGAAAAACTGCTTTCAGAAGGAGTGGCAACAGAAGAGGAATTAAAGAAAATAGACGAAGAGGTTGCAAAAGAGATAGAAGAGGCCTATCAATTTGCAGTAGAAAGTCCTGAACCCAAGGTAGAAGACCTGGCAAAATACGTTTATGCAGAGGAGGGAGAGTAAAGATGGCAGAAAAGCTCTATATAGAAGCGCTGGCAGAAGCAATAAAAGAAGAGTTTGAAAGAGACCCTAACGTTTTTATGATGGGCGAGGATATAGGAATATATGGAGGAGCTTTTGGAGTAACAAAGGGTATGTATCCTAAGTACAAAGACAAACTAATAGAGACACCAATTTCAGAAGCTAGCATAGTAGGTGCAGGAGTAGGTGCAGCTCTTGTAGGTATGCGACCTATTGTAGAAATAATGTTTTCTGACTTTATGATGGATGCGATGGAGTGGATAGTAAACCAGGCTGCAAAACTAAGGTATATGACAGGAGGACAACTTAAAGTACCTCTTGTAATAAGGTCTCCTATGGGTAGTGGGACAGGTGCAGCAGCACAGCATTCTCAAAGTTTGCCTGCCATGTTTGCCCACATACCGGGTCTTAAAGTAGTGATGCCTGCAACTCCTTATGATGTAAAGGGGCTTTTTAAAGCGGCTGTAAGGGATGACAACCCAGTAATATTTTTTGAGCATAAACTCCTCTATTGGACAAAAGGGGAAGTGCCTGAAGGAGACTATATAGTTCCAATAGGAAAAGCCGATGTGAAAAGAGAGGGGAAAGATATAACCATAATAGCTGGGTCTATAACAGTAATAAGGTCACTAGAGGCTGCAGAAAAATTAAAAGGTGAAGGAATAGATGTAGAAGTAATAGATGTAAGGAGCTTGTCACCACTTGATACAGAAACTATAGTAAACTCAGTAATAAAGACAGGTAAAGTGCTGATAGTAGAGGATGACAACAAAAGCTATGGTTGGGGTGCGGAAGTTTTGTCGAGAATTGTAGAAAGTGATGCTTTTGACTATCTCGACTACCCAATACAGAGATTGGGTGGGAAGGATGTGCCAATTCCTTACAATCCCAAGTTAGAGAGAGCGGCTGTACCTCAAGTAGAAGACATAATAGAGGCAGTAAAAGCTATATTTGGCAAGGAGTGATTGAAGGATGGCAAATGTAAAACTTATGCCTAAGTTAGGTATGACTATGACAGCTGGCAAAGTAGTTAGATGGTTGAAAAAAGAAGGTGAAAAAGTAGAAGCAGGAGAGCCTCTTTTGGAAATAGAAACTGACAAAGTTACAATGGAAGAAGAAGCAGGTTACACAGGGACTCTTTTAAAAATTCTTGTAAGAGAGGGAGAAGAAGTTCCTATAAATCAGCCTATAGCTATAATAGGAGGAGAAGGAGAAGACATAGAAGAGATACTAAAAACGTTAAAAGTCTCTGAGGGAGTTGAAGAAGAGAAAAAAGAAGAGAAGATAAAAGTAAAAATAGAGGAGAAGCCAGAAGAGGTGAAAAGAGAAGAAATATCTAAACCAAGAGCTACACCGGCAGCAAGGAAAATAGCAAGGGAACATGGGATAGACCTGTCAGAAGTAATAGGCTCTGGAGCTCACGGCAGAATTCATAGGAAAGATGTAGAAGAATATATTAGAAAGCGTACTGAAATAGTGCCTTCACAAGTAACAGTAGAACAAAAAGTAGAGAAAAAAGAAGAAATACCCTCTTATAGAGTTATTCCTTTCACAGGAATGAGAAAAATAATAGCAGAAAAAATGCAAAAAAGTATAAATACAGCTCCTCATTTTTATGTTACTATGGAAGTAAAGATGAGAGAAATTTTAAAATTGAGAGAGACATTAAATAGTAAATTGAAAGAGGATGAAGCAAAAATTAGCCTTAATACCCTGCTTATGAAAGCTGCTGGAATAGCAATAAAAGATTATCCGATATTTAATTCTTATGTAGAGGAAGGCCAGATAATTTTAAGGAATGAAATAAATATAGGATTGGCGGTAGCTTTGGATGAAGGACTAATTGTACCTGTTATAAGGGAAGTAGACAAAAAAGGATTGAAAGAAATAGCAAGGGAAGAAAAAGCACTTATTCAGAAAGCAAGAGAAGGAAAATTAACACCTGATGAGTATACTGGAGGAAGTTTCACAATCTCTAATTTAGGTATGTTTGATGTAGTAAGATTTGCAGCTATAATTAATCCACCGGAAGTAGCAATTTTAGCTGTAGGGAAGATAAGAGAGATTCCCGTTGTAGAAGAAGGACAAATCGAAATAGAGCCGATAATGGAAATGACTTTATCTTCAGATCATAGAGTAATAGACGGTGCTCTCGCGGCTAAATTTTTGAGAAGGATAAAAGAAATTTTAGAAGATCCCTTACAATTTATGTTGTAAGAAAAGGCAGGGATGTGAGTTTTATGTACACTTACATGAAAGGAATGCTTTACTGCCTTTACTGCAAAAAGGAGACTGAACATACGATAGTCTATGAAGGAGATATGATAAAAAAGATAAAGTGCGATGAATGTGGAACAGAATTGGAGATAGACAAGGAAAAGGCGAAGAAAAACTATACAGAAGATTTTATAAATAGAATATTTACAAAACCACAACGTATGACTGAGGAGTTGCAAAAAGACCTTACTGCTTTTCTACTTTCACTTCCCATAAGGATTGTCACTAAGCCGTACAGGGTTCTGGAGGAAGTTAAAGAACAAATTGATAAAATTAGAAGGAAAGATATATAACAATGATTTTTTTAAAATCTACCCTTCCCTTATAATAATGGGGGAAGGGAATTTTACATTGTTTTTCAGCAGTTTTCATGTATAATAATATTAAAGAAATAAAGCAAAATATAGTTAAAGGAGGAGAAAACATGGCAAAAAGAATAGAGCAGTTGGCCATAAACGCTATAAGAGTGCTGTCTATTGATGCCATTGAAAAGGCGAAATCAGGCCATCCCGGGATGCCAATGGGAGCAGCTCCTATGGCGTATGTACTTTGGACAGAGTTTATGAATCACAATCCTCTCAATTCTAAGTGGTTCAACCGCGACAGGTTTGTCCTGTCAGCAGGACATGCTTCAATGCTTTTGTACGCGCTTTTGCACCTTTCAGGCTACAAAGTTTCCATGGAAGACATAAAGAATTTCCGCCAGTGGGGGTCAAAAACTCCTGGGCATCCGGAGTACGGCCTTACTGATGGAGTAGAGGCGACGACTGGACCTTTAGGGCAGGGCCTTGGGATGGCAGTAGGAATGGCAATGGCTGAACGCTTCCTTGCCAATAAGTATAACCGCGGTTCTTACAACATAATAGACCACTATACATATGTAATTGCAAGCGATGGAGACCTAATGGAAGGGATATCTCACGAAGCAGGTTCATTGGCAGGACATTTAAAGCTTGGCAAACTGATTGTGCTTTACGATTCTAACGATGTAACCTTGGATGGAGACAGGCACTTATCCTTTACAGAAAGCGTTGCAGATAGGTTCAAAGCCTATGGATGGCAGGTTTTAAGAGTCGATGATGGCAATGACCTTGACGCTATAAGAAATGCTATAAGTGAAGCTAAGAAAAACACAGAACAGCCTACCTTAATTGAAGTAAAGACCGTCTTGGGTTACGGGGCTCCCAATAAAGCAGGCAAATCTGATGCACACGGGGCTCCACTAGGTGAAGAGGAGGCTCGTTTGGCAAAAGAATATTATAAATGGGAGTATGAACCTTTCTTTATTCCAGAAGAAATATACGAGCATTACAGGGCTAAAGTTCTTGAGAGAGGCAAAAAGGCAGAAGAAGAGTGGAATAAGCTATTTGAGGCTTATAAAAAAGAATATCCTGAGTTAGCAAAAGAATTAGAAGATGCCATAAATGGAAACCTTCCAGAAGGCTGGGACAAAGACATGCCTTCTTATGATAAAGGGGCCTATGCGACGAGAGATGTATCTGGAGAGATGATAAATGCTTTAGCGAAAAATATCCCCTACTTCATAGGTGGCAGTGCTGACCTTGCAAGTTCTAACAAGACAGCTATAAAAGGAGAACAGCCCTTTGGGCCTACCAGCAATTACACTGGAAGAAACATATGGTTTGGTGTAAGGGAATTTGGAATGGCTACAGCTTTGAATGGGATGGCACTTCACGGAGGACTTAAAGTCTATGGCGGAACATTCCTTGTATTTAGTGATTATCTCCGCCCCGCTTTAAGGCTTTCAGCTTTAATGGGAGTACCTGTAACTTATGTATTTACACATGACTCAATCGCTGTAGGAGAAGATGGACCTACACATCAGCCAGTAGAGCATCTTGCGGCATTTCGCGCAATGCCAAATGTGTCAGTTATAAGGCCAGCAGACGGGAATGAGACAAGAGCTGCATGGAAATTAGCAGTGCAGTCTAAGAATAAGCCTACTGTTTTGATTTTGACAAGGCAGAAGCTCCCCATTCTTCCTACAACAAAAGAAAAAGTTGAAGAAGGCGTGGCAAAAGGTGCTTATATAGTATCCGACGGCGAAAAGGAAATACCGGATATTCTCCTTTTGGCATCTGGATCAGAAGTATCTTTAGCAGTTGAAGCGCAAAAGAAGTTAAAAGAAGAAGGGATAGACGCAAGAGTTATCAGTATGCCCTCATGGGATAGATTTGAGGAACAGGACAAGTCCTACAAGGACTACATACTGCCTCCAAATGTTAAAAAGAGACTGGCTATTGAAGCGGCAGCACCTCTTGGATGGGAGCGCTATGTAGGAGATGAGGGTAAAGTATTGGGGGTAAATACATTTGGCGCTTCTGCCCCGGGAGAAAAACTGATGGAGGAATACGGGTTTACAGTGGACAGAATAGTAAAAGAGGCAAAAGAGCTGCTCAGGAAGTAAATAAATTTACAAGATTTAGGGAGTTTTACGCTGCTCCTGCTTTATAGGCAGGGGCAGTTTTATTTTCCTCTAAAATTTTTTCGCTTTCTATGGTATACTTTTTATTAAACATACACGAAAAAAGGGGGAGATTCTCCTTGACAAATAAGGAGAAAGTTTTTAATCTGGTCAAAGAGCTATCCCAGAATATAAATGTAAAGGAGAAAAAGGGCATAACTGCTCAGGAGGTAGCCCGGAAATTAAATCTGAGAAGAAATGTAGCAAGTCACCTTCTAAACGAACTTCACAAGGAAGGTAAGTTAATAAAAATTAACACAAGGCCTGTGTATTTTGTAGATAGGGAAATTTACGAAAAGAGGGCAAAGGAGTTTAAGGATACTACAAAGGATGTAAGCACTTCCTTGAAATCTTCATCAGAAGATCCTTTTGTAAAGCTTGTAGGCTACAACGGCAGTTTAAAAGAACAGGTAAAACTGTGCAAATCTGCTGCTTCATACCCGCCAAACGGACTTCCTATTTTGCTTACTGGTAGTACAGGAGTAGGGAAAAGCTATATCGCTCAGCTAATTTATGAGTACGCCAAGTATATAGGAGTTATAGATGAAAATGCGCCGTATGTGATATTTAACTGTGCAGAATATGCAAATAATCCTGAACTTTTGTCTGCTAATTTATTTGGTTATGTAAAAGGGGCATTTACAGGGGCTGACAGGGACAAACCAGGCCTTTTAGAAGAGGCTGATGGAGGTTATCTGTTCTTAGATGAAGTGCACAGGTTACCTCCGGAAGGGCAGGAAAAACTCTTCCTCTTTATGGACAAAGGCATATTCCGAAGGCTGGGAGAGACGAACAACTGGAGAACGGCAAAGGTAAGATTTGTATTTGCTACTACTGAAGACCCTGAAAAGACTTTTACAAAAACTTTTTTAAGAAGGATTCCTTTGGTGGTCCACATCCCTTCTTTTGATGAAAGGCCTTTGCACGAAAGATTGCAATTAATTTACAATTTTTACAAAAATGAAGCAAGAAATTTGGGGATGGATATTTTAATAAGTAAACAGGTTTTGAATGTGCTTTTAAAGACAAAGGTTTCAGGGAATATCGGTAAACTTATAAATGTCATAAAATATAGCTGTGCCCAGGCTTACAGCCATATTATCAAGAGCAAAACCAATATTTTAAGAATTCACCTTTATGACCTTCCTAAGGAAATGCAGACGGACCTTGATATAGTAAAAAGTAACTTCCACTTCAATGGAATGCTAATTTCTCACAATAAAAAGGATGAAGGTTTGTCCTGGGAAAAGGATGACAATAGAGAGATATACAGTGCTTTAAACAAAATGTTTGAACTTTTTAAGGAATATCAAAATAATGGCATTGCTTCTGAAGAGTTTAAGAAAAACGTGTTGGTTTATTTAAACGAACTGACGGATACTATAATTTTCAAGAATGACAGTAGCTATATAGATTCAATAGTCTTTAACGCTATCAAAAATGTTGTAGAAAATGTTCTCAATATAATGCAAAACATGTATGGAATTAAATATTATGGCAATTCTGTTCTTGTCCTGTCTCATTTTATCAATTACCTTTTGAGTGATGTGACTTATGAGAAGTATTCTGAGAGCATAGAGTCAGCTTTGGAGATATTGAAAAATATCTTCCCGAAAGAGTTTATAATAGCAAACAAAATGGCGGATCTGATAGAGGTAAACCTCGATATTAAACTCAACAAGATTGCTGTGGCATATTTTACACTTTATGTAAGAAGTTTAAACAAGACTGAGTCAGCAAATTTGATAAATTCCATAATAATCGCTCACGGGTATTCTACTGCCAGTAGCATTGCCAGTGTCGCTAACAGGCTTTTGGGACAGTTTGTTTTTGAAGCTTTTGACATGCCGATTGAGATGTCAACACAGGAGGTCATGGCAAGGGTTCAGGACTATCTAAAAAATATTGATACCTCAAGAGGAGTCATCATTCTTGTTGACATGGGTTCTTTAGAAGAGATATACAAATCTTTAACTGATATTGTTGAAGGTGACATAGCGATTATAAACAATATTACAACACAGCTGGCTTTGGATGTTGGGAATAGAATACTTCAAAATCAGCCTCTGGAGCAGATTGTTACAGAGGCGATACAGAGGAACAGTAGCAGGTATAAATTTATAAAATCGCAGAAAAGCAAAGAGAATGCGATTCTGACTACATGTGTAACTGGTATTGGCACAGCCGTTAAGATAAAAGACCTTTTGAGAGAGTGTTTTGAAGAAGATGACATTGAAATTATTCCTTATGATTATACCAGATTAAAAGGAAATGGTATAAAAGATGAAATATTTAAAAATTATAATGTGAAGCTTATAATAGGCACAGCAGACCCTGGAATAAAAGAAGTGCCTTACCTTTCGTTAGAAGATTTGATTGCAGGACGAGGAGATGTGCTCTTAAGCAGGATATTGAAGGGGATTGTAGATGATGAAACAGTAGAGCAGGTAAATCAGAAAATAGTAAGGCTGTTTTCTTTGCAAAATGTGTTGCACCATTTGACTATACTAAATCCGGATAAAATAATAGTACAAGTGGAAAAAGCCATATCTGATTTGGAAAGGTTTATCGGAATTAGATTTTCTAATGATTTAAAAATAAGCTTATATATCCACGTAAGTGTTATGGTGGAAAGGTTGGTAATGAAAGAGCCTATAACTTCTTACAGTAATTTAGAAGAGTTTGAGCAGTGTCATAGACAGTTTATAAATTTCGTCAAATCTGCTTTTAGTGTCATAGAGGAAACTTACAAAGTGGAAATACCGACGACGGAGATTGGGTTTATATATGATTTGATAAAAGATAGAGTGCCCAATATGAAACTTTGAAGCATGCCGACACTTTTTGGCATGCTTTTTGCATTTATATTTTGATAGAATTTGGCATTTTGGATAAAATAATATGAGCACTTATTAAAATAAAAGAGGGTGTATATAGTGAAAGAAAAATTTGTCTTAATTATCACACATGGGGATTTTGGCAAGGGTTTGTTAAGTGGAGCAGAAGTGATAATTGGGAAACAAGAAAATGTTCATACAGTGGGACTTAATTTAGGGGATAATATTGAGGTTGTAAGAAAAGAAGTTGAAAAAATTATTAAAGAAAAACTGCAAGAAGATAAAGAAATAATAATTGTAGTGGATCTTTTCGGAGGTAGTCCATTTAACATTGCTCTTAGTATGATGAAGGAATATGATGTAAAAGTGATTACAGGGATTAATATGCCGATGTTAGTTGAATTACTTACTTCTATCAATGTATACGATACAACTGAATTACTTGAAAATATATCCAAAATAGGGAAGGATGGGATAAAAGTTATTGAAAAAAGTTCTCTTAAAATGTAGAGAAAGGGGTCATGATGATGTGGAAAATAGTTTTTGCTCGCATTGATGATAGACTGATCCATGGACAGGTAATGACAAGATGGATGAAAGGCTTTCCTGAGGCTTCTATAGTGATTATTGATGATGAGTTGGCTGTAGATGAGTTTATGAAAAACATATATACTATGGCTGCTCCTCCAGGAGTAAAAGTAAAAGTTTTCGGAGTAGATGCTGCTTTAAAAGAGTGGTCTCAAAAAACCAGTGTAGAAGAGAAAGTATTTTTACTTTTTAAGAATATTGATACATGTAAAAGAGTGATGGATGGAGGTCTTCCTATAACCACGTTGAATATAGGAGGGGTTGCGAAAACTCCTCAGAGAAAAGGAATATCTCAAAGTGTTAGTCTGAGTGAAGATGAAGTGAAAACATTGCTCGAGCTTAAAACAAAATATAATGTAGATGTATATTTACAAATGATACCTGATAGTGAAAAAATACATTTAACTACAGTGGTAGAAAAATATTTTCCGGAATTGAAATAAAGTTTCCGGTTTCTCTATGAAACCGGTACTATAAAATTTTTAAATTTTTTGAAAAGGGGTGAAAGTTTTATGGCAATCAGTGCTTTGCAGGCTGCATTGATAGCTGCATGGGTCGCAATCGTTGAGTCAAGAATCATAGGATATACGCTTTCAGGATTTCTGCGTTTTACCGCTGTAGGAACTGGACTAGTTGTAGGATTGATAATGGGGAATGTGCCTCAAGCAATGATTATAGCAGCAACTATTCAGTTGGTTTACATGGGTGTTATCGCTCCAGGAGGTACTACTCCTAGTGAGACAGTTGTAGCAACTGCTGTAGCAGTTCCAGTTGCTTTGGCTTCTGGAATGGCTCCTGAGCAATCTATAGCAGTAGCGGTTCCTGTAGGTCTTTTAGCATCATATTTAGTAAGTTTTAGATTCTTTATAAATTCTCTTATTACACACTGGGTTGATAGATTAGCAGAAGAGCTAAATGACAGAGGAATCACATTTGCTTCTATCATTCTCCCTACTATTATTACGATATCACTGTTCTTCCCGTCTGTATTTGTGGCAGTATATTATGGTGCTCCGTTGATAGATTCGTTTTTGAAGACTATACCAGCGAGCGTATTACATGCTTTAACGGTTGTTGGAGGAAGTTTACCTGCTCTCGGTATTGCGCTTACTTTAGCAGTTATTGGGCGTAGAGACTTAATGGTATTCTATTTCTTAGCATATTTTGTCTCATTAATTTTGAAACCTTTAAATGTAAATGCTCTGGTATATGCTATCTTAGGTGGTATTGCAGCTTATCTATACGTTGCACTGTATTATAGAAGTGCGCTTGAAGAAAATAATGCAAATAGTGAAAATGTTTCATCAGGTGAAGAGCCTCAATATGAAAAAGAAAGTTTACCTCAAAATGAGCTAAAGGTCACTGAAAAAGATTTAAAAATGACATGGTTTAGATGGTGGTTAACAGTAGAAGTACCTCATTCTTTTGAAAGACTTCAGGCTTTGTCTTTCCAGTGGGCTATAATGCCTGTGTTAAGGAAACTTTATGGGAAAAATCCAGAAGAACTGAAAGAAGCTTATAAGAGACATTTAGTATTTTTCAATACCCAGGGCACATGGGGTGGCGCTCCTATTTTAGGTATCACCCTTTCTTTAGAAGAACAAAGAGCTAGAGCTATTGCAAAGGGGGAAGAAGCACCTGATCCTAATATTATAAATGCGACAAAAGTTGGCTTAATGGGTCCATTAGCAGGTATAGGTGATTCAGTAGAATGGTCAACTATCATGTACTTGCTAATAGCAATAGCTCTTCCCTGGGCAAAATCAGGAAGTGCAATGGGAGCTCTGTTCCCCTTGATACTTTTCCCTGTAATAACTTACGCGTATGGTTATTATTTCTTAAGAATGGGTTACAGATTAGGAAGAGAGTCAGTAAGTGTATTGTTAGGTGGAGAAAAGATAAAAACACTCATTACAGGGTTGTCAACCTTGGGTCTTTTCATGATGGGTATTTTGACGAGCAATTACGTTTCTGTGTCAACTCCGCTTAAATGGACCATTTCAGGTAAAGTGTTTGAATTACAAGCTATACTAGACAAAATTTTACCTGGTATGCTGCCATTGCTGACTGTATTATTGGTATACTGGTACTTTACAAAGAAAGGGTTAAAGGTTTTGAAAGTACTAGGCTGGATGGTGGTTATATTCTTCATTTTAGGTTGGATAGGAGTTCTATAAAAATATTGATTCCACCCTCTTGGGTGGAATCAATATTTTGCATTATATTACATTTATTACATTTAAAATATAAAAGGAGGATAGGACAAATGAATGATGTGGGTTTAATAGGATTGGCGGTAATGGGACAAAATTTTGCCTTGAACATGGCAAGGAAAGGTTATAGAGTTTCGGTTTATAATAGGACCCCTGAGAGAACAAAGAAGTTTGTTGAGGAAAAAGTTAGAGACGAATCAATTTTTCCGTTTTATACTATAGAAGAGTTTGTGAAAAGTTTAAAAAAACCTAGAAAAATAATTCTGATGATAAAGGCTGGAAAGGCTGTAGATGACATGATTGCTGAAATTCTTCCATATCTGGAGCTAGGGGACCTTATAGTAGACAGTGGGAATTCGCATTTTGCTGATACTGCTAGAAGGCTAGAATATTTATCGCAAAAAAACATTTTGTTTCTCGGAATGGGTATTTCTGGAGGAGAGTACGGGGCTTTACATGGACCCTCATTAATGCCAGGTGGTACAAAAGAGGCTTATGACTTAATAAAAGATATTCTTTTAAAGGCTGCAGCAAAGACGGAAGATGGACCTTGCTGTACATATGTGGGAAAGGGTTCAGCAGGTCATTTTGTGAAAATGGTTCATAATGGTATTGAATATGCTATTATGCAGTTAATTGCTGAAGTATATGATTTTATGAAAAAAGTATTGAATATGACTAATGAACAAATAGGCGATGTCTTTGAAAAATGGAATAAGGGAGAACTTAATTCCTATTTAATGGAAATTTCTTATAAGATTATGAGATATAAAGACAAGGAGACAGGAGGATTTTTGATAGACTACATTTTGGATAAAGCAGAACAAAAGGGTACTGGGAAATGGACTGCTCAAACTTCTTTGGATTTAGGGGTTCCTACGCCAACATTGAATTTGGCGGTAGAAGCCAGAATTATTTCTCACTATAAAGAAGAGAGAAAGATTTTATCGAAATTATATTCGAAAGAAAAGAATATAATCTCTGTGAATAAAGAAGAAATGATAGAGCATTTAAAGAAAGCACTGCTTTTTGGAGTATTTATGTCTTTCTCTCAAGGCTTATGGCTAATTGACGAAGCATCCAAGCAATATAATTATGGAATAGACCTTAGCGAAATATTAAGAATTTGGAAAGGAGGCTGTATTATAAGGGCCGAAATTCTAGACTTTTTGAGGGATATCATTAGAGAAAATGAGGAAGATGCAAATCTTTTGCATAGTGATAAGGCTATAGACTTTATTAAAGATAAATTAAATTCCATCTACCAAGTTACAGAAATTGGGAAAAATTACAGAATACCTCTTATGACAATGAATTCTGCACTTGATTATTATTTTGCTTTAACAGAAGAGAATCTCCCAGCAAACATTATTCAAGCTCAACGGGACTTTTTTGGAGCTCATACTTACGAAAGAATTGACAGAGAAGGGATATTTCATACAGAGTGGGAAAGATAAAATAGAGGTAAATCACTTAAAGCCATGGAGAAGTTACTCCGTGGCTTTATAACTGAAAGGAGTACTATCTCAAGGAAAGTAGAATGATTGACTCTATGACAGTAATTTGTTATAATTTAAACGTTGAATCTTTTTGCTTTAAACATTTTATCAGTAAAAACCGATAAAGGCCTTAATAGGCCTTTTCTCCGTAGGAAGATGATTTTTTATGATAAAAATAAAACTGACACCTACGCAAGTACTTGCTTTAGGATTTGCGACTATTATATTGATTGGGACTTTATTACTAATGCTACCTGTGGCAACTAAAAGTGGAGAAGGTGCAGATTTTATAACTGCACTATTTACAGCCACATCAGCCACGTGTGTTACTGGCCTTGTAGTTGTTGACACGGAAACTTATTGGTCTACTTTTGGGCAAATAGTGATAATGTTGCTGATACAAGTTGGCGGTTTAGGTATTATGACCATGTCAACGCTTTTCGCGTTGATCCTTGGTAGGAGAATTACCTTTAAAGAGAGATTGGTAATGCAAGAAGCTTTCAATACAAATAGCCTTGGAGGCATTGTGAAATTTGCCAAGTATATACTAATGGTTTCTTTTTTATTTGAAAGCATTGGCGCAATTATATTGACTTTGAGATTTTTACCTCAGATGGGATTAAAAAAAGCAGTGTATTACGGCTTGTTCCATTCTATTTCTGCGTTTAATAATGCTGGTTTCGATCTTATGGGTAACTTTAGGAGTCTAACGGGTTATGTTTCTGACTGGGTGGTAAACCTGGTTATAATGAGTTTGATAATATTTGGCGGGCTAGGATTTTATGTTTTACTTGATATATACGAACATAGACATTTTAGCAAACTTACATTGCATTCAAAAGCTGTTATAACTATTACATTGTTTTTGATTGCTGGTGGAGCACTGCTTATATTTTTATTTGAATACAATAATCCAAAAACATTAAAACCATTGGACTTTCCTACAAAGATACTTGCATCATTATTTCAAGCTGTGACACCTAGGACAGCTGGTTTTAATACGCTATCGCTTTCTGACATGACCATAGCGTCTAAATTTTTGACAATAATACTCATGTTTATTGGTGCTTCTCCAGCTGGAACAGGGGGAGGTATCAAGACAACTACTTTTGGAGTTATACTATATACTGTATTATCAGTTATAAAGGGTGAAGAAGAGACAGTACTTTATAAGCGCACTATTAGCAGAAACATAGTCTATAAAGCTGTAGCTATATCCTTTATAAGCGTTTTTATTATTTTCTCTGTGACTATGGTTTTATCTATTACTGAAACATCCGACTTTTTGACCTTGTTATACGAGACAACCTCAGCTTTTGGAACTGTAGGATTATCACTCGGGCTTACACCTGAATTGACTACAGTGGGCAGAATTATTATAATATTTACAATGTATACTGGCAGAGTTGGTCCTTTAACATTGGCGTTAGCATTGGCACAAAGGCAGAAGAAACCTAAACCTATTATGAAGTATGTGGAAGAAAAAATTATGGTAGGTTAAAATAGAGGTGGAACGATGAAACAATTTGTTGTTATTGGGTTAGGAAGCTTTGGCATAAGTTTGGCCAAAACTTTATATGAAATGGGCAATGACGTACTGGTTATAGATAAAGATGAAGAGTTGGTACAATCTATGGCTGGTTTGGTAACTCATGCAGTGCGGGCTGATGCTACTGATGAAAATGTACTTAAGTCACTTGGTGTGAAAAATTTTGATGTGGCCATAGTCGCTATAGGAAAGAATATGGAATCAAGTATTATGATAACAATGTTGGTCAAAGAGATGGGAGTAAAATATGTAATAGCAAAAGCTCACAATGAATTACATGCAAGAGTTCTTTACAAAGTGGGAGCAGATAGAGTGGTGATGCCTGAAAAAGATATGGGTATAAGGGTTGCCAGGAATATTTTTTCAAGCAATTTATTGGATCTTATTGAGTTTTCTAAAGATTACAGCATAGCAGAAATTCTCCCAATTGAAGAGTGGTTTCATAAGACATTAAAGGAGATAAGGATGAGGGAAAGATACGGATTAAATGTCATAGCTGCAAAAAAGATGAATAATGAGATTATTGTGTCACCGGGGCCAGATTATGTGGTTGATGAAGGTGATATATTGGCTGTTTGCGGCAAAAATATAGATATTAAGAAATTCGAGATAAAAATGTAGATTATAAGAAAGCAAGAAAAATAAAGCCATTGGAGATTTATATAACATTTCATTATATCAGTAGGTGCCAAAATGTTATGAATCTATGGATGTAACTGGATATGTTACAAAAGATGTAGTTGATTTAACAGGATTAAAAGAAGGAACAATAATTATAGGAAGAACTTCAATTTCAAGTAGGAGCAATTGGAGCAGTATCTCTTGTTATTTCAGAGTTGTTTGCGTATTCGAGACTACGATTTAACGAGGTGTTTCCATGAAAAAATTAAAAGCAATTATTGTGGGGCCGGGGAACATTTTTAATAAAGCTTATCTGCCTTTTATATTTACTTTAGAAGAGCTAGAGATAGTAGGAATAGTGGGCAGAAATGAAGAGAAACTTAAAAAATATAAAGAAAAATATGGCTGTAGTGTTTACACAGACTTGGAGGAAGCGATTAAGTTAAAGCCGGACTGTGCATTTGTCCACACGGCAACTGTTAGCCATTACGAGATAGTAAGAATGCTTCTAGAAAATGGAGTTAATGTGTATGTAGATAAGCCTATTACAAATGAAATAGATAAAACAAAAGAGCTTATAGATTTGGCAAGAAAAAAATCACTTATTTTTACTATAGGATTTAATAGGCGATATGCGCCTTTGTATCAAAAAGCTTTTGAATTCTTTGAAAGTGTCAAACCAGAGCTTTGTCTAATGGAAAAACACCGAGATAATGATATAAGAGATGATTTAAAATATACCTTGTACGATGATTTTATTCACATTGCAGATACGCTTTACTACATAGTAAAAGAAGTCGGAGAACTAGATATACATGTTTTAAAAGAAAATAATGCTTTAAAATCCATAATGGTTACACTGAAATCCAAAAATTATACGGCAATAGGTTTAATGCACAGAAATACAGGGAAAGACTACGAGAAGCTAGAAATACATGGTAATAATAGAAGCGCTGTTGTAGAGGATATGGAATTATTAAGAACAATGGAGAAGAGGCGCGTGGAAGTTCATACTTTTGGAAGTTGGGACAGCACATCTTACAAAAAAGGTTTTGTAAATATTGTAAAAAGTTTTATAAGAAATGTATTAGATGACAATAAAAAATTAGCAAATGAGGAATTAGATTATGCTTTGAAAGCTCATGAAATTGTGGAAGAGATATATAAAAAGGCGTTATAAAATCAGGGCATCTGCCCTGATTTTATAACAATTTTGCTGCTAATTCTGCTACTTTTGAGCGTTCACCCTTGATTAAGGTTACATGTCCTGATAATTTCGATTCTTTGAATTTTTCCACTACCTGCGTAAGTCCATTGCTTGTTGCGTCAAGGTAAGGATTATCAATTTGTTCGGGATCTCCTAAAAGGACTATTTTACTACTTTCTCCTACGCGGGAGATGGTTGTTTTTATCTCGTGGCGTGTAAGATTTTGTGCTTCATCTATTATTATGAATTGTTTCGGTATGCTTCTCCCTCTTATATAAGTCAGCGCTTCAATTTCTATATTTTTTATACCGGCAATTACATCTTCAATATTTGTGTCTGTTTTTCTATTCCTGAAGATGTATTCAAAATTATCATATATTGGTTTCATCCATGGTTTTAATTTTTCTTCTTTATCACCAGGAAGATACCCTATGTCATTCCCCATTGGCACAATTGGACGAGCTATAAGGAGTTTATTATACACTTTCTCATCAAGCACTTTGGAAAGCTCCCAGGCAAGAGCTAAAAGACTTTTTCCTGTTCCGGATTTTCCTGTTAAAGTTACAATGGGAATACTGTCGTTTACCAGCAAATCCATTGCCATTCGCTGCTGAACATTTCTGGGGGATACATCCCATACGGATTCGGGTGAATAGAGGTGTTCGAAAGAATCTGTGTATTTGTTGTATCTAGCTACTGCTGATTTATTGCTTCCAAAAGAATCTTTGAATATCACGAACTGATTTGGATAAATGTCAATAGTTTCTTTTAATTCGGGGACTTGACTTTTGGGAAGATGTTTTTCTGTATAAAAAGAATCTATGGTAGAAGGGTGTACAAATACTGTTATAAAACCTGTATAGAGGGCATCGTAATTTTTGATTTTGTCAGAGAGATAATCCTGGGATGAGATTCCTAGAGTATCAGCTTTTACGCGCATTATCACATCTTTTGATACAAGAATCACAGGCATAGGATTTTCCTTTTTTTGTTCTTCATGGAACAAATTTAAAGCTACTGCGAGAATACGATTATCATTGGCTATTTCAAGGAAGTGTTCTTTTACAGTTTCATTTGCGATATGATTTAATTCAATTTTTATCAACCCACCATTTTCTAAAGGGACTCCTTCATTTAGTTTTCCCTTTTCTCTTAATCTATCGAGAATCCGCCCTACTAACCTTGCATTTCTTCCTACCTCGTTCTGAAGGTTTTTCATGCTGTCTATTTCTTCTATCACAACTGCAGGGATGATTACTTCATTGTCATCAAAATTGTATTAAAGACATGGGGTCATGCAAAAGAACATTTGTGTCGAGAATATACTTTTTCTTCAATAGATTACCCCCCTCTTAGAGTTTATCCCTTCATAAAAATTGTATCACAATTTTGAAAAGTATGTGTTAATTTTGTGTAAAAAATTTTTATTTTTATACTTGACAAAGAATAATTTTTATTCTATTATATAGTTAAGCGTTTTACTAAAACGTTAAACTATATTAACAAGGTGATAGGAATATGGCAGTTACAATAAAAGATATTGCTAGATTAGCAAATGTATCTGTAACAACTGTATCAAGAGTCATAAACAATAAACCGGAAGGGGTTAGCGAGGAAACGAGGCAAAAAATTCTTAAATTAGTAAAAGAGCTTGGGTATCAGCCTAATGCCATTGCAAGGGGGCTAGTTACCAAGAAAACTAAAACTATTGGTCTTATAATTCCTGATATTTCTAACCCATTTTTCCCTGATATTGCCCGAGGAGTAGAGGATAGTGCTCACATCTATGGCTACAATGTTTTCTTATGTAATACGGATGACAATTTAGAGAAGGAAAGTGAGTATATAAGGGCATTAAAAGAAAAATATGTGGATGGGATAATATTTACGAGTAGCTCTATTCCAAAACATGAGCATATCATAGAACTTGTGGAAAGTGGGATTCCGGTTGTCATAATGGATAGGCGTGTTGATTCAGAAAATATTTATGGGGTTTTTCTTGATAATTATGAGGGTGGTTATATTGCAACGAAACATCTCATAGATTTGGGGCATGAAAAAATTGGTTGTATAACTGGTCCTTTATATACCAAAAGTGCTAAAGAAAGATTAGAGGGGTACAAAAAAGCATTATTAGATAGTGGAATAAAAATTGATGAGAAACTTATATTTGAAGGGGATTATAAAATAAACGGTGGGATAATTGGAGCAGAGAGGTTATTAAAGGATAATAAAGATATGTCTGCTATTTTCGCTTGCAATGACTTGATGGCATACGGTGCATACAAGACTATTCGTTCTTTTGGCTATAAAATTCCTGATGATATTTCAGTGGTTGGATTTGATGATATACAGCTTTCTCAAATACTGGAGCCGCAATTGAGTACTATAAAGCAACCTGCTTATGATATGGGTTTGACTGCTGCTAGAATGTTAATAAAGCTTATAGAAGGTAAAAAACTGAAGAAAAAAATTATTAATTTTAGACCGCAGTTGGTAATCCGGCAAAGTACTAAATTAGTCAAAGGTGGGTAAAAAATGAGAAAAATAGTTGTTGTAGGAAGCATTAACATGGATATTGTAATAAGAGTACCGCGCATTCCAGTTGTTGGAGAGACAGTTATTGCTTACGATTTAAAAAATTATGGTGGTGGTAAAGGTGCAAACCAGGCTGTATCTATAGCTAGGTTAGGTGGAAATGTTTCTATGATTGGTCGAGTAGGAAATGATGAGTATGGCCAAAAATTATATAGGGATTTAAAAAGCAATGGGGTAGGTGTAGAAGGAATAGAATTTGATTCAGAGACTCCCACAGGTACAGCATATATTAACGTGAGTGAAAAAGGAGAAAACAATATAGTAGTTTATCAGGGTGCAAACAAGAGGCTTAATATGACACAAATAAAAAGATATGAGCATTTTTTTGATGAAGCAGAAATATGTCTTCTTCAATTAGAAATACCAATTGAAACAGTGAAGTTTGTAGTAGATTTGTGCTATAGCAGAGGGATAAAAGTTATATTAAATCCTGCACCAGCATACGAATTGCCTGATACAGTTTTAGAGAAAGTTTATATTTTGACTCCAAATGAAACAGAGTTAGCTTTTTTATCCAAAAGCAAAATAGAAACAATTGAAGATATAAGAAAGGCTTCGAAATATTTGCTAGACAAAGGAGTTCAAAATGTTATAACAACTATTGGAGAAAAAGGAAGTTATTTTATTAATAAAAATACGGAAAAACTATTTGATGCAATTAAAGTTACTGCTGTTGATACAACAGCAGCAGGTGATTCATTTACAGGAGCGTTAGCTTTTGCTTTAAGCAAAGGGGAAAAAATAGAGGATGCAATAAGATTTGCTACATTTGTTGCTGCACTTACAGTTACTAAAGAAGGTGCCCAGACTTCTTTGCCTTATAAAGAAGAAGTAGAAAAATTTATTAAGGAGAGGAGTTGAAACAATGAAGAAAACGGAATTATTAAATAGTGAAATTTCAGAAGTAGTTGCAAGATTAGGGCACAAAGATTTATTAGTAATTGCTGATAGCGGGTTACCTATACCAGATAATGTTAAAAGAATTGACATTGCTTTAACTAAAGGCATACCAAGCTTTAGGGATACATTGAATACAGTTCTTACAGAATTAGGAGTAGAGAAGGCTTATGTAGCAAGAGAGATGATAGATAAAAACAAAAAACTGTATTTAGAATTGTCAGAGCAATTTGGCGATAAGTTAGTAATTATTGACCATGAACAGCTGAAAGAAATGTGTAAAAATGCAAAAGCTGTGATAAGAACAGGTGAATATACTCCCTATGCAAATATTGTTTTGGAATCAGGTGTAGAGTTTTAAAGTAGGGGGGAATAATTTTTGGAACCTATTTTACAGATGAAAGGTATTAGTAAGAAATTTGGCAATGTCAAAGTATTGGATAATGTTGATTTAACTTTATATAGAGGTCGCGTATTAGCACTATTAGGTGAGAATGGTGCTGGAAAATCAACACTAATGAAAATTTTGTGCGGAATTTATGAAAAAGATGAGGGAAGCATTTATTTAAAAGGGAAAAAAGTGAATATACGAAATGTTAGAGATGCAGAAAAATATGGAATTGCGATGATTCATCAAGAACTTAATTTAGTTCCTTCTTTAAGTGTTGCTGAAAATATTTTCTTAGGGAGAGAGTATGTGAGAACTTTTAATTCTATTGATTGGAAGAAAATAAAACAAGAAAGTGCTAAGATCCTTCATGAATTAGGGATGGATCTAAATGTGGATAGGTTGGTTAAACACCTAAGCGTTGGCGAACAACAAATGGTAGAAATAGCAAGGAGCCTTTTAATGAATGCAGAGATATTAGTGATGGATGAACCTACTGCTGCATTAACAGAAGGAGAGACGAGAAGATTATTTGAGGTAATAAAAAGGCTTAGAAAAGAAGGGAAGTCTATCATTTATATTTCTCATAGGATGAATGAAATTTTTGAGATTTGCGATGACTATATTGTTTTAAGAGATGGGTGCCTTATTTCTCAAGGGGAAATTAGTGAAGTTACACGTGATGATTTAGTAAAGATGATGGTGGGTAGGGAGTTAAAAGAGCATTTTCCTTACGAGTGTTCTTCTCCAGGAGAAGAAATATTACGCGTAGAAAATTTGACTGTAAAAGGTATGTTTGAAAAAGTTTCTTTTGTTGTGAAAAAGGGAGAAGTAGTTGGTTTTGCGGGGCTAATAGGTGCAGGCAGAACGGAGGTAGCAAAGACAATTTTTGGCTTTTATAAAAAAACATCGGGTAAAATTTATTTGGGAGGAGAAGAAGTAAAAATAAACAGCCCTAGGGATGCTATTGAAAAAGGGATAATGTATTTATCAGAAGACAGAAGAAATGAAGGATTAATTATAAAGCATACTTTGAAAGAGAATATGACTCTTTCGGCTTTGAAAAAAATTTCTGACTATATAGGAACTATTAATTTTTCAAAAGAGAGGTCTATAGTAAATGAAATGATTCAAAAATTGAATATAAAATCGTTTTCTCCTAATCAAAAAATATTTAGATTAAGTGGTGGGAATCAACAAAAAGTAGCGATTGCTAAATGCTTGTTGACAAATCCCAAGTTAATTATTCTCGATGAACCAACGCGAGGTATCGATGTAGGAGCAAAAAATGAAATATATAAATTAATCAATGATTTAAAAAGACAGGGCATTGGTATAATTTTAATATCTTCGGAATTACCTGAAGTTTTAAATATAAGTGATAGAATTATAGTAATGCATGAAGGGAAAATAACAGGAGAAATTTCTCGCGAAGAAGCTACAGAAGAAAAAGTTATGTTAAAAGCTGTAGGAGGGGAATAAATTGAAGCTACCGAACGAAAAAGCAATGAAAATAAATATTGGTGAGTTGCTTTTAAAAGCGAAATCTTTAATAGGTTTATTGGGATTAATTATCGCGTTTTCAATATTATCTCCACGTTTTTTGGATTACTATAACCTTACAAATGTATTAAGACAAACCTCTCTAAATGCAATAATGGCTGTAGGGATGACATTTGTGATATTGACAGGTGGGATAGACCTATCTGTGGGTTCTATATTGGCGTTTTCAAGTGCAGTTACAGCCGGTATGTTGAAAGATGGTATGCCCCTAATCATAGCTTTATTGGCGGGATTGATAATAGGTACTGGTTTAGGATTGTTTAATGGTTTTGTTATAATCAGGTGGAATATTCCTCCATTTATTGCTACATTTGCTATGATGACAATAGCAAGAGGGCTTACGCTTGTGTATACTAATGGCCAACCAATAACTGGCTTAGGAAAAGCTTTCGGATATATCGGCAATGGGTATGTTGGTTCCATTCCTGTTCCAATAATTATCACAATTCTCGTTTTTGTAATAGGATACTATATTTTAAAAAACAACAGATTAGGAAGATATGTATATGCAACCGGAGGAAATTTACAAGCTGCTAAACTGGCAGGAATTAATACTAATAAAATAATTCTATTTGTATATGCTTTAAGTGGTTTTTTAGCAGCAGTAAGTGGCTTAATAATTACTTCAAGATTAAACTCAGCTGCCCCAACAGCTGGACAAGGTGCAGAGCTTGATGCAATAGCTGCTGTTGTACTAGGAGGTACAAGTTTATCTGGGGGCGAAGGTGGAATAATTGGGACTTTGATAGGTGCTTTAATAATAGGTGTGTTGAACAATGGTCTGAATTTGCTTAACGTTTCACCTTTTTATCAATATATTGTAAAAGGTGTAGTAATATTACTTGCTATAGCTTTAGACAAAAAAGAAAGTGAGTAAATGAGAAAAGGGGGGATGTTTGGAAATTTAGAGTTTTTATTAGAGTTTTGGATAGTTTATATTAAAAAATTAAAGGGGTGGAGAGATTTATGAGAAAATCACGAATACTGTTACTTTTAACTATTTTTGTGACTTCAGCGGCGCTGATTTTGAGCGGTTGTAAAACAAATACTCCAAATACAGCTTCTACTAGTACCAAAGAGGGGAAAACTATAGGATTAGTGATATCTACTCTTAACAATCCATTCTTTGTGACTTTAAAAAATGGTGCAGAAGAAAAAGCGAAAGAACTAGGATACAAAATAATAGTTGAAGATTCGCAAAATGATTCATCTAAAGAGCTTTCTAATGTAGAAGATTTGATTCAACAGAAAGTAGATGTTTTACTTATAAATCCTGTGGATAGCGATGCAGTTGTTACTGCTATAAAAGAAGCGAATAGCAAAAATATACCAGTTATAACTATAGATAGATCAGCAAATGGTGGAGATGTTGTTTGCCATATAGCTTCAGATAATGTTAAGGGTGGAGAAATGGCTGCAGAATTTATAGCTAAAGCTCTAAAAGGCAAGGGGAATGTAGTAGAACTTGAAGGTATACCTGGGGCTTCTGCAGCAAGAGATAGAGGCAAAGGGTTTGATGAAGCTATTGCTAAGTATCCAGATATAAAAATAGTTGCAAAGCAGGCTGCTGATTTTGATCGTTCCAAAGGTTTATCAGTAATGGAAAACATCTTGCAAGCCCAGCCCAAAATTGATGCAGTATTTGCGCAAAATGATGAAATGGCTTTAGGAGCTATAAAAGCAATTGAGGCAGCTAATAGACAAGGAATTATTGTTGTGGGATTTGATGGGACAGAAGATGCTCTAAAAGCTATAAAAGAAGGGAAAATGGCTGCTACAATTGCGCAGCAGCCAGCTTTAATGGGATCACTTGGTGTGGAGATGGCTGATAAATACCTAAAAGGTGAAAAAATACCTAACTTTATTCCTGCAGAACTTAAACTCATAACAAAAGAAAATGTACAGTGATTTGCGATTTTTGCCTGTCACTAAAGTGACAGGCGTTTTTCTTTTTAACTTTATTGTAATTATTGGGAAATATATTTGTCAAGTCTTTAATGATTCAATACTTAATCTAAAACTTTACAGTAAATTTTCCATAGACACTATTGAAATGAAAACATTTAATGATATAATTATTTATAACCTTGAATAAAAATTTATGACATTCAAGAAGTGACGAGAGCCAGAGTTTTTACAATTTATAAGGGGGAGTGGAGTGACTAATGAGGGGGAAAAAGAGCATAATTTCACTATTTGTTGCAGTGTTATTTATCTTATCTTTAAGTTTTTCAGGATGTTCTAAATCTTCTAATCCTATATCTTCCCAAAAAGTACTAGCAGATGAGCAGGTTTTAAATATTAATTTAGGGGAAGAACCGCCTTCTCTGGATCCGCAGTTGGCTACTGATTTAGTATCATTTGAAATGTTAAATGCTACATTAGAAGGGCTAGTGAGGCTAAATAAATACGGGAAAATAGAAAAAGGTTCTGGACTAGCTTTAGATTGGGAAGTTTCTCCAGATGGGTTGAGGTATGTTTTTCACTTGAGAGATGCAAAGTGGAGCGATGGAACCCCTATAACTGCTCATGACTTTGAATATGCTTGGAAGAGGGCTCTTGACCCGAAAACAGGGTCAAACTATGCGTACATGCTCTATTATTTAAAAAATGGGGAAGCTTTTAATAAAGGGGAAGCTAAGGCAGAAGATGTAGGTGTAAGGGCTCTTAATGACAAAACGCTAGAAGTAATACTCGAAAGACCAGCTCCGCAATTTTTGGGTTTGACAGGATGGGGTACTTATTTGCCTGCTCAAAAAGCGGCTATTGAAAAATTTGGAGATAAATATGGAACCTCTCCTGATACGATGGTCTATTCCGGTCCTTATATGATAAAAGAATGGAATCACGAACAGAATATAGTACTTGTAAAAAATCCCTACTATTGGGATAAGGATAGTGTGAAACTTCAACAGATAAATATGGACATGGTAAAGGAAGAAAATACTATTATTCAAAACTGGGAAACAGGGCGTTATGATTCTATTAGTGTACCTGCCCAATATATTGCAAAATATAAAAATGATCCGAATTTTCACCAAATGCCAATAGGTGTAACTTACTATGTCATGTTCAACAACAAATCCAAGATATTTTCAAATGTAAATATAAGAAAAGCTTTCAGTTATGCGATTGATAGGCAGTCTTTTGTAGATTATGTTTTCGCTGGCGGAGGGATACCTGCTCTCGCTTTTGTGCCACCAGGAATACCTGGAGATAAAGAAGAATTTAGAAAAGAAGGCGGGGATTACTTTAAAGATAATGACGTAGCAAAAGCGAAAGAATTGCTTGCACAAGGCATGAGAGAACTAGGAATTGATAAGCTCCCCAAGATTAAATTTGTAGCTGGAGACAGTGATGCAGCGAGGAAACATTCACAAGTATTACAAGAGTTTTGGAGTAAAAATTTAGGTGTAACTGTTGATATTTACAACGTAGCTTTCAAAGTAAGACTTGATATGATGAATAAAGGAGATTACGATATAGTGTATACTAATTGGGTAGCTGACTACAACGACCCAATGACATTTTTAGACCTTTGGGTTACAGATGGAGGTAATAACAGAGCTTTTTATAGCAACCCTCAATATGATCAACTCATAAAAAAGGCTAATTCTACAATTGATAATTCCGTTGGAATGCAGGCTATGCATGAGGCAGAGAATATATTGATGGAGGATATGCCTATTGCTCCTTTACTTTTTAGGATTACCTCGTATTTAGAAAGACCCTATGTAAAAGACTGGATAAGATTTCCTGTGGGGATAGACGATGAGTGGAAATGGACGTATATAGAAGGTAAAAATAAATAGTGCTTTAAAAAGGGTCAAGCTTATAAGCTTGGCTCTTTTTAAGATGTTTACAGATATTCCCGCAAGTGTTAGATAAATTTCTTAGATAAATTTCTGTATTGATTATTAAAGTCTGATGATATAAAATTGGATTAAATACTTAGATGGGGGGTGAAAAGTAGAATAAAGTGCAGAAAAAATATTTTAAGCAAAAGGTGGTGGAAATGGATAAAAATGGACCTATAGGAATTATTGATTCAGGAGTCGGAGGAATTACAGTTTTAAAAAGACTTTTGGAAATTTTGCCAGAGGAAGATTACATATATTTCGGAGATACTTTAAGGGTTCCTTACGGCAATAGACCAAAAGAAGAAATAGAAAAGTTTACACGAGAAATTGTGAATTACTTGAAGAAGCAAAAAGTCAAAGCTGTAGTGATTGCTTGTAATACTATATGTTCAAGTATTAATAAGAATGACTATGAAATTTTGATGTTTGGAATATTAGAAGCAGGAATAAAGAGTGCAGTGGAAGCTACTTCAAATGGCCGAATAGGGGTAATAGCTACTAAAAGGACTGTAGAAAGTGAAGCTTATCTAAAGGGGATAAAAAGATTAAATAGAAACGCGATGGTTTTCCAAAAGGCTTGTCCGGAGCTGGTTTTAATTGTAGAAAATGGGTTTTATGAGGCATCTTCGATTTACTCAGCTGTAAAAAAATGTACTGAAGAATTTTTAGAGAAAGATATAGATACTCTAGTGCTTGGTTGTACTCATTTCCCTATTTTGCTTCCCTTTATTGAAAGAGTAGTAGATAATAAAGTGACTGTAGTAGATCCAGCAATAAAATTAGCTCATGAAGTAAAAAAATATTTGGTAGAAAACAATTTGGTTAAGGACAAAAAAGGAGGACAAATTCGATTTTTAGTTACAGGTGAAAAGGAAAATTTTATAAAGGTCGCTGGAACATTTCTCAACGACAAACATATAGATGTTTTAAGAATCGCTATAGAGGAACTGAAATAGGGATTTAAGGGGGAATAAAAAATGTTTTACAACTCTATAAAAGTAAATTCCAAGGGTCATTTAGTTATAGGTGGTTGTGATGCAGTAGAACTTGCTGAGAGATTTGGAACTCCTCTTTATGTAATAGATGAGGATGTACTCAGAGCCAATTCCAGAATCTTTTACAATGCATTAAAAAGCCACAACCCTGAAAATGAAGTGGTTTATGCAGGAAAAGCTTTTTTAACTACAGCTATGTGCAAAATAATACAGCAAGAAGGATTAGGACTTGATGTAGTATCAGGAGGAGAGCTGTATACTGCATTAAAAGCTGGTTTTCCGACAGAAAAGATTTATTTCCACGGGAATAACAAATCTGAAGAAGAGCTAATTATGGCTCTACAAAGTGAAGTCGGCAGGATAATTATTGATAATTGGGATGAATTAGAACTTTTAGAAATTTTGGCAAAGAAGTTAAACAAAGAACCGGCAATCTATATAAGAGTTACGCCTGGGATAGAAGCTCATACACACAGATATATAATGACAGGGCAGATAGACTCAAAGTTCGGCTTTACTATTTCTAACGGAGAAGCTTTTAAAGCAGTAAAGAGAGCTTTAACCTCAGGAAGTTTAAAATTTAAAGGACTGCACTGCCATATAGGATCTCAAATATTGGAATCTACTCCTTATAAAATTGCAGTGAAAATCATGTTAGAGCTTTTAAAGGAAATAAAAGACACTTTAGGAAGAGGAGTAGAGGAATTAGATTTAGGTGGAGGCTTTGGAATCCCATATGTGGAAGATGATAGTTACCAGCCAGTTGAAGAAATGCTAAGGGACATATTAGAGGAATTGGAGGCCCAAGTAAGTCTTCTTAAAATAAAACTACCAAAAATTATTGTGGAACCGGGAAGAGCAATTATAGGAAATACTGGTATTACTCTTTATAAAGTAGGAGGAGTAAAGGAAATACCTGGTGTGAGGAAATATGTTTTTGTAGATGGCGGCATGTCAGATAATATTAGGACTGCTCTTTACGGTGCAAGGTATTCTGCTGTGATTGCAAATAGGGTATATAATGGACGTTTGGAAAAAGTAACAATTGCTGGGAAACTTTGCGAGTCAGGCGATGTAATTATATGGGATATTTTGCTACCTGAAGTGAAAAAAGGAGATATAATTGCTGTACTTAATACAGGAGCGTATGGGTATTCTATGGCAAGCAATTACAATAGATTGCCAAAACCTGCTGTGATTTTGGTTTCAAAAGGGAAAGCAGAGATTATTGTAAAAAGAGAGACATATGAGGATGTAATAAAAAATGATGTAATACCAGAAAGGCTAGAGGAGAAGTTCCAAGGGCGGGAAATGCAAGCAATATGAATCCTATTATAATGTTTATGAAGTAAAACTACACATTTTTTTAAAATTTAAGAAGGAATTTTACAACTTACGTCGAATATATATATTAACAAGAAAGAGAAGGGCGGTCAGTATGACGGACGTTTTAGCAGTAATCAGAGAAATGAGCTCTAGTTTTACACCTTCAGAAGCCAAAATTGCAAAGTACATTTTAGAGAATCCGACTGTTGTTACAGAATTATCTGTAAATGAATTGGCCAATGCTTGTGATACTAGTGAGGCAAGTATCATAAGGTTTTGTAGAACTATAGGCTTGAAAGGGTTTCAAGAGTTAAAAATCAAAATTGCTGTCTCCCTTGCAAAGCAAACAAGAAAGCTGGATGGAGGCATTACTAGTGAAGACGATGTTATGGCTGTGATACAGAAAATAGCTAATTTTAACAAACAAGCGATCGATAGCACTATCGCAGTTTTAAACGCAGAGGAATTGACAAAAGCTGCAGAAGCTCTTGCAAATGCAAATAAGATTGATTTTTACGGGGTTGCGGCTTCTGGAGTGGTGGCTTATGACGCAATGTTAAAATTTTCTAGAATAAATATACCATGCACTGCGTATCAAGACACTCACCTACAGCTAACGTCTGCAGTTAATTTAAAAAAGGGAGATGTAGCATTTGGAATTTCTTATTCAGGAGCTACTAAAGAAATAGTTGAAGCTATTCAAACTGCCAAGGAGGCGGGAGCAACTACTATAAGCTTGACGAAATACGGACAGTCACCCCTTGCCAAAGCTGCTGATATAAATCTATTTGTTTCTTCTGAGGAGGCTATGTTTAGAGCGGGGGCTATGGCCTCCCGCATAGCCCAACTTACTGTTATTGATATATTATTCATTTTAGTAGCACAAAAAAAGTATAACGACGTAGTCAGATATCTTGAAAACACCAGTGAAGTGCTATCTATGCGCAAAATAAATAATTAAATCAAAGAAAGGACTGGGTTTAATGACGCTAGAGGAATTAATAACCGAAGGAAGAAATCCAAACACTATGGATATAGATAGACTTAGCACCGTTGATATGCTTAAAAAGATCAACGAAGAGGACAAGAAAGTGCCACTTGCAGTGGAGAAAGTTATACCTTCTATAGCTGAAGCGATTGACAGAATCGTACCGAGGATGAAAAAAGGAGGGCGCCTTATATACGTTGGAGCCGGTACAAGTGGGCGTATTGGTATTTTGGATGCTTCCGAATGCCCTCCTACCTTTGGGGTAGACCCTGGACTGGTGGTAGGGATAATAGCAGGTGGAGATAGTGCAATAAGAAATGCAATAGAGAGCGCAGAAGACGATGTAGAAGGGGGGAGGCAGGACCTTGTAAATATAAATTTGACAGAGCGAGATAGTGTAATAGGTATATCTGCTAGTGGCAGGACGCCTTATGTCATAGGAGCTTTAAGATATGCTAAAGAGGTAGGAGCCCTTACAATAGGATTATTCTGCAATGAAAATAAAAATGTTGAAAACATAGTAGATGTGATGATTACTCCAATAGTGGGTCCAGAGGTTATAATGGGTTCTACTCGAATGAAGGCCGGTACTGCCCAAAAACTTGTGCTGAACATGATTTCTACAGGAGTAATGATAAAGCTTGGGAAAGTTTATAGTAATTTAATGGTAGACCTTCAAGCCAGCAACGAAAAATTGAGAGAAAGAGCAAGGCGGATGGTAAAATTGGCTACTGGTGCAAAGGAGGACTTGATAGAGAGAGTTCTTAATGAAACAAATTATAATGTAAAATTGGCAATTTTAATGATAGTAGGAGATATGGAGAAAGAAAAAGCTCAAAAGCTTTTGGAGATGGCGGACGGATATATAGCAGAGGCGATTAAGCTAAAAGATTTAGTTTTACAAGGAGAGGAATAAATTATGAGTTTTAATCTTTCGAAGTTGGAAAAGGCTTTTATGTTATTGGATAAAGGGATAGAAGAAGGAGTATTTCCAGGAGTTGCGGCAGCAGTAGGTGATGACAAGGGTTTTGTGAGGGTTGAAGTAAAAGGGAATAAAAGATTATATCCGTATGATGAAAAGCTTAACAGAGAATCTCTGTTTGATTTGGCTTCTCTTACAAAAGTTGTAGCTACAACTATGTTGTTAATGAAAATGTTAGAGAGCGGACTTATATCTGTATACGATAGAGTTTCAGAGTATATCCCGAATTTTAAAGGCGATGGCAAAGATAAAATTACTATATTTCAACTTCTCACTCATACTTCTGGATTGCCGGCTTACCTTCCCTTTTATGAAAAATGCAAAGATTACCTTGATTCTATAAATTACATATGTGAAGAAGTAAAGCTAAATCCAAATAAAAATGTGGAATACAGCGACTTAAATTTCATTCTGTTAGGTAGGATATTAGAAATTTTAGGAGGCAATAGACTTGACACGTTATGTCATAAAGAGGTATTTGAGCCATTGGGAATGAAAGATACAATGTTTAATCCTATAGGAAAGGATGTTGTTCCTACAGAATTAGACAAAACTACTGGCAAGGTTATAGAAGGGGTATGCCATGATGAAAATGCGAGGTTTTTTGGAGGAGTGTCGGGACACGCAGGGCTATTTTCAACCATAGATGACCTTGTAAAATTTGCTACAATGCTTATAAACTTTGGCAGAGTTAGAGAAGAAGTATTTTTGTCCTATCCTCTGTTTATCAGAATGATAACAAATTATACCCCAAATTCAGAAGAAAACAGGGGATGGGGATGGGTTATAAAAGGGCACACTGCTTTTGGCGGAGATTTATTTTCGGAAAAAGCTTTTGGCCACACAGGTTTTACAGGTACTTCTATCTGGGTAGATCCGGAGTATAAAGTGTTCATGATACTACTAACAAACAGAGTGCATCCTACTCGTGAAAATGTGAAGATAATAAGGTTTAGGCGGCTTTTCCACAATGCTGTGCTTTCAGCTTTGGATTGGAGGAATTAGAGTTGGTAAAGTGTGGAGTAGACCTTTTGGAAAAATATAAAGAGCTTTTTAAAGGCAAAAGAATTGGGCTAATTACTTCACCTTCTGGTGTTAATCAAGATATGAAATCTACAATAGAAATCTTCCATGAGAATTTTAACTTAACTGCTTTGTTTTCACCAGAGCACGGAGTGAGAGGAGAATTTCAAGCAGGTGAAAAAGTAAAGGGATACGTAGATGAAAGGACAGGAGTGAAAGTTTATAGCTTATACGGAGATACAAAAAAACCTACACCAGAAATGTTAGAAGAAATAGACGTTTTAGTGATAGATGTGCAGGATGTGGGTTCCAGGTATTATACTTACCTTTATACCATGGCTTATGCAATGGAAGCGTGTAAAGAAAATGGTAAAGAATTTGTAGTTTTAGATAGACCTAATCCTATTGGAGGTTTGAAAGTAGAAGGGAACATATTAGATACCAAGTTTAGGTCTTTTGTAGGATGGTATCCAATTCCGCAGCGCTATGGTCTTACTATAGGGGAGTTGTCTCATCTGTTTAACAAAGAATTTGGCATCAATTGTGATTTGCACGTCGTAAAGCTTGAAGGCTGGAAAAGAGATATGTACTACGATGAAACAGGCCTTTTGTGGGTCAACCCCTCACCTAACATTTCTTCTCTAGATGCAGCAGTGCTATATAGCGGTACTTGCTTATTTGAGGGAACTAATATTTCGGAGGGGCGAGGTACTACAAGACCTTTTGAGATTATAGGTGCTCCTTGGATTGACCCTTACAAATTAGCCGATTCTATGAACAAAAAAGGGCTAAAAGGGGTTGTATTTAGGCCAGTTTACTTTATACCGAGTTTTTCTAAACACAAAGGACAGTTGTGCAAAGGGGTTCAAATACACGTAAAAGATAGAAAAGCTGTTGACTCAGTTGAAGTGGGGATAAAGCTATTATACGAGATAATAAGGCAAAGTGGTGAAAATTTTGAATGGTTGCCACCATATGGGGAAAGTAACGTATATTTTATTGATTTGCTAGCAGGTACAGATGAGTTAAGGCTGATGAAGTATGACGAGGATCAGTTATTGGACAAATGGAAAAGAGAAAGTGAAGAGTTTAAAAGATTGAAAGAGAGTTATCATTTCTATGAATAGAGAGGATTGAAAAAATGAAGAAAATAGAAGAAATGACATTGGAAGAAAAAATAGGGCAAATGCTGATGATAGGTTTTCCGTCAGCTTTTTACGACGACCATATAAGAGAATTAGTAACAAGTTATAAAATAGGGAATGTAATACTCTTTTCAAGAAATGTGCAGGATGCAAGGCAAGTAATGGATTTATGCACTGACATACAGAAAGAAGCAATAGAAAATACCGGAATACCAGCTTTTATCTCTATTGACCAGGAAGGTGGCATGGTCACAAGGATTTACAGAGGAGCTACTTATTTTCCCGGCAATATGGCTATTGGTGCTACAAAAGACCCAGAAAATGCTTATAAAGTGGGAGAAATAGCTGGAAGAGAATTAAGAACTATAGGCATAAACATAAATTTCGCTCCGGTTATGGATGTGAACAATAACCCTTTAAATCCAGTGATAGGAGTCAGGTCTTACGGTGAAAACCCAGAGGATGTGGCTAATTTTGGAATAAACTACATAAAAGGGCTTCAAAAAGAAGGTGTGATAGCTACAGCTAAACATTTCCCAGGACATGGAGACACAACTGTGGATTCTCACCTTGATTTACCGAAAGTCAATCATGGCAAGGATAGGCTTTATGAAGTGGAATTATATCCGTTTAAGAAAGCTGTAGAAAATGGCGTAGATGCGATAATGACAGCTCATATACTTTTTCCGGCTTTAGAAGATAGTAAAGTTCCTGCAACTCTTTCTTATAATATCCTTACCCGCATCTTAAGGGAAGAATTCAAGTTTGATGGGCTTGTTATAACTGACTGTATGGAAATGAATGCGATAGCCAAATATTTTGGCACTCAAAAGGCAGCGTCAATGGCTATAAAAGCTGGAGCAGATATAGTACTTGTTTCTCATACTAAAGAGCTACAGATAAAAGCTTTTGAAAATATAAAAGAAGCTGTAGAAAGAGGAGATATCTCTGTAGAAAGAATAGATGAATCAGTAAGAAGGATACTCAAGATGAAAGAAAAATATGGACTTTTTGATAGGCCATATCCTGAGAAAGACAAATTTGACACCACAGTTGGAATTGAGAAACATAGAAAAATTGCAAAAGCCATAAGTTTAAAGAGCATAACAGTTGTTAAAGATGAGAAAAAATTAATCCCTTTAAAGACGAAAAATGTACTGGCAATTTCTCCTGAAACAGTTCCGGTTTCTTTTGTAGACGATGCTTTGATGGATAGGCTTTCTTTTGCAAGACAATTTACTTCTACATTTGGAGGAGTAGAAGAAACTATTTCTGTAAATCCAAACAATAGAGAAATCTCAGTAATTCTAGAAAAGGCAAAGGATAAAGAAGTAGTTGTCGTAGGTACTTACAATGCTAATTTAAATGAAGGTCAAGTAAAACTAGTAAACGCACTTTTGCAAGTGAACAAAAATGTAATTGTTGTAGCTTTGAGAAATCCTTATGACCTTCAAAAGTTTGAAAATGTGCCTACTTATGTATGTGCTTACGAGTACACCCCATTGTCAGTAGAAAGCGTGATAGGAGTCTTGACGGGGAAATATCCTGCTGAAGGAAAACTTCCTGTGACCATATGAATTTAGGGAAGTGAAGAAATGGAATATGTAGTTGGAATTGATGGAGGAGGCACAAAAAGCGCAATTTCTATCCTAGATTTGCAGGGAAATGTCCTTTTTACAGGAAGAGGGGGACCTACAAATATAAGGTCTGAGGGAAGAGAAAAAGCATGTGAGAACTTAAAAAACTTGATTGTGAAATCTGTAGAAAAAATGCATCTTAAATTGGGTGACTGTAGAGCAATTTGTGTTGGAACAGCTGGAGCAGGAAGGGAAGAAGAAAAAGAGATAATAACAAATTGTTTAAAGGAAATAGGTGTTAAAGGTAATATAGTTGTTACGCATGATGCAGAAATAATTTTATCAGAGACTATAGAAAAAAGAGAAGGAATAGTAATAATTGCAGGAACAGGTTCATTGGTTTATGGGAGAAAAGACGGTATAGAGAAAAGAGCCGGCGGATGGGGGCATCTTTTAGGGGATGAAGGGAGTGCTTATTACATTGCTGTAGAGGGTATAAAGGCAGCTTTGAGGTATTACGATGGGAGAGGGAACTACACGAAATTATTATATATGATGATGGAAAGGCTCAACGTTAAAAGACCTGAGGAATTTATAGGATTTGTTTATAAGGATGGAATTACAAAAGCTGACATAGCAGAATTGGCAAAAGTAGTAGATGAAGCGTATAAAGAAGGAGATAAGGAAGCTAGAAAAATTTTAGAGAAATCAGCCAAAGAGCTTTTTAAGCTTGCAAAAGCGGTCATAGAAGCATTTGAATGGGAAAATGATGAAATTCCAATTGTAGTAACTGGGAGTGTTTTTATAAATAACGAATTTGTATTTAAAGAATTTTCTAGGTTAATTAAAAGGTATTATCCTAAAGCGAATATAAAAAAGCTAGATAAAGATGCGTCTTATGGAGCTGCTATTTTAGCGTTGAATTTTTTAAAAGAACGATGAGAGAGGAAAGTGCGATGGATAGGTTATTGCGTATTTACAATAAAGAAGAAAGATTAGTGGTTGGGTTAATGTCCGGTACTTCTGCTGACGGGATTGATGCTGCTCTTGTGAAGGTCAAAGGGAGAGGTTTAGATACAAAGGTTGAACTTTTAGAATTCGAAAAGTTTCCGTACGAAGAGGAAGTGCAAAAGAAGATATTTGAGCTTTTTGACCCCCATACTGGAACTGTTGAGAAGATATGCCATATGAATTTTTTACTCGGTGAACTGTTTGCAGAAGCTACCTTAAAACTCATTAAAAAAGCAGGTTTAACCCCGAAAGATATAGATTTAATAGGGTCTCACGGGCAGACCATATACCATATTCCTAACTTTATTGAAGATATGGGATATAAAGTCCGTTCTACTCTTCAAATAGGGGAACCAGCAGTAATAGCTGAAAGAACTGGAATTGTAACAGTGGCTGATTTTAGGGTAAGAGATGTAGCTGCAGGAGGGCAAGGAGCTCCTTTAGTACCTTACACTGAATATATCTTGTATAGGTCACCAAATGAAACAATAGCCTTACAAAATATAGGTGGAATTGGCAATGTTACTGTTTTGCCTAAAGGAGGTAGTATAGAAGACGTAATTGCATTTGATACAGGTCCTGGAAACATGGTGATAGATGAAGTTGTGAAGAGGATTACTCATGGGAAAATGAATTTCGACAAAGATGGTGAATTAGCATCTCGCGGGAAAGTAAATGAAGAATTTTTAGCAGAGCTGTTAAAAGATGAATTTTTTAAAATGAAGCCTCCAAAGACCACTGGCAGAGAGCATTTTGGGAAAAATTATGTGGATAATTTGATGAAAAAGGCTTCCTACTTGGAAATAGATAAATACGATTTGGTTGCTACTGTTACAGCTTTAACTGCTTATTCAGTGGTGAGAAGCTACGAAAAGTTTATATTTCCCTACTACAAAGTTGACAAAGTAGTAATAGGAGGTGGAGGAAGTTTCAACAAAACCCTTGTACAAATGATAAAAAAACAGTTGCCTCAGGTTAGGGTAATAACGCAAGAAGACATAGGATTTAATAGCGATGCCAAAGAAGCTGTTGCTTTTGCAATCCTTGCAAGTGAGACTATAAATGGCAATTTTAACAATATTCCAAAAGCAACAGGAGCAAAACATCCGGTAGTAATGGGAAAAATTTCTTTATAGTAGGTGGTGTGGCAATGGGTATTGACTATCTGCCGTTGGCAAGAGATAAGGGAGAAGAGATTGTAAGGCTATGGAATAAAGAATTGGGTAAAGAATTTCCACTCAGAAAAGAGTTGTTTTATCAAAACAGCCTTGAGGATAAAAATGTACTTCTAGAAGGTTCTTGGATAGCTTTAGAAAAGGAGAAGTTGGTAGGATTTATAATTTCAAAGATATGGAAAGAGGATTTGGAATGTGTAAAAAACAAAAAAGATACAGGATATATACAAGTGATACTAGTGGATTCGGACTATAGAAATAAAGGCATAGGAAGTGAGTTATTAAGAAAAGCTGAAGAAGCTTTAAAGGCAAATGGAGTAAAAACAGTAGTTTTAGGTCAGGATCCATGGCATTACTTTCCTGGTATTCCTTCTGAATACATAGACACAGTAGAATGGTTTAAGAAAAAAGGTTATGTAGAGTTTGGAGAAGAGTATGACTTATACTGTCGACTAAATGGTGAAGGCCAAGTTACATTGCCTGTCTTTCCGGAAGTTGAATTTAAGATTTTGGATAAGTGGCAAAAAAACAGTTTCCTTGAATTTTTAAACAGATGCTTTCCCGGCAGATGGGAGTATGAAGCAATAAAGTATTTTGAAAAAGGAGGAGAAGGAAGAGAATTTGTAGTAGCAGAAAAGAAAGGAAAGATAATTGGATTTTGCAGAATAAATGACAGCAAATCTCCTTTTATTGCTCAAAATGTTTACTGGGCTCCTTTGTTTGAAGAAGAATTGGGGGGAATAGGGCCATTAGGTATAGATCCAGAAGAAAGAGGAAAAGGATATGGTTTAGCCATTGTTCAAGCAGGCATGTATTTCTTGAATCAGAGAGGAATAAGAAATATAGTAATTGATTGGACAAATCTTGTAGATTTCTACGGAAAATTGGGATGTAAGGTTTGGAAAAGATATATTAAATACGAAAAACAATTTTAAAATAAAGGTCGATGAAAGGGAGCAATAGGAGAAAATAACAAAAACAATTAACTGCGAAAAATTAGGGGAGACATAAGTGAAAGAGGTGGAGTTTAAAATGGGCAAAAAATTACACATTATGGCAGTAGGTGCTCACTGCGGAGATATGGAATTAGTTGCGGGGGGAGTAATTGCGAAATACACGCGGGCAGGACATGAAGCAAGTATTGTGCATCTTACTCCCGGAGAAAAAGGGCATCCACATTTAAAACCCGAAGAATATGCTAAACAAAAGATTGAAGAAGCAAAAAAAGCTGCAGAAATCTTAGGGGCAGAGTCTATTTTTCTACCTTACAGAGATGCTGAACTTCCAGTAAATGATGAAGTAAAATTCAAGTTGGCGGAGGTAATAAGAGAAAAGAAGCCAGATGTTATAATCACCCATTGGAAAAATAGTATGCATCCAGATCATGCAAATACTTACCTCATAGTGGAAGGAGCATTATTAATTGCGGCTTTACCTGCCTTTGAACTAAAGTATCCTGCTCACGGGGTGAGGGGCTTATTTTACGGGGAAAATTGGGAAGATCCTTATGGATTTGAACCGGATGTGTATGTAGATATTACTTCTACGTATGATGTCTGGGTGGAAGCAATAAAACAATATGAGTTTGTAAGAGGAGGAGTTTCTACTTTCAGATATTTAGATTACTACACTCACTTAGCTGTAGTAAGAGGATGCCTAATGGGAGTAAAATACGCTCAAGCTTTTATGATGCCAGAAGGAGCTAATAAAAGAAGAGGCGCATCTTTACCTGGATTTAATTTAGAATAGGGAGTTGAAAAGAATGAGGTATATAGTTAGAACTTATCGAGGTGGGGATGAAAAAGGGATAGTAGAAGCATGGCAGCAAAGCCTTCCATTTGACCCAATAAATCAACACCTATTTCGTGCAAAAGTATTGTTAGATCCCAATTTTGACCCTGAGGGAGCGATTGTAGCTGAAGATGAAAAAGGTCAGATAATTGGTTTTACTCTTACTTTGGTAAGAAAATTGCCTATGTACAAAGATGATTTAGAGCCAGAGAATAGCTGGATTACAGTTTTCTTTGTCCATCCAGCTTATAGAGGCCAGGGAATTGGCAGCAAAATGTTTGAAAAAGCGAAAGAGTTTGTTCAGAAGAAAGGGCGGAAATATATATTCTTCTCCTCCTATGCTCCGAACTATTTTTTACCAGGTATTGATGAAAAGACCTATCCTGAAGGTTATAGATTTCTCTTAAAACAAGGTTTTACAAAATTATACTCTCCTGTAGCAATGGATAGGTCGTTACTAGATTTTACGATACCTGAGGAAGTAAAAAAGCTGAAAGAAGAAAGAGAAAAAGAAGGGTTTAAATTTGGATATGCTGAGGACAGACATCTATATGAGTTAATTGAATTTGCAAATGTAGTTTTCAATCCCGACTGGGGGAGAGCAATAAGAGAAGGAATTTTACAGGGATTACATTTGGAGCAAATACTTGTTGCAGAGAAAGATGATAAAATAGTGGGATTTTGTCTATACGGGGCATATGAAGGGATTCGCGAAAGGTTCGGTCCATTTGGAGTTGACCCTTCAATGCAAGGGTTAGGTCTGGGGAAGATACTTTTAAACTACTGCCTTTTTGAGATGCGGTGTAAAGGGCTACACAATGTGTGGTTTTTATGGACCGGAGAAGAAAGCGCAGCAGGGCATTTATATAAAAAGACAGGTTTTAAAATAACTAGGAAATTTCATGTGATGAGGTTTAGTTTTTAAAAGTAGATGAAAAGGAGAAAAACCTATGAGAATAATAGTCCCAATAAAACAAGTACCTGAGACGAGCAATGTAAGAATGGATCCTGTGACAGGGACAATGGTGAGAGAAGGAGTAGAAAGTATAGTAAATCCCCTCGATTTATATGCCATAGAAACAGCGATAAGGCTAAAAGAAAGATATAGAGGAGAAATAATTGTCATATCCATGGGGCCTGAAAAAGCAATAGAAGCAATAAAAGAGGCAATAGCTATGGGATGTGATGACGGGATTTTACTATCTGATAAAAGATTTGCTGGAGCAGATACTTTTGCGACTTCGTATGTATTAGCTAAAGCTATCGAAAAAATAGGTCTTTTTGACCTTATAATATGCGGAGAACGTGCAACGGATGGAGATACAGGGCAAGTAGGGCCTGGCATAGCCTCTTTCCTTGACTTACCACTTTCAACTTTTACGAGTGAAATTATAAAAATAGACGACAAAAAGATTTTAGTAAAAAGACTTGTAGAAGAAGGTTATGAAGAAATTGAAATGCCGTTGCCAGCTGTATTGACGGTGATAAAGGAAATAAGTGAACCAAGGTTACCTACTTTAAGAGGGAAAATAAAAGCAAAAAGTATAAAAATTCCTATTTGGAATGCAGAAAAAATAAATGCAGAAGAGGATAAGATAGGGCTTAAAGGTTCTCCAACTCGAGTAGTGAAGATATTCAGCCCCAAAGTAATGAGAGAAGGCAAAAAGATAGTTGTAAAAGATGAGACTACTTTGCACAAAGCACTAGAAGAGATTTTAAAATACCTGATAGAAAAAGAGTTTATCTGAGGAGGCTTAAAAGTGGGCGATGTTTGGACACTAGCAGAGTTTAGATACGGCGAATTGAAAGAAGTATCTTTTGAACTTTTGGCTAGAGGAAGAATTCTTGCTGATAAATTAGGTAGTTCACTTGCCTCTATTTTATTGGGGTACGGCATTAAAGAAAAGGATATAGACGAACTTATAAAAAGAGGAGCAGACAAAGTATACGTAGTAGAAGACCCAAGGCTCGAAAACTTTATTGTAGAAGTATACTCCCGGGTTATTCTATATCTCCTTGATGAGTACAGTCCAGATATATTTATAGCAGCTGCAACTACTACTGGGAAGACGTTAATGCCTTATGTAGCAGTTAAAAGAAAAACAGGGCTTACAGCAGATTGCACTTTTCTAGATATAGAAGAAGGGACTAGGCTACTTTTACAGACAAGACCCGCGATAGGAGGGAATATTCTCGCAACTATAAAAACCCCTTTTACTAAGCCTCAAATGGCTACAGTAAGACCTCATTCAATAAAGCCGGCACCATACGATGAAGGGAGAAAAGGAGAGGTTGTATATAAAAAATTTAATGACGAAGTTTTTTCTTCTTCAACTAAGTTTTTGAGGTTTGTAAAAAACGAATCAGAACAAATAAATCTACAAGAGGCCAAAGTAATAGTTTCAGGGGGGAGGGGGGGTAGGAAGAGCTGAGAACTTCAAACTAGTAGAAGAGCTGGCGAAAATTTTAGGAGGGGCAGTTGGAGCTACTAGAGATGTTGTAGATAGGGGGTGGAAACCTTATCCCCATCAAGTGGGTTTAAGTGGAAAAACAGTTTCACCAGAACTGTATATAGCTGTAGGCATTTCAGGGGCTATACAGCACATAGCAGGTATGCAAAGTTCAGAAAATATTATAGCTATAAATAAAGATCCAGATGCGCCAATATTTAAAATTGCTGATCTAGGCATAGTAGGAGACCTACATCAGGTAGTTCCATTGCTTATAGAAAAGATAAAGGAATACAAGAAAGAGGCGAGGTAAGTGTATAATAAGCTGACAAATGAAATTGTAGAAGAGCTTAAAAAGATAGTTGGCACTAATAACGTTATATACGACGACCCTGATGCATTAGAAGCTTATTCCCATGATGAAGTAGCAGAAAAACATTACGCCCATATGCCGGAAGCTGTTGTAAAACCTTCGTCGGCAGAAGAAATAGCACGAATAATGAAGCTAGCAAACAAATACAAAATCCCTATTACGCCTAGAGGTGCTGGTAGTGGCCTTTCTGGTGGAGCAGTACCTGTATACGGTGGGATTGTGTTATCTGTTGAAAGGATGAATAGAATTCTTGAAATAGATAAAGAAAATCTAGTAGTAGTTGTTGAACCTGGAGTTGTGACGAATGAGATTAATAATGCTGTTAAAGAATATGGCCTATTTTATGCAGGATATCCTATGAGTGTAGAAACCTGCTATATAGGTGGAAATGTTGCAGAAAATGCTGGAGGTGGAAGGGCTGTAAAATACGGAGTCACTGGAAGATATGTAATAGGTTTAGAAGTGGTAACTCCAACAGGGGATATTGTTCACCTTGGAGGGAAGGTGATGAAAGATGTTACAGGATATGACCTTATCCACCTTATGGTAGGTTCTGAAGGTACACTTGGAATATTTACAAAGATATACCTTAAACTTATGCCACTCCCTCAAGCAAAGGTAGATCTACTGGTGCTGTTTCATGATATGGATACTGCTATTAAAGTAGTGCCTAAGATCATGACATTTGGCAGAATAATTCCTACCTCAATAGAATTTATGGATGACTTATCATTTAAGGCAGCATGTAAATATCTCAATGAAAAGATACCCTTTGAAGAAGCAGGAGCAATGCTTTTAATAGAACTTGACGGAAACAATAAGACAGAATTAGAAGAGCAGTATGAAATTATAGGAAACTTGTGCATGGAAAATGGCGCAATAGAGGTGTATGTTGCTGATAATGCCACAACTTCAGAGAGAATATGGAGAATAAGGCGGAATATTGCGGAAGCTTGGAAACAGTTTAGTCCTCATCAAAGTCTAGAGGATGTTGTAGTTCCTATATCTGAAATTCCTACTTTTCTCAAAAAAATAAGGGAAATTTCAAACAAATACAGAGTACCTATTCCGTGTTATGGGCATGCAGGAGATGGAAATATCCACGCAACTCCCATAAAGCCGCCAGAACTTTCTATGGAAGAGTGGCATGAAAAGCTCGAGAAACTTCTTGAAGAAATGTATGTTGTAGTAAAGGAGTTGGGCGGTGTAATAAGCGGTGAACACGGTATAGGGCATAAGAGAAAAAAATATCTTCCATTAGTATTGGAACCAGCGCATATAGAGATGATGAGAGCTATAAAAAAGGCTTTAGATCCAGATCTTATACTTAATCCTGGGAAGATAATATAAAACTATATTGACAAAACTAAATAAATATGGTATAATTAGAGGGGATTTGTATATTCAAATAGCCACAATATAAAAGAAGGGAGGTATACAAAAATTTACATTGAAAGACAAGTATTTTCTTTAAAAAAGATAAACTTTATGTAAACTTTTAATAATGGAATAGGTGATGATAAATGATGAAAAAAATCTTAACAAATTACTTTTTCATAAGATTTTTAAGAGCATTAGTTACAATTTTTGTGGTAGCTACTTTTACGTTTTTCTTGATACGCCTTATGCCGGGGAATCCTTTAGATATTTTTATAGCAACTCAGTTATCTCAGGGAGTTCCTTTACAAGAGGCGCAAGAAAGAGCAGCTTCGCTATTTCACATAGACTTAAGTAAACCTTTGTTAGTGCAATACGTGGATTATTTAAAAAATTTAGCAAGAGGGGATTTTGGAGTATCAATTATTTCTACAAATACTCCAGTAAGTAAAATAATATTGCGCTTTTTACCTTGGACGTTGTTTGTAGTTACTGTGTCGCTATTTATAAGTTTTGTTGGCGGTGTACTTCTAGGGGTTTTAATGGCAATTTACAGGAATAGTTGGTTAGATCAAATTCTCTCTTTCTTTGCTTCTATTATTTCAGCTATACCGAATTACGTTATAGCTATGTTAATAGTAGTTTACTTTGGAGTAAAATTGAAATGGTTTAATATCGCTGAGATAAGAGGTTCCTTATCGCCAGGTGTAAGACCTGAATTTTCACTCTATTTTTTGAAAGATGCTTTTTACCATGCTATGCTTCCGATAATAGTGTATGTACTTACAACCATAGGCTCGTGGATGTTAGTTATGAAATCAAGTACAATTTCAACTTTAGGGGAAGATTATGTAGAAGTTGCAAAAGCGAGAGGAATAAAGCAAGCTAATATAATGATAAACTATGTAGGACGAAATGCTATCTTGCCATTATTTGTATCTTTAGCAATTTCTATTGGATTTGTAGTAGGTGGTTCGCCTTTAATTGAAAGTATTTTTGTGTATCAAGGCATAGGGCTCAAACTTAGCGATGCTATAGTTACGCGAGATTATCCTGTAATGCAAGCAATATTTCTAATAATTACTGCTTCGGTTGTATTTGCGAATTTCTTAGCAGATATTTTGCTAGGAGTGTTAGATCCTAGAATACGTACTTCCAGAAGCTGAATTAATAAATAAATTATCGGGAGAGGAAAGGTAGTAATGAAAAATATATTAGCTAGCTTAAAAGAATCTTTAAAAATTATGATGAGGAATAAGGTGGGCTTTGTAGGTTTTATAGGTACTCTGTTTTTTATACTGCTTGCTTTTATAGGACCTTATTTGATGCCTCTTAATATGAAAACAGATCTTAATAGTATTTACACGGGTCCTACCCTGGCTCATCCACTAGGTACAGATTACCAAGGAAGAGACATACTGATGCAGGTTCTTCATGGAGGTAGAGAGGTAATATATGTAGCTTTAATGGCAGCGCTTTTAACTGTGCTAATTGCGGCGACTTTTGGTGCTTTGGCGGCGGTGGTGGGTGGGATTGTGGATACATTGTTAAATGGTTTAGCAGAGATAATAATAACTATTCCTCATTTTCCATTATTGTTAGTTTTAGCTTCACTTATCAAATTTAAATCTGCCACAGGATTAGCTGTAATATTGGCTGCTATTGGCTGGGGAGGATTAATGAGAGCCATAAGAGCACAGGTTTTATCCTTAAAAGAAAGGGATTATGTAGAGGCGGCGAGAGTTTTAGGTTTGCCTACTAGCCATATAATTTTCAAGGAAATTCTTCCTAATATGTTAAGTTATATCTCTGTACAATTTATTTTAAGTATGACAGGAGCTATATACGCACAAGTAGGGTTAATTTTCTTGGGAGTAGTTCCTATGGAACAGCATAACTGGGGTGTAATGATTACACTGGCATGGAACCAGGGGGCGTTGTTCAATCCGAAAGCCCAATGGTACTTGTTAGTTCCAATAACCATTATAGTGTTACTGCAGTTGTCTCTTATCACTATGACTCGATCAATGGAAGAACTATTTAACCCCAGGTTAAGAAGAGGAGGATAATATGGCAACAAAACACATTATAGTAGAGGATTTGAGTGTTGAATATTTAGGACCTACCAAAAAAATTTATGCACTCCAGCATGTTTCGCTCGAAATATACAGAGGAGAATCTATTGCGCTGGTTGGAGAAAGTGGTTGTGGGAAATCAACATTGGGCGTAGCTTTTATAAGACTACTTCCTGTAAACAGCAGGATAACTAGTGGGCGAATAAGATTCGTAGATGGTTCAAGAGAAATAAATATTCTTGAACTTTCACAGAGTGAATTACAAAAAATTCGCTGGTCAAAAATAGTTATGATGGCGCAAGGAGCACTTAATGCTTTCAACCCAGTGATGCGCATAAAAGACCATTTCATAGATACAGCTTACTCACATGGGTGGAAAAATAAAACGGAAGTTTTAAAGAAAGCACGTTATTTGTTAGAAAGAGTACACTTAGACAGTGAAAGAGTATTAAACTCATTTCCCCATGAATTATCTGGAGGGATGAGGCAAAGAGTACTTCTTTCATTGGGGTTGTTCTTAAATCCAGAAGTTGTAATACTTGATGAACCTACGACTGCTTTGGATATATTGACACAAAGGAATATAATAGAGTTATTAAAGGAACTCAAAAAGGAGTTTAATTTCACGCTGATATTTATAACGCATGACCTTAGTTTAGCTGCTGAACTAGCAGATAGGGTTGCAGTGATGTATGCAGGGAAAATAGTAGAAGTTGGAGATGTGTATAATATATTTGGCACTCCGTACCATCCCTATACTGCAGGATTAATTACTTCTACTCCTAAATTGAGAGGCAAAAGCACAGAAATAACTTCTATCCCAGGGTCACCTCCTAATTTATCAGAGATATTCAAAGGATGTCCATTTTATGAAAGGTGTCCTTTAAGGAGTAGTGTATGCTTAAATACACCACCTACATTGACCTTTGTAGACGGGCAGGAAGGGCATTTCGTAGCATGTCATCATGCAAGCAAAGATACTTTATCTAAAATAAGACAAAGTGATTGGCTTTCAACTATCCAAAAATAGAGAGGGATTAAAAGTGGAAGAATTGGTAATTGAACTTAACAATATAAAAAAATTTTACCGGAAAAGAAATAGAGTGGTGAAAGTTATAAACGATATAAGCTTAAAATTTAAAGATGATGAAATTTTGTGCCTTGTAGGAGAATCTGGGAGTGGTAAAACTACTTTAGGAAAAATTATAGCTGGCTTAATAGAACCCACAGAAGGAGAGATAAGGTATAATGGTAAACTTTTAAGCCAATTGAAAGGCAAGGAAACAAAAGAAATAAGAAGAGCCATACAAATGATTCATCAAGACCCTTTTGCTTCTTTGAATCCTGTAAGGAGTGTATATCAAACATTATCTACTCCATTGATTTATTATAAACTTGCGAAAGATGAAAATGATGCAAAAAAGAGGGTATTGGAATTATTGGAAGTTGTGGATTTAACTCCTCCTGAAGATTTCATTTATAAGTATCCACACCAACTTTCAGGAGGACAGAGACAAAGAGTCGCGATAGCAAGGGCATTAACTGTCAATCCGAAATTCATAGTAGCAGACGAACCCGTTTCAATGGTGGATGCTTCAATTAAGGCAAGCATAATAAATACCTTAAAAAGGATAAGAAGAGAGTTTAAAGTAGGTTTTCTTTTCATTACTCACGATTTAGCTTTGGCAAGACTTTTCGGTGGAGATGGCAAATTGGGCGTGATGTACACTGGAAGAATTGTGGAATATGGGCTTACAGATGATATTATAGAAAATCCGAAACATCCATATACGATTACTTTGCTTTCAGCTGTTCCGGAACCAGATCCTGTAGTTACTCGTTCCAAAAAAAGAATAAAATTGAGAAGTGACGATATTCCGAGATTAGATAATCTGCCAGAAGGGTGTCATTTTCATCCTCGTTGTCCTGTGTTTGTGGAAGGCAAATGTGATAAAGAACTTCCTAAATTAGAAGCAGATGGGCTTAACCATTATGTTGCATGTTTTACAAAAGATGCCAGAGAGAAAATGCTGGGTGAGTAGAGAATGATTGGAGAATTTATGAAGAGATGGTTTCAAATAAGTATATGGATAGTCTTGGTTGCTGCTATTTTAATTATTTTTGAAGAGAAAGATACACCTGAATATTATATTACTCTTTTTAGCCTAATTATAGGATTAGTTTTTTTCATAATTGCATTAATACTCTATGTGATTTACAAAAGAAAAGATGAAAAAAGTGATTAAACTTTTAAAGGGGGTGAGGGGCAAAAAAGCAAAGTACCTTTTAGAAAATTGTACTTAAAAATTTAAAAAATTCGAAGATGGGGGTAAAAATGTATGAAAAGATACTGGGCCATATTGATTGCTTTGATTATGGTTCTCTCAGTTATGTTTGCGGGTTGTTCTGGAAAACAAACTCAGCCTGCGCAGAGTACTCCATCAAAAGAAGAAACAAAGAAGGAAGTTGTATTACATGGCGCATGGGCATATGATGTGCCTCCAAAGTCTCACTTTAATGTTTTTGTTACAGGTGCACTTACAATGCCAGGAAGCCCTTACACTGCTTTAATGACTAGTCCACTTGCTTTCTACTACTGGAGTGATGGTTCCTGGGATAAATATCTTGCTACCGATTGGACTTTAGACAAAGATAATTCTACCCTCACAGTTAAGCTTCGTCAAGGGGTAAAGTGGTCAGACGGTACTACGTTTAATGTAGACGATTTAATTACTTATTTGTGGATAGCTCGTGCAAAGGGTTATATGGTATGGAGATATATTGATTCATTTGAAAGAATAGACGATTATACTATCAAATTTAAACTGAATTCCATAAGCCCAGTTGTAGAGTATTATATTTTAAGGATAATGCCTCAACCAAGGTCAGTTTATGGAGATTGGGCTAAGAAATTTGAAGATTTATATACCACCTATAAAGATACAGTAAAGAAGTTAAACGAATTAAAAGGAGAGGAATTGAATAAATTTAAAGAAACAGCAGAATACAAAGAATTTAATGACAAACTCAAAGCTCTATTAGATGAATTTGATACTTTCCGTCCTACTGATTATGTAGCTTCTGGACCATTTAAGATGGATACACAGAATATTACAGAAGCCCAGTTGACTTTAGTAAAAAGACCAGATTCTTGGGTTGCCGATAAAGTGAAGATAGATAAGATCGTTATTTATAATGGTGAAACAGCTCAAGCAACACCTTTGGTTTTAGATAAAAAGCTTGATTTTGTAACCCATGCATTTCCGCCAGCAACAGAACAACAATTTATTCAAATGGGATTACGTATTATTAGATTCCCCTATTACACAGGTCCTGCAATTTTCTTCAATAATAATATCTATCCTTTCAACAGGGTAGAATTTAGGCAAGCTTTAGCATATGCTATAAACAGGCAAGAAGCAGGCACTGTTGCTTTAGCAAAGTCAGGTGTTGCAGTTAAGTATATGTCTGGTATGTCAGATAATTTATTAGATATATGGCTAGATAAAGATACAATAAATAAGTTAAATCAATATGAATACAATCCTGCAAAAGCAGAAGAAATCTTAAAATCAATAGGGTTCCAAAAGAAAGATGGGCAGTGGTATGATGACAAAGGAAAGAAGCTAGAGTTTGAATTAATGGTACCTTCAGATTTCTTGGATTGGAGTGCAGCTGCTGATAATGTGGCTCAACAGTTAAACAATTTTGGAATTAAAACCTCTATAAGAGGAGTAGTATGGAGCCAGTATACAACAGAGATGAACAAAGGTAATTTCCAGATGGGCTTTTTGCCTTGGGGTTCAAGTACTCCGCATCCACAATTTGCATACATGGCAGCTCTTTTAAACTATAACGGAGGGGCTAAAGGTAATAAAGAAATGCCTGGACAGAACTTCCCGCTTGTTCAGGAATACAAAGGTGAAAAAATTGATTTTGACGAATTGATTACAGAGGTAGGAAAGGGAGATATGGAATATCAGAAACAAATTGCAAAGAAATTAGCTCTAGCTTTTAATGAGTTACTACCAATAATTCCATTATTTGAAAGATATTCTAATGCTCCTGTACTCGATGGAGTAAATGTGACAGGATGGCCGCCAGAAGGAGATCCGATTTACAAAAATGGTTCTGCAGACTCCTTCCTTGTACCACTTATTATGAATGGAACATTGAGAGGTGTAGATAATAAATAAAATTTAAAAAGTTAAAGGTAGGCAAGTTTAAATTGTCTACCTTTAACTTTCTCTTTTTCTTTTTCGTGATATAATTTTTGTAAGAAATTTAAAATTTATATGGGGAGGATATTAAAAGTGAAAAAGCTTATTTTAAAGAATGCAGAGATATATAAAGAAGAGGAGATACTCTATAATGGTGATTTGTTAATTGAAGAGGGCAAAATTTCTAAATTAGGCAGAAACATTTCGGAAATAAATGCAGAAGTGATTGATTTAAAAGGTAAAAAAATAGTACCGGGATTCATTGATATACATATACATGGCGGTGTAGGTTATGATACCATGGATGCAACTTATGAAGCGTTAAACAATATTTCTGTGCATTTAGCTAAACATGGAGTTACAAGTTTTTGCCCAACTACTATGACAATGGATATTCCTGATATTTTAAGGGCTTTAGAGAATGTAAAAGAAACAATGAAAAAAGGGGTAGAAGGTGCAGAGGTCCTAGGAGCGTATGTAGAAGGTCCTTTCATAAGTAAAGAGCATAAAGGAGCTCAAGATGAAAAATACGTTTTAGATCCGGATAAGGAATTGTTTGATCAATTTTATGAAGTAGCAGGAGGTAATATAAAAGTTATTATTTTGGCTCCGGAAAAAGATCCATCAGGGGACTTTATAAAACATGTGATAAAAAAAGGAGTTAAAGTCTCTTTAGGGCATACCAGTGCTTCTTATGAAGAGATGAAAAGAGGAGTAGATTATGGAGCAACAATTGCTGTACACACGTATAATGGCATGAAGGGTTTCCACCACAGAGAGCCAGGAGCGTTGGGAGAAGTATTTTTAGATGACAGAATATATGGAGAGCTTATATGTGATTTCATACACTCTCACCCTGCAGCAGTTAAATTGCTTGTGAAAATAAAGGGTGTGGATAAAATTATTTTAATTTCCGATGCTATGGCTGCTTGTGGGCTAGGGGATGGAGAGTATAGCCTTGGGGGACAAAAAGTGTACGTAAAAAATGGAGAAGCGAGACTTAAAAATGGGACTTTGGCGGGAAGTACCCTGACATTAGATAAGGCTTTGCAAAATATGACAAATTTAGGTATTTCCCTTTTTGATGCTGTTAAAATGGTGTCTACTAATGCTTCCAAAGCGATAGGGATTTATGACAAAAAAGGGAGTATTGCAGTTGGAAAAGATGCGGATATAGTAGTATTAGATAGCGATCTTAGTGTATATATGACAATTGTAGGTGGGAAAATTGTATATTCAAAAGAATGAAGGAGAGAACTACTATCTTAAAAAAGGAACTCCCTATGAAGTAGAAATGTCAAAGGAGATATTAGGCAAGATAGATAAAATTGTTCTTAAAGCTATTGAAAGATGGTATTACTCCTGGGGCAGTTGTTTTGGTTGCCAAGGATGGAGTTATAGTCAAAGAAAAAGCATATGGATGGCGGCAAAAATATGATATGGGTAAAGAATTGTCAATCCTCTTCCAATGAAAGTTGATACGATATTTGATTTAGCTTCTGTTACTAAAGTTATGGGTACTACTCAAGCTATAATGAAACTGGTTTATGAAAATAGGCTGAAAGTGGCAGATAAGGTAGTAGAATTTATTCCTGAGTTTGGGCAGAATGGGAAAGAAGACATAACAATTTCTGATTTACTGACTCATACTTCTGGATTACCTGCTTGGAAACCAATTTACTATCACGCTTCGAATTCTAAAGATTCTTTAAAGTATATATGTGCACTCCACTTAGAATACAAACCGGGTACTAATAGGAAATACAGTGATATAGGATTTATGGTCTTGGGGTATGTAATAGAGATTATCACTGGGAAAAGGTTGGACGTTTACCTTAGAGAAGAAATTTATTTGCCGTTAGGGATGAAAAATACACTTTTTAATCCCTTTAAATATCTAGAAAATCCTAGGGATAAAGTTGCAGCTACTTCATGGGGTAATCCTTATGAGTATAAAATGATTAAGGAAAAAAATGTATACCAAGTGGAAGAAAATATAAATGAATGGAACAAATGGAGAAATTATACTTTGATTGGTGAAGCTAATGACGGCAACTGTTTTTATGCGAATGAAGGTATTGCAGGACATGCGGGGTTATTTTCTACTGTGAGTGATTTGGCTGTATTGGGGCAGTTAATGTTAAATGGAGCATTCCTGTAATGAATAAAAAATAAGGGAGAATGGACTTTGAAAAAATAAGTACCTCCTGATAAAATACAGAGTGTAAGTTTAAGAACTTACCTCGAATTATCAAAATAAACAGGAGGTACCTAAAATGAAGTATAAACAAAATGAAAAGATTTTGCAAGTAACGGGAGACACATTAATTGCGGGAGTAGACATAGCAAAAGAAAGCCATTATGCCAGAGCATTTGACTACAGAGGAGTAGAATATGGGAAATACCTGAGATTTGAAAACAATAGAGAAGGTATGACAAAATTTCTTAACTGGGCAAAAGACTTGATGGAGAGACATAAGAAAAACAAACTAATAGTAGGGATAGAACCGACAGGGCAATATTGGCTGTGTTTTGCCCAATACCTTAAAGACAATAACATAAAGGTAGTATTGGTTAATCCATTTCATGTAAAGATGAGCAAAGAATTAGATGACAATTCTCCCACAAAAAGCGATAAGAAAGACCCAAAAACAATAGCAATGCTAGTAAAAGACGGGAGATATGTAGAGCCGATAATACCTGAAGGAGTATATGCGGAATTAAGGGTAGCGATGGACATAAAAGAGAGGTTGAACAAACAAATAGGGATGACAAAAAATCAAATAACAAGATGGTTGGACATATACTTTCCAGAGTTTAACACCGTATTTTCAGACTGGGAAGGGAAAGCAGCACTTATCACATTAAGAGAATTTCCAACGCCTGAGAAGATAGCAAAAAAGAGTGCTGAAGAAATAATATCGATATGGAAGAAAGAAGTACAAAGAGGGGTAGGAGAAAAAAGGGCTATAAAGCTGATAGAAACTGCTAAGGAGAGCATAGGGAAGAAGCAGGGCATAAAGATGGCGGAATACGAGATAAAGACTCTCATTGAACAATACGAATTTTTAAAAAAACAAATTGAAGAAATAGAGAAGAAGATGGAAGAATTAATAGTTGAGATACCAGGGGTTAAAGAACTACTAGAAATCAAAGGGATAGGAGTAAACACAGTAGCAGATTTTATTGCAGAAGTAGGAGATATTGAAAAATATGAACATCCAAAACAGATACAAAAACTAAGGGGATTAAACCTAATAGAAAATAGCTCTGGTAAGCATAAAGGAGAAACGACAATAAGTAAAAGAGGGAGGAAGCGATTGAGGAGTGTGCTATTTAATGCAGTAATGGCCTTGGTCGCAAAAAACGAAGAATTTCGTGAACTACACAAATATTACACCACCAGAGCGCAAAACCCGCTAAAAAAGAAGCAATCACTAATAGTATTGTGCAACAAACTGATAAGGATATTTTATGTCATATTAAAGAAAGGAGTAAAATATGACCCAATCAAGATGATGAAGGACATAAAGAGGCCAGGCTTACAGGAAGCTGCATAAAAAGTGCCAACATACTATCAAATCAATTAAGGGTTAATCATCTTCTCTTCAGCTTTAACTTAGTCACATCTAAAGAGCTGACCCTTAAGAAGAAATTGATTTTTATGAAAAGCGAAAGTGTGAACGATGTGACATAAAAGGTAAAAGAAGGAATAAGACAAAAACAACCAATCAAGAGATGGGATATTGACAACAAGAGCGGGAATTGTCATAAAAATAATCACCATACGGGCAAAGACCCCTGCAATGGAGCAGAAATGACATCCACCTCATGGCAGGTAGAACGAAGGAATTAAGGACTAAGATCCAGTGAGACATGGGAGGGTAAACCCCATGAGATAAGTGGAGCTATCCCGCCATAATATGGAAATAGGATATGAGGTTTATTAAGCTTACCCATTTAATGGTTAGATAAGTAAGAAATGGTAATATAAGCCATGAGATGCTCTTGTTGTGATGAGAAAATTAAAGAAAAACTAAGATATTAAGAGAAAATAAAAGATAATAGAGGGAGGTGAATATTTGGGAATTAAATTGTATAGTAAAGAAGTAATAGAAGAATTTACTTCGCCCAAATCAGCCCCTTCCTCCTGGAATGCGTATAAATATGGTTATGGATGGGAAATTGCTAGGAAAGATTACATGGGAGATTTCACCTCATCGAGAACGTACGGGCACAGTGGTTTTACGGGTACACAGGTAATTTTTGATCCTGAATATAATTTACAAATTATTGTGCTTACAAATAGACAGAATAATGGACTCAATGAGAAAGGAGAGTATTTTAGTACTTTCAACCTTTCTAGAGAGATTTCTAACGTAGTCTATGAATCGTTAAAAAGACTCACGGTAATATGTCAATACCTTAAAATTGGAAAATAAAATTATCAAAGCAAAAAAAGACAATAATACCCTTAGCCAATTAATATGGTAAAAATTGGCTTCAAAAGTAGCAATTAATAGGTTTTAAAAGACAAAATTAACTCTTCACCGCCCCTTTGTAGATTTGGCCTTTGCTCAGCAGTGCAAAGACCAGCCTAACAAGTTTGCGGGCAGTCAATACCAGCGCTCTCTTATGCTGGTGCTTTTGAACCTCCTGATACTTGGTCTGATAATAGGCCTTGTATTCCTCGTTGTGCACCCGCAACGAGTTTGCGGCCATGACCAAGTAATAGCGGAGGTATTTGTTCCCGCTCTTTGTCAAACGACGCTCTTCAGCGTCAAAGTCGCCCGACTGATAACGGGTCCAGGTGAGGCCAGCATACTGAGCAAGAGAAGCTTCGTTTTTAAAACGCTTAATATCGCCTATTTCAGCGATTATTCCTGCAGCCGACACATCGCCTAAACCCTTAACTGTAGTAAGTGTTTGAGGGATAGCTTTAAGCTCTCTGGAAATAACCTTATCAAGGCTTTTAATCTGCCTTTTGAGATGCTCAATGTTTTGAAGAGTTAAAGAAAAGCTTTGCACAGGCCTGTTCCATTTTAGAGTTTAGGCGGTAAGCACGGTTTGCGGCTTGCTTTAGAGCAGTAGCGATTTCTTCAGGATTAGTGAATCTGTTTTTTCCGTGAGACTGAATAAACTCTGCAAGTTCTTCTATGGATATCTGAGCTATTTCATCAGGGGTAAATTCTTTCAGGACTTCAATGGACGCTCTGCCAAAGACGTTGGTAAAGGGATTATCCTGTTTGTAATTAGAGAATTTCAAAAAGAGCAAATTCAAAGCTCGATTTTTCTCATCAACAAGGAGTTCGACAAGATGTAATCTAAGCCTTGTAAGCTGACGCAAAGGTGCAGTAACAGAAACTTCATGGCTGTATGGAGTAAGATGTCCAAAGCGAAGCCTCTCAGCAATTATATAGGCATCTAAGGCATCAGTTTTAGGGAGTCTTGAGCCGAAAGCTTTTTTAAACCCGGATACAAGAGAAGGATTAATTTCATACACCTGGACCGAATAAGGCTTTAACTGAGGTGCATCCAAAAGGAAATCTCTAAGTGGAATACTGAAGATAGAAGTAGCTTCTAATCCAAGATTAAGTTGCGAGACATTGGATTTAGTTGCTAGTGAAACTAAAGTATCCACCAGCGCATTTGCGCCCTCAGCATTATTGGAGAAAGACCTAGCAGGAGAAAGTTGATTACCATTTTCATCGATGCATACGAGATCCAGCTTAGAGGCACTGACATCGATGCCTGCAAAGATAACCTGAGCCACCAGATATCCCTCCTTTGGTTGGCCAGGATTAGGGGCGTGCCCTGCGGGTGCGGTACCTAACAGCCTCGCGGGCGATAAGAGCTTGACAGGGCAACCGGGGGTGCACCCCTAGCCTGCTGAATCTAGGGGCCGGAATGCCTGCTGGCTCAGCTCACGAGTGAGAAACTAGTACTGCACCGCAGGGGTCTCACTCTTACTTGAGTAGGCTGTATTTGAAAAGCTACAGGGGGTGTTAAGAGTGACCCCAGACCAACCTAAATTAATTTTCGCAAAGGCACGCTCAATTATCAAGAAGTAAAAAAACTTCTTGATAATTTCCAAATCATATTATACGAGCATTCCTGTAATAAATTAAAATAGCCTTTGCAAAAATAAAACCCTCCTGGTAAAAAAGAAAGTGAAAAGGAAAAACAATAACCAGGAGGGTGATACACATGAACAAAGTACAAAAACTACTTTTAGTCCACAGTTCTGATATAATTTTTGTCGGGGTCGATGTAGCTAAAAAGACCCATTATGCAAGAATAATAAATCACATAGGACTTGAAGTAATAAAACCCTTCAAATTTAATAATAGCATAGATGGATATGAACGTCTAGTATCCAAAATACTTGAAGCCAAAGAAAAATCGAAAGCAACAAAAATATTAATAGGTTTCGAACCAAGCGGTCATTATTGGAAGCCACTTGCATGGTTTTTAAAAGAAAAAGGATATACAGTAGTGATAGTAAACCCATATCACGTAAAACAAAGGAAAGAAGAGGAGGACAACAGTCCATCAAAAAACGATAGAAAGGACGCGTTAATAATTGCAAGACTAATAAAAGAAGGGAAATTTCTAAACTGTCTTTTACCTCAAAACACATATGCAGATTTAAGAAACCTTTCAGTTGCAAGAAAGCAGTTAATAAAGAAACTAAACAGTGTAAAGAATAAAATTATTGCAATATTAGACGAATACTTTCCTGAATTTGAAGAAGTATTCAAGAATTTGTGGGGGAAAGCAGCCTTATGGATATTGAGGAACTGTCCATTTCCCAGCATAATACTTAAACTGAGCAAAGAAGAAATAGCAGAACAGCTAAAGAAAGCCACTAATAACAGGGTAGGCATGAAAAGGGCAGAAAAGCTCATTGAAGCAGCAAAAAAGTCAATAGGTGTAAAAGAAGGGATAAAAGGGGCACAAATACGTTTAAACATTTACCTTGATGAATTAGAATTTTTAAAAACACAATTAGAAACCATAGAAAAAGCCATGGAAGAACTGCTCAAAAAAATAGACATAGCAGAATATCTGTTAAGCATTCCAGGCATAGGAGTAATAACAGTAGCAGGATTTTTAGCAGAAGTAGGGGACATAGGGAAATACACACACTATAAACAAATCCAGAAACTTGGGGGATTAAACATAACGGATAACCAATCAGGGAAACACAGGGGGAAGACCAAGATATCAAAGAGAGGGCGTCCTGAGTTAAGAAATCTTCTATACAAAGCAAGCCTGACATTAGTAGCCAAAAACAAAGAATTTAAAGCACTTTACAACTACTTTTTAAGAAGGCGAGAAAATCCTTTAGAGAAGAAACAAGCATTAATTGCGATTTCAATAAAACTCATAAGAGTTATGTTTACGCTTGCTAAGAAGAAAGAAAAATACGATTCACAAAAAGTACTTGGAGAATATCGTATGAAGCAAATAAAGGAATTAGTAGCCTAGGGGGCAACAAATCAATTTAGAGCAAATAAGGTTGGGGAAGCTGTAGTACCCCCCATAAGGGCAAGACCCTGAATACGAGTAAGAAGCTCCCCAAAAGCCCTCAAAGGCAGGAGGAAGGAATGTAATTAAGGGCATGACCCTGAGAGACATGATAGGGTAGCCGAGGGCTAAGTAAAAAAACATAAAAATATGCTAATAAAAGGCAACCGTGAAATAAGTTGCCTAAGGGAGGTGTTGTGTTGTTTTAAAAAGGCTTTATTTGAAAAAGGTAAAAAGAGCTCAAATTTAGTGAAAAAATGAGATTTTTCAAGCTTGATTGAGCTAATTACAAAATATTGAGATAGGGGGACTTAGTATGTTTAAATTGGGATGGGTAGTCCCAGAAGTTAAAGAGAGTATAAATTCTTTTGTCAAATATGGACAGAAGTTAACTCATGTAAGCCCTACTTGGCTTAGATTTGATTCTAATGCGGACTTACATTTAACAGTAACAGAAGAGGAAATACACCGTTTTTTAGAAATAGCGAAAGAGAAGAAAGTAAAAGTTGTGCCTTTGGTGGTAAATGAAAGGTTCGATGAAGGAGTTGCTGGTTCCATTCTTGGAAATAAAAAAATGCAAGAGAAGGCAGCAGAGCAACTAGTAAAATTTGCAGAGAAATATCAGGTGGATGGAGTAAATCTAGATTTTGAGGGAGTTTTTGGTTTATGGAGGTATGAATATACAGAGTTTGTAGGAAAAGTTTCAGAAGAATTACATCGTTTAGGGAAAGAAGTTTCAGTGGATGTGGTATGCCAAACAGCTCCTCCAAAATCTATTGATGATTTAAAAGAAAATATGTCAGGAAATTTTGAGGAAATTAAGAAAATGCTGTCATGGGCGGATTCATATGATTATGAAGGCTTAGGGAAATTGGTGGACCAATTTATATTAATGGGTTATGACTATCATGCAATGGGGTCAGAACCGGGACCAGTTGGGCCTTTATGGTGGATTAGAGATGTTCTTGATTATACTTTAAAAATTGTGGATAAGAATAAAGTAGTCTTAGGGTTACCTTTTTATGGGAGGGGCTGGACTTCAATAGATAAAATGAGAGTAGAAGATTGGGAACCCAGAAACCCTATGAGCAGAGAACCTATGAAGACAGCTTTTGAAGCCGGTTTTGAATTAGGCAAAGCTTATGATTATAGAGAAATAAAAGAAAAATCTAGGTATTTTATAAAATCTGGAATTAATCCTGAAGAGAATTCTCCTTGGGGCGTATGGGAATTAGAGGATGGGAAAATGACAATTGTTTATTATGACGATTTAGAAAGCCTTAAGAAAAAGATTTCACTAGTTAGAGAATACGAATTATTAGGAATTGCTTTTTGGCGGTTGGGACACGAGGATGAAAGAATATGGGATGTTCTGTAAGCAGGAGGAATAGTATGAGAAAAGTAATAATTGTTTTTCTAGTATTGATAACTCTGTTATTTCTTTTTTTATATTTACATCCTGCAGACAAACGGAATCATTCTGAAAAAGATCCAATAGATGAATTGATAAAAAATATGACTGTGGAAGAAAAAATAGGACAAATGCTTATGCCTGCAATAGACGGTACAAAAGCGACTCCCCAGTTAGAGAAAATGATTAAGGATTACCATTTGGGTGGTGTAATATTATTTTCGGAAAATATACAAAGTATCGAACAAATTGTGAAGTTAACAAATGACATACAGAGTTTGTCACTCCAAATTCCGTTATTTATAAGTACTGATCAAGAAGGTGGGTTAGTTTATCGCCTTTCACAAGGGACAAAATTTCCAGGCAATATGGCTTTAGGTGCGACCTTTTCTGAAGATTTGGCTTATAAAGTTGGGAAAGTTATTGGAAGTGAATTAAAGGCTGTGGGGATTAATTGGGATTTAGCGCCTGTCATGGATGTTAATGTAAACCCATACAATCCTGTTATAGGTATAAGGTCGTTTGGTGGTAATCCAGACGTGGTGGCTAAACTAGGTGTTGCTTTTATGAAAGGACTTCAGGAAAATAAAATTGCGTCCTGTGTAAAACATTTTCCTGGACATGGAGATGTTGATGTAGATTCTCATTTAGGATTGGGGACTGTCAATAAAAATAGAGAGACTTTAGAAAAAATAGAGTTGAAACCTTTTGAGGAAGCAATTCAGGCAGGGACAGATGCTTTAATGACAGCGCATTTGAGTTTTCCTGCATTAGATGATACTAAAGTTATAGCAAAAACTTCAGAAGGTGTTCAAAAGGAAATCACTATTCCTGCTACTCTTTCTCACAAGATTTTAACTGATCTTGTAAGAAAGACCTGGGGTTACGAAGGCGTAATTATAACAGATGCAATGAATATGAAGGCAATTTCTGATAATTTTGGGCCAGTAGATGCTGTAGTTAGAGCTGTCAAAGCTGGAGCGGATATAATTCTCATGCCTGTAGATTTAAATGGCGCTTTCAATGAATTAGTCTTAGAGACGAAAAAGGGCATAATATCAGAGAAGAGGATTGACGATTCGGTAAGGAGAATTTTGAAACTTAAATATAAGTTAGGATTAATGGAAACAAAAGATATAGATTTGGAAAATATGATTCAGCAGGCAAGAGCTATAGTTGGAAATGAAAAAAACTTGTTAGTAGAAAAAGAGGTGGCTGAGAGGTCTATAACTTTATTAAGAAATAGTGGTAATTTGCTACCTTTAGGCAAAGAGACATTAAACAAGAAAATCTTGATAATTGGCGGTACTAAGGACCTGGTCAATGGTTTTGTAAATGAGCTAAAAAAATATCACCCAGGAAATAACGCATTTTTAGTGATAAATAACGGAACCCTAAGGGGTTCTGGAAGTTTAACTTCAGATCTAAAAAAAGCAATAGACGGCTCTGACATAGTGATTCTTATGACAAATAATATTATGTCTCCAAACAGTTTAGCTGAGAAGATAGTAAATTATGGAGGAGATAAGGTAATTGGAATAGCAGTAAGAAATCCCTATGATATCATGTATTATCCTCAGGTGAAAGTCTATTTAGTTCAATACGGTTGGAATCCATGTAGTATTAAGGCCATGGTAGATGTATTATTTGGTGCTGTAAATCCTACAGGGAAATTACCTGTAGAAATTCCTGGGTTGTATCCAATTGGGTATGGATTGAGTTATTAGTGAAGTCTTCTGTTGACTACTTCCAAAACAAATGTTACAATTATATTAGGATATTGATAATGATTTTCACTTTTGGAGGATGCATATGATGGTAGAAAACGAAGTTATAAACCTTCTAGAATTAAGGGAAAATGAAGAGGGAGAAATTGTGTTCATAGATGCAGGACGAATGGCTGCTCAGAGGTTGAGCGATATGGGGCTTGTGCCAGGAACAAGAGTAAGGCTAATAAGGAGAGGGCCTTTAAGAGGGCCTGTAGAACTGGAAGTTAGAAATTCTCATTTGGTTATAGGTTATGGTCTTGCTTCTAAAATATATGTAAAAATTGCGTAGATAAAAAAGGAGAACTTGCGATATGAAGAAGGAAATAGTTGTAGCACTGGCTGGTAATGCAAATGTGGGGAAGAGCGTCATTTTCAATCAGTTGACGGGTATGACGCAGATAATTGGCAATTGGCCTGGGAAAACTGTAGAGAGGGCAGAGGGCACATTAAGGTACAAAGGAAGAATTATAAAAATTATAGACTTGCCAGGAATTTATTCTCTTTCGGCTTATTCTCAGGAAGAGATTGTATCCCGTGAGTTTATAGCCTTTGAAAAGCCGGATGTAGTTATAAATGTAGTGGATGCCTCTAACCTCGAGAGAAATTTATTTCTCACTCTTCAGCTTTTAGAGCTCCACGTGCCAATGGTCATGGCTTTAAATCAGATAGATTATGCGATAAAAAAAGGAATAGATATAAATGTAGAGAAGCTGGAAAAACTTCTGGGGATTCCTGTTGTAGAAACTGTGGCAACCAAAGGAAAAGGGCTTCAAGAATTGATTGACAAAGTACTTGAAGTGGTTGATTCTTACAAAGGAGAAGATGTCTTTGCTTATGATATAGAAAGTGAAAAGGTGTTAAAATATAGGCCTGAAATAAAAGAATATGTGATGAAGATTTATAAAATTCTAATGAGGTATAATGTTCCTCTTGTAAAATCTTTTCATCCTTTGTGGATTTCTTTAAAGGTCATGGAAGAGGATGAAGACGTAATTGAAAAACTTAAAAGCACTTCTTCAGGGGAACAAGCTTATAAAGAGATTGAAAAAGTACTTGGGGATTTGAAGGCAAAATTTGAAAGCCCAATTGGGACTTTAGTTACTGCTGACAGGTATGACATAGCCTCGTACATCGCAAGTGAAACTGTTTCAGAGATTCACCATAGAATTACCTGGACAGACCTTATAGACAATGTGGTCCTTCACAAGATATGGGGCTACGTTTCTATGGCGATAATTGTATTTCTGTCTTTTTACGGCATATTCAAATTCGGAGAATATTTTTCAGGTATACTGGAGGACTTTTTTGACCAGTTTAAGCCTTTGGTTTATAACCTCCATATTTCGGAGATGTACAAAGACTTTATATGGAATGGATTAGCAGAAGGAGTTATTTCTGCAGTTACTATCGTTCTCCCTTATATATTTCCATTTTATGTATTTTTGTCTATACTAGAGAATACGGGATATCTTGCTAGGATTGCGTTTTTAATGGACGAAGTAATGCATAAAGTAGGACTGCATGGGAAAGCTTTAATTCCTGTACTGATGGGATTTGGATGCAATGTACCAGCTGTGTTAGGGACAAAAATCTTAGAGACGGATAGAGAGATATTCATAGCCTCTTTTATGTCAACACTTGTTCCATGTTCTGCCCGCATCGTTATAATATTAGGGACAATAGGAGTTTTTATGGGACCCCAATATGCTCTAGCTGTATTTGTTCTTGATGTGCTTGTAGTATATGTGGCAGCATATTTTGCGAATAAAATAGCGCCTGGAAAACCTTATGACCTCATAATGGAGCTTCCGGGTTACAGAATGCCTGCTTTGAAGCCTACTTTAAAACAAATTTGGCTTAGGATAAAAGATTTTTTGTACGTAGCTTTGCCCATAATTGTGGCAGGAAGTTTAGTCTTGGAGATATTGAAGTATTCGGGAATATTCAAGTATGTTTCATATGTGATGGATCCCATAGTAGTTAAATGGTTGGGACTTCCTTCAATAGTTGGCATAGTGTTAATTTTTGGGATTTTAAGAAAAGAACTCACTTTAATAATGCTTCTTACACTGGCCGGTACGACACAGGTTTCTCAGATTTTAACTCCCAAGCAGATGATTGTATTTGGAATTGTGACGATGCTGTATTTCCCATGCATTGCGACAATTGCCGCTTTGAAAAAGACAATTGGCTGGAAAAAGACGTGGTGGGTAGTTTTTGCGAATATAATTATTGCGATTTTAGTAGGTGGAATAGTAAATCAAATTCTTAATTTTATATGATTGTGCTATAATGGCAATAGGTGATAAAATTATGCCGTATATAATGCCTCAAAAGGAAAGGGAAAAATTATTGCTTGAGGAGCTAAATAGGGCCATTAATTCTATTATCCATTTAAACCCAGAGAAAATTGTGTTATTTGGTTCCCTTGTGAGAGGGGATATAAATTCTAAAAGTGATATAGACCTTTTAATAATCTGGGAAACTGAACTGCCATTTTTGAAAAGGTTAGAGGTGTTTTACAATGCTATACAGCCTAATGTTGCTATGGATATATTAGTATACACTCTAGAAGAAATTGAAAAATTATACGGAAAGAATAAATTTATAACAAAGGCTTTAGATGAAGGGCGTGTATTATATGAGAAGAGAAAGTAAAAGTGAATCCCAAAGATGGCTTATACAAGCTAAAAGGGACTTGGATGATGCTATTTTTGCAAAAGAAGGGGAAGTGGATTGCCTGGTGGTATACCTTCTGAAGCTTTTGTAGAAGAGGATGCTTTGTTTGCAATTGAAAGAGCTCGTAAGGTGATAAATTTTGTAGAAGAGAGAATAAAATGAGTAGGCGCAAGAGCCTACTCTCAGACTGTTGACAAAGTTTAAAAGTGGCATTTTGTGTGTAAATGCGACTTGTTGTCAAAGCGGTAACTAAACTTGGCGAACTTGAGGGGCGAAGGCGGGGCGAGCGAAGCGAGCGACCACCTGAGCCCGAAGGGCGAATTGGTCGGGACCCCGCCGGAGCCCGAAAAGTGAGCCTTAGTTTAGTCGCTTTGCAACTCCGGAGCATTAACACAAAATGCCACTTAAATTAATATGGGTTTTGTCAACAAACTGTGAGTAAGCGCAAGAGCCTACTCTATTTTTATTCAAATTAAATTGGCTTTGAGAAGGAGCTTTTCATCATTTAAAATTTCTTCAGGAGATCCTATAGTTTCTATTTTATGTTCTTCATTTAGAATTATTATTCTATCTGAAAATTTTTTTGCCATCTCAAGGTCGTGGGTGGCGATGACAAGAGTGGCACCCTTTTGGTTTAATTCTTCTAATTTTGATAAAAGCCACTTTTTTGATCGCGGATCAAGGCCGTTAGTTGGTTCGTCTAAGAGCAAAACGTCGGGGTTTATCACTATAATAGAAGCTAGTGCTACCTTTTTTTTCTCTCCACCACTTAACCTGTGAGGAGGTCTATCTTTTAGTTTTTCAATTCCAAAGGAAATGAGAATTTCATTTACTAGTTTTTCTACTTCTTCTTTTTTCACACCCATCTGTAGGGGGGCAAAAGCTATTTCATCAAACACAGTTGTGTTAAAAAGCTGCACGTCAGAGTCTTGAAAGACAAAACCCACTCTTCTTCTAAATTCATATTCGTCAAAGGTTCTTTTATCTCCAATCACTTTTCCAAAAAATCGTATTTGACCTTCATGAGGATAAATTAGTCCATCCATTAGCTTTAAAAGAGTAGATTTTCCACTTCCATTTGCACCCAATATAAACAATTTTTCTTTGAGTTTCACGTCAAAACTTATGTCTATTAAAGCAGGAACTTTTGGGGTGTAAAAGTAAGACACGTTTTTTAGTTCAAAAACTTTATCCAATTTACAAAATCTCCTCCTGTAAAACTTTATAATTTGGCGTTAAATAGGGCTATTATAAAAATCAGATTAGAAGAAATCCAAATGTAATCCCATGGGGTCATTTTAAAAGAAGAGAAGGTTTTGTATTCTCCTCTATAACCTCTTGAGACCATCGCTTTGTACACTTCTTCTGTAAGTTCATTGGATCGTATTAAGATGCTTCCGATGACAGAAGCGACAAATTTTCTGCCATCTTTCCCTTTGATTTTTCCTACGTTTCTGCTTTTACGCGCTAAAAACGTATTTAAAGAGACTTCTAAAAACAAAAAGATATACCTGAAGGCCATCTCAAGAGTTGTGGTAAAAACCTGTGGCAGATGAAAAGATCTGAAGGCCTTTAATATATCTGTCCACTTTGTCGACAGGGACAAAATGTACACAAAAGATAGAGAGACAAATGACCTCATCATGAGTGTAAGAGAAGCTAAGGCGCCTTCTTTTGTGATGTATAAGTTTTTGCCAAAGTAAATTAGAGGACTTCCTTTTTCAAAAAAGTTGAAAGTTGAAGGTAAAAGTATTATTCCTGTAAAAATTATTGAGATAACAGCAACTCTTTTTATATAGGCTTTCAAAGGTATTTTTGAAAGAAAAGCTAGAACTACCGTATAAATAGCAAATACTGAAAGAAAAAGAATGCTCTTTCCAAAGTTAGCTATTACAATGAGAAGTAAAATAGATAAAAGTTTTACTCTTGGATCTAATGACTGCATAAGGCCTTTTTTTGCAGCAATTTCATCAGAATAAAACAAATCTTCAAAAATTCCATAGATGCCTTGAATAGTCTTTTCTAAAAATCTATCCATTTTTCTTCTTAACCCTTCCCATTACTCTTCCTAATATGGCAAATGTTATGAGTATTGCGGCAATGCCTATGACGGCTGAAAATACATAGCCTATCGCCTGTTGAAAGAAATTGGCGTCAAAGCCAGGAATACTGTAATCAGGCAGTATGCCTTTCACCAGTTCTGCAAATTTACTCATGCCTTCAGGCACATATCCTATCATTTCTTTGACTTCATCGAGGCTCCACTCACCCCACGCAGAACCTGAAGCCAGAAGGCCTAAAGGAGTAAGGAGAATAATTATTAAAGCTATGATATAAAGCTTTTTCATCTTTTTTCACCCCTTAGCCTGTAGGAGTACTGGTAGAGTATATTATCTTCTCCTACTTTTTCTAGGTAGTATATAACTAAAGCTGTTACAATAGCTTCTACGAAACCTGCAACAGTGAGATGAGCAAACATCATAGCAGGGATAGATATGTTAAGTCCATAAGGGAAATAAAGGGCTTTTCCTGTAGCTGTGTGGAAAAGCATTGGCTGTATGCCAAGCTCTACTGCTGTTGCAAAAGCTGCTGCATTTATTCCAGCATATGCACCTATTGCGGAGGATAAAACTTTCTTTAATTTAAGGCGCATCATAAGCTTGTAAACTCCGTATCCAACGAAGGGGGCTAGAAAAGCCATATTGAAAGTATTTGCTCCTAAAGCCAGTACCCCTCCATCGCCAAAGAGGAGGGCCTGTATTATAAGGGCTACCGTAACAGAAATGACCGCAGCCCAGGGGCCCAATACTATTGCCAGAAGGGTGGAGCCGATGGCATGGGCTGTTGTACCGCCCGGTATTGGGACGTTGAACATCATGACTGTGAAAGAAAAAGCCGAACCTATTGCCATCGTTGGTATGTCCTTCTTATCAAGCTCTTTATTTACTTCTTTTACGGATTTATAGAGAACAGGAACCATGGCGGCCCCCATTACAGCGCATGTCTGAGGGCTCAAGTACCCGTCAGGTATATGCATAAATCCTCACCTCTCATAAATTTTCACCGGTTGTAGTCATTACAAGCTTTCCATGCTTTACTCCCCTTGTGCTTATTATTTCATCGGCGATCTTCACAATTTCTTTTGCTTTGCCTCTTACTATCATGACTTCTATGCAGTTGTGCTCATCTAGATGTACATGCATAGTGGATATGATGTTTTTATAGTGTTTGTGCTGCATATCTGTGAGTTTATCGTTAATTTCTCTAACCTCATGGTTGAACACATAGGTTATTGTGCCTATTGTCTCAACATCCTCTGCTTCCCACTGATTTTCTACTATGAAATCTCTAATGAGGTCTCTTATGGCTTCGGACCTGTTATTATAATTTTTCTTTTTAATCAGTTCGTCAAACTGTTTTAAAAGCTTTGACTCCATGGAAACGCCAAAGCGCACGATGCCTTCCAGACAAATCCCTCCTTTATGCTGTGCTATTTTCTTAGAAAATAATAGCACTATTTTTTAGAGGAGTCAATTTCAAAAAATTAATTTTTCATTAATGTTCTTTTAATGTTGGGGTTATAAAATGAAATTGAAAGTTGATGGTAGGCCATCAACAAAAAATAATGAAAGGGTGGTAAGAATGAGTAAAAAGCTAATAAGCTACATGGTGGCAGGTGCAATGGCATTAGGGTTAATAGGAGGTGCTACTTATCAGGGGATTGCAAAGGCACAGACTTCGCCCTCCACTCCTCCAGCAGTGACAGCAACAAAAGCAGCTACTTCAAATGACCAACAGAATGTAGAAGAGCAGCAACCAGTTTACCAGGGGACAATCAAAGTTGCCAATCCGCAAGACAATGGGAAAGGCAGCGAAGCTGTAAAAGACAATGAAGCACAGGAGAGTGCACAGCTTTCTTTCCTTGCCAAAATAACACCTGATGAAGCAAAGACAGCAGCATTGAAAGTAGTACCAGGAACAGTTGAGAAGGTAAGCCTTGACAATGAAAATGGATACCTTGTGTACAGCGTAGAGATTAAGACAAATAGCGGTGTAGTTGATGTAAAAGTCGATGCAGGAAATGGTGCTGTATTGGCACAGGACAAGGGACAGGACAATGAAAAGCATGAAAAAGAAAAAGCTGGAGAAGTTGAAAAAGCAAATACTTCTGACAATGACACTGTACAACTTGAGCAACAGGGAGAAAACTAAAAAGGGGCGGGTTTCCGCCTCTTTTTTACATTGATTGTGATAACGATTTAATATATAATTAAACATAAGTAAAGGGGAGTAGCTTGCCACAGTATGTGGTTTAACCTGTCGTCAGCACGGGAAATTTTCTCCGGCAGGTTAGAAACTCCGGACGGAGTTTTGAGCAAGACCTTTATAGAGGTAAACACTATATAGGTCTTGCTTTTGTATGTTATATTTTACAAAAGGAGGAACTAATAATGAAGGCTTTTATAGAAGGAATATCAAATCTTACTTTAAGCCATGTTGTAATGTTTATAATTGGAGGTATCCTTATATATCTTGCAATAAAAAAGGAATACGAACCAATGTTACTTTTGCCAATAGGTTTTGGCATAATACTTGCCAATATTCCGTTTTCCTCTGCTATAGGTGAGAATGGATTTCTTACCATTCTATACAATGCAGGAATAAAAACAGAACTTTTTCCTATCCTTATTTTTATTGCAGTTGGGGCAATGATAGATTTTTCACCCCTTCTCCAGCAACCTTTCATGATATTTTTTGGCGCAGCAGCGCAGTTAGGAATATTTTTAACTATAATTTTTGCTTACATATTGGGGTTTGATTTAAAAGAAGCAGCTTCTATAGGTATAATTGGCGCTGCAGATGGACCTACATCTATTTACGTAGCTAATTTATTTGCACCAAAGCTTTTAGGGCCTATATCAGTTGCAGCTTATTCCTATATGGCCTTAGTTCCAATAATCCAGCCCCCCGTGATAAGGATCCTGACTACTAAGGAAGAACGAAAAATTAGAATGGATTTGCGCATGAATAAAGTTTCAAAAACAGCTAAGATACTTTTTCCAATAGCGGTGACATTTGTTGCAGGAGTTTTAGTACCAAGTAGTGTTCCTCTTGTAGGTTCTTTAATGTTTGGTAACCTAATAAGAGAAAGCGGTGTGGTTGAACGGCTTTCAAAGGCTGCGCAAAATGAACTTGCCAATCTTGTAACACTTTTACTTGGGATAACAATAGGTTCTACTATGACTGCCGACAAATTTTTGACACCTACAACTCTTTTGATATTTGGAATGGGACTTATAGCTTTTATATTTGATACAGCGGGAGGAGTGTTGTTTGCAAAGTTTTTAAATTTGTTTTTAAAGAATAAAGTAAATCCAATGGTAGGAGCTGCTGGAATATCGGCTTTTCCAATGTCATCTAGAGTTGTGCAAAAAATGGCCCAAGAAGAAGACCCTACAAATTTTATTTTGATGCAGGCAGCAGGAGCAAATGTCGCAGGCCAAATAGGTTCTATCATAGCAGGAGGTATTGTAATAGCACTTGTTAGTTCTATTGTGTAATTAAAAGTGTTGAGTTTGGACTATAGGGAAGAGGTTTTGCAGACCTCTGACTAGAGGAGTTAAAATTTGAAAGAGGTGGACAAAATGGATTTACTTAATATATTTAGAATCGCTATTGTAGGAATAGGAATGACTTTTTTGATGTTAGTCATATTTTTTGTGCTGATTAAAGTTTTAGTGAAAATATTTGACAACTAGGGAAATAGTGAATTTTTTAATTATAAAGTTTGTTGTGATATAATAGATTTATAAAGTTAGTTGCACATACAGGGGGTTCAAAAATGCCACTTAATGTAGTACTTGTTGAACCTGAGATACCCCAGAATACGGGTAATATTGCAAGAACCTGTGTACTTACAGGAAGCAGACTTCACCTTGTAAAACCTTTGGGTTTTAGTATAGATGAGAAAGATGTAAGAAGGGCAGGGCTTGACTATTGGCCCTTATTGGACCTCACGGTATATGAAAACCTTCAAGAGTTTCTGGAAAAGCATAAAGGGAAGAAGTTTTACCTTGCTACTACAAGAGCAAACAAATACTACCATGAAGTCAAATATGAAGACGAAGCTTTTTTGATTTTTGGAAAAGAAACGACAGGATTGCCTCAGTGGCTCATAGACGAATATTACGAGGACTGTATACGCATACCGATGCACGAGAAAATCCTCTGGAGATCTCTTAATTTGTCTAATTCCGTTGCCATAATAGTATATGAAGCCTTAAAGCAGTTGGGTTTTCCCAATATGAGATGAAATGAGGGAAATTTATGAAAAGAAAGATTATCCATGTTGATATGGACGCTTTCTTTGCGTCCATTGAACAACAGGATAATCCTGAATACAGAGGGAAGCCTGTCATTGTTGGAGGATTATCAGGAAGAGGTGTTGTTTCCACATGTTCTTATGAGGCGCGAAAGTACGGGATTCACTCTGCTATGCCAATGTACATGGCAAAAAAACTGTGCCCTCAGGGCATTTTTTTGCCTGTCAGGAGAAAACGATATGAAGAAGTATCAGAACAGATTTTTAGAATCTTATACGACATAACTCCCTTTGTAGAGCCTGTATCTATAGACGAGGCTTATTTAGATGTTACACATGTTGACAAAAATCCTGAGGATATTGCCCTGGAAATAAAGAAGAGAGTAAAAGATGCGACAGGCCTTACTGTTTCTGTAGGCATTTCTTACAACAAATTTCTTGCAAAGCTTGCCTCTGACTGGAATAAACCAGATGGTTTGATGGTGATAACAGAAGACATGGTACCAGAAATATTAAAGCCCCTTCCTGTTACGAAAGTCCATGGAATAGGCGAAAAATCTGCGGAAAAACTAAGAAGTATAGGGATAGAGACTGTGGAAGATTTATTAAAACTTCCTCAAGAAAATCTTATAGAACTTTTTGGGAAAACAGGGGTAGAGATATACAATCGAATTAGAGGTATTGATGAGAGGCCTGTCGAGACGATGAGGGAGATTAAGTCTATAGGGAAAGAAAAGACTTTGGAAAAAGATACAAAGAATAAAGAACTGCTAATTCAACATCTAAAAGAATTTTCTGAAATTGTATCGGAAGAGCTTATCAAAGAAAGGCTTTACTGCAGGACAGTTACTGTGAAAATAAAAACTGCAGATTTTGCTGTTCACACAAAGAGCAAAACAGTAGATAAATACATAAGATTTAGTGAAGACATTTATGAGGTGGCAAAAGGGATATTAGAAGAGTGGAAATTAGAGCAATATGTTAGACTGATAGGACTCTCTGTGTCTAATTTAAGCCCTGTGAAATATGAGCAATTGTCCTTCTTAGATAAAAGATTGGTTAAAGTAATAAAAGCTGGGAATTTGGCAGAAGAGATAAATAAAAGAATAGGGAAAAAAATAATCAAAAAAGGAAGCGAACTTCTAAAAGATAATAAATAGGCTAAAATGGGGGGATTGAATTGGAAGCAAAAGAAGAGGAAAGGCGAAATGTAGCAAAAGAAGTCATGGAGATTGCCTGGCCTTCTATAGCTGAGCAAATGCTTGTGATGGCAGTAGGAATGATTTCCACCATATTTGTTGGACGTATAAGTGCGGCTGCCCTTGCCGCTGTAGGGCTTATAAACATGGTTATATTTTTTCTACAAGCAGTCTTTGCAGGATTGTCTACAGGTGTTACAGTGGTTGTGGCTAGACTTGTTGGTGAGGAAGATATTGAAGGGGTTAAGACTGCTACTTCGCAGTCTTTTATAATGGCAGTTTTTTTGACACTTTTATTTACACTTTTAGGATATGCCTTTGACATTCCTATCATAAAAACTCTCTTTGGCAAGATCGAGCCTGAGGTTTTTGAATTTGCTATTTTGTACTACAGAATTGCTCTCATAGGGTTTCCTTTTATGGTCATTGCCTTAATATTGGGAGGTGCATTAAGAGGGGCGGGGGATACAAAAACTCCCATGTATGTGACTGCAGTTGTAAACATAATAAACCTCATTTTAAATGCGCTTTTGGTTTTTGGTGTACCTTATAAAGGTAGGTACCTGATACCTCCTTTTGGTGTTAAAGGTGCGGCTTTTTCTGTGACAGCTGCGCGCATAGTAGGTGGGATACTTCTACCTTATTTAATTTATTCTGGGAAAAACCAGGCGGGAATAGCCATCAGAGGGCCCTTTAAATTAGATTTTGATATGATGAAAAGGATTATAAAAATAGGAGTTCCTGCCTCTTTAGAGCAGCTGGTGATGCAGGGAGGATTTTTAGTAGTTCAGATAATAGTGTCCACAATGGGCACAACAGCTATAGCCGTCTATCAAATAGGAATGAATGCAAACAGCCTTGCGTTTATGCCAATATTTGGTTTTTCAATAGCAGCTACAGCCTTAGTAGGAAGGAGCCTTGGGGCAGAAGAATTTGATATGGCGGAGACTTACGCCAAAGTTTCCAGGAATATTTCTGTTGTAGTAATTTCTGTTATAGGCGTTTTTATGTTTGTGTTTTCCAAACAGCTTGCAGCGCTTTATACTACCGATCCGGAAGTTATAAGAGTGTCTGCTAGCATTTTAAAAATATTTGCAGTAGTAGAGCCCTTTCTTGCAATTATGGTGGTGATGGCGGGAGTATTAAGGGCTGCAGGCGATATATCGTATGTTGTAATTACTACTGTGGTAGGCCTTTGGCTTTTCAGGATAGTATTGGGTTCTTTTTTAGCTAAAAATTTTGGGATGGACATCTACGGGATATGGATTGGGGTTTTTACCGATTTTATAGTTCGTTCGATAATGTACATTTTTAGGTTTAGAGCAGGAAAGTGGAAGTACATAAAAGTATAAGGGTCCGCTAAAAGTCAGCGGACCTTTTTGCACACAAATTTCTCACATATTTGTAATTTTTGTATCATAATTTTCTGCTAGTATATTTACAAACCTTTCGATTAAAGAGGTGGCAATATGAAAAGGAAGTATGCATACGTAATTGTCGCTATCCTTCTAATTGCAGGTATTGCTACATTTTATTTTCTAAACAAAACCAAAACTTCTACTTCTTCACAGATTCCATACGTAACTGTTACTCGAGGAAACATTTCCATGACAATTACCGGTACAGGTAATTTAACAGGAGATGTGAGAGCGATTACTTTAAAAAACGGAGTTGTAAAAAAGGTGTATTTTAATGTAGGCGATTCAGTCAAAAAAGGTGACCTTTTATATGAACTTGAGGACGATAATTTAAATAATCAGCTGGAACAGGCTAAATTAAATCTTGATTTGGCGACTCAACAATTAAATCAGGACACAAAAAATTACAATAGCGCTGTTGCAAAACTTAGCATCACTTCTCCTGTTGACGGAGTAGTAGAAATTTTGGTAAAAGAAGGCCAAGATGTCACTCCAGGTATGCCAGTTGCAGTAGTTAATGTTAATAAATCTAATGGAAGCGAAGAAGGACAACCTTCTGGTAATAGCGGGACTAATGTCACAGCGCAAGTTTCAGGAACTGTGGAAAAAATATATGTTTCATCAGGGCAGAATGTCAGAAAGGGAGAGGTTTTAATTAAGCTTTCTTCAAGCAATATAAGTGATGCTCAAATACAAAGCGACAAAATAAAAGTAATGCAGGCTCAAAATAACTATAATCAAATTTTAAAGCAGATTGAGAGTTTAAAGATTTATTCTCCAATTGATGGGAAAATATTAAGTCAGAACATAAAAGAAGGAGATGTTCTGGGGAATTTTAGCAGTAACGCAGGCAATAATAATCTCAATGCTTCTTACGTGCAGACAGGTTTTGTGCCTGTTTTGGACATTACACAGCTTTCATCTTATGAGAGCCAGCCAGATACAGCAGTAATCGTAGGCAATTCGGGATATATTGTGAACCTTTCCGTTGATGAGACAGATATTAAGAATATAAAAATAGGTCAAAAGGTCCAGCTTACAACTGATGACTTACCAGGAAAGGTATTTAGTGGAACGGTATCTCAAGTATCACAGTTGCCAACTATACAGAATGGCGTTGCATCGTACAATGTAACTATACAGGTAGACCCGAGTGAGGATCTAATGCTTGGTATGTCAATGGATGTAGCTATTACAGTTGCAGAAAAAAACGATGTTTTACTCCTCCCTATACAGGCAGTACAGACGCTGGGAAATAGACAGTATGTGATACTTTATACAGATGATATGAAAAATCAAAATCTTTCTGATGCCAATGCCAATAATATGAGGAACTTGTTTAGAAATAATATAAGGTTTATAGAAACAGGAATTCACAACAACAATTTTGTAGAAATAGTAAGTGGACTGCAGGAAGGCGACAGGGTGTTAATTCCTTTGAACTCCTCTTTGGCTAATAGTAACAATAGAAATCCTCAAGGCTTTAATTTTATGATGAGGCCGCAGGGAGGATTCAATAGAAATACTGAAAGGCCGAGTGGAAGCTTTCAAGGAGGAAGCTTTAACAGGTCATGGCAGAACAACTCTTCCTCAGGGGGCAATAATAGATGAATAGTGATAAAGTACTGATAAAAATGAGAAATTTAACAAAAATTTATAGAATCGGGCAGAATGAAGTAAGGGCATTAGATGGAATAGATTTGGATATCCGGGAAGGTGAATTTGTTTCAATTGTAGGACAGTCGGGCTCAGGTAAGACGACATTGATGAACATAATAGGTTGCCTTGATACGAAGACATCTGGTGAATATTTCCTTAATGGTATTGATACAAGTAAGCTTACTGATAATCAGCTGGCAGATTTGAGATGCAGTGAAATAGGGTTTGTATTTCAAAACTTCAATTTGCTGCAGAGGATGACTGCTTTAGAAAATGTAGAACTGCCTATGATATACAAAGGTGTTCCTGCAAAGGAGAGAAGAGAGAGAGCAGAGATGCTTTTAGAGCTTGTAGGGCTTAAAGACAGGATGAAGCACAGGCCCAATGAACTTTCAGGGGGTCAGCAGCAGAGGGTTGCTATAGCTAGAGCACTGGCTAATAATCCTCGTATAATTTTAGCAGATGAGCCTACAGGGAATTTAGATTCAAAAAGTGGAAATGAGATAATGAAAATAATAACTGAATTGAATGAAAGAGGTAATACAGTGGTGGTTGTCACTCACGACCCAAATATAGCAGCTCAGGCAAAGAGGATAGTGAGAATAAAAGATGGGCGCATTCTAGGGGATGAGGTGAAGGCGCAGTGAGATATGTACAGGCATTGAAAATTGCTATAAGGAGTATCCTTAGCAATAAGTTAAGGTCGTTTTTGACAATGTTGGGAATCATAATAGGTGTTACAGCTGTGATAGCGTTGGTCAGCATAGGGCAGGGTTCTACAAAGAGTGTAACTTCCCAAATTCAAAGCATGGGGTCAAACCTCATAATGGTGAGTGTTATGGGACGCGGATCTCAAGCGTCTCTCACTTATGAGCAAGCGATGACATTAAAGGATGGGAATTATATAAAAGCGGTTTCACCTGTCATTTCTTCAAATGTCACTGCTAAGTACGGCAACAATTCAGTAGATTCTGCTATGGTAAATGGAGTAAATAGTGATTACCAGGCAATTCGCAGCATACAGGTAGCTGAAGGAAGATTTATTTCGCCAATGGATGATGAGGGAAGAAATAAAGTTGCGGTTTTAGGGCACAATGTTGCGACAGAATTGTTTGGGTTTACAGATCCGGTTGGGAAAACTATAAAATTAAACGGTCAGGCTTTTACAGTAGTTGGAGTTTTAGCATTAAAAGGATCTTCAATTGCAGGTTCAGACGATGACGCAATATTTATTCCAATAAAGACGATGTTTTATTTCGCAAAAAATAAAAATATAAGGCAAATATATATTGGGGCGTCAAATCCTGATACTGTAGAAATAGCCAAAAATATGATAAATAATCACCTGTTGGAGGTTTTTAAAGGCGATACCAGTGCTTTTACAATAATTGACCAGTCACAGATTTTATCAACGGTAAATAGTGTTACTACTACGCTGAGTTTGCTTCTTGGAGGAATTGCTGGGATTTCACTTTTAGTCGGTGGAATTGGAATAATGAATATAATGCTTGTATCGGTTACAGAAAGAACGAGAGAGATAGGAATAAGAAAAGCACTAGGGGCAAAAAAGAGAGATATTCTTCTACAGTTCATTATTGAATCTTTAACTTTAAGTGGGTTGGGTGGAATATTGGGAATTATAGCAGGATATATTTTAGCAGTGACTTTAGGGAAGGCTATGAATATAGATGCGAACCCTACTTTGAGCACGATTTTGATATCTTTTTCTTTTTCAGTTTTGGTGGGACTTTTCTTTGGCGTGTATCCTGCGAATAAGGCTGCTAATCTCAATCCAATTGAGGCTTTACGGTATGAATAATTTTTATTGATTTTTTGTCGAAAAAGATTTAAAATTGAATCGACAGTTTTTATAGGGGAGGAAATTAGATGATAAAGTGGACCGAGTCCCTGTCAGTAGGCAACGAAACTATAGATAGTCAGCACAAAGAGCTCATACAGAAGATAAATGATGTTTTGGAAGCCTGCAATAGGCAGCATGGGAAAGAGAAGGTAGTAGAAGTGATGCAATTTCTCAAAGATTATACTGTAAAACATTTTAAAGATGAAGAAAATCTTATGAAAAAATATCAGTATCCTATGTATGAAGAGCATAAGAAAATTCATGAAGACCTTGTTAAAAAAGTAGAAGATCTAGATGAAAGAATAAAAAGAGAAGGAGTTAGTCTTTCGGTTGTAATGACCGTTAACAAAACCCTTGTAGACTGGTTTGTCAATCATATAAGCAAAGAAGATAAAAAAGTAGGTGAATATATAAAAAACCGAAAATAAGCCTTTTTAGGCTATTTTTTTATTATCTTTTTTATGGTAAAATACTATTCAAATCTATTTAAAAGGAGGTTTGTGATATGAGGATTGTGAGAGTGGATAAAGAACCTGACAGTTATGGTATCCTAGAAAACGACAAGGTCATCTTATTGAAGGAAGGGGAAACTTTTTTATATGGATTAAATGAAGTAAAACTTCTTCCTCCCTGTATTCCTTCTAAGGCTATATGCGTAGGTTTAAATTATAAAGACCACATAGAGGAGATGGGGGATAAAATTCCAGAGGAACCTACCTTATTTATAAAACCTTCCACTGCAGTAATTGGGCCTGATGATTACATAATTCTTCCTGAAATGTCTCGAAGGGTGGATTATGAAGGAGAATTGGCTGTTGTCATAGGAAGAAAAGCTAAAAATGTTTCTATAGAGGAAGCAAAAAATTACATACTTGGCTATACTATAGCAAATGATGTGACAGCAAGAGATCTGCAGGCAAAAGATGGCCAGTGGACAAGAGCCAAGTCTTTTGATACCTTTTTGCCTATAGGGCCTTGGATTGTGACAGACCTAGACCCTACTTCTTTAAATATAACTACATATGTAAACGGGGAAGTAAAGCAAAAGAGCAATACAAAGTATTTGATATTTAATGTATTTAAGCTTGTAAGTTTTATATCTCACATAATGACTCTAAACCCGGGAGATGTCATATTGACTGGCACTCCTTCAGGTGTTGGACCCTTAAAGTCAGGAGATGTTGTGACAATTGAAATAGAGGGGATAGGAAAGTTGACAAATAGAGTAAAATAAAATCAAATTACAAAAAGGACAATAAAATATATAATCAACCCGATTAAAGATAGAGGAATTCCTACCAAAGCCCATTCGCGGCTTTTTATGTTAAGCTTTCCTGCAGATATGATATTGGGTATGTTTCCGGGGATTAACATGCCGCCACTTATTAAAAGCCCCATCAATATTGCTCGGATTTGTTCTGTTGTCATGTGAGGAGAAATTTCGGCTGCTGCCAGTGTTGCGTTGTCAAGCACCGCTGAGGTTACGTTTATCCAGTACAAAAGTCGGCTATCAAGATGAATTATATAATTGTCAATAACAGGTTTAAATCCTGCACCTAAAAGTTCCAATGCCAGGATAAAAACAAAAATTTTAAATGCTTGAATAAAGATAAATTGAAATCTTTCAATTTTTTTAATTTCTTCCGCTTCTTCCACATAATTTTCTTCTATAATGAGACTATTTTTCTCTAATTTATTAATATAAAGTAAACCCAAAAAGCCCAAAGCCAATACAGCTGGTATGATGTAAATGCCTAAGGTAGTAAAAAGGTAAAGGAAGCTTTCATTTAATTTTGAAGTGGCTATTGTAGCTAAAGGTTCTCCAATTGGTGTTAGTGCAGCTCCCATCCCTATTGAAAGAGAAGCGATGACGGTAATCACCACTTTGTCTTTGTGTTTTAATGGCAACAGGTGAATTATTTCCACTAATATTATTGAGGCTATTATGGCTGTGATTATACTGGCTGTTAAACCGAGGATGACAATTACCAAAAATACGAATACTTTGAGGGGAATACGAGCTATTGTTATTTCTATAAGCGTTTTAAATTTATCTTTGAATATTTCAAATAAAAGCCCTGATAAAAATACAGCTACTGTTACTAAATATAAAAGATGGTTTTTAAATATGTGGATTATCAGATCATAGGAAAATACTCCTGATACAAATGCTGCAGCAACTCCCATTGAAAAAAGAAAATATTCGATGTTGTGCTCTATATATCTATTTACAAGAGGCAAAATTAGAATCATCAATAATATTACTAAGAGTGCAGCAATGACCACAATACATCCTCCTTTTATATTATTATTTGTATTATTTTGTAAAATAAAAAGTGGAAAACTCACCTTTAAGATGAGCTTCCCACCCAAGAAGCCCGAAGTTCTTGAACAAGTCATAAGACTTGCCAACCGCAGAAACTTTATTTACTTTAATTAAAATTATAGCACACAAATTCTAGGTTATGAATAGTGTTTAAAGTATTAAAACTAATTCAAAACTTTATTAAACACTATTCTTTGTTAGGCTATATTCAGCCTAACCAGGTGTAACCCCACACCCTCTATCCCCTCCGCAAATGCTTCGGGGAATACTTTCTAATTCTTGATTGGTTAACTCCCCTATGCACACCATTATTTTGGTGTCTAACTATGCAAAGCAGATCTGCTTTGCAGTGAGCGATTCCCACCAAAGGGTTTTCAACCTTTGTGCATAAGTTCATCGTCCCTCTGAACTAAGAAAGCATATGTTTATTAAAAATTTTAACATGTTTAAATTTGTTTGTCAATTTTTGATACTATATGAACAACAGAGGTGAGACTGCGGATTAATGAATTGCAGTAAGTAAAAATATTCCGTACAGTATTCCTCCGGACATGAGTATAAAAGGATTTACTGATTTTTTCATGTTTATCCATATTAAATTTAAAGTAGCAGAAGTCAACGCCAGAGTTGCACTTAAAAAAGCTATTCCTGTTATATTCCATGGGGTAAGCAAAATCCCTATGATAACTGGTATAGAAGACTGAAACACCATTGCGCCTGTTATGTTTCCAAGCGCAAGAGTATCTTTTTTTTGCCCTACCCATACTATTGAATTAAATTTTTCAGGCAGTTCTGTTGCAATAGGTGTTATTACAAGAGAAAGTATGAGGGGAGATACTCCCATTAAATGAGAAAGGTCCTTAACATACCCTACAAACAAATGAGAACTAAAAATTATGCCAGAAAGAGAAATAAATAGTTGAATTATTATCCAAGATAATGTAGGAGGGAGGCTAAAAATCCGTGAAAACAAGAGTTCTTCTACATTTTGTTCTATTTTTCCTTCGCTATTGAATGTAGCTCTTACGTAAAGGAGATACAGGGTTAATAAAAGTACAACTGATGCGAGTCTCACTTCATTGAACTGGTTGAACACGGAGGTAAATATAGCTAGTGTGTAAATCAATATAAAATATGCGAGGTCTCTTCTGAAGACATTAGGGTCTGCGTTCATTTTAATACTTCTTTTATTTGCAGATGAATACAGTATTACCGCAACTCCCGTCATCAAAAATCCCAGCGTTGAGAGCATAAAAGGTGCGCCTAAGATCGCTCCTGTGGCAATTTGACTTGCCTCTTTTCCACTATAAAAGATAATAGCAATGATAGGTATAATTGTCTCTGGAAGGGCAGTCCCAACAGCCGCCAAAATACTTCCCACTACTCCTTGATTGAGGTTTAGTTTTTTTCCCAACCACTCTACCGAGTTGGTGAAAAAAATGCAGGAGATGAGTATGAATGCGAGGCTCAAAATCAGCATTATAACGTCCTGTATCATTTCTACACTCCTTTGTACAGGCTGTTTTGTTTTCTCAATGGAATATTGTATCACAAAAAAATAAAATAATTCAACATGGAGAAAATGATGGTATAATTATATTAGATACTGTCTTTGAGAAAAGGTGTAGGTGATGTAAAAAATGGAAGATTTGCTGCGCAAAAAAGCGAAAAACTCTCCCAAGCAAGGTTTTGCCTTGCTTTTTATTGTAATATAGAAAACTTAGGAGCTGATTTTATGAGCATAAGGTTTATATACGGAAGGGCAGGAAGTGGCAAAACCTATTTCTGCCTGGAAGAAATAAAACATAAATTAAATGACGGTGCTAACCATCCTCTTATCCTTCTTGTTCCAGAACAGTTTACATTTGAGGCGGAGAAGTACCTTCTTGATATGATTGAACGGGATGAGAAGATGAGGGCACAGGTTTTAAGCTTTAAAACCCTGGCAAACAGGGTCTTTGTAGAAGTGGGCGGGCTTGCCCGTCAGCATATGAAAGCCTGTGGAAAGTCTATGGTAATATACAAAGTTTTGGAAGAAAACAAAGAAAAACTCAAAGTATATTCCAAGGCTTCTAGACAGCAAGGATTTGTAAAAAAAATTTCTGAGGCCATAACTGAATTCAAGAGATTTGATGTCACACCTTTTCAGTTAATTGACGCTAGCGAAAAAATAGAGAAATTGGGATTAAAGGAAAAACTTGAGGACTTAGCCCTCATATATTCTTCTTTTGAAGAGGTATTGCACAAAAACTACATAGACGAAGAAGATGAGTTAGACCTTTTATCTAAAAAACTGGAGAAGTCTTTGCAGTTTGAAGGAGCAGAGTTTTGGATAGATGGCTTTACCGGTTTTACTCCAAAGCAATATAAGGTGATAGAAAAGCTTTTAAAGAAAGCTTCAAGGGTGAGTGTGACCCTGACATTAGACCCTTCAATAGATTCAATTGACCCTACCCACCTTTTTTACACTACAAAAAAAACAGAAGAAAAACTAATTAAAATATGTGAAACCAATGGTATTTCAGTTGAGGAGCCTGTTAATTTGAACAAAGGAATACCCAAAAGATTCGAACATAATAAAGAACTTGCTTTTTTGGAGAAAAATTTCTTTTCACATCCTTACGAAATTTACAATGAAGAGACAAAAAATATAAGCATTTTTAAAGCTACAAATATGTACAGCGAGGTAGAAGAGGTAGCTCGCGATATAGCTAGATTGATAAGAGATGAACACATGAGATACTCTGACATTGTGGTTGCCACAAAGGACCTAAAAAGATATTATAAGCTTGTAAAAGCTATATTTTCCCATTATGGTATTCCTCACTTTATCGATTTGAAGATAAACATAACTAACAATCCCATCATAGTATATGTGATTTCTATTTTTGAAATATATCTAAAAAATTGGTCTTATGAATCGGTTTTTAGATACCTCAAGACAGGTTTTACGGGAATAGACAAAGAGGAAATAAATCTTTTGGAAAACTACGTTTTGGCAAACGGAATAAAAGGGAATAAATGGAAAGAAAGATGGGAGTACAGAATAGACTATAAAACTGACAGCCTTTTGATGGAGGAGAGGGAAAAACAGATTATAAATAAAGTAAATGAAGTAAGGGAAAGAGTGTATTTGCCTTTAGAGAAGTTTTATACAAGATTTTCTCATTCAAAAAATGTAAAAGAAGCCTGCGAAGTCCTTTATGATTTTTTGGTGGAGAATAAATTGCCTGAGAAGATAGAAAAGTTTATTGAAGAGTTTAAAAACAGGGGAGAATTTGACACAGCAAATCAATACGCTCAAATTTGGGACATAGTGGTGGACGTGTTGGACCAAATGGTAGAAGTGCTGGGAGAAGAAAAAATTTCTTTAGAGCAATTTGCACGGCTTATATCCATAGGTTTTGATGAGTATCAGATTGCAAGCATTCCACCTGCATTAGACGAAGTCTTGGTCACAAGTGTGGACAGGATGAAAAGTCACAACAGCAAAGTCCTTTACCTTCTTGGAGCAAATGACGGGGTATTTCCAGCCTCCTCCTTTGAAGAAGGCATATTTTCAGACGAAGAGAGAAATTTGCTTTCTTCTTTGGACCTTGAGCTTGACAGAGATACAAAGGCAAAGGTATTTGAAGAACAATTTCTAGTGTACACAGCTTTAACTTCCGCCAGCGAGTTTCTTAAAATAAGCTATCCAATTGCAGACCACGAAGGGAGGAGCCTAAGGCCTTCTATAATAATTTCTCGCTTAAGAAGGATATTTCCTAAGATAAAGGTTAGTACAAATATCGTGGAAATGGACACAGACGAAGAAAATCTAAACCGGGTGACAGTGCCTTTGCCCACTTTTAATGAGATGATTAAATCTTTCAAAAAATGGAATATTACAGGGAAAATTCACCCTATCTGGCTGGAGGTCTATAAATGGTATAGGACAAAAGATGAGTGGAAGAAAAAATTAGAAGATACTTTAGAAGGTTTTGTCTATGACAATCAGATAAAAAGAATACCTCCTTTAAAGATAAAAAAGCTTTACGGAGAAGAAATGGAGTTTAGTGTATCAAGGCTTGAGAAGTATGCTGCCTGTCCTTTTGCCTATTTTGTGCAGTACGGGCTTAAGGCTAAAGAGAGAAAAATTTACGGTTTTGAGCCTCCTGACCTTGGAATTTTCATGCATAATGTCCTCAATGAAATTGCCAAGGCTTTAGAAAAGGAGGAGCTTACCTGGCAGGAGATTGATAAAGAGTGGTGTAATGATGCAGTTGACATAATTGTAGAAGAGATGGTAGACAAAATTCCGGGCTACATCCTAAAGAGCAGTTCTCGATACAGATACCTCGCAAACAGACTAAAGAGGGTGCTGTCCAAGGCTGTATGGATAATTTCTGAACACATGAAGAGGAGCTCTTTTGTGCCTTTAGGTCATGAAGTGGCTTTTGGTGAAAATCAAAAATATCCTCCTATAAAAATCGTGCTTTCAAACGGAGAAGAAATAAAGCTGATAGGCAGAATTGACAGAGTGGACGTCCTTGAAAAAGAAGGAGAAACATATGTAAGGATAATAGACTATAAATCGGGAGACAAAACTCTTGACCTTTCAGATGTACTTTATGGACTTGAACTTCAGCTTCTTGTGTACTTAGATGCCATTTTGGAGAGCGCTTTTGAAGGGAAGGCAAACTTATCTCCTGCGGGGATATTCTACTTCAAAATAGACGATCCTATTGTGAGGGCAGACAAAGATATTTCTGATGAGGAATTGTATAAGGAAATAATGAAAAGGCTGCGGTTAGAGGGATTTGTGCTTAAAAGTTTAGATATAATAAGAGAAATGGATAAATTAATAGAAGGGACTTCCTATGTAATCCCTGCTTCTATCAATAAGGATGGAACTATCGGCAAAAACACAAAGGGACTGACAGAGGAGCAATTTGAGATTTTAAGGAAATTTGTAAAGAAAAAAAGCAAAAAACTAGCTGAGGAAATGCTCCAAGGGGATATTTCCATTTTGCCTTACAAGAAAGAAAAGGAGACGGCCTGCCAGTACTGCCCTTACTCTTCTATATGCAAATTTGAGACCAATTTTAAGGGCAATGACTACAGGAGAATAGAAAGCAAAGAAGAAAAACTGTGGAGTATTTTTGAAGAGGAAGTGAAAGAAGATGGAAGTCAAGTGGACGGAAGAACAGAGGGAAGCGATAACAACGAGGGGTAAAAATGTTTTGGTGGCAGCGGCTGCCGGTTCAGGGAAAACAGCAGTGTTAGTAGAGAGGATTATAAATATTGTGACAGACCCAGAAAAACCTGTAGACATAGATAGATTGCTGGTCGTCACTTTTACCAATGCAGCTGCTTCTGAGATGAGAGAAAGAATTGCAGAAAGGTTAATTTCCCTCCTTGACCAGCATCCGGAGGACAAAAGGCTTGCTGACCAGCTTACACTCCTTAATAAAGCTACTATTACGACAATCCACTCTTTTTGCTTAGATGTAGTGAGAAAGCATTTCTTTTTGCTGGACTTGGACCCTAGTTTCAGGGTAGGAGATGATACAGAGACATTGCTTTTAAAGCTGGAGGCGATGGAGGAGCTTTTTGAGGAGCTGTACGAGAAAAATGATGAGGGCTTTCTCCTTCTGGTGGAGAGCTATGGCGGGACAAAGGGGGACCAATATCTTCAGGATGTACTTTTGAAGCTCTATGGATTCATAAGGTCCTTGCCATGGCCTGAGAAGTGGCTGAATAATGTGCTTGAGGCTTTCGAGGTGAAAGAAGACTTCTCTTTTGAAGATTCCAAATGGGCGGAAGTGATACTAGACAGCATAAAAGTAGAAATTTTAGGGCTTTTAAATGGGATGAGTGTCGCGATTGAGAAGTTAAGAGAGGAAAGGGGATTAGAGGGCTATCTCTCGCTTTTTCAATCGGAGGCACATCATTTAAAAGAGTTAATTGATTCAAAAAGCTGGAATGAATTCAAGAAAAAAATAGAGGCCATCTCTTTTGAGAGACTTCCTAAAGCTAGCAAGGAAGCTGATGCAGAAGTAAAGGAAGAAGTCAGGAAATTGAGAGAGGACGTAAAAAAGCGGATAAGGGAAATAAGAGATAAATTTTTTATAGATGAAGAAGAAGAGATTAAAAGAGAAATAAAGAAATTGTATCCTGTCATGAAAGCTTTGGCAGATTTGATTTTGATGTTTGATAAAAAGTACGGAGAAAAGAAAAAGGAAAAAGGTGTGATAGACTTTGAGGACATAGAACATTTTGCTCTAAAGATTTTGAGTAATGAAGAAGTAGTTTCTTACTACAGAGAAAAGTTTGAAGAAATATTCATAGATGAATACCAAGATTCAAGCCTGATACAGGAGGCTATACTGAGTTTGATTGCTAGGGACAATCCACCGAACAGGTTTATGGTGGGAGATGTGAAGCAGAGCATATACAGATTTAGGCAGGCCAATCCTTATATATTTTTTGAGAAATACACAAGTTATTCTCAAGAAGGGGAAAATAAGAAAATACTCCTTTATAAAAATTTTAGAAGCAGGAAAGAGATTATAGACGCAGTAAATTACATATTTGAAAAGATAATGTCAAAAAACATAGGCGAAGTAGACTACTCAGAGGAAGAAAAATTAAATTATGGGGCAAATTATGAAAGTAATCCTTTTGAAAAGGAAAATGAAAGGACTGTAGAAGTTCACTTGATAGAGAGAGAAAGAGAAGAGGAATTTGAAGAAGATGAAGAAATTTTGGACGATATGCAGGTGGAAGCCCATGTTGTTGGGGAGAGGATAAAAGGTCTTTTTAGAGAAGGATTTAAAGTGTATGACAAAGAAATTGGGGGGTACAGGCCTGTTGAATATAGAGACATTTGCGTGCTTTTAAGAGCTACTGAAAAATGGGCTTATGCTTTCGAAGAGGAATTTGTAAAGATGGGAATTCCTGTTTTCGCAGATACTAATGCCGGCTACTTTGATACTGCGGAAATAAAGACAATGCTTTCCCTTCTGCAGGTGATAGACAATCCAATGCAGGACATACCTCTTCTGGCAGTACTGAGGTCTCCGATATTTTCTTTCACCGAGGAAGAACTTGTCGATATAAGATTGGAAGATGCTGACGGAACTATATATGAAGCCTTAAAAAAAGCTTCTTTGAGAGAAGATGAACTGGGAGAAAAGGTGAGAAATTTTTTGGATTCATTAAAAAGGTGGCAGGAAAAATCAATTTACATGCCTGTGGATGAGTTTTTGTGGTACTTGTACGAAGAGACGGGTTTTTACTCCTATGTCGGGGCGATGCCCCAAGGAGTAGAGAGGCAGGCTAATTTGAGGGTGCTTTTTGAAAGGGCTAAAGAGTACGAGGAGACGAGTTTCAAAGGGCTTTTTAACTTTGTCAATTTTATAAACCGCTTAAGGACGACGAGTACAGATATGGGAAGTGCTAAGACAGTTGGGGAAAATGAGAATGTAGTGAGGGTAATGAGCATACACAAAAGCAAAGGCTTGGAATTTCCTATTGTGATAGTGGCTGGGTTGGGAAAGCAGTTTAATACGAAGGATTTGAACGAAAAAATTCTCTATCATCATTTTCTAGGCATTGGGCCCGAATTTGTGGATTATAGAAGAAGGCTTTCATATCCCAGCATTGTAAAAGAAGCCATAAAATATAAAATAAAGCTAGAAAGCCTTTCTGAAGAGATGAGAGTTCTGTATGTAGCTTTAACACGGGCAAAAGAAAAGCTCATTCTGGTGGCAAGCGTAAAAGACATAAAAGAAAGAGCAAAAAAATGGGGCAAAGCAAAACTTCTGGGGAAAAAGATTTCTGAGTACGATGTATTAAAGAGCAGAAGCTATATAGACTGGATAGGTTCTGCCTTAATCAGGCATAGGGATCTTAAGCTTTTGAGGGAATTTGCAGAAATTTCTCCAGAATTGGAACAAGACTCTTCAAAATGGGAAGTGAAAATTTGGAACAAAAGAGATGTTATTATCGAAAGGAAAAAAGATGAAGGAATAGAAGTCTTGGAGAGATTAAATGCTCTCAATTTAGAAGGTTTACACACAGAGTTCAGAAAAGAGGTTGAAGAAAGGCTTAACTACGTTTATCCTTATGATAGGTCGAGCAAGCTTCCTGCCAAGCTCTCTGTTACGGAAATCAAGAGGATTCTAAATGATGAAGTGATTGATGAGGAGACTACTTCTATTTTTGAGAGAAGAGTTTTAAAAACCCCCCTCTTTTTGGAGAAGAAAAGGGGACTGACTCCTGCTGAAAGGGGAATAGCCATGCACCTTGTCATGCAAAAGCTTGACCTTTCAAAGGATTTGTCTTACCGGGGGATAAAAGAACAGATTAAGGATATGGTGAAAAATGAAATTCTGACAGAAGAGCAGGCAAAAGAAGTGGATGCAAATAAAATAGAAAGATTTTTTAAAACTCCACTGGGGAAAAGGTTACTTAAGGCAAAGGAAGTAAGAAGGGAAGTGCCTTTTCACATAAAGATTAGTAGCAGAGAAATTTATAGAGATTTGCCTGAAGTGTATCAAGAAGAATTTATAGCTGTACAGGGAATTATTGACTGCTTTTTTGAAGAAGAAGGAGAGCTAGTTTTAATAGACTATAAGACAGATTATGTTGAAAATGGGAAGATCGAAGAAATCAGGGATAAATACAGAGTTCAGATAGACCTCTATGGAAAGGCTTTAGAAGAAATCACGGGAAAGAAGGTAAAAGAGAAGTACATCTACCTCTTTTTTAATGATACTATCATAAAGTACTAAGGGTGATAAAATGCGGATTTTACACACTTCAGATTGGCATTTAGGGAAAACTCTCGAAAATTTTTCAAGGCTTGCCGAACAAGAAAAATTTTTAGATGATTTTGTAAAAATAGCTGAAGAGAATGACGTGGATTTGGTGATAATAGCTGGAGATGTCTATGACTCTTCAAACCCTCCTGCAAAGGCAGAAATGCTGTTTTACAATACTTTAAAAAGACTCGCCAATGGAGAAAGAGTTATTTTGGCAATTGCAGGCAATCACGATAACCCGGAAAGGCTTTCTGCCGCAAGCCCTCTTGCCTATGAACAGGGAGTAATACTTTTGGGGTCTACTAAAACTATTGTGCCAACAGGAGACTTTGGCAGGTTTAAGATTCACAATTCAGGGGAAGGCTTTTTTGAGGTAGAGATAAAAGGGGAAAGGGCTGTTGTGATAGCCCTTCCCTACCCCAGCGAGAAAAGGCTTAATGAGATTTTTTCTGAAAGCCTGGAGGAGGAAGAGAGGCAGAAGAGCTATTCTGAAAGAGTCGGCAGGCTTTTTGAAGAGCTTTCAAAAAATTACAGGGAAGATACTATAAACATAGCTGTTTCGCACATTTTTGTGGCAGGGGGAGAGGAAGCAGGCTCAGAAAGGCCTATTCAGCTTGGAGGAAGTTTTACTGTGGAGTTAAGGCATCTTCCCGAAAAGGCTCAGTACATTGCTTTGGGGCACCTTCACAAGCCTCAAAGGGTTTCTGATGTACTGCCTGTGTACTATTCAGGTTCTCCTCTTCAGTACAGCAAGAGCGAGATGAATCAATCAAAATGCGCATATCTGGTGGATTTAAAAGCGGGAGAGAAAGCTTACGTAAAAGAAATTTACTTTAAAAATTATAAGCCCATTGAGGTTTTCAGGTGCGATGGGATAGATGAAGCTCTAAAAATTTGTGAAGAGTATAAGGACAAGGATGTGTGGGCTTATTTTGAAATAAAAACAGAATCTCCTCTTCCTTCCTCTCAGATAAGGGAAATGAAAAGGCTTATGCCTGATATAGTAGAGATAAGGCCAATCCTTCCGGAAGAAGAGGATGTCTTTGAAGAAATCGAGGTAGAGGATAAAGACATAAGAGAGCTGTTTCAGGAGTTTTACCTAAAAGAGAAGAAAGTTCCTCCTTCAGAAGAGATGGTGGAACTTTTTATGAGCATAATTGGGAAAGAGGATGAGGGAGCATGAAGCCTATTAGACTTAAAATTTCTGGCGTTAACAGCTTTACAGAAGAGCAAGTCATAAATTTTGAACTTCTCACTGAAAAAGGGCTTTTTGGAATATTTGGCCCGACGGGAAGCGGGAAATCCACCATAATAGATGCTATCACCCTTTCGATGTACGGAAAAATTCCCAGAAACAGCAAAGACTTTATAAACACTGACTCCCTTTCCACTTCTGTGGTATATGAATTTGAAATAGGAGTAGGGACTGAAAGAAGGAGGTACATAGTAGAGAGAAACATAAAAAAAGATTTAAAAAATGGCGGATACAAGACTACTTTGGCAAGGCTAAGAGAGATAACCGCAGAAGGAGAAAAAGTGCTGGCAGAGAAAGAAAGAGAGGTTCATCAGAAAATAGTAGAAATAATAGGACTTACTGCAGAGGACTTTACCAGATCTGTAGTACTTCCTCAGGGGAAATTTAGCGAATTTTTGAAATTAAGTGGACGAGAAAGGCGGGATATGCTGGAGAGGATTTTTGGCTTAGAAAGATATGGAAATGATTTAATGGAAAAAGTGAGGAAAGTCAAAAATGAAAAAGCTCTCCTTCTGGGGATGGTAAATGGGGAGCTTTCTCGCTATGAGGGTGTTACAGAAGAGGCTTTAAAAGAAGCGCTAGCCAAGTTAGAACTTCTTAAAGAAGAAGAAAAAAATTTGAGCGCAGAAAGAGAAGAGCTTTTAAAAGAGAGAGAAAAATTGAAAGAGATATGGGAAAGGCAAAAGGAGTTAAACCAGTTTTTAGAGAAAAAGAGATTGTTAGATGAAAAAGCCTCTGAAATAGAGGTAAAAAGAGGGAAAATTGAGAAGGCAAGAAAAGCCCTTTCTGTAAAGCCATATATAGATTCTGTAGAGGAGACAGAAAAAAAGCTTTTATTGAACAAGAAAGAACTAGAAAAACACGCTAAAGAGTTGGAGGAAGTGAGTGCGCAACTTGAAAAGATAGAGAAAGATTACGAAATAACTTTTAGGGAAAAAGAAGAGAAAATTCCTCTTCTTATTGAGAAAGAAGAAAGGCTCAAAAGGGCTGTTCAGATTGAAGATGAGATAAAAAGGCTATCTGAAGAAAGAGAAAAGCTTTTGACAGAGTATAAAAACTTAGAAAGCAATATTAAAAGGTTAGAAGAAGAAAAGGAAAAATTATTTCTTTCTATAGAAAACTTGAAGAAGAATATCGCAGAAAAGGAAGAGAAGATTGTAAGCATAAGGATTAGTACAGAAGAGAAGGAGAATGTATTTAAAGCGTTTGAGCTTGAGAAAGAGTTTGAAAGGGTCAAAAGAGAAAGAGAGGAAAAGGCTTACAAGATCGAAGAGATAGAAAAACTTGTAGAAAAGCAGAAGGGAGAGTACGAGAGGATAAAGGTGGAACTTACTGAAAAAGAGGAAGAGTTACAAAAAGAGGAAAGTAGTTTCAACCTTCTTGAAGTCCAAAAGCCTCTTTCAAGTGAAGAGCTCTTCAATTTCCAAAAAGAACTGGAGTCAAAGAGGTTAAAGCTTATAGAAGCGCAAAGGAATAAAGAATTAGAAGAAAAGCTGGAGAAAACTTTAAAAGAGGTTTTAGAGGAGAGAGAAAAGCTTGTAGGTGAGTTAGAAAAAACTGAGAGAGAATATGTAGAAAAAGGTAAAGCGCTGGATGCTTTGCAGAAAGAGATTGAAGAGATTGTCAGGAAGAACATGGCGGGAGAATTGGCAGAAGGCCTGGAAGAGGGAATGCCTTGCCCCGTATGCGGGTCTTTTCACCACATAAATCTGGCAAAGAAAGTGGACGAGAAGTTGATTGAGGAGAAAAAGAAGCTAGAAAGGGGTTTAAGAACTGAAAGAGAAGTTTTACAAGAAAAGCTCATTATGCTAAAAAGTCAGCTCTCAGGATTTACAGCAAAAGAAGAGATTTCAAGGGCTGAGCTTGAAAAAGCGAAAGAAAATTTAAGGGGCATTGATTTAGAAATTTTGAGAAAAGAGATAGAAGAGATGGAGGTAAAATTTAAAGAAGAAAAGGAAAAATTGGAGGACTGGGCGAAAGAAAAGGAGGAAAAGGAGAAAGTCCTTAAGAGATTAAAAGAAGAAAAAGGACAGCTTGCATTGGAAGAAGCTCGCATAAAAGAGAGATTGCAAAAGGATTTAAAGCTTCTTGAGGAGTATAAACTTTCTTTTGAAGGGATTGAAAGGGAATATCAGAGTCTATTGAAAGAATTAGAAAATTGGAAAGAAAAGTTGGGGTATGCGAACTTTTCAGAAAAAGTAGAGGAAATCAATCAGAAAGAAAAATTGATTGAAAAACTAAGAGAAGAAGTAGAGTCCTTAAAAAAGAATTTAGAAGAATTAAACATTAAAAGAGAAAAAGTGTTAGAAGACCTCAACCAGTTGATAGTGAGGAAGACGCAGGTAGTAGAAGTAGGGAAGGAAAAAAGAAGCGTTTTAGAGAAGATGCAAAAAGAACTCTATTCGTATTCTGAAGGGAAAGACGTAAAAAAGTATTTGGAAGATGTTCAAAAGGAAAGAGCGGAAATTCTGCAGAGAGAGAGCTTTTTAAAAAATAGGCTGGAAGAGGAGAGGAGAAAAAAGCAGGAAATAGAAAGCAAAAAAGTCTCCACTTTGGAAAATCAAATTTTATTGACCAACATGTTGAAGGAGCAAATAGAAAAATTGGAACTTTCGCTGTCGAAAGAGGGCTTTAAGACAAAGGAAGAGGCTTTAAGTTTTGTGATTAGCAGTGAAGAGATGAGTGAAATTGAAATAGAAGTAAAAAGATTTGAAAATGAATACACTTCTCTTGTCGCGAATATAGAAAGATTGGAAGGGTTTCTTAAGGGAAGGCAAATTGAAGAGGAGCATTGGAACAGATTAGAGGAAAGGATTAGAGAGTTGGAGGAGATTTTGACGGGCAAAAGAAAAGAAATTGGTGCTACAGAAAAGGCTATTCATGATATGAAGGAAAACCTGAAGAAGGTAGAAGAGTTGACCAAAAAGAAAAAAGAGTTAGAACACGTAATAGACATGCTGGAAGAACTGGATAAATTGTTCCAAGGCAATAAATTTGTGGATTTCATCGCATCAAAACAGCTCAAATACATTACTTTTTCCGCTTCAAAAAGGCTTAAAGAAATAAGCAGAGGCAGGTACGCACTAGAGATTGATTCTGAAAATAATTTTGTAATGAGGGATGACTTCAATGGCGGTGTAAGGCGTTCTGTTGATACTTTATCTGGTGGAGAGACTTTTTTGACTTCTTTATCACTTGCTTTAGCTCTTTCTTCCCACATACAGTTAAAAGGAAAAGCACCTTTAGAATTTTTCTTCCTGGATGAGGGATTTGGAAGCCTTGATTCAGAACTTCTTGACGTAGTTATGACATCACTGGAAAGGCTGAAAAAAGATAAGATGGTAGTTGGCATAATAAGCCATGTAGAAGAACTCAAAGACAGGGTCCCTGTCAAGCTCATAGTGACGCCTCCTACCGTTTCAGGAGAGGGAAGCAAAGTGAGGATAGAGTATACTTAAAAAGAGAGGGGGTTACCCTCTCTTTAATGCTTTTCTCTTACCACTTTTTCAATTGCACTCAAGGCCTTCTTTACGTCTTCTTTAGTTATGTAATAGTGAGTCACAAATCTTACTGAAAAGTCATCTCCCCCATTTACTAAAACGCCGTGTTCTTTTAACTTTAGAGAAAATTCCCTTCCTGTCATTCCAGTGCCAGAAATATCAGTCATTACTATGTTAGTTTGCACTGTTTCCATATCAAGGTCTATCCCGGGGATGTTTTTCAGACCTTCGGCCAGAAGCCTTGCATTGTCATGGTCTTCTTGAAGCCTTTTTGTCATTTTTTCAAGGGCTACGATGCCAGCAGCAGCGATGAAACCTGCCTGCCTCATTCCTCCTCCCAGCATCTTGCGGTATTTCCTCGCCCTTTCAATAAATTCTTTTGTTCCGACGACGATAGACCCGATAGGGGCACATAACCCTTTTGAAAGGCAGAACATCACGCTGTCAGCATATTTCGCAATTTCTTTTACATCTACTTTGAGATATGTCGCGGCGTTAAATATTCTGGCGCCGTCCAGATGTACAGGTATTCCATGCTTTTGTGCGATTTCATATATCTTTTTCATGACTTCAATTGGAGTCACAGTGCCACCTGCTCTATTGTGTGTGTTTTCAAGGCAGATTAGGCTTGTCTCAGGAAAGTGTATGTTTTTAGGCCTTATAGCTTTTTCCACATCTTCCGGATTTAAAACTCCTTTATTGCCCTTCAAAGTTTTTGCCTGTACTCCAGCGAGATAGCCTATCCCTCCAACTTCATAGGTTATTATGTGGGAATTTTCCTCTAGTATGATTTCTTCTCCTGGATGAGTGTGAGTCATTATTGAGACTTGGTTCCCTTGAGTTCCGCTGGTCACAAGCATTGCTGCTTCTTTTCCTAGCATTTCTGCTGCCATTTCTTCAAGTTTTCTCACAGTAGGGTCTTCTCCGTATACGTCATCGCCCACTTCAGCTTTGTACATGGCTTCTCTCATCTCAGGAGTGGGCTGGGTTACTGTGTCGCTTCTTAGGTCAATATATTTCATTTGTCCATATCCCCCTTTTTTGTTTTTCTATCTTCATTGTATCACTCTTCTGCCATTTTTCTATATAAAGTGGCAATGCTTATGCCTAATTTTTTTGCTATCAGTTTTTTGCTTTCAACGTCACTCCCGTACCTTAACATGTACTCTTTTATCACATTCTTTTCATAATTTTTTACCATTTCAGCAAGTGTCTTGCCTTCTTCAAGTGTTTTTCTGTGAAGCCTCTGATTTATTGTTTCGGGTGATATATAGTCCTTGCTTTCAAAGTTAACTGCATACTCTATCAAGTTTCTGAGCTCTCTTATATTTCCAGGGAAAGGATAACTTAAAAGCAACTTCTCACTTTCTTTCGAAAAGCCTTTTATATTTTTTCCATAGATTTTATTAAACTTTTCTAGAAAATAGTTTGCCAGTATAATTATGTCATACCCTCTTTCTCGGAGAGGCGGAATTACAATAGGTACTACATTTAACCGGTAAAATAGGTCTTCTCTAAATTTTCCCTCTAAAACCATCTGATACAGGTCTTTATGAGTGGCAGAGATTATTCGAGGGTTTACTTTTATTGGGGTATATCCACCTATTCTTACAATTTCTTTTTCTTCTAAGGCTCTCAGAAGTTTTACCTGCATAGAAAGGGGTAAGTCCCCTATTTCATCGAGAAAGATCGTACCGTCCTTTGCAAGCTCAAATTTCCCAATTTTCCCTGTCACATTTGCTCCTGTGAAGGACCCCTTTTCATACCCGAAAAGCTCGCTTTCTATTAAAGTTTCGGGGATGGCACCGCAGTTTATGGGCATGAATATCTCATTTTTGCGACTGCTTTGAAAATGTATTGCTCTGGCAAACAATTCTTTTCCTGTTCCACTTTCTCCCAAAAGAAGCACAGGGACCTCTGAATCCGCAATTTGAATTGCCTGACTCTTTGCGTACTTTATTGCGTCACTTTCTCCTACTATATCGTCAAAAGTCACAATTTCAGACATTTTAGAAGCTTTGTAGACGGATTCCTGCATTTTTGAAAAGTCAGAAAATACAAGAACTGTTCCCACCCTTTGTCCTTTTACTGCAATAGGAGAAGAATTTATTACAAACTTTATTCCTTTAATCTCTACAGGGCCTACTTCTCCCTCAAAATCCTTCTTTTCTAATTCTTGTAACAGTTTTACGGGGAAAATAGACTTTACAGGAGTTTTCTCTGAAACGTTTAACTTTTCCTTTAAATATTTGTTTACTGTCACCACTCTGTTTTGGCTGTCAAGAATTATTATTCCTTCGTTTATGGAGTTGATGAGAGTCATGAGCTCTGAGGAGCGGTATTCTATCATTACGCCCAATTTTTTCTCATTTATCTTCGTAGTTATGAGTTCACTGAACCTTTTTTCAAAATTTTTGAAGTCTTCCTGTTTGTTTAAGAAATCTATTTTTGTATTTTTGTCAAAGATGGACATTCCCAGGATTCCTATTATTTTTTCGCCGTTTCTTATGGGGATACAAAGTTCTAGCTCTTCTTTACAATTTTGGTGCTCCTCACAGGAAGCGCAAATCGGGTGCTTTCCAGGGTTTACTATGAAGTACTGCCGCCCTGTCTTTAAGGCTTTTTCAAAGGCGGAATTTTTTGGAGCGTATCTTCCGATTTTTTCTTTAAAAGGACCTGTTCCTGCAATTCTTTTCAATTTTTCGTCCACAATTGTGACATCTACGTTTGTTATGGCTTTTATGGTTTCTGCTATGCTCTGCAAATCATTTTTTATTTCTTCTAAAATGTTGTCCATAATTTCCCCTCCACGCAAAAGGGCTTTTATTATACTATACCACAATCTTTATCAAAAGTGATAAGGATTTTTCATAATTGAGAAGTAAAAAAGGCGTTGCAGTAAGAAATAAAAAACTATAAAACGTTTACTGTTATCAGAAATGAGAAATATGCTTTTTCAAAGGTTTATTTTCGGGTGAATATTTGTGGCATAAAAATTGCGTAATAAAAATGCGGGTAAATAAAACTTTTGGAGTGATTAGTATGAGAAAAGACCTTTTAATATTAACAGATATTTTAAAGGCAAATGTGGCGCCTGCTCTGGGCTGTACAGAGCCTGGAGCTGTAGCTTATGCTGTCTCAAAAGCTAGAGAAATTTTAGGGGAAGAGCCACGGGAAGTATATGTAGCAGTAGATAGGGATATTTTAAAAAATGGAATGTTTGTTTCTATTCCTGGCACAAAGGAAAAAGGCCTTGTGTTTGCTGCTGCACTGGCTCTTGTTTGTGGGAAATCTGAGTATAAGCTGGAGGCTTTAAGAGAAGCAACAGAAGAAGATATTAAAAAGGCTCACAAAATAGTAAATAGAAAAGCTGTAAAGATTGTTCTTGAAAAAGATGCAGAAGGACTTTATATAAAAGCTTCTGTCGTAGGGGATAAACACAGAGCCACTGTTATAGTAAAAGATGCTCATGACAACATTGTATATGAAGAAAGAGATGGAGTTGTGCTAAAAGCAAAAGAGGAGAATTTAAAGGAGGACAAGTCTTGGCTTAAAGCGAAAATTAAAGAATTCACAATAGAGGATTTTCTGGATTACTGCGACAGTGTGGATTTTAAAGAGATTGAATTTATAGGCGAAGGAATAGAAATGAACAAAAAGATAGCTTACGCAGGGCTGAATGAAGAGGTAGGGGTAGGCATTGGAAAGATGTTAAAAAGACAGATAAGGGATGAAGAATCTTTGGCAAAAGCTTTAACAGCAGCCGCTTCAGAGGCGAGAATGTCTGGATATCCACTTCCGGTTATGAGCAGTGCAGGTTCTGGAAATCACGGGCTTGTGGCAATACTGCCCATTGCGATCATAGGGGAAGAAAGAGGTTATGACAGGGAAAAGATTATAAGAGCTATAACGTTAAGCCATCTTTTAACTGCCTATGTTAAAGCTTATATAGGTGTTTTGTCTCCTATATGTGGCTGTGGAGTTGCAGCAGGTGTGGGGATGAGCGCAGGGCTAACTTATCTATTGGGAGGTAGTAGGAAACAGATAAAAGGAGCAGTCAGCAACATGCTGGCGGGGCTTTCTGGGATGATATGCGATGGTGCCAAGATTGGATGCGCGTACAAACTTTCTATTTCGGTCACAGCGGCATTAGAAGCGTCAAAATTCGCCATGGAAAATATATTCATACCTTCTGACAACGGAATTTTGGGAAATACGGCAGAAGAAAGCATAAAGAATTTGGGCAGGATTTCTGTTGAAGGCATGAAAAACGCAGATGATGTAATTCTGGATATAATGTTAAAAAAACAATAAAAGCGGGCTTGAAGATTTCAAGCCCGCTTTGTTGAAAAAAAGGGATATTTTATGGGTGACCTTATTTCAAAGGTTTGTGTACGAACCACCAGTCAAAAGCCTCAATTTCTTTTGCCTTTATCTTTTCTTTTCTCTCATTGGCAGAAGCTTCATCAGTGGAAGGAGGAACTATAACGTGGTCTTTAATTAAGTAGTTGTTTGGCCACTTCTCAGGAAGTGCGACGCCGTACTGGTCTGCTGTTTGCAGTGCTTTCAGCGCTCTTAGTATTTCATCCACGTTTCTTCCTACTTCCTGTGGATAGTACATGATAAGCCTTATTACTCCTTTGTCATCTACAATGAATACTGCTCTCACTGTGTTTGTTCCTTTTCCTGGATGAATCATTCCTAATTGGTTGGATACTCTTCCTAGTTCATCGGCTATTACTGGGAAGGGGATTTGTACTCCTGTGTTGTCCTTTATCCACTCTACCCATTTGATGTGAGAGAATACCTGGTCGACTGAAAGCCCAATGAGTTCAGTGTTTAATTGCTTGAATTCCTCAGCTTTTCTTGCAAATTCTACAAACTCTGTTGTGCAAACTGGTGTGAAGTCCGCTGGATGGCTGAAGAGCACAAACCATTTTCCTGCATAGTCTTCAGGCAATCTCTTTACTCCGTGAGTTGTCATTACCTCCATAGATGGGAATTTTTCTCCTAGTAACTTCATTCTAATTTCCTCCATTTTACTCTTCCTCCTTATTATTTTTTATTTTTTCATTGCATTTTTTGCATATGCCATAGGCATTTATGTCAATGCTCTTAATTGTAAACCCTTCTAATTCATTGACCTCTAAAATTTTGTCAGTTACAGGGAAGTCATAAACTTTTCCGCACACTTCGCACTTAAAGTGACCGTGCAAGTAAGTGTTGATGTCGTAACGCAGCTCTTTTTCTTTGAGGGATAAAGTGTTTACAACGCCCTTTTCAAGAAATAGGTCTAAAGTGTTATAAACACTGGTTTTTGAAAGAGTTGGTATGTCATTTACCAGCGACTTGTATATGTCTTCTGCAGTTGGATGTATTCTGTTTTCCAAAAGATACTGAAGGATTTTAAGCCTTATTGTAGAAGGCCTTATCCCATGTTTTTTAAGGTAGTCCTTTAATTCCTCCACCTTGTAAGTCATTTTCATTACTTCTTTCTTTAAATTATTTTGCTGCATAATAGCATCTTTTGGGTGATATTATTAGGTTTTCCTTTTTTAATTCTTTTATAGCCTTGTCTACCTCTTTTTTGTCTAAATTTGCTTTTTCGGCAATGTCACCTGGCCTTAGAGGTTGAGGGGATTCTTTTAAAGTTTTCAAGACTAGTTCCTTTACTTCCATTTTCTCACCTCTTTAAATTAAATTCAATTTTGTACTGAGTTCAATTTTATTATAATACCAATCTTTATTCTTGTCAATAGTTTTTTAAAAAAATTTTTATCTGCGAATAATAATTATTGTTTGAGTGTCGTAAACTCTTTAGAGATAAAATCCATTTGACAATTTTAAGCGCAAGGTATATTATAAAAATAGAATGCATTCGGTTGCATTAATTGCTCCATTATGCTTTTATTTTTTTGAAGAGTTATGCATTCGATTGCATTGATGGATAAGGAAATATCTAGAATAGGAGAGAACACTATGTCTGAGATAAGATTTGATTTAGTTACAGGGAAAATGGTGATTATAGCGGTTGAGAGGGCGAAAAGGCCTCATGACTTTGCAATTGCTCATCAGGAAAAGAAGGGAAGCAAAGATTGTCCTTTTTGTCCGAGAAATGAAAATATGACGCCTCCTTCTCTTGTGGAGATAAAAGATGGACAAGGGAAGTGGCTTGTGAGGGGGTTCACAAATAAATTCGCAGCGTTAAATACGGAGGTAAAAGAGATTGATGTGCCTTCTCTTTACAGAGGAGAGTACGGCTATGGTGTGGCAGAAGTGATTGTGGAATCTCCTTACCACGATGTTACTTTTGGGAATTTGACTTTGGAACAGATGAAAAGGGTGTTTCACGCCATAATTGAAAGATACAGATCAATTGTGAAAGATGAAAAGATAAAGTACGTTCAGGTTTTTAAGAATTTTGGGCCAAGAGGAGGGGCTTCTCTTGAGCACGGCCATTGGCAGGTCATAGCAATTCCTTTTATCCCCGAGCTGGTGAACAGGGAAGTTGAGGGCACTCAGGAGTATATAAAAAAGGAAAGAAAATGCCCTTACTGCGAAATTATTGAGTACGAAAGAGAAGCAGGTGTGAGATTGATAGGGGAGAATGAAAAGTTTGTGGCAATAGCTCCATATGCTTCTCAGTATCCTTATGAGTCGTGGATAATTCCAAAAGAGCATCAGGAAAAGTTTGAGGAGATAGATGAGGATTCTCTCTCAAAATTTGTGGAGATTTTAAAGCCTTTGATTGAGAAATACGAGAAAGAGTTTGAGATGCCTCCTTACAACATTGTCCTTCACACTCTGCCTCCTCGGGATATAAGAAATTACCACTGGCATATAGAAATTGCTCCTAGGCTTACGATAGCGGCAGGGTTCGAGCTGGGCACAGGTGTGCATATAAACCCTGTCTCTCCAGAGCTTGCTGCTTCGATTTTAAAATTACAAAATTTATGAAGGAAAGAAGTGGTGTAATGGAAAAAATTATATCACAAATAAAAGGCGAAAACTTGAAAAAATTTAGGTGGTTTCAGGAAAAAGCCCATGAAATTTTAAACCTGTTTGTCAAGGATTATCTTATTGTTTATGAGAGAAAAGAAGAGATATTGGCAGTGATAATTTTAGGCATCATGCTTAAAACTCCTTTAAGTTTTAATCCGTTTACTGCCTTTTATTATCTTCCAGTGTTCATATCAAAAAATTTTAAGAAGGCTGATTTGATAGATGAGGTAGAGGTGGAAGGCGAAAGGTACTTCATATACGATGCAGTTGACTCTCTTCCCTATGTAAAGTGGCTGAATGAAGTTTTAACAACAAGAAAAGCTGTAGAATTTCGCTCAGGGGCAAAGCTTGTCCCATATGTTGTGAAGGATGAAGATATATACAAAGTAAAGAGATTGAGCAATAAATCTACAAACAGTCTGACTTATTTGAGGAAAGATGAAATAATAAAAACTTACAGGAAGTTTGCGGAGGGAATAAACCCTGATTTAGAGATGACATTTGAGCTTAAAAAAGCAGGATTTGAAAATGTACAGGATATAAGAGGTTATTTTTTGTATGAGCTGCCGACAGGGGAAAAATATACAGTAGCTATGGTAGTAGAGTATATAAAAAATGAAGGAGATATGTGGCAGTACACACAGCAGTATTTGAAAGATGTAATTTATAGAAGAACTGAGGGAATTGATTTTACAGAATATGTTAGAGAAGTTAAGGAGATAGCTAGGATTATTGGAGAAATGCACAGTAAATTGTCATTTACAAAGATAGACATAAGTCAGGAAAATGTAGAAAAGATTCTAGAAAGTATAAAAGGAAATTTTTCTAAGCTTTTGGCTTTTGTAGAAGGTAAACAATTTGATGAAGGCACGACTTCTTTGCTTGATACCATAAAAGACTTTGGACAGTTTATTTTTGAAGGATTGGATGAGTTTTCTCATATTTCCCTTGGTAAGTACATGAGGTGCCATGGAGACCTTCATCTTGAGCAAATTTTAAAGACAGAGAGAGGATATGTGATAATAGATTTTGAAGGGGAACCTACAAAGCCCATAGAGGTGAGAAGAGAGAAGATATCCCCTTTAAAAGATGTGGCAGGGATGCTCAGGTCTTTCAACTATGCTGCTTATGCTGCTTATTTTAATTATTTAGAAAAAGAAATGAAGAGAGAGGATGAAGAAGTAGAGAAACTCCTGATTTCATGGGAAAAAGAAGTGGAGGAAGCCTTTATTGAAGGGTACCTTAAAGCAGTATCAGAAGAGGCTTCAGATGTGCTACCTAAAGAAGAAAACTTCTTAAAAGTTTTGGCTCTTTTTAAACTAGATAAGGCACTTTTTGAAGGTATTTACGAGGTAAACAACAGGCCTACTTGGTTTAAGATACCTTTAAAGGGTATTTTAGAATGCATTGAAGAGCTCAAAAAACCGCAGGAAATGGGGGTTAGCTATGGATAATTTAAAAGTCACGGTGTTTACCAATGAATACCCTCCTAATATTTATGGAGGAGCAGGTGTTCATGTAGACTACCTGACCAGAGAGTTGTCCAAGTTAATGAAAGTAGATGTGAGGTGTTTTGGGGACCAGAAATTTTTTTCGGAGAATTTGACTGTAAAGGGATATAAAGAGTGGGAGGAGTTAAAAGAAGGGTTAGATCCTAGGTATCAAAAAGTTTTAGGTCCTTTTTCAATAGATTTGGCGATGGTGAAGGACCCTGTTGATTCCGATGTCCTTCATTGCCACACCTGGTACACCTTCATGGCAGGCTTTTTAGCTAAAAAGCTTTATGATAAGCCTTTAGTTGTGACAATTCACAGCCTTGAGCCCTTAAGGCCGTGGAAAGAAGAACAGTTGGGGAATGGGTATAAATTGAGTTCCTGGATGGAAAAAACAGGAATTAAAGCTGCTGACAGGATTATAGCCGTCTCCCAAGGCTCAAAAGAGGACATATTGAAATATTACGACGTTCCTGAAGAAAAGATAGAGGTCATATACAATGGGATAGATTTAAAGGAGTACAAAAAGATAGATAGAAATGTTGCTAGAAAAAAGTACGGAATTGAAGGAAGGTACATTCTCTTTGTAGGGAGAATATCTAGGCAGAAAGGGATTACTCACTTGATAGATGCAGTGAAATATTTGCCTAAGGATGTAAAAGTGGTGCTGTGCGCCAGCTCTCCAGACACGCCAGAGGTGTTGGAAGAGGTAGAGCAAAAGGTGAAGTTGCACGACAATATAATTTGGATAAACAAAATGGTGGAAAAAGAAGATATCGTAGAGCTTTATAGCAATGCAGAAGTGTTTGTGTGCCCTTCTATTTATGAGCCCTTTGGCATAATAAATTTGGAAGCGATGGCTTGTGAGACTCCCGTTGTGGCAAGCGCTACAGGTGGGATTAAAGAAGTTGTGGTGCATGAGGAGACAGGCTTTTTGGTAGAGCCGGGAAACTCTGAAGAGCTTGCGAAATATATAAATATTCTCCTGGAGAATAGAGAGTTGGCAAAGAAATTTGGGATAAATGGAAGGAAAAGAGTTGAGGAGATGTTCAGCTGGGGAAGTATTGCTAAAAAGACCTATGAAATGTATAGGAAGGTTGTACAAGAGTATAAAAAAGCGAAAAAGTAAAGCAGGGCTAAATTGCACTGTTTATAATGTTAAAAAGTAGAGAAGTGGCATTTTGTGTGTAGATGCGACTTGTTACAAAGCGGTAACAAAACTTGGCGAGCTTGAGAGTGGAGGCGGGGCGAGCGAAGGCGAGCGGCCACCTGAGCCTGAAAGGCGAATTGGCCGGAACCCGCCGGAGTTCGAAAAGCGAGCCCTAGTTTTGTCGCTTTGTGCTTCTTATGCATTAACACAAAATGTCACTTAAGAAATAAAAACTTTGTCAACAAACTGGGCAGGGCTAAATTGCCCTGTTTTAATTTTTTATGATATAATAAAACTTGAAAAATATAACGGATGGTGAAGCCATGGAAAGCCAATCTTTTTTATATAACGCTGTAGTAAACTACGGCTACATAGCCCTTTTTCTTGTGCTTGCTTATGAGGGGACTGGACTTCCTGGTCCTGTGGAGATTTTATTTTTTGCAGCAGCATACCTTGCGGTAAAGGGAGAGATGAATTTAGTTGCTATAGTGCTTGTAGCAGCTTTAGGCAATGTCACTGGAAATGTGATAGCCTATTTAGTGGGATATTACAAGGGAAGGCCAGTTGTAGAAAAATACGGCAAGTATTTGAAAATAACTGTGAAAGACTTAGAGGCTATGGATAAATGGTTTGCGAAGTACGGCGGTTTTACTGTTCTTCTTGGAAGGCTGGTGGGACTGCCGCGCACTCCTGCTATTTGGGCGTCTGGGATTACCAGAATGAATTTTACCGTTTATGTGATTTTTTCTGCAATTGCTGATTTGATATGGTCTTCCTTTTGGACTTTAATATCTTATCTGGCAGCAAAGCAGCTTATAAAAGTGGACTTTTTGACCAAGAGTCAGCCCCTTTGGGTATATTTTGTATCTACCATAGGGTTTATAATATTTTTATATGTAGTTTGGAGGGTAGTGCTTTGGATGAAAGAAAGATATCTCACATGACAGTTGAGAGGATTACAAATATTTCTGGATTATTGGAAATAGAGGATATTTGGCATGAATTAGAAGAAGAGGGAAAAGTGTATCCTTTTAATACGTTTGAGTGGGTTTTAAACTGGTGGAAATACTTTGGGCACGGCAAAAATTTGGAAATAATTGTCGTTTATGAAGGAACTATGCCTATAGGTATTGCTCCTTTTATGATAACTTATTTTGAAAAGGGCCTTTTTGCCAAGAGGATAAAATTCATCGGTTCTACAAACAGCGATTATTTAGATTTTATTGTGAGAAGTGGATATGAAAAGCAGTTTTACACTGCGATTGTAGATTTTTTGGAAAAGAGAATTGATTCTTTGACAGTGCTTGATTTAGAGCATATTCCTGAAGATAGCGAATTTTTCCCGTATATAATGGGCAGTAATCTCTATTATGATTATGAAGTGCAGGATATATGCCCTTATATAGAACTGCCTGATACGTGGGAGGAATACCTTGAAGGGCTGGAGGGCAAATTCAGGCGCAATTTAAATTATGAGGTCAGGCGATTTTTTAAAGAGTACGATGCTAGCTTTTACGTAGTAAAAGATTTTGAGCTGGTGGATAGAGCAATGGATACTTTGATAAACCTTCACCAGAAAAGGTGGAGGCAAAAACACATGCCAGGGGTTTTTTACTCAAAGAGGATAAGGGATTTTCACAAAGACGTAGCAAAAGATATGTTCTTAAAAGGAGAGCTTAGCCTATTTGAACTAAAAGACGGTGTTAAGACAGTAGCAAGCCTTTTAAGCTATCACGTAGGCGGTATTAGGTACTATTATATAAGCGGATACGATATTGAGTACAGCAAAAGGAGCGTTGGGAACATAGCGGTAGGGCTTGCCATTAAGCATTCTATTGAAGAAGGGGACAGAGTGTTTGACTTTTTAAGGGGAGATGAAGAGTATAAGAGGAATTGGACATCTTTGAAGAAGAGGAATATGAGATTTGTGGCTTCAAAGCCTACTTTTTTGGGTAAGCTTCTGTGTAAATGGGTTATCGTGGAAAATGGAATTATAAAAAAGATTAAAGACAGGTTTAATGGATAAACCTGTCTTTTTTAAGGGTTGTTTATGGGTTTTGCATAGAAAAATTTTACCGGTTCACTGTATCCAGGCACTACCACTTTATCTGATGTTTGTATATCCACTTTAATACCATAAAATTCTAATGTTTCTATTATTCCACCTTTTAATTTTAAGGAAGCTACTAAAGTTTCAGGGTTTCCTATGGCTTTTATCACGTAAGGTGGTGCATATCTTGTCGAATTTATATTTATTGTAGGACCTACACACCTTATCTCAGAAGTAGCAATCAAGCGCTGATCATTTATCGCTATCGCTTCTGCTCCCCCTGCTTTTAATTCATTTACTATGTTTAGAAGGTCTTCATCGTGAACTAAGTAAAGGTTTGGGTCTTCTCCTTCGCGGGGCTGAAGGTCGCTGTCACTTACTGTGACTATTACTCCGGGACCTACCATGTCTGTGAAGCCAGCGAGAGCTTTATACTTTTCAACATCCTTCTGAAGGTTTTTCAAAGCGGCATCATTTTTTGAAGCTGCTTCTTCGTATTCTTGAAATCTTTTTGTAAGTTCTGCCAATTGCTGTTCTAAATTTTGCTTTTCCTCTTGAACTTTTTTAAGCTGCTGTGTGAGTTCCTCTACTCTGGCGTAGTTGGTGGAAGAAACAGGGGGAAGAGGCTGCTTTATACCTCCTTGAACAGTTTTAATTTGCATTGAAATCATGAATCCCATTGTGACAAAAACCAAAAATAAGCTCAAAATTTGCAATAGCTTTCCCTTCAATTTCTCCACTTCCTTTTATAGTTCTAAATTAACTATACCACGTAAATTATTAAAATTTATTAAGAAATTATTAACTTTTGATTACAAAAATGTTACAAATCACTTTCCATTTTCCCCTCTACGGACTTTTTTAATGAGAGTATTTCTTCAAGCTCTTTGTTGTATTTGTCTATCTTGTATACTGTGCTTTTGTAAAGGCGTATTTCCTCCTCGTTCTTCTGAATGCAACGCTTGAGAGAATTTTTCACTGTTTCAAATAAAGTGTCATAAGTGATGTAATCGTGAATCTTAAGGTCAGGAATGGGAGTAGCGGTTAATTCTTCTCCTTCTACTTTGTAGTGATAAAAATTGTTGTCAGGTTTTAATATTATCTTCTCGTCAATGCTTTTATCAAAAATTACTATGCCTTCTCCTACCTCAAAAATTTTCCCGCTGTAACTTCTCAATTTTATGTTTTTACTGCCAATGTATTTTTTTATTGTAAGGAGTATATTTTTTATTTCTGAAATTGATTTTTCTAAAACTTCCTCCATTTCTTTGCTCGCCATTTCTCTATTTTTCTCACTTTTTATAAGTTCTTCCATTAGCTTTTTTATTTCATCAAGATTTCCCATCCTATTCACCTCAATCTTAATATTCCACGGATTTCCCATTTTAAACAGGTATATAAAAATTTCAATCGTGAGAAGATAATTAAAAAGGCGGGATGAGTATGCAGAAAATAACACAGCAGGAAATGATTTTAAGTAGTTTTGTAGAGGCTCGGAAATTAGAAAATATTTTGCTGGAGAAAGTAAAAGAATATAAAACTGGCGGCTTTGACAGTCAAATAAAGGCTTTACTAAAACAAATGGAGACTATGGTAAAAAATCATCATCAGGATATAAAAAGAGCGCAGAAGGAACTTAATATAACTTCTACTGTTAAGAAAAACATGTCACAGGAACCTCTGGACATGCTTCAAGACCTTTTAAAAAATCTTGTCAACCTTCAAGCTTTTTACAATGAGACAGTGGTCAATATTCCAAACCCTTACGTGAGACAACTTTTTACACAGATGAGAGATGATGTGATGAGATTTATCTCTTTGTTGCAAATAGAGATTGAAAGCTTGGAGTCTAAACCTTCTATTCCGAATAATAAAGTCTTAAACAGGCCGGAGATGAGCTAAAATGAAGATTGCAATAATAGGGGCTGGGCCTTCCGGTTTGGCTGCAGCTATCACCTTTCAAAGGTACAAAGTTATGCCTTCTATTTTTGAGAGAAAAGATAAAGTGGGAGAGCTTTTTAATCATGTAGGAGGTCTTTTGAAAGTTATAAATAGGCCTGTCAGGGACCCTTTGGTATATCTTAAGAAAAAGTGCGGGATAGAGATTTTGCCTAATAGCGTAATTAAAAAGATTGTCATGAAAGGACCTAGCGTGGAAGGAGTTGTGTCAGGAAATAATTTAGGATACATGACTTTGAGAGGACAAAGTGAGGATTCTTTAGAAAATCAGTTGTACAAAAAATTGGTTGTTCCAGTGAATTTTAATGTGGAGGCTGATTATAAGGATTTGAAGGACAAGTACGATTATGTGATTATTGCTACAGGTAATTCTCAGATTCCAAAAGAGCTGGGATGCTGGCAGGAATTAGTAAGTACTTGGGTGAGAGTTGCCAGTGTGATAGGGAATTTTGAAGTCAACACTCTTATTATGTGGATAAATACCCTTTACACAAAAAGTGGTTATGTATACCTCATGCCTTATAATGAAAAAAGGGCTGTTCTTGCAATGGTCATACCCTATATTTCTAAGGAAGAGCTGCAGTATTACTGGGATACTTTTTTAAAAGTAGAAAAGCTAGATGTGGATATTATTAATATGGTGGATTTGACTCATGATTCAGGCAATTGTTTTCCTCATCAATATGAAAACCTCCTTTTTGTTGGGAATGCGGGAGGGGCTATAGAGCCTTTTTTGGGTTTTGGCACTTTTAATTCTATTTTAAGCGGTGTAATAGCTGCAGAAAGCGTATTAAAAGGCCGCAATTTTGAACAAGAGATCAAGCCTTTGTCAGAAGCAAATATAAAGATGTTGGAATTTAGAAAGGCGTTAGACCTGATGGACAATGACAGTTTAGATAAATTTATAAAAGTACTTACCTTTCCTCCTGTCAAAAGACTTATATACCATACTAATTTCAACGCCATAAAATACGGAGCATTTTTTATGAAACACACTTTCAACAGGGAACGGAATAAACCTTACAATCAAAGAAAGAAGGTGTGAGATTGAAAATTGCCATAATTGGTGCCGGCATTTCTGGATTGTCTTGCGCTTTAGCTTTAGAAAGGCATGGAATATATTGTGATATATACGAGAGGAAGCACACTATTGGCAATTTATTTCCTTTTGGTGAAATTATTTTACAGATTATGACAAGACCCTGCAAAGACCCTTTAGATTTTTTTAAAAAATTTGGCCTTGTATTAAGACCTTTAAATGAAATAACTAGGATTGTTATAAAATCTCCAACTCGCAAAGTGGAAATTAGAGGAAGACTCGGATATATTTTTGAAAGGGGGCAAGGAGAAAATAGCATAGAAAATCAGTTAGCACAGCAAATCAAATCAAAGATATTTTTTAATGTGAATGCTAACTACGAAGATTTGAAAAAAAGCTATGACTATGTGGTTATAGCTACGGGGAATGAGATGGCAGCAAAGCAGCTGACGGAATGGGAAAGCGTGGTTTCTGCAAGAGTCAAAGGGGGGATTTTGTTAGGGGATTTTGAACCTCATTCTGTTTACGTATGGTTTGATAGAAGTTATGCAAAGTCTGGTTTTGCCTATCTTGTGCCTTTGAGCAATAAAAAAGCTTCTTTAATTCTTGTAGCTACTTATACTTTGAAAGAAGAAATTGAAGATTTGTGGCAGACCTTTTTATTCAAAGAAAGCCTCAAGTACAAAATGATTGAGACCTTTGAAACAGAGCTTGAAAGTGGCATGATAAAAGAACATCAGGTTGGAAATGTGTATTTAGTTGGGAATGCAGGGGGATTTTTAGAGCCAGCCTTCGGATTTGGGCTTGTCAATTCCATTAAAACTTCTTTTTACTGCGCTGATTCGATTGTAAAAGGGGGAATTTATGAGGGAAAAGTCAAAGATGTGCTAAAGGGAATAGAGAAAATGGTGGAATTGAGAAAGGAGATTGATGATATGAGGGATGAGGACTATGACAGGCTATTGCGCATAATTGGAAACCCGTTTATAAAAGGCTTGATTTATAAGACAAATTTTAATATTATGAAGCACATGCCCTTCTTTATAAAGTTAATAAAAAAGCCTGGCCAATAAAGCCAGGCTTATATGTCCCAAAGCTGTAATCCCGTTGTTTCATCGTAAACCCTTTCTAATTTGCTGTCTCCGTAATCAACTATTACGAATTCTGCTGCGAATACCTTTGTCCCTTCCATTAAATGACCCCCATATGCATTGCCATTCTTATCTGCAAGAGTTATGTGTACATGTGGGAAGGGTTTTCCGTCTTTTACAGAAATGTTTCCTATGCAATTTAATATTTCCATGTGCTCATCCTTTGAGATGTAGATGTAGTTTTTGCTTTCTGAATCGTAATAACCGAAAACAGCTTTTGTTACTGCTCCAATTATCCTGACCTCACCTGAGAGTATGTTTTCTTCAGTTATAACTTTGTTAATTTCTTGAAGGAGGTCGCTCCCATGGGGAAACCTCCCCATGAGGCGCCTTTTTGGTGTTACTTCTTTATATCCCATTTGACCACTTCCTTTACAAAATTTTTATCTGAACAAGGCTACAAACACCAGTGTTATCGTGCTTATGAGTTTTATCAAAACGTGCAGAGATGGACCAGCTGTGTCTTTGAAGGGGTCTCCTACAGTGTCTCCTACAACGCTGGCTTTGTGAGCGTCTGAACCTTTGCCGCCATAATTACCTAGTTCTATAAACTTTTTGGCGTTATCCCATGCTCCTCCGCCGTTATTGAGGTAAAGGGCGAGAATTACACCGGAAATTGTGCCAATCATCAAGAAGGCTGCAGCCGCCTCTTTGCCTAAAATTACACCGACAAGTATTGGAGTGACAACAACTATGAGACCCGGTATTACCATTTCTTTTAGAGCACCTTTTGTTACGATGTCTACTGCTCTTGCATAGTCTGGTTTTGCTGTTCCTTCCATGATACCAGGTATTTCTCTGAACTGCCTTCTCACTTCGAGGATTACATACTGTGCGGCTTTTCCTACAGCCCTTATGGCGGTAGAGCTGAATAGATACACGATCATCGCCCCTATGAATGCTCCTATGAAGACTTCTGGCTTTCCTATGTCTACTGGGAACCATGAGTCTATTGGCTTGCCGAGTATTTTCTTTACTTCGTCAAGATAAGCAGAGAAAAGCAAGAAAGTAGCCAAAGCCGCAGAGCCAATTGCGTATCCTTTTGTCAAGGCTTTAGTCGTGTTTCCGCAGGCATCTAACCTGTCTGTAACCCTTCTTATCTCTTCAGGGGCTCCGGACATTTCAGTGATTCCGCCTGCATTGTCAGTGATTGGACCAAACGTGTCCATGGCTAGTATATATGCAGTTGTAGACAGCATTCCCATTGTAGCAATAGCTGTGCCGTAAAGCCCTGCTGTTCCTATGTGAGGTATTGCCATTTCTCCGAGCTTGTAGGCTATGTATATTGCTGCTGATATGAATATGACAGGTAGAGCTGTCGATTCCATGCCCACAGATGTACCGGTTATGATGTTTGTGGCTGCACCTGTTGTAGAAGCTTTGGCGATTTCTTGAACAGGGCGTTTGTTGACAGAAGTGTAGTAGTCTGTGAGGAAGACGAAAATGTAGCTTAAGATGACACCTGTCACTACTGCTCCGTAAAGAAGCAAGTAATTGACAGGGCGTCCGTCAGGCAAATGCCCTGAAAGCATCACTTTTACTGCAAAGAAGAGGGCTATTAAGTTTACTACAGTTGTTACAAAGTAACCCTTGTTTAAAGCTATCATTGGGTCTTTTGATTCGTCTTTTGTGTTTACAAAGAATATGCCTATTATAGAGGCAATTATACCTATTGCACGGGCTACCAGTGGGAATAAAATTCCTTTCCACCCGAAGATTGGGTAAAGTCCAACTCCCAATATCATTGCACCGATGTTTTCAGCGGCGGTGGATTCAAAAAGGTCTGCACCTCTTCCTGCGCAGTCTCCTACGTTGTCTCCCACGAGGTCGGCTATGACTGCAGGGTTTCTGGGGTCATCTTCAGGAATTCCTGCTTCTACTTTTCCTACGAGGTCAGCTCCCACGTCGGCAGCCTTTGTATATATACCACCGCCCAGCTGGGCAAACAAAGCTACAAATGAAGCTCCAAACCCAAAGCCGACAATGAGAGAAGGAGCTTCTTTTATGAGCTCATCCTGTCCTGACAGACCGCCATATGCCAAAAATAAGGTAGCAACTCCAAATAAAGACAAAGCTGTAACTGCAAGACCTGTCACAGCTCCTCCCTTTAAGGCAATTTGAAGAGCTCTGTTAAGACCTGACCTTGCACCAGCTGCAGCCCTTATATTCGAATTTACCGCCATATACATTCCGATATAGCCGGACAAGGCGGAACAAAACGCTCCAGTGATAAAGGCAAAACCAACATGCAGTGCAAAGCTAAGTGCTTGGCTACTTCCTTCAGACAGATGCCCGTAGTAGTTAGCCACTACGATTATTACTGCTACTATTAAAGCTAGAGAAGCTATTGTCTTATATTGCCTGTTTAGGAAAGCCATTGCTCCTTCTTTGATTGCGTCGGAGATCTGCTGCATCTTTTCATTGCCTTTATCCTGAGCGAATATAAATTTAATCAAACCAATTATCACAAGGGCTGCAATAACTATAACTCCGTAAATTAGTGTAAGATAGGCACCCAACTTTTATCCTCCCTTTCTTTGTTGTTTTTATCGCTACTCATTACTATTTCGACAAACTTTTAAAAATTCCTTCAACTATTTTCAAAATGAACGGAAAGAATTTAGGACATACTATTGAAAAAAGAGTCATAATAATTTAAAATTAAAGTATAAGAAGTATAGCATTATTCATAGAATGTAACACAATAAATAAAAGGGGGTAAGAAGATGAGCAAAATCACCCTATCAGTTATCAAAGCGGATATCGGCGGATATGTAGGGCATACAGATGTTCATCCAGACCTTTTAGAAATTGCCAAAAAAATGCTGAAAGAAAAAGGTGATATGCTAATTGATTTTCATGTTACAAGAGTTGGGGACGACATACAGCTCATAATGACTCACAGAGAAGGAGTGGACAGTGAAAAAATTCATAAATTAGCCTGGGACACTTTTCTAGCATGTACAGAAAGGGCAAGGGAATTAAAGCTATACGGTGCAGGGCAAGACCTATTAAAAGATTCTTTTTCTGGCAATATAAAAGGTATGGGACCTGGTGTTGCAGAGATGGAATTTGAAGAGAGAAAAAGTGAGCCTGTGGTGATATTTATTGCAGATAAAACTGAGCCGGGAGCTTGGAATTTGCCTCTTTACAAGATGTTTGCTGACCCTTTCAACACTGCAGGGCTTATAATTGACCCTTCAATGCATCAGGGGTTTAAATTTGAGGTTTATGATATGTATGAAGGGAAAAAAATAGTTTTTAACACTCCAGAAGAGCTTTATGATATGCTTGTTTTCATAGGGGCGACGGGGAGATATTGTATAAGAAAAGTGTATACAAAAAACAATGAAATAGCAGCAGTTTCTTCCACTCAAAGGATGAATTTGATGGCAGGGAAATACATAGGGAAAGATGACCCTGTGCTCATTGTGAGGTGCCAGAATGGACTTCCTGCTGTGGGAGAGGTTTTAGAAGCCTTTGCAAACCCTCACCTTGTTTTTGGATGGATGAGAGGGTCTCACACTGGCCCTATGATTCCTGTATCTTTGGAGGATGCAGTTCCTACCAGATTTGACGGGCCTCCTAGAGTGTGCGCTCTGGGATTTCAATTAAAGGAAGGGAAGTTGATAGGACCACAAGACCTCTTTAAAGACATAGCCTTTGACAGCGCTAGGAAGAAAGCATTAGAAATAGCAGATTACATGAGAACTCTGGGGCCCTTTGAACCTCACAGATTGCCACTTCAGGAACTGGAGTATACTACTTTACCTCATCTAATGGAAAAATTGAAGGACAGGTGGGAGAAGGACTAAGGTGCGTTTTCGCACCTTTTTTAATTTAACAGATTTTTAGCGTTGATATACCGAAAAAGATGGTTTATCATTATATCAAAGGACAATTGCGAAGGGAAGGAAGTAATTTCATGAAAACGTTAAAAGAGAAATTTTTTAAATTACTTGACAAAGTGATAATAGTATCAATTATCGCCATTTCTATTTCAGCCTTTTTGCTGTATAAATTTCAGACTGCTCAAAAGCCTATATTTGCCAAAGTACCTGAATATCATTTCTACATGGTGGGACAAAATTCAGTAGATCCTTTCTGGAAGGAAATAAAAATGGGAGCGATGGAGGCGGCTAAGTACTACAATGTGGCACTTGAGTTCAATGCTCCCAAGTTCAATAACATACAAGAAGAGCTTAAGTACTTGGAAATTGCTATATTTTCAAAAGTTGACGGAATAATTACCCATGTTGCTAACAATGAAGAGTTTGTAAATTTAATTGAAGAGGCCTATAAAGAGGGTATTCCTGTTATCACAGTGGAAAACGATGCGAAGGACAGCAAAAGGCAAGCTTTTATAGGCACGAACAGCTTTCATCTGGGAGAAGAAGCTGCAAGACTTATGGCAAAGGCGACAAAGGGAAAAGCCAACATAGCCATAATTGTCAGCAATGACTATCAGTTGGATAGTGTCAATCAAAATCTTAAGATTAACGGCTTTCTGGACGCAATAAAGAACTATCCGGAAATGAAAGTGGTTAGAGTTTATACATCAAAACTCGGGACCTTGAGTGCAGAAGAGATTACTCAATCTATTATAAGCGGAAAGGATAAGATAAACGCTATATATGTGACAGATTCTGTTGATACAATTGGCACAGCTCAAGTGGTTGTAGATTTTAACAAGGTAGGAGAGATTACTGTGGTGGGATACGGCGATACTCCAGATATTTTAAGATACATTGAAAAAGGCGTTATATACGGGACAGTTATGAGCGACCCTTATAAAATAGGGTATGAAAGTATAAAGGCGATGGTGGAGTTTAAGAAAAAAAATACAGTCTCTACTTTTGTAGACATTGGAGTGAATGTCATTACTAAAGAAAATGTTAACGAATATTTCAAGAGAATCCAATCACTAGACTGAGAAGGTGCAAAAGATGCTTAGAGACTTGTGGAAAGCAGGAGGAATTCGCAAAAAGCTGATAATTTATTATCTTATTGTAACTGTCTTGATGGGTATGACCAGCTTTTATTCTTATTACAACGCTAAGGTAGCTATAGAAAAGCTTAAATCGATCTTCGTAGATTATGTGTATTTGAACAATTTAAATTCAGATGTAAATATGCTGGAAACGGAAGTAGAAAGATATCTTGCCACAAAATCCTCTGATGCGCTTTTAAATTACTACTCTTTGTACAATAAATTAGAAAACAAGGCCTCTGATATATTAAGTCAGAATTACTATGATACAGATAGCCTTATGCTTAAGGATATAGCTAATATGATTAATAAACTCCTTGAAGAGGCAGATGCGGCTGTAAACGCTAAGAGAGGGAGGATTACTAGTGAATATATTGACCATTTCACAAAATCCATTAAAATAAGCGATTATATAAAATTTTATATGACAAATCTTTTAAATAACAAGTTGCAGGAAGGGTCAGCAAAATATGCTTCAATTACAAAGAATATGGAGTATCTGAGCTATTTGAATATATTCTTAATCTTAATCTCTATTGGGTTTAGTATATTCCTGGCTTTTTTGTTCACATATAAGATTACAAAACCTATCATTGATTTATCCCACCTTGCTGTAAGGGTATCAAAAGGAGATTTTGAAGTGAGGCCTATTGAACTTAAAACAAACGATGAGATAAAAGTGCTGTCTGAAGCCTTCAACAAAATGGTAGTTAACATAAAAAAGTATATAGGTGAGATAAAGAAACAGGCTGAGATGGAGAGGAAGATAAAAGAGGCAGAGCTAAAAGCCCTTCAATCTCAGATAAATCCTCATTTTCTCTTCAATACTTTAAATGCTGCTGCCCAACTTGCCATGATGGAAGGTGCAGAAAAATCGGCCGAATTCATAGAAAATGTGGCTAATCTTTTTAGGTATAATTTGAAAAAGCTGGATTCTACTGTGACTTTAAAAGACGAAATAGAAAATGTCAAGCGTTATATTTACATTTTAAAGACTCGCTTTGGAGATAAGATAGATTTTAAATTGGATGTAGAAGAAGAGGTTTTAGATTTGGAAATGCCATGCATGATACTTCAGCCTGTGGTAGAGAATGCCTTTATCCATGGATTAGAGGATGTAGAAAGAGACGGATTAATTGTTTTAAAGGCTTATAAAGAAGGTGAAAAAGTGCTGGTAGAAATTGCTGACAATGGTGTAGGAATGGAGCAGGAAAAGATAAAGGCTATTCTGGCGCTTGATAGTCCTGATGTAGATAAAAAGCATGTTACAGGTATTGGCATGCACAATATAATACACAGATTGCTTGTTTTTTATGACATATCTAGTGTAGAAGATGTTATCGAGATAAAAAGTGAGATAGGGAAAGGCACCAAAGTCACTTTAAAAATTCCTGATAAAAAGGGTGAAAGGAATTATGGTCAAGTTGTTAATAGCTGACGATGAGCAGATAGTCCTTGATTCTATTAAGTTTATAATAGAAAAAAACAATGTACAGGCTGAAATTGTGGGCACAGCTAAGTCTGGCAGGGAAGCTATAGAGAAGGCAGATTTGTTAAAGCCGGACCTTATTTTTATGGACATAAGAATGCCTGGAATTGATGGAATAGAAGCGATAAGGCAGATTAAAGAAAGGCACAAAGAGATGATTTTTGTGATTATTACAGCTTACGAATATTTTAATTATGCAAAAGAGGCCATTGATTTAGGAGTTATGGATTACCTCTTAAAACCACTGAATAAAAACAAAATAATAGAAGTTATTGAAAAGGCTTCAAAGGTCATAGAGGAAAGAAGGAAAGCAGTACTTACGGAAATAGAACTTAGAGAGAAAATCAATAAAATTATGCCTTATCTGGAAGAACAGTTTTTGTACACGGTGCTATTTGGAGGATATGTCGGAGGTAGTTTAGATTTTTATGAAGAAATCTTTGATATGAAGCTGGAAAAGGGATATATTATGATATTTCTCATGAGATCTGATACTAGTAATGAAAGAGAAAAGAGCATAGAAGTAAACCTTAAAAGGCAAAGCCTGTATGAGCATTTGAGAATTTTTTTAAAAGGGGTAAGTAAATGCATATTGGGGCCCTTTTTTATGGATAAAATCTGTGTTTATTTTCCTGTAGAAGAGAAAACTCCTTTTGAGGTCAAAAACTCTTCTGTGAAAATAGCCAATAAAGTTCTGGAAAGTTTACAAGGGTCAGAAAAAGAAAATTTAAGAGTAGGAATCGGCAGAGAGTATAGCTTCAATAACATAGTGAAATCTTACTATGAAGCAGAGATGGCTTTAAAACTTTTTCCCGATGATACAATTGTCCATTTTGATGATGCAGTTGGCACTTCTACTATATCGCACTTTCCTTATCCTCTGGATAAAGAAAAATTATTTATTGAGAGACTTGTGGAAGGCGATTTAGCTAGAGCTTTTAAAGTTTTTGATGAGATTTATGAATGGATGATTTTAGAATATGATAAAGATGCAGGAAAAATTAAGTCTAAATTGATAGAGCTCGTGGGAATAATAAGAAGGAGTTTCTACTATTACCTTGAAGAAGGAAGTTTTAAAGAAGAAATAGCACAAATTGAGGAATTGCTGAAAATAGAGGATTTGAGAGAATTAAAGCTTGTTTTTATAAAAATGTTAAAAGACATTGTGGAAAATATAAGAGTAGTTAACAAAAAGAAATGGGATAATATTACAATGAAAGTAATAAATTTTCTTGAAGAAAATTTTAGCAAAGACATAAGTTTGGAAGATGCTGCTAGAGAAGTAAACATGAGCTATCACTATTTTAGCAAGTTTTTTAAAGAACAGGTAGGGGAAAATTTTGTGGATTACCTTACAAATTTGAGAATACGAAAGGCAAAAGAACTTTTAAAAAATTCAAGCCTAAGTGTAAAAGAAGTGAGTTACAAAGTAGGATACAGTGACCCAAATTATTTCAGCAAAATCTTTAAGAAGGTCACAGGGGTAACGCCCACAGAGTTCAAAGAGGGGGTGTAGGAAATGAAAGTGGGGGAAATGGTGAAGTTAGTAATAGCAGTGATTTTAACGATTATAGCGGTATTTCTGGGATTTTTAACTGTCAAACAAGTAGTTGCCTACCACAGTGCGAAAAATTTATATAGAGAAGAGGATAAGAGTAAAAAGGTAAAAATAGGCTTTTCTTTGGGTACTTTAAAAGAGGAAAGATGGGTTAAAGACAGGGATATTGTAATGGCTAAGTTAAAAGAACTTGGAGCAGAGGTATTGGTTCAAAATGCCAATAATGATGATGAAGACCAGCTAAAACAAGTAAAATACCTTTTGGAGCAAAAGATTGACGTTTTAATAATTGTTCCAAATGACCTGGAGAAAGCTTCATATGCTGTATCCCTAGCTCAGAAAGAAGGAGTAAAGGTTATATCTTACGATAGACTGGTTACAAGGTCTAATGTGGACCTTTATATCTCCTTTGACAATGTAAAAGTGGGGAAGTTTATGGCAGAGTATTTAGTGAAAAGAGTTCCTAAGGGTAATTACCTTATTGTAAATGGGGCTACTACGGACAATAATACAAAGATGATAAAAGAAGGTTATGACAGCGTATTAAAACCCTTTATAGATAGGGGAGACATAAAAATTGTGAAAGAGGACTGGGCACCCAACTGGATGGCAGAGTATGCTTTTAATGTGACAGATGAAGTGCTGCAGAAGGGGATAAAAGTAGATGCCATTATTGCAGGGGATGATGCGCTGGCAGGTGGGATTATAGAGGCTTTAGCTTTACACAGGCTGGCTGGGAAAATTCCGGTAGTGGGTCAGGATGCGGACCTCGCAGCATGTCAGAGAATAGTTGAAGGCACACAAGCTATGACTGTGTACAAGCCAATTGACAAGCTTGCAGAGGCTACGGCTAGAATGGCAATGAAGCTTGCCAGAGGGGAGAAGCTGGATGTCAAAAATACCATATATGACGGCAAGTATTACGTTCCTTATTATGTTATTGAACCTATTCCAGTTGACAGGTCAAATCTTGATGACACTGTAATAAAAGATGGCTTTCATACAAGAGATCAGGTGTACAGAAATATAAGCGTTTCTAGGTAATAAAGGCTCATGGCCTGTATTTTTTTGTCTAAAAAAATTACAGCTAAGGTAAAAGTGAAAGGACAAGAAAAATAAAAAAGTAAAGGATAACAAAAAAACTTTCAGAGGTGATTTTAAAGGAGAAGTAGAATTATATAAATGCAGTAAAACTTAAAAAAGGAGAGGGTGTAAGGATGTCTAGGAAAGGTAAAATTTTTCTGGTTTTAACAGCCCTACTACTTGTAGTCAGTGCATTTTTGGGAGGGTGTTCCTCTTCAAAGCAACCTGCGTCTAGCTCTAACTCTTCAGGAAAGCAATTAGCGATTGGGATAGTATTGCCTACAAAAGACGAGCCGAGGTGGATTCAGGATGAGACTAGATTCCAAGATGCTTTGAAAGATACTCCGTATGCTGCAGAGATACTTTTCAGCCAGGGAGACCCTGCTAAAGAAAAAGCAAATGTAGAGACGCTTTTGAGCAAGGGCATTAAAGTTCTCATTCTGTGCCCACACGATGCTAATGCTGCTGCAGCATCAGCAGAAGCAGCTAAAAAGGCTGGAGTAAAAGTGATTTCTTATGACCGCTTGATACTTAATACCGATGCTGTAGACTATTATGTCACTTTTGACAGCGTTCAGGTAGGGCAGCAACAGGGACAGTATCTGGTGGACCATGCGACTGGCAAAGGGAATCCACTTTACCTTTATGCAGGAGCTTTATCTGACAACAACTCCTTCTTGTTCTTCCAGGGTGCATGGGAAGTTTTGCAGCCTAAGATTGCCGATGGCACTTTTGTGATTGCAAATTCTGACAAGGCAAATGCTCTCAAAGATAAAAAAGATTTGACTCGTCAGGAAATGGCAGATATAATAGGTCAAATTACAACAAACTGGGATTTCAATACGGCAAAGAACTTGGCTCAAGCTAATTTGGCAAAAGCACCTAAAGATCTCAAAGGAAATGTATTCATCCTTGCTCCGAATGACGGAACTGCTAGGTCTATCGCAGATACTTTCGCAGCAGATCCAGATATTAAAAGCTATGTGATTACAGGGCAGGACGCAGAAAAGCCTTCTATCCAGTATATAATCGATGGTAAGCAGTCTATGACTGTTTTCAAAGATGTGAGAATACTGGTTAAAGACGCTATAAATGTGGCTCTTACTTACCTCAAAGGCGGCACACCTGAATCTACGAAGACTTACAACAACGGTGTAAAGGATGTTCCATCTAAGCCGTCACCTGTCCAAGTGGTGGATAAGAACAATGTAAAGCAGGTTCTCATAGACTCTGGCTACTATAAAGAGAGCGACTTTAAATGGTCTAAATAATTGAGGAGGTGTAAAAATGGGTGCCCCGCTTATAGAGCTTGTAAACGTCAATAAAAGTTTCTCTGGTGTGCAGGTGTTGTTCAATGTCAATTTTAGGGTATATCCTAAAGAAATTCACTGTTTGGTAGGAGAAAACGGAGCAGGCAAAAGTACCCTGATGAAGATTTTAAGCGGGGTCTACCCTTATGGCGAATATGAAGGAGAAATCCTCATAGAGGGTAACCCTGTGAGATTTTTCAGCATAAAAGACAGTGAAAGGGCTGGAATTTCTATAATTCATCAGGAGTTGTCTCTTGTTCCAGAGATGACAGTGTATGAAAACGTATTTTTGGGAAACGAAATCAGAAAAGGTGCAGTGGTCGATGTAATGGAGGAAATAGTTAGGACAAAGGAATTGCTTAAAAAAGTCAAAGGAGAAGAAATCAGCCCAACAGCGAAAGCTAAGGATTTGAGTGTCAGCATGCAGCAGCTGGTAGAGATAGCAAAAGCTCTTTCAAAAAATCCAAAAGTCCTCATATTGGATGAACCTACTTCTGCCCTTAGTGAAACAGAAAGTGAGAATCTACTCTCTCTCTTGAAAGAACTTAAAGAGCAGGGAGTGACGATAATACTCATAAGTCACAGGTTAAAGGAAGTATTAAAAGTTGCGGATTCTATAACGGTATTAAGAGACGGAAGGACTGTAGCTTATTTTGACTGTAAAAAAGAAGAAGTAGACGAGCAAAAGATAATAAAGCACATGGTGGGGAGGGAGATAACAAACCTGTACCCTCCTCCCCTCTCTAAGCCTTCTGATGAGGTTGTAATGGAAGTAAAAAACTGGAGTGTTGTCGACCCAAAGACAGGGCGGTATCTTGTGAAGGATGTGAATTTAAAGGTTAGAAAAGGAGAAATAGTTGGGCTATTTGGTTTAGTAGGGGCAGGTCGTACAGAACTGGGGCTTAGCCTTTTTGGCAATCCTTACAGGTATTTTGTGCAGGGAGAGATATTTTTAAACGGCCAAAGGGTTCATTTCAGAAAACCAGCAGATGCTATAAGGTATAAATTGCTATACCTCACAGAGGACAGAAAACAAAAAGGGCTGATTCTCATAAACACGGTCAAAGAAAACATTACGCTTTCAAACTTAAAGACTTTGACGAAGCAGATGGTTATAGATGAGCTGGAGGAAATAGCTGTTGCACAGAATTTCCAAAAAAAATTGGGAATAAAGGCTAGGCATGTAGAGGTGAAGGTGTCTACGCTAAGCGGTGGGAATCAGCAGAAGGTTTTAGTGGCCAAAGGGCTTTTTGTTGAGCCTGAGGTGATAATACTGGATGAACCTACTAGAGGCGTTGATGTTGGTGCAAAGTACGAAATATACACTTTGATAAGGCAACTGGCTATGGAAGGAAAGGCAATCTTACTTATTTCTTCGGAGCTGCCAGAGATATTGGGGTTGAGCGATAGGATATACGTCATGAGCAAAGGAAGGATAACAGGAGAGCTCAAAGGAGACGAAGCAAATCAGGAAAAAGTAATGGCCTACGCAGTCATCTGAAGGAGGTTAACCGCGATGAGATCTTTTTATGGGCATTTAAAAGAGTTTTTAAGGGAAAATGTCAGAGACTATGCAATGTTTATTGCTTTATTGGTTATAATGATAGTTTTTGCAATTCTCTCTGGCGGCGATTTTCTCCTGCCCGTTAATATAAGCAACTTGGTGGATCAGACAGGTTATATTGCGGTTTTGTCAATTGGGGAGACCTTGATAATAGTCATACGTCATATAGACCTTTCTGTAGGGTTTTTGTCAGGATTTTTAGGGGCAATTGCCGCCATTCTGATGCAGTTTCACCATTTTTCAGCTTTTACTGCTATACTCATAGTCCTGATATTGGGTACTTTAGCAGGGCTTTTAAACGGGTCATTGGTAGCTTATCTTAGAATTCCTGCTTTTGTGGCAACACTAGCAGGATGGCTTGCTTATAGAGGAGCACTTCTTCTTGCTACAAAAGGGCCTGGTACCATAATAATAACAAATAAGACCTTTAATGCTATAGGAAATGACTTCATACCAGATTTGCCTTTTTTGAAGAATTTCATGCCAGGTTATCACAAACTCACCCTTTTGATAGGCATAATAGGAGTAGTGTTAATTGTATATTTTTCGCTTAAGAACAGAAATGAGCAAGCAAGAAGGGGATTTGATGTACTGCCATGGGATATGTTCCTTTTAAAAATGGTATTTATAAGTGGGCTGTTGTTGTATTTGACCTTTACTTTGGCTCGCTACAGAGGTATTTCCTGGACATTTGTAATAGTTTTGATTGTAACAGCAGTATACAGTTTTATAACAAATAGAACGGTATTAGGAAGGCATATATACGCTGTAGGGGGAAACCCTGAAGCAGCTGCGTTAAGTGGTATAGACGTTAATAAGATAACTCTCATTGTATTTGCCTCCATGGGATTTCTCTCAGGGCTTTCTGGAGTACTTTTTGCATCCAGACTTCAATCTGCTACGACTACTGCCGGTACCTTGTTTGAGCTTTACGCTATTGCTGGTGCCTTCATAGGAGGAGTGTCAGCAAGCGGCGGTGTGGGTAAAGTTGTAAATTCTCTCATTGGAGCTTTTGTGATGAGTACCTTGACAAACGGCATGAACTTGCTGGGAGTCGATATTTCACTTCAGTATATAATTTTAGGGCTGGTTTTAGCTACAGCTGTGATATTCGATGTGGCAACTAGAAGCAGAGGAAGATAAAAAGCGGGGGCAAAAACCCCGCTTTTTTATATCCCCCAGCTTCTCTCGATGGTCCTCCTTTATTTTGTCCACCTGATGACAGGATTTCTAGCAGCCAGCACTTCATCAAGCCTTCTTACAGGAGTGTTGTGAGGAGCCTCTTTCAAAAGCTCTGGATTTTCTTTTGCCTCTTTAGCTATTTTTATAAGCGTTTCTGCGAAAGCGTCCAGCGTTTCTTTAGTTTCTGTCTCTGTAGGCTCTATCATGAGAGCTTCTTCCACGATCAGAGGGAAGTATATGGTTGGCGGATGGAAGCCGTAGTCTATGAGCCTTTTTGCCACATCGAGTGTCCTCACATCACCTGATTTTTCGGCGAGTCCTGCCAGTACAAATTCGTGCATGCAAGTCTTATCTACTGCCACTTTGTAATACCCTTTTAGTTTTTCTTTTAAGTAATTGGCATTTAATACTGCCAGTTCACTTGCCCTCTTTAATCCCTCAGCTCCCATTGTGAGGATGTAAGAGTATGCCTTTATCATCACATTGAAGTTGCCGTAGAAGCTTCTCACTTTTCCTATTGAAAGTGGTCTATCGTAGTCGAGGAAGTATCTGCCATCTTTTTCTTCTACAGTTGGGACAGGTAAGAAATCTGCCAATTCTTTTTTGACTCCTACAGGGCCGGAACCAGGACCGCCACCTCCATGAGGAGTTGAGAAAGTTTTATGGAGGTTTAGATGCACTACGTCAAATCCCATATCTCCAGGACGGCTTATTCCCATTATTGCATTTAGGTTAGCACCATCGTAATAAAGGAGTCCGCCTGCTTCATGCACGAGTCTTGCTATTTCCACAATGTTTTCCTCAAAGAGGCCTAGCGTGCTTGGGTTTGTGAGCATGAGGCCAGCTACTTCATCATTTAAAACCGCTTTTAATGCTTCTAGGTCTATGGCCCCTTCTTTATTTGACTTTATTTCAATCACATCAAAGCCAGCAACTGCTGCACTGGCTGGATTTGTACCGTGAGCAGAATCTGGTACTATTATTTTTTTGCGCTTTTTATCATTCCTGTGCTCGTGATATGCTTTTATTATCATCAAACCTGTGAGTTCGCCGTGGGCTCCTGCTGCAGGATGCAGTGAAAATCTATCCATACCTGTGATTTCGCAAAGAGCCTTTTCTAGCTCGTACATGAGCTTTAATGCGCCTTGCACGGTTTCTTCCGGCTGATACGGGTGAAGTTCTGTAAAGCCGGGAAGAGAAGCCATGTCTTCATTAATCTTGGGATTGTATTTCATAGTACAGGAGCCTAATGGGTAAAATCCGATATCTACACCATAGTTTTTCTGGGATAGAAGAGTGTAATGCCTTATTACGTCAACTTCGCTCACTTCGGGTAAATCCACTTCTTTTTCTCTGAGCATTTCCTTAGGGAGCATATCTTCTAAAGGCTTTTCTTCCACATCAAGGGGTGGAAGAGTATAAGCCTTTTTTCCCTCTTTTGAAAGTTCAAATATGAGGCTGTTGTACTCTTTTAACATCCTACATCACCTCCAGGAGAGATTTTAACCTATCAATTTCTTCTTTTGTCCTCTTTTCAGTAAATGCAAGCAACATGACATTTTTGTACTTTTCGTAATCTCTCTGGAGGTCGTAACCGCCCAGTATCCCTTCTTCTAAAAGCTTTTTGTTTATTTCGGCTACATCTTTGTCTGTTTTAAGAGCAAATTCCATGAAGAAAGGTTTGTTAAAAGCTGGTTTATACTTGCCTGACTCAGTGAGCACTGTATAAGCATAATGAGCTTTTTGCAAGCACTGGTAAGCTACTTCCTTAATCCCTTTTTTGCCTATTGTAGCGAGATATACTGCAGCAGTTAAAGCATTTAGAGAATGGTTAGAGCATATGTTAGAAGTTGCCTTCTCCCTTCTTATATGCTGTTCTCTTGCTTGTAGGGTGAGGACAAATCCTCTTTTCCCGTCTACATCTTTTGTCTGACCTACTATTCTTCCAGGCATTCTGCGAAGAAGCTTCTGAGTAGTTGCCAGAAATCCCAAGTACGGTCCTCCGTAATGGAGTCCATTTCCAAGGGATTGACCGTCTCCTACTGCTATGTCTGCACCGATTTCTCCAGGTGATTTTAAAATTCCCAGAGGTATTGGATGTACATAGGTGATGAGCATGGCCTTTTGTTCGTGGGTTATTTTTTCAATCTCCTGCAAGTTTTCAATTATCCCAAAGAAGTTGGGGTACTGTACTATGACTGCTGCGGTGTTTGGGCCAATCACTTCTTTTAATTTTTCAATGTCAGTTACTCCATCCGCATCTTCTATTTCTACTACTTCCACTTCTTTAAAATGCATATAGGTTTTTAAAACCTTTCTTGTCTCTGGATTTACAGTCTTTGACACTATTATAGATTTCCTTTTTGTAGCGTCACAGGCCATCATTGCAGCCTCTGCACAGGCGCTTGCTCCATCGTACATGGAAGCGTTGGTGACTTCCATTCCCGTGAGGTTTGTTATCATCGTCTGGTATTCAAAAATGGCTTGAAGTGTTCCCTGGCTTATTTCTGGCTGGTATGGGGTGTAAGCCGTGTAGAATTCTGACCTTGAGATTATGTGTTTTACAACAGAAGGGATGTAGTGGTCATACACTCCTGCGCCTAAAAAGCTCACAAGCTGGCTTAAATTTTTATTCTCATCTGCATAACTTCCTAAGCGCTTTCTAACCTCCAGCTCTGACATGGGTTTTCCCAAATTTAAGGGGCGATTTAGCCTAACCTCTTTTGGGATGACTTCAAATAATTCTTCAATAGAGTTTTTTCCTATGGTTTTTAGCATTTCCTTTTCATCTTCGGAGGAGATGGGGAGATACGGAAACATAACTATCACTCCTCCTCTAAGAATTTTCTGTACTCATCGGCCTTCATTAGTTTATCTAACTGAGATTTGTCTTTAAGCTCTGCTATCACCATCCAGCTTCCATATGGGTCATTGTTTATAAGGGATGGGTCTTCCACCAGAGAATTGTTTACTTCCAACACTTTTATGTCTACTGGAGTGTACACGTCTGAAGCAGCTTTTACAGATTCTACTACTCCAAGTACATCTCCAGCAGAAAGTTCAGATCCTACCTCCGGAAGTTCAACGTAAACGATGTTTCCCAGTGAATGCTGAGCATAGTCTGTGATTCCTATGTATACCTTGTCTCCCTCTACTTTTACCCACTCATGGTCTTTTGAATAATAAAGGCCTTCTAAAACTTCCATGTTCAAACCCTCCTATTTTTTGTAATTTTTCTTGTAGAAATTCTTATCTACTATCACCGCTTTAAGCGGCTTATTTCTTATTATTACCTCAATTTGATTTCCTATTTGGGCGTATTTTGAGTCAATCAAAGCGAGTCCTATGTTCTTTTTAAGAGTTGGAGAGAAATAACCCGTAGTCACATAGCCAATTTTTTGATTATCAGCCTGTACTTCATACCCGTGTCTTGGAATTCCATTGCCTATCATTTCAAATCCTACCAGTTTTCTCTTTAATCCTTGTTCCTTCTGTTTTAAAAGAGCGTCTTTTCCAATAAAATTTCCTTTGTCAAACTTCACAAAAAATCCTAAACCTGCTTCTAAAGGAGTTATGTCCTCTCCTAATTCATTTCCATAAAGAGGCAAACCTGCTTCAAAGCGAAGTGTATCTCTTGCGCCAAGACCTGCCGGCTTGAGGCCGTAATCTTTGCCCGCCTCTAAAATTTTCTCCCAAAGGGTGACAGCATGTTCATTTGGCATATAAATTTCAAATCCGTCTTCACCAGTGTAACCTGTGCGGGAAACTAAGCATTCTACACCAGCAATTTTTACTTTATCTTTGAAGTAGAAGAACTTGATCTGTGATAGGTCCTCATCAGTCAATTTTTGAAGGATTTCTTCTGCTTTTGGACCCTGAATTGCTAGTTCTGCTATCTTATCTGACACATTTTCAATTTCCACTTTGTATATTCCTGCATTGTTCAGCATCCATTTGTAATCCTTTTCTATGTTTGCTGCATTAACTACTAAAAGATAGTAGTTGTTGGAATACTTGTAGACTAGAAGGTCGTCAATTACTCCTCCGTTGTGATTGCACATGAAAGTGTAAAGCACCTGATTGTCATTTAACTTGGAAAGGTCATTTGTGAGGAGGTTCTGGAGGAAAGGAAACGCATCTTTTCCTTTTACAATTATTTCTCCCATATGGGATACATCGAAAAGGCCTGCTGCATTTCTGACAGCTTCGTGTTCTGATATTATGCTTTCGAATTGAACTGGCATTGCCCAGCCGGCAAAGTCTATTATTTTTGCATTGTACTTAGGATAAATTTCATACAATGGGGTTTTTTTGAGATTATCCAAACTATCACACCCTTTCATAAAATTTAAACAGAGGAGCTGTGAGTGAGCACGAAAAGATTAAGTGCCATCACAACTCCTCTGTTTTTCTACCTGAGAGCTTCTACATATGGCCTTCCATATGTATTGCTCCTTCGGTGCTCTTTACGAGACTTTCCAGAGGCCTATCCGATAGCGATCCTGCCGCCTGAGAGCTTCTACAAAGGCTTGGCGGGCCTTTGTATTTCCCCTTCGGCTATCTTCCATTTATGGAAGATAATCTCTCGCTATCTTCATCTAGACAGTATTCAATTTTTTTTAAAATTATGCTATACTTTTACCATCATTATATATTATCCATAGACTTTAAGTCAACAATCGTTAAAATTGAGACGAGGGGTGGAGTGTATGCTGTATATTTATAACAAAAACACAAATCCCTATTTCAACTTGGCAGCTGAAGAATACGTTTTAAAGGAATTCAAAGACGAATGCTTTATGCTCTGGCGCAATGAACCCAGCATAATAGTTGGCAAAAATCAAAATACTCTGGCAGAGATAAATTTGGACTATGTAAGAGAACACAAAATTCCCGTTGTCAGAAGGCTATCAGGGGGAGGGGCGGTTTTTCACGACTTAGGCAACTTAAACTTTACGTTTATTGTAAATGCAGATGAGGGTGGATTTACAGATTTTAAAAGGTTTGCACAGCCTATTATAGACGTTCTTAGAAAATTAGGAGTGGAAGCAGAGTTTTCCGGCAGAAATGATATAACCATTGATGGGAAAAAGATATCTGGAAATGCCCAGTATTATTACAAGAATAGGATTCTGCACCACGGAACTTTGCTCTTTTCATCAAATATTACAGACCTGTCAGCTGCTTTAAAGGTGAGGCCTGTTAAGTTTGAAGATAAGGGAGTTAAGTCTGTATCCAAAAGAGTGGCGAATATAAGCGAATATTTAAAAGAGCCTATCACTATAGAGGAATTTATAAATTTAATAATGGAACACATAAAGGAGCAAACTGGCGGAGGAGAGATGTACGAATTTACAGAAGAGGATTTAAAAAAGATAAACAAATTAGTAGAAGAGAAATACGGCACTTGGGAGTGGAATTTCGGGTCTTCTCCCGACTATAAAATGAAGCATGAGAAAAAATTCCCCGGCGGTACTGTAGAAGTCAATCTAAATGTAGAAAAGGGTATAATAAAAGATGTAAAAATATACGGAGATTTCTTTGGGAAGTACGACATTTCTGAAGTGGAGGATTTATTAAAAGGGGTAAAGCACTCTGAGGAAGAGGTGAGGAAGGCTCTTTCAAAGATAAATCTTCAAGATTATATGGCAAATATAACTATTGATAATTTGATTGAGGTGATGTTTTAAAAATTTTTTCTTTTTTTACCTCATAGTGTAAAATTATCGTAGGATTTTTTGAGTGAAAAAAACAAGAGACAACCCCTGTGATAAAATAGATTGTGGAAAACCAAAAAACACGAAAGGGGTGTCTCTTGTGAAAAAACATATCTTTGAGGATATTATACTACAAAATGCTCTAAATTTCACTGAGGAAGTAGTAGAAATTTTTGGTGATTTGTTAAACAAAGGAATGAATATTACAGAGCTTGTAGCAAGGATAAAGGAACTCACGGACAAACTAGGTAGAGGGGCAATAGAAGCAATTATTGAAGAGTTAGATAGGATAATAAAAGAAGACAAGAGAAGGAAAGAAAAATGGGTAGTAGAGAGGAAAGATAAAAAGAGATTAACGACAGTCCTTGGGGATATTGAATATGAGAGGACATATTACAAATCTAAAGAGGATGGGAGATATACATATTTGGTGGATGATGCATTAGAGATAGGACGGCACGATAGGATAGAAAAGGGAGTAAAGATAAAGTTAGTAGAAAACGCAATAGAAGAATCATATGAGAGAAGTAGTAAAAAAGCATGTCCAGAGGAGTTAAGTAAACAGACGGTATTAAATGCAATAAGGGAAATAGGGGAAGTAGAAGTAAAGAGAGAAATAAAAGAAAAGAAAGAAGTAAGGGGTTTATACATAGAGGCAGACGAGGACCATGTACCTTTACAGGACGGGAGAGATGAAACTCCACGATTAGTATACATACATGAAGGTAGAGAAGAGAAAAACGGAAGGAACGTACTGAAGAATGTCTATTACAAAGCATATGTAGGAGAGAAACCTGAAGACATATGGATAGATGTAGCAAATTACATAGAAGACAATTACAAAGAAGAGAAGATAGAGAAGATATACATAGCAGGAGATGGGGCACCGTGGATAAAAGAGGGATTAAAATGGATATTAAAATCAAGGTTTGTACTAGACAGATATCATTTAAACAAATACGTATTAAAAGCTACATCAAAAGAGCCAAAGTATAGGGATAAGATATGGAGAGCAATAAATGAAGGGGATAAAGAAGGAGTAAAGAAGGTATTTGATGAGTTAATAAAGGCAGCAGAGGAAGAGAGAGAGAAAGAGAAGATAAAAGAAGCAAAGAAATACATACTAAACAATTGGGAAGGGATAAAGATATACAGTGAAGACGAAGATGTAATAGGGTGCAGTGCAGAAGGACATATAAGCCATGTATTTTCAGCAAGACTAAGCAGGAATCCATTAGGGTGGAGCAGAGAAGGATTAAAACTAATGGCGAAATTAAGGGTATTTAGCAAGAATGGAGGAGACTTAAGAGAAGTAGAATGGGGCAAGAAAAAGAATATAAATGCAGGAAGTTACAAATTAACGAAGAAGCAAATAAAAGAAGCGGTAAGGAGAGTTAAAACGTCTACAAATGAAAAGATAAACAATATTACAGTTTTGAATATAGGGAAAGTAACGCCAATATATAGGGTTTTAAGAGCATTAAAATATGCACAAGTTATATAAAAAAGCATGATAAGTTGAAGGCTGAAATTAACTAAGTTTCAGGGGTTGTCTTAAAAAAATCCTACAGTATCTTGACACTATCTTTTTACCTGAGCTTGTTGAATTTTTAACGTAAGAGTGATAAAATATAATCAAAAGAAAATTGTCAAACAATTATCGTTTTTATTTTATCAAAATTTTACCCCCTCCCGTAAGGGAAGGGAAGGGAAGGAAAAACTGTATGATGTTTGTTTAGATGAGAAAAACTAAAAATGGAGGTGATTTTATGGCAAACCTTGACATGAAGGATTTAGAGAGAATAATGGGGGAGATGGGAAAAGAAATTCCTGAAGTCATGAGAGCTTTTAATCAACTACACCATGCCGCTACAAAAAATGGAGCGTTGTCTGCCAAAGAAAAGGAACTTATTGCGCTTGGAATTGCTGTTGCAATTAGGTGCTCTTACTGCATACTTGCTCATGTGAATTCTGCACTTCAGGCAGGAGCTACAAAAGAAGAAATAATGGAGACACTGGGAGTAGCTGTACTTATGAGTGGAGGACCTGGTGTGGCATATGCGACTGAGGCTATAAAGGTTTTAGAACAGGCTGTAAAGTAAAATCCATTAAAAAGCCGTCTAAAATGATAAAAATGCGATAAATGTAAAAAGGAGGAGTCTTAAATGGCAATTGAAACATTTAAAGCAGTTTCACGAAAGTTGCCAGAAGGTTTAGCGGTTGAAAGTGAGGTAAGAGGTTTCAAAATAGTGCTAGATGAGCCAAAAGAATTAGGCGGTACAAATAAAGGGATGAATCCTGTGGAAGCATTGCTCTGCGCTTTGGGTTCTTGTCAAACAATTGTTGCTTCAGCTTTTGCAAAAGCAAAAGGAATAGACCTGCAAGATTTCTGGGTGGAATTAGAAGGTGACCTTGACACAGATGGATTTATGGGGAAACCTGGTGTAAGACCTGGTTTTCAAGAGATAAGGTTTAAGATGCACATAAAATCTAACTCGCCAAAAGAGAAAATAGAAGAGTTTGTTAAATTTATTGAAAACACCTGCCCAGTAGGTGATTCTCTCGCAAATCCCGTGAGGCTTGTATTATCTGATGTAGTAATTGAGTAAAAAACCTGCCTTCTTGGCGGGTAATTTTTTTATTTTTAAAGGATTTTTAGTATTTTTGTAGAAGTATAATAGTAGAAATTTTTATAAGACAGGGGGATTAGAAATGAACTTTGAAGACAGGATTGCCAAAAGAGCAAAGGCCATAGAAATATCCACAATTAGGTATTTTTTTAACATGGCTAGAGAAGTTGAAGGGGCGATTTCTCTTGCCATTGGAGAGCCAGATTTTATAACACCAGAGCACATAAGAAATGCGGCAAAAAAGGCTTTAGATGAGGGCATGACAGGGTACACTGTGAACGCAGGACTCATTGAGCTTAGAAGAGAAATTGCAGATTATCTAAAAAGAAGGTATAGCCTATATTATGACCCTGAAAAAGAAATTTTAGTTACAATAGGGGCTACAGAAGCAATATATGTAACTTTAAGCACCTTGGCAGAAGAAGGGGACGAAGTGCTAATACCAGAACCCTCTTTTGTAGCTTATCATCCCTGCACTGTTATAGCTGGAGCAAAATCAGTTTTTGTTCCTACTTATGAAGAAGACGACTTTATATTAAGAGCAGATGTGCTGGAAAAATATATAACCGAAAGGTCAAAAGTCTTGATATTACCCTATCCAAACAATCCTACAGGAGCAGTAATGCCAAAAGAGGCTTTAGAGGAGATAGCCAAAGTAGTAGAAAAACATGACCTTATTGTAGTAACAGATGAGATTTACTCCGAATTGGTATACGGTGGATTTAAGCATACAAGTTTTGCCTCCCTGCCTGGCATGTGGGAAAGAACTATTACCATTAACGGATTTTCAAAATCCTACGCTATGACGGGATGGCGTCTCGGGTATATAGCTGCTCCTGAGCATTTTACCAAACATATAGCTAAACTTCATCAATACGCTGTTACAGCTGCGGCTACAATGTGTCAGTATGCGGGAATTGAGGCTATGAGAAATGGGGATGAGGATATAATAAAAATGAGAGAAGAATATGACAAGAGGAGAAAGTTCTTACTTGAAAGCGTAAGGGAGATGGGGCTTTCCTGTTTTGAGCCTAAAGGGGCATTTTATATATTCCCATCGATAAAAACTACAGGGCTTACATCAATGGAATTTGCAAAAAGGCTTCTTTATGAGGCGAAAGTTGCAGTTGTGCCGGGCAATGCCTTTGGGGAACATGGAGAAGGGTATGTGCGGCTGGCCTATGCCACATCAATGGAAAACTTAGAAGAAGCGGTAAAGAGGATGAAAGAATTTATGGCAAAACTTTAAAAGGGGGTGACTCCTTTATTTTTTTGGCAAAATAATAGTTTACTTTTGCCACAATTCTATTGAAAAATGTTAAGCTTTTCATTATCATAGAAGTATAATATAATTTACTTAAAAAGAGGTGATAATTATCACTCTCAATGACAGAAGTAAACAAATTTTGATGAAACTTATCAATTCAAACGAGCCAATAAAAATTTCTGAGCTTGCAAAATTATTCAATGTAAGCTCTAGAACTATAAGGTATGACCTCGATGCTATTGATGAGTTTTTAAAGTATAATAATTTGCCACAATTAATTAGAAAACCGAATGTAGGCGTGAAATTTTCTGAACTATTAGAACATAGAAACAAAGCCTTATCCTTCTTAGACACTCTTTCTCCTTATTATTACAACTTATCCCAAAAAGAAAGAGTAAATGTAATACTAAGCGAGCTTATCCAACAGAGAGACTACATCACAATAAACACTTTAGCTGAAAAGCTTATGGTTTCAAGAAGCACAGTCATAAGCGATTTAAAAAAAGTAAAAGAATGGTTAGAGGAAAGAGGGCTTTACCTTAAAGCTTTACCCAAATACGGTGTAAAAGTCGTTGGAGATGAAAAGCAGTTAAGAAGAGCTGCTATTGAACTTCTTACAGAAGCAATAGATATTGACAAAGCATTGGATATTGTAAAGGCACCTTTCTATGGGCGAAGTTTGGGCGGCAGTGGTCAGATTGCAAAGCTTTTTGAGGATATAGACATACCGTATATAGAGCAATGTGTGCAGATAGCAGAAAGAGAGCTGGAGACAATTTTTTCCGATGCGGCTTTTTCTGGACTTGTGATTCACATAGCGATTGCAATAAAGAGAATTCAACTGGGCAAGGATATAGTAATGCCAAAAGAGGAATTAAAAGCTTTAGAAATGACTAAGGAATTCGCTGTTGCATCAAATATAGCTAAGATGTTAGAAGACCGCTTTAATGTATCAATACCTGTAGATGAAATTGGATACATCACTATCCATTTATTAGGAAGCAATGTAGCTAAGCCTAAAACTTACCTCAATGAAAACTGGATTGAATATCAGCTTCTTACAGAAAAAATCATACGAAATGTTAGTGAAAGGATAAAAGAAAACCTTTTAGAAGATCAGCAACTTTTTGAAGGTTTACTAGATCATTTGAGACCCACGATATACCGCTTGAAGCACGATTTAAAATTAAAAAATCCCATTCTAGATGAAATTAAAACTAATTACAGAGAACTTTTTGAAATAGTTAGGGAGAGCTTAAAGCCTATTGAAGAGTACACAGGCAGGAACTTGAATGAAGAAGAAATAGGTTATTTTGTCATACATTTTGGTGCAGCAATAGAAAGAAAAAAGACCGCTATTTCTATTAAGCCCAATGTATTAGTTGTATGTAGCACAGGAATAGGGACAGCAAAACTCCTTTCTTCCAGATTGCAATCTGTTTTTGATGTACACATAATTGACACTATCGCTTTTCACCAGATTAAAGAGGTTTTAAAGGATAAAAAAATAGACTTGATAGTGTCTACTATTCCGCTCAAATGTGATGAAGTAAAAGTAGTCGAGGTCAATCCTCTTCTCACGGATAGGGATATAGAAAAATTAAGTAAATTCCTCGCTAAGCCTTTAGAAAGGCGCTTGGATGTGGTAGACGAGCTTATGGAAATCATAAATAGGCATTGCGTAATAAAAGATCGCGAAAAATTGCTAGAAGATTTACTAATTTTTTTCAACATAGCATCATATGAAAATAGGAGAGGAGTTGTTCATCCAGTGTTGAAGGACCTTTTGACAAAAGATACCATAAAGCTAAATGTTGAGGCAAAAGATTGGGAAGAAGCTGTAAGGATAGGAGGTGAGTTGTTAGTCAAAAATGGTTTTGCTGAGCCTCAATACGTTGAGGCAATGATAAACACTGTAAAAGAAATGGGACCTTACATTGTAATTGCACCAGGTATAGCAATGCCCCATGCAAGACCTGAGGCAGGAGCAAGAAAAATAGGTATGAGTTTAATCACACTAAAAAATCCTGTTAACTTTGGGAACAAAGAAAATGATCCAGTAAAAATTGTAGTTTCTCTCTGTGCAATTGATCATTCTTCACACCTTAAAGCATTATCTGAATTAGTGGAGCTTTTGGGAGATGAGGAATTTGTAGAAGCAGTATTAAATGCAAATGATGTAGATAGAGTATTGAAATTATTAGGTAAAGAAAAAGTATAAATCCATGTAGGAGGGTGGAATAATGTGGTTAATTGATTTTCTGGTAAAAAACATTTTTAATCAAGTAGCCGTTCTAATAGGACTAGTTACACTTATAGGATTGGTATTGCAAAAGAAATCTTTTGAAGATACCATTTCTGGAACTATAAAATCGATGGTTGGTATATTGATTATGCTGGCAGGAGTAGATGTTTTTATAGGAGGACTTGTCTCCTTTCAGACAATAGTATCTTCTGCCTTTCACATCTCTCCTCCGACAGCTCAAAACACCTTGCAAAATTTCACGAACAACTTTGGAAGTGTAGCAGTTTCTATTATGGCATTAGGATTTTTAATTCATCTTCTCATTGTAAGGATTTTTAATACAGGATTTGTGTATCTTACAGGACATTTAATGTGGTGGATTTCTCTTGTTATCAGTGCAAGCTTATTAGAAGTTTTCCCTCGTATTAATCAGGGAGTTTTGATATTAGTGGGCTCAATTTTGATTGCTCTTTATTGGACGTTCCAGCCTATGTATGTTCATAAGTATATGAAAAAAGTGACTAATAGTGATGAAATAGGTTATGGACATACTTCTTCTATTGCAGCATATTTAGCAGGTCGTTTTGGACACTTGCTAGGAAAACCGGAAGAGAGTACTGAAAAAATGAAAGTGCCTAAGAAGATAGAATTTATGAAAGATATTACTGTAGGTACAGCCTTCATAATTACCATAATAATGCTTATTGCTAGCTTTTTTGCCGAAAGAGAAGTTGTAGTAAAGCAAGCAGGAGATCTAAACTTTGTTATGTGGTCGATAATTCAAGGATTTAAATTTGCAGCAGGAATAACAATTCTATTATACGGTGTTAGGCTTTTCCTTGCAGAAATTATACCAGCTTTTAGAGGAATTTCTCAAAAACTCATTCCTGGAGCGAGACCAGCATTGGATGTTCCTGTGGTATTTCCATATGCGCCTACAGCTGTTCTTATAGGGTTTATTAGTTCTACTTTAGTATTCTTAATTTTCATGGTAATATTTGGATTAACAGGATTTGCTACTATAGTACCATCAATGATAATGCTTTTCTTCCCTGCAGCTGGTGCCGCAGTATTTGGGAATGCAGTAGGAGGTTGGAAAGGTGCAGTCCTAGGTGGAGCGATAAATGGACTATTCCTGGCATTTGGGCAAGCACTTACATGGCCTATGCTTGGCAATACAGCTCCAGAACTTGCCGTGTTAGCGGATCCAGATTGGTATGTAATTATTTGGTTAATTATAGGAGTAGGAAAATTGATTAAATTAGTAATAGGGTAGTAATTTAAGTATTGGGAGGTTCTGTTAATGTCAGAAAAAATAAAAATTGTAACAGCTTGCGGAGTAGGAATGGGAAGTAGTTTAATTTTAAAGATGATGATAGAAGATATTCTAAAAGAACTGGGTATATCTGCCATAGTTGAACATTCGGATATAGGAAGTGTAAAAGCCACAGGAGCGGATATTTTGGTTGTTCAGACGTTTCATAAAGAAAAAGTAGAGGGAGATGCTAAAGTGGTAGTGGCCATAGATGATTTTTTTAACAAAGAAAAATTGAAAGAAAAAATTGTGAATGCCTTAGATGAACTAAGAAAATTTGGCAACAAAGGGGAGGTTTAAAGGTTGTTGGATTTGTATATTGAAGAAATTTATAAAAGGATTGAAAAAATAAAAAGCACCCAGTTGGAAAAAATTAAACAAGCTGCACATTTAATAACAGAATCACTTATAAGTGAAGACAGTGTTTTTCATGTATTTGGCTGCGGCCATTCTCACATGGCCGCAGAAGAACTTTTTTACAGGGCTGGAGGACTTGCATGTGTAAATGCTATCTTACCTTCGGAGTTAATGCTTCATGAAGGAGCCCTAAAAAGCTCTTATTATGAGAGAAATGAAGAGATTATAAAGTTAATTTTTGACAGATATGAATTGAGAAAGGGAGAATGTATTATTATTGTGTCTCATTCAGGTAGAAATGGAGCACCTGTGGAAGCTGCTATTGATGCTAAGCGAAGAGGACTACATGTTGTTGCCCTGACTTCTACAGAATATAAGCAGAAGACTTTCTCAAGACATTCGTCAGGCAAATTTCTTGAAGATGTAGCTGATATCGTAATTGACAATTGCGGTCCTTATGGGGATGCAGTATTGACAGTTGAAAAAGAAGATATAAAAATTTCTTTCTCACCTCTTTCTACGGTATTAAATACCGTTATATTAAATATGCTCGAGGCTGAAATAATTACCAATATGTTGGAGAAAAATATGTCTCCGCCTGTTTTTTTAAGTGGCAATATCGAAGGAGCAGAAGAGCACAATCTTAAGTTGATTGAGAAGTATAAAAAAAGACTAAGGCATTTGTAAACATTTGTAAAGGAAGGTTTTTACTAAAATATACTTGAAGTAAAGAGAAAAAAACTTCTGAGAGCCAAAAGGCTCTCTTTTTTGATATAGTTATGCTTAAAAGATTTATTTCTTAAACTAGACTTTTAGAGTGAGTTTAAGTTATAATTGAAAATGTATAGATTGTATGGATTTTATGAAAATAATTTGAGGGGGTTAGGAGTATGGAAGCGAGAAATGTCGTATATGTGGATGAGTTTACCGATGGCATTCTTGATCCTGAAAAAGAAATGATAAAAGCAGTAAAGGATGGAGGATACATTATAGCTAATACTGCGCCGGGGTGTTGGGGGCCAATGCTTACTCCTAAGCTAAAAGGAGGGCATGAAGTTACTAGGCCGGTTTTTGTTGAAAATGCAGAAGTTGGTGATGCAGTAGCAATATATATTGAAGATATTCAGGTAACATCAATTGCTACAGCTTCAGGTAAAGAAAAGGTAATAGAAGGAAGATATATAAGCGATCCTTTTGTAGCTGCTAAATGTCCTAACTGTGGCACAGTATATCCAGAAACTGTTATAGAAGGTGTGGGGCCAGATTCTATACGCTGTGCTAATTGTGGAGCAGATGTAGTTCCATTTAAATTTGAACATGGTTATACTATGGTCTTAGATAAAGAAGAAAATATTGGAGTAACTGTAGGCAAAGAGGCTGCAGAAAAAATAGCAGCAAATGGAAGAGAATATATGAGGATACCTCATAATTCTGCTCAAAATCCTGCAGTTACTTTGGCACCTCATGACCTGGTAGGAGTAATCTCACGAATGAGGCCTTTTTTAGGACAGTTAGGGACATTGCCTTCTATAAAAATGCCGGACTCTCATAACGCAGGAGATTTTGGCACATTTTTGATAGGCGCTGAACATGAATATGCTATTACTAAAGAAGAATTAGAAAGACATAGAACGGATGGACATATGGATATAAATAGAGTTAGAAAAGGAGCAGTAGTTATTGCCCCTGTTAAAGTAAAAGGTGCTGGAGTGTATATGGGTGATATGCACGCGATGCAGGGGGATGGAGAGATAGCAGGCCATACTACTGATGTTGCTGGGATAGTTACACTTAGAGTGAAAGTATTAAAAGGTTTGAAAATAGAGGGGCCAATATTGTTACCTAATTTTGAAGATTTGCCATATTTAGCTCGTCCTTTTACAGAAGAAGAGCTTGAAAAAGCTAAGAAATTAGCAAACCAGTGGGGAGCCGATTCGTTAGAGAAATCATATCCGCTTTCTTTCATAGGTACTGGAGCAAATTTGAATGAAGCTGTAAACAATGGTTTAGAAAGAGCTGCAAAATTTTTAGAATTGCCTTTACCAGAAGTTTTGAACAGAGCTACCATAACAGGCTCAATTGAAATAGGGCGATTGCCAGGGGTAGTTACAGTTACATTTTTGGTTCCAGTAGAAATTTTAGAAAAGAAGGGTATATTGGATATAGTAAAAAAGCATTATACAAAAGCAGAAAATTGATTTTTTTAATTCCTTGCCCCTATAGATTTTGGGGCATTTTTGTTTTATTTTTTATTCATGGTATAATTTTTTTAGAGAGTTTCTGAATTTTTTAAAGTAAAAAAGACAAACGGTAAAATGTCAAGGGGGTAATTAAAAAATTTTTGAGGCATTTAAAGGGCAAAAAGACAAAAAAATACCCTTCTTCCAACATGCCAATAAATGGAATTGGAAGTTCCAAAATAGAGTTCGTTATTAATTTTTAACAAAAGAGTATTTAAATACTAACAGCACCTCTTTCTTGATATATTTGACCTTTGCTGAGCATTGCAAAGATCAGAGGGATTAATCTTCTAGCAGTTAAGACGAGGGCACGTTTATGTTGGTGTTTAGGTACCTCGCGATACTTCTTGTTGTAGTACTCTTTAAACCTCACTGTGTGCACCCTAACACAGTTAGCGGCTTCAACAAGATAGTATCGCAGGTACTGATCACCGCACTTAACCAAAGAAGTATCCTGGGCATTGAAATTACCAGACTGGTATTTATTCCAGATGAGGCCGGCATACTTGGCAAGAGCAGCTTCATTATTAAACCTTTTGATATCTCCAATTTCGGCGATGATACCAGCAGCAAGGACGTCCCCAATGCCGGGGATAGTAGTTAGAGTTTGATTAAAAGCTTTAAGCTGTCTTTAAACTTGCCGTCAAGCTTTTTAAGTTGGGATTCAAGGAAGCGAATATTTTCAAGTGTCATAGAAAGAGCTAAGTCGTTTGCTTCAGCAAGATCAGGGTGAAGCCTGTAAGCTCTGTTAGCAGCAGCTTTTAAAGTTTTGGCGATTTGAGTAGGGTCTGAGAGTCTGTTATTGCCGTTTTTCACAATAAAGTCGATAAGGTTATCAAGAGGCATGGAAGCAATATCATCAGGAGTAAAATTTTCAATGATAGCTAAGGAAGCTTTACCAAATATGTTGCTAAAAGGGCACTCTGAAGGATAGGTTGAGAACTTGAAGGAAATAAGGTTTAGGGCGCGATTTTTTTCGCGGACCAGACTGCGGACAATATGATAACACATGCGAGTGAGTCTTTGCAATGCAGCGTATCTTAAATCTGGCAGCGGAGTTGGTTTGACTTGACCAAATCTAACACATTCAGCGATAACAGTTGCGTCAACAGAATCTGTTTTAGGGAGATGGATATAAGCACCCTTGAAAGATTTAATGATAGAAGGATTGATGACGTAGAATAGAGGATTAAAGGGAGCAAGTTCAGGAGAAGAAGCCAGGAAAGTATGCAAATGCCAGGCATAGTGTGAAGTAGCTTCCATGCCAAATTTAATGGATGAAATATTGAACTGTTGAGCAAGAGAGATAGTGAAATCTATAAGCTGCTGAGCGCCATCTAAATCATTGGGGAAGAATAAAGCTTTTTTAACTAAGCGGTTACCGGCCTCATCAATAAAGGAAGCAGCATTTAATTCGCTAGAGATATCAATGCCCACAATAAGTGTAGAGCTCATGGATAAATTCACGCTCCTTTTTGCAAAAAGTTTTTTGAAGGTCCTTTGTCTCTGAGAGTTATTTGTAATACACCCTCGCCGTGATTAGTGCTCAGATTTAGCTTATAGGGTGCCTGACCATCGATGCTCAAGCGATGGACAGATAAGCTAAAGAGGCACAACAAACGAGTATGTATTACTCAAATAACTCCAGAGGTTCAGTCTTTGCCGAGTGGTAATGCTGCTTTACCAGCATGCCACAGGAGTGAGTCAAAAATACCTCAGTAAACTTAAAAGGGACCTTCTACTTTTAAGTTTATCAGAGACAAAGGACCATTTAAATAAAAATGAGAAATTTAATTATGAGATTGTTTTACCAGGGTAAAAATGGTTTTTAAGGATTTAATTTGTGTGTTTATTATTAAATTTTTAATGTGGATTACAATCATATTATACGAGCATTCCTGTAATAAATTAAAACAGCCTTTGCAAAAATAAAACCCTCCTGGTAAAAAAGAAAGTGAAAAGGAAAAACAATAACCAGGAGGGTGATACACATGAACAAAGTACAAAAACTACTTTTAGTCCACAGTTCTGATATAATTTTTGTCGGGGTCGATGTAGCTAAAAAGACCCATTATGCAAGAATAATAAATCACATAGGACTTGAAGTAATAAAACCCTTCAAATTTAATAATAGCATAGATGGATATGAACGTCTAGTATCCAAAATACTTGAAGCCAAAGAAAAATCGAAAGCAACAAAAATATTAATAGGTTTCGAACCAAGCGGTCATTATTGGAAGCCACTTGCATGGTTTTTAAAAGAAAAAGGATATACAGTAGTGATAGTAAACCCATATCACGTAAAACAAAGGAAAGAAGAGGAGGACAACAGTCCATCAAAAAACGATAGAAAGGACGCGTTAATAATTGCAAGACTAATAAAAGAAGGGAAATTTCTAAACTGTCTTTTACCTCAAAACACATATGCAGATTTAAGAAACCTTTCAGTTGCAAGAAAGCAGTTAATAAAGAAACTAAACAGTGTAAAGAATAAAATTATTGCAATATTAGACGAATACTTTCCTGAATTTGAAGAAGTATTCAAGAATTTGTGGGGGAAAGCAGCCTTATGGATATTGAGGAACTGTCCATTTCCCAGCATAATACTTAAACTGAGCAAAGAAGAAATAGCAGAACAGCTAAAGAAAGCCACTAATAACAGGGTAGGCATGAAAAGGGCAGAAAAGCTCATTGAAGCAGCAAAAAAGTCAATAGGTGTAAAAGAAGGGATAAAAGGGGCACAAATACGTTTAAACATTTACCTTGATGAATTAGAATTTTTAAAAACACAATTAGAAACCATAGAAAAAGCTATGGAAGAACTGCTCAAAAAAATAGACATAGCAGAATATCTGTTAAGCATTCCAGGCATAGGAGTAATAACAGTAGCAGGATTTTTAGCAGAAGTAGGGGACATAGGGAAATACACACACTATAAACAAATCCAGAAACTTGGGGGATTAAACATAACGGATAACCAATCAAGGAAACACAGGGGGAAGACCAAGATATCAAAGAGAGGGCGTCCTGAGTTAAGAAATCTTCTATACAAAGCAAGCCTGACATTAGTAGCCAAAAACAAAGAATTTAAAGCACTTTACAACTACTTTTTAAGAAGGCGAGAAAATCCTTTAGAGAAGAAACAAGCATTAATTGCGATTTCAATAAAACTCATAAGAGTTATGTTTACGCTTGCTAAGAAGAAAGAAAAATACGATTCACAAAAAGTACTTGGAGAATATCGTATGAAGCAAATAAAGGAATTAGTAGCCTAGGGGGCAACAAATCAATTTAGAGCAAATAAGGTTGGGGAAGCTGTAGTACCCCCCATAAGGGCAAGACCCTGAATACGAGTAAGAAGCTCCCCAAAAGCCCTCAAAGGCAGGAGGAAGGAATGTAATTAAGGGCATGACCCTGAGAGACATGATAGGGTAGCCGAGGGCTAAGTAAAAAAACATAAAAATATGCTAATAAAAGGCAACCGTGAAATAAGTTGCCTAAGGGAGGTGTTGTGTTGTTTTAAAAAGGCTTTATTTGAAAAAGGTAAAAAGAGCTCAAATTTAGTGAAAAAATGAGATTTTTCAAGCTTGATTGAGCTAATTACAAAATATTGAGATAGGGAGTGGTCTTGATGAAAGACTTTATTTTTTCAAGTCCTACAAAGATTATCTTTGGAAAAGGGACAGAAGAGCAAGTTGGGAAAGAAGTAAAAAATTATAGCAACAAAGTATTGTTATGCTATGGTGGAGGAAGCATAAAGAAATACGGATTGTACGATAAAGTCGTAAAGGCTTTAAAAGAAGAGGGAGTTGAATTTGTAGAGCTATCAGGGGTAAAGCCTAATCCTAGACTTGGCCTTGTACAGGAAGGGATAAAATTAGTTAGAGAAAACAATATCAACTTTATTTTAGCTGTTGGCGGGGGAAGTGTTATTGACACTGCAAAGGCTATCGCAATGGGAGTGCCTTATGAAGGGAATGTTTGGGACTTTTTTGAAGGAAAAGCAGAATTGAAAGAAGCTCTTCCTGTGGGAGTGATTCTTACCATTCCAGCAACAGGCAGTGAGGCAAGTGATGCTACAGTTATCACAAATGAAGATGGGTGGTATAAGATAGGTTTCCACCATGAACTTTTGAGGCCTAAGTTTGCAATTATGAACCCAGAGCTTACATACACTCTTCCGCCGTATCAGACTGCCTGTGGTGTTGCTGACATTATGGCACATATAATGGAGAGGTATTTTGTGAATGAAGAAGGAGTTGAGCTGACTGATAGACTCTGCGAGGCTACATTAAAGACTGTGATAAATAATGCCCGCATTGTTTTAAAAGACCCTGCTAATTACAATGCGAGGGCGCAGATTATGTGGGCCGGCACAATTGCTCACAATGACCTTCTTAACACTGGAAGAGGAAGAGGAGATTGGGCATCACATAGAATTGAGCATGAACTAAGCGCTATTTACGACATTGCTCATGGAGCAGGCCTTGCTATTGTATTTCCTGCATGGATGAAGTATGTTTATAAAAATAACATTAATAGATTTGTTCAGTTTGCTGTAAAAGTTTGGGACGTTGATTTGCCGTACGAAAACTTAGAAGAAATTGCCCTGGAAGGGATTAGAAGAACAGAAGAATTTTTTAAAGAGATTGGACTTCCAGTTAGATTGAAAGAGGCAGGCATTTCGGACGATAGGTTTGAAGAGATGGCTGACAAGTGTACAAAGGGAGGAACCAGGACAATAGGAGATTTTGTTAAACTTAATAAAGAAGATATAATAAAAATTTACGAGTTGGCGAGGTAAAAGTCAGTATTTTTAGCTGACTTTTCTTTTTTGTTACAATTTGGACATAAAAAAGTGATATAATTTATGATATAATCAATATGATTGGATAAACCATAATTTTATGGGGGATCAGTATGGACAAAAATAGCGATTTAAACCTAAAAAGAAGCCGGCGAAAAAAGAATAGTGAAAAAAAGAAAAAAAGCTCCATTAAGCTTTTTTTCAAATGGGTTGGAATTGCTTTTCTCATTCTGTTTTTTGCAGCGGTTGGGGCAATCGGCGGAAAAGTCTTGGCTATAATTAAAAATACTCCTCCAATTTCTCAGGAAGCTTTGACGTCTCAGGCGCAGTCTTCTGTTGTTTATGCAAAAGACGAAAATGGTAACTGGCAGAGAGTAGCAATACTTCATGGTGCTGATAACAGGCTGTGGGTTCCAATAGAGAAAATACCCAAGAATTTGCAAAATGCTTTTGTGGCAATAGAGGACCAGCGTTTTTATAAGAACAAACTAGGAATTGACCCAAAGAGAATTATTGGAGCTCTTATTGCAGATATTATGGCGGGAGGAAAGCCTGTAGAGGGAGCCAGTACTATTACACAGCAACTTGTGAAAAACACCATGCTGTCCAGTGAAAAAACTATTACTAGAAAAATACAGGAAATGGTTTTGGCTTGGAGATTGGAGCAGATATATTCAAAGCAACAGATACTGGAAGCTTATCTTAATACCATCTATTTAGGCGGTCCCAATGTGAATGCCTATGGTGTCCAGGCAGCTTCTTTAGCTTATTTTGGCAAAGATGTGAGCCAGTTAGACCTTGCGGAATGTGCTATGATTGCGGGAATTACAAAGAATCCATCCCGTTATTCTCCTTATGCTGATCTAGAAGCCGCTACAGAAAGGCAGCATTTAGTGTTAAAGAAAATGCTGGAACAAGGCTATATAACAAAAGAAGAGTATGAAAAGGCAATCTCAGAAAAATTGGTTTTCAAGAAAACCAATTTTACCACTTATGAGCATAAATACTTTATTGACCAAGTTATAAATGATGTGGCAGATGCTTTGTCTCAGCACCTTAACATTTCCCACGATGAGGCAATAAAGAAAATATACAACGGGGGTTTGAGAATTTATTCTACTATGGATTTGCAAATACAAAAAACAATGGAAGAAGCTTTTAAAAATCCAAAATTGTTCCCTCCTGATATAAAGGATAGAAGTGGGAATACGAGAATAGTTCAAGGTGCAATGGTAGTAATGGACTGGAAGACTGGCGAGGTAAAGGGAATTGTAGGAGGCAGGGAAACAGAAGAGACTAAAGGTAAGACAAGGATATTTAACTATGCAACACAAGGTGGAAGACCAGCTGGTTCTTCTATAAAACCTCTTACAGTTTACGGACCTGCTTTAGAGAAAGGTTATACGGCAGCTACTGTTGTGGATGATGTCCCTGTTTTTTATAAACAATGGAACTGGGAGCCCCATAACTACGAAAGCGGGAAGTACAGAGGGCTTATGACCTTTAGAGAGGCTTTAACTTATTCCGAAAATGTTCCTGCGGCGAGGATAGTTGTAGAAATGATTGGACTTCATACTGCAGCGGAATATGGAAAGAAATTTGGACTTACTGTAACAAAAGATGTTGCCTCTTCTCCTGCTGCTCTTGCATTAGGAGCGGGAGGCGCAGTTACACCCTTACAGGAAGCTGCAGCTTACGGTGCCATTGCCAATGGAGGAGTATATACTACTCCTATCACTTTTACAAAAGTCACTGATTCAAAAGGAAAAGTAATTTTGGAAAACAAGCCTTCACAGCATATGGTCTTAACGCCACAGAACGCATACATTTTAACAAGTATGATGCAGGACGTAGTGAAATACGGGACAGGTACAAATGCAAGGTTGCCTAATATGCCGGTGGCAGGTAAAACAGGTACAAATGAAAGTTACAACGATGCATGGTTTACAGGCTTTACTCCTTACTACGTTGGGTCTGTGTGGATGGGTACAGGGGAAAACATTCCTATGATATATGGAGGGAGGGGAGTTGTAGGAGGCTCCTATCCAGCCATGCTATGGAGAACAGTCATGGCAGAGATACACAAAAGCTTGCCTTACAAAGATTTTGAAAGACCTCCAGGTATTATTTCTGTGACAGTGTGCAAAGATTCTGGGGAGCTTCCAACTGACCTGTGCCATCAAGACCTGAGAGGCGACAGAACCTATACTGAAATTTTTGCAGAAGGCACGCAACCCACTACCTACTGTACTGTCCATGTGCTGGCAAAAATTAATTCACAAAATGGCAAATTGGCGACAGAATTTACTCCACCAGATTTAGTTAAAGAGGCTGTGTTCATTGACCCTCCAGGCAGGACTCCTGAGCAAAATGCTGTGGCGCTAGACGGCAAATATGTGGTGCCAAAGGATTATGACGACACACCTCCACCAGCACAACCACCGTCGGGAGAAGTGTTGCCGCCAGAGAATACGCAAAATCCACCATCTCAGCCTCCGAATGAGATACAACAGCCTCCCGGGAATACTCCTCCCAATAATGGAGGGAATAACGGTACTACACAGAATCCGCCTCAGAATAACAACAATAATACGTCAAGTAACCCTCTGGAAAAGATCTTTCCTCCTAAAAATAGCAAGCCTTGAGCAATATCAAAAGAGTCCACTCCAAGTAGAGGGTGGGCTCTTTTGAAATTTTGTGGTATATTTAATGTAAAGAGCTTGTGAGAGGGGGCTTTTAGTTTGAAGGATAGTAGAAAGTATCTAGAAGAACTAGTACAATTTAGGCATAGAGGTTCTGCTACTAAAAATGAAAGGCAGGCAGCTGAATACATTTTAAGAGAGCTTGAGCGCATGGGTTATAAAGTAGAAAGGCAGACATTTAAGACTACAAGGGATAATCTCTACATGTTGCCGTTACAAGTTGCAATCTTACTATTTATTTCTGCCCTCCTTTCTCTAATGTATGGGGGTATAGTGAATGCATTAGCATTTTTCTTGAGCATTTTCGGAATAATGCTTCTATTATTAGAGGTAAGCGGTATTCCGGTTGAAACGAGTATTATGCCGAGATTTTTGTCCCAAAATATTTTTACGAAATTTGATGAAAGCAAAGAAAAAAGAATAATTGTATCAGCTCACTATGATACTCAAAGAGCGAGTGTAATGTTTCACCCTAAAATTGTAGACTATTTAGGGTTAATTTATAATATTTCTTATGTAGGTTTTGGGCTTGTTCCGATTGGAATACTGTTTAATGTATTTAAATTTCAACCCTTAGGAACTGTTTTTCTCATAATTGGCCTTATAATTGTTACTGCCAACATAATTTTTATGGCTTTGTGTGAAATAACGGGTAAGTACACTCAGGGTGCTAACGACAATGGAACGGGGGTTGCATTAGCATTAGCTTTAGCCGAGTATTATATAAATCATAAAGATGAATTTCCCGGAAATGTTGATGTAGTATTTTTATTTACAGGCAGCGAAGAAACGGGAGAAAGGGGTATGAAACATTTTATAAAAAGATATGCTAAAAGCCTTCCCAAAGATACGCAATTTATAATTCTTGACAATTTAGGAACGGGTAAGATTACGTATCTTGAAGGAGAGGGAATGATTTTTTATAAAAAGGCAGGAAAGATGTTACTTGATATAGCTGAGGAAATGCAAAAAGGGTATAGCGGAAAAGTGCAGAGAATGAAAAACTTGCTCCTTCCGACAGACGCTTTACCTGTCATGGCAGCAGGTTTTGATGCTATAGCCTTCCTTGCAAAAGATGAAAAGGGAAGGCTAGGAAATTATCACTGGCATACAGATACAATAGAAAATGTAGATATAGACCTTCTTTTGTATGAGGAGGAATTTTTTAAAGAATATTTGATGAAAGTAGCAAGAGAACTGGAGAAGAGATAAAAAGATTTAACCCAGAACTTGAGATAGTTTTTGCTACAAGAGGCGGATATGTTTTGAATGATGTAACAAAAGAAGATGCTTATTATAAAAGTAAGTCAAAAAATAAAATAGGTGGCGCTAGCTTATTTTTATTTTTATATAGATATGCTATAATATTTTTGTAAGCAATTACTTGCATAAATGTTGTGAGGTGTTTTGATGGGTGATTCGGTTAAGGAAAAGATAGTTGTATCTACTTTAAAACTAATTTCTGAAAAGGGGTATAGGTCTACAACTACAAGAAATATTGCAGAAGAGGCAGGAGTAAATGAAGTTACAATTTTTAGGTGTTTTAGAAGTAAAAAAGATATAGTCCTTTATGCTTTGAAAGAGCTGGAACTACTTAAACCCATGGATAAAAAGATATTGGAGAAGTGTAAATGGGATTTAAAAGAAGACCTTTTGATGTTGGCTGAAGAGTATCACAAGAATTTTACAGAAGATAAAGCTAAAATTATGATAGGTTTGAGAAGTCCAGAGATTTTTGAAGAGGTAAAGGAGTACTTGATAAGGATTCCAAAAGGTTTCAAGGATGTTTTAATTGAATATTTTAAGATAATGTATCAAAAGGGCATGTTAAATAATGATGATTTTGAATTACTGGCTTTTTCGTTTTTATCGTTAAATTTTGGCTTTATACTAATGAAAGCTTCTTACGGCAGAAAGTTGATTGGCTTCAGCAATGATGAGTTTGTCCGTAGAAGCATTGAAATTTTTGTAAAAGGAATAGCGAAAAGTAGTTGATGTGGTGTAAAATATATAGTATAGTAAGGTGCTGGGAGAGGAGAAGGATTAATGAAAATTGGCATTCCTAAAGCTTTGATGTATTATTTTTATTACCCTTTCTGGAAAACCCTTTTTGAAAGTCTCGGTTTTGAGGTAGTCACTTCTGACGATACTTCAAAGAGCATATTGGATATTGGCGTAAAGGAAGCTGTGGCTGAAATATGCCTTCCTATGAAGGTTTATACAGGCCATGTTCTTAATTTGTTAGAAAAAGGAGTAGATTACATATACGTTCCCCGCTTTGTAAGTTTGAGAAAAGGAATTTTTATGTGTCCAAAATTCATGGGTCTTCCCGATATGATAAAAGGTCTTTTTGATAGAATTGAAGATAAGATTCTTACTCACCATATAGTTTCAAAGACTTTAGATATTTCTGAGTTTCACAATTATACCATATTTATAGAAAAATTTGGAATTGGTAAAAAGGACTTAAAGAAAGCTTTAGCAAAGGCAAGAGAAGAATGGCTTAAGTTTCGGAGGTTAAACAAGGAAGGGTACGATATAAATGAGCTTTTGACAAGTAATAAACCTCAAAAATACGATGGTGATATAACTATAGGGCTTTTAGGTTATGTGTACAATGTGTACGATAGATTTGTAAATATGGACATATTTAGTGTCTTTAGAAGGCTTAATGTAAAAGTAGTTACTTTTGATATGATGGATGAAAAGGTGATCTACAAAAACCTGAGAAATTTTGGGAAAAACATGTTTTGGGAATTTACAAATATGCTATTAGGAACGGCTTATGAATTTATGAAGAGAGATGATATTGACGGAATTATTCATTTGACTGCTTTTGGATGCGGACCGGATTCTATTCTTGAACCTTTTTTGACGATAGATTCTGAAAAGAATAAAAAACCTTTTATGACAATAAGAATTGATGAGCAGACTGGAGAGAGTCACGTTATAACGAGAGTAGAGGCTTTTACTGATTTGATAAGGATGAAAAAATATAAAGCCGAGGAAAAGGCGAAAGGCGTGGTGTAGGATGAAAATTACTTTTCCCTACATGGGCTCCCCCTATATGTACGAAAAGCTGTTTACTCTTTTGGGTCATGAAGTAATAACTCCTCCACGGCCTTCTCAGAAGACTGTAGACTACGGTGTAAAATACAGTCCCGAATTTGCATGTTTTCCTTTAAAGGTCATTTTGGGTACATATCTTGAGGCTTTGGAAATGGGAGCAGATACCATAGTTACATCAGGAGGAAACGGACCTTGTAGAGCGGGTTATTACGGGGAGGCCCAAAAGAAAATACTTAAAAATATGGGTTATGATGTTGAATTTATTATATTTGATGAGCCTAAGAAAGATATAAAGACTTTTATGGACAATGTGAAGAAAATAAAAGGGAAGAATTCATGGGGAAAGGTTTTAAAGGTGGCAAAAATTGTATATGATATGGCTAAATCTATGGACAAAGTAGAGAAAATAGTTGAAGTAAAGAGAGCTTATGAATGCAACAGGGGAGAGTTTACAAGGGCATGGCACGAGATAATGGAGGAATACAGAAAAATAGAATCTTCTGAGGATGTAAGAAGGGTAGAAAAAGAAGCTATTGAAAGATTAAACAGCATAAAGGTGTGTGAAGTGCCAGAGGAAGAGAAGATAAGAATTGGAATAGTTGGAGAAATATATGTTGTAATGGAGCCTTCTATAAATGGCAATATAGAAGAAGTCTTAAATACATACGGCGCGGAAGTTGAGAGGTCTCATTATATCTCAGAGTGGATTGATTTTAATTTAATTCCTCTACCTTCCTACAAAGAAAAAGAGCATCAAATTTTGAAAAAAGGAGAAAAGTACATAGAAATAATAATTGGCGGTCATGCCAAACAATCTGTTGGTGCCATAATAGATTTTATGGACAGAGGGTTTGACGGAGTTATTCACTTAAAGCCCTTTGGATGCCTTCCTGAACTTATTACTGAAAGCGCAATAAATAAGATAAAGAGAGAATATGATTACCCAATCTTGACTTTATCGATAGATGAACAGATGGCTATTGCCAATACTTTGACTAGGATAGAAGCTTTTTTGGATGTCATAAGGTTAAAAAAACGTAAAAAAAGGATAGTGAGGTAGGACAAAGTGGAAAAGGTGTACATTGGTGTTGATGTAGGATCAGTGAGCATTAAGGTTGTGGCTATTGACAATGATAACAATATTTTATTTAGGTCCTACGTCAGAAATGTAGGACAGCCTATTGATATTGTAAAGGAAGAGCTTAAGAAATTGCACAATGAATTGCCTGACAAAGAGATAGGTGGAGTAGGTGTTACTGGAAGCGGTAGACAGCTAATCGGCTATGTCTTAGGGGCTGATGTGGTTAAAAATGAAATTACTGCCCATGCAACTGCTACAATTTATTTTCACCCAGATGTCAGCACTATTTTTGAAATCGGGGGACAAGATTCGAAACTGATCATAATAAATGATGGCACAATAGCTGATTTTGCTATGAATACTGTTTGTGCTGCTGGTACAGGGTCATTTTTGGATCACCAGGCCCAAAGGCTTGGGATAAAGATTGAGGAATTTGGAGAGATTGCTCTTACTGCGAAAAGAGAGGTTCGCATTGCTGGAAGATGTACAGTTTTTGCTGAATCGGATATGATATCAAAACAGCAGTACGGTTTTAGTAAGGCAGAGATATTAAAAGGACTGTCAAAAGCCTTGGTGAGGAATTATATGAATAATCTAGTAAGAGGAAGAGAATTAAAACCCGCTTTTGTGTTCCAGGGAGGAGTTGCGGCGAATATTGCTATAAGGAAGGCTTTTGAAGAAGAGGTAGGTCATGAGGTGATAGTGCCTAAACATTATGATATAATGGGTGCTATAGGGATTGCGATGATTGCTAAAGAAGAGGTAAAGAGGACAGGTAGACCTACCAAGTTTAAAGGTTTTGATGTATCGGGAGAAAAATTTGAAACCACCACCTTTATATGCAAAGCTTGTCCCAATGAGTGCGAAATAATACAGATTAAGGCGAATGGAAAGATAATTGCTATGACAGGAGATAGATGTGGGAGATATTCAAATTCTGTAATATGAAAATGAGGGGATAACCCCCTTTTTATTTTTTGATTGATTTTTTTATGGCTAAGAGGTAAAATTTAATTAAATGTAACAGTTGTTACAACAAGGAGGTGGTATTGTGGAAATAGAGCTTAAAAATGTAAATTACTTTCGAGATGGAAAGTACATTTTAAAGAATGTGTATTTTAAATTCGAGAAAAATGGCATATACACTGTAGTAGGGCCGTCTGGAGCAGGAAAATCTACAATGCTTAAATTGATCAATAGATTAATTGAACCTACAGAAGGAGCTATTTTTATAAATGGTGTTGAATACAAAAATATAGATGTAATTCTCTTACGAAGAAAAATTGGCATGGTATTTCAAAGGCCTTTCCTATTTGAAGGTACGGTAAAAGAAAATATTGAATTAGGGCCTTCTCTTAGAGGGGAGAAAAACATAGATGCGCTTTTTTACCTTGAAGCAGTTGGATTGAGCAAAGACTACCTCTTTAAAGATGTGAACAATCTATCAGGAGGAGAAGCACAAAGGGTTTCCATTGCCAGAGCCCTTGCAAATTCTCCTGAAGTACTTCTTTTGGACGAGCCTACCTCTTCCCTTGACCCTACTTCTACCAGCATAATAGAAGAACTAATTAAAAGGCTTAATAGAGAGGGCATTATGGTCATATTGGTCACCCACAACATGGAACAGGCAAAGAGAATAGGAGATTATACCTTGTTTCTTTACAAGGGAGAACTAATAGAGGCGAGAAAAACATGGGAATTTTTTGAAAATCCTGTAAGCGAGGTTTCAAAGTTATTTTTGGAAGGAAAATTAAAGGAGATGATAAAGTGAGTACTAGCTCTTTGATTTTTGCTTCTTCTCTTGTTTTTGTTGCGATTTTCATTTCTTACTATCAAAAGCTTGGCATTGAAAAGGAGATAATAATAGGAACGGCTAGGGCTGTTTTCCAGCTTATGGTTGTGGGGTATATACTTCACTATATCTTTTCAGCAAATAATGCTCTTTTTACTTTGGCGATGGTGGCGGTTATGATACTTGTAGCTGGGCACAATGCATCAAAGAGAGGGAAAGAGATTCCAGGAATTTTTTATTATGTAACTTTTTCCATTGCAGTAAGCGCTGCTGTAACACTTTCACTTCTTATACTGTTTGGAAACATCAAATTTGAGCCTCAACAGGTTATACCTGTATCTGGTATGATAATAGGAAATTCTATGGTGGCTTCCGGGCTTTCTGTATCCAGATTAAAAGATGAGATAAAAAATAGGCAGGAAGAGATAGAGGCCTACCTTGCTTTAGGAGCTACTTCCAGGCAGGCTGCTCAAAAAGTAATAAAGATGAGCATAAAGACAGGAATGATGCCAACAGTGGACAGCATGAAAACATTAGGTATTGTTCAACTTCCTGGCATGATGACAGGTCTTATATTAGGAGGAGTAGATCCGATTACGGCTGTAAAATATCAGATAATGGTTACTTTTATGCTGGCATCGACAGTTGCAATATCCTGTTTCACAGTGACTTTTTTGACGTACAGGACATTTTTTACAAAACAACATCAACTAAGGCAGGCCTTTTAGCCTGCCTCAAAATTATGGTATTAAAACCTGCCCTTTATAAGGGTCATATACGTAGTACAAAAATCCTTCTTTTAGTGAAATTTGAAATATCAGTTTATCTTGCTGCCAGAACTGGGGCGATATTTCCTCTATTTTTGTATCTTCAAATCTTGACCTCAAATCTTCTCTTTCCCCTGTTTTGAGATTGTACACGTAAGTATTTGACTGTTGTGAGGTATCGTTGTAAGCGAGTACTGCAAGGTATTTTCCACTGGAATCTACTTTAATATCTGGTATAATTGTATTTTCAAGAGAATCTATTAGTTTAAATGCTCTGTGAGATATATCATAGCTTATTATTCTGCTTTGAGACCTATCATTAGTTTGCATTGTGAAAAATATGGTATTAGTTTTTGGACTATAAGTCAAAGTAGTGGAATGAGTATTGAGATTGTCTGGCAAAATTTCTTTTGGAATTTCTCCGCTGTCAAAAAGCTTTGTTTCAACATTATTTTCTATTTTATAAAAGGTTCCATTTTTTTCAATAAACTCCACAGTTCCTAAATCTTTTATGCTGTCAATTATATAGCCATTGCTATCAGGAGACAAATAGTAACGTGATTTATTTACAGAGCAATACCCGTTCATAATATATCCATAGGTTAACGACGCATCTACATAAGGTTTGCCGTCTTCTGTACCTGAGCCTAATATTTCATAGGCTACAGGATGAGGGTTTGACATTGTCATCATCTGAGGAGGATTTTTCATTAGTACCCTTGCGAAATCTTCATCTCTTACTATTATTGCTTGCAAGAATTTCTTTACCACTTCTTCGGGGGTCAATTCTTCTCTACTTAACTCAATCTTCATAAGTTGCATTGTATTTCCTCTTATATCCTCGTTTAGATTTTTCAGGACGAAAATGCTTTTTGAATCACTACTCCATACAGGCCAGTAATAAGTGTATAAACTGCTTGTTACGTAGTTTTGTATTTTTTCTTTAAGTACTTCTGGGGGTATGCGCTTTGGCACATTTAGCGTCACTTGTTTTTTGGTTGTGAAAGATGCGGCGTCTGCTATCCAAATGTTATTCATGCTTACTGTAACATTCATATCCTCTACTTTTTCTTTTTTAGGTTCATATTTCTCATATGCTATATAGTAACCATTTGGAGATACAGAAGGATTTTTGCCTTCATCAATTATTTTTTCGCTGCCGTCTTTTAGGTTTTTATAAATTATTTTATTATCCCTTTCAAAGACTATGGCATCTTCAGTTTTTACAAAAGATCCACAGCTTCCATCTGCTAATTTAGTGACTTTTAAGCTTTTTAAATCTATTGCATTAATATTACTTTCTTTTACCTCAAAACCATGGGTTTCTCTTGGAACAATTATTTGTTCAGTGTAAATTACTTTATTCCCATCTGGTGAAAAACCTGGGTCGCTATAATAAGTATCTCTATCTTTGCTTTCGATTATTTTAGTTTCTTTTCCAGTCTTTAAATCTTTAATGTAAATTGCGTTTTTACCATCAGATGTTCTTGTTGTGAATACTAATTTTGTTCCATCTGGTGAAATGCCAACTTCACCGGAAGTTTTATCTATTATTTTTTTAAAGCCTTTATTATCGTACTTGTATATACCTTTGTCATATAAGGGTATATATATAGTCCCATTATATTCTGCTATTTTTCCAGCATTTATATTTCCTAAACTTATAAAAGATATTTGATTTATAATTTTTAATTCTTCTGCATTTACTTTTGTTATTAAATTATCTTGCAAGTTCTTGATGCCGAAAGAAAACACCATTAAAAGTATTGCAGCAGCTGCTATGATTGCTACACCTATCTTTTTCCATCTGTTTCTTTTAAATCTTTTTTTAAGAGATTCTTTGAGCTGGTAATTTACAGGAATTAGTTCTTTTAGCCTATTGAGATTTTCCTCTATTCTCTTTTCGTCCATTTTCATCCCTCCAAACATTTTATTACAAGATTTTTCAATTTTTGAATTATTCTATAAGCCTGCGCTTTTACCGCTTCTTCTGTTTTTTCAATTAATTGAGAAATTTCTCTGTGTGTCATGTTTGCAAAGTATTTTAAATTTACAATTTCTATTTCTTCTTTTGAAAGGGAATAAAGGGACTTTTTCAAACAATCTAATTCTACTTCCCTTTCCAATTTGTCTTCAAATACATCAGGATAAAAATGCTCCATAATGAGTTCTTCTGATACTAGGTTTTTCCTCATTCTGTAATAGTCTGTCACAGTATTTCGGGCTATAGAAAAAATCCATGCCTTTGAGTTTGATTTTACTGTATTGTACTTTTCAAAGGCTTTTTGAAAAGTTTCACTTACAATGTCATCTGCATCCCATTTGTTGCCAACTTTAAAATATACGTACCGGTACACATCGTCAAAGTTTTTCTCATAAAATTCAATAAAGCTTTCTGGCACAAATTTGGCCTCCCTTCTCTCCTTTATTGACTCCTCCCACCTTTATAGACGAAAATCTACACAAAAGGTAACAATACCCTTGCATTTATTTTAGTTTTATAATAAAATAATGTACAAATCAATTTGTAAATGCGATGAAGCGGAGCAGTAGGCAATGAGGGCTTTCAGAGAGTCGTTGGCAGGTGCGAAACGGCAGCCTGACTTGCTGAAACTCGCCGCAGAGCAGGCGCACTGAAATAAGTAGGTGCGCACGGCTTGCCGCCGTTACAGGCTTTGAGAGGGCGCTTTTGCGCCAAAAAGAGTGGTACCGCGGAAGATGTGGGTCTTTCGTCTCTTTGAGATGAAAGGCTTTTTTTAATGGAAAAATTAAAAAGTAGAGGTGGAGGATATGGCGTATTCAGTGGAGATTGATAGGAAATGGCAGAAAATCTGGGAAGAGACAAAACTTTACAAGTTTAATCCTGAAAATGTGGACAAAAAGCTTTATTGTTTAGAGATGTTTCCGTACCCTTCAGGGGCAAAATTGCACATAGGTCACTGGTATAATTACGGTCCTACAGATTCATGGGCAAGAATGAAGAGGATGCAGGGCTATGAAGTATTCCACCCTATGGGGTTTGACGCCTTTGGCCTTCCTGCTGAAAATTATGCCATAAAGACAGGCATACACCCTTATGACTCGACAATGGAAAACATAAGGACCATGGAAAGACAACTCAGAGAAATGGGAGTCACTTTTGACTGGGACTATGAGATTATAACCTGTCTGCCAGAGTACTATAAATGGACTCAGTGGATTTTCTTAAAACTTTATGAAGCAGGTCTTGCCTACAGAAAGAAAGCGCCTGTAAACTGGTGTCCCAGCTGCCAGACTGTTCTTGCAAACGAACAGGTAATTGATGGGAAATGCGAAAGGTGCGGAACTGAAGTTACAAAGAAAGAGCTTACTCAGTGGTTTTTCAAAATAACTGCCTATGCGGAAGAACTTTTAGAAAAATTAGATGATCTTGATTGGCCTGAAAAAACTAAAATGATGCAGAGGAACTGGATTGGAAAATCTGAGGGCGCAGAGATAGAGTTTAAAATTGATGGGAAAGACTTGTCTTTTAGAGTTTTTACCACAAGGGCAGATACGCTGTTTGGAGCAACTTATGTGGTATTGGCTCCTGAGCATGAATTGGTGGATTTGATTACTACAGAGGAATATAAAGAGGCTGTGGAAGAATACAAAGAGTATGCCAAAAAGCAGAGTGAGATTGAGAGGCTTTCAACAGAAAAGGAAAAGACAGGAGTGTTTACAGGAGCGTACGCGATTCATCCGCTGACAGGTGAAAAACTCCCTATTTGGATAGCGGATTATGTGCTTGTAACTTACGGTACTGGATGTGTTATGGGAGTTCCTGGTCATGATGAAAGAGACTATGAATTTGCGACAAAATACAATCTGCCTATAAAAAGAGTTATAAAAGGAGTTGGAGATGTAGACGACAGTTTGCCTTTTGTGGAATATGGAATTTTAGTAAATAGCGAAGAATTTACGGGGATGACATCTGAGGAAGCGCGAGTCAAAATAGTCGAAAAGTTGAAAGCAGAAGGGAAAGCAGAGTTTAAAGTAAATTATAGGATGAGGGACTGGCTTGTGTCCAGACAGAGGTACTGGGGAGCTCCCATTCCTATAATCCACTGCGAACGCTGTGGAATAGTGCCTGTGCCAGAAGAGGATTTACCTGTACTTTTGCCATATGATGTTGAGTTTGAGCCAACAGGAGAATCTCCTCTTAAAAAGCATGCAGGTTTTATGAATGTCACCTGCCCTAAGTGCGGAGGTCCGGCTTTAAGAGATCCTGATACTCTTGATACTTTTGTAGATTCTTCTTGGTATTACTTGAGATACCCTGACAATAAAAACGATAAAGAGCCTTTTAATAAAGAGTGGATAAACAAAATGCTTCCAGTAGATAAATATGTAGGTGGAGCAGAGCACGCCACTATGCACCTTTTGTATTCGAGGTTTATAACGAAAGTTTTAAGAGATCTGGGATACCTTAATTTTGATGAACCTTTCCTTTCACTTGTGCATCAGGGGACGATTTTAGGGCCGGATGGCAGCAGAATGAGCAAATCAAGAGGGAATGTTATTTCGCCGGATGACTATATTAAACAGTACGGTTCAGATGTATTTAGGCTGTATCTAATGTTTGGCTTCTCTTACTCAGAGGGCGGACCATGGAGCGATGAAGGAATAAAGGCTATTGCTAGATTTGTCAATAGGGTGGAGAGGTTTATAGAAAAATTTATTGAGACCAGACAAAATCCAGGGAAGACAAAAGAAGAAATGGAAGATGCGGAAAAAGAATTGAACTATGTGAGACATTACACTATAAAACACGTGACATTGGATGCCGATAAATTTGAGTTCAACACTGCTATAGCGAGAATAATGGAACTTGTAAATGCTTTGTACAAATATGAAAATGAGGTTGAAGTAAAGAACATGAAATTTTATGAAGATGTGGTAAGAGATTTTGTAAAAATCCTGGCGCCCTTTGCGCCCCATTTCTCTGAAGAGATGTGGGAAAGACTGGGGTATGAATATTCTGTTTTCAATCAGAAGTGGCCTGAGTGGGACGAAAAAGCCCTTGAAAGAGACATGATAGAAATTGCTATTCAGGTAAACGGAAAGGTTAGAAGCAAGGCTCAAGTGCCTTCAAATGCGACGGATGAAGAGTTGAAGCAGATTGCTCTTTCTGATGAGAGAGTGAAATCTTACCTGGATGGCAAAGAAATAAAGAAAGTGATAATTGTAAAAAATAGACTTGTAAATATTGTGGTAAACTAAGGCAGGGCTTGCCCCTGCTTTAGTTTTTGGTATAATTTAGTGTGGAGGTGAGTAATTTGGTGAAAGCTGAGGCTGTAATTGATAGCATAGTAAAGAAATTAGTTGAAACTATTGATCCCAAAGCTATTATACTTTTTGGTTCACTGGCAAAAGGCAAGAATCATGAAAATTCTGATATTGATTTATTAATTGTGTGGGATGAAGAGGAAGGATTAAATAATACTCAACGGCGTATAAAATTAAGAAAGTTGCTTGGATTTGTGGAAGTTCCTATTGATATTTTGACGTGTACGAGTGAAGAACTAAAAGAGGCAATGAAAGACGATAAATCATTTACTGCAAATATAGTAAAGGAAGGGAAGGTTATATATGGTAGACTCAACCCCAAGGTATCCTGTTGATTTCGAAACTTCGAGAACGACTAAGGAAGCGGAGGAAGCCTTTGAAATACTTGAAAATTTAAGACATGAAATATTAAAAAGAATAAAATGACTTTATCGTTTATAGACGGTCTTTTATTTTTATGCTATAATATACTTGCAAATGTTTGATAAACAAATAATTGTTTGGGAGTGTGTGAATGTGGCATTAACACAAAGAGAAAAAGAGATACTAAGATTAATCAAGAAAAATCCCATGATTTCTCAGGAAGAGCTGGCGAAGATGCTGGGAATAAGCCGGTCAGCTGTTGCAGGGCACATAGCTAACCTAATGAAAAAGGGGTTTATACTGGGTAGGGGCTATGTAGTAAGGGATTTAAAAGGAGTTACAGTAATTGGAGGTGCAAACATAGATATAAAAGGGAAACCCTATAAGGAATTAAGGCAGCACACATCAAATCCAGGCCACATAAACATAGCACCTGGTGGAGTGGGGCGAAATATTGCTCATAATCTCGCACAACTCAATGTTCCTGTGACTTTTTTAAGCGTTGTTGGCAATGATGATGAAGGAAGAAGGCTTTTAGAGGAGACAAGGCAGGCAGGAGTTAATGTAGAACAGGTGGTGATTTCAAATACCAGGCGAACAGGCATATACCTCGCTATTTTAAATGCAATTGGCGATATGGACATAGCCCTTTCAGGTATGGACATTTTAGAAGAATTAAATATACAGTATCTTGAGTCCAAGACAGAGGTTATAAAAAATAGCGAGATTGTAGTTTTTGATGCCAATATTCCTGAGGAGAGCATTAGATACATTACAGAACTTTGTTACAACAATAACATTCCTGTGGTAGTAGAACCTGTCTCAATAGACAAGGCGAAAAAATTAAAAAATGTGTTAGACAAGATTGATTATATCACTCCAAATAAAGAAGAATTGGAATCTATAACAGAGATAAAAATACTAGATGATGAGGATATGAAAAAAGCTGTTAAATATTTGAGAGATAAAGGAATTAAAAACGTCATAGTAACTTTGGGGGAGAGAGGCGTATATGTTTCTTCAGAAGAATTAGAAAAATTCATAGAGCCTTACCAAACTGAAATTGTGGATGCCACGGGCGCAGGGGATGCGCTGACGGCAGGCTTGGTTTATGGCATTTTCAATGGTTATTCTCTTGAAGTATCAGCAAAGCTGGGACTTGCTGCAGCTTCCCTTACTATATCCTCACCTTATACAGTTAATCCGTTTTTAAATGAAAATCAGTTAAAAAATATAGTAAAGGAGATTTGAAAAATGAATAGATTTATCGATTTGTCAGAAGAAGTAAAAAGTGCCTTAGAGGAAAGAAGGCCAGTTGTGGCTTTAGAATCTACGATAATATCCCACGGTATGCCCTACCCACAAAATATTGAAACTGCCAGAGCCTTAGAAGAAATTGTAAGGGAAAATGGCGCTGTACCTGCTACAATTGCAATTATAGGAGGAAAAATAAAAATAGGTCTAAATGAAGAGGAACTGGAGTTTATGGGTACATCAAAAGAAATATTAAAAGCCAGCAAAAGAGATTTGCCTGTGGTCTTAGCAAAAGGGTTAAACGCTGCTACTACTGTTTCTGCCACGATGATTTGTGCAAACCTTGCAGGTATAAAGGTATTTGTGACAGGAGGAATAGGAGGAGTACACAGAGGGGCAGAAGAGACTTTCGATATATCTGCCGATTTGCAAGAACTTGCAAATACAAATGTAGCAGTTGTATGTGCAGGAGCAAAAGCTATACTTGATTTACCTCGTACTTTAGAATATCTTGAAACCTTTGGTGTTCCTGTAATTGGATTTAGAACAGAGGAATTTCCTGCTTTTTACACAAGAGAGAGCGGGCTCAAAGTGGACTACAGAGTGGAAGATGAAGTAGAAGCCGCAAAGGTTATAAAAACTAAATGGGATTTGGGACTTAAAGGAGGGATTTTAATAGCCAATCCCATTCCTGAAGAATATGCCCTAGACAGAGCTTATATTGAAAAAGCCATAGAAGAGGCTATTTTTGAAGCAGACAGACGAGGAATAAGGGGTAAAGCCCTTACGCCATTTTTGTTGGAAAAGATAAAGGACCTGACAGAGGGTAAAAGTTTAAAAGCAAATATTGAACTTGTTAAGAATAATGCCAGAGTTGGAGCCAAAATTGCTGTACAATTGAATAAACTGTATAAAGAGGCGTAGAACGCCTCTTTATACTTTATTACCTTCTTTATTACCTTCTTTCTCTGTCATGGACCTCGTCAATTATTTCCTGACGCATGTTCTGTATGCTTATAAGCCTGTTTCTATTTTTTTCTTTTATCCTCTCTATTTCTTCAGGTGAAAGCTCTTCTGCGTGTAGTTTCAGATAATCTTCTGCTTCTCTATAATTTTCTATTGTATTGTGTATCATTTCTTGAAGCTTTTCCACATTGTCTGACCTATCATCAGGCTTTGGCTTTTTTGTATATCTTTCTTCTTTTCCCATAGACATCACTCCTAAATTTTTATTTTCATATTTATTTTGTTCAGCAAAAATTTATTTATGTGTTATAAAACAGATGAGATATTGAAGAAAATCTGGGATACAGTTATAATTGTAATATAATTAAAAACCTCAAATCTGTTATAATACTAAAGACTTGAGGTGAAAAATATGGCTCTTTACACGCTTACAATTGCAGTAATATTTTTATACATCTTTATTACAGGCTTTCATGACGAGGGAAATTTAATAGCTACCATCGTATGTTCAAGGTCTATAGAGGCGAAAAAAGCTTTAATTATAGCTTCTGTTGCTCAGTTTTTAGGACCTTTGATTGTTACCACGGCAGTTAGCACTACTATTGCAAAGGATATTATAAAATATTCTTACCTTCTTAACAGCGGTGAAAATATATCATTGTTGATACTTTCTGGTATCTTGGGAGCTGCTTTGTGGAATTTTATAACATGGTACTATGCTATTCCTTCTAGCTCTTCGCATGCTTTAATTGGAGGTATATTGGGGCCTTTTGCAATAGAGTACGGTTTTCATTCTATCAATTTTTACGGAATAATGACAAAAGTTATAATACCTCTATTTTTTTCTCCTGTAATAGGCTTTGCTGCTGGATATATAATTACATTAATTTTCTGGAAATTATTGAAAAATGCGCAACCTTCTGTGAATAGTTTTCTTAAAAAACTTCAATACGGTACGATGTTTTTATTGAATATAGGGCAAAGTGCAAACGATGCTCAAAAAGGAATGGGTTTGATTGTAATTTTAATGATGATAAAGGGAAACACTCATAATTTTGAAGTTCCCTTTTTTATAAAATATATAGCAGCTTTTATGATATCCTTTGGTCTTTTATTTGGTGGATTTAGAATGATAAAAAGTGTGGGCGGAAGGATATACAGAGTAAGACCTTTTCACTCTTTTAATGCTCAGCTTTCATCTCTTTTGGTAGTGACTGCTGCTACTTTGGTTGGAGCGCCTATAAGTGGCACACAGCTTGTGAACTCTTCCATTTTGGGCGTTGGAGCAAGGGAGAGGCCTAGCGCAGTAAGATGGCAGTTTGCAAAAGCCATATTTGCCGCCTGGATTACCACAATACCAGCTTCTTTTATATTTTCTTCCATCATTTATATGGTTGCTAAATTATTGTAAGAGGTGATGAAGGTGAATGTATTTAAATGGCTTTTTACTGAAAGTGTTGATTTCTACAAACTGTTGCAGGAGCAGTCTAAACTTACACTGCAGGGAGTAACAGCTTTAGAAAGGTATATGTTTACAGGGAGTGAAGAAGACGGCAAAGAAGTTACAAGACTTGAAAAGCTTGCGGATAGGAAAAGAGAGGAACTTATAAAAGAGCTTGACAGGACTTTTATAACTCCTTTTGACAGGGAAGATATTTTTAACCTTTCTAAGGCTATTGATGATATACTGGACTATTCAGATAGTACAGTAGAGGAGATGGAGATATATGAACTTGAACCTACACCGGAGCTGAGAGAGATTGTAGAAGTTATACGAATTAGCACTGAGCTTATACATGAATCTGTATGCAATTTAAACAAAGACAGAAAGGAAGGAATGAGGCAAGCGCTGCAAGCAAAAAAATACGAGAACAGAGTAGAAAATCTTTACAGAAAGAATTTGGCAAAGCTTTTTGAAGGAGATGACATAAAGTATATACTTAAAATGAGGGAAATTTTCAGGCATCTTAGCAATTGCGCTGACAGAATAGATTTAGCAGGAGATATACTTGGTCACATTTATGTGAAGATGATATAAAGGGCGAATTTTGCTCTTAAATTTTTGTTAGAATAAGAGTTTTAATGTGTATTATTTTTGTGTTTTATGATAAAATGAAAGAGAAAAGAGGGGAACGTTTATGAAAAGAATTAACAAAGTTTATAATTACGTTCAAGAAGCTTGCGAAAGGCAATTTAAAGAAAAGGGAGAAGTAACAGGTGTTTCTGCCATAGAAGTAGCCCAAGCTTTAAAAATTCAAAGAAGCAATGCTTCAAGTGATTTAAATACCCTTGTTAGGGAAGGGAAGTTGACAAAAATCGAAGGTAAACCAGTATTATACAAAGTTAAAGAGCTGAGCATTACTTCTAACGTTAATCCTTTGAGGACAAAAGATGCTTTTAGCGAAATAATAGGCGCTGAGTTAAGCCTTAAAAATGCTGTACAGCAAGCCAAAGCTGCTATAATTTATCCTCCTCATGGACTCCATACTCTTTTGCTTGGAGAAACTGGAACGGGTAAGTCTATGTTTGCAGAAGTTATGTACAACTTCGCGAAAGAAATTGGGCGTATAAAGAAAAATGCTCCTTTTGTGACTTTTAACTGTGCCGATTATGCCAGTAATCCTCAGCTTTTGATGGCTCATTTGTTTGGAGTAAAAAAGGGAGCTTATACTGGTGCAGATAGTGATAAAGTTGGCCTTGTGGAGAAAGCTGATGGTGGAATTTTATTTTTGGATGAAGTTCACAGATTGCCACCAGAGGGTCAGGAAATGCTTTTTTATCTTATTGACAAAGGATTGTACAGAAGACTTGGCGAATCTGATGTAGAGCATAAAGCAAATGTTCTGATAATATGTGCTACCACGGAAGATATTGAATCTGCTCTTCTTAAAACTTTTATAAGGCGAATTCCAATGGTAATTAAACTTCCAAGTTTGGCGGAGAGAACGTATGAAGAAAGGTTTGAACTTATTAAAAATTTCTTCAAAGCTGAAGCTGCTATTATTAAAACAGATGTAATGATTACATCTAACGCCTTAAAGGCCTTGTTACTTTATGATTGCCCCAATAATGTAGGGCAGTTAAAGAGTGACATAAAGCTTGCAATAGCTAAAGCGTATCTGGGATACATGATGAAAAGGGATGAAAATGTATGTGTCCATACGGAGGATTTGCCTGAATATGTAAGAAAAGGTCTTTTAAAGTATAAGGAAAAAAGAGAAGAGATTGATAAATTTATTACAGGAGAAATAATAAGGTTTTCTGTTGATGATATGATACCGATCGTTCAAAGAAACACTCAAATTTTCAATTTTTATGAAGCTTTAGAAGAAAAAAGAAAAATACTCGAGCAAAAGGGTTTAAGTGAAGAGGATATCAAACTTATCATGAGTATTGATATTGACACCTACTTAAAAAAGTATCTTTTAAATTTAGACAAAAGCAACTTAGAGGAGCTATACAAGGTAGTAGACAAAAAGGTAGTTAGCTTAGTACAAGATTTCTTAAACTATGCCAGCAAAAAATTGCAAAAAGAATTTAGCGATAAAACTTTGTACGGGCTTTCTATGCATGTCGCAAGTTCTATTGAAAGGATACTAGAAGGTAAAGATATTGTAAACCATCAGTTAGAACATATAAAGAAGGTTTATCCAAAGGAGTTTGAAATAGCTAAAGTATTAAAAGAAGAAATTCAAAGAGAATTCAACATAGTTGTGCCTGAAGATGAAGTAGGTTTTATTACAATGTTTCTTTGTCTTGAAGAAGGAACGGAAGAAAAAGATGAAAGAGTAGGCATTATTGTTGCTATGCACGGAGAAGCAGCTGCTACTTCTATTGCAGAGGTAGCTAACAGGCTTTTGGGTGAAAATTATGTAATTGGATATAATATGCCTCTTGACCAAAAACCAGAAATTGCATTGAACAATTTGGTAAATATCGTTAAAAAGGTTAATAAAGGCAAAGGGGTATTGCTTCTTGTTGATATGGGTTCACTAGTATTTTTCGGCGATATGATATACGAGAGAACAGGTATTCCAGTAAAGACTGTTGAAATGGTTTCTACTCCTATGGTACTAGAAGCAGCAAGAAAAGCTTTGCTCAATTCATCTTTAGATGAAGTATATGATGCAGTTGTCAATTTAAGCCCCTATGTAGGGCGGATTTATAGAGAAAGTGTTAAATTTGAAAATCCTCTCAAGAAAAATGTAATCATAACTGCTTGTATAACAGGGGAAGGTACGGCAGTTAAACTTAAATCAATACTGGAAAAAGAGCTCAATTTAAAAGAGAAGGATATAGATATCATCCCGATGGAAATTGAAAGTAAAAAAGAATTTAAAAGGAAGCTTCTTAATATAAAAGAGGAGAAAAATGTTTTGGCGGTGGTAAGCGCTATAAATCCAGAAGATGAGTCCATTTTGTACATTTCTACATCTGATGTATTTGATAAAAACAAGTTATCTGTATTGAAAAACGCAATAGAAGCCGTATCTAATGTGGGTTTGATTGACAATATGAGAGAAGTCATAAGAGAAAATGTGAGAATAGATGCTGAAAAGTATATCTCTTCATTTAAACAGTTTTATTCTACTTTAATAGCAAAAGGTGTAAAACTGAATGAGGATATTACAATAGGTTTGATTCTTCATATTGCCTGTGTAATTGAGCGCATTATTGAGGGCAAAGAGTTGACACATGTGAAAAATACACAACAATACATTAGAGATTATCCAAAAGAATTTGAAACCATAAGAAAAACAGTCAAGATTTTAGAAGAAGGATGTGATATTAGTATTTCTGATGAAGAATGTGTAAATATAATGAAAATTATCTATTCAATTTAATACACATATGTGTATTGAAGACGTTTTTATAGGATACACATTAAAACAGAACAAGAAAGATAAAAATAAGAGGCAGAAAAGAAGCTGTATTTTAAATTCGAGAGCTAGTTGGCATAAAATTTGCGTAAATATACGTTGCAAAATATTTTGAAGGGGAGTTGATCTAATGGATACGTTCATTAATTTTCTTGACAGGTATTTTATGCCTGTAGCAGGAAGACTTGCTGAGCAAAGGCATTTAAAATCTATTCGTGATGGAATAGTTGCTACAATGCCATTACTTCTCATTGGTTCGTTTTTCTTGATTATAGCTTTTCCACCTGTACCTGCTCTTGAAGCTTTAATTAAACCCTATGTGAACGATTTATTAAAAATAGTCAATGCAACATTTGGAATAATTGCTATGGTTGCATCTTTTACAATAGCTTATTCTCTAGCTGGAACTTATAGAATAGATCCTGTTGCTTCTGGAGTGTTAAGTCTATCGACATTTATGTTATCGATACCCTTAACTCAGGATGGCAATATTCCTTTGAATTGGATGGGGAGCCAAGGATTATTTGTTGCAATGATTCTTGCAATTTTTACGGTAGAAGTACAAAGAAAATTTATAGAAAAAAATTTAATTATTCGTATGCCAGAAGGGGTTCCACCTTCTGTAGGTAGAGCTTTTGCAGCATTAATTCCTGGTGCTGTAATTATTACATCTATTTGGATTATACACATGATATTAATTAAAACTGTTCATTTAACAATCCCTGAAGCTATTAATAAATTAATTGCTGTTCCTCTTATGAAATTGGGTTCTACACTTCCTGCAGTAATATTAGCAATCTTAGCTATTCAGTTCTTATGGAGTGTAGGTATCCACGGAGCAGCTTTAGTAGGAGGAATTTTGGGACCGATATGGCTGACTTTTACACAAGAAAATGCAGCTGCTAAAATTGCGGGAGAAAAAATTTTACCTCACATCGTAACACAACAGTTTTTTGATATCTTCATTTATATAGGTGGTTCCGGAACAACATTAGCACTAGCTTTACTTTTGTTATTTGCAACAAAATCGGAGCAGCTAAAAGCTGTTGGAAAAGCTGCTATTGGGCCGGGTATATTTAACATAAACGAACCTATTACTTTTGGCATGCCAATAGTGATGAATCCCGTTATGATTATACCATTTATTTTAGCTCCTATTGCAGCGGCTCTTATAACTTATTTTGCGATGGCATTAAATCTTGTGGCTCGACCTTATGCTTTGATTCCATGGACAACACCTGTGTTGATTAGCGGATTTTTAACTACAGGTGATTGGAAAGCTATAATTTTACAGATTATTAACTTTGCAGTAGCAGGGGCAATTTACTATCCTTTCTTAAAGCTCTGGGATAATAAAAAATATGAGGAAGAACAGCAGTTAAAGAAAGAAGAAGAGGAAGTAGCACAGACAAAGGCGTAAATATAATACCATATCCTGGAGAGAATTTCCTCCAGGATATGGATCCTTAAAGGAGTGAGGAAAGTGAAGTATCTTATTGTAAATGGAGCATTCCTGTAATGAATAAAAAATAAGGGAGAATGGACTTTGAAAAAATAAGTACCTCCTGATAAAATACAGAGTGTAAGTTTAAGAACTTACCTCGAATTATCAAAATAAACAGGAGGTACCTAAAATGAAGTATAAACAAAATGAAAAGATTTTGCAAGTAACGGGAGACACATTAATTGCGGGAGTAGACATAGCAAAAGAAAGCCATTATGCCAGAGCATTTGACTACAGAGGAGTAGAATATGGGAAATACCTGAGATTTGAAAACAATAGAGAAGGTATGACAAAATTTCTTAACTGGGCAAAAGACTTGATGGAGAGACATAAGAAAAACAAACTAATAGTAGGGATAGAACCGACAGGGCAATATTGGCTGTGTTTTGCCCAATACCTTAAAGACAATAACATAAAGGTAGTATTGGTTAATCCATTTCATGTAAAGATGAGCAAAGAATTAGATGACAATTCTCCCACAAAAAGCGATAAGAAAGACCCAAAAACAATAGCAATGCTAGTAAAAGACGGGAGATATGTAGAGCCGATAATACCTGAAGGAGTATATGCGGAATTAAGGGTAGCGATGGACATAAAAGAGAGGTTGAACAAACAAATAGGGATGACAAAAAATCAAATAACAAGATGGTTGGACATATACTTTCCAGAGTTTAACACCGTATTTTCAGACTGGGAAGGGAAAGCAGCACTTATCACATTAAGAGAATTTCCAACGCCTGAGAAGATAGCAAAAAAGAGTGCTGAAGAAATAATATCGATATGGAAGAAAGAAGTACAAAGAGGGGTAGGAGAAAAAAGGGCTATAAAGCTGATAGAAACTGCTAAGGAGAGCATAGGGAAGAAGCAGGGCATAAAGATGGCGGAATACGAGATAAAGACTCTCATTGAACAATACGAATTTTTAAAAAAACAAATTGAAGAAATAGAGAAGAAGATGGAAGAATTAATAGTTGAGATACCAGGGGTTAAAGAACTACTAGAAATCAAAGGGATAGGAGTAAACACAGTAGCAGGTTTTATTGCAGAAGTAGGAGATATTGAAAAATATGAACATCCAAAACAGATACAAAAACTAGGGGGATTAAACCTAATAGAAAATAGCTCTGGTAAGCATAAAGGAGAAACGACAATAAGTAAAAGAGGGAGGAAGCGATTGAGGAGTGTGCTATTTAATGCAGTAATGGCCTTGGTCGCAAAAAACGAAGAATTTCGTGAACTACACAAATATTACACCACCAGAGCGCAAAACCCGCTAAAAAAGAAGCAATCACTAATAGTATTGTGCAACAAACTGATAAGGATATTTTATGTCATATTAAAGAAAGGAGTAAAATATGACCCAATCAAGATGATGAAGGACATAAAGAGGCCAGGCTTACAGGAAGCTGCATAAAAAGTGCCAACATACTATCAAATCAATTAAGGGTTAATCATCTTCTCTTCAGCTTTAACTTAGTCACATCTAAAGAGCTGACCCTTAAGAAGAAATTGATTTTTATGAAAAGCGAAAGTGTGAACGATGTGACATAAAAGGTAAAAGAAGGAATAAGACAAAAACAACCAATCAAGAGATGGGATATTGACAACAAGAGCGGGAATTGTCATAAAAATAATCACCATACGGGCAAAGACCCTGCAATGGAGCAGAAATGACATCCACCTCATGGCAGGTAGAACGAAGGAATTAAGGACTAAGATCCAGTGAGACATGGGAGGGTAAACCCCATGAGATAAGTGGAGCTATCCCGCCATAATATGGAAATAGGATATGAGGTTTATTAAGCTTACCCATTTAATGGTTAGATAAGTAAGAAATGGTAATATAAGCCATGAGATGCTCTTGTTGTGATGAGAAAATTAAAGAAAAACTAAGATATTAAGAGAAAATAAAAGATAATAGAGGGAAGGCGTAAATATAATACCATATCCTGGAGAGAATTTCCTCCAGGATATGGATCCTTAAAGGAGTGAGGAAAGTGAAGTATCTTATTGTAAATGGAGATGATTTTGGTCTTACAAAAGGTGTAAATAAGGGGATTGTTGAAAGCTACAAAAATGGCATTTTAAGAAGTACTTCTATAATGTGTAACATGCCTTATGCTGATGAGGCTTCTCAAATAAAAGAGATATGTCCTGATTTGGGATTTGGGATACACATTACATTAGATGCTGGTAAACCTTTGAATAGTCCTTATAAGGTAAGTACCCTAGTGGATGAAAAAGGATATTTTAAAAAAGGTTTTTCCCATTCTTTAAATGAAGCAGATATTGATCAGATAAAAATAGAGATAGAGGAGCAAATTAAAAAGGCATTTTCTTTAGGGGTTCCTATAACCCATATGGATAGCCATCATGGTGTGCAAAGTCACCCTAAAGTGATAGAAATATTTATAGATATGGCTATAAAGTATAATTTGCCTGTACGTGCAACTCCCTTGGATAAAGAAGTTATATTAAAATCAGGTGTGAAAACAATTGATAATTTTGTTTATACCTTTTATGATGAAGGAGTAGAAAAGGAAAATCTTTTGTTTATTTTAAAAAAACTAGAGAATGGAATAACAGAAATAATGACTCACCCTGCTTATGTAGATGATGAATTAATGAGAGTTTCTTCTTATAATACTAAAAGAGAAATAGAAAGAAAAATATTAACCGATCCAGATGTGATTCAATTTGTTAAAGAAAATAATATAACACTAGTAAATTACTCAATTTTCAGGTAATTTGTAAAATTTTATAAGGAGGGGAATATATCATGAGAATTTTGTTAATTTGTGGCGCAGGAATGTCAACAAGTTTGTTAGTAGAAAAGATGAAAAAAGAAGGGGAAAAAAGAGGAATAAAGGATTTGTACATTAATGCAGAAGCAGCAGATAATTTAGAAAAAGTTATTGATGACTACGATGTAGTTCTTTTGGGACCCCAGATAAGATATAAAGAGAAATACGTTGCAGAGCTTACAAAAGAAAAAAATAAGGTTTACAGAGTAATTCCGCCTCATATATATGGAATGGTGGATGGAGCTAAAACATTAGATTTAGCAATAGAGGCACTAAAGAATAAATAAAAGACGGGAGGCATCAAAATGGATTTGGAACAGATTGTATTTACCATTATATCTCATGCAGGGAATGCACGGAGTAATTCTTTTGAAGCATTGAAATACGCAAGAGAAGGCAATTTTGAAGAAGCAGAAAAATGTTTAGAAAAAGCGAGTGAAGAGCTTTTAGAAGCTCATCACGTACAAACAGATATGATACACAAGGAAGCGGCAGGAGAAAAACAAGAGATAACTTTGCTTTTAGTTCATGCTGAGGATCATCTCATGAATGCTATCCTTGCGAAAGAGTTGATAACTGAAATGATTGAGCTCTATAAAATTATTTATCAAACAAAGGGGGCTACTTATAATGTCTAAAAAAGATTTAAAAATTGCAGTTATAGGGGGTGGTTCTAGTTATACCCCTGAGCTTATTGAAGGGTTTATCAAAAGATATGAAGAATTACCCGTAAGAGATATTTATTTAATGGACATAGAAGAAGGCAAAGAAAAACTTGAGATTGTTGGCGGTCTTGCAAAAAGAATGGTAGAAAAAGCTGGGGTTGGTATAAACATTCATCTGACTTTAGACAGACGTGAAGCCATAAAAGATGCAGATTTTGTTGTTACTCAATTCAGAGTAGGAGGAATAGATGCGAGAATTAGAGATGAAAAAATTCCTTTAAAGTATGATGTTATAGGACAAGAAACAACTGGACCCGGTGGTTTTGCAAAAGCACAGAGAACAATACCAGTTATACTAGATGTATGCAAAGACATAGAAGAACTTGCACCAAATGCGTGGCTTATCAATTTTACAAATCCTGCAGGTGTAATAACAGAAACGATTTTAAAGCATACAAACGTAAAAGCGATCGGATTATGTAATGTACCTATAGGTATGGTACACGGTGTTGCAAAAATGCTTGAGGTTGATTCAAAAAGAGTGTATATAGATTTTGCAGGGCTTAATCATTTAGTATGGGGTACACACATTTACTTAGATGGAGAAGATATAACAGAAAAATTAATAGATAGTTTTGCAGGTGGTAAGTCTTTATCAATGAAAAACATACCAGAACTTCCTTGGGATCCCGAATTTATCAAATCTCTTGGAATGTACCCTTGTCCTTATCATAGGTATTACTATTTAACTGATCAAATGTTAAAAGAGCAAAAGAAAGAAGCTGCTACAGTAGGAACAAGAGGGGAAGTCGTTAAGAAATTAGAGAAAGAACTATTCGAACTATATAAAGATCCGAATTTAAACGTAAAACCTCCTCAATTAGAAAAAAGAGGAGGAGCACACTATTCTGATGCTGCTTGTTCTTTGATAAGTTCAATATATAATGATAAGAAAGATATACATGTGGTTAATGTGAGAAACAATGGGACGATTGCAGATTTGCCGGATGATGTGGTAATAGAAACAAATGCAGTAGTTGATAAAAATGGTGCTCATCCTATAACTATTGGGCATGTATCACCAAAAATAAGGGGTTTGATGCAAGTTGTTAAAGCATATGAAGAACTTACAATTGAAGCAGGGGTAAGAGGGGATTATTATGCGGCTTTACAAGCGTTAACAATACATCCTTTAGTGCCATCTGCCACTATTGCTAAAAAGATACTTGATGATATAATTGAACAGAATAAAGAATATTTACCGCAATATAAGTAATAATAGAAATTACCTCTCTTTGTTTTCTAGAATTATGTTTCAAAATCACTTTAACATGAGGAGTGAAATTCCTATGTCTAAAGAATACAGATTTCCAGAAGGTTTTTGGTGGGGTTCGGCAACATCAGCAGTGCAAATTGAAGGGGCTGCAGATGAAGACGGTAAAGGGATGAATGTATGGGATTATTGGTATCAGAAAGAACCTAATCGCTTTTTTAATGGAATAGGGTCTCAAGTAACATCTGATTTTTATCATAGATATAAAGAAGATATAAAACTTATGAAAGAGTTGGGGCACAATTCATTTAGATTTTCTATTTCATGGTCTCGTCTAATTCCTGGTGGCACAGGTAAAGTTAACGAAAAAGCAGTAGAATTTTACAACAATGTTATTAATGAGCTCTTGGAAAATGGTATCGAACCTTTTGCTACCCTTTTTCACTTTGACATGCCTATAGAAATGCAAAATATTGGAGGTTTTGAGAATAGAAAAGTAGTAGAATATTTTGCTGAATATGCTAAGACATGTTTTGAGTTGTTTGGTGATAGAGTAAAAAGATGGATAACATTTAATGAACCGATAGTTCCCGTATTAGGTGGGTATTTATATAATTTCCATTATCCAGATATAGTGGATTTTAAAAGAGCAGTGCAATTCGGTTATGGCACAGTATTAGCAAGTGCGAGGGCAATAGAGGAATTTAAAAAACTAAAAATAAATGATGCTAAAATAGGTATTGTTTTAAACTTGAGTCCTGTTTATCCAAGAAGTAATCATCCGGCAGATTTAAAAGCAGCGGAGCTTGCGGATTTGTTTCATAATAGAAGTTTTCTTGACCCTTCCGTTAAAGGGGAGTATCCTAAAGAATTAGTAGAAGTTTTAAAAGCTTACAATCATTTGCCGGAATATAAGGAAGAAGATTTAGAATTAATAAAAGATAATACTGTACAATATTTAGGAGTAAATTATTATCAGCCGCTTAGAGTTAAAGCTAAAGAGAATATGCCAAATCCATATGGTGTATTTACACCCAATTGGTTTTATGATGAGTATATTATGCCAGGTAGGAGAATGAATCCTTATAGAGGATGGGAAATCTACGAAAAAGGGATATATGATCTTCTGAAAAGAATAAAAGATGAATATGGAAACATAGAGTGTTTTATTTCAGAAAATGGAATGGGAGTGGAAGGGGAAGAACGCTTTATAAAAGATGGTATTATTCAAGACGACTATAGGATTGAATTTATAAAAGAGCATTTAAAATGGGTTCATAAAGCAATTGAAGAGGGATGCAATGTCAAAGGATATCATGTATGGACATTTATGGACAATTGGTCGTGGCTTAATGCGTATAAAAACCGTTATGGGCTCGTAGCGATAGATTTAAAAACGCAAAAGCGTACAATAAAAAAGAGTGGTTATTGGTTTAAAGAAGTGGCAGAAAATAATGGCTTTGTCGATTAACCCCGGTTTTCCCGGGGTTTTTTCTTTTTTCAATTTTGTCATAGAAAACGAATGACAAGACTGAGTTTCTTTTAATTGCATAAAAAAAGAAGGGGGATTACAATATAGTTAAAGAAGTTTTTGAAAGAAGGAGGGAAAAGGTATGCAAAATGTGAATGCGATTACTACAAAAGGTGGAAGCCTAAGAGTAAAATTACAGAGACTGGGTGGCTTCTTGGCAGGAATGGTAATACCTAATATTGGCGCATTTATAGCATGGGGACTTATCACTGCATTCTTTATACCGACAGGATGGGTTCCGAATGAACACTTAGCTAAGTTGGTCGGTCCCATGATAATGTACCTCTTGCCTATATTGATAGGTTATACAGGCGGTAAACTTGTATATGATGTAAGAGGTGGAGTTGTTGGAGCCGTTGCCACGGCTGGTGTAGCTATAGGTTCTTCTGTTCCAATGTTCATCGGTGCTATGATAATGGGACCACTGGGTGGTTATGTAATCAAAAAATTTGACGAAGCGGTGGAAGGCAAAGTACCAGCCGGATTTGAAATGCTTGTGAACAACTTCTCAGCAGGAATTTTAGGAGGAATTTTGGCAATTTTAGCATTTTTATTTGTAGAGCCTGTTATGAACGCTATCTCACTTGGACTTGGAGCTGCAGCTCAGTGGGTTACGGACAAAGGATTACTTCCTTTGATAGCATTGTTTATTGAACCCGGAAAGGTTCTCTTCCTGAATAATGCCATAAACCATGGTATATTGGCTCCTCTTGGAGTAGCCCAGGTAAAAGAATTTGGAAAGTCTATATTCTTCCTTCTTGAAACAAACCCAGGCCCAGGTTTGGGAGTGCTTTTGGCATACTGGCTCTTTGGAAAGGGAGACGCAAAACAGTCAGCTCCTGGCGCCATAATAATCCAGTTCTTTGGTGGAATACATGAAATATACTTCCCGTATGTTTTAATGAACCCTGCATTGCTTCTCGCTGTCATAGGCGGCGGAATGGCTGCAGATGCAACATTTGTTCTCACAAAAGCAGGACTTGTGGCAACTCCTTCACCTGGCAGCATATTTGCAGAAATAGCTATGGCTCCAAAAGGCGGATTACTTCCTGTACTTGCAGGTATAGCAGTAGGAGCTCTGGTTTCCTTCTTGATAGCTTCACCTATTGTAAAGAGGGCAAGCGAAGAGAGCATGTCAGCTGAAAGCATGAGCTTTGCACGTTCAATAGTAAGTGGTCTCAAGGCCCAGAGCAAGGGCGAAAAAGTTGAAATGCCAAAAGCAGAAGTGAAAATGGATACACTTCCCAAACTCATAGTTTTTGCCTGCGATGCAGGTATGGGTTCTTCAGCTATGGGAGAAACTATCTTGAGAAAGAAGCTCAAAGAAGCCGGTTTTGACATACAGGTGAAGCACTCAGCTGTAAATCAGATACCAAAAGAAGCGGATGTAGTATTCACACAGGAGAATCTGGCAGAAAGAGCAGCCCAGGTTGTGCCCCATGCTAAGATTGTGACAGTGAAGAATTTCCTTGACAATACCGTGTATGACGAATTTGTAAAAAGCCTTAGAAAATAGCTGATGGTGAAAGCCATGGAAGATTTGAGTGTAAGGCAGAAGTTTATCCTTAAAAATTTAATAGAAAAGGGACCATTTGAAATAGCTGACCTTGCCAATCTTATGGATGTCAGTGAAAGAACGGTTTTAAGAGAAGTGGCATTAATAAACGAACGCTTAAGGGATTTTAATGTAAAAATTGTAGAACAGGGGAGAAAGATATTCATAGAAGGAGAGGAAGAGGCGCTCAAGAGGGTTTACAGTTCTTTGGGCGCCATTCCTCTCCAATGGCTTTTAACACCTGACCAAAGGCAGGTTTTGATGACTCTTCAGCTTCTTCTTTCTGATGAACCCATTAAAGCTGGCTATTTCAGCTATCAGTTTAATGTGGTTGAAGGCACAATAAGCCTTTACCTCGATAAAATTGAAGAGTGGCTTAGGATGAGAAAGCTCACGCTTATAAGAAGAAGAGGATATGGGATAAAAGTAGAGGGCAGTGAAGTTGATAGAAGAAATGCCATTATAGAGCTATTTTACAATTATACGCCAATGGAAGACCTGCTGCAATTTATTTACGATGAAGAAAAAGGCAAATACTTCAAAGCCTTTTTTGATTCAGTGTTTGGCAAGGATTTGGTAGAGAAAGTAAAAAGTCTGTGCGAAAAAATTAAAGAAGCCGTATACGAAGAACTGCCTGATTTAAATTATTTTGGCATGTTTGTTCATATACTTCTTTCAATCTACAGAAGCAAAGAAGGAAAGGCCATTGAACTTGATAGAGAATTTATAAATGATATATTACAGTCAGAAGAGTTCAATTTTATGAAGAAAGTTGAAAAAATCCTTGAAGAGGAAGATTTCTACCTGCCAGAGTCAGAAATAGCATATTTAGCTATTCACTTGAGCCCAAAAAAGTATGTGTACAAACAGCATAGGTTTGAAGAATTGGGCATTACTCTGGAGGAGCTGTCAAAAGAGGTCGTAGAGGAAGTCTCAAGGATTTTCAATGTAAATATACGCTGCGATGAGCAACTTCTTTTAGGGTTAGCACAGCATCTAGAACCAGCTTTTTACAGGTTGAGGATGGGTCTTGTTACTTCAAATCCTTTGATAGAGGAGATTAAAAGCTATTATAAAGATTTGTTCAGTGCGGTGGAAAGAGCCTGTAAAATAGTTTTTTCAAAGTACAACATCATAGTACCAGAAGAAGAGATCGGATACATTACAATGCACATAGGAGCGGCTATTGAAAGGCAAAAGGAAATGGCCAAGAAGCTTAAAGTTCTGGTGATTTGCCCTAATGGAATTGGAACTGCCCGAATACTTTCTGCTAAATTGAAAAACAAGTTTAAAGAGATTGACCAGTTAAATATAGGAACTATTTGGGAATTCAAGAGGAAGCATCAGGAATACGATTTGATAGTTTCTACTATAAGATTGGAAGAGGCAGATTCAAAAGTAATAATTGTATCTCCTTTTTTGACAGAAGAAGATGAAGAGAAGATAAGAGATTATATACAAAATCTTGTCGAAAAAGTGGAACAAAAAGGTGGGCAGTTTGAGGCTAAAGTAAAGGTAGAAGAGAATTTTGAAGTAGCAGATGAAATATTGAGAAATTTTAAAATAGAAGAAGTAGAAGCTGATAGCACAGAAAGACTGATAGAGCTAATTGGGCAAGACCTGTCAAAATCCATGCTTGCTGAAGATGCTGAAGAAATAAAAGAGCTTCTCCTTAAGAGGGAAGCAATGGGCAATGTGGTTATACCTGGTACTCGAATTGCTCTTTTGCACACTCGAAGTGATAAAATGGTACTTCCTTTTCTTGGAGTTTACAAGGTGAAAAGCCCTTTGAAACTTCAAAGCGTAGGGTTTGCCTACGAAGAAGTGGATACTTTTTTGATTATGCTGGCGCGTAAGACAGAAAAAAGTGATATACTAGAGATGTTAGGAAAGGTGAGCATTTCTTTGATTGAGGACAAAAATTTTAGTGAGATTTTAAGGCTTGGGGATGTAAAAGATGTAAGAAATGCTTTGGTGAAAATATTAAATGAGGCATAGGAGGCGAAGTCATGGACAGAGAAATACTCAATGAAAAGAACATACTTTTAAACCTTCCTTCAGAGTCTAAAATAGAGGCTATTGAAAGGGTAGGGAATCTCCTTGTTGAAAACGGCTATGTTGAAAAAGAGTATATCGAAGGTATGAAGAAAAGAGAAGAAGACATAACGACTTATATAGGAAATGGGGTAGCTATACCTCATGGGGTTTCTGAATATGTCAAATACATCAAAAAATCGGGGATAGTCATAGCTCAGTATCCCGATGGGGTGGATTTTGGAGATGGCAACAGGGCCTATATTGTGATAGGAATTGCAGGTAAAGGAGATGAGCATCTTAACATTCTTTCAAAGATAGCTTTGACATGCCAGTACGAAGAGAATGTAGAAAAGCTCAAAAAAGCAAAGACTCCACAGGAGATAATAGAAATCCTGGAGAAAGGTGATGAGTAAAATGCTGAAGGCGCTTCACTTTGGAGCAGGCAATATAGGGAGAGGATTTATTGGATATTTACTTAATAAATCCGGATATGAAGTTACCTTTGTAGATATTTCGAAAGAAATTGTGGATAATATTAATAAGTACAAAAAGTACAATGTCATTATTTTAAAAGAGCCTGTGGAAAAAGAGGAAGTAAAAGAGGTCAAGGCTTTGCATCTAGAGGAAGAGGATAAAGTGCTTGATGCTTTTTTAGAGGCGGATATGGTTACAACTTCTGTAGGTGTTTCAAACCTTTCTTCCATTGGTGGAAGATTAAAGAAATACTTAAAGGCAAGAAAAGAAAAAAATGAAAAACCTCTTGACATAATGGCTTGCGAAAATGCGCTTTTTGCTACTGACGTTTTAAGAGAAAGGGTAGTAAAAGAAGAGGACGATGATTTTATTACTTACCTCAATTTAAAAGTTGGTTTTCCCAATACAGCAGTTGATAGGATTGTTCCAGCAGTTAAAATTGATAAAAAACTTCCTGTGGATGTGGCAGTAGAAGAGTTTTTTGAGTGGGATATTGAGAAAAATAAAATTAAAGGGAACCTCCAAATAGAAGGGGTAGAATTAGTAGATGATTTAAAACCTTATATAGAGAGGAAATTATTTTTGCTAAATGGAGCCCACGCTACAACAGCCTATTTGGGCTATTTAAGAGGTTATACGTATATTCATCAAGCGATAAAAGATGACAATATAAGGGCTATAGTGAAAGGAATGCAGGAAGAAATATCTACTGCTCTTTCTAAAAAATATGATGTAGATAAAGAATCTCTTATGGCCTATGCAGAAAAAGTGATTAAGAGGTTTGAAAATCCATATTTACAAGATGAGGTTACAAGAGTTGGAAGGGAACCTTTGAGAAAGCTTTCATCAGAAGATAGATTAATTGCACCTTTAAAGCTTTGCAGTGAAGTTGGAATTACGCCAAACTTTATCCTCTATGGAATTGCTGCTGGGCTTTTATTTGACTACAAAGAAGATGCACAGGCCGTTAAAATGAGAGAATATGTAGAACAATTTGGCATAAAAAAGGCTGTAAATGTTATTACAGGACTTGAAGAGGAAAGTGATTTAGTAGAAGAGATAGAGAAAAGGTACTTTGAGCTAAAAGGAAAATTAATATAAAAAGGGCGTTTTGTGATAAGGCACAAAATGCCCTTAAAAATGTTTACAAGAGAGAGAAAACGTATAAAATTGGGAGAAAATAAGAGCAAAGGCCAAAAAGTTCTTGCAAAATTGCGCTATATCAAAATTGAAAGGCAAAAGAAGTGTTTTATATAATTAAATCAAAGCTTGTCTGACATCTGATGTATGATTTAATTTACACAAAATTAATACTAGTTTAACTTCAATTTAACACTCCTCTGTTATACTTAAAATTGCTGTGGGGTTTTACCCTTTCTAAATCCAATTCTAAAGGTAAAAGGAGGATGTAAATGTTTAGTCAAAGGTCTCGCTTGTTTTCCATTCTGGTTGCAGCTCTATTGATTTTTAGCCTCATTTTCCCGTCAGTGCCACAAATCGCATTTGCTGCAACCTCCAAGACCTTCGATTTCATTGAAGTAACAGACTTCCACGGTTACCTACAAAATGATGGTAAGGCATCTGATGGCACTTTGTACAAGCAGCAGATAGCAGCTGTAATGGCAAAACAGATCAAGGACATAAAAGCACAAAACCCCGACAGAACAGTGATTTTGTCCGGCGGGGATATGTTCCAAGGAACGCCACTTTCTAATGTGCTAAGGGGCAAGCCAGTCATTGAGATGATGAAAAACATCGGATTTGACGCAATGGCTCTTGGCAACCATGAGTATGACTGGGGTATTGAGTCAGTAATTGACACGCAGAATGCTACTTTGAAGAATTCCACAATTCCAGTTCTTGCTGCAAACGTGTATGACAAGACCACAGGCAAGCCAGTGAGCTATGTAAAACCATATGTTGTTATTGAAAGAGATGGAGTAAAGATTGGAATAATAGGTATTGTAGACAACAAGGAATTCCCCACTATAATAATGCCAGCTTTTATACAAAATGTAGATTTTAAAGACCCTGTGCCAATTGTAAATGACCTCGCACAGCAGCTGAGACAGCAGGGCGTAAAGATTGTGGTAGTTCTAGCACATATGGGTGCATATCAAGATAGCTCTGGCAATGTAAGTGGCAACCTCATAGACTTTGCAAAACAGGTAAAAGGTGTAGATGCTATATTTGGCGGACATACTCATACTATAGTTACTACAAGGGTTAACGGAATACCAGTTGGAGTTGCTGCAAATTACGGGAAGGGAATTATTGACCTGAAGATTACAATTAATGAAGATGGAACTATCACAGCTGGTGACATGCAGTATATTGACCTTACTAAGATTTATTCCACACCAAATATCGACCCTAAGTATATTGACCCAGAGGTACAGGCAATAGTTGATAAAGCCAATGAAGACGTAGGACCTATATTTAATGAAGTTATAGGCAAAGCGGCAATAGATTTGACAAGAACTCAGAGTGCTAAACCCTATGGGGATTCATTGCTTGGTAACTGGGCAGCTGAAGTGACAAGGAAGGCAGTCAATGCAGATTTTGGATTTGCCAACAATGGAGGACTCAGAATTGACATTCCAAAAGGCGATATAACCGTTGGAATGATGTATCAGTTAATGCCTTTTGATAACACAATAGTTACGATGAAGATGACAGGTGCTCAGATTAAGACAATTCTTGAACAGGCAGTTCAAGACGGAGGAAAGGGTATACAGGTTGCAGGACTTTCCTTCAAATACGACCCAACCAGGCCTTCAATGCACAGAGTATTTGACATGAGAAAATCTGACGGTACACCTATAGACATGAATAAGTCCTACCTTGTTGCTACAAACAATTTCATGGGCACAGGTGGAGACGGATTTACAGGATTTACTGACCCTGAAGTGAAGAAGAGCTTTGTTGACACTTACAAACTTGTGAGAGACGCTTTCATTGAAGCAGTAAAAGAGCAGGGGACAATAACTTCAGTAATAGACGGAAGAATTGCTCCTGCTACAAAAGAGGGTACATTAATCACAGTTCTTGCTACATCTGATATACACGGCAATATATTCCCATGGGATTACAACACGGCTAAACCTGCCAACAGAGGATTGGCAAAAGTTTCAACTTATGTAAAACAGGTGAGAGAAAAGTATCCTTATGTAGTGCTTGTTGACAATGGAGATACAATCCAGGGTACACCATTATCTTACTACTATGACAAGATAGACACGAAGACAGAGTATCCACTTGCAAAAGTGATGGGCGCAATGAAGTATGATACTTGGACATTAGGAAACCACGAGTTTAACTATGGACTTGAAGTATTAAACAGAGTAATAAAGGATATGAGAAACGAAGGAATACACGTTCTTTCAGCTAATACCTACAAAGATGATGGAACAAATTATGTAGACGCTTATTACATCAAAACATTTAATACGCCTCAAGGACCTGTCAAAGTAGGTATCCTGGGACTAACAACTAAGATGATACCTGCTTGGGAGAACAAAGAAAATTACGCAGGACTTCACTTCAATGACCTTGTAGATGAAGCTAAGAAATGGGTGCCAAAATTAAGAGAAGCAGGGGCAGATATTGTAGTGGTCACAATGCACTCTGGTGAAGAAAAACCAACAGACATCATACCAGAAAACCAGGTAATTGCAGTGGCAACGAATGTCGATGGAATAGATGCAATAGTTGCAGGGCATACTCATGTTAATATACCGCAGCATGACTACAAGAATCCATCAGGACAGACTGTAATAGTTACAGAGCCTGGCAAGTGGGGTGAATATGTATCACAGATATACTTTGATATCACAAAGAACGATCAGGGCAAATGGGTAATTGCAGACAAATGGAGCACTACAATAAAGATGGACGATTCAATACAGGCAGACCCTGAGATATTAAACTTGGCACAGCCATATCACGATGCTACATTAAAATACATTGGCACAAAGATTGGGGTTGCAACAGGCGATTTCTTGGGCACAGACCAGACAATAAAGCCTACAGCAATAATGGACCTTATAAACAAAGTGCAGAAATACTATGCAAAGACAGACCTTTCAATTGCCGCACCTTTGAGTAGCTCAGCTAAGATATTAAAAGGTGACATCACTATACAGGATATAATGGGCGTGTATGTTTATGAGAACTACCTCTATGGAATAAAGATGACTGGAAAGCAGTTAAAGGCTTGGTTGGAGTGGTCAGCAAGGTATTACAAACAAGTGTCTTCACCAAATGATCCAATAACAAAAGATCCGACACTCAATATACCTGATTACAACCTCGACCAGCTGTACGGTGCAAGCTATGTGATAGATTTGACACAGCCGGCAGGACACAGAATCAAAAACCTCAAAGTAAATGGCAAACTTGTAAAAGATGATGATGTATTCACTGTCGCAATAAATAACTACAGGTTCAACGGTGGCGGTGGATTCATGCAGGCTGCTGGAATAACAAATCCAGAGATTGTGTTTGATTCAGCAAAGGCCTATGGAGATGACGGCCAGGTAAGAAATTTGATGATAAGGTATATACAGGAGCACGGCACGATAAGCCCTGTGGTTGAGAGCGATTGGTACATCTCAACGACGCCAGTACAGGAAGAAGTAGAAGTAAGCCAGGGTACAACTCAGCCATCACAGCAGACAGAACAACAGACAGCTTCTCAGCCAGTTTACAATTACGGAATTGTCACAGCATCAGCACTTAATGTGAGAGAAGGCGCAGGGCTTAGATATAAGGTAATAGGAGTGCTTCCTGCAGGTAAAGTTGTTACACTGCTTGAAGAAGTAAATGGCTGGTATAAGATTGACTACAATGGAAAGACAGGATATATTTACAGCAAGTATGTTGCTGCAACTCCGAATCCGTCAAATGTTGTTGTGCTAAAAGCTGTTAAAGTCACTGCTAAGAGTGGACTAAATGTAAGAGTAAACAATTCTCTCAATGCGAGAAAGATTGGAGCAGTACCATACGGAACAGAGCTCAAAGTAGTTGGAGAATATAACGGATGGTATCAAGTGCTCTATAATGGTGGATTTGGATACGTATATGCGAAATATACAAAGTAAAGTGAAGGGAGTGGCTTTCCACTCCCTTATTATTTTTGTATCAAAATATGATAGAATATATGAAGGAAACATTCGTTAAAGGGGTTGAAGCTCTGTTGAAAATAGGGGATGTAGTTTTAGAAAATAACGTATTTTTATCACCTATGGCAGGAGTTACAGATAAGCCGTTCAGATTGATATGTCAGGAAATGGGTGCAGGACTTACTTATACTGAAATGGTAAGCGCTAAAGGGCTTTACTATGGGAGTGAAAATACAAAGGCACTTTTGGATATTGACGATGGGGAAAAAGTAGCCATTCAGATATTTGGCTCTGACCCCGAGATTATGGGAGAGATTGCAAGAAGGTTGAATGAAAGCAAAGCGTTAATCATTGATATAAACATGGGATGCCCTACTCCAAAGATAGTAAAAAATGGAGATGGAGCAGCTTTAATGTTAAAACCGGATTTGGCTGAAAAAGTGATGGAGGCGGTGGTAAAGGCTTCATATAAACCAGTAACTGTAAAAATAAGAAAAGGATGGAATGATAATAATGTAAATGCAGTAGAGATTGCACAAATTGCTGAGAGAGTAGGCATTAAAGCTGTAGCGGTACACGGGAGGACAAGAGAACAGTTTTATTCAGGAAAAGCTGACTGGGAGATAATTAAAAAAGTCAAGGAAAGCGTAAAGATACCTGTAATAGGCAATGGAGATATATTTACGCCAGAAGATGCAAAAAGAATGCTTGATGAAACAGGTTGCGATGCCGTAATGATTGGGAGAGGAGCCCAGGGCAATCCGTGGATATTTAAAAGGACTGTCCATTATCTTAAAACGGGTGAACTTTTGCCTGAACCTACAATAAAGGAAAAAGTAGACCTTATGATAAGGCATCTTACTATGATGGTTGAGTATAAAGGTGAAAGAACAGGTGTGGTAGAAATGAGAAAGCACATCGCTTGGTATTTAAAAGGCCTTCCAGGCAGTGCACGAATGAGAGAAGCAGTATTTAAAATGGAAAGTTATAAAGAAATAAAAGAATTTTTAGAAGGTATTCCTAAAATTTACGAAAAAGGGTAATAAAAAATCCTGCGAGAGCAGGATTTTTATCTTAAATTTTCAGGCAACGTCTGTCTCATTGGGATGTTTTGCCTATTTAGAAGGTTTTCTACCAAGTCAGGGAATTCTTCAGCGGGTATACCTGCTCCCATTTCTGTTGGGTCGTGAAAGGCATGGGCTCTTGCACCGCCACAGAGAAGGGAGAAGTTCATTTTTCTATTCACAAGAGGGGATACTGTCATTTCAGAACATACTCCACAGGTTCCAAGTAAGTCTATATTAAGCCTCCCGCCTTTTTTCATCAGATAATGCCCTTCTAAAGCGAGTATTTGTGCTGGTACTCCGAAAACCAGCACTACCTGAGGTTCTACAGGAGCCTTTGAAAGTTTGAATACAATAACCTCAGACACGTTCCCAGGTTCCAGTTTGGGGATTTTCTCCCTTGTCACTCTTGAGGTTTCCAGCGAATAAAATCTTCTTAGCAAAAAATCTCTTTCCCCGTTTTTAATAGGTTCAGGCAAATCGTATAGTCCAAGATTTGCAGCTCCTGCAGCGCACATAAAATCTTCTGCCTTAAGCCTTAAAGCATCAGGCGGTTCAGGTAATCCAGAGTAATTTGTTGAACCTCTTACTGTTTCAACCGCCTGGCAGTAAGTTAATCTGCCATTGGGCCTTGGGATATCTTCAAAAAACTTCTCATACCTTTCTTTGTGAACAGATGGTACCAAAAATACACCTACAGGTTCATATTTTAGCTTTAATTTTTTTACTATTTTTGAAGTTAAGTCTTTCCAGTCATGTTTTGGCTTTATGAGTTGCTCTTCTAAAAGTGGACCGGCCATTTTAACAACCTCCTATTGTTTGCCAAAAATATATATGGCATTAGTCGGGCAGATTTCCAAACAAGAAAGGCATAGTATGCACTTTTCAGGATATAAGGCTATAGATTTGTATTCTCTGTTCGGATTCGTTTCTCCTTCCCTCTTTACAAGTTCATATACATCTTCAGGGCATACTTCTACACATCTTCTACAACCTATGCACTTTTTGTCGTCTATTGTTATCTCAGCTCCTGGCTTAAAAATATTGACATCAGTCATTCTATCACCTCAAATTTTTTAGGGCTTACACCCTAATTTTAAACCTTTTTTACATATAATGCAATTTAAAATGCATCAGTTATTTTTATATTATCCATAGGTCAAAGCTAATAATTTTTTGTAAAAACTTAGGACAGGCACATACGGGAAAGTAGGGCACATTATGTTATTACAAAAGGAGATGATGTATAAATGGAGCATTCCTGTAATGAATAAAAAATAAGGGAGAATGGACTTTGAAAAAATAAGTACCTCCTGATAAAATACAGAGTGTAAGTTTAAGAACTTACCTCGAATTATCAAAATAAACAGGAGGTACCTAAAATGAAGTATAAACAAAATGAAAAGATTTTGCAAGTAACGGGAGACACATTAATTGCGGGAGTAGACATAGCAAAAGAAAGCCATTATGCCAGAGCATTTGACTACAGAGGAGTAGAATATGGGAAATACCTGAGATTTGAAAACAATAGAGAAGGTATGACAAAATTTCTTAACTGGGCAAAAGACTTGATGGAGAGACATAAGAAAAACAAACTAATAGTAGGGATAGAACCGACAGGGCAATATTGGCTGTGTTTTGCCCAATACCTTAAAGACAATAACATAAAGGTAGTATTGGTTAATCCATTTCATGTAAAGATGAGCAAAGAATTAGATGACAATTCTCCCACAAAAAGCGATAAGAAAGACCCAAAAACAATAGCAATGCTAGTAAAAGACGGGAGATATGTAGAGCCGATAATACCTGAAGGAGTATATGCAGAATTAAGGGTAGCGATGGGCATAAAAGACAGGTTGAACAAACAAATAGGGATGACAAAAAATCAAATAACAAGATGGTTGGACATATACTTTCCAGAGTTTAACACCGTATTTTCAGACTGGGAAGGGAAAGCAGCACTTATCACATTAAGAGAATTTCCAACGCCTGAGAAGATAGCAAAAAAGAGTGCTGAAGAAATAATATCGATATGGAAGAAAGAAGTACAAAGAGGGGTAGGAGAAAAAAGGGCTATAAAGCTGATAGAAACTGCTAAGGAGAGCATAGGGAAGAAGCAGGGCATAAAGATGGCGGAATACGAGATAAAGACTCTCATTGAACAATACGAATTTTTAAAAAAACAAATTGAAGAAATAGAGAAGAAGATGGAAGAATTAATAGTTGAGATACCAGGGGTTAAAGAACTACTAGAAATCAAAGGGATAGGAGTAAACACAGTAGCAGGTTTTATTGCAGAAGTAGGAGATATTGAAAAATATGAACATCCAAAACAGATACAAAAACTAGGGGGATTAAACCTAATAGAAAATAGCTCTGGTAAGCATAAAGGAGAAACGACAATAAGTAAAAGAGGGAGGAAGCGATTGAGGAGTGTGCTATTTAATGCAGTAATGGCCTTGGTCGCAAAAAACGAAGAATTTCGTGAACTACACAAATATTACACCACCAGAGCGCAAAACCCGCTAAAAAAGAAGCAATCACTAATAGTATTGTGCAACAAACTGATAAGGATATTTTATGTCATATTAAAGAAAGGAGTAAAATATGACCCAATCAAGATGATGAAGGACATAAAGAGGCCAGGCTTACAGGAAGCTGCATAAAAAGTGCCAACATACTATCAAATCAATTAAGGGTTAATCATCTTCTCTTCAGCTTTAACTTAGTCACATCTAAAGAGCTGACCCTTAAGAAGAAATTGATTTTTATGAAAAGCGAAAGTGTGAACGATGTGACATAAAAGGTAAAAGAAGGAATAAGACAAAAACAACCAATCAAGAGATGGGATATTGACAACAAGAGCGGGAATTGTCATAAAAATAATCACCATACGGGCAAAGACCCTGCAATGGAGCAGAAATGACATCCACCTCATGGCAGGTAGAACGAAGGAATTAAGGACTAAGATCCAGTGAGACATGGGAGGGTAAACCCCATGAGATAAGTGGAGCTATCCCGCCATAATATGGAAATAGGATATGAGGTTTATTAAGCTTACCCATTTAATGGTTAGATAAGTAAGAAATGGTAATATAAGCCATGAGATGCTCTTGTTGTGATGAGAAAATTAAAGAAAAACTAAGATATTAAGAGAAAATAAAAGATAATAGAGGGAGGAGGTTAGGAAATACAAAGGGATCGATTTGTTAGAATTTCAGTATAAAGAAGAAATCAAAAGAAGAAGCATTATACCAAAAGAAAAGTTTTATCACCGTTTTTTAAAAATTGGAAACCTAATAATGATTTCTAAACCTTATGATGAAGAATGGCAAGAAAAAAGCTATAAGATGAGTTTGTATGAACTTATGAAAGAAATAGACTATGAAGAGGTATTTGGATTAAGAATTCCTGGAAAGTCTAATAAGAAGAAGGTTTACACAAACAGGCTTTCTTTTGAAAAATTCACTATTGGAGATATAGTACTTGCGACAAGTCTGGGCTTTCACATACAGGGAGCTATAAGGCATGCTGCTATATTTGACAGCAGAAGATATCATGGAAGTATTGATGATGAGTGTTTGCTCACTGCAGAACCTGACAAAGGAGTAATATACGAATCTATTCAGTTTTATTACGAAAATTTTGGAGAAGCATGGGGGCTTTTTGTTCCAGGGACAACTTTCAAACAGAGGATTGAAATAGTTGAAGAACTTTCAAAACACGTAGGAGAAAGGTATTACTGGAGCGCCCATAAAAACAACCCTACATCCTGGTACTGTTCTTTGGTTCCATGGAGAGGATATTATGAAATTGCAGGGATAGACATAGACTACAATGGAGGTTACTGGGTGCTCCCTATAGATATTTTCATGAGCGAATATACAGAGGTGTTTGAGTACGCAAGGGGATAAAATTCTTATCCCCTTGCAAGTTATAAGATGTCTGACAATTTGAAAATACATGAAAATACAAAAACCATATTGACTTTTAGGTAAGGGGTAATATATAATTATCTCGTAAACACGTGTTCATGAAATTTATTTTAAGAGTTTTTGTTGAAAAATGCGAAAAGTTACTCTATAATCTATAACAAACAATATAGAAATAGAGGAGAATTGTTATGATTAATAGCAAAGACATTGCTAGGATTGCCGGTGTGTCTCGCAGTACTGTGTCAAGAGTCATAAATAATTATCCCAATGTTTCGCCTGAAACTAAGGAAAAAGTGTTAAAAGCTATTAAGGAATATAACTATGTTCCTCATGCTTCAGCTCGCATGTTGAGAGGAAAAAGCTCTAAGACGATTGGCCTTGTGATTGTAGATTTGAAGAGGAATAGTGATATTCATAAGGTTTATGACAATGTTTACTTTGGACCTTTTACAACTGCGGTTATCGATTTTGCAAATCAGCTAGGATATAATGTTCTTGTCATTACTGTTTATAAACCGAAAGATTATAAAAAAGTGAGGGAAGTCTTTTACAATAAGACTATCAATGGAGCAATTTTTATTGGTGTAAAAAATGATGACCCCGAAATAAAAAATCTTATTGAGGCAGGGCTTAAGACGGCAGTGATTGACCAGGAAATAAGAGATGATGAGAATGACCCATTCAATAAAAGTATCATAGTCAACATGGATAATGTGACTGGAGCCTATGAAGCTACAAAGTACTTGATAAGTCTGGGTCACAGGGAAATTGCCCATATAACAGGTGATATGGAAAAGCTCTCTGGTTTTGCAAGATTAGAAGGATACAAGAAAGCATTGAAAGAAGCGGGAATTCCATTTAAAAGTAGTCTGGTAGTAAAAGGGGATTTTGTTGAAGAAAGCGGTTATAAGGCTGCATATAAATTATTCAAAAAAGCAAAACCCACGGCGATTTTTGCTTCAAATGATCAGATGGCTATAGGAGCTATGCAGGCTTTAGAAGAGATGGGATACAAAATTCCAGATGATGTTTCTATAATTGGTTTTGATGATATTACTATATCTCGCTATTTGAAACCTGCTTTAACGACGATGAGCGTTTCTTTATTGCAAATGGCAGAGTTAGCAGTAGAAAATCTTATTAGGTCAGTCGAGGAAGAGATAGCAATTAAAGCTAAATTTGTAGTACCTGTAAAACTGGTAGAAAGAGAATCTTGTAAAAGAATTGAGATAAAAGAAGAAAATGAAAAGAAAGAATATCTTTTATCAAGATGAAGGTCAACATTTTTGTTTCTATACTCTTTTGTAAACACGTGTTTATTGGATTTTTGTATAATATATGGTATAAAAAGGCTTAAAGCCTTTTTAATCTAAAAATTGAGAAAGGGGTGATAAAAAGAAAAGGTATATTTAAAAAATTTATAGACTTTGAAAACTATTTCAAAAGGGGGATTGTGAGGTGCGAAGGCTCTTAAGTGTATTATTGGTTTTAATGTTGGTGACGGGTGCACTGGCAGGCTGTGGACAAAAGAGCCAGGAAGCAGCTGATAAAACCCAGCAAAGTGAAACAGCCCAGCAACCTGCCCAAGAAACTACCTATCAGAGAAATGAAACTCTTTATGCTGGAGGCGGATTGTGGGCACCACCGAGCAACTGGAATCCGCTTACACCATGGAATGCAGTAACAGGTACAGTAGGATTGATTTACGAAACTTTGTTTAATTATGACCCGCTTAAAAACGAATTCATTCCATGGTTAGCCGAAAAAGGTGAATGGACCTCTGATAATACTTATCAAGTAACATTAAGAGATGGACTTACTTGGTCAGATGGTCAGCCTTTGACTTCAGAGGATGTAAAATTCACTTTTGAAATAGCAAAAGAACACCCTGAAATCTATTATAGCCCAATGTGGCAATGGTTGCAATCTGTAGATACTCCTGATAATAAGACTGTGGTATTTAAATTTTCAACTTCCCATTATCACGAATGGCAATATAACTTATATCAAATTCCTATTATACCAAAACATATTTGGCAGAATAAATCTAAAGATGATTTGCTGAATGGTGCTAATGAAAAGGCAATTGGTTCAGGACCTTACTTATTTGATACTTACAGCAATGACCGCATGGTATATAAGAGAAATGATAACTGGTGGGGTATAAAAGCTCTGGGACTTACTCCACAACCTAAGAGAATAGTGTACTTAATTGTTCCAAGTAATAACGTAGCTCTCGGAATGTTGATGAAAGGAGAACTGGATGTAAGTAATTTCTTCCTCCCTGGTATACCGACGTTAAAAGCTAATTATGGAATAACGACTTTCTATGACAATCCACCATACATGATTCCTGATAATACAGTGTTTATGTTTATCAATGTGACTAAAGAACCTCTTAGCAATGTAGAACTAAGACGCGCCATGGCTTATGCTATAAATCCAAAAGTAATAGCTGAAAAGGTGTACGAAAATCAGGTTGAACCTTCAAATCCTCTAGGTTTTGTGCCTGCTAAGTCTTGGGAAGAATATTATGATAAGAACGTAGTTTCACAGTATGGATTTAGCTATGATCCTAATAAAGCAAAAGCGATTTTGGATGCTGCAGGATTTAAATTGGGTAACGATGGAGTGAGGACAACTCCAGATGGCAAGAAGTTTAAATTAGAAATTAGCGTTCCGTATGGTTGGACTGACTGGATGGAAGCAGCTAAGATTGTTGCAGACCAGTTAAAGGCTGTAGGAATTGATGCAGAAGCAAAATTCCCTGATTATAGCAAATATTGGGAAGATTTAACTAAAGGGACATTTGATTTATCTTTCAACAACTTCGGAAGCCAAGTAACCTCAACACCATGGACGCTTTACAACTGGCTCTTCAATCCTATAACAGGAGATGCTCAATACAATGGTAACTTTGGGCGCTTTGATGTAGAAGGGTTGCAGGATATGGTGGCAGCTTTAAATGAAGCAAAACCTGGAACAGATGAAGCTAAAAAGGCTGCTTCAAAATTGGAAGAAGTATTCTTAAAGAACATACCGGCCATACCGCTTTGGTACAATGGTCTCTGGTTCCAGGCATCAAATGCAGCATGGGAAAATTGGCCAACAGAACATGACCCATATGCTTACCCAGTAACTTGGGGAGGCAGATGGCAGACAGGCGGTACAATGATGATGATGAAAATAAAACCGAAAGCTTCGCAATAATAAATGGGGGTATATAGATGTTACGGTATTTGATTAAGAAATTGTACATCTACATTTTGACTTTCTTTTTTGCAGTGACAATCGACTGGCTGATCCCCAGGTTTATGCCTGGGGACCCCATTCTTGTATTAGTATCAAGATTTTCGGGGTTACCAGAGTCGGCAAAAGTAATGTATGGATATTTGATTAAAGCTTTTGGATTGGATTTGCCTTTGTGGAAGCAGTATCTGAATTTCTGGATGGCTATATTTAAAGGTGATTTGGGTATAAGCATATATCTATATCCTAAACCTGTTTTATCAGTTATCGCTCAGGCCATACCTTATACACTTGTAGTTTTGCTGCCCTCTATTCTTTTGAGCTGGATAGTGGGGAACTATATAGGGGCTGCAGCAGCAAGGCACAGGAGCCTTGATTCCAGTATGTTACCTGTATTTTATATTATCACTTCAATTCCATATATGTGGCTTGGAATACTTTTAGCGTGGGCTTTTGGCGTCCTATTAGGGATTTTTCCAATTGCAGGTGCTTACAGTTTTAGCATGAGACCTAATTGGTCGTGGCAGTTTGTAGCAGACTTCTTAAAGCACTGGATATTACCTTTCTTGTCTTTATTTATTGTGCAAATTGGCGGTTGGGCAATAGGCATGAGAAACTTGATAATATATGAGCTTGAAGCGAATTATTCAAGGTATTTAGAAGCTCTAGGTGCATCCGAAGGGCTTATAAGGCGATACGCTTTTAAAAATGCTATACTTCCACAGATTACTGGTTTGGCTCTTCAATTGGGTACAATTGTCGCAGGTTCCATAGCGACAGAGGTAGTTTTTGCTTATCCAGGAATGGGATATATATTGTTGCAAGGAATATTAAACCAGGATTATTTTTTGGTCCAAGGAGTGTTTTTATTCATAATCATTGGGGTATTACTTGCTAACTTTCTGGTAGACATACTTTATATGATAGTTGATCCAAGGATCAGACTAGGACTTGGAGGAGAAAATGTATGAAAGAGTTTATGTATTTTGCATTTAAAAATACGAAATTTAAAATAGGCCTTAGTATACTGCTTTTTTTCTTGATATTGGCTACAATTGGTCCCTACCTTTCTCACTATAAAGATCCTCTTGAATATGTGAGTATGAGCAATTTGCTTCCTAATAAAGATAACTGGCTGGGGACGACCACCTTTGGTCAAGATGTTTTTACTCAGTTTGTATATGGGTTAAGGTCCACATTTTTTATTGGGCTGTTTGGAGGAGGATTAGCTACTATAATAGGGCTTTTAATCGGTTTTATAGCAGGGTATAGAGGCGGCTGGATAGATGAGATTTTGATGATGCTTACAAATATCTTGATAGTGATTCCAACTTTAGCTCTTCTTATAATAATTGCTGCTTATCTCCCTTACAGAGGGATAGGAATTCAAAGTGTGATAATAGGTTTGACGGCTTGGCCTTGGACTGCAAGGGCTGTGCGAGCTCAAACTCTTTCTTTGAAGTCAAGGGAATTCGTGAATCTGGCGAAGATAACGGCTTTACCACCTTTAAAAATAGTTTTAGAAGAAATAGCACCAAATATGATGTCCTATGTAGTGATGGTATTTATTCTCCAATTTGCAGGTGCGATACTTGCAGCAGTGGGATTGGATTTTATAGGTTTGGGACCTACAAGAGGGATTTCTCTTGGATTGATGCTCCAGTACTCCGTGCTGTGGAATGCAATTCAATTGGGAATATGGTGGTGGTTTATTCCTCCGGGGTTGGCAATAACGATGATAGTAAGTTCGCTGTACTTTCTCAATATAGGCCTTGATGAGATATTCAATCCAAGGCTTAGGGAGGAGTGACCAATTTGGTAGAGATAAAGGGTTTGAAAATATATTATAAAACTTTGCGCGGAGACGCTAAAGCATTAGACGACGTGACTTTTACGATAAATGACAGAGAAATACTGGGGATAGCTGGCGAATCAGGATGTGGCAAGTCGACCCTGGGGAATTCCTTGATCCTTTTAAAGCCACCAATGAAATACGTCTCTGGTGAGGTTAGACTAAATGGCGAGAGATTACCGATTGACAATACTGTTGAGATGAGAAAATATCGCTATAAAAAAATTTCTCTTATACCCCAGTATGCTATGGATGCTTTAAATCCAACTCGTAAAATAGGGGGAATAATAAAGGATTTGGTTGGTCAGCATAGGGTAAAATACGAGGAGATAGAAGGAAGGCTACATGAAAGGCTTAGAATGGTTAAATTATCTAAAGATATACTTAATATGTACCCTTTTGAGCTATCAGGTGGAATGAAGCAAAGGTTAGTTTTAGTAATATCTACTTTGTTAAATCCAGACCTTTTGATAGCAGATGAAGTCACTTCTGCGCTGGATGTTTCTTCACAGAAAGCAGTTTCTCTCATGTTTAAAGAATTTAGGGATGAAAAGATTGTAAATTCTATAGTTTTTATTACTCACGACATAGCGGTTTTGTATCAAATAGCGGACAGGATAGCTATAATGTACGCAGGTAAAGTAGTGGAGATTGGTCCTACGGAAGAGATAATGAAAAATCCTCTCCATCCGTATACAAAGGCTTTAATTAAATCTTTGCCAAATGCGGGGATTAGACATACACATCAAAAGTTAGAGGGAATTCCTGGTCATCCCCCTAATCTTATAAACCCACCGGAAGGTTGCAGATTTAAAGATAGGTGTCCTTTTGCCAGTGACGAGTGTTTAAATGAACCGCCACTTGTGGAAGTTGAACCAGGGAGATACGTTGCTTGTTGGAAGGTGAAGGGAAGATGATTAGGGTAGAAAATCTCACAAAGGTATTTACTTCAGGAGGGATATTTTCTAAAAACACAATAGTGGCAGTAGATGGAGTAGATTTTGAAATAAAAAAAGCGAAATTTTAGCTTTGGTAGGAGAGAGTGGAAGTGGTAAATCTACAATTGGCAAGATGATGTTAAAGCTATTAAAACCCAGTGGCGGTCAAATCCTTCTAAACGATAAGGACATCTATAAAATAAAGAACAATAAAGAGTTTTATTCAAAAGTACAGGGCATTTTTCAAGACCCCTACTCTTCCTTTAACCCCATATTCAAAGTAGACAGAATTTTTAAGCTAATAAAGCAGTCATTTAAAAAAGAAGTTTCTTCCTCTGAATGGGAAGGGAGAGTAGAAGAGGTATTAAAAAAGGTGGGGCTTAATGTAGGAGATGTTTTAAATAAATACATTCACCAATTAAGCGGAGGACAGCTCCAGAGGTTGTTAATAGCAAGGGCCTTGCTCATGGATGTCGATGTACTGATTGCCGATGAAATTACAAGTATGTTGGATGCTTCAACCCGAGTAGATGTATTGGAGGCTTTGCTGAGCTTGAAGGAGATAGGCGCTTCTATACTCTTTATTACCCACGACCTTTCACAGGCTTATTATATAAGCGATAAGATAGTAGTTTTGTACAAGGGCTCTGTTGTAGAATCAGGGTCTATAGAAAAAGTGTTTTCCAATCCAATGCATCCTTATACTAGAATGCTTTTAGATTCTATACCGCAATTAGATAGAAAATGGGAAGAAGACAGGATAAGCGTTGAGGATTTTGATAAGTCTCGTGCAGCCTGGAAAGAAGGGTTATGCAAGTATATAGATAGATGTCCGTTGGCAGATTTAAATTGCGTAAGGCCGAAGCTTAAGTTAGTGGAAGAAGACCATTATGTAGCTTGTGTAAAAATGTAAAAAAGGTGATTTTTATGGAGAAGAGAATTTCACTGAATGGGAAGTGGCATTTTAAGGAGATTGGAACGGATGTATGGTATGAAGGGCAAGTTCCAGGGTGTGTTCAGCTGGATTTGATAAAGTTAGGAAAATTGCAAGACCCTTATTATAGAATGAATGAAATAGAGTTTCACAAGTTAGAAGACAAAGAATGGGTTTACAAAAAAGAATTTACATTAAGCACAGAGCATTTAAATGAATATGACGCAGTGAAGTTGGTGTTTGAAGGAGTGGATACTTTTGCAGATGTATACTTAAACGGCGTGTATCTCGGTAAAACGCAAAACATGTTCATACCTTATGAATTTGACATAAAGGGCGTAATAAGAGAAGGGATAAATATTTTAGAGGTTTACTTCAAATCTATAACAAAAACTGTAAAGTTGATGGAAAAGGTAAGTCCTGTCAAACTAGAATGGTCGGGAGACAGTGGAAGGCCTTATGTGAGGAAAGCCCAGTATTCATTTGGATGGGACTGGGGACCAAGAATTGTACAGGTGGGTCTTTGGAGAGGTGTATATATAAGATTAGTAAAACACGCAGAAATTAAGAATCCATACTTTTATACGGAAAAAATTGAAGATGATAAGGCTTATGTTGTAATAAGCGCAGATATTGAAAGATATGTACGTGGTGATTTTGAGGCGGAAGTAGAGCTTATTGAAAAAGATATATCTATTATCAAAACAAGAACTAAAGTTGAAAAGGACAGAATAGACCTGAGGATAAAAGTAGACAATCCTAAATTATGGTATCCCAATGGTTTAGGGGACCAGCATCTTTATGAAATAAAAATAAGGCTTTAGAAATATTAGATGAAAAAAGTTTTAGAAGTGGGATAAGAACGATTAGATTGATAAGGGAAAAAGATGAAGAAGGGGAAAGCTTCATTTTTGAAATAAACGGTGTAAGAGTCTTTGCAAAGGGAGCCAACTGGATACCAGCTGATAATTTATTGCCAAGGCTTAGCAGAAAAGATTATTACGAATATATAAGGCTTGCAAAAGAAGCAAATATGAACATGCTGAGAATATGGGGAGGAGGGATATACGAAGACGAGGCATTTTACGAAGCCTGCGATGAGATGGGAATAATGGTGTGGCAGGACTTCATGTACGCCTGCGCAGAGTATCCCGACCAGTTTGAATGGTTCCAGAAATTAGCAGAAGAAGAGGCTGAGAAAGTGATATTAAGCCTTAGAAATCATCCCTCTATTGTGCTTTGGTGCGGGAATAACGAGAATAATTGGGGATTTCATTCCTGGTGGAATAAGGGGGATCCAAAATACCTGGGCAATTACATTTACAAGGAGATACTGCCTAAAGTATGCGCAAAGCTGGACCCATCAAGGCCTTATTGGGTATCGAGCCCTTATGGAGGAGAAGACCCGAATAGCGAAGCAGAAGGGGATAGGCATCAGTGGAATGTATGGAGCGGATGGGTGGACTATGAAGAATATAGAAAAGACAGGGGCAGGTTCATAAGTGAATTTGGTTTTCAGGCGATGCCTGATTGGAGGACGGTTTTATCTTATACGGCGCCAGAAGAGAGGAAAATATTGAGCCCAGTCATGATTTCTCACAACAAAATGGTCGAGGGAATGGAAAGACTGGTAAGGTTTATGGTAGGCCGGTTGGGATTTCCCAAAGACCTTAAGAGCTTTGTCTATTTGACCCAGTTTAATCAAGCAGAGGCTATAAAGACAGGAGTGGAACACTGGAGGTTAAGAAAATTTAAAACAGCAGGTGCTCTTTACTGGCAGTTTGATGATTGCTGGCCTGTAGCCAGCTGGTCTGCAGTCGATTATTACAAGAGAAAAAAGGCTTTGTACTATTATTCCAAAAGATTTTATGCAGAAATTCTACCTTATGTAGAAGAGGAAGTTAATGGTGTAACAGTTTATGGAATAAGTGATTTGCCATACGAGAAAGAAGTAGAAGTTGTTGTAAAAGTTTTCAAATTAAATGGCGAAGAACTTGCAGAAAAAAAGCTAAAAGCTAGATTAATAGCAAATGATGTTACAAAAATAGCCCATTACAGTTTTGAAGATTTGAATATTGGATATAGAGTAAAAGAAATGCCTATAGCGATCCCAGGGTGTACGCTGCCGGTGGAGAAGAACGGGGAGTTATTGAATAGCGTTGTGTATGTAGAAATAATCACTGATGATACGGTTTATGAGAATTATAAAGTATTTGGCAAATTCAGAGATCTGGATTTAGCAAAGCCAAAAATCGATTATGAAGTAAGGGAGAATAAAATAATTTTAAGAACAGATGTTCCTGCTTTTGGAGTATTTATAGAAACGGAGCATTCCTGTAATGAATAAAAAATAAGGGAGAATGGACTTTGAAAAAATAAGTACCTCCTGATAAAATACAGAGTGTAAGTTTAAGAACTTACCTCGAATTATCAAAATAAACAGGAGGTACCTAAAATGAAGTATAAACAAAATGAAAAGATTTTGCAAGTAACGGGAGACACATTAATTGCGGGAGTAGACATAGCAAAAGAAAGCCATTATGCCAGAGCATTTGACTACAGAGGAGTAGAATATGGGAAATACCTGAGATTTGAAAACAATAGAGAAGGTATGACAAAATTTCTTAACTGGGCAAAAGACTTGATGGAGAGACATAAGAAAAACAAACTAATAGTAGGGATAGAACCGACAGGGCAATATTGGCTGTGTTTTGCCCAATACCTTAAAGACAATAACATAAAGGTAGTATTGGTTAATCCATTTCATGTAAAGATGAGCAAAGAATTAGATGACAATTCTCCCACAAAAAGCGATAAGAAAGACCCAAAAACAATAGCAATGCTAGTAAAAGACGGGAGATATGTAGAGCCGATAATACCTGAAGGAGTATATGCAGAATTAAGGGTAGCGATGGGCATAAAAGACAGGTTGAACAAACAAATAGGGATGACAAAAAATCAAATAACAAGATGGTTGGACATATACTTTCCAGAGTTTAACACCGTATTTTCAGACTGGGAAGGGAAAGCAGCACTTATCACATTAAGAGAATTTCCAACGCCTGAGAAGATAGCAAAAAAGAGTGCTGAAGAAATAATATCGATATGGAAGAAAGAAGTACAAAGAGGGGTAGGAGAAAAAAGGGCTATAAAGCTGATAGAAACTGCTAAGGAGAGCATAGGGAAGAAGCAGGGCATAAAGATGGCGGAATACGAGATAAAGACTCTCATTGAACAATACGAATTTTTAAAAAAACAAATTGAAGAAATAGAGAAGAAGATGGAAGAATTAATAGTTGAGATACCAGGGGTTAAAGAACTACTAGAAATCAAAGGGATAGGAGTAAACACAGTAGCAGGTTTTATTGCAGAAGTAGGAGATATTGAAAAATATGAACATCCAAAACAGATACAAAAACTAGGGGGATTAAACCTAATAGAAAATAGCTCTGGTAAGCATAAAGGAGAAACGACAATAAGTAAAAGAGGGAGGAAGCGATTGAGGAGTGTGCTATTTAATGCAGTAATGGCCTTGGTCGCAAAAAACGAAGAATTTCGTGAACTACACAAATATTACACCACCAGAGCGCAAAACCCGCTAAAAAAGAAGCAATCACTAATAGTATTGTGCAACAAACTGATAAGGATATTTTATGTCATATTAAAGAAAGGAGTAAAATATGACCCAATCAAGATGATGAAGGACATAAAGAGGCCAGGCTTACAGGAAGCTGCATAAAAAGTGCCAACATACTATCAAATCAATTAAGGGTTAATCATCTTCTCTTCAGCTTTAACTTAGTCACATCTAAAGAGCTGACCCTTAAGAAGAAATTGATTTTTATGAAAAGCGAAAGTGTGAACGATGTGACATAAAAGGTAAAAGAAGGAATAAGACAAAAACAACCAATCAAGAGATGGGATATTGACAACAAGAGCGGGAATTGTCATAAAAATAATCACCATACGGGCAAAGACCCTGCAATGGAGCAGAAATGACATCCACCTCATGGCAGGTAGAACGAAGGAATTAAGGACTAAGATCCAGTGAGACATGGGAGGGTAAACCCCATGAGATAAGTGGAGCTATCCCGCCATAATATGGAAATAGGATATGAGGTTTATTAAGCTTACCCATTTAATGGTTAGATAAGTAAGAAATGGTAATATAAGCCATGAGATGCTCTTGTTGTGATGAGAAAATTAAAGAAAAACTAAGATATTAAGAGAAAATAAAAGATAATAGAGGGAGGATGATATGGAGTTGTCAGATAATTGTTTAAATATGATGCCAGATAAAAAATATGAGGTAAGTTATTCAGGTAAGTTAAAAGAGATTAAAATTTTTGACATTACTCAGTTAATAGCAAATATATAAAAATTGTACCAAAAATCATTAAAGAATAGGAGTGATAGAATTGGTAAAATTTCCAAAAGATTTTACTTGGGGAGTAGCTACGTCATCATACCAAATAGAAGGAGCAGTAAATGAAGATGGAAGAACTCCTTCTATATGGGATACATTTTCCAAGACAGAAGGGAAAACATATCAAGGCCATACAGGAGATGTAGCTTGTGATCATTACCACAGATATAAAGAAGACGTACAGATAATGAAAGAAATAGGAGTTAAAGCCTATAGATTTTCCATAGCATGGCCAAGAATTTTCCCTGAAGAAGGCAAGTACAACCCGAAAGGAATGGACTTTTACAAGAGGCTGGTAGATGAACTGTTGAAAAGAGAGATAATACCGGTAGCGACAATTTATCATTGGGATTTGCCTCAATGGGCGTATGAAAAGAACGGAGGATGGCTAAATAGAGAGAGTGTGAAATGGTATGTAGAATATGCATCAAAGCTTTTTGAAGAATTAGGGGATGTGATACCTTTATGGATAACCCATAACGAGCCTTGGTGTTCATCAATATTAAGCTATGGGATAGGGGAGCATGCGCCAGGCCATAAGGATTGGAGAGAGGCCTTGATAGCAGCTCATCATATATTGCTTTCTCACGGAGAGGCCGTAAAAGTATTTAGGGACATGAATCTGAAAGGGGCGCAAATAGGTATAACGTTAAATCTGACACCTGCATATCCGGCGAGTGAAAAAGAAGAAGACAAATTAGCAGTCCAATATGCAGATGGATTTGCAAATAGGTGGTTTTTAGATCCAATATTTAAAGGCAATTATCCAGAGGATATGATGGAATTATATAGTAAAATAATTGGAGAATTTGATTTTATAAGAGAAGGAGATTTAGAGACCATAAGTGTTCCAATAGATTTTCTTGGAGTCAATTATTATACAAGGAGTATTGTAAAATACAACGAAGATTCCATGTTAAAAGCAGAGAATGTACCGGGGCCAGGTAAAAAGACAGAGATGGGATGGGAGATAAGCCCAGAGTCCTTGTATGACCTTTTAAAGAGGTTAGACAGAGAATACACGAAACTGCCTATGTACATTACGGAAAATGGAGTAGCATTTAAAGATGAAGTAACAGAAGATGGACGAGTGCATGATTATGAAAGAATAGAATACATAAAAGAACATCTGAAGGCAATAGCGAGGTTCATAGAAGAAGGCGGCAATTTGAAAGGATACTTTGTATGGTCTTTGTTAGATAATTTTGAATGGGCACATGGATATTCAAAGAGATTTGGAATAGTTTATGTGGATTATGAGACACAAAAAAGAATATTAAAAGATAGTGCATTTTGGTACAAAGGGGTAATAGAAAAAGGTGTAATCGAATGAATACAGCATCTATGAGGCAGGGTATAAATTGTTCTGCCTCTTTATTTCTAAGCAAATACCCTTAAATGGAGTGAGATGAGACTATGAATAAATGGTATGCTTTTACTGGTGTGCTTGTGATAATCATTATAATCATGTATTTAATTTTAAAAGATACTTCTTTAACTTTTAGCTGTTATGAGAGAGAAAAATTTCCGCATTTGATGGGGAATGCTTTAGTAAAAAAACCTTCAGTAGCGGGTAGGCTTAAGATTATAGAAAAAGATGGAAGAAAAATATTGGGGGACCAGTATGGCAATCCAATACAGCTAAGAGGAATGAGTACACACGGATTGCAGTGGTTTTCAGAGATTATTAATCATAATGCTTTTTCTGGATTGTCAAGAGATTGGGAATCAAACGTGATTAGACTTGCTATGTACGTTGGTGAAGGTGGTTATGCTACAAATCCAAGTGTTAAAGATAAGGTTATAGAAGGAATAAATTTAGCAATTCAAAATGATATGTATGTAATAGTTGACTGGCATGTTTTAAATCCGGGAGACCCTAATGCGGACATATACAGTGGCGCAAAAGATTTCTTCAAGGAAATAGCTACTAAATATCCAAATGACCTTCATATAATTTATGAATTAGCAAATGAGCCCAATCCAACCCCTCCAGGAGTGACAAATGATGTTGAGGGGTGGAAAAAAGTTAAAAACTATGCTGAACCGATAATTCAAATGCTGAGAGATATGGGGAACCAAAATATAATTATTGTAGGTTCTCCTAACTGGAGTCAACGCCCGGATTTAGCGGCAGAGGAACCAATAAATGATCCCAATGTAATGTATTCTGTACATTTTTATACAGGTACTCATAAAGTAGAAGAACACGGTAAGCCCGGATATGTTTTTGGCAATATGGCTAAAGCATTGGAAAAAGGTGTACCTATTTTTGTAAGTGAATGGGGTACCAGTGAAGCTAGTGGTGATGGAGGTCCATATTTAGATGAAGCAGATAAATGGCTTGAATTTTTAAATGCCAATAATATAAGCTGGATAAATTGGTCTTTGGCAAATAAGAATGAAGTTTCAGCAGCATTTTTAACATCTACTAATTTAAATCCTGGTGATGGTAAAGCATGGGCTGTAAATCAATTGAGTCTCTCAGGAGAATATGTAAGAGCAAGAATAAAAGGAATTCCCTATAAACCTATTTCTCGTGAGGCAAGAGGAAAGTAACTTTATCAAAAACTATAAAACTGAAGAGGTGACTAAAATGAGCAAAAATATTCTAGATATGCGGAATACAGTGCAAATAGGTATTGTAGTGAGGGATATTGAAGAATCTTTGCAAAATTACGCAGAATTTTTTGGGGTAGAAAAGCCTCAGTGGTTTTGGACAGATGATTACAGCAAAGCCCATACCAAATTTAATGGAAGACCTACAAAAGCAAGAGCCAAACTTGCATTTTTTGAGCTGGGGCCATTACAACTGGAATTGATAGAGCCTGATGAGAATCCGAGCACTTGGAGAGAGTTTCTCGATAAAAATGGGGAGGGAATTCATCACATAGCTTTCGTTGTAAAAGACATGGACAGAAAAGTAGAAGAACTTTATAGAAAAGGCATGAAAGTAATTCAAAAAGGGGATTTTGAAGGGGGAAGATACGCTTATATAGATACTTTGAGAGCATTGAAAGTCATGATTGAACTTTTAGAAAATTATTAAAGTGGAGCGCTATGCTCCACCTTTTATTTTTTTAACGATGTTATTCCCATTATAGCGAGGGAAATGAGTATTATTGTTCCACCTGGTGATAAATCGAAGTAAAAAGAGAGTATAATTCCAGCGAACACTGATATAAAGGAGAAGATAATCGAGTAGATTATGGCTTGTTTAAAGCTTTGAGCGATTTTTAAACTGGCGGCAGAGGGTGTGACCATTAAGCTCGACACCAAAAGCGCTCCTACAATTCTCATTGCTAGTGCTACTGTTAGAGCTACTAAAATTGTGAAGAGAAAGTTTATAGCTGACACAGGTAATCCTGATATTGTGGCAGCTTCTTCGTCAAAAGTGATGTACAAAAGTTCCTTGTAAAAAAGCGCTATAGTGAGAATGACTAAAAGGCCTAAGGTGGAAATTAACACAACATCTGTATATGTTACAGATACAATGCTACCAAAGAGGTAGTTCATTACATTGACTGCTCCGCCTCTTGCAAAATTTAAGAGTATTATCGCAACTGCCATTCCTGCAGATACAATTATAGCAATTGAAAGCTCAGAATACTGAAAATAGGTTTTTCTCAGTCCTTCTATTCCAAAGGCGGCTAGAAGGACTATGGCAATTGAGCCTACAGTAGGGTCAATGCCGGCCAAAATTCCAGCTGCTACTCCCGCTAAAGCCACATGAGACAGAGCATGCCCCATTTGGGAAAGCCTTCTTAGTACCAAGAAATTTCCCACTAAAGGGGCTATCACTGCTATTATAGCCCCTGCTATAAAAGCTCTCCTCATAAATTCGTAAGAAAAAATGTCAAACATGTTCTACACTCCCATTATTATTATGCTGATGCTTTACTTTCTTCACAGGATATTCGTAGAGGAAAGAAGTAAAGTCGTGCTTTTCTATATCGATAGCTTCGCATTTTTCGTTTATTTTGCCGTCAGTCATACATATGATTCTGTGGGCCTTGTTTGTTATAGCCATGATGTCGTGAGTCACCATGACAATTGTTATTCCTCTTTCTTTGTTGAGCTTTTCCAAAAGCTCGTAAAGAGCCTTTTCTGATTTAGCGTCAATTCCTGTTGTGGGTTCGTCTAGAAAAAGTATCTGCGGCTCAGATACTATGGACCTTGCTATGAAAACCCTCTGAAGCTGTCCTCCTGAAAGTCTCCCAATTAAGCGGCTTCTAAATTCAAACATGTCCACTATTTTTAAGGCTTCATACACTTTTTCCCAGTCTTCCTTTGAAAGCCTTTTAAATAACCCTTTCCTGGCGTAAAGGCCCATAGACACAACTTCCTCTACGCTTGCCGGAAAAGAAGAGTTAAAGGAAAAAGAACGCTGGGGAAGGTAGCTTATAAAGGAGCGGTCCTTTATGTTCTGGAGGTTTACACCTTCATACAGGACTTCCCCAGTGGAAGGCACGAGATTGCCTACCATTACTTTTACTAGGGTACTTTTCCCTGAGCCGTTAGGACCAATAATCCCTACAAACTCGCCTTTTTCAATTTTTAAAGAGACGTTGCGAAGGACCTGCCTTCCATCGTAAGCAAAATTTACATTTTTAACCTCGATATAACTCATTTTTCATCTACTCCAATCCTTTTTTTAGTTTTTCTAGATTTTCCTTCATGAGAGAGATAAAATCCGCATTTCTCTCCATATCCTCCTTGCTTAAAGTGCCTATTGTACTTATTCTCATTATCTGTGCTCCACTTTCCTTAGCTATGGTTTCCATTGGTTTTGCAGGTGCCATTCCTTCCACAAATACATATTTTATGCCCTCTTTTTTAATTAAGTCAACTAATTCACTTATCCTCGCAGGACTTGGCTCTGCCTCATCGCTCATCCCAACCAAGGGCTCCTGCTTTAATCCATAGTCTCTTGCTACATATGCAAAAGCGCTGTGGAAGAGGACGATGGTTTTTAATCTTGTCTTTGAAAGTTCTTCCCTGTATTGTTTATCAAGATTTTCAATTTCTGATTTTAGGTTTTGATAATTTTTTTCAAAATAATCTTTATTAGAAGGATCGATATCTACCAGAGCGCTTTTATATTTTTTATGATTATCAATGCTTCTTTAGGAGAAAGCCATGGATGCGGGTTTATGGCGTTTCCCTTTTTTATAGGCTCAATCCCCTTGGACACTTCAAAAAATTCAGTATTTGGCGCTGCTTCTTTTACTTTATTGATCCACGGGTCTTCCATCGTCATTCCCAAATATATTACCGCTTTTGCTTTTGCTATTTCTGTCATTTCTTTAGCGCTGGGTTCCCAACCGTGAGGGCTTTCATTAAAAGGTATTATGTTCTTTACGGTTAGTTTGTCTCCTGCTATTTTAGATGTCAGGTCATAAATTGGATAGAAGGAGGCATACACTAAAGGCTTGGATGTTTCACTTGGCTTTGCTGTGCAGGAGGCAAGGCTAAGTATTAGTGTAAAAGCGATTAAAATTGCTAAAAATTTCTTCATACTTTTTGTGGCCTCCCTTATCATTTTATTCATTTAGCGCCTTTTTTAAATTTTCTAGATTTTCTTTCATCAAAGCTATGTAGTCTTTATGTTGCTTTGCTTCTTCTTTCGTAAGCCCTTCAATAGGATTAAGGGATAAAACCCTGGCTCCAGTTTCTTTGGCTATAGTTTGGATAGGTTTAGGAGAAGTCAGGGGCTCTGTAAAAATGTATTTTATCTGTTTTTCCCTTATTATGTTTATAATTTCAGCCATTCTAGCAGGGCTTACTTCTGCTTCCTCATTTGCCCCTACTAATGCTTCTTCTTTTAAATTGTAATCTCTTGCGAGGTATTCAAAGGCGCTATGGTAGACTATAAACGTCTTGTGCTTTGTGTTTGACAGAGCATCAGTGTATTTCTTGTCTAACTCTTCCAAGGTATTTTTTAGGCTTTGATAATTTTGCTCAAAATAATCTTTGTACTCTGGGAAAGTCTGTTTTAAGGCATCATTTATATTTTTTGCCATTATTGAAGCTTCTTTTGGAGAAAGCCATATATGAGGATTTGGCTGATTCCCTTCCATTATAGGAGTGACTCCTTTGGATACTTCATAAAAGACTACATTTGGTGCATTAGGTTTGACCTTTTCTATCCATGAGTCCATTCCTAAGCCTAAATACAAAATAGCTTTTGCCTTTGTCATCTCAGCGACATCTTTTGTTGAGGGTTCCCAATCGTGAGGTTCAACTCCCGGAGGAATTATGGTTTTTACTTCTAGTTTATCTCCTGCTATTTTTAAGGTAAGGTCATAAATTGGATAAAAAGAAGCGTATACCAAAGGCTTAGATGAATTAGCAGTGGTGCTGCAAGAAACCAGTGTAAAAATCATTGAAGCTAAGACTAAAGCCATTACTAGTTTTTTCATATTTGAAAGCCTCCATTTCTCAGTTTGGATTTGACCTGCATTCTTTACAGTATCCTACAATTTCTATTTTGTGGTCTACGACTTCAAAATCCTTTATCTGGTCTATCAAAAGCTCAAGAGGGCATATTTCCATTTCAAATACTCTGCCGCATTTTAAACACCTCATTGTGTGATTGTGCAGGTGTTTTTTTGCCACGTACATAATATTATTTCCAATTATCGCCTCATTTAAAATATTCAAGTTCTTTAAAAGGCTTAAAGTCCTGTACACAGTGTCAATGCTCACCTGAGGGAAGACTTCTCTTACTTTTTCGTACACATCTTTTACAGACAAATAGCCCTGGTTGGAAAGCATTATGTCAAGTATTAATTCTCTCTGAGGCGTAAGCTTGTAATTATGTGCTTTTAATTTTTTTAAAGCTTCCTCTTTCTGCACTTTAATCACAACCTTTTATTAAATAAGAAAATTTTCTTAATTAAGATTATATTACGATTTAAAAGGTATGTCAATATCCAGATTCTTATTGAAATTTCAGTAAATGTTTTCTATAATAAAGAGAGGCGAAAAATTTTTTGAAAAGGTGATGGAATTGGAACAGTCAGAAGTGATAGAGAGAATAAGAAAGAATATAGAAAAAGTCATAATAGGGAAGAGTGAGGTAATAGACCTCATGCTGACAGCCTTGATAGCTTCAGGTCATGTTCTTTTAGAAGACGTACCGGGAGTAGGGAAGACTAGTTTAGCTAAGGCTTTGGCAAGGTCAATAGACTGCGATTTTAAAAGGGTGCAGTTTACTCCCGACCTTTTGCCAGGGGATTTGACAGGAATAAATGTTTTTAACCAGAAGATAGGCGATTTTGAGTTTAAAAAAGGTCCTATCTTTACAAATATTTTGCTGGCTGATGAGATAAACAGGGCAACCCCCAGGACTCAGTCCAGCCTTTTAGAGTGCATGGAAGAAAGACAGGTGACAGTAGACGGCGTGACATATAAACTCGATAGACCTTTTTTCGTTATAGCTACTCAAAATCCTATAGAAAGCTATGGTACTTTTCCTCTTCCTGAAGCTCAGATAGACAGGTTTTTGATGAAGGTAAAAATGGGTTATCCAAAGAGAGAAGAGGAGAAAAGGATAATCGAGGTTTTTGACAAGAAAAATCCTTTGGAAGAGTTAAAGCCTGTATGCACAAAAGAGGATGTGCTGAAAATGCAGGAAGAGTACAAAGAGGTGTATGTGGATAAAGACGTGTCGGAGTATATATTGGATATTGTAGAAAAAACGCGCAATATGGAGGAAATAGAACTAGGGGCAAGTCCCAGAGCTACTCTGTTTCTTTATAAGACCAGTCAAGCTTACGCTTACGTAAAAGGCCGTGATTTTGTGACACCAGACGATGTAAGGTATATAGCGCCTTTTGTTCTAGCTCACAGGATTATTTTAAAAGGTTCAGGGAAGCTAAGAGATATAAAGGCAGAAGAGGTTATAGGTAGAATTCTAGAGGAAGTACCTGTTCCTTTAGAAAAATAATTTACAGGTGGTTTTTAATATGAATGCCTTGTGGTTTATACTCGTCATAGTTGCCTTGGTGGCTTTGCAGTCAAATCTTTACAAAAAAAACATATTTAAAAATTTGATAATTGAGAGGGAATTTGAGAGAAAGGCAGTTTTTCCAGGCGAAAAAACTGCATTAAAACTTACCATACACAATAAGAAATTTTTCCCCATTACCTATCTCAAGTTGCAACAGAAAATACCCGTAGAGCTCAGCATGAAAAAATCTAAACTGGTGGAAAAACAGGATAAGGTCAAATACCTTCACAATACCGTTCTTTCAATGCTTCCTTTTCAAAAAGTGACGCGTAAGTTTGAGGTGGTGGCTACAAAAAGAGGCATATACAACCTTTTTGATGGTATAAAGGCTTTTTCAACAGATTTATTCGGGGCAGAAGAGTACGAAGTAGAGCTTCCAGCTCCTGCAAGACTTATCGTTTATCCCAGGCTAATTGATTTAAAAAGTTTTAGGCTTATCGCTAATTCTCTTTACGGGGATTTATTTGTGAGAAGGTGGATAATAGAAGATCCTGTCATAATAAGTGGAGTGAGAGATTACACGACTTCAGACAGCTTTAAGAGTATAAACTGGAAAGTCACTGCAAAGACTCAGAAACTTAAGGTTAACAAGTATGACTATACAGCTGATAAGAAAATAGTGCTCTTTTTTAACGTGGATTTTCACAGGTATGTGTTCAGGGTAGAAGAAATAGAAAAATTTGAGAGAGCGATAGAAGTGGCGGCGACTTTATCCGTTAATTTAATAAAAGAAGGGATTCCTGTGGGATTTTCTACGAATGCAATATGTCTTGCAGAAGGGGACTACACATTTGTGGAGCCTTCGGCAGGGGAGGGCCAGATTGCAAGGCTTTTAGAAATTTTTGCAGGCCTATCTTTTTTAAAAAAATACAGCGTAGAGGATATGGCAAGTTATCTTTCTAAAACTCTTTCATGGGGAACAGACCTTTTGGTTGTAACGCCTTTTGTGGATGAAGGGATGTTGTCTCTCGTAGAGAGGTTTTTTGGGGATAAGGATGTAATGCTTGTATACATGAGTTCAAAAGGAATTGAGAATGTTCCTCATAATGTAAAGCTCTTTTACTATAGTGAAGAGGGGAAAGAAATTGAAGTGGTGGGATAGGGAAAAGTTTGTTAAAATATTTGCGACAATTTTAGAAGGTTTTCTTGTCTTTTTAGTTTTTACTCTGCTAAACGGCCTTATCGTTCAGGAAAAGGCGGTGCCTTTTTTAGCCTTTTTTGTCTTCTCTTTTGTTTCGGGAATTGTGAATGCATTAGAGTATTGGGATATAAAACTTTATAGGACCTTTAATTTGGCTGTGGGTATTTTTTCAAGTCTTTTACTGAGCGTAAAAGTGAGTGAAAATTACTATCAGCTTGTGGCAGACTTTATTGTATTTTTGTTTTTGTGGTATAGAGGGGCGAAGATTAAAAGTACAATGGTAGAAGACGTAATGAATATAAAAATTTTTTACAGGAATTTAATGTGGCTCTTTTTCTTAAATTTATTTGCCTATTACCTCCCCCCACAGGAAATTGCCATGATACAAAAATACACGATTTTGTATATACTTTTGAGCATTTTTCTCCTCCTTGAGGTAAAGGCTTTGAAATATCACGACAGTGAAGGGAGAATTTCTCTATTTGAGTGGATAGGTTTTGGGCTGATATTGCTGGCCACTTTTACATTTTCTCTGCCTTCTGTGGCCCATGTTATTTACGAAATATACACTGTAATTGGAAAAATATTTGTCTTATTATCCACCTACCTTGCTTATGGGATGTTCTGGATACTTTCCAAAATTTTTAGCCTGATTCCTTTTGATAGGGAATTTTTTAAAAAGGCTATGGAAAGCTTTTATAAAGAAGGCAAAAATCCAGAGAACTTTTTACAGGAGGAAACGCCTCAGGATTATACCTGGCTTTCTAATTTACTGCACATGGCGGCTTTTCTGATTGCTTTAACTGTAATAGTTTTACTCATTATCCTCATAATAAGGGTTATAAGCAAAATTGAAGTAGAGAAACGGGAAAGAGATTTTGTAGAAGAGAAAGAGATTGATATAAATCTTAAGGATGCGCCCTTTGTTAAAAAATTTAGAGAGGCCAGAAACAGGATTTTGAAGGCGGCGGAAAAAATAAAGTTTTATAGGGATAACAGGGAAAAGGTTAGGTTTTATTACAAAAAACTTTTGATATCTCTTTATCAAAAGAAAGCCTTAGAAAGAGGGAATTATTCTGTAAAGGACGTATACGAGAAAGTTACGGCTTCTTTTGAAAATGTAAGGGAACCAATGGAAAGGGTAAGTCGACTTTATGAAAAGGTAAGGTATGGGAAATACTATCCTAAAAGGGAAGAAGTGGAGGAATTTATAAAAGAAATTGGAAAGGTGATGAAAGTTAAGGGTTGACTAAAAAGCTGAAAAGGTTTAAAATAAAAGTGTAAAATTGAATATTAAAGCCTTATGGTCCCATGATGGGTTAAAAGGGAAGACGGGTGAGAATCCCGCGCAGCCCCCGCTACTGTGAGGGAGGACGAAGCCCTAGTAAGCCACTGTCCGGCACTCAACTGAGCGCGTTAGTAAGGAGAAAAGAGGGAGAGAAATTGCGTTCAGTTGAGTGCCGGGTGGGAAGGCAGGGTGGAGGATGAGTCCCGAGCCAGGAGACCTGCCATAAGGTTTTAGAAGTTCGCCTTCGGAGGGAAGGTTGAACCTTTTTGAAGTTTTGTGCAAAAAGGTCTTCCTCTGAAGGGAAGGCCTTTTTTATATAAAATTTTTGAAAGGAGTTTTTTCTATGAAAAAAGGCTATGTGCAGGTATACACTGGGGACGGCAAGGGGAAGACTACTGCAGCTTTGGGACTTGCTTTCAGGGCAGTTGGAAGGGGCATGAAAGTTATAATGTTTCAATTTTTAAAAGGGATGGCTACAGGGGAGTTGAAATCGGCAGAACTTCTAAAGCCTAATTTTGAGATAAAAAGATTTGCAGAGTCTAAGAAATTTACATGGGATATGACAGAAGAAGAACTGCAAGAACTGAAGAGCAAGGTTAGAGAAGAGTATGAAGAGCTTCTTAGAATATTAAAAAGTGGAGAGTATGACATTGTGATTGTAGATGAGGCGATGGCAGCCATACACTCAGGACTTTTAAGTGTGGAAGATGTGTTGAGGTTGATAGAGGAAAAGCCAAAGAGTGTGGAACTAATTTTGACAGGAAGGAGTGCTCCTCAAGAAATCATAGAAAAGGCTGACCTTGTGACAGAGATGAAGGAGATAAAACATTATTACAAGAAAGGTGTTCCGGCGAGGGTGGGTATAGAGATTTGAGATTAATTGACTTACTCAAAAGTAAGAGTTAAAATGAAATTAAAACTGAATATAAAAAGCCTTATGGTCCCGTGATGGGTTAAAAGGGAAGACGGGTGAGAATCCCGCGCAGCCCCCGCTACTGTGAGGGAGGACGAAGCCCTAGTAAGCCACTGTCCGGCACTCAACTGAGCGCGTTAGTAAGGAGAAAAGAGGGAGAGAAATTGCGTTCAGTTGAGTGCCGGATGGGAAGGCAGGGTGGAGGATGAGTCCCGAGCCAGGAGACCTGCCATAAGGTTTTTAAAAGTTCGCCTTCGGAGGGAAGGTTGAACGGCCTTTGTGTGTTTTTAAGTGAAAAAGGTCTACCTCCGCAAGGGGTAGGCCTTTTTTGATAGATAAGACAAAATTTTTAGATAGGAGGGTACTTATGAAAAGATTCAAAGGGATAGTTGCGTTTCTTGTAATATTTGCTTTAGTATTTTCACTTGCTGCTTGTTCTACTCAAAATGCTACAAAGCCCCAGGAAACAGCGAAACCAGCCGAAGAGGTAAAGACACAGTTTCCGCTGAAAATTACAGACTTTCTTGGCAGAGAAGTGACGATTGAAAAGCAACCAGAGAGAATTGTATCTTTGGTGCCTTCAGTCACAGAGCTTCTGTTTGCAATAGGGGCAGGGAGCAAAGTAGTTGGAGTTACTGATTTTGACAATTATCCTCCAGAAGTGAAGGACATACCCAAAGTGGGAGGTTTTAAAGGACCCAACATAGAGGCGATAACGGCTCAAAAGCCTGACATAATATTTGCTTCCAGATTATCAGGGAAAGAACAGATGGAATCTTTGGAGAAGATGGGTATACCAGTTGTGGTTTTAGATGCACAAAACTTTGACCAGATATATCAATCAATAGAACTTCTTGGTAAAATAACAGGAAATGAGAAGAAGGCAGAAAAAGTCATAAACGATATGAAGAATAAAATAAAAGAGATAAGCGATAAGGTAAAAGACCTTCCAAAAGTAAAAGTATTTTACCTGGTCTCTCTTGATGGCAACTGGACTGCAGGAAAAGGCACTTTCATAGACGAGATTATAAACCTCGCAGGTGGAGAAAATGTGGCATCCGATGTGAACGGATGGGCTCAGTACAGCATTGAAGAGCTGGTGAAGAAAAACCCTGATGTCATAATAACATCACCTCATGCTGGAGATGTGAAGGACCTTAAAAATATGGCTGGATACAAGGACACAAATGCCGTGAAAAATGACAAGGTATTTGTGGTGTCCAATGACGACATAATTGTAAGAGGAACAAATAGGATTGTATTAGGGCTTGAAGAAGTAGCAAAATTCTTACATCCGGAGGCATTTAAATAAAGTGAAGGCTAAGAGAGGTTTTTACTTTACATCAGCATTTTTACTCCTTCTTTTGATAATGGCTCTTTCAATTTCTGCAGGGGCGGTGCACATCCCCCTGCAGGAAATACTAAATGTGCTTTTGGGGAAAGGGGATGAAGTCAACAGGCGCATTATACTTACATTAAGGCTTCCAAGAGTTATAGAATCAGCTCTTGTGGGCATGGGACTATCTGTTGTGGGAGCTTTTTTCCAGGGGCTTTTGAGAAATCCCATGGCAGACCCTTATGTTTTGGGTATATCTTCAGGTGCAGCTTTTGGAGCTACAATTGCCATAATAATGGGTTTAGGCATATTTGGCTTAAGCTCTATGGCTTTCATAACAGCCCTTTTGACAATATTTTTTGTGTACACTGTGTCAAGGACGGGTTCCAGGCTTTCAATGACCACAATGCTTCTGGCTGGAATTGCCATAAGCGCTTTTATGTCTGCCATAATCTCTTTGCTCATGCTTTTAAACCATGACCAGTTTTCACGGATTGTTTTCTGGACTATGGGGGGTTTTGGCCTTGTGAGCTGGCCACAGGTTATCTACTCTTCGCCTTTAATACTCATAGGTTCTTTTGTTATGTACGCATTTTCAAGGGATGTAAATGTCATTTTAACAGGGGAAGAATCTGCAGAGCATTTAGGTGTAAATGCGGAGCTTGTCAAGAAAATTATACTTATCTTGGGGTCATTGGTGACAGCTTCTTGTGTCTCTGTTGGAGGAATTATAGGCTTTGTAGGGCTTATAGTTCCACATATTTCAAGGTTTATTGTAGGACCTGACAACAGAGTTCTGGTTCCCTTTAGTGCTCTTTTTGGCGCTTCTTTTCTCACCTTTGCAGACCTTTTGGCGAGAGTGATTTTAAAGCCTGTAGAGATGCCAATAGGGATAATTACGGCGACTTTTGGAGGGCCCTTTTTCCTGTATCTCCTTGTAAGGAGCAAGCAAAAAAATGAAGGAATGTGATATTATGTCTATTTTAGAAGTGAAAGACCTCTATTTCTCTTATGGGCAGAAGCGGGTATTGAAAGGGATAAATTTAAAAGTGGACAAAAGTGAAATGATAGGGATAATAGGAGCGAATGGGAGTGGAAAGACCACTCTTTTAAGAAATATTTCAGGATATCTTAAGCCTGACAAGGGGAGTGTGCTAATATTTGGGAAAAACATACGAAGCTTAAGTGTGAAGGAAAGGGCAAAGCTTATAGGATATGTGCCACAGGATATAATATACGATTTTGAGTTTACATGTTATGACATAGTGATGATGGGGAGGATTCCCTACCTTAGAAGATTTCAGTCAGAAGGAAAAGAAGACAAAGAAATTGTGAGAGAAGCAATGGAAATGACAAACACGTGGCAGTTCAAAGATAAGCCAGTGAGGGAGCTTTCCGGAGGAGAAAGGCAGAGAGTGTATATAGCAAGGGCTTTAGCGCAGAGGCCGAAGATTTTGCTCATGGATGAACCGGTCTCCCATCTTGACATAAAGTACCAGATAGAAGTTTTGTCAATTGCAAAAGAATTGAGCTTAAACGGCATACTTGTAATATCCGTACTGCATGATGTTAATTTGGCATCTCAGTTTTGTGACGAAATCGTCATAATGAGGGAAGGTACTATAATGGCAAAAGGGGAGCCTAAAAAGGTGCTTACCTTTGAAAATATAAAACTGGCATTTTCAATAGATGTTCAGATATTTGAAGACCCGATTACCAGAACCCCTTACATCATACCTTCTTTAAATGGAAAGGAGAAGCTGAAAGTTGTGTAGAGTTTTCATGATAGCTGGAACCCATTCGGGGGCAGGCAAGACTACTTTAAGTCTTGGGATCATGGGCGTTCTTTCAAAGAAGTATAATGTTAGGCCTTTCAAAGTTGGACCTGACTATATAGATACTGCCTACCACAGGTATGTGACAAGGAATTTTTCAGTGAATCTCGACCTTTTTATGCTGGGAGAGGAGAATCTCAAAAATTTGTTTTATAAAAATGCATCACGTGCGGATGTTTCAATAATAGAAGGGGTCATGGGGCTTTACGACGGGATAGATACGACATCAAGAGGAAGCAGTGCCCACATAGCAAAGCTTGTAAATGTGCCTGTTGTGCTCGTGGTGGATGCTTCTTCTATGGCAGCTAGTGTCTCGGCTTTAATAATGGGATATATCTATTACGACAAAGATGTAGACATAAGAGGAGTTATTCTGAATAAAGTTGGAAGTGAAAGGCACTACACCCTCTTAAAAGAGGTTATAGAGAGGGATTTGAATATTGAAGTTTTTGGTTATCTTCCTAAAGATGTGGAACTTGAGCTTCCTGAAAGGCATTTAGGACTTTTACCTGTATATGAGACAGAAAATTTAGATAAAAAATTGGAAAAATTATATGGCTATATTGAAAATTGCATTGATGTGGAAAAATTGATGAATTTGACAGTTAAGCCGCCTGATTTTATTGAAAAGGAAGATAGAGTCCTGAAAGAGAAAAAGGTAAAAATAGCTTATGCTTATGACGAGGCTTTTAACTTTTACTACAAAGAAAGTCTTGAAACCTTAGAGGAAATGGGGGCACATCTTATTCCTTTCAGCCCTCTTGATGATGAAAGACTTCCAGAAGGAACTGAGGGACTTTACATTGGGGGTGGGTTTCCAGAGGTTTTTGCGAAAAGGCTCAGTGAAAATGAGAGTATGTTGAGAGAAATAAAAGAAGCTGTTGAAAAAGGCATGCCTGTTTACGCTGAATGCGGGGGACTTATGTATCTTTCAAAAGGCATAAGGGATTTAGAGGGGAATAGATACAGCATGGTGGGAGTTTACGACTTTGAAGTAGTGATGACAAAAAAATTGCAGAGGTTTGGATATGTGGAAGCTGAAATTACCATGGATAATGTGCTCTTCAAAAAAGGTGAAAGGATAAAGGGACATGAGTTTCACTATTCTCGCATAGAAGGTTTTTCACAAAATGCCTCTTATATTGTGAATAGACCGGGCAAGGAAGAGAAGTGGGAATGTGGATTTGTGCATAAAAACTGTCTCGCAAGTTTTGTTCACATAAACTTATACACATACAAAGAAGGAGTGAAGAGATTTTTAGACAGGTGTTCATCTTTTGGGAGGAAATAGTATGGCGTTGAAACTTATGATACAGGGTACGGCCTCTTCAGTGGGTAAAAGCCTTATTGTCACAGCTTTGTGCAGGATATTCAAACAGGATGGACTTAAAGTTGCGCCTTTCAAATCTCAAAATATGGCTTTGAACTCCTATATTACAGAAGAAGGGCTGGAAATAGGGAGAGCTCAGGCTGTTCAGGCAGAAGCGGCAGGAATAAAGCCTTCCTATCACATGAATCCAATACTTCTAAAGCCTAGCTCTGACAAGAAAAGCCAGGTTGTCTTAAGAGGAAGAGTCTATGAAAACATGAGTGCAGAAGAATACTTTAAGTTCAGACCCAAGCTTTTGGAACTCATAAAAGAGGACTTTGATTTTCTTGCCAAAAGAAATGACGTGGTGGTCATAGAAGGAGCAGGAAGTCCTGCAGAGATAAACTTAAAAGAGAAGGATATTGTCAACATGGGCTTGGCAGAGCTGGTAAATGCGCCAGTGCTACTTGTTGGCGACATAGATAGAGGAGGAGTGTTTGCTTCAATTGCCGGCACAATGCTTCTTCTCGATGAAAAAGAAAGAAATCGCGTAGAAGGAGTTATAATAAACAAATTCAGGGGAGATATAGAAATATTAAAGCCGGGGCTTAAAATGCTTGAAAATATAATACAAAAAGAAGTGCTAGGAGTTATACCCTATATGGATGTGCACATTGATGAAGAAGACGGGGCTACTGACAGATTTTATACAAAATGTGCCCAGGGAGAAGTGGATGTAGCTATAATAAACCTTCCTCACATATCCAATTTTACTGATTTTGACCCTCTTACAAAAGTTCCAGGTGTAAAGATAAAGTATGTGAACAAAGGAGAAAGAATAGGAGATTGCGATGTTTTGATAATACCGGGAACCAAAAACACGATAGGGGATTTAAAAGTTTTAAAAGACTACGGCTTAGATAAAGAAATTTTAAACTTAAGAGAAAAAGGGAAATTCATAGTCGGAATATGTGGTGGATTTCAGATGCTTGGAAAAGTAATAAAAGACCCCTATCACATAGAGAGCGATACAGAGGAAATGGAAGGGTTGGGACTTCTTAGTATAGAGACAGTGATTGAGCGTGAAAAAACCACCTCAGAGACTAAAGCGTTCTTGGGAGAAGAACTGCCGGATACTCTTTCATCTTTGAAAGGACTTTTTGTGACAGGATACGAGATACACATGGGAGAAAGCTACATTTTGGGAAAAGGGAAGCACTTTTCTATTGTCGTGGAAAGGAATAAAGAAAAAGTAAAAGTACTGGATGGAGCGGTTAGTGAAGATGGTAGAGTATTCGGGACGTATATTCACGGCATTTTTGAAAACAGCCTTTTTACGAAGGAATTTATAAACATTGTAAGGAAAGAAAAAGGGCTTACTCCTTTAGAGGAGGTCATCAATTACAGAGAATTTAGAGAAAAAGAATATGACAGGCTTGCAAATATTGTGAGAAACTCCCTTGACATGGAAAGGATATACCAGATAATGGAGAGGTATAGAGACAAATGAAAGTTTTTCTGGCATATATTCTCGATTTGATTTTAGGAGACCCTGAGGGTTATCCTCATCCTGTAAGGCTGATAGGATCTCTTATATCAAAAGAAGAAAGAATAATAAGAAAATACGCAAAAGGTGAAAGAGCTTTAAAAATTGCAGGATTTGTCATGTGTTTTTTGACAATTGCTACAGTATATTTTACCACTTACTTTGCCCTTTATTTAGCGGGAATTATAAATCGTTACTTCCAATACTTGCTCGAAGTAGTATTTATCTATACGACTCTTGCGACAAAAGACCTGGCAAAAGCGGCTTACAGAGTTTTTAAACCTTTAGAAGAGAAAGATTTAGAAACTGCTCGGAAAAAACTTTCTCTCATAGTGAGCAGGGATACTGAAAAATTAGAGGAAAAAGACATAATAAGAGGAGTTTTGGAGACAGTTTCAGAAAATATCTCAGACGGAATAATAGCTCCGATGTTTTACGCATTTTTAGGAGGAGCCCCTCTTGCAATGCTTTATAAAGCTGCAAGTACCCTGGATTCTATGGTGGGATATAAAAATGAAAAGTACAAAGACCTAGGCTTTGCTTCTGCTAAATTAGATGATATTTTGAACTTCATACCTGCGAGAATAACAGGGGTTTTAATAGTAGTCTCTTCCTTTTTACTGGGTTATGACTACAAAAACAGTTTCAGGATTTTTATGAGGGATAGGTTAAAGCACGAAAGTCCCAATAGCGCCCATGGGGAAGCTGCTTTGGCTGGAGCGCTGGGTGTAGAGCTGGGAGGGATAAATTACTATTTTGGAAAGCCTGTTATAAAGCCCAGGTTAGGAGACAAAAAAGTTGATTTATCTTTAAAACACATAAAAGACAGCGTAAAAATAATGTATATGACCTCTTTTATAGGGTTAATCGTATTTTATCTACTCGAAAATTTCTTTAAAAAATTAATTTGAGAGGGGAGATTTGAATGAAAGAAAAAGAGGTATCTTTAGGGAATGTGAAGACTCTCACTTTAGTTGCCATGTTAATAGCTCTGTCAGCTGTAGGGGCTTTGATTAAAATCTTTAACACGGTCGCCTTTGATTCAATGCCTGGATATTTTGCGGCTTTGTATCTGGGAAGCTTGTACGGAGCTATTGTTATAGCTTTGGGACATCTTTTAACTGCGGTTACATCCGGGTTCCCTCTGGGAGTTTTAAATCACCTCTACATAGCATTGCAGATGGCTGTATACGCTTATCTCTTCCGTGTCTTTTACAAGAAATTTAATGTTTATGTAGCTATAGTTCTCACAACCCTCCTGAACGGTCCACTAGCTACGCTGCTCTTTGTTCCAATGTTTGGATGGGGATTTTTTATAACATGGGTATTTCCGCTGACAATTGCCTCCTTTATAAACATATCCCTTGCGGCTTTAATATATAAAATACTTTCAAAGAAGGAGCAATGAGAAGTGATAGAGAGATACAGGGATTTGGTGATAATCTATGAGAAAGATGTGGCTTTTGTCGTATCCTGTGATAGCGTTGGAGCTATAGGGAGTAAGGAAAATGACATCTTGAAAGTTGATGAAGAAATTGTGGGGAGGACTACACTAAAAGTTGCTCTCTCGGAATTGCTATCTGTGGGTGCAACACCTCTTGTAGTTTCTGATACGCTTTCTGTTGAAATGTACCCGACAGGCGAGAAAATTTTAAAAGGCATAAAGAAAGAGCTTGAGGAAAATGGCTTGGAGGTAGTTTTGACAGGCAGTACAGAAGAGAACTTTCCTACCTCCATGACGGGAATAGGAATTACAGCTGTTGGGAGGGCAAGGAAAGAGGATTTAAAAATAAAAAAAGCGAGAAAAGGAATGCATGTAGTTCTTATAGGATATCCAAGGGTTGGAAGTGAAGTTCTAGGCGCAGAAGATGTAATGACTCTAAAGGACTATATAAAAATTTCTCAGACAAAAGAAGTAGTGGAAGCCATACCTGTTGGTTCTAAAGGAATAGCCTATGAACTTGGAGTTTTAGAGGACCTTTATGGATTCAGAATCAAGGAAGACGATGGGCTTAATATTGACCTTTTTAAATCGGCAGGACCCGCCACCTGCTGCCTTGTAGTTTACAGAGAAGAAGATACAGACTTTATAAAGGCTATAACAGACAAGCCTTTTACGCATGTAGGCATCATAGAGTGAAAGAAGGTGAGAAAATGAAGCCCTATGAGCACGGCGGAAATATCTATGATTATCAAGGAAATCTGATAGATTTTAGTTCAAATATAAATCCTCTCGGACCTCCTGAGTGGATTTGGGAAGCCATAAAAGAAGTAGATTTATCCAGGTATCCGGATATAAAGTATAGAAGGCTCAAAGAAGCTATAGCAGAGTATGTCGGCTGCGATAGAGAAAATATAATTGTCGGAAATGGTGCAGCAGAGCTTATACATCTCTTTGCCAGAGCTTTTAAGCTGAAAAAACCTCTTATTCCCTCCCCTTCTTTTCTGGAGTATGAAAGGGCTGTAAAGCTAAACGGGGGAGAACCTGTATACCTTAAGTTGGAGGAGGAAGAAGGGTTTAGGGTAAATTTTGCAAAAGTGATTTCAAAAATAGAGGAGGCAGATGGCTTGATTTTAGGCAATCCCAATAATCCTACAGGACAGGGCATTATAAGGGAAGAGATAGGTATATTGCTTAAAAAGGCGGAACTTATGAATATACCGGTTTTGATAGATGAAGCTTTTATAGAATTTATGAAGGACTACAAAAAATATGAGGCGCTTCCTCTTGTTAAAAAGCACGACAAACTTTTTGTTGTAAGGGCCGTCACAAAATTTTTTGGAATGCCGGGAATAAGGTTGGGATATGGAATTGGCAGCCCTTCTTTAATACAAAAGTTAGAGGAATACAAAGAACCGTGGACAGTAAATGCCTTTGCCGAAGCTGTTGGAAGATGGCTTTTTAAAGACAGAGAATATATAGAAAAAACCAGAGAGTACGTAAATGCTGAAATAGAGCACATGCTCTTTTCACTAAGGACAATAGATTATTTAGTAGCTTTTGATACAAAAGTAAACTTTATTCTCCTCAAATTAAAGGCAGGTACTGTAGACGAAGTAAAAGAGAAGCTATTGAAAAAGGGGATTCTTATAAGAGATGCCTCTAATTTCAGGTATCTTGACAAGAGATTTTTCAGAGTGGCTGTAAAAAGAAGGGAGGACAATATGTGCCTTATAGAGGCTTTAAGAGGATTGTACGAAGAAGGTGTCATGCCAGATAAAGAGAGGGTCGTAGTGTAATGGGATTGATAATGGTAACAGGCGGTGCCAGGTCAGGAAAAAGTGAATTTGCAGAAAAATTGGCTTATGAAAGGGGGAAAGATGAAGTTTTATATATAGCAACATCTCTTCCAGTAGATGAGGAAATGAAAGAAAGGATAAAAAGACACAGGGAAAGAAGACCCTCTTCATGGGAGACAGTAGAAGCTTATAAAGACCTTGATAAGGAAATTTTAAAAAGAAAAAAGAAGGTTGTATTGATTGACTGCCTCACTGTTATGATAAGCAATCTCCTAATGGAAGTAGATTTGACATGGGAAAATTCTACTTTAGAGCAAATTGATGAAATAGAAGATAGGATAAGTCAAGAGGTAGATAAAATATTGATTGTATCAAGTGGCGTAGAAATAATAATTGTCACAAATGAGGTAGGAATGGGGCTGGTTCCTGAGTATAAACTTGGGAGGATTTTTAGAGATATAGCAGGCAGAATGAATAAAAAAGTAGCAGAAGCATCAAAAGAGGTGTACCTTATGATATCAGGCATTCCTGTTAAGATAAAGGGGTAATTGTATGGAAGAACTTAAGGCTTTAATACTTTCAATACAATTTATGACAGGTATTCCCATACCAATAAATATCGATGTTAAAGAGGATAAGATTTATAAAATAGCTTCTTATTTTCCTGTAGTAGGCCTTTTGATAGGTGGTATTTTATACATCGCTTACCTTCTTCTAAAAGATTTGTTTTCCCGGGAAATTGTTATGACATTCCTTGTTGCTTTTTCTTACATCCTTACAAGAGGAATGCATATAGATGGGCTGGCAGACACTTTTGATGGACTTTTTAGCAACAAGGACAGAGAAAAAATCATTGAAATAATGAAGGATTCAAGGCTTGGAACAAATGGAGTTTTAGCTTTGGTTTTCATGGTGATCTTGAAAATCTTATTTTTAAGTGATATAAGACAAAGCCTGTTGTTTTCTGCACTTTTAGTTTCACCTGTCATTGCCAGATTATCTGTGGTGTTTTCAATTGCAATAAGCAAGTCTGCAAGAGGCGGAAAAGGGCTTGGAGGATTATTACTTGAAAGGGCTGGCTTAAGGGAATTTGTCATAGCTTTACTGATTTCTACAATAGCAGGTTATTTTGTGATGCCTTTAAAAGACTTGGCGCTTTTATACGTGATTTCTCTTTCATTTACTTGCCTTATTTCAAAATATATTTCTAAAAAAATAGGTGGAATGACGGGAGACACTTTGGGAGCAGTTAATGAGTTTGTTGAGCTTATAGCTTTTATATATTTTTCAATTTTATAACCTATTCGTTCGGTGTGAAAGACTCATGTGCTAAAGCAGATTTGAATTGTCACTCATATTGATGAGCTTGTTAAATTGCTTGACAGATTAAAAGAAGAAGGAAAAACTATTATAGTTTTTACACACGATGTAGATTTTGCATATTCTTGGGCAGATTATATTTATGTGATGAAAGATGGAAGAATAATTAGAGAAGGAGTTCCCGAAGAAGTTTTTATCAATAAAATAGATAATGGCAAATTGAAAAAACCCTTAATTTTAGAAGTATATGAGGTATTAAAGGAGAAAGGTATTATAAAAGGAAATAAGATGCCAAGAAATGTAGAGGAGTTAGAGAGACTAATAAAAGAAAGAACTGTCCCTAATATTTAAAGGGACAGTTCTTTTTTTAAAATTTACTCATCTTTTTCCTTCTTCTGTGCTTGCGGGAAGAATTGCTGCAATACGTCCAGTGAAAATGGGAATATGACAATATTTGACCTGTCGTTAGCTATTTCTCTTAAGGTTTGAAGGTATCTTAGCTGGAGAGCAGCAGGTTCAGAAGAAATTATTCTGGCAGCATCCGCAAGTTTTGCTGCAGCTTGATATTCACCGTCAGCACTTATTATTTTTGCTCGGCGTTCTCTTTCTGCTTCTGCCTGTGCTGCCATGGCCCTTTGCATGCTCTGAGGCAATTCTACATCTCTTATTTCAACTAAATTGACTTTGACTCCCCATGGCTCTGTTCCTTCGTCAATTATTTCTCTTAACCTTTTATTTATCTCATCTCTGTGAGACAAAAGCTCATCTAAATCAGACTGTCCCAGTACGCTTCTTAAGGTGGTCTGTGCCAATTGGGATGTTGCCCTTATATGGTCTAAAACCTTTATAACTGCATTTGCAGGATCTACCACTCTGAAATATACTACGGCGTTGACTTTTATTGTCACGTTATCCTTAGTAATTGCTTCTTGAGTAGGAACTTCCATTGTAACGACTCTCAAGTCGACCTTTTGCATTCTTTCAATTATTGGAATTAAGAAGAATATTCCAGGTCCTCTGACTCCCACGTAGCGTCCTAAACGGAAAATTACACCTCTTTCATACTCCTGCACTATTCTAATGGATGCAGAAATTAGACTTATCAGTATGATTGCCAGAGTAAAAAGAAAAGCTAGACTTTCAATCACTTTCATTACCTCCCTCTTTTACTTTTTGTACTTTTAGAGTAAGACCTTCCACTCCTATAATTACAACTTTCTCTCCCTTTTTAATAGGCTCTTTTGAGACTGCCTGCCACCTTTCTCCTTCTACCAATACAGTTCCCTTTGGGGCTATGTCTGTCACAGCAGTCCCAAACTCGCCTATCATTCCCTCTATTCCCGTTACTACTTTTCTCTTTTGTGCCCTTATAACTGCTGCCAGTAGAAAGGACACAAAGGCTGCCATGAAGAAGGCTGTTGCAAATACTACTCCCTTGTTAATTGTCAATCCCATCTGGTTTCCGCTAAAAAGCATTAGAGAGCCTAGAACAAAAGATATTATTCCCCCAACTGCGAGAATCCCGTGGCTTACTACAAAAGCTTCAGAGGCTAAAAGCACAAGCCCCAGTATCACAAGAAGCATTCCGCTAAGCTGAGCATCTAAGGTTCCTAAGGTATAAAGGCCCAGAAGGAGACTTATGCCGCCGGCAACTCCCGGGAATATGGCGCCAGGATGGTAAAGCTCCAGGATAATTCCCAGAATTCCGGCACTCATCAATAGATAGGCGATATTTGGATCGCTTATTGCAAATAAGAATTTTTGAACCGATGTCATTGGGTAGTACCTAATAGGTCCATCAGTTTTTAAGGTGATTGTCGTTCCGTCAAAGTTTTTTACTGTTTTCCCGTTTATTTTTTTCAAAAGGTCATTTAGGTTGTTAGCCCTTAAGTCTATGAGGTTTGCATTTAAGGCTTCAGTGTCAGTGAAGGACCTACTCTCTACGACTGCCATTTCCGCATTTTTGGGGTCTCTCCCTCTATTTTCTGCGATGCTCCTTATCCACGCAGCAGCATCATGCGTTATTTTTTGCCTTTGAATTTCTGACATAGCAGAGTCATCTTCAATTGACACAGGGTGTGCAGCGCCAATTCTACTTCCCGGAGCCATTGCTGCAATGTTTGCTGAAAGGGTTATAAAAGTTCCAGCCGAACCTGCCCACGCGCCTGCAGGAGATACGTATACAACTACAGGGATAGGGGAGTTTAATATTTGTGTTACAATTTTCTGAGTAGTAGTGTAAAGGCCTCCTGGTGTAGAGAGTTCAATTACTATGCAACTTGCTCCATCTCTTTCTGCAGCTTTAAAACCACTTTCAATGTAGTCTGCTACTACCGGTACAATCGGTCCGTCTACAGTAAGTACATATACAGGATTTTGGGTTGACGTAGCTTGTAAAGAAGAAGGTGGCAGGATAATAAAAACTAACAAAATTGTGGTTAACAAAATTTTCCTCATGGTAAACACTTTTTGTTCCCCCTTTAATAACATTTTAACATAACTGAAAAATTTTATATAGTCTTTTGTTTGATTGACAAAAATTTTTTTGAAGGATTTTTTATAAAAATGTAGAATTTAATCTATGTACTTATTTGACTATCTTAACTGTTTAAACATTTTAGATTAAAGGAGGAAGCTCAGTTGGCTTTTTTTAAAATTGAGACAGAGGAAGACATAAAAAACTTGAATTTCTTCGAGAGAATTTACGGGATTTTATTTAAGCCTTCAGTGACAATAAAAAATTTAATGTATCAGCCTAAATTAGTTTATCCTGCCGTAGTAAAAATTGGAGGAATAGTATTTCTTTATCTTTTGCGTTATCCCGTTTATGTAAAACATATAAGGGAACTTTTGAAAATGAGATTATCCCAGCCAGATGCTGGTTTTACTCCTCAGGAAATAGAATTGGCGATGAAGTTAGCTCCAAAATCTGTAATCACTTCTACCCTGATAAATAACCTGCTTTCATGGCTTTTTGTCGTCCTTGCAGTATATGCTATTATAAAATGGGTATTTAGAGGAAGGGCTGATGTGTCGGAATTATTTTCAATTACAGGTTATGCCTATACGCCGGTCTTAATATATTTTCTGATATGCTTCATTGCTTCCTTTTTTACAGGGGAGCTCTTGGTTGATATGTCTCCAGCGCTTTTATTTCCTTCCTTAAAAGGGACTACAACCTATGGCTTTTTAAGAAGTATTGACCCATTTATGATATGGCAGTTTGTGATTGTGTGGATAGGAATAAAAATGTCCAGCAGAATGAACAATAGCGATGTCACATGGGTTACGGTTTTCGCTTTTCTTGTGACAGTGTTTGTGAATATTGATTATTATAAACTGCTGGACTAAAAATCAAACAAAGGGGACGGTTCCTTTTATCTGAGGACCGTCCCTTTTCATTACAGCATCTCTTCTAAAGTTTTTTTAATTTCAATGAGGAAAGTTTCCGTGTTTACAACAGTTTTATTTGGCAATTCAGATAAAGCGGCTAAGTCTTTTGTCATTATTCCTTTTTCAACCGTTTTAAGTGAGGCTTTTTCAAGCTTATCTGCAAAATCAACAAGGTCTTTTATTCCGTCAAGTTCTCCTCTCTTTTTCAAAGCACCTGTCCACGCGAAAATTGTAGCAATAGGATTAGTAGAAGTTTCTTCACCTTTAAGGTATTTATAATAATGCCTTGTAACTGTCCCATGAGCCGCTTCAAATTCGTATTTACCATCAGGAGATACCAGTACAGAAGTCATCATGGCAAGGCTGCCAAATGCTGTTGCTACCATATCTGACATTACATCGCCGTCATAATTTTTGCATGCCCAAATCATTCCGCCTTCAGACCTTACAATTCGAGCTACGGCATCGTCAATAAGGGTGTAAAAATATTCAATACCTGCTTCTTCAAATTTTTCTTTATATTCATTTTCATATATTTCCTGGAATATGTCTTTAAATCTGTGGTCGTATATTTTTGAAATGGTGTCTTTAGTCGCAAACCACAAATCCTGCTTCGTATCTAAAGCATAATTAAAACATGCTCTCGCAAAACTTTTTATTGACTCATCAGTGTTGTGCATACCTAATATGACACCAGGAGTTTCAAACTCGTGTATTGCATACCTTATCTCTTCTCCTTTTTCAGAAGTAAAGACAAGCTCAGCCTTACCTTTTTCAGGGATTCTGTATTCTACCCCTTTATAAATATCCCCATAAGCATGCCTTGCAATTGTAATAGGTTTTTTCCATGTCCTTACAAGCGGCTTTATTCCTTCAACCAGAATAGGTGTGCGAAATACTGTCCCATCGAGTATGGATCGTATAGTAGCGTTAGGGCTTTTCCACATATTTTTCAAATTGTATTCTTTTACTCTTTCAGCATTTGGGGTGATTGTTGCGCATTTTACCCCGACTCCGTATTTTTTTATTGCGTATGCTGCATCAACTGTGACCTGGTCTTCTGTTTCATCTCTGTTTTTAATGCCCAAATCATAGTACTCTGTCTTTAAATCTACATAGGGCTTTATAAGCATTTCTTTTATCAATTTCCATATAATTCTTGTCATTTCATCTCCGTCCATTTCCACAATAGGAACCTTCATCTCAATTTTTTGTGCCATTTTCTTCTCCCCTTTGTTTAAAATGTAACAATAAAATTTTTAAAATGCTTTATTGCGATTTTTTATCACAGCTTGATTCTATTATATAGAATATAAGGGGTTTTTGCAATATTCATTGTTCAAACTTTCAGTGCTTGACCTAAACATATCAATTTGCTACCATATGGGCAGAGTGTGTTATCCCGTGTAAAAGAGGTGAGAGCTCATGATTGAGGCGAAAGAACTGCTTAAAGCCCTTATTAAAAAAGCCTCTACTGACCCTCAGCGAGGTGCACTTATTCCCATTATTTCAGCCCTTCAATCTATAGGATTGGACTGGAAATTGGAAATGATAGAGGAGGATATGTATAATATTCTTCTTCCTTTAAGTTCTTCTCCTAAGCTAATAGTAGAAGTTCATTACGATGTAGTTCCCTCTGTTATAGAGGGCTATCAAACAAAAGAGGGAGAAGAAAATGGGCGAATATACGGAAGAGGGACCTCAGATGTGCTCGGAGGAGTGGCTATTTTATTAGAAGTTTTAAAAAGGCTTGGGAGGGAATTCCCATGGGAGAGAGCTGGTGTTTGGATAGCATTTGTGGCTGATGAAGAAAAAGGCGGTAAAGGTTCACGTCATTTGGCTAGTTCTTTGCCATCTACTATACAATACGCTTTGGTGATTGAACCTACACAAAGTAAATTAGCTTTTTCTTCCTGTGGTGCGTTGGAATATGAATTGATAATAAAAGGAGTTCCCAGCCATGGGAGTATTCCTGAAAGGGGGAAAAATTCTATTACATGGACTTCAAGATTTATTATAAAAATGGAAGAAACCCTTTCAAAGCTCAACAACCTCTACAATCCAGATATTCCCATTCAAATTACTCCCCTTTTTATATCAGGAGGAAGTGAAGAATATTCTGTACCGCATGAGACGCGCCTCAACTTTGATATACGCATACCTCCTAAAGTGCCTATTTCTGATGTTGAAAAAGAAGTAAATTCTCTTTTAGAAAATGATAAAGATGTAGAAGTTCATTGCAAATTGGTTGAAGAATGGGCTCCTTCGTGGGAGACGGATGAGGACACAGATTTTGGCCAACTTTTGCAAAAACTTTATAAAGAAGTGTACAATGAAGAACCAATATTTAAAGTGATGGAGAGCTGGACTGACGCCCACAATTTCTGGGCAAAAGGTATAAAACCCGTGATATGGGGGCCAGGAGATTTAGCTTTGGCTCATACTCCTTTTGAATATATAGATATTCAAGAACTGGAAAAAGGAAAAGAATTTCTTGAAAAATTTTTCTACCGATTACTTGAGTTTTAAATACATTCTAAGCCACTTACCCGCCTGAGGACCTGGTGTAAAGCCATGCTTCTTGTAGAAATCTTGAGCTTTAGAGTTTTCTATTCCCACCCAAAGCCCTATTGTGTGATGGCCTTTTTCCTGTAGGAACTCTATTCCCTTTTTTAGGAGTAGAGTTCCTATTCCTTTTTTCTGGGAGGAGGGGCTTACCACTATTTCATGAATTTCTCCTACTTTTTCCCCCAACCAGTGGTCTTCCCATGAGGGGTCAGTAGATATAAAACCTATAGGCATGGTATCTTCCAAAGCTACAAAGAATCCCCCCTGGCTGTGGTTAAAAAGCCACTGAAGATATCCTTTTACTTCTCTAGGGTGGGTGTATGCATATTGTGGGAAAGAGGAGTAGGCTTCAAAATAGATTTTGATTAAATATTTTTTGAAATTGCTTAAAATTGATTTTTCAGTAACTGGGATAATCTCAATATTTTCCATATTTATCACTCCCGCATATCCCGCTTTCAAAGATTACTGTGTATTTTTATTATAACACGCCAGGGAAAAATCTAAATCTATAACTTTCTAATTGGAAAATATTAGACGAAAAATGCATTTTTGTTCTCCAAAATGACACTTTCGTTCCAAATTTCATAAATTTTATTAAAAAATTGTCTAATATTAAAAAAGTCGTTTTAAAATTCATAAATGAGAACATGTAAAAAAATCCAAACTGCAAACCGGCATTAGCTTTAAAGTTTTGCTTATTTATGTAAACATTAACTGGTAATGTAATAAAGACTATACTAAAATATAGTAGACGTGGCATTCATTATATTGTATAATGAAAATAGAATAAAGTATGGAAATTTAGGAAAAGAAGGAGGAGATGCTCTTGTTGAGATTAGAAATTTAAAAAACCAAGATATTAAGAGAAAATAGAATATAATAGAGTAAGGTGATGGTTATTGAAAAAAATAAGTATAATTTTAATGATATTTGTTTTGAGTACTTTGTTGTTTACAGCTTGTAATACGGAAAGTACTGATACAAAAACCGATGACTATATAATTAATACAGTCAAAAAAGTTGAAATCTTAGATCACAAATTTTCAAACTACTTTTTGACGTATGAGGAATATTTAAAAGGACTGAAAGACTTATTTGTTAATGCATTTGATGAAAATAAACACTATGAGAGAAAATATGCGGAAATAGACATAAGAAATTTTACTGATGAACAGTTAAAAAATATAAGGGAGAAATACATAAAGGAGAATAAAGAAGATAAAGTTGAAGTAGAAATTTCAAAAATATACAGTGATGGAAAATACAAGTATGTGTTTACGAAAGCAAACATTATTCAGCCGTACATGCCGAAAAACAAAGAAAATATTACTGGTATAGTTATTACTAGAAAATATGCTTTTGTAAAAGAAAATAATGATTGGAAAATACAATACATTGACCAGGCTTTGTATTCAAATAATATCCCATTTGAAAAAATGGAATATAATAAATTCAACAACAAATTAGTTCAATATATAACAAAATTTGACCCATTAGAAAATTAAAAATGCGAATTATGTAATTAAGGAAGAAGTGGATTTCCTATGAAAAAGATACTTATGTTTTTTTCAGTAGCTGTTTTAATTGTTTTGTCATCTGGTATTGTATTTGCTAATGTAGGTAATGACAACATAATTCCTCTAAAAGATACAAGTAAAATTAAGAGTCAAATTGAACCTTTGTATGTAGTTTACTGTCCAGGTGGTTCACCTGATGGCAAGCATCATTTTTACCGTTCAGGCCGAAATACTTCTATAACGCTAAAGGATTCTTCCAATAGGACAGTTGGTACATGGTGGGGAATACCATGCCAATGCAAATATTGCGGGAGCCAAATGTCTCTTAGTCTAGATTATAGTAACTATATTAATTCCTCAGATATTTATTATGATGGTTGGTTTGGGCTTTGGGCATATATAACTTCTATACATCCTGTTAACCCTGAAGAGATGGTTTTATTTAAATAATTTAGAAATATAATCCAAATATTAATTTTGTAAAATTTATCTATAAGGACAGAAAAAAATCTGTCCATTTTTTATTAGGTGATAAGAATGGTAAATATTAGGCGAAAAATACATTTTCGCTTCCAAAAATGACACTTTCGCTCTAAAATTCACAAGTTTTATTTTAAATATTTTATAATATTTAAAAAGCCCTTTAAATTTCAGGGGAGGTATAAAAAGTGAATTTTTTATGTTCACAGTAGGAACTAATTTCTTCATATAAGCGATGTAGTAAAATAGGTATTGAGCCTTCAATAACTGTGCCATTAGTGGTACTGAATTCAGGAGATTTGCAAAAGAAAATACATAAAAATAAAGAACTCATAGAAGCTTTTCATATGAGTGTAGAAGAGGATTGGGTAAAAGGTGAATATCTATTTTTGCTTACTGACATTGAAGGAGATTTATTGGATGTAAAATGCAGCACAAAAGAGAAAAAGTGTATAAAAAATTCAGGCTTTGAACCGGGGGTATCCTTTAGAGAAGAAAGCTGTGGTACAAATGCAATTTCAATGGCAATGCGATTAAAGAGGGTAGTGTATGTAAGACCTAAGGAGCACTACTGTGACATAACTCTTCTGTTAACGGATTTATTTCAGAGCAGACAAAGGAGACGGTTCATTTTGTCTCAATTTTAAATTATTCAAAAAGGAAGAACCGTCCTCTTTGTTTGCTTCTCTGCGTACTTTTAAAGACATAAGTGTTAGAAATGGTTTAAATAGAGCTTTTGATTTTCACATTACACTTGGTAAATTTATTCCTTCAGAGGAGGATTTAAATAAATGCAAAATTTAAAAAGGAATGAACGATTTTTCTTGACAGTAACATTGTTTTCAAGTTTTTTTACATCTTTAATGGCACCATTTTGGGTAATATATTTTAATAAAATTAATTTAGATTTTTCACAAATTTCACTCCTCATAATAATAAACCACATAGCGGTCATATTATTCGAAATACCTACCGGTGCTCTTGCTGATACATATAGCCGTAAATTTTCTGTTCTTTTATCTTTATTGATTGGCAGTTTAACTTCTATTGGGATATATTTCAACACCTCTTTTACAGTTTTATTATTTTTATATTTCTTATCAGGAGTTGGAGCAACTCTTAACTCTGGAGCCTTTGAATCTTGGTTTGCTGATTCGTTTCTTTTGGGTCAAAAAGAAATGGACCTGACAAAATACTGGGGACGTCTTACAAGTTTTAACTATTTAGGTAGTACGATAGGATTTTTAGGAGGCAGCGTTTTAGTACGTTATAATATCTTTAGAGAAATCTGGCTAATAGAAGGTATAGGGATTTTTTTGGTTTTTATTTACGTATTTTTAGCGGGCAAAGAAGCTAAATTACAGAAAAAAACGGACGAATACAGTTACAGAGAGTATTTTAATAAAATTGCTAAAGGAACTGTGTATCTATTTAAACACAGGATTTTATTATCTATTACAGTCGGGTCTTTTTTCTTCTTTTTTTCGTCAGGAATCATGTCAATGTTGTGGCAGCCCTATTTCGAAAGGGCAGGCATACCTGTAGAATTGTTTGGTATTATTTTAGCATTAACGATGGTACTTAGTATTTTTGTGCCCCGTTATGCTGACAGGATAGCTGAAAGATTCGGAGGGGCAGCTCGCACACTAATGATTGTCAGTATTACATCTGCATTGTTTATATTTATGATGTATGCGATTCCCAAGTATTCATTTATACCTTATATTATTTATACAGCAGTATATTCTGCACACACTCCGATTTTTATGTCTTATTTTAATAAGTTAATACCTTCTTCAGAGCGTGCAACGATTATTTCAATATATAGTTTGTTTATTAGTGTTTCTACAATTCTATGTACTTACTCCTTTGGAATCTTAAGTGACAAAAAGGGTCTTTATGCTGCACTTTTCTTATCTTTAATTACAGCTTTAATTTCCAGTATACCTTTTAAAAGGGCAATAGGATTAGAAAAAGAGCTGTGCCTTTGAGTACTTTAGACAATAGGGGAAGAGGCAAGAAAAAATATAATAGCTGTTTAGATATGCTATCTAATTTACAATAAATCCCTTCAAATGCAGAATCACTTCGGGTTGCAAAGCCTGATGCTTCCGAGGAAGAACTGGTGGAAGCCTTGAAAAAAGCAGGACTATTGGACTGGTTTAAAGAGCTGCCGGAGGGCTTTGATACTAAAATAGGACAGACAAGAAAGCTTATTTCAGGAGGAGAACGGTCGAGATTGTCAATTGCAAGGATGATTTTGTTTGACCCGGAAATCCTTCTGCTGGATGAGCCGTTAGTGGGAGTAGACCAGGAAAGAAAGGAGGAAATATTTGATACACTGAAAGAACTGCTAAAAAGCAAAACCTGCATTTTGGTTACTCATGACAAGAGTTTATTGAGAATTGCTGACAGGACAATATATATGAAAGAGGAAGATGCAGTATGGCTAATATAAAGTGGGTGTTTCGCTCAATAAATAAAACTCTTCTAATAAACTTTTTTGCTGTTTTTTCCGTATATTTGCTTTAATATTGCCATTACTTTACGGACAGATTTTAAATACAGTTGAAAGCACAAAAACTTTTCCCACAGAGCTTTTTCTCGTGCTTAATAATGAGAGGGAGGGATGATAGATTTGCTTACTGTCAAAAATTTGTACAAAAAATACAATAAAAGCAAGATTATAGCTTTAAACAATGTATCTATGGATATAAATAAAGGGGAAATAGTAGGACTTCTTGGTCCGAATGGAGCGGGTAAAACCACTTTACTTAAAATAACATGTGGGTTAACAATTCCTGATTCAGGTGAGGTTATTATATCCAATATCAAAATGGAGGATAAAACTCGATTAAAAATAATGGAGAAAATAGGCGTAGTACTCGAAGGTAACAGAAATTTATACTGGGCTATTTCGGTTCTTGATAATTATTATTATTTTGGAAGTATAAAAGGAAAAACAGGGAGAGAAATAAAGAAAAATATAGAAAAATATGCAGACATTCTAAAAACAAAAGAATTATTAACACGAAAAGTAAACACTCTTTCAATGGGGCAAAAACAAAGAGTAGCAATAACTGCTTCTTTACTTCACGAACCGGAGCTTTTAATTTTGGATGAACCTTCTAATGGATTAGATATAGAATCGCGTATTTTACTTACCAGTGCTATTAAGACCTTGAGAGAGGAGATGAAGATAACAGTATTGATTGCTTCTCATGATACTGACTTTTTAAGAAAAACAGTTGACAGATTTATAATAATAAACAATGGAAACATCGTTGATGAATTCGCAAATATCAATATTACAGCAGAAGACATAGAAAATAAATATAAAATACATGCAAATTTAAAGGAGGCTTAAATATGTTCAAATATTTAAACATTGTAATAGCTGAAATAAGAAGAAGTTTAAAAGAAAGTTTTTCATATAAAATGGGTTTGGTCAGTGATATTGTGGTATTAACACTTCTTTATGCTGGACTTATTTTCATGGATACGGGTAGTATGTTAGGAGAATATTATAACAATCCTGGAAATTCTAAAACGCTCCTCCTTTTGGGGTATATTTTTTGGAGCTATTCGATAGCAGCTATAAGTGGAGTAAGCAATGAAATTAGTATAGAAGCAGTTAAAGGTACATTGGAACAGAAATTTATGGCAGTAATTCCCTACCCTTTTCTTATAGCAGGAAATATAATTAGCAGCCTTCTATTAAGCAGTATCGTAGCTGCTGTAATAATTGCATTTTCAAACCTGATTATGGGAGTGAGTATTACAGTAAATGAAAAAGTTATACTATCCCTTTTAATGACCTTAGTTGGAATGTATGGCATGGGTCTTATTTTGGGAGGACTTTCCCTAATAGCAAAAAGAATTAATCAATTAACACTACTTATACAAATCCTACTTCTTTTTGTAACAGACACATTGAGTAAAACATCTCCTTCTAGCGCAATTAGTTGCATTATACCTCTTACAGTGGGAAATGATATAGCGAGAAAATCAGTAAGTAATATTGCTATTTCTTACAATGAGTGGCTGATGCTTATACTTGTGAGTATGCTGTGGTTTGTAGTTGGTTCGGTAGTTTTTGGCATGAGTAGTAGATATGCCAGAAAAAATGGATTATTGGGTACATATTAGCTTCCTTGGGACTGTGGAGAAATCGCCATTGTGAGCACGAGTTAATTAATACCTATCTCTAAGGAAGAACCTATTTAACAACACACCACTGATAAATCCTCCTATATGCGCCCACCAGGCTATTCCACCAACCGTTGTACCACCAATGACAGAATAGACCATGCCGGAATAGAGCTGTGTCAGGAACCATAGGAAGAGGTAGACCACGGCTGGTATCGGAAGGAAGACTGGAACCAGGAAAAAGCTTGGTACCAGCGTAATTATCCTTGCCGACGGGAATAATACGAAATATGCACCCATAATGCCTGCAATAGCTCCAGAAGCCCCTACCACCGGCACTGGTGAGATGGGATTAAAAACCAGGTGAAATACACCTGCGATTACCCCACTAAGGAGGTAGAAAATGAGGAATCTTATATGGCCCATCCTATCTTCAACATTATCTCCGAACAGCCAGAGTATCCACATGTTGCTAATTAGGTGAAATGTGTTACCGTGAAGAAACATACTGGTGATAAAAGGGTATAAGTTGCTGCCGGAAAGCGGTACACCGGATATAATCAGTTTTGTAATTTTTGCCGGTATAAGCCCGTATTTGTAAACAAACTCGGCAAAAGTGCTGTATGAAGCACTTGAAAGAGTGAAAAATATGAGCGAATTTATTATTATGAGCGAGAGCGTAATAACGGGTGGTCTTCTGCTTGGTATATTATCCCTGATTGGAAACATCTTTAACCCTCCACTTTTTTTATTCTACCTTTGCAGGAAAACCGAGTTCCGTATCAAATCAAAATTATATTAAGATTATAGCACAAGTAATTCTGAAAAAGTAATATTATCATGATTAGGTAAATTTATTAAGTACCAGGAAAAGAGGAGGTTATTCTCCTCACAGTTTGTTGACAAAGCAAAATTTTAGCCCCTGTTTTCTTAGTACCGAAAGCAGGGGCTGTATATATCTGGATAAAATTTTCTTTAAAACTCCAAATAATGGATAAAGTTTTGAAATGTCAAAGGGCCCTTTGCCCTTCCTCCATAACCATAAGGCCATTTTCTTTAAATTCATGGCAGCAAAAACAAGCATCGCTTGCATGGACAATTTTTCCTTCCCTCTTAACGTCGTCCATCGCAAACCATGCTTCTCCTTTAAATCTGCAAATACTCTCTCTATTGTCTCTTTCCTTCTCTCATATACTTCTTTACAGTAAGGTGTATGCCTTAGGTGTTCTGCTTCTTCTACATATCCTTCCCATATGTGCCTGAATATCCTCTTTGTGTAGTCTTTACTTTGGGTACACTTTTCTCTTAGAGGACAGTTTTTACATTTTTCTGGGTTTGATTTGTATTCTCTATATCCTTCTCTGTTGGTTGTAACATATGTTAATATTTCATTCTGCGGGCATATGTAACAGTCATAGTATTCATCATAAACAAATTCATGTTTTTTCATGAAACCATCTTTTGTTTTTGGCCTTGTGTATGGTACTGCTGGTATTATTTGTCTATCAAATATTGTCTTTAATATGTACGGATTTTTATAGCCTGCATCTACTGCTATTGCTTTCGGTTTTCTTACCCTCTTTTCAACTTCTTCTAATACTTCTTGAAACATCACACTGTCGTGTACATTTGCTGCTTCAACTTTTACTCCTAATACAAATCCATTTTTATCGCAGGCTGTATGAAAAGAATATGCAAAGATTTTTTCTTTTCCGTTTTTGTTTAACATTCCGCTATCTGGGTCTGTTTTGCTTACTTTCACTTCTTTCGTCTTTATCTTCTTGATTTTCTTTAATGGCTTTTTGCCATGAGCTTCTCTATCTTTGTTTATTTCTTCTTCTAGTTTTTCTTGATAAGTCCTGGCTTCTTGTTCTACTATTTCTTTGGTGTATTTCTTCTTGTTGGCACTTGCTTTTACATGGGTTGAATCTATGAATACTTCCTCTGCATTTACTAGCCCATGTTTTATTGCTTCTTCTAAAATCTTCGTAAATATTTTCTCAAATATGTCTGTCCCTTTGAATCTTCTTATGTAGTTCTGACTAAATGTTGAAAAATGAGGTATTTCTTCTGTCAGCCCATACCCTAAAAACCATCTATACGCTACATTTGTTTTTATTTCTGCTATTGTCCTCCTCATCGATGGTATGCCAAAAAGATATTGAATGAAAAGTATTTTTATGAGTACTACTGGGTCTATGCTTGGTCTGCCGTGACCCTCGGAATATTTGTCTTTTACTAAATCGTATATGAAGCTAAAGTCTATGACTTTTTCTATCTTTCTTAAAAGGTGGTCTTGTGGTACTAATTGATCTATGCTTACAAATTCTATTTGATGTCTTGCATCCTCTTTCTTTGATAACATCTTTCTTCTCCTCTCCTCTTTTGCTTTGTACCGTTAAAAAAACAAGGAACCCTTCTCATAATAACGGGTTCCCGATATTTTGTCAACAGTCTGAGAGGAGGTTGATAGTGTCAAGATACTGTAGGATTTTTTTAAGACAACCCCTGAAACTTAGTTAATTTCAGCCTTCAACTTATCATGCTTTTTTATATAACTTGTGCATATTTTAATGCTCTTAAAACCCTATATATTGGCGTTACTTTCCCTATATTCAAAACTGTAATATTGTTTATCTTTTCATTTGTAGACGTTTTAACTCTCCTTACCGCTTCTTTTATTTGCTTCTTCGTTAATTTGTAACTTCCTGCATTTATATTCTTTTTCTTGCCCCATTCTACTTCTCTTAAGTCTCCTCCATTCTTGCTAAATACCCTTAATTTCGCCATTAGTTTTAATCCTTCTCTGCTCCACCCTAATGGATTCCTGCTTAGTCTTGCTGAAAATACATGGCTTATATGTCCTTCTGCACTGCACCCTATTACATCTTCGTCTTCACTGTATATCTTTATCCCTTCCCAATTGTTTAGTATGTATTTCTTTGCTTCTTTTATCTTCTCTTTCTCTCTCTCTTCCTCTGCTGCCTTTATTAACTCATCAAATACCTTCTTTACTCCTTCTTTATCCCCTTCATTTATTGCTCTCCATATCTTATCCCTATACTTTGGCTCTTTTGATGTAGCTTTTAATACGTATTTGTTTAAATGATATCTGTCTAGTACAAACCTTGATTTTAATATCCATTTTAATCCCTCTTTTATCCACGGTGCCCCATCTCCTGCTATGTATATCTTCTCTATCTTCTCTTCTTTGTAATTGTCTTCTATGTAATTTGCTACATCTATCCATATGTCTTCAGGTTTCTCTCCTACATATGCTTTGTAATAGACATTCTTCAGTACGTTCCTTCCGTTTTTCTCTTCTCTACCTTCATGTATGTATACTAATCGTGGAGTTTCATCTCTCCCGTCCTGTAAAGGTACATGGTCCTCGTCTGCCTCTATGTATAAACCCCTTACTTCTTTCTTTTCTTTTATTTCTCTCTTTACTTCTACTTCCCCTATTTCCCTTATTGCATTTAATACCGTCTGTTTACTTAACTCCTCTGGACATGCTTTTTTACTACTTCTCTCATATGATTCTTCTATTGCGTTTTCTACTAACTTTATCTTTACTCCCTTTTCTATCCTATCGTGCCGTCCTATCTCTAATGCATCATCCACCAAATATGTATATCTCCCATCCTCTTTAGATTTGTAATATGTCCTCTCATATTCAATATCCCCAAGGACTGTCGTTAATCTCTTTTTATCTTTCCTCTCTACTACCCATTTTTCTTTCCTTCTCTTGTCTTCTTTTATTATCCTATCTAACTCTTCAATAATTGCTTCTATTGCCCCTCTACCTAGTTTGTCCGTGAGTTCCTTTATCCTTGCTACAAGCTCTGTAATATTCATTCCTTTGTTTAACAAATCACCAAAAATTTCTACTACTTCCTCAGTGAAATTTAGAGCATTTTGTAGTATAATATCCTCAAAGATATGTTTTTTCACAAGAGACACCCCTTTCGTGTTTTTTGGTTTTCCACAATCTATTTTATCACAGGGGTTGTCTCTTGTTTTTTTCACTCAAAAAATCCTACGATAATTTTACACTATGGAGGAGGTTATTCTCCTCATTTTTTATTTCTAATTGTAAAATATTAGGCGAAAAATGCATTTTCGTTCCCCAAAATGACACTTTCGTTCCAAATTTCACAAATTTTGCTCTAAATATTGTATAATATTAAAAAACAGTTCAATCTTTTTGGGGGTATAAAAAATGAATTTTTTATGCCCACAGGAGGAACTAATTTCTTCATATGAGCGGTGTAGGGAAATTGGTATTGACCCTTCAATAACTCTGCCATTGGTGATATTAAATCAAGAAGATTTGCAAAAGAAAATACATAAAAATAAAGAACTCATAGAAGCTTTTCATATGAGTGTAGAAGAGGATTGGGTAAAAGGTGAATATCTATTTTTGCTTAGTGATTTTGAAGGATATTTATTGGACGTAAAATGCAGCACAAAAGAGAAAAAGTGTATAAAAGATTCAGGCTTTGAACAGGGAGTATCCTTTAGAGAAGAAAGCTGTGGTACAAATGCGATTTCAATGGCAATGCGATTAAAGAGGGTAGTGTATGTAAGACCTAAGGAGCACTACTGTGACATATTCAAAAAATGGCACTGTATTGCTTCACCTATAATGGTAGAAAATGGGAAATAGTAGGCTATGTGGATATATCAACCATTGATAAAAAAATTGCGGATGAAGTATCAATGGTAATAAAACTGCTAGCTGAGAAAATAGCAACTGAGTATGAAAAGATAGTAAAAGAAAAAGAGCTAAATGAGATAAAGATAAAATTAAATGACAGCCAGATAAAAATGCTGGCATTAGAGGCAAAAGGATATAGAGAATTAGACATAGCAGAAGCTCTTGGAATAGGGGTTGTGACTGTGAAATATCACAAAAGAAAAATAGTAGAGAAACTTGGGGTAAAGAATATCAAAGGGGCAGTAATAAAAGCAATTAAGTTGGGATTGGTAGATTTGGATTAAAATTTGAGACTATACTTTAGTATAATTTTTTTGCTTATTTATGTAGACCTTAACTGGAAATGTAAAAAAGACTATACTAAAATATAGTAGACAGAGTATAAATTTGGATATTATAATGGTAGTAGGAAAAATTTAGTATAAAAGGAAGGAGGTATATTATGGAAAATTTAAATGTTAACAAGAAAGAGAATGAAGTGATAGAAAGTGAAAATAAGAGAGACATAAAAAGAACGTTAAAAACGATCTATTTTCTCATCGCCGAGGGAGGGTTAGTGTGTCTTCTGGCAGTAGGGTTTAATACTTTGAAGATGGAATATAATTTTGTGTATGGAATACTGCTTGCGATTTTATCTTTTCCTGTTTTTGCAGGTGTTGTGTATTATCCTCTTAGGAAATACGCCAGTGAAAATTTGCAGTTTATTAACGCTTCCGTTGACGGATTTATTTCTGATTTAATATTGGTACTATCTTTCCTTTTCTTCATATTGATATTTAAGATTCCACTATTAAAATTGGGTTAAAAATATATAGGAGGCAGTGTTTATGTCTAAAAAAAGAATTATAAAAATTGTATTAGCAGTAATAATGGTCATAGGAGCTGCTTTTTTTCTCAGCTATATGATATTTTACAATCCATCATATTCATACTCAGAGGTATACAATAAATATTACAAAAACTTAAAAGATATCGATTTAGCCAAAGGATTGACTACTGAGCAAAAATTGGAAGATTTTGAATATCTATATAATACATTACAGAAAAATTATCCATTCTTTGAGGTAGGGAAAAGAAAAACGGGGTTTGACTGGCTGTCTCGTAAAGAAGAGTTTGAAAAGAGAATTAGAGAAACAAAAAATAATATTGAATTTTACAATGAGATAAAAAGAATGGTAACGCTTTTACAAGTTGCTCATGCTCGTTTAGTAAGCCCAGAGCTTTTTGAAATGTTTAAGAAAGCTCTTGATATGCCTATTACCGATGGAAAAATGAAAGAATTAGATCCTTTTCAAAATCCTATAATTATAAAAGATTATGAATACTGGAAGCAAAATATTAAAGAAACAACGTATATTTTGCCAATAGCTTTTTCATATATCGAAGGAAAGTACGTTGCTATACCATATAATAAGAATGAATCATTAGAGGGATATGGTATACCTGAAGGTTCAATTCTTTTAAAAGTGAATGAACTAACATCTGATGAATACGTAAAATCTTTGATGGATAAAACCTTTTTAAACTATGATTTCAAAAGAAATAAAATAGTAAAGTATAAACTTTACGTATTTGCTGATACCTTAGGAGATACAATAAAACTTACTTTTTTAAGCCCTAAAGGGGAGGCAATAGAAAAAACTTTAAAACCCGTTGAACTAGTCATAAATCAGAGTGCACTTGATAAAATGCCATTGGTAAAAAGTATATTGGTAAAAGACAAGGTAGCATATTTAAAGATACCAGCGATGAAAATATCACAGAAAGATATTGAGAAAGATGGAAAAGAAATATATAGCTTTTTTAAAGAAATTAAAAACTACCCTTATTTAATAATTGACATAAGAGGAAATGGCGGAGGCAACTTAGCGTACTGGGTGGAAAATGTAGTACAGCCTCTAATAGATAAAAAAATTCCTTATAAAGCGTATACGGTGGTAAAAAATTATGATATTAAGTATACAAAAACGCTTGATAAATTGCCCAAAGGTAAAAACTATCCTCCTGAGGTGAAAGATGATTTTGGATATTTCGCTGAAATTTCATATACAGTGACTCCAAAAAATTACGTGGGATTTAAAGGCAAGATATATTTGCTCACTGATGCAGGGGTTTATTCTGCCGCAGAAAGCTTTGCTTCATTTGCTAAAGCTACTAAGTGGGCAACTGTCGTTGGCACGCCTACCTCAGGTGGACTTGGTTTCAATCCAGACCATCTCATACTTCCCAATAGCGGGCTTATGGTGAGATATCCTAATAACATGGCATTAAACCCTGATGGTACGGCAAATGAAGAAGTAGGCACACAGCCTGATATTTATGTAGAAGAATCTTATGATGATTTCGTAAACTATCTTAGGGACAGAAAAAATATTGATGAAAATAATATTTTAAATATGGTGAAATATGACACAGTATTAAAGAAAGTTTTAGAGATGACTAAGTTGTTTATTGTAAAATAAAAATGGACGAAGTTGCAAAGAAAAATCCCCACTTTTGCAACTCAAAGATCCTCAGATTTGCAAAGGGTCATTGCAGGCATCTATAAAAACCATTATCCTTGTAGTTAGGGAAACTTAACTACAAGGGAGGATTGGAGGATGCTCACAATGACCCAAATAGATGATATCAAAAATTCGTTCTTTTTTAAAGGGTTAAATATCAGTGAAATAGCAAGGAAATTTAAAGTTGACCGGAAAATAGCATTACGGTTTTGAAGTTACATTTTGCAATCCAAATGCCGGGCATGAGAAAGGAAATGTAGAAAACAAAGTAGGATATCACAGGCGTAACTTTCTGGCAGAATTTTAATATTATATCCTCACTCTTCCTTATCATTTTGATAGTCGATATGTTTTTGCTTTTTCAAACCTCTCTTTTACATACTTATAGAAAAAGTCACAAACATCTTCTTCTGATTTAAAAGTTTCTATTGTTTTCTATTTCCCTTTTCATTTTGGTTTAGCCAAAAAACAGAACCAGCAAGAAAATTGTCATAGTATGTCCCAATGTATTTGCAGTATATTTTCTTTTATCAACTTTTCTTTTAATTCTTTCAAATTTATATTATCCTTCCACCTTTCTTATTGCGAAAAACATTAGTAATTTGGTATAATTTTAACATAAGGTTATAATTATGCAATGTTAGGAGGAATTGTATGAAAAAATTCTATTGGTTGTTAGGTTTTCTTGGTTTTATTGGCTTTTTAGGATTTTTTAAATCTTATATGTATTTTGCATTTTTTGCTTTTTTCTCTAACTTTTTTACTAGTCGATATATTAACATTTTACAGGATAAACAACTTCAAAACAAAATGGCAGAAGCTCATTCGATCAGTTTTGTTGTGACTAGTTTTTTCTTATCATTCATGTTAATAATGCTGATATTCAACGTAAGTTATGAGATTTTTAAAGCTACATTTTGCATTATTTTTGCTTTAGTTTTTATTATAGATTCGTACTTACTTTATAAATACACAGGAAATAATCAAAAATAAAACTCAGACCTCTGTTTTATCATTCTATAACAGAATTGTCAATTGGTACATAATTAACCTATGGGAGATGAAAAGAAATTACTCCACTACCTGCTGCAATATTTTTATGATTTTGATTACGCTTTAAGTGTTAGAAATATAAAAGGGTAATAAGGTATAATTATGTTAAGTGTAAGTTAAATTTTACTGTAGATTGGAAATAGAAGAAGGATTTTAGGGAATTTTGTAGAATTTATAGTATTGTATTCCATCGGTTGTTTTTTTATTGTAGTTTGAGGGACTATAATTTGTATAAATTTTACATAAACGGAGGATGAAAATGGATAGTATACTTTCTGTAAAAAATCTAAAAAAGTATTATGGCAAGGTAAAAGCAGTTGATGAAATTTCTTTCAATATGTATCCAGGTGAAGTTGTAGGGCTTATAGGTCCAAATGGTGCGTGTAAAAGTACTACTTTAAGGATTTGATGGGAGTGAGAGCTATGTCAAAAAAAAGAGAATATTATTACATAGGAAAGAGAAGAGATACTGATATATGGGAAATTATGCTTAAATATGGTGTACTTTCAGCATCTCATTTTGAAGTTCGATTTCCTGATGATCCGACAATGACACTTTCTGAAGGAAGAGAAGAATTTCTTGGGCTACCTAAAATTTCTGTGGAGCCATGGAGTGGTATGAAGGGAGCTATTGCTGTAAAAGGGGAGATGACAAAAGAGGCAAGAAAATTATTCTTACAAATTATAGAAACCAGAAGAATAAGGCTTTGGGATTTTATACTTTTTAGGGATGGAAGAAAACTTCTATCAGTTTCAGATTTTGATGACCGCATTGTGACGGAGAATTTTGCTAAAGAATTTATGGAAAAACTCTTTCTTACTTGGTTTGAACCTATTCCAGAACCGGAAATTAAATCAGAGAAAATTTCAAAAGATTTTCTTGAAGAAGTCAGTCAAGCGATTCAAGAAGCATTATCTAAATTGGTACTAGACCTAGAAAATGATAAAAATTGAAGGTGAGGGATTGGTTTTGGTAGAAGTAGATGGACTTACTAAAGTGTTTAAAAACATAAGAGCAGTAGACAATTTAAGTTTTAGAGTAGAAGAAGGAGAAATATATGGGCTTTTGGGTGAAAATGGTGCTGGTAAAACCACAACTTTAAGAATGCTTGCTACAATGTTAAAGCCTACGAATGGGACAGCCATTATAAATGGAAGAGACTTAATAAAAGAACCAGAAGAGATAAGAAAAGAAGTTGGGATACTTTTTGGAGGAGAAAGCGGTTTATATGACAGGCTTACTGCAAGGGAAAATATACTTTATTTTGCAGAGCTTCATGATATGGATAAAAAAGAGGCTAATAAAAAAATTGATATATTAGCTCGTAAATTTGACATGATGGAATTTATTGATAGACTAGCAGCGAAGCTTTCAAAAGGAATGAAGCAAAAAGTAGCAATTTTAAGGTCAATAATACATGACCCTAAGGTGATGCTTTTTGATGAGCCAACGTCAGGCCTGGATGTAGGTTCAGTAAGAGAAGTGCACGACTTTATAAGGTTTTGTAAAGAAGAAGGAAAGACAATCATTTTCTCAAGCCACAGCATGTCAGAAGTAGAAAAACTTTGTGACAAGATAGGTATAATACATAAAGGGAAACTTATAGAGGAAGGGACTATAGAAGGTTTAAAAGAGAAATACAAAACAGACAATCTTGAAGAATTATTTATGGAATTGGTAGGTGAGAAAATTGAAGTTTAAGCATGTATACATAGTTTTGAAAAAAGAATTAAAGGACATTTTTAGAGATAAAAAGACATGGATTGTCACAATTTTACTTCCTGCCTTGTTTATTCCTATAATGATGTACATAGTTATAGGTGGAGCAGAAAGCATATCAGAACAAAAAATAAGCGATACAAAAATAGCAATTATAGATGAAGGAAATAATCAAAAATTTGTAAATTATTTAAAATCGACGGGAATAAGTATAATAACGGATTTGCAAAATCCCAAAGAAAGTCTTGAAAAAGGCGATATAAGGGCAATTCTTATTATACCCTCTGACTTTGGTAAAAATATAGAAGAGGGCAAGAACGCTGATTTAATAATTCAGGTAGATATGGCAAATATGAAATCTTCAAATGCAGAGAATATGATAAGAAGTCTTATAAAAGAATATGCGAATAATATTGTAAAAGAAAGACTTATAGCAAAAGGGATAGATCCTAAAATATTAGATCCAATTGAGGTAAAAACTGAAAACATAGCTTCACAAAGTAAAATGGCAGGTTCTTTTTTAGCATTCATTGTACCAATGCTTTTGACTTTATGGACAGCAACAGGAGGTATGGGAGCAGCTGTTGATTTGGCAGCAGGTGAGAAAGAAAGAGGTACGTTAGAACCTTTACTTACGACTTCTGCATCAAGGCTTTCTATAATGGCAGGCAAATACTTAGCTGTAACAGCCATGGCGCTTCTCAGTGCTGTTGCTTCACTTTTGGGACTTTTTGCATCTTTTTCTTTGAATAGAAACATGGCATCTTTAAATGCCGATTTTAAAATGAGTACAATAGCAATAATTGTCATGTTCATAGCTGCCTTTTTTACAGCGTCAATTTTTGCTGCACTGGAGCTTGCTTTAAGTGCATATGCAAAATCTTTTAAAGAAGGGCAGACATATATTTCACCTTTAATGTTTATCGCAATAATTCCGGCATATTTGGTTATGTATAAAATGCCAAATGAAATACCTATATCTTATTTTGCAATACCTGTATTTGGGACTATTTCAATATTTAAAGAATTGCTTTATGGAATTATTAATATGACACACATAGGTATATTTGTATTTTCATCAATGATATACGTGGCTATTAGTATATATATAGCAGCACTAATGTTTAAACAGGAATGGGCATTATTTAGGGTGTAAAAACTTTTATAAATTAGCAAATGTAAGTGAAACAAACACTGGGGACGGTTTACTTCATCTGTTTTTTCATATGAAGTGAACCGTCTTTTATGTTTTAAATTGTAACCATTTTGTAACCAAAATTTAAGGATTTTTTAATAAATTTTAACATTTAAAGAGGTATAATGGGAAAAAGGGAGATGCAAGGAGGGTAAAGAGATGAAAGAAAATGAGGTGGAATTAGCTTTTATTGGGTATGTAGCTAAATTTGTTAAGTTATAATCTGTAAAGCTTAAAAAGAAATATCAAGAAGTAAAATATAGGGAACTTTTAATATTGGATACACCAAGAAATAATGAAGAAAGCGAGAGTAAAGAAGAGGTAATTGATAGCATAACATACAGTTATATCTCATTTGAGGATAAGGTAATAGATAAATGTATGCTTTCAAAATATAAAGAATTACTTGAACCAGAGGAATTTAAAATACTACTGCTAAACATTATAGAAGGAATACCTCAAAAAGAAATTGCAGCAATGTTCAACAAAACGCAGTCCTGTATAAGTAAAATGAAGAAAAGGGCTCTTAGAAAATTGGAAGAATTCATAAAGGAAGTTTGAAACTATGGAAGAATGTGAAAGGCTTTTTGCAGTTATTTTGAAAGCAAAACAGGGGGATAAAGAAGCTATAGAGGAAATAATAAAGCGCTTTGAGCCCTTGATAATGGATAGTGTAAAAGGTGTAGATGAAGAAATAGAAGAAGAATTAAGGCAGGACATAGTAGAGATTATAATAAAGGCAGTAAAAAAATTTGAGATAAAATGAAAATAAAATTTTAGATCATGGAATATTTTTTAGAAATTTTAGCTTTTATATAGATAGAGCATTCCTGTAATGAATAAAAAATAAGGGAGAATGGACTTTGAAAAAATAAGTACCTCCTGATAAAATACAGAGTGTAAGTTTAAGAACTTACCTCGAATTATCAAAATAAACAGGAGGTACCTAAAATGAAGTATAAACAAAATGAAAAGATTTTGCAAGTAACGGGAGACACATTAATTGCGGGAGTAGACATAGCAAAAGAAAGCCATTATGCCAGAGCATTTGACTACAGAGGAGTAGAATATGGGAAATACCTGAGATTTGAAAACAATAGAGAAGGTATGACAAAATTTCTTAACTGGGCAAAAGACTTGATGGAGAGACATAAGAAAAACAAACTAATAGTAGGGATAGAACCGACAGGGCAATATTGGCTGTGTTTTGCCCAATACCTTAAAGACAATAACATAAAGGTAGTATTGGTTAATCCATTTCATGTAAAGATGAGCAAAGAATTAGATGACAATTCTCCCACAAAAAGCGATAAGAAAGACCCAAAAACAATAGCAATGCTAGTAAAAGACGGGAGATATGTAGAGCCGATAATACCTGAAGGAGTATATGCAGAATTAAGGGTAGCGATGGGCATAAAAGACAGGTTGAACAAACAAATAGGGATGACAAAAAATCAAATAACAAGATGGTTGGACATATACTTTCCAGAGTTTAACACCGTATTTTCAGACTGGGAAGGGAAAGCAGCACTTATCACATTAAGAGAATTTCCAACGCCTGAGAAGATAGCAAAAAAGAGTGCTGAAGAAATAATATCGATATGGAAGAAAGAAGTACAAAGAGGGGTAGGAGAAAAAAGGGCTATAAAGCTGATAGAAACTGCTAAGGAGAGCATAGGGAAGAAGCAGGGCATAAAGATGGCGGAATACGAGATAAAGACTCTCATTGAACAATACGAATTTTTAAAAAAACAAATTGAAGAAATAGAGAAGAAGATGGAAGAATTAATAGTTGAGATACCAGGGGTTAAAGAACTACTAGAAATCAAAGGGATAGGAGTAAACACAGTAGCAGGTTTTATTGCAGAAGTAGGAGATATTGAAAAATATGAACATCCAAAACAGATACAAAAACTAGGGGGATTAAACCTAATAGAAAATAGCTCTGGTAAGCATAAAGGAGAAACGACAATAAGTAAAAGAGGGAGGAAGCGATTGAGGAGTGTGCTATTTAATGCAGTAATGGCCTTGGTCGCAAAAAACGAAGAATTTCGTGAACTACACAAATATTACACCACCAGAGCGCAAAACCCGCTAAAAAAGAAGCAATCACTAATAGTATTGTGCAACAAACTGATAAGGATATTTTATGTCATATTAAAGAAAGGAGTAAAATATGACCCAATCAAGATGATGAAGGACATAAAGAGGCCAGGCTTACAGGAAGCTGCATAAAAAGTGCCAACATACTATCAAATCAATTAAGGGTTAATCATCTTCTCTTCAGCTTTAACTTAGTCACATCTAAAGAGCTGACCCTTAAGAAGAAATTGATTTTTATGAAAAGCGAAAGTGTGAACGATGTGACATAAAAGGTAAAAGAAGGAATAAGACAAAAACAACCAATCAAGAGATGGGATATTGACAACAAGAGCGGGAATTGTCATAAAAATAATCACCATACGGGCAAAGACCCTGCAATGGAGCAGAAATGACATCCACCTCATGGCAGGTAGAACGAAGGAATTAAGGACTAAGATCCAGTGAGACATGGGAGGGTAAACCCCATGAGATAAGTGGAGCTATCCCGCCATAATATGGAAATAGGATATGAGGTTTATTAAGCTTACCCATTTAATGGTTAGATAAGTAAGAAATGGTAATATAAGCCATGAGATGCTCTTGTTGTGATGAGAAAATTAAAGAAAAACTAAGATATTAAGAGAAAATAAAAGATAATAGAGGGAGGGGGAAATAAAAAAGTGGGAGGTGAAAATGTTTATAAAACGTTCTCCGTAAATAAAAGATGAGGGAGGAAGGTGATAGTATAAACATCAAACGAATAATATTTTATGTACTATTGATTGCTGTGATATTAGTGGCTTTTGTGGGTTATGATTATTATAATTACAATAGAAGGAATGTATTTTTATACAATACTAATAAAGCTCCTGATTTGAATTATTCTACACAAAGTAAGAATTTTAAAATTTATACTCTAATTGAGGTAGGAAAGAAATATCAATTTTCTGGCAATGAAACTTCTGAATGGGCTAAAAATGCAAAAGAAGCTCAAGAGTCTAATAAATATACTTCTTTACAGTATAGAATCATAATAGAAAATATTAGTGATAAAGTTATAAAAGACTTTAAAGCACAAGCATTTGTTGACGAAGGATTGCAGCCTTACATAATGTCCGGGATATTATATTTCGGTACTCTAAATCAGCAGAAGATAGATTTAAATGTGAAAAATAATGAGAAGATGGATTATATGACAGAAATTAGTCGGTTTACCTGGTTGCCAAATATAAATCAAATTGATGTGAAAGATAGGGAAAAAATTTTGGAAGCCATTAAAAAGCCTATAAAACTCATAATTAAGTGGAGGGATGGAGAAGAATATTTACTTTTAGAAAATGCCGAAGTAAAGATATATTGTCAATAGATGAATAAAATTTGATACTTAATGAAAATGAAATGTGATAGAAATAAATAGAAATTAAAGTAATAATAGTTAAATGTAAAGGGGGACTCAAAATTGAAAAAGAATATTAAATCATGGACTATTTCTTTAATTTTAATAACTTCACTGATCTTAAATTTATATTCAGTATAAAACAATCCAAAAGTATCAAGCCCAAATGGACAGTATTAACGATTATTTTTTAAGTGAATTGCGCTTCTTAAGTCAAAATATTGAAGAATTTAATGGAAGCGTAGAAGATTTGGTGATTTTTAGTTCTATAACCGGCTCTGTGTATGCTTTATCATTAGCATGTAAAGTTAATGGATTTTATAAAAATCATTTGCTTGTGTCAGAAGTGTTTACAGAATTGAATAATATGTTTTGGGGTGCACCAAAATGGTTGGACAAAATTAAGGAAAATAGATATGAGTTAGGTGAACTTTTAAAAAAATTACTTGAGAACTCGAATGACAAAGAAAGTCAGGAGAAGCTTTTCCAGTTAATAAAAAAATTGAGGGATAATAGAAAACAGCGGGAGAGTCCCTTTTGTCTTTTTAGACAAAAGGGACTCTTTACTTTTGTGTGATGAATAAGTTTTACTTGAGTTTTAGTTCAAGTTTGTATATTATGGTAATAGGTTGTTCTTTTTCTACCTTTAAGAAAGTTTAATAAAATATTTGGAGGGATTGCCTTGAAGAAAATGTTTGTAAATAAAAATGGGCAAATGCGTTCGGGCTGGAAAATTGCTATTTTGATAGCAGGAACTTTTGTCATCACATTGTTATTTGCGTTTTTAGCTTTTTTAATAATTGGTTTGATAGGTAAGTACTCAGAATATACAATGCATAAATTGCTTCTTTTATTGATGGTGGGAGAAGAGCGATTTTATCTTTTCACTACTATAAGTTTTTTGTCTACATTAATCATGATAGCTTTAATGCTAAAATTTATAGATAAGAAAAAATTTAAAGACATAGGCTTTACTTCTCTAAAAGATGGTTATAAGGACTTGGTAGCTGGATTTTTAATTGGAGCTTTTTCCATTGCAATAATTGTTTTGATACTTTACATAATAGGGGCTGTAACAATCGAAAGAAATAGTAATATAAGTGCTTACTATTTACTTGGTGGCATGTACGCTTTTATTCTTGTGGGTTTGGAAGAAGAGCTCATGAGCAGAGGATATTTTATAAATGCGTTAAACCAGATGGAAAGGCCGTGGGTTTCTGTTTTGATTTCTTCCATTATTTTTTCACTTATGCATATTCTAAATCCTAATATAGTTTTTCTTGGGCTTTTAAATATATTTCTTATAGGTGTTTTGTTTTCCTATATGTATCTAAAAACAGGGAATTTATGGATGCCGATTGGATATCACATATCATGGAATTATTTTCAAGGTTACATATTCGGGTTTAATGTAAGTGGCAATGCTATAAGAGGTATTTACAATGCTTTTCCGAAAAACAATTTTCTCTCTGGTGGGGACTTTGGACTGGAAGGTGGAATAATTGCTACTCTTGTTATTTTAATTACTTTTTTAATACTGTACTATTATTTTGAAAGATACAGGAAAGTGCAAGAAGTAGAATTGGGATAAAAAGAAGGGATAGCAGTGAATATTGACGAAAGAGTTTTAGGTATAGACGGTGCTTGTGGCGGATGGGCTGTAGCTACTTGTAAAAATGGGAAGGCTTTTGTGCAATTTTTTAAAAAAATTGAGGATGTATGGTATTTTTACAGGGATAAATTAGAACTTGTTCTTATTGATATTCCCATTGGTCTTCCTCATTCGGAGAAAAGGTATAGAAGCTGTGATGAAGAAGCAAGGAAATTTCTTGGGCATCCTCGCTCTTCCAGTATATTTTCTCCTCCCTGTAGAGAAGTTTTTGAGGCCAGAGATTATAAAGAGGCACTAGCTATAAATAAAAAGATTTTGGGGAAAGGGTTGTCAAAACAGGCCTGGAATATTATTCCTAAAATAAAGGAAGTGGATGAATTTATAATTAAAATTCCGGAAGTGGTTAAGTTTTTAAAAGAATCTCATCCAGAGGTGGCGTTTAAAGGATTAAAAGGTGAGGTAGCAAAATTTAGTAAAAGAGATGAGGAAGGGTATAAAGAGAGAATGGAGTTTTTAAGAATACTTTTTAGAAAGTTTGACTGTGAGATAGTTGAAGATAAAATTAAAGGCTTAAGAAGAGACGATATAGTGGATGCTTTGATTTTACTTGCAACAGGGATTTTGGCTATTAAGAAAGAGGGAAATATATACTCTTTCCCTACAAATTTTAAAGAAAAAGACCTTTTGGGGCTGCCAATGGAAATTTTCTTTGTAAAATTTAGCAGGTTAAATGAAATTTTTATAGAATAAATATTATTGTGAAAAAGTTTAAAGAGGGGGAGCAAGATGGCAGAGAATTTTGACGGTTTTTCTATAAAAGGGGAGGATGGGGCAGATATATATGTTCATTTGTGGGAGCCGGAAGAAATTTACAGAGGTATTATTCAGATATTTCATGGAATGGCTGAACACGGGGGAAGATATCAAAATTTTGCCCGTTATATGAATGAAAAAGGATTTGTAGTATGTGCCGATGACCATAGAGGTCACGGGAAAACAGCAGGGAGCCTGGATAATGTAGGTTACATAGGAAAAGATGGCTTTAATAAGATAGTAGAAGATGAATATCTGATAATGAAGTTTTTGAAAGAAAAATACGGAAATCTTCCCATTGTCATATTTGGACATAGTTTTGGATCTTTTGTGGCTCAAGAGTTTATGATAAGGTATGGCAAAGAAGTTAATGGCGTTATATTGAGCGGTTCCTCTGCAGTTAAGGAATTGCCTCTTAGATTTGGTTATGCTTTGGCTTTTATTGAGAAAACACTTTTTGGTGAGAAAAAGAGGAGTAAAGTTTTAGATAGACTTACATTTGGAAGCTATAATAAAAGGATAAAGGGCGATAGCTTGAGCAAATTTGAGTGGCTCTCAACAGATAAAGAAGAAGTTAAAAAATATGAAGAAGACCCTTACTGTGGGGGCGTCTTTACAGCAGGATTTTTTTATTATTTCTTTAAAGGACTTTTAAATCTGTATAAGCCTCAAAGGTTACTGGCAATACCAAAAGATTTGCCTTTATTTATAATTTCTGGAGAAGAAGATCCTGTAGGTGAGTATGGTAAATTAGTAAAGAGGCTCTATGAGCTTTACAAAAGTATAGGATTAAAACAAGTGAATATAAAGCTTTATCCAGGGAAAAGGCATGAGCTTCTCAATGAAGTAGAGAGGGAAAAGGTTTATGAAGATATTCTTACATGGATTGGAAAGAGAGTATTAAATTACTCGCAGTAAGACCATCAAAAAGGGCATTATAACGACACTGGATATTGTTGTATATGTGATCATACTTGTGGCAAATTCATAATCTGCTCCGTAAACTCTTGCTATAATTGCAGAGTTTACCAGCACAGGCATTGCTGACATTATGACAAATACATCTCTCATAAGCTTTGGTACTGGAATGAATATGTTTAGAAGCAATACGAAAGCAGGAGTTATTAAAAATCTTCCGACAAAAACTAAAATGGCATCTTTGTCAAGTTTAAATTTATCAAAACCCATTTCATGAATGACTATGCCAATGTAGAATATTGATAAAGGAGTAGTGAGGTTTCCAATCATTTTAAAGCTTTCAAAGAGAAATTTTGGGAGAGAAATATTTTCAAGTACAAAAATTACTCCTATTATAAAACCTAAAAGAGGAGGGTTGAATATTCTCTTTACAGTATCCCAGTTTAATATATTTTTTTCATTTTCATTCACATCTTGTATAATGCTATAAGCTCCTAAAGTCCACAGTATTGTTGTATTTGCCATGTAGTATAAAAGGGCATAAGGTGTTGCTATATCTCCAAAAAGAGCTTGAGCCATAGGGAGCCCAACAAAGATAGTATTTGAAAGAGAAAATATCACTACGAACACACCTTTTCTTCCCTTTTTTATTTTAAAAATTTCAGCAAATATGTAGGCGATGACATATGATAGGAGAATAGATAAAAATGGGATCAAAAGTCCTCTTACTGAGTGTTCCAATTGTTCTTTAGAAAAAGTTGTGGAGATGTTTATTATCATATTAAGAGGTAAAGATACGTTAATTACAAGCTTTGCAAAAAGGTCTGCTGTAAAACTGTCAAACCAGCCTATCTTAGATAAATAGTATCCCAGAGCCAGTATGAATACAATTATTAAAACTCCTTGGACTGATGAAAAAAAGACTTCCATTAAAAAGTCACCCCTTAGGAGAAAAAGATAAAGTTTACTTCTTTAGAATAGCACAAAGGAGTGCAATTTTCAAATAACACATAATTAATTCCGTTTTATGGAAATTGTATTAATAAAAATTTAATAATTTGTAACCAATTTGTAATATCAGATAGACGAAATAATGGTATAATGAGGATAGAAATATTTTGGAAAAGAAAATATTAAAAGGGGTTGAGTGCTGTTGAAAAAAGTTTGATGTTGTTTATTAGTGCTATTCTAATGGTGTCATTTTTTACTATAATTGCTTTTGCAAATAGCACAATCAAATTAATTGTAAATGGTAGTGAGATTAAACCGGATGTGCCACTGCAAATTATCAATGGAAGAACAATGGTGCCTATTAAGTGGATGGCTGAAGCTCTAGGGGCAGAAGTAGAATGGGATAAGTAGAACCAGAAAGATATCCTGAAGGTTCGGTGGTTTCGAGTAGGTATTTTATTACCAAATTGGATTGGATTAAAGGTAAGACTGAATTTATACCTAATTAAAGAGAAATATTGTCTGGGTTTAAGAAAGTTTCAGAGAAAAAGTTTTCTTGAATGGGTTATATACCATCAATAGATATAGGGAATTGGGCTTATTGTAGCTAAAGGCTAATAAGATATAACAATCAATATCGTAATTTTAATATTAATTGTTTCTCTTAACTCTTATTGATGATGCTAGAAAGATATAGATGATAAATTTTGAAATTAATGAAAACATATATTTTAAGACAAACGGTAAAATGTCAAGGGGGTAATTAAAAAATTTTTGAGGCATTTAAAGGGCAAAAAGACAAAAAAATACCCTTCTTCCAACATGCCAATAAATGGAATTGGAAGTTCCAAAATAGAGTTCTTTATTAATTTTTAACAAAAGAGTATTTAAATACTAACAACACCTCTTTCTTGATATATTTGACCTTTGCTGAGCATTGCAAAGATCAGAGGGATTAATCTTCTAGCAGTTAAGACGAGGGCACGTTTATGTTGGTGTTTAGGTACCTCGCGATACTTCTTGTTGTAGTACTCTTTAAACCTCACTGTGTGCACCCTAACACAGTTAGCGGCTTCAACAAGATAGTATCGCAGGTACTGATCACCACACTTAACCAAAGAAGTATCCTGGGCATTGAAATTACCAGACTGGTATTTATTCCAGATGAGGCCGGCATACTTGGCAAGAGCAGCTTCATTATTAAACCTTTTGATATCTCCAATTTCGGCGATGATACCAGCAGCAAGGACGTCCCCAATGCCGGGGATAGTAGTTAGAGTTTGATTAAAAGCTTTAAGCTGTCTTGATATCTCGCCGTCAAGCTTTTTAAGTTGGGATTCAAGGAAGCGAATATTTTCAAGTGTCATAGAAAGAGCTAAGTCGTTTGCTTCAGCAAGATCAGGGTGAAGCCTGTAAGCTCTGTTAGCAGCAGCTTTTAAAGTTTTGGCGATTTGAGTAGGGTCTGAGAGTCTGTTATTGCCGTTTTTCACAATAAAGTCGATAAGGTTATCAAGAGGCATGGAAGCAATATCATCAGGAGTAAAATTTTCAATGATAGCTAAGGAAGCTTTACCAAATATGTTGCTAAAAGGGCACTCTGAAGGATAGGTTGAGAACTTGAAGGAAATAAGGTTTAGGGCGCGATTTTTTTCGCGGACCAGACTGCGGACAATATGATAACGCATGCGAGTGAGTCTTTGCAGTGCAGCGTATCTTAAATCTGGCAGCGGAGTTGGTTTGACTTGACCAAATCTAACACATTCAGCGATAACAGTTGCGTCAACAGAATCTGTTTTAGGGAGATGGATATAAGCACCCTTGAAAGATTTAATGATAGAAGGATTGATGACGTAGAATAGAGGATTAAAAGGAGCAAGTTCAGGAGAAGAAGCCAGGAAAGTATGCAAATGCCAGGCATAGTGTGAAGTAGCTTCCATGCCAAATTTAATGGATGAAATATTGAACTGTTGAGCAAGAGAGATAGTGAAATCTATAAGCTGCTGAGCGCCATCTAAATCATTGGGGAAGAATAAAGCTTTTTTAACTAAGCGGTTACCGGCCTCATCAATAAAGGAAGCAGCATTTAATTCGCTAGAGATATCAATGCCCACAATAAGTGTAGAGCTCATGGATAAATTCACGCTCCTTTTTGCAAAAAGTTTTTTGAAGGTCCTTTGTCTCTTAAGTTTTTGTAATACACCCTCGCCGTGATTAGTGCTCAGATTTAGCTTATAGGGTGCCTGACCATCGATGCTCAAGCGATGGACAGATAAGCTAAAGAGGCACAACAAACGAGTATGTATTACTCAAATAACTCCAGAGGTTCAGTCTTTGCCGAGTGGTAATGCTGCTTTACCAGCATGCCACAGGAGTGAGTCAAAAATACCTCAGTAAACTTAAAAGGGACCTTCTACTTTTAAGTTTATCAGAGACAAAGGACCATTTAAATAAAAATGAGAAATTTAATTATGAGATTGTTTTACCAGGGTAAAAATGGTTTTTAAGGATTTAATTTGTGTGTTTATTATTAAATTTTTAATGTGGATTACAATCATATTATACGAGGAGTTGAGTGCTATTGAAGAAAAGTTTGATGTTGTTTATTGGTGTTATTTTAATGGTGTCATTTTTTACTATAATTGCTTTTGCAAATAGCACAATCAAATTAATCGTAAATGGTAGTGAGATTAAGCCGGATGTGCCACCGCAAATTATCAATGGAAGAACAATGGTACCTATTAAGTGGGTAGCTGAAGCCCTAGGGGCAGAAGTAGAATGGGATAAACAGAAGAAAATTGTTAAGGTCTCTTTTGACAAAAAAGTAGAAACAGATTTGATTAGCAATTATTTGAGGACAGCTGAAACTTCAAAACATTTTGTAGAAAATTTTGCCCATGCTTTGCAAGAACGAAATGGAGCTGTGGCCCGTTTATTTTTAAGTCCTGAAATTAGGGGGCAAATAAAACCTGAAATAATAGGTCCATCTACACCAGTGACAAAAATAGAAATTAAAGAAGTTTCTTATAGTAATTATTATTGGATATATGATGTTAAGGCATATTATGGTCCTTATGATAATAATTCACCAACATTAGCTTTTGAAGTAAAGTTGACAGTAGAACCAGAAAGATATCCTGACGGTTCGGTGGTTTCGAGTAGGTATTTTATTACCAAATTGGATTGGATTAAAGGTAAGACTGAATTTATACCTAATTAAAGAGATTAAACAAATTCTTGCTTAATCTCCTATAGTTTAAACATTATGAAAAGCGCCACAAAACATACGCTCCTCCCCAAGGAGTGCTACCGTTGCAACCATATGGAATGCCGAGTTGAGTAGCTAAACCATCTGAAATATCAATGTCCGCACGATAAATTCCATAATTTCCGGTATTCCAATAAGGATCATTAGTTCGCCACGGTCCAACATCAAGTATTTGTGATTTTTTAAAAGTGCCTGTAGAAGAAGTGGAAATATATATACTTTTATTACATAGTCCAGTTGCAGGTAAAGCAACAAATATACTATTTGGTGGCAAACCATTTGGTACACATGCTGTTTGTGCTCCATAAGAAAGTGTCCCATCACAATTTGTATGAAATTCTATAGAACCATAAACATAGAAGTAAACTGCTATACGAATGGGAAGACTTTGAAGACCGTCAATGTCACGTGCTATTATGTATCTAAAGGGATTGGTTCCATAAATGATTGTAAGAGGATTACACCATACTGTAGCTTGTCCATTCAAAGCTTGTGCTGACCCGATTTGATAGGGGTAATTTCCTTTTCCATCATCTGCATAAATGTTAACAATTTTATTATAGCTAGTATCAACGTTACCGTAAACATCATATGCTGTTATAATTACTCGAAAAGACTTTTTTGCTGTAACATTCCATTCATTTTGAGGATCTGCATTATGATTTGGACCAGTAGATATTTTTAGTAAAGTTGCCATTCTTTATTTCCTCCTTAATTAAATTATTTTTCGAAGGACTAATCGGCCGATTTACCCTTCTACTTATTAAAGAGAGTTTTATATGCTAATTTACAACCCATCTAAAAAATCTTCTCCTAAAAATTCTCTCATTTTTTTAATGCTCTTTTCTTTGTCTTATTTACTGCCTGCTGTGAAATATGGAGCTTTAAAAGTTATTTTATAAGCAAATTATTAAGAAAAATTAATAAAAATTTAATAATTTGTAACCAATTTGTAATATCAGATGGACGAAATAATGGTATAATGGTAATATGAGTAGAAACATTGGATGCTTGGGTGAAAGATTAAAAAGTTTTTAAACCAGTAATTGGGGGGATAAGATGAGAGGAAGATATTTTTTAATTTTTATCCTTGGAATAATAATTGGCGTATTGATATCCCAGGGATTTACAAAATATACAGCTAAGGAGACTATGGCGAAAAATATTCAAAACATTGACTTGGCAAATCCAATTTCTCAAAAAGAAATTTTGAAACAATTAAAGGACAGTCCATCTTTTGATATGTCACAAATACCCGTTTGCGGTTCTGATATTTATGGAGGGATATGGAAAGATTATGGGGTTAATTCTGCTTCATTTGATGATTGGAAATTACCTAAAGTGTGGCAAAAATATATTTATTCTCAAGATGATAAAACAGACCCTACATCTATTAACAATGATTCCAATGATAAGTTTTTGTACATAACGCTTCAAGGAGTTGTTTTCTTATATTTTCCACCTGACGGTAGGTATTGGCCGACTGTGCCTATGTTTGGTGATATACCACCTGGTTCAGTAATAGTTGCACAGCATGTTCCTATAAAACCTGCTGTTGAATCAGGTATAATACCTGTATATCATGGGCAAGCATTTATAAAGGGTTATCCTTTGCCTGAAGGATGGAAAAGAGCATTAAAGTAAATGTAACAATTTTTTATTAAATAGGGACTGATAAAGTTACAGTCCCTCTTTAATAAATATAATTGTGAGAATCTTGCCAACCCGAATTTATTACAATATTAATTAGAGATTGTCCAGGCTGCGTATCTGTTCCACTAAAATAATGACCAGCATCCCATTCAGATGCACCAAGAGCTTCTAAAACAGAATATAGAGCTTGATGTTCATAATATGTCAATTGTTGAGGAGTTGGGAACTCAGGAATATCATTTAATCCATAATGTGTTACGCCTTGAGCTGTTACTGTATTTCCATTATCATTTTTTACTGTTGCTGTTTTTCCTCCCGCTTTATAACCGATGTTATAGAACGTTGAAAGTTTAGTTGGAAAGCCAAAAATGTCTATATGACTGCCATCATTGTAATAATTCATTTGTTTTATATAAGCTTGCACACCGTCGTTTAAAGTACAAAATATAGGAAATGTATTTCCAGTACTACCTCCACAATATCCACTCACACATATTCCACTTGGAGCCCATGTTTGAAATGCAGGATTTTTTATTGGTATTCCCCATTCTTGATACCAATGAGCTAATATTGCAGCAACGGGCAATTGTAAGGAGCGTGAAGCTGTTTGTGCATAACTTAAATAGTTGTTTACAAAAGTTGTATAATTTGGTTTTGGGTTTGTTGGGCAAGTAGCCATAAAAATCTACCTCGCTTTTATTATTTTTTCGAAGGACTAATCGGCCGATTTACCCTTCTACCTATTAAAGAGAGTTTTATATCCTAATTTACAACCCATCTAAAAAATCTTCTCCTAAAAATTCTCTCATTTTTTTCAATGCCCTTTTCTTTGTCTTATTTACTGCCTGCTGCGAAATATGGAGCTTTAAAGCTACTTCCTTTTCTTTTTCCCCATATAAAATCGTTTCAATTATTATTTCTTTTTGCAAAGGAGTTAGTTTTTGCAGTGCTTCCTCTATTGCAAGCTTGGTTTCTATATTTTGAGTATTTTCATCGTCACTGCTAATAATTTCTTCATCTTCAACGGGAATCTCTTTTTCCTTAATCTTCTTATATTTTTTATAAAGTCTTATGTATTCATTTTTCATACCTTTTGCGATATATGAGATTAATTTTTTATCATTTATATTGAGCATAAAAATCACCCTTTAAGTTTAGTAATTGTTTTCAAAAGCCATAGTAATAGATCCTCTTCAGCACCATCATATTCGAGCTTTTTCTTGTATTTATTGATTAGAGGTTTAAATTTAGCGATAATTTCTAATAATATTTTTTCATCTTTTTCCTTTGGTTTTATACTGGTGAGAGATTTATTTTTCAATTTAATCACCTTCACATGGGAAAAATCACCTTCTATATATTAAAGAGCTATTTTTAGTATAAAAAACAACCTATTGAAAGAAATTTTTTACAAGTAAAAGTTAAAGTCCAAGGTTGGTTAATAGTTGGTACTAACTATTATAGCAATATTCTCCAAAGAATTTATTAAGGAAAATTAAGATAAGTTAATAAAAATTTAATAATTTGTAACCAATTTGTAATATCAGATGGACGAAATAATGGTATAATGAGGATAGAAATATTTTGGAAAAGAAAATATTAAAAGGGGTTGAGTGCTGTTGAAAAAAAGTTTGATGTTGTTTATTAGTGCTATTCTAATGGTGTCATTTTTTACTATAATTGCTTTTGCAAATAGCACAATCAAATTAATTGTAAATGGTAGTGAGATTAAACCGGATGTGCCACCGCAAATTATCAATGGAAGAACAATGGTGCCTATTAAGTGGATGGCTGAAGCTCTAGGGGCAGAAGTAGAATGGGATAAGTAGAACCAGAAAGATATCCTGACGGTTCAGTGGCTTCGAGTAGGTATTTTATTACCAAATTGGATTGGATTAAAGGTAAGACTGAATTTATACCTAATTATTAATAAAAGAATACGTTTATATTATCATTCATTTTACAATTGGGTAGGTATATAATGTTTAACCTATTAATCAAAAAGGAGTTGAGTTATCTTGAAAAAGTTTTTCGTCTTTTTGGTTGTGTTTGTTCTTTTTTTAGCTGGCTGCAATAATAATCTTAGTGATTATGAGAAAAACAATAGTTCGGGTTCAGAAACTGTTTCAAAAATTAAAAGTGAGGAAGAGCAAGCTGCTTCTCATATTAATCCTAGTGCTCCTCAATTCATTTTTTATAACGGCAACAGTACAACTGCCTGGGTCAATCAGTTTATTTTTACTAGCAATGGGGAGATAAAAGAACAATCTCCTTATGGGGATAAGACATACATAAAACTTAAATATTTGAAAGATGGCATTATAAAAACAGCAGATTTAACAGAATATGCGTTGCAGTATAATTTATTTGATGGTGTGGAGTATATTACAGCTTCTTCAGAAGGCAAATACATTGTTGTGCAATTTTCCTCAGATTTACCTATAAGTATTATTGTAGATACAGATACAAACAATAGTAAAATACTTTGGTATAATGAGGCAAAGCATGAGAGTATGATGAGTATTTCTTTTAATCCCAATAATGAAGATGAATTCGCTTTTTTGCCTTCTGCAGATATAAAAGGACCAGATGGGGCTCATACATTAAAAATCTATAATTTAAACAATAACTTAACAAAAACAATTGGAGAAATAAAAGAAGAGAAAATTTCTATGAGCAAAGCTTTAATAAAATGGGATGGGGATAAAATATTTGTCATGATACCAGATGGGAAACATGTTTTTAGCTTTATAGTTAAATAAAAGTAAAAAAATAGGGCCTAAAGGAAAAATGAATTGGTCAATTTTCCTTTAGGCCATTTACATCGAAACCTATTTATCCGAGATTTTCACTAATTATCACAGTACCATGACTTTCACCATCTGCATTTATGATATTTACTAACGCAGCTTGGTCATTATCATATACTCTTATACATCCATTTGTTGGATATAATGGTGGTTCATAATCAGCCCTTCCCCCGTGTATCATAAATCCACTTCTACCATAAGTATGTTCTGCAATATATGCATTTCCGCTTATGGAAGTTAGAGCTATTCTTGGATTAGGACCATAAACTTCAGGATCACCAATTCCATCTATTGTAGCATCCCAGGTTCCTGTCGGAGTGTTACCGTTAATATATTTCCAACTATCTGGGGAGTCTGGATATGTTGTTCCCCTACCCAAACAAGGGCATCTATATCTTTCAATATATTTACCGGATATGGTAGAATATGTCCATAGTCTTAAAACTCCTTCTTTATACCTATCTTTATATAGGTCAATCGTTATTTTCCACATTTTAGATTTCCTCCTTTTTCTTTTATTTTTTACTTTCAAAGGACTAATCGGCCGATTTACCCTTCTACCTATTAAAGAGAGTTTTATATGCTAATTTACAACCCATCTAAAAAATCTTCTCCTAAAAATTCTCTCATTTTTTTCAATGCTTTTTTCTTTGTTTTATTTACTGCCTGCTGCGAAATATGGAGCTTTAAGGCTATTTTCTAAGCAAATTATTAAGGGGAATTAATAAAAATTTAATAATTTGTAACCAATTTGTAATATCTGACAAACGAAATAATGGTATAATGTTGGTAGAAGAATTTATGGGAGGTTTTGGTGAGGAATGAAAAAAGCTCTTGTAATTTTGATAATTTTAACTTTGTTATTTGGCGGATGCCAAACAAAAAGAGAGGTTAAGGAGAGTAATACGTTTCACAAACTAATTCCTAATTTTCAATATTTCCAAATGATAGATAGAAATAATGGATGGGCTATTGGAGAAAATATGGGAGAAAATAAAGTATTTATTACAATTGATGGAGGTAGTACATGGATTACTACTTCGACTTCTGGCATAGGTGATATTCGCGGATGGTTTTTTATGGATTCGGATCATGGCTGGATACTTTATTCTAATGGGACTCTTTACAGGACAGAAAATAGAGGTAAAAACTGGGATGCTGATGAAGTGCCTTTTGATATGGGTAAATTATTTTTTATAAATTCTAATGGAAAATATGAAGGTTGGGTCCTAAAAGAATATGGTCCTGCATCTGGGAATGTACCTGTAGATGTGTATAGATTAATAAACAATAAATGGACGCTAATTCACAAAGGAGAATTACCTAACAGCACTTCAGCATCTCCCAATCCGCTTCCCTATGAGGGAGAAAAAAAGAGTTTCATTTTTTTACCTGATGCAAAGACCGGTTTTATTGCAACAGAAAGGCGGGATCCGGGAAAGTCTAGTTTATACATGACAACTGACGGAGGATATACATGGAATAAGAAAGATATTCCTTTACTTTCAAAATTGAATGATAAATATATTTCTGTATATTCTCTTAAATTTGTTGATGGTGAAATAATTTGGCCAATATCTGCATTTGATGATGTGAAAAAGGATTTTGCAATACTGTTTTTAGTGAGCAAAGATAATGGAAACAGTTGGGGAGAAAAGACTTCTTTTATATATAAGAATTCTCCTAGAAAAATTTACGTATTGGATAAAGAAAACTGGTACGTTTTATTTGAAAATCAATTACTTAAAACAAATAATGGAGGGCATACATGGAAAAAGCTAAATATTCCGCAAAATACATTTCAGATTCAATTTATAGACAATAAAATAGGATGGGCTTTAGCTTCAACCTCAACCGGAACAAATTTATTTTACAGTGAAAATGGCGGTTATACGTGGGATAAGAAATTTTAAGATAATTAAGGTATCGGGATATCAAGAGGTAGAGTGTAATGAGGAAAACAAAAACTTTTTTATTAATCGCTTTTGCCATTGTTTTATCATTGAGTATAATTGCCCTTGGATTGTCAGTGTCGAGGGTTAGTGCAGGGGATGGGCCAAATCAATCACAGTTTAATAAAATTATTGAAAAAGTAGGCAGTTTTTTAAAGGGTGATAAGGGTAAATTGAAAGTCAACGAAGGGGATATAATTGCAGAGGTTAACGGTATACCAATATATAAAAATGAATTTGAATTGCGTAAAGGGTTGACATTGGCATCAGACGAACAAATAAATGATATAAATAATTTTGTTTTGAATAAATTGGTGAGAGAGAAAGTAAAAGAATATCTTGCTATGAAATACAATCTAAAGGTATCGGAAGATGAAATAAATTCATATATTGAAAAAGAGAAACAACAATTTAAAGAATTTCCTGAAGCGGAGAAAAAATTGAAAGAGTTAATTTCTGCAAGTGGCATGACATATGAGGAATACTGGAACGATTATGAAAGATACAATGTAAAAAGAATGTTGCTTTTTGATAAGCTGTACAATGCGATAGTCGATGAAGGAATTAAAAATGGGGAATTGAAGAAAACGGATAAAATGACTATAGAGGTGCAAAATGAGTATAAAAAGTATTTTGACAATATAATAGATCAATATGTAAAACAGGCTAAAATATCGATTAATAAGAAGTATAAAGATATGTTTAGAGGATTTAAAGTGGAATGAATGTGCAAAGGCAGGAGAGGAGAATGAAAAAATTTTTTATAATACTATTGCTCTCTTTGGCATTTTTGCTGATATATGCTTTTTACCCTCGAAATGGAACTTTTAATAATCTAATTCTTTCGCATTATTCAGGAATATCTTTCAATAAAGTTATGATAATAAAATACCAAGATTTTGATTTTAAGGTAAAAACAATAAAAAATCCTGATAAGATAAAAGAAATACTCAGGTATTTTAAAAATTTTGATTTAAAGGAAAGCAATGAAAGAAACTATGCAAATTATGATTACCGGACAAATGGATATTCAATCTATTTTGAAGGGGAAAAAGATTACAAAATTTATGATTTAGCTATAGCTATTTCAAAGGATAACCCCCATGTTTTAGAAATATTTCCGGATATAATAAATAGACGTTTGTTTTTATATGTCAGCCATAATACGTATGAGATATTAAATGTGGAGGTAAATTTCGAGTATATAGAAGAACTGTGGAAATTGGGAGAATAAGAAAACCTCAAAAGGTTAAATTACCAAAAAAAGCGGTTTGCTTTATGGAAAAGTTTCCAAAGCAAGCCACTAATATTTTTTATGCATTTAAAAATCAGACAAAAGGAACCGTTCCCTTTTGTTTGCTTTGTTTGTTAGGGGGACAGGTTTTTGGCCTATTACTGTCCCCTTAGGATTTTAGGTAGCCTACGATTATTTGATTTAGACGAGGATATTCGCCTATATCTTCTTCGGTTTGTACTAAAACTTCGTTATTCATTACTGCAATTACTTTTGCCCCTTTTATGTTTTCGTTTAGACTAACTATTCTGTGCTTTTGTTTTGCCTCATCTATTGAGTCTGTATAGAGTATTTTCCCATCTTTTATTATAGCAAAACTTGTTGCGTATTCTTCTAATTCAAATATTTCATGGGATGAAAGAAGTATTGTGCCTTTTTTCTCATTGACATACTGCTTTATAATTTCAATTAGTTCAAATCTTGTAGCTGGGTCAAGGTGCTGTGTAGGCTCATCAAGTATTATGAGTTTTGCATTTGTTGAGAAAGCCAGAATTGCAAGTATTAGAGTTTTTTGACCTCTTGAAAATTTTTGCATTTCATCATTTAGATTGAATCCATATTTGGAAAGAAAATTTTTAAAAAAAGTATCGTCCCACAAAGGGTATAATGTTTTGTACATTTTGTAGTAATCTGCTAACTGTAAATTGCTAAAGACCTTTCTGTGTTCTGTGACGAAGGCTATATCCTTTTTTATGGAGGGGTGAAAAGGCTTTTCAAATATGAATATTTCACCAGAGTCTTTTTTCATAGCATTCATTATGCATTTTAATGTTGTAGTTTTTCCTGCGCCATTTGGACCCACAAGTGCCATTATTTCTCCTTCCTGTACTTTAAAGCTGACACTTGAGAGTATTTGTTTCCCATCTATTTGTTTGCTTAAATTTTTTACTTCTACTACATACATTAATTTTCACCACCTTTTATTACATATGACCAATAACCCAAAAAGGAGATTAGAGAAGAGTATATAAATGACAAAACCAAGTTTCCCTGTCTGGTAAAGCTTACTAAGCTGTAGGGATTAAATAGAGCGCTGTTTATATTCGGGCTGCCAATATATCCAAAAATCATGTCTAAAAGCACTATCAGTACGCTCCAGACAAGGCCGTCCATTTCAAATCCTGAAAAGGTCATTTGAAGCCCAAATATTGCAAAGAGAAGGATTAAACTTTGTAAAATTATTTTTAATTTGTCTATTAAAGTAATACCTACAAAGATAGCAGAAATATTGGATGTTGCAATTACAATTAGGCTCAATAAAATGAGATTGTAGAAAAACAATTCCTTTCTGGAAAAAGGCAGAAAATATAGAAGTTCTGCGTTCTGGTGCCTTATATCGTATACTATAAAGCTGGCAGAAAGAAACAACAAAACTATCGTTTTTATGAATATCCCCGGTATAAGAAGAAGAAAAGTAAGGAGAAATATTCGTACAGCTTTTTCTTTTACTTCTTTTTGTATATACACGTCCATTTTACTTATCATTTCATTCATTTTTCCAGACCTCCTCAAAAATTAACATTGCTGTATAGTAGTCTATCCGGCCATTTTTGAGCTTTGACACACATTCTCTTATTATCTCTATTACTTCTTTGTTTACATCAATGTCTTTTTTTACAAAATAGCCGACTCCCTGTTCTGATTCTATATACCCTTCGTTTTTGAGTTTTTCTAGCGCTTTCAAGACAGTGTTTATATTGACATCGAAAATTACCTGCAAATCTCTTACGGAAGGCAATTGAGCGCCTTTTTGGAGATTTCCCAGTAAGATTTCGGATTTTATCATATTTACTATTTGTAAATAAGCAGGTACTCCACTGTGTTTATCAACTTTTCTTAACATCTTTTACCCTCACTCTTTTACAAGTTTTATAAAACCGTGAGTTTTTATTTCTACAGGAGCGTTATTTTTGTTAATAATTCTTGCTAAACCGCCATCGCTGTCAATTAATAAGTTTCCCCTCTCATTTGAGGAATTCAAAATTTCAATAGTCCCATTGAAACCTGAAGAACTTATTTTAAAGTCATTAAATTTTGCAGAGGTGTGAATATTTATTCCCGAAGAATTGATAAAAATTTTATCAAAATATAATTCTCCAGACATGTTAATGCAGTCTGCGTCGATATTTAAATTTTCTCCGCGCAGTTTTCCGGTCAGGTTCAAGCCGCTACAGTGGATTGAAGTTTCTTTTTCTGAGGTTATGTCAGCATTTATTTTAGCACCGTCGCAATTCAGTGAGAAATCTTTTAAGTCAGCTTTTCTAGTGATTTTAATTCCTGAACAATTTATCTCCAGGTTTTTTGGGGATAGGGTTCCCACTTTTATTACATAAGTTACGTTTTTTTGGCTTAGTTCTGATAAAATTAAGTTTTCTCCCTCTTTTTTCACGACAAAATCAGAAGGAATTTCAATAGTGTTAGTTTTTGTAAATTCTAATTCCATGCCTGAATATGTCGAAATTTGGATATTTTGTACGTCTTCTAGAGGTATTTCTGTATCAGGAAGTACTTTTTTATCTAAGCGATTAATAACGACGTCTCCTGAGGAGTCAGAAATATCTATTGGAGGTATGTTTATATTTATCTGCGGCAGGGTACTTACAGGTATTGCTAAAAGTCCCAGAGCGATTATTATAAGAAAAAATATGAGAATAACTGTCCCAAGAGGAGAGAGAGTTTTTTTGAGAGGAAAAATGCTCAGAAGTAGCACAAAAGCCAAAGCGAGAAAAAGTACTTTCAGTGAAATCCAGGGTAAAAACCAGGCGATTAAGGCAAAAGCTCCTGATGCTGCTATTTTTGCGATAGAGCTTTCTTTTAGGGTTTTTAGCAAAGGTATATTTGAAGCCTTGTCTGAAAATAAAAATGCTAAGCCTCCTACTACAAGTGTAAAAGATGCTAAAAACGCGATTGTTTCAATTAGATTTTGATGCATATGAAATGACCTCCCAAACATTTATACTGTTATATAATAATATAACAGTATAAATGTATTTTGTCAAGGGGGTAGGGTCCATTTTTTTTAAAATATCTTTAGAAGATGAAAAATTACAGAAGGATTTTAGAGATTTATGTAGAAATAATAAACTCAGGAAGGGCAAAAGCAGAATTTTACCACTTTGTTTAATAAAATTAGATGGGAAGGGGTAGAAAATGGATTATAAGGAGCTGTTAAAAAAGCTTAGTGAAAGTCACGGGGTCTCCGGACATGAAAGAGGAATTTATCAGCTTTTGAAAAAAGAATTTGAAGAGATTTCCGATGAAGTTCTAGAGGACAATTTTGGAAATTTAATTTTTAAAAAGAAGGGTTTAAAAGGCAAGTATAAGGTGATGCTGGCAGCCCATTTGGATGAAATAGGGCTTATGGTGAAAGATATTGATGAGAAAGGATTTATAAAATTTACACCGGTTGGAGGAGTGGACCAAAGAACCCTTCCTTCTCAAGAAGTCATAGTGCACGGTAAAAAAGAATTATTGGGAGTTATAGGGAGTAAACCGCCTCATCTCTTATCCTCCGAAGATATGGAGAAGGCAATAAAAATAGACGATATGTACGTAGACGTAGGGCTTCCGAAAGAGGAAGTAGAGAAGCTGGTAAGCATTGGAGATATTATAACTGTGAAAAGGGAGTTTAGAGAACTTTTGAATGATAATGTTTCAGGAAAGGCTTTAGACGATAGGGCAGGGGTTGTGGTGATGGCAGTATGCCTTGATGAACTAAGGAAGATGTACCATTATCACGACGTGTATGCTGTAGCTACTCTTCAGGAAGAGGTGGGGGTAAGAGGAGCTATAACTTCTTCTTACAATATTGAACCTGACATAGCTATAGCGATTGATGTGACTCATGCGAAAGCGAGGGGAGTTAGCCGCGACATAGAGATAGGGAAAGGGCCTGCGATTGGGAAGGGGCCTAATATTCATCCTGCTGTATATAAAGGGCTTGTAGATATAGCGAAAAAATACAATATAAATTATCAGATAGAGCCGCTTCCTGGGCATTCAGGCACTGATGCATGGGCAATCCAGGTGTCAAAAAAAGGAGTTCCTACAGGGCTTGTGTCAATACCTTTGAAGTACATGCATACTTCTGTGGAAACTGCTAATATGAAAGACATAATAGAAAGCGGCAGACTGCTGGCACACTATATTGCCAATCTGCCTGAGGAATTGGAGGGACATTTATGTTATTAAAGGAGTTAACTGAGCTTTTAGGTGCTTCTGGAGATGAAAAAGAGGTAAGAGAGAAGATAAAAGAGATAGTTAAACCTTATGTGGATGAGCTTTATGTGGATAGAATTGGGAATTTGATAGCCTGCAAAAAAGGGAAAAAGGAAAAGCCAAAGGTGATGCTGGCTGCTCACATGGATGAAGTTGCTTTAATGGTGAAGTCTGTAAATGAAGACGGGACATTAAGTTTTTCTCCTGTGGGCGGAGTTGACAACCGTATTCTGGTAGCCAAAGCAGTAAAGGTAGGGGAGAAGAAGATAAACGGGGTAATAGGTGCAAAACCTATACATCTTCAGAAAAAAGGAGAGCAGGAAAAACCTCTTGACTTTGATGAACTCTATATAGACATTGGAGCAGCATCTAAAGAAGAAGCTTTAAAGCACATTTCACCCGGTGACTATGTCTACTTTGAATCAAATTTCGAGATTTTAGGGGATGGCTATGTCAAGGCAAAGGCTTTGGACGATAGAATAGGCTGTAATGTATTAATAGAAATTTTGAAAAATACATATGAATATCCTGTTTGCGCGGCTTTTACAGTGCAAGAAGAGGTTGGTTTAAGAGGAGCGGGTGTTGCGGCTTATAATGTAGAGCCTGATTTTGCGTTAGTTGTGGAAGGAACTGTAGCTGCGGATGTTGTGGATTCAGAGCCTCATCTGGTTTCCACAGAGCTGGGAAAAGGGCCTGCAATTTCACTTATGGATAGAACTACTTTGTATGACAGAAAGATTATTGACAAGATTGTCAGGATAGCAGAAGAGAATAATGTACCTTATCAGTTTAGGAGAATAGCGAGCGGTGGAAATGATGCAGGTAAAATACACCTTACAAAAGGAGGAATAAAGACAGTAGCTATTTCTGTGCCTTGTAGATACATCCATTCTTTCAACTCTGTAGCTAAGCTGAGTGACTTTGAAAATACAGTTAAGCTTGTGGACTTAGTGATTAAAAATATTGAGGAGGTATTGAAATGAGTGTGAATGTGGAACTTATAAAAAAGCTAACACAGGCTTTTGGACCTTCGGGAAGTGAGGAGAAGGTTTTTGAGATTATAAGAGAGGAAGTCAAAGGTTTTTGCGATGAAATTACTCATGATGCGATGGGAAACATGATATGTGTGAAAAAGGGAAAAGGGAAAAAGATAATGGTGGCTGCTCATGCTGATGAAATAGGCATTATGGTTACGCATATTGAAGAGGAAGGCTTCTTGAGGTTCACAACGATAGGTGGCGTTTATGTAGAGCACCTTGTAGGAAGAAGAGTTAAGTTTAAAAATGGTACAGTAGGAGTAATTGGAGTAGAGCATTTGGAGGATAAAAAGGATTTTAAACTGGAGAAGCTTTACATAGATATAGGTGCAAAAGATAAAAAAGAGGCAGAAGAGCTTGTCAAAATAGGGGAGAGTGGAAGCTTCGTAGGAGAGTTTGTAGAAGCTGGAGATAGGTTAATTTCCAAGGCTTTTGACGACAGGATAGGATGCTATGTGGCGATTGAAGCGCTAAAAAACGTGAAGACAGAAAATGAGCTGTATTTTGTTTTCACAGTGCAAGAAGAGGTAGGCTTAAGAGGTGCTACTACAGCCGCTTACAGTATTAATCCTGATTTTGCTATTGCTGTGGATGTAACTGCAACGGGAGATACTCCTAAAGCGAAGAAAATGGCGGTAGCTCTCGGTAAAGGTGCAGCAATAAAGGTAATGGACAGATCGATAATTGTGAGCCCTTCTGTGAGAGATATGATGATTGAAGTGGCGAAAGAGAACAGTATTCCGTATCAATTAGAAATACTGGAATTTGGCGGTACTGATGCAGGAGCGATTCACCTTTCAAGAGGGGGAGTACCCTCTGGAGTGATTTCTATTCCCACAAGGTATGTTCACAGCGTTTCAGAGATGGTGGATAAGAAGGACGTAGAGGCAAGTATTAACCTCCTGATAAAAATACTGGAAAAATAAAGCAAAAGACCCTGCTTTTTAAGCGGGGTCTTTTTATTTATAGGCTTATGCACTTTCACTGGAGGTGCTATTTTTTGAATTTACAAGCCAGTTGACTATAAAAAATACAGCCACTATGAGGAGGACAAGCCCTGCTATGGCCCAAATGAGATTTTTTATGTTGAATTTAAACATTTTTTCTCCCTCCTCGGGAAGAGGTTAAAATTTATTGTTCTTATCTTCATTGTACAAGATATTTATGATAATATCAACTTTTTTTAAAATCAGACAAAGGGGACGGTTCCTTTTGTCTGAATTCTAAGTTGTTCAGATGAAAGGAACCGTCCCCTTTGTCTGGAGTTTAGGCGGTTATTCCAAATACCTTTTGTACCAGTGTTCCAAAGAGGTAAGATAATGCTGCTGCTCCAAGGCCTGTGATGACCATTTCTGTTATCTTTCCTTTGATAGATAGGCTTTCTGATGCTACAGATACCACAGTTCCCACTATGGAAAGGGCTATAGCTGCAAATATCACAGAAAATGCTAAAGCCAATAGAGAAGAGGAAGAGATAAAGAAATAAGGGATTACAGGGAATACAAGCCCTACAAGATATGCGATGCCTGTGTACAATGCAGATTTTACCTCGTTTTCAGTTATTTCTTCTGTCAAGAGATTTGTCATGGCCTCCTCATTATTGTTTAATTTTTCGGCTATTTCTTCGCCAACTTCCATTGGTATTCCTGAATCCTGCAACTTATTTAGAAATTCTTCTTTTGCTCTTTCTTTTGAAACTTTGAATAGTAGCTCCATTTTCTTTTTTATCCCTTCATTTACCTGTCTTTGAGACCTTACAGAAGTATATGCTCCTATTGCCATAGAAAGTGCTCCCGCTACTCCTACCACAAGGCCTGCAGTGCCTACAGTAATAGGATTTTTCGGATAAACAGCAGAAAGACCTGTTACAGTTCCTAAGATTTCAACAAGGCCATCGTTCATACCCATTATGAAATCTCGAATATTTTCAATGCTTATCCTATCTTTTTGCTGACTGAATAGTTTTTCATGCTCCAGTTCCTCTTCAATTATTCTGGAGAGAACTGTTTTTTCTTCATCGGATAAAGGTACTTCGTTTAGAAATTTAAAATAGCATTCTGTAGTTGAAGTTTCATTCATTTCTAAAATTGTTACGAATAGCTTATTTCCAAGGAGTTTGCGAAATATCCTGTAGATAAACAATTTAAAAGGCTGGCTTTTTAATTTTGGAACTTGAGCTTTTCTATCTTTTAGAAATTTCTCCCAAAAGGCTGCGTGATTTTTTTCCATTTCGGAAAGCTTTTTGAATCTTTTTTTAATTTCAGGGCTTTTTTCTATTTTTGAAAGATAGGAGTAAAGTGTGTAAGCTTCAATTTCTTCACTGTAAAAGTTAAGGGCCTGATTTATAAAATCCATTTCTGTAAGTCACCCCATTTTTGATTGTACATCAAAATTATATCATAAAAGAGGAGGGGGAGTGACCCCCTCCAATTTTACTCTTCTTTTGCCATTCTTTCGTAGATTTTGTACCTCTCCATTGCGGCTTTTTCTGCTTCTTCGAAGAGTTCTTTTGCTCTTTCCGGGAAGGTTCTTTCCAAAGCTGTAAATCTTACTTCTCTCCTCAAGAATTCCTGGAAGGAGAGTTTTGGAGGCTTGGAATCCAGTATGAACGGATTCTTTCCTTCCTTCTTGAGGAGCGGGTTGTATCTATAAAGTATCCAGTAACCAGATTCTACCGCTCTCTTCTGCTCTATCTGGCTCTCGCTCATGTCAATTCCGTGTGCTATACATGGTGCATAAGCGATTATAAGGGATGGACCAGGATATCTTTCTGCTTCAATTAAGGCTTTCATAAGCTGTGTCTGGCTTGCTCCCATTGCGACCTGAGCTACATACACATATCCGTATGTCATTGCCATTCTACCTAAGTCTTTCTTTATAAGTGGTTTACCTGCTGCGGCAAATTGTGCAACTGCGCCTAATGGTGTTGCCTTTGAGGACTGTCCGCCTGTGTTGGAGTAAACTTCTGTATCAAGCACCAGTATGTTTACATCTTCTCCTGATGCTAGTACGTGGTCTAAACCGCCGTATCCGATGTCATATGCCCAACCGTCTCCACCTATTATCCACTGAGATTTTTTAACCAGATAGTCTTTTCTTTCAAGTATCTCATTTATTAATGTCTTTACTTTTTCATTTTCAGCTTTATAGTTTTCAAGTATTGGCAGCAACTTCTTGCTAGCTTCTTTGGATTTTTCGCCATCCATCATGTTGTCAAGCCAGAATTGCAGTGCTTCTTTTAACTCTGCTGTGATGTTTTGCTCTAGCAGTTCTTTTACTATATCAGCTAACTTCATTCTCTGCTGTTTTACAGCGAGTACCATGCCTAATCCAAATTCTGCATTGTCTTCAAATAGAGAGTTTGCCCAAGCAGGTCCTTTTCCTTCGTGGTTTACTGTGTAAGGCGTTGATGGTGCACTTGCTCCCCATATTGAAGAACAACCTGTTGCGTTTGCTATCATCATTCTATCGCCGAATAGCTGTGTTATTAGCTTCACATAAGGTGTTTCACCACAACCAGCGCATGCTCCTGAGAACTCAAGCAACGGCTGTTCGAATTGGCTTCCTTTTACTGTCTCTTTGCTCATTGGATTGGGTTTTGGAGACAAGGTCATTGCATATTCCCAGTTCTCTGCTTCGTGCAATTGTGTCTCTAATGGTTTCATTACTAGAGCCTTTTCTTTTGCAGGACATTCATTTACGCACACTCCGCATCCTGTGCAGTCAAGGACGCTGACTTGTATTCTGTAATATAAGCCTTCAAAGCCTTTTCCAATGGCTTTCTTGACTTTAAATCCCTCAGGAGCATTTTTGACTTCTTCTTCAGTGAGCAAGAATGGCCTTATTGCAGCGTGTGGACATACAAAAGCGCACTGGTTACACTGGATACAATTGTCTATTTGCCATTCTGGTACGTCTACTGCAATTCCGCGCTTTTCATAAGCTGCAGTTCCCGGCGGGAAGGTTCCATCCTCTCTTCCCAAGAAAGCACTTACAGGGAGATTGTCTCCTTCGAGCCTATTCATTACATCTGCGACATTTTTAATAAATTCAGGTACATTTCTTTCTTCTTCAGGTTCATCCTGTGCATCTGCCCAGTGAGGTGGTACTTCCACTTTTACGAGAGAATTGATGCCTCTTTCTACTGCTTCAAAGTTCATCTGGACTATCTTTTCGCCTTTGTGTCCGTATTCTTCTACTATTGCTTCTTTTAGGTGTTTTACCGCATCCTCAATTGGTATTATATTTGTGAGCTTGAAGAAAGCGGACTGCATTATCATGTTAATTCTTCCGCCCAAGCCTATTTCTTTTGCTATGTCAACTGCGTTTATAATGTAGAAGTTTATGTTGTGTCTTGCGAGGTATCTCTTTATTGAAGCTGGAAGTTTTTCTTCCAGTTCTTCTGGTTTCCAGTTGCAGTTTAAGAGGAATGTGCCGCCATCTTTTAGTCCTTTCAAGATGTCATAACGGTACACATAGGACTGCTTATGGCATGCTATGAAATCAGCGGTGTTTACCAGGTAGGTAGACCTTATTGGTTTTTTGCCAAACCTCAAGTGAGATACTGTTACGCCGCCAGATTTTTTACTGTCATACTGGAAGTAAGCCTGAACATAAAGGTCAGTGTTGTCTCCAATGATCTTTATAGCGCTCTTGTTTGCGCCAACTGTACCGTCAGAACCAAATCCCCAGAATTTGCAGCTGGTTGTCCCTTCTGGCGATGTATCTATTTCCTCTCCAACAGGCAGCGAAGTATTTGTGACGTCATCTACTATTCCTATTGTGAAGTGGTTCTTTGGCTCTTCTAATTTTAGGTTTTCGAATACTGCGATAATCTGCGCAGGAGTTGTGTCTTTTGAACCGAGTCCATAGCGTCCTCCGACAATTACAGGTTTCAGTTCACTCTCATAAAAGGCAGTCTTTACATCTTCATAGAGCGGTTCTCCAATAGAACCAGGCTCTTTTGTTCTATCAAGCACAGCAATTTTCTTTACTGTCTTTGGCACTACTTCGAGGAAGTGCTTTATTGAGAATGGCCTGTAAAGGTGAACTTTTACTAATCCTACTTTTTCACCTTTTTTCATCAAATAGTCTATTGTTTCTTCAATTGTCTCGGTCACAGAACCCATTGCTACTATTATTCTTTCTGCGTCTGGTGCTCCATAGTAGTTAAAGAGCTTATAATTTCTGCCTGTGAGTTTATTTATTTCGTTCATGTAGTATTCTACAACTTCAGGGAGGGCGTTGTAGAACCTGTTAGCAGCTTCTCTTCCCTGGAAGAAGATATCTGGGTTTTGGGCTGTGCCGCGTGTAACAGGTTTTTCTGGCCTTAAAGCTCTGTCTCTGAATGCCTTTAGTGCTTCGTAATCTATAAGTTTTGCCAGGTCATCGTAATCCAAGACTTCAATCTTTTGCACTTCGTGAGAAGTTCTAAATCCGTCAAAGAAGTGCAAGAATGGCACTCTTCCTTTAATTGCAGAAAGATGTGCTACTGCACCTAAGTCCATTACTTCCTGTACGCTGCCTGATGCAAGCAATGCAAAACCTGTCTGACGGCAAGCCATGACGTCAGAATGATCTCCAAAGATTGAAAGGGCGTGAGTTGCTACTGCACGAGCGCTTACATGGAAAACGCCAGGCAAAAGTTCACCCGCAATCTTGTACATGTTCGGTATCATTAAAAGAAGACCCTGTGATGCAGTAAAAGTAGTTGTGAGGGCACCTGCTGCCAGTGACCCATGAACAGCTCCTGCTGCCCCTGCCTCTGATTGCATCTCAATGACTTTTACAGTTTGTCCAAATATGTTTTTCCTTCCATGGGCACTCCAGGCGTCTACCAGCTCTGCCATGGGTGATGAAGGGGTTATTGGGTAAATCGCTGCTACTTCCGTAAAGGCGTATGCGACGTGGGCAGCAGCCGTATTACCATCCATGGTTTTCATCACTTTAGCCATCTTATTACTCCTCTCCTTAATGTAATTTTTTTTATTGAGCATACCATTTTAAGAAAATTGTACCTGCTATAGTACAGTATACAGTGTAACAGCTATATTATATAACAGATGTTTATACACTGTATAACAGTACTGCTTTTTTGAGATTTTTAAAGCTTTCAAATTACTATAACAGGTACACCTTTATTATACCATATACGCGTAAAAATTAAAACTTTCTAGGTGAAATTAAAATAAACTGAGAGAGGAAAAACCCTCTCTCTTACTTGTGTTCAGGTTTTATTTTTGTAGAAACTTTAACTGGCGATTTTTCTTTTACGTGCTCATAACGATTGTACATGAGTAGAGCTACTAATGAGAAGAATACTGGACCTACAATCATCCAAATGGTAGAACTCAAATCTCCCTCAATTGCAGGCTGAATTATTGTAAAGAAGTTTGCAAATGCGACTGTTGCAGTTACTATAACTGTTGCTATGAGAGATGATGCATTGCTTTTGAAGATTTCAAAAGGCTTTTTAATTTGTTTATTTTTCTTAAAAGAATAGAAAGCTCCTGAAAGAAATACGTAAGGCAATGTCATTGCCACATTTGTCATCAAAATTAGTTTTGCAAAGAATCTAGCTGCAGCTTCGCCTCCAAAAGATACTAATATGATTATCACTACTGCTATGCTGCACTGTACCCACATAGCAGTTTTAGGAATTCCGTCTTCAATTTTGGCTATTTTGCCAGGCCACAGTTTTGCAGGAGTTCCCTCTATTATCTGCTTTAAAGGAGCATATGTGAGGGTAAAGAAAGCGCCGGTTAGAGCCAAAAACATTGAAAGACCTACATACCTTGCAAACCATGCTCCTATTGCTAGAGAAGTAGCTTCTGGAAGTCCCAATGCATGACCTATTTGATATCCCAAGTTATTCATAACAACATATGCTACGTTTGCCATGTTTACATTTTGTGAACCCAGCACTTCTTTCCAGTTGGTGAAGGTTCCAACCATAAAAATTCCTAAAGAATATCCTATAGAAATGAGAATAGCGGAAATCAAAAGCCCTCTTGGGAAGTTTTTCTCAGGTTTTTCTGTCTGATCTACAAGACCGCTTACTACTTCAAGACCTCCATAAGCAAATATAGCAAAAACCAAAAATGCAAGCATCGCAAGAGTAGTCTGATAAGCTGGGTTTGGAGAACTTATGAAGGCGGAAGCAGATGCAACGGGTTGAGCAATTTTGCCTTTATTCGCAACCAGTACGAAAATACCTCCAAAGAGTAAAACGATATTAAGAAGTGCTACAGCTGTTCCTCCTACAGATGTCACTTTTGAAATACTTTTTAGTCCATGAGATGCTATATACGTTACAGTGATTACCCATATTACGCCAAGAAGACCAAGAGTCTGTGTAGCCTTTAAGCCAAAAAGGCTCCATGTGGAGGTTGTATCTTTACCAAATATGGCATTTGAAAGAGGAATCCATATAGAGGAGCTTACATTTACCATCCATATGATGTAGGAAGCATACCACATAAAAGTTCCTATAAAAGCATACTTTGGATTTACTGATTTTTCCATCCACGAGTAAATTCCGCCTTTTTCCTCTTTAAAAGCCGAGCCGTACTCTGCCATCATAAAAGCGTAAGGTATAAAGAAAGTTATTCCTGAAAGCAGATACCATGGAATAGCTCCATATCCCATTAAGTAGAAGGAACGGGGGATGTTAGTAAAGCCAAATACAGAGGTAAAGATCATCAGAATAAGTGGAATTAGTGCCAGTTTTTTTGCATCGTTTACACCCTTCTGCATAAACTTCCTCCTTTACACAAAAATTTTTATTACAAAAAAATTTTAATACATACAAAAATATTGCAAACGTATTATATAACTTTTTTAGGAATTTTGTCAAGGTCGCTAATTTACAGTATTTCCAGCGTGTAAAATTTAATACTTGAAAAAATTTAAAAAATTGACTTTCTAGAGGGGAATATGGTATAATTTTTCTTGTCAAATTATGTCGAAAAGAAGGGAAATAAGAGTTGCGAAGCTTACTTATTTGGTTTCTAAAAAGTTAGGGCTTCCTAAGGAGGAGCAAATTTATAACTGCAAGGTGGGGATTACTTCACGTTGGGCTGGGGCTTATTCTTTTGAGCGCTCATATAATAGGAATTTGCGATTCTTTCGATGCCATGACTACAAAAAGGCCTTACAATCAAAAAAGGTTAAAGAGCATGCATGAAGCTATGCTTGAGTTGAAGACAATGCCTTACAAATATAATTACAAGATTGTAGAGGCATTGGAAGAAGTAGTGAGGGAGATAAAGGGGGATCAGAGGTATTTCATATCACAGTATAGGGAGGGTAATTGAATGAGGAGTGTCAGGACAAAACTTCTGGTTTTAATGGTGCTTTTTATATTAATACCTCTTGTGATAGCAGGTTACTTTTCTACAAATATCGCAGAATCTGTTCTTAAATCTAAGATAAACGATTCCAATCAGACAGCTTTGTCTGTACTGAACAAATATGTAAACTCATTTAAGCGGGATACTGAAACAATAGTGCAAATGTTGTCAGAGTCTAATGAGATTTTAAATTACGATGGAAGTCAGGCCTCAGATGAAGCGGTGTTAAAGAAGCTAGAAGAGACAAAAAAGGCTATGCCTGATGCTATGAACGTGTATTTTGCAACTCCTTCAAAGAAAATGATTTTATATCCAATTCAAAAACTTGAAAATTACGACCCTACGGAAAGGCCCTGGTACAAAGAGGCGGTAAATGCAAATGGAAAGATTACCTGGACAGAACCCTATCAAGACTTTAACACAAAGGTTCCGGAAATTACTGTGACAAAAGCTGTTTTAGATTCTAGTGGAAAATTGATAGGTGTTTTAGGAATTGACATAAGTTTAGAGCAGCTTTCAAAAAATATTTCTGATGTAAAACTTGGCAAAACAGGGTACATATACGTCGTTACAAAGGACGGTATTACAATTTCTCATCCAGATTCTACTAAACTTTTTACTTCAATTAAGAAGTACGATTTTGGTGAGAGGTTGCTTGCTACAAAAAATTCTACGATTCAGTACGTATCAAATAATATATTAAAATTTGCTAGTGTGAGAGACCTTGACAGTTTCGGTTGGAAAGCTGTTGTTACGATGGATAACAGCGAATTGACAGGAGATGTAACAAAGATAAGGAATTTTATAATCACAGTAAGCATAGTAATACTTCTAATAGGCATTGTGATTGCATACTTCTTCTCCAACTCCATATCCTCAGGCATAAAGAAAGTAGTAACTGCTATGGAAGAAGCTTCACAAGGCAATATCACGGTAAGAGCCGATGTAAAGACAAAGGACGAAGTAGGAGTACTTGCAAATAGCTTTAACACAATGTTAGAAGGCATAAAGAAGCTAATATTTGACATAAAGAGCGTATCAGAATCTGTAAACCACTCTGCAGAAAACCTGGCAGTTGCTTCAGAGCAGGCAGCTCAGGCTACACAGGATGTAGCAAAGGCGATTGAAGAAATAGCTCAAGGGGCATCAAGTCAGGCGAAAGAGGCAGAAGAAAGCGCCAATGCAACTGTGGTCTTAGGGCAGCTTATAGATAGCTCTCTCAAAAACGCTGAGGAAATAAACCATGAAGTAGAAAATGTGAACATGGTTTCAAATGAAGGTCTTGTCACGATAAAAGAGCTAATAGAAAAGACAAAGCACACAATACAAGCCAACAACAACGTAAAAGAGGCGACAAATTATCTGTTAGAGAAGTCGGCAGAGATAGAAAAGATAGTGGAGACAATAACAAATATAGCAGACCAGACGAACTTATTGTCTTTAAATGCAGCGATAGAGGCAGCGAGGGCAGGGGAAGCAGGAAGAGGCTTTGCAGTTGTAGCGGATGAAGTTAGGAAATTAGCGGAGCAGTCCTCCCAGGCAGCGAGGAACATAGCGAATTTGATAGCAGAGATACAGTCTACGATAAACAACACCCACAGGACAGTGGAGGATTCGACGAAGTCAATAGAGGAGCAGAGCGAAGTAGTAAATACGACAAAGGACGTATTTGAAGGGATACTAAATGCAGTGAAGTTCATAGTGGAGAAGATAGAGAATTTGACGAAATCTTTGAGGGAGATAGAGGAGCACAAGAACAGGATAGTAGATTCAATACAGAACATAGCGGCAGTATCAGAGGAGGCGGCAGCGTCGGCAGAGGAAGTATCAGCCACATCAGAAGAGCAGTCGGCGATAGTGGAGGAGATGGCTTCTACTGCAAATGAGTTAAAGAGCTATGCCAATACATTGATTGAGGCGATTAAGCAGTTTAAGGTAGAGTAAGCGGGGTCTTCCCCTGCTTTTTTAATGTTTTTTTAAAATGTATAAATATTAGCAGGATTTTTGAGAGTCTAAATAGAATAATACTATAAAGCTTTATAGAAACAAGAACATGGGGGGATTTTAATGTCAAGAGTTGTAAGAGCACCTCGAGGGACAGAGCTTCACTGCAAAAACTGGCAGATAGAAGCTCCTTACAGAATGATTATGAACAACCTAGACCCTGAAGTGGCTGAAGATCCTGCAAACTTGATAGTGTACGGTGGGGCAGGAAAAGCCGCAAGAAATTGGGAAGCTTTTGACAAAATACTAGAAAGCCTTGAAAACCTGGAAGAGGATGAGACTTTGCTAGTTCAATCGGGAAAACCTGTAGGAATTTTCAAAACCCACGAGATGGCACCAAGAGTTTTGATTTCAAATGCCATGCTGGTTCCAAAATGGGCCAACTGGGAGACTTTTTGGGACCTTGAAGCAAAAGGGCTTACCATGTACGGCCAGATGACGGCAGGAAGCTGGATATATATAGGCTCACAGGGAATTGTAGAAGGGACTTTTGAAACTTTTGCTGCTTTAGCCAAAAAGCACTTTGACGGAAGCTTAAAGGGCAAGTTTGTCCTTTCAGCAGGGCTGGGAGGAATGGGCGGTGCTCAACCGCTGGCAATTACCATGTTAGATGGAGCCTGCCTTATAGTCGAAGTTGATAGAAACAGGATAAAAAGAAGACTGGAGACTAAATACTTAGATGTAATGGCGGAAGACCTGGATGAAGCCTTGGGAATGGTTATGAAGGCAAAAGAAGAAGGAAGGGCTTTATCTGTAGGATTGGTGGGCAATGCAGCAGATGTTCATCCAGAACTTGTGAGAAGAGGCATAATCCCAGATGTTGTAACAGACCAAACCTCAGCCCATGACCCCTTAAATGGATATGTGCCAAATGGAATGACTTTAGATGAAGCTATAGCACTTAGAAAATCCAATCCTGAAGAATACATAAAGAGAGCTAAAAAGGCGATGGCAGAGCATGTTTTAGCTATGCTTGAAATGCAGAAAAGAGGGGCTATAGTTTTTGACTACGGTAACAACATAAGGAGAATGGCCTATGACGAAGGAGTAAAAGACGCCTTCAACATCCCAAGCTATGTTCCCGAGTATATAAGGGACCTGTTCTGCGAGGGCAAAGGGCCTTTCCGCTGGGTGGCGTTGTCTGGTGACCCTGAAGACATTTACAAGACAGACCAGAAAGTATTAGAACTTTTCCCTGATGACCCCATACTCAATAGGTGGATTAGGTTGGCTAGAGAAAGAGTGAAATTCCAAGGGCTTCCTGCGAGGATTTGCTGGCTGGGCTATGGTCAGAGAGCAGAATTTGGCCTTGCTATAAACGAGATGGTAAGAAAAGGAGAGCTTAAAGCGCCAATTGTAATAGGAAGAGACCACCATGACACAGGGTCTGTGGCATCACCGTATAGAGAGACAGAGGCTATGAAGGATGGAAGTGACGCTATAGCAGACTGGCCGATACTAAATGCGCTTTTAAACACTGCCTCAGGAGCTACATGGGTTTCTGTACACCACGGAGGAGGAGTAGGAATAGGTTATTCCATCCACGCAGGAGTAGTTGTGTGTGCTGATGGAACAAAGGAGACAGATTTGAGAATTGAAAGGGTTCTGACAGGGGATCCAGGTCTTGGGATAGTAAGACACGCCGATGCAGGATATGAAATAGCAATTAAGACTGCAAAAGAAAAGGGAATAAAAATGCCTATGCTTAAATGAATTTGAAAGGGCGTGGGAGAAAGATGAATCAGATAATTGAATGTGTGCCCAATGTGAGCGAAGGAAGGGATCAGGAAAAGATTTCTGAGCTCATAAAAGAAGTGGTTTCAACAGAAGGAGTAAAACTTTTGGACTATTCTTCAGATAAAGACCACAATAGGACAGTTATAACCTTTGTTGGAGATAAAGAGGGGGTAAAAGAAGCGGCTTTTAAGCTCATAAAAAAAGCTTCAGAGATAATTGACATGAGATATCACAAAGGAGAACACCCTAGAATTGGAGCTGTGGATGTGGTTCCTTTTGTTCCTGTAAAAAATGTTACAATGGAAGAATGCGTACAGATTGCAAGGGAACTAGGAGAAAGAGTAGGGAAAGAGCTTAATATACCTGTTTATCTGTATGAAGAAGCAGCTACAACTCCTGAGAGAAAAAATTTAGAGAATATAAGGCGAGGGGAATATGAAGGCTTTTTTGAAAAGATAAAACAGCCAGAGTGGAAGCCCGATTTTGGACCTTCTGAGATGAATCCTAAAAGCGGTGCAATAGTAATTGGGGCAAGAAATTTTTTGATTGCCTTCAATGTAAACCTTGGCACAAATGATATTGAAATAGCTAATAAAATCGCTAAAGCTGTCAGATTTTCAAGTGGTGGCTATAGATATGTGAAGGCAATGGGGGTTGAATTAAGAGAAAGAGGGATTGTGCAGGTTTCAATGAACCTTACAGATTTTAACAAGACACCGATTTACAGAGTTTTTGAGACAATTAAAGCAGAAGCTTCAAGGTATGGTGTGAATGTAGTAGGAAGTGAAATAATAGGCCTTGTGCCTTCAAAAGCGTTGCTAGATGTTGCCGATTATTATTTGAGATTAGAAAATTTCTCCATGGATATGGTTTTGGAAAACAGAATTTACGAATGAGGTGTTCATATGAGAGCAGATTTATTAATATACAATATAAGTAAAATTTATACGCCGATTGGGACGAAACCTCTTTGTGGAGAAGATATGGAAAAAATAGAAGAGATAGAGAATGCTTACATAGCAATAAAAGATGGAAAAATTTTGGCGGCAGGGAAATCTCCTGCCGCAATTTCTGCAGAGAGGGAAATTGACGCGAAAGGTATGATTGCACTCCCTGGATTTGTTGACCCTCACACCCATGTGATGCATTATGGATCCAGAGAAAATGAAATGGCTCTAAAGCTTAAAGGTTATTCCTATATTGACATTTTAAAACAAGGCGGAGGTATCCATTCCACAGTAAGAGCGACTAGAGAGGCCTCTGATGAGGCATTGCTTCAAAAGGCTTTAAAAAGCCTTGAAATCATGCTTTCTCATGGAGTGACTACTGTAGAGGTAAAAAGTGGGTATGGCCTTAATACAGAGCAAGAGATACGGCTTTTAAGACTTATGAACCAATTAAAAAGCCTTTCTGTTGTGGATATTGTGCCTACTTTTCTAGGAGCCCATGCTATTCCACAGGAGTTTGAAGAGAACCCTTGGAGGTATGTGGAGAAAGTAATAAATGAGATGCTTCCTAAGGTAAAAGAGGAAGACCTGGCAGAGTTTTGCGATGTATTCTGTGAAGAAGGGGCTTTTGATTATGAACAATCGAAGAAAATATTAGAGGAAGCTAAAAAACTGGGGTTTAGACTAAAAATTCATGCGGATGAACTTACCCACAGTAAAGGTGGAGAATTGGCTGGGATATTAGGGGCTATAAGTGCTGACCATTTAGAAGAAGTCTCTGATGAAGGAATAGACCTCATGAAAAAAGCAGGCACAGTGGCAGTCCTTTTGCCAGGGGTTTCTTTCTTTTTGAATAGACCTTATGCTGATGCGAGGCGATTAATTGAGAGGGGATTGCCTGTTGCATTAGGTACAGATTACAATCCCGGTACAAGCCCTACAGAGAATTTACAGCTTATAATGTCATTTGCCTATATTAACATGAAAATGAGGGCAGAGGAAATCCTAACAGCTGTTACATTAAATGCTGCCTGTGCTATTGATAGAGGTGATGAAATAGGGACTATAGAGGAAGGGAAAAGAGCTGATATTGTCTTAGTTGATGCTCCAAATCTGGACTATATGATGTATCACTTTGGAATTAACCATGTAAATACAGTGATAAAGGCAAAAGGAAATGATGTGGTTGTTATTGGAATAAAATAGTTTTTATGTTACAATGAAAATGGGTGAAGAAGAATGTTTGCTGTATCCCAGAAGTTATTAGAAATATGTGAAAAATATAAAATAGGTTTGGTGTACCTGTTTGGTTCACAAAAAGAAAATGCATTGAAATTACTGCAGGGGGAAAAAGTAGTAATAGATGACCCTTTGGCAGACATTGATGTGGGCGTGGTTTTTTTGGAGGATATAGAAAAAATAGAAAAGCGTTATTTGCTTTATGCGGATATTTACAATGAGCTAGAAGACCTCTTTAAACCTTATAAATTGGACTTGGTATTTCTTCAAGAAAATCATTCCATATTCCAGCTAGAAGCCTTGAAAGGGATATGCGTATATTCTTACTCTGAAGAGTTTAAAGATAGTTATGAAATGCAGATTTTAAGAAGAGCAGCAGACTTCAAATATATGTACGATAAATATATTGAAGAGGTGCTGGAAAAATATTAAAAGTTGTGGTGGGGAATATGATAAATCGCCAGTTAATTTTGGAAAGACTTATTCTTATTAGCGAGTATTTGGAGGAACTAAAAGTTTTGTCTTCAATGGATAAAGCAACTTTTTTAAGTGATAAAAGAAATTCTGCGGCTGCAGAAAGTTTTTTAAGGAGAACTTTGGAGGCAATTTTTGATATAGGAAGGCATATATTAGCAAAGTCAGGTAATATCGAATTATCAAAAGAATATAAATCAATTGCGAGAGGGTTAGGAGAATACGGATATATAGATGAGGAATTGAGTAAAAAATTAGTGAAAATGGCAGGATATAGAAATAGGATGGTGCATCTTTACAATTTAGTGACAGATGAAGAATTATATGAGATTATTACATCTAACCTTAACGATATTGAAGAATTTGTAAAAGAGATAAAGAATAAAGTACTATTGGAATAGCGTAAAAAAGAAGGTGCCATTTGTATACAAAGATTTTACAAATGGCACCTCATTAGTTAAATTTAGCCTTACTATTTTTTTAAATAATGTTTTCTCATCTCTTTATTTTCTGGCAATGATAGAATTTCTTCTAAAACTTTTTCTACCTGCTCATCATTTTGAGTTCTAGGGTCTCTGTACAGAAGTTCTTTTATTATGTCTATGTCCCCTGTTGACAACGCCAATATTAAAAAATGAAACAAAGTTAGGAGTTGACAATTTTGTTACAAAGGTTCGCGTTTATTGGTATAATAAGTGGTGTGAAAACATTTGAGAAGGGAGATGGTGTTGTGCTAATCAATGATTCTTTAAAAGGGTATATTGAAAAGGTTGCCTCAGCTTCACCTACGCCGGGTGGTGGAAGTGTTTCGGCAGCGGCTGCAAGCCTTGGAATTGCTCTATCAAAAATGGTTTACGATTTGACTATTGGGAGGAAATTTTATGAAGAGTATTCAGAGGACATAAAAGAAGAGATTCAAGAAGGACTTAATATTTGCAATAGGCTTTTAGAGGAATACATGAAGCTTGTAGATGAGGATACAGCTGCTTATGATGAAGTTATGAAAGCTTTAAAAATGCCAAAAAATACGGAGGAAGAAAAGAAGATAAGAAGTGAGGTTTTGCAGAAGGCATACATAAATGCAATGAATGTTCCTTTAAAACTTGCAAGACTTTGCGGCGAAGGATTTACTCCCACTGCTTTAATTGCTGAGTATGGCAATCCCAACGCTGTATCAGATGCAGCTGTTGGTGCAATACTATTATATGCAGCTATGGAAGGAGCAGTTTTGAATGTAAAGGTCAATCTACCTTATATCAAGGATAAAAAGCTTGCCGAAGAGGCTAAAAAAGAGTGCGATGAATTACTCAATAAATATAGAAGTGTGAGGAATGAGATTGTAAGTAAAGTATTGAATAAAATTTCTGGGGAATACTAAAAAAATAATTGTGGAAGATATCTAAAGAGAGGAGGCGATTTTTAGAGAAAATATATAAGTTATAAAGAAAAACAGGGTTATTTGAGAGTTGTATATGAAACTGTAGGCAGTTATAATGATGTTAGATGTCAGACAAGCTTACATGTTTACTGAGTACAAACTCAGTAAACGGTAACAAAATTTTTCATAGGAGGTTAGATGATGAGAAGGTGGCGTGTTGTTTTAGCATCTTTGCTGATCTTAGTGCTAGCTCTTTCAGTAGTTTTGTCAGGATGTTCTTCAAAAACTAAACAAGAGAGCACACAGCCACAGCAGACAACTGAGGCAAATAAGAACAAGAACTTTAAAGTAGGATTGGTTACAGACGTTGGAGGTATTAATGACCGTAGCTTCAATCAAATGGCTTATGAAGGACTGCAAAGAGCTGCGAAAGAATTGGGTGTTACAGTAAATGTAATTCAGTCAAAACAAATGACAGACTACGTGCCAAACTTGACAAATTTTGCACAGCAAGGGTATGACTTGGTTATCTCAGTTGGTTTTATGATGCACGATGCTACAGAAGAGGTATCACAGAAATTCCCCAATACGAAGTTCTTAATCATAGATTCTGAAATTACTGATAGACCAAACGTTGCTTCTGCTATGTTTAAAGAACAGGAAGTTGGTTATTTAGCAGGTGCATTAGCAGGGTTGGTTGAAAAAGAAAAAGTTGGAAAAGTGAAAGGGACAAACATAATAGGTGCAGTTGGCGGAATGCAAATACCTCCTGTTGACCGTTTTATTGCAGGTTATCAACAGGGTGCAAAGGCAGTTAATCCTGATATAAAGATTCTCATCAATTATACTAACAATTTTAATGACCCAGCTGCAGGAAAGCAAATGGCTTTAACACAGATAAGCCAAGGTGCAGAAATCATATTCCAAGTTGCTGGAGGAACTGGTGAAGGAGTAATTAAGGCAGCTCAAGAGAAAAATCTGTACGCAATTGGTGTTGACGCAGATCAAAGCTACTTAGCTCCTGACAATGTTTTAACTTCTGCAGTTAAAAGAGTGGACGTTGCAGTTTACGATGTAATAAAAGATGCCTTGAATGGCAACTTTAAGAGCGGGATAATGTACTTTGACTTGAAAAATAATGGTGTAGGATTGGGTAAGATTAACAAAGATGTGCCACAATCTATAATAGACCAGGTCAATCAATTAGCAAAAGACATTATAGATGGCAAGATTCAGGTTTCAGATAAAATATCAAAGTAAACTATAAAAATCGGGGGCTGACTGCTGTTCAGCCCCCTTTTGGAGGTAGAGGTAGATGAGCGCTATACTTGAAGTAAGAAATATAACAAAGAGATTTCCCAAGGTTGTAGCGAATGACAATGTGAATCTCACAGTTGAAAGAGGAGAAATCCATGCAATACTCGGAGAAAATGGTGCAGGAAAATCAACTCTTATGAATATCATATACGGGCTGTATAAACCGGACTCAGGGCAACTCATTTTTGACGGGGAAGAGCTTAATCTAAGCGGACCTCATGAAGCGATTGAAAAGGGAATAGGAATGGTGCACCAGCACTTTATGCTCATTCCGGTTTTCACTGTTGCAGAAAATATAGTGCTAGGTGCTGAGCCTAAAGGGATAACTTATGATAGAAAAAAAGCTAATGAGCTTATAAGAGAGATTTCTGAAAAGTATCATTTAGAAATAGACCCTGATGCAAAAGTAAAAGACCTTTCTGTTGGATTACAGCAGAGGGTAGAAATTTTAAAAGCCTTTTACAGGAAAGCAAAACTTCTTATACTCGACGAGCCGACGGCAATGCTTACTCCCCAGGAGACGCAGAAATTGTTTGAAATAATGAGAGAACTCAAACAGCAGGGCATGTCTATTATATTTATAAGCCATAAGCTGGAAGAGGTTTTAGAAATATCTGATAGAGTTACAGTTATGAGAAGAGGAAAAACAGTTGGGACTTTAAAAACAAAAGAGACGAATGAGCAAGAATTAGCAAATCTAATGGTGGGTAGGGAAGTAGTACTGAGAATAGAAAAAAGCGAGTATAAACCTGGGGACGTTGTCTTAAGTGTTAAGAATTTGACTGTAGTAGATCAGCAGAATGTGACACGGGTTAAAGATGTAAGCTTTGAAATTAGAGAAGGAGAAATATTTGGACTTGCCGGAATTGATGGAAATGGGCAGCTGGAGCTGGTAGAAGCGATAATGGGATTAAGGCCTAAAAAATCAGGAAGTGTGTTCTTTTACGGCAAAGATGTAACCAATTTTTCTACAAGGCAGCTCTACAGGGAAGGGATTTCGTATATCCCGCAGGATAGGCAGGCAGATGGACTTGTTCTAGATTTTACGATTGCAGAAAATTTGATCTTAAGAGAGTATAAGGACCCTACTTACTCTCGCCGTGGAGTTATTCAATATAAAAAGGTGTATGAAAATGCTGAGAAGAAAGTGAAAGAGTTTGACGTAAGGCCTCCTGAATATATGCTAAAGGCTCGCAATTTGTCAGGAGGTAATCAGCAAAAGGTGATACTAGCAAGAGAAGTAGGATATAATCCCAAACTTTTGATTGCTGTGCAGCCTACAAGAGGTATGGATGTAGGAGCAATAGAGTATATTCACAGAAGGATATTAGAGTTAAGAGATAAAGGGGCAGCTATATTTTTAGTGTCTTTGGAGCTAGAAGAGATAATGTCTCTATCTGATAGAATTGGTGTAATATACAAAGGACAGCTTATGGATATTTTAGATGGCAAAACTGCAACAAAAGAGCAAATAGGTTTGCTCATGGCAGGTTCTCGTTTTGATAAGACGACATTGGAGGCGAGATAATGAAAAATCTATGGAAAGAACTTTATATACCGATTGTAGCTGTATTGGTGGCAATTATCATAGGTTCTATAATAATGCTAGCTACAGGATTCAATCCAGTAAAGGCTTATGTTTCCCTTTTCATAGGTGCATTTGGTAATTTAAATAATATTGCTAATACTCTAGCAAATGCTGTGCCCCTTATATTGACAGGATTAGGTGTAGCTATTTCTTTCAAAACAGGCCTTTTCAATATAGGTGCAGAGGGGCAGTACTGGATAGGGGCAATAGTTGCTGTGTGGATTGGTTATAGTTTTTCTCTCCCTTGGTATATACACATTCCTCTTGCACTTATAGCTGCTATGATAGCAGGAGGACTTTGGGCGGGAATTGTCCCTGGTCTTGCAAAAGCCTATACTGGAGCTAATGAAGTTATAACCACAATGATGATGAGCTATATTGCTATATATTTCAGCCACTTCTTGCTGGAATTTGGGCCTATGATGGAAAAAGGTAGTACAATTCCCCAGTCTCCGCTTATAAAGGATAGTGCTGTTATACCATTTTTGATAAAAAATACTCAGCTGTCTTATGGAATTTTTATAGCTCTTGCTGCAGCAATTTTTGTGTATTGGTTTATGTTTAAGACCACATGGGGATTTGAAATGAGGGCAGTTGGTTACAATCAGAGGGCTGCAAGATATGCGGGAATGAACGTTCCTCTTAATATGGTATTTGCATTGGGGTTGAGCGGTGCTTTTGCAGGACTTGCAGGAGCTGTTCAAATGCTGGGTGTCCAGCATAGACTTTATGACAGCTTTACTTCCGGCTATGGTTATACAGCTATAGTGGTGGCTTTGCTTGCTAATAATCATCCTATAGGAGTTATATTTGCGGCAATTCTGTTTGCAGCATTAGGTACAGGTTCTCAATACATGCAGCTTAATGCTCAAGTTCCTGGTCAGATGGCAGATGTTATAACAGGTTTGATAGTATTTTTCGTAGCAGCTCACAGAATAGCTGAGGTAATAAAAGACCTGCTAGCCAGGAAGCAGAAAAAGGAGGTAAAAGCATGAAGGAGATATTGTTAAATCCGCAACTTTGGGCAGCAACTTTGGCTATGGCTACTCCACTGGCACTGCCTGCTCTTGGAGGAACTTTTTCTGAGAGGTCTGGTGTTGTAAATATCGCAATGGAAGGAATTATGTTGATTGCCGCGTTTTTTGCTGTTATGTTTGCTCATATGACTGGCAATGCTTGGATAGGCCTTTTAGGAGCTATCGTAGTTGGTTTGATAGTTGCGCTTATATTTGCTTGGGCAGCTGTTAGTTTGACTGCTAACCAGATAATACTTGGTATGGCCATAAATATCTTTGCTTCTGGTGTTACGGCTTACCTTCTTAATACTATATACGGTTTTACTGGTACTCCTGTTGATACGCCTATGCTTCCAACAGTTGAGATACCTATTATAAAAGATATTCCTTTTGTAGGACATGTCCTAAGTGGTCATAGCGTCATAGTGTATTTAATGATAATAATTTTGTTCATATCAGATTATTTCTTGTTCCACACAAATTTGGGATTAAGATTAAGAGCAGTAGGTGAAAATCCGGAAGCTGCAGAAACAGCTGGAATTGACGTTATAAAGTTAAGATATCTAGGTGTCGCGTTAAGTGGTCTTCTTTCAGCGATGGGCGGTGCTTATCTCTCTATAGGAGCATTAAACAGCTTTAACCCAGATATGACGAGTGGAAGAGGTTATATTGCGCTGGCAGCGATGATATTTGGAAAATGGACACCTTTTGGTTCTTTTGGAGCATCACTTCTTTTTGGATTTGCTACAGCCCTTAGTATGCAGCTACAAAATACTGCTTTTTCCAAAAATTTGATAATGATGTTGCCCTATGCTTTGACAATTCTTGCACTTGTAGGTATTGGAGGTAAGAGTGTACCACCTGCTGCTGATGGTGTGCCTTACACACCTAAAAAGTAAAAATAAAAGGGGCGTTTGTCATGTTATTGCCTGAGAAAAAGCCGCTGTATGAGCTTGCTTTAAAAAAGATGGAGGAACTTATAAAGACGGGACAATGGAAGGAAGGCAGTAAACTTCCTTCTGAGTCCCAGCTTGCAAAACAGTTTGGCATAAGCAGAGCCACTTTGAGAGAAGCTATGAGGATTCTGGAAGAGGAAGGATTAATTGTAAAGCAGCAAGGGGTCGGTACTTTTGTGAGAAGAAAACCGCTCATAAAAAGCGGTTTGGAGGAGTTGTTCAGCGTTACTGCTTTAATTGAAAGGCAGGGAATGGTGCCTGGTACCAAAGATTTTACTGTGTATAAATTGCCTGCAACTGAGAATGAAGCAAAGCATTTGAGGATAAAGCCGGGGGATATAATATACAAAGTAGAGAGAATTAGGACGGCTGACAATGTTCCTGTTGTTTACTGCATAGATAGATTGCCAGAGAACATCGTAGGAGAGTCTTTTACCGGATTTGAACAGTCAATTTTTAGTTATCTTGAGGCAGAGCATTCTATAAGAATTACTTATGCTATTTCCCACATCAGAGTTATAAAGCACGACCCTGTAGTTGAGAAAAAGCTCATGATGGACAAAAACGATTCGATATTGCTTTTAGAACAAGTTCATTATGATGAAAATAACACGCCAATTTTGTTTTCGTCAAATTATTTTAATGCCTCTAAATTTGACTTTTACATTGTCAGAAAAAGAACATTGTGAAAGTAGGTGTGTAAATGGAGTACAGGGACTATGAAAAACTAATAGAAATTGCAAAAGAAGCGAGGGAAAATGCTTACGCTCCTTACTCTAATTTTAAAGTAGGAGCTTGTGTGCTTACGGAAGATGGAAATATATACAAAGGATGTAACATTGAAAATGCATCTTTTGGTCTTACTGTGTGCGCAGAAAGGGTTGCCATGTTTAACGCCTATAGCGGAGGGGAAAGGAAGCTTAAAGCTATTGCCGTTGTAGCCGATACTGATGGACCTGTTTCGCCTTGTGGTGCTTGCAGGCAAGTTATGATGGAACTGGGCGGAGAAGATATGGTCGTTATATTGAGCAATATGAAGGGTGACCATGCGATAATGACTGTAAGAGATTTATTGCCAGGAGCTTTCACATCTAAAGATATGGAAAAGTAGTAATTCTATACTAACAAAAGAGGTGGTAAAATGCTGCAAAGAGTTATACTTATAGTCCTGGATAGCGTCGGAGTAGGGGAACTTCCAGACGCGTACAAGTTTGGCGATAAAGGGACTAATACTTTGGGGCACGTGGTAGAAAAGACTGGGATTAAGCTTCCTACAATGGAGAAGCTGGGGTTAGGGAATATCATACCTTTGAAGACAGTGGCTCCAAATCCAAATGCCATTGGTGCTTATGGCAAGATGGCAGAGAAATCCGCTGGTAAAGACACTACGACAGGGCACTGGGAAATAGCAGGGCTCATTGTAGAAAAACCTTTTCCTACTTATCCCGAGGGCTTTCCAAAGGAGATTATTGAAGAATTTGAAAAAAGAATTGGAAGAAAGGTCCTAGGCAATAAACCTGCCTCAGGTACTGAGATAATAAAAGAGCTGGGAGAAGAGCATATAAAGACAGGCTATCCCATTGTATACACTTCTGCTGACAGCGTGTTTCAAATTGCAGCCCATGAAGAAGTCATTCCTTTGGAAGAGCTTTATAGAATGTGTGAAATTGCCAGGGAAATATTGAAAGGGGACCATGCCGTAGGGCGGGTTATTGCAAGGCCTTTTATAGGTTCACCGGGCAATTTTGTAAGGACAGCTAATAGAAGAGACTTTTCTCTCAAGCCTTTTGGACCTACTGTACTTGACATGTTGAAAGAAGCAGGTTATCAGGTATATGCAGTTGGGAAGATAGAGGACATATTTGCAGGGCAGGGCATTACAGACAGCGTTCATACTGGAAATAATGACGAGGGCATTACGGCTACTATAGAGGCAATGGATGCGGTAAAGAAGGGGATTATTTTTACTAATTTAGTAGACTTTGATATGGTGTATGGGCACAGGAATGATGTTAACGGGTATGCAAAAGCTTTAAAGCATTTTGATGAAAGGCTTCCTGAGATAATGTTAAGGCTTAAAGAGGAAGATTTGCTGATTATAACAGCTGACCATGGCTGTGACCCCACAACTCCAGGAACAGACCATACAAGAGAATACGTGCCTCTTTTGGTTTACAGTCCTTCTATGAAAGAAGGTAGAAATCTTGGGCTGAGAAAAACATATGCTGATGTGGCAGCTACAATTGCTGAAATTTTCAACGTGGGTCCTATACACACAGGCACTTCTTTTTTAAGGGAATTACCTTTGAAAGTGGGGGTATAATTTATGAGAATGTATGACCTTATACTAAAAAAGAGGGATGGCGGTATACTCACCAAAGAGGAAATAGATTTTATAATCTCAGGCTACACAAAAGACTACATTCCTGATTACCAGATAAGCGCTCTTTTAATGGCCATATATTTTAGAGGAATGACTCCTGAGGAGACTTCTCACCTTACAATGGCAATGGCTTACTCTGGCGATGTACTTGATTTATCTAGAATAAAAGGAATAAAAGTGGATAAACATTCAACTGGTGGAGTGGCGGATACTACTACATTAGTGCTTGCTCCTATGGTAGCTGCTTGCGGAGCGCCTGTTGCCAAGATGTCGGGAAGAGGTTTAGGGCATACTGGAGGAACGATAGATAAACTGGAATCCATACCTGGAATGAGAGTAGAGCTTTCTGAAGAGGAATTTATTGATAATGTGAATAAATACGGAATTGCAATTATCGGTCAGACAAAAAATTTGACTCCTGCCGACAAAAAATTGTACGCTTTAAGAGATGTTACTGCAACTGTAGATTCTATTCCTCTTATAGCAAGTTCTATCATGAGTAAAAAAATTGCGGCAGGAGCTGACGGAATAGTATTGGACGTAAAAGTTGGAAGAGGCGCTTTCATGAAGGATTTGGAAAGCGCAAAAAAACTCGCAAAATTAATGGTGGACATTGGGAATTCTGTTGGAAGAAAGACAGTAGCTCATGTGACCAATATGGATTATCCTCTAGGGCTTGCAATAGGAAATGCTCTTGAGGTTTTAGAAGCGATACAGGTATTAAAAGGGCATGGGTCAAAAGACCTCCTGGAGGTTTGCATGTTATTAGGTTCAGATATGCTGCAGATTGCAGGTATTGCCAAAGATGATAATGAGGCAAGAGCCAAATTAAAAGACGCTTTAGAGAGTGGCAAAGCACTTCAGAAATTCAAGGAGTTCATAAGAGCACAGGGAGGAGACGACAGAGTAGTAGATGATCCAACCCTTTTGCCTCAGGCTAAATATGTAAGGCCGTGGATTGCTGACAGGGATGTGTATATAAAGGATTTAATGGCACTAGATTTAGGGCTTTTGGCAATGAAGTTGGGAGCAGGCAGGGAAAGAAAAGAAGATAAAATTGATTTGGCAGTTGGAATAATGCTGGGTGGAAAGGTAGGAGAAGTAATAAAGAAAGGTGAACCCATTGCTACTATATATGCTAATGATGAAAGCAAAGCTGACTGGGCATTTGAAGAGATTAAGAAATACATCCTGCTTTCAGATGAACCAGTGGAAAGGCCTGTTTTAATATACGAATAAGCTGAGGGGGTTTTACACCCCTTTTTTTATTAAAATTTTTTCAATTTAAACCGATAAATAAATAGGAACTTTTTACAAAAATTTAGATGAAGGGGAGACGGCTTAATGGGAAAAACTATCAAAGCACAAATAGTGCGTTCTTTTGTAATTATCGGCATTTTGATGTTGCTATTATCTCTTACTGTCAATTTGGGTCTTATAAATACTCTTAACAATATTGAAAAGCTCAGGACCTACGTTGTAAATCAAGTTATCAACGTGTCAAGTGCTCAAGTGCAGATTGCTGTTTTGAGCGGAAACATTCAGCAGACGCTAAATGACTACATGAATGGCAATGTAACTAATTTCTCAGTAGGAGCGCCTGTTACTTCTATTGAAACTTATGTAAATAATATACAGAACAGCTTAAACGACTATAAAAACACAAAAGTTTACGATTCTCTGAATAAAAATCTTACAACTATTAAGCAAGCAGTTGAGGACTTGAAAAAAGCCATATCTGAACTGCCAGAGAAGTACAATCCTTCAGAAGACAGCGATAAAGTTGTAGCGGTGAGTTATCATCTTAATCATCTTCAGAGTGCCTTAAACGACTTTAGTTCTACATATTCTCAAGGCTTTTTGCCGTATTTTAATAAAATAATACAGGATAACAAGAAAAATTTTTATGTTTCTCTTGCTATAAGCGGAGTTATTTTACTTATACTTTTTGTCTATGCTACTGTAATCATAAGGAAGTTGAAAAAGTATGCCGAGTTTATCAATTCAGAAATTTTAAATGCTGAAAAACAGTCGGAAGAAGTTGTAAAATACGCTTCTTACGTTCAGGAAAAATCTGAAGAGAATGCGAGGAATATAACTTCTTCCAGGCAGGGGTTAGAGGAGCTAGTCAATGGGATAAATATTATTGCAGGAAATGTAAGTGAAGTGGCAGATTCTATGAATAAAGTTTCTGAAGTAAGTGAAGCTCTGTCGAGAGTTTCAGACAAACTCATGAAGGATATGAATGAAGCTATGGAAAAAATAAAAGAGATAGAAGGGATTGTTTCAAAACAAGGGGAAGAAGTCAAAACTTTAATTAGAAGCCTGGAGGAAAGGCTTCACAGTTCTAAAGATGTGTCATGGCAATTGAGTGAATTAGAAGAGAAAATGAGCGGAATTAAAAACATTCTCTATTCTATTTCCAATATAGCTGACCAAACAAATCTTTTGGCTCTCAACGCTGCGATTGAAGCAGCAAGAGCGGGCGAAAACGGCAGAGGATTTGCTGTTGTAGCAGAAGAGATAAGGAAGTTAGCTGCTCAGTCGACAGAAAGTGTTGACAAGATAAGTGAGATAATTGAGTCTTTGACTTTGTTCACTAAAGAGACGGTGGGAAATGTTATAGAAAATATAAATGAGTCTGTAAAAGCTTCTCAAGAAGTTAATAAAGTGTTAGACATTTTTGAGCGTACAAAAGAAGGATTTGAGCAGGTAGCTGATATTGTGAGCGAAATATCTATCGCTGCAGAAGAGACAGCCTTAAGTTCTAGTCAGGCATTAGAGGCTGTAAAAAGTGTGATGGAAGCATCTCAAAACATCTCTGCGCAAGTGGAGGAATTGCTTGCTTCTTCTGAGCAGCTGCTTTCTGAGATAAATGAAGTAAATGAAAACAATTTGAAAAATCTTGAAAGTATAAAGGAACAGGTAAAATACGCAAAGACTCAGGAAGAAAACATGCAAAAAATTGCCAACATAGCTTTACAGCTTTAAAGTTGACAATTAGGAATATATAGTATAAAATTTTGTTAAACAGCGTGTAACCTAAAAGGGCACGAGCTGGCAAGGGACATTCCTTGCCAGCTTTTAATTTAATAAAAGGGAGTGAAGGGTTATGAAGAGAATTTTTGAGCTTACATTAAAGGATATTGAGGGTATGGACAAAAACACGCTAATTGAGACCATTAAAAATTCGGAAGGCAGGACGGTAATGGCCGAAACTGTAATAACAGTCCCGCCACTAATTTACGGAGTTTCTAATTTAGAATTAGCTGCAGCTTTTGGAAGTGACATGATTACATTAAATCTTTTTGATTTCCAAAGACCTTTTATCTTCGGCATAGATGATGTTGGAGTAAATCTCTCAGATGTAGCTGGGGCTTTAAGTATGATGGAAGAAATTGCATTAAAGAATGCTAAAGATACAGAATATGTAAAAAAGATAAAGAAAATTGTGGGGAGATTCATTGGAGTTAATTTAGAACCAGTACCTGAAGGAGTAAAGTACGTTGAAGGTAGGAAGCTTACAGAAGAAAATTTGAAGAGGGCAAGAGAATACGGCTTTGACTATATAGTAATTACAGGAAATCCTAATACAGGTGTCAATGAGACAACTGTAATACAGGGAATAGAGCTAGCCAAAAAGATTTTAGGAGACAAATTGATGATTGTGGCGGGGAAAATGCACGGGGCAGGTTCAGGCAATATATACGATGACAAAGTTTTAAGAGATTTTGTAAAGGCCGGAGCAGATTGCGTACTAATTCCAGCTCCTGGTACTGTTCCTGGTATTGATTTAGATCTCGCTAAAAAGCAGATTGATGCCATCCATGAAGAAGGTGCACTGGCAATGACTGCCATAGGTACTTCTCAGGAAGGAGCTCAAAAAAGCGTAATAGAGTATATAGCTATTCAATCTAAAATGGCAGGGGCAGATATACAGCACATAGGCGATGCAGGGTATTCAGGAGTTGCGTTTCCAGAAAACATAATGGCTCTTTCCATAGCTATAAGAGGGGTAAGGCATACTTACAGGAGAATGGCTTATTCTTTGAACAAGTGAAGACCTTTTTACCTCCTTTTAAAAAGGTCTTTTAAATACAAAAAACGGTTATTGACAAAGTTTAATACAAAGTATATAATAAAAGCGAAAACGAATACTATGCGGCGTGTTACTGCATAAGCAGGCATGAGCCGGTAAAGGTCGAGAAGACCTTGCCGGCTCTTTTGTTTTAATGCCTGAAAATAAATTAAAAGGAGGGTATTATATGAAATGGCTGGGAAGCCTTCAAAAACTAGGTAAAGCATTAATGCTTCCAGTAGCTGTATTGCCTGCAGCAGCATTACTTTTAAGGCTTGGTGCGCCTGATGTTTTCAATATCCCATTTATTATGCAGGCAGGTGCAGCAGTATTTGATAATTTGCCTTTAATATTTGCTGTTGGTATCGCTATAGGCTTTGCCGAAGGGGATGGAGTAGCAGCTTTAGCAGCAGCTGTAGGGTATTTCGTGCTAACAAAAGGTGCTACTACAATAAACAAAGATATAAACATGGGAGTTTTAGGCGGTATCTTAATGGGTATAATAGCTGGATACCTTTATAATAAGTACCATGACACAAAACTTCCCGATTTCCTGGGATTTTTTGGCGGCAAGAGGTTTGTACCTATTGTGACGGCATTTGCAGCGATTGTATTAGCTCTCATAATGGGATATGTATGGCCGCCTATACAGAATGGCATCTATGCCGTAGGTGAATGGATTATAGGAGCAGGAGCTTTGGGAGTATTCGTGTATGGAGTATTGAACAGATTGCTCATTCCTTTTGGACTGCACCACGTTATAAACAGCCTTGTGTGGTTTGTGTTTGGAACTTTTAAGACGCCTGCTGGTAAAATTGTGACAGGAGACTTAAACAGGTTTTTTGCGGGAGACCCGACGGCAGGAATTTTTATGGCAGGCTTTTACCCAATAATGATGTTCGGACTTCCAGCAGCAGCATTGGCTATGTGGGCAGCAGCTAAGCCAGAGCAGAGAAAAGTTGTATCTGGTGTGTTTATAAGCGCTGCTTTGACATCTTTCTTGACAGGGATTACAGAACCCATTGAATTTTCCTTCATGTTTTTAGCGCCGGTGCTTTATGTAATACATGCCCTTTTGACAGGTCTTTCACTCGCTGTAACTTACGTGCTCGGGATAAAGAATGGATTTGGCTTTTCAGCAGGACTCATTGACTACATTTTAAGCTATGGAATTGCCACAAAGCCTCTATTGTTAGTAGTAATAGGAGTAATTTACGGAGTTGTGTACTATGTAATTTTCTACTATGTTATAACTAAGTTCAACCTACCTACACCTGGAAGATTAGAGGAAGAAGCTCAAGACCAGTACAGAGATATGTCTAAATCAGAAATAAGCGATGTAGCAGCACAATACGTGGAGGTATTGGGAGGTTCTGACAATATTGAATCTTTAGAAGCCTGCATTACCAGGTTGCGCCTTACTGTAAAAGACGATACAATAGTAGATGATGAGAAATTGAAAAAGTTAGGTGCAACTGGTGTAATGAGGATGGGCAAAAATGCTCTTCAAGTGATTGTGGGTACTAAAGCGGATTTGATTGCTCAAGAGATGAAAAAGCATATGAAGAAAAAATCTTAATGACAATTTTGGCGGCCGATGGGGGCCGCCATCAAAGTTTTAGAAAATGGAGAAAGGGATGGTAGTGATGTTTGGACTCTTTAAAAGGAAAAAATACGTAGACGTGTATTCGCCTATGGATGGGATATTGGTAAAAATCGAAGAAGTTCCGGATCCTGTTTTTGCACAAAAGATGGTAGGAGATGGGATTGCAGTAGAACCAGCAAAAGGACTGGTTGTTTCACCGGTTGACGGTACTGTAATACAGCTTTTCCCTACAAAACATGCACTAGGCATCAGGACGAAGGAAGGATTGGAGATACTCATCCACATAGGTATGGACACGGTAGAGATGAAGGGGGATGGTTTTGAAAGTTTTGTGTCAGAAGGAGATAGGGTAAAAATAGGTGATAAATTAATAACTTTTGACATAGAAAAGGTAAAGGAAAAACATCCGTTGACTTCACCTGTTATAATTACTAACGGCGATATAGTTGATAAAATTGAAAAAGTAGAAGACTCAAAAGAGGTGAAAGCGGGAGAAAGCAGAGTGATGAGAGTGTACCTTAAATAGAAAAAAGAGGGGTATGGGGATGTACAGGGTAGTTAAGGTACTTAATAATAATGTGTGCATGGCCCATGACAAAAATGGTGTTGAGTGCATACTGGTCGGAAAGGGAATTGGATTTGGGAAAAGGCAAGGGGATTTAATAAAGGAAGAAAGCGTAGAAAAAGTGTTTTATGTGAAAGACACAGAAAATAAAATTAAATTTTCTGACTTGATGGAAAAGGTAAGAACTGATGTTGTCGGTATTTCTGAAGAAATAATTGCGATGGCAGAAAAAATAAAGGGGAAAAAATTAAACGAACATGTTCACATCGCTTTAGCTGATCACCTTGCCTTTGCTATTGAGAGGATAAGCATGGGTATAGACATTAAGAATCCTTTTATAGCCGAAATAAAAGCTTTGTATAAGGAAGACTTTGCTATCGCTGAAAAAGCTTTAGAGATGGTAAAAGAAAGGTTAGGGATTTACCTTCCAGAGGATGAGGTAGGCTTTATAGCGTTGCACCTCCATGCCGCTGTAGAAAATGCAGGACTTTCTGTGACATTAAAAAACACTAGATTGGTTTCTTTGTTGGTTTCAATAATAGAAAAAATCTCTCAAGGAAAATAGACAGAGATTCTCTGGATTACCTGAGGCTGGTTACTCACTTGAGGTTTGCTGTGGATAGAGTAGCCAAAGGGATTGAGGTTGCAAATGAACTTCTTCCCACAATAAAGAGGAAATTCAAGAAAGCTTATAGGATTGCTGAAGAAGTGGCTAATGAAATTGAAAAGGAACTGGGCAAAAAAGTTCCGGAAGAAGAAAAAGGTTATCTTGCAATTCATATTCAACGTTTGCTCCCAAACTAAAAAAATAGTTTGGGAGCTGCAATTTTTTATAATAAAAATTGCAAAATGCTATTGACTTTGATAAAGCTTCTGTGTAAAATAGGATGTAAAAGAGTATTTGAAGGGGGATCATATATGGCTTTCAAAAAAGACAAACCTGTTTACATTGTTGACACTACTTTAAGGGATGGTGAGCAAACTGCAGGTGTTGTATTTGCAAATAACGAAAAAATCAGAATTGCGCAAATGTTAGATGAGATTGGCATAGACCAGCTGGAAGTTGGCATCCCCACAATGGGAGGAGATGAAAAGGAGACGGTAGCTAAAATTGCAAAATTAGGATTGAAGGCTAGTATAATGGCATGGAACAGAGCGGTTGTAAAAGATGTTCAGGAATCTCTTGAGTGCGGTGTAGATGCAGTGGCCATTTCTATTTCTACATCAGACATTCACATAGAGCACAAGTTGAAAAAGACAAGGCAATGGGTATTGGACAGCATGACAGAAGCGGTGAGATTTGCTAAAAAAGAAGGCGTTTATGTTTCTGTTAACGCGGAGGATGCCTCCAGGACTGATATGAATTTTTTGATTGAGTTTGCAAGGTGTGCAAAACAAGCAGGGGCAGATAGATTGAGATTTTGCGACACTGTAGGTTTTTTGGATCCTTTCAAAACCTATGAGATGGTAAAAGCCATTAAAGATGCAGTAGATATTGAGATTGAAATGCATACCCATAATGATTTTGGTATGGCTACGGCAAACGCTCTTGCAGGAGTTAAGGCTGGGGCTAAATTTGTGGGGGTTACAGTTAATGGACTAGGAGAGAGAGCTGGCAATGCGGCTTTAGAAGAGGTAGTCATGGCGTTAAAGTACGTGTACAAAATGGATTTAGGTATTGACACCAGCCGCTTTAGAGAGATATCCGAGTATGTAGCTTTAGCATCAGGTAGACCACTTCCTCCTTCTAAGGCTATTGTAGGTAAAAACGTGTTTGCCCATGAGTCAGGAATTCACGTGGATGGAGCTCTTAAGAATCCGTATACTTATGAAGTGTTTGACCCTCAAGAAGTAGGACTTGAGAGGCAGATAGTGATAGGAAAGCATTCTGGCACTGCGGCTTTAATAAACAAGTTTAAAGAGTACGGGAGAGTTTTAACTGAAGAGGAGGCTAATTTGCTGCTCCCTCATGTTAGGAAGATGGCCATTCAATTAAAGAGGCCTTTATTTGATAAGGAGCTAATGTACCTTTATGAAGATGTGATTGTGAAAGGAAAAGCTAAAGCAATCTAAAAATAGGAGTGAAGAGGATGAATTTGACGCAGAAAATACTTCTGGCGCACCTTGTGGAAGGGAAAATGGCAAAAGGAGAAGAAATAGCGATAAAAATAGACCAGACTCTTACACAGGACTCTACTGGAACAATGGCTTATCTTCAGCTGGAGGCTTTGGGAATAGATAGAGTAAAGACAGAGCTTTCTGTCTCTTACGTTGACCACAATACTTTGCAGCAGGGACCGGAAAATGCTGACGACCACAAATACCTACAGACAGTCGCTGCAAGGTACGGAATATACTTTTCAAGGCCGGGAAATGGAATATGTCACCAGGTCCACCTTGAAAGATTTGGAGTGCCAGGGAAAACCCTTTTGGGTTCAGACAGCCATACGCCCACTGCTGGTGGGTTGGGGATGTTGGCGATAGGAGCAGGAGGACTCGATGTGGCTTTGGCAATGGCAGGAGAGCCTTATAGAATTATAATGCCTGCTATTGTAAATGTGAGGCTTAAAGGTGAATTGAATCCATGGGTTTCGGCGAAAGATGTGATACTAGAGCTTTTAAGAAGACTTACTGTAAAAGGAGGCATAGGTAAAATCTTCGAATATTCGGGGGATGGAGTAAAGACTCTGTCAGTGCCAGAAAGGACTACAATAGCGAATATGGGTGCGGAATTGGGGGCGACTACCTCCATTTTTCCTTCTGATGAAAGGACTTACGAATTTTTAAAAGCTCAGGGTAGAGAAGATGTATTTGTGCCTTTGAGTGCGGATGAAGATGCGGAATATGATGAAGTCATAGAGATAGACCTTTCTGAATTGGAGCCCATGGTGGCACTTCCTCACAGCCCGGACAATGTGGTTAAAGTGAAAGATGCTGGAAGGCCCAGGGTAGATCAGGTGGCGATAGGGTCCTGCACCAATTCTTCTTATATGGATTTGATGAAAGTCGCTTCTATTTTAAAAGGGAAAACTATACCGGAGCATGTGAGCCTTGTAATTGCACCAGGTTCTAGGCAGGTTTTGACTATGCTTGCGAAAAACGGTGCTTTAGCAGACCTTATAGCGGCTGGAGCGAGAATACTTGAAAGTGCTTGTGGGCCCTGCATAGGAATGGGGCAAGCTCCTGCTACAGGCGCCGTTTCTGTGAGAACTTTTAATAGAAATTTCTATGGGAGAAGTGGGACAAAATCTGCATATGTGTATTTGGTAAGTCCGGAAGTAGCGGCGGCAGCCGCGCTTACAGGGTATCTTATTGACCCTAGAGAACTGGGAGAACCACCTCAAGTGCCACTTGTTGAGAGATTTGAAGTAAATGACAATATGATTGTAAAGCCGCCAGAGGATGGGAAAAACGTAGAAGTGATAAAGGGGCCAAATATAAAGCCATTTCCATTGAATACGCCCCTTTCCGATATAGAAAAGAAGGTGTTGATAAAGGTAGGAGATGACATTACAACAGACCACATAATGCCTTCAAATGCTAGACTTCTTCCTTTGAGGTCTAATATACCAGAGCTTTCGAAACATTGCTTTGAAATAATAGACGAAAATTTCTCAAAAAGAGCGGTTGAATGGGGTGGAGGGATAATTGTAGGAGGACATAACTATGGTCAGGGTTCAAGCCGCGAACATGCAGCTTTGGTGCCTCTTTACTTGGGGGTTAAGGCGGTTATAGCTAAATCTTTTGCAAGAATACACAAGGCAAACCTCATAAACAGCGGAATTCTTCCTCTTACTTTTGTAAAAGAAGAGGACTATGAAGATATTGATATGGGAGATGTGCTAAAGATAGAGAATACAGTGGAGCAGGTGAGAAGTGGAAAAAACATTATTGTAAAGAATTTGACTAAAGGAAAAAGCTTTGAGGTAAGACTGGAAGTTTCTGATAGAAATCGGGAAATCCTCATTGCAGGTGGAATGATAAATTATGTAAAAAGTAAAAATAAAACAAATTGAGGCACCTCACCAAAGAGGTGCCTATTTTTAAATCGGATGAGAGGAACCGTCCCCTCTGTCTGATATTTTTCTTGCGAAGATTAAATATCCTGTGTGCCCTATCATGAGGTCTTCTGGCCTTAGCCTTTCAGGGTTTATTTTGTACTTTCTAAGGAGGATTTCACTGACTTCAATGGTATAAAATCCGCTTTTTTCTAATGCCACAAGCGCTTCTGAAACTTGATTTGTGGTCGGAACTAATATTCCTAAATGCCCGCCAAGCTTTAAAGCTCCACTTACTTGTTCTAGCACTTCCCAGGGTTTTCTAACGTCTAAGAAAAAAGCGTCTAACTCTTTTTCTTCAATTCCATCGGAGATGGATTTATTGTACATAATGACGTTGTCGTATTCGCAAAACTCATCAAGATTTTTTCGGGCAAGTTTGAAAAATTCCTCTCTTTGTTCATAAGTATATACTCTTCCATGAGGACCTACCAATCTAGATAAGTAAACGGTAAAGGCGCCGGACCCAGTTCCGGCTTCCCCAACTCTTTTGCCCGGGAAAATGTCTAACCTCATGGCAATGTAACTTCCCTCTTTTGGGTATACAATTTGTGTCTGCCTTTTTAGAGAGTACATGATGTAATCAAAGGTGTCGCACTCAAGGAGATAATATTTCTCTCCCTGAATCTCAAAGCTTGTGCCGGGCGCAAGCTTAGCTAAAAATTGGACATCTACCTGCCCTTTTGGAAGTCCTACTTTGCCAGATGAAGTTATATCTACTACTTTTTTAAAATTGTCAGGTCCAACTATAATGCGCTTATTATGTATTGACTTCACCCTTTCATTCCCCCTTTTTCTTTAAAGGGTACACATGTCTATATTATAACACAAATTTTAAAATATGTTTTCAAAAGTGGGTTTTTCATTTTCAGGCACGTATTTAAGAAGCATTTTTACAGTTTTAAGCTGTGCCATGCTCTGGTCCCTATTCTTTGACTCCACAAAACTTTTCAATTTCTCCATATTTATTTCAATCTCATCTATTTCCCTGTGCTCTACTAAAAGAGCCCATTTCCTATCTATTTTTTTCCATTCACTTTCGGCTTTTTCCACCCAGTCCTTCGCTTTTTCCCAATCACCGCTTTTTATGTGATCTTCGACTTTTGAAAGAAGACTGTCAATTTTCTGAGAAGTGCTGTCTAAATATTTAATTGATGCAAAGTCTAGAAAAAATATAAAAACTAGGAGGAAAACCACTAAAGGGGTGACATATCTCATTTTATCCCTCCTTCTTATACACTGTCAGCACTTTGTTAGAGTCAAGGGAGGCAAATAATACTTCTTTCACACTTTTTATGTTCCAAATTTTAAGCTGCTCATCAAGCCATGCAAGGTCAATGCCTGCTTTTTGCATATTCTGATGCATAATTCTTCCGTCGATTATTATAGGAAGGGGCAACCCTTCGTACTCAGGTGTTATATTCAAATCTTTTGGAGTAACAGGTCTTTTATCACTTTTAGGGATGACACTCAGACTCCCGTTTGTTTCTAAAATAGCATATTCCACATCTGCTATATTGGGATAGCCTTTCACTCTAAGCTCTTCTAACAGGTCGTTTATATTATACCTTTCTTTTTGAAGCTGTGAAGTTAAGATCTTACCCTTTTCAATTAAAATTGTAGGGGTGCCGCAGATTATAACTCTGGCTCTTAGGCTTTTCATTGAGAGGTACGAAAGGACGAGCTGGGATATTAAAAGAGTGAGGACAGGTATAATACCTGCGACAAGAGGTATTCCCTTGTTCTGCATTGGTATTGCTACCAGGTCTGCTATCATTATTGCTACTACCAGTTCATAGGGCTGAAGCTGTCCTATTTGCTGTTTTCCAGAAATTCTCATAAATACTACCACTAGGGCATATAAGATTAGTGTGCGGAAAAAAAGTATTAGCATGTTTTCACCCTTTCCTCCTTTTCATATATAGTATTTATGGCATTTTTCAGAAATATTCACTTACATTTAATTCATTTTATGGAAAGAAAATTCGTTAAAATTTTTTTCGCAATGTAAAATTTTCAGTGGTAACGTTTTATAACAAATTATGATATAGAATGTAAATTTACAAGCTGTTATAATATAGATGAGGGATAATAAAAATAGGGGTTGAAGAGGGATGTATAAACTTCTTGTCAGTGATGCAGATGGGAGCTTGTTAAATAGCAATTCGGCGATTTCTGATCGAACTAAAGAGGCTGTGAGAGAGGTGATATCGAGGGGAGTCATTTTTACAATAGCGACAGGCCGGATGTTCTCCTCTATCTTGCCCTATGCTGAAGAGTTGAAAATAAATGCTCCTGTTATTTCCTATAACGGCGCTCTTATAAAAGACATATACACCAAAAAAGTGTACTATTACAATCCCATTCCTTCCGAAGATGCCCTGTTTGCCATAAAGCTTCTGAAAGAAAATGGATACCATATAAATTTATACATTGATGATGAACTTTATGTGGAAGAAATAACTGATAGAGTAGAGTGGTACCTTTCTTTTAACAACAATGTGAAGGTAAATCCTGTGGGAGACCTCATGGAGTTTTTGATGGACACAGGCAGTGTTACGGCTAAGATTTACGCTCTAAATGACTTAAAAAATCCCGTCTCCATAGATGCGAGAGTGTATGATGAAATATCCAAGAAGTTGACCATTTCATCTTCCGGCGGAGGTCATTTAGAGATAAATGCTAAAGGTGTGAGCAAAGGAAATGCTCTTAAAACCCTTGCCAATATGTACAACATAAAAAGGGAACAGGTAGTGGCGATTGGCGACAATTTGAATGATCTTTCTATGATAGAATATGCAGGGTTGGGGGTTGCAATGGGTAATGCCCCGGATATCGTAAAGATTAAGGCTTCCTATACAACTTTATCAAATGATGAAGATGGCGTTGCTCACGTCATAGATAAATTCTTTTTGAACAGAAAAACCATAGCTGTGTAGTGACAAAAAAATAAAACAGGGAATATGATATATTACCGCAGTGCGGTAATATATTTTTTTATTCCCAGGTGATAAAATATGGAAGGGACGGTTATAAAACTTATTTATCTGGTTATACTTTTTATTGGGGCACTTTACTGTTTGTTTTCTTTTCTCCCCCTTTTTGTAGAATTAGATTCCATCTTTCATCAGAAGTCTTTAAAAAAATTCATGAAAATGAATGAAAAAAATTGAAAAATCTATTGACAAAATCTCTAAGAACAAGTAAAATAACATAAAGCGAAAACGATTAAGCCTGGGAGTGATAGGAATGGGTGCAACTATAAAAGATGTAGCGAGAGAGGCGAAAGTTTCCATTGCTACAGTTTCAAGAGTTTTAAACAACAGCGCTGTTGTGACAGAAGAGACAAGACAGAGGGTTTTAGAGGCAATAAAAAAGACGGGTTACAAACCCAATGCTCTTGCAAGAAGCTTAAAGATTCAAAAAACTCACACTATTGGTCTTATCATACCCGACATTTCAAGCACCTTTTACCCTGAGGTGGTAAGAGGTATAGAGGACATTGCTGCAATGTATAATTATAATATCTTCTTGTGCAACACCGACCAGAAAGAAGATAAAGAAATAAAATATATAGAAATTCTGGGAGAAAAGCAGGTAGACGGAATTATATTCATGGGGGATGTAGTAAGAGACAGCGTAATTCAAGCTTTTAACGAGTTTAAAGTGCCGGTAGTGCTTGCAGGCACACAGGACAAAGAGAAAAGGTATCCCAGTGTAATGATTGACAATGAAAAAGCCGCCTATGATGCGGTGAAATACCTCATTTCCCTTGGGCACAAGAAGATAGGAATGATTGCAGGTTCAATGCAAGACCCAATAGCAGGTCTTCAAAGAATAGAAGGTTATAAAAGGGCTTTGGAAGAACACGGCATAAAATATGACCCTGAGCTCGTAGTAGAAGGCGAATTTAAGACGAGGAAGGCATATCTTGCAATGCTTAAACTTCTCGAGCACAAAGTTACAGCTGTTTTTGCGGCTTCAGATGACATGGCTGCAGCAGCTATAAACGCTATATTTGACTCAAACTTAAGGGTTCCTGATGACATACATGTGGTGGGCTTTGATAATACCTATATTTCCACGATTTTCAGGCCTACTATAACTACAATACTGCAGCCTGCCTATGACATAGGAGCTGTTGCTATGAGACTTTTGACAAAGCTTCTGGGCAAAGAGCCAATAGAAGAGATGCATGTCATTTTGCCTCATCAGCTGATTGTAAGAGAATCTACGGGATTTAAAGAAGGAAGTAGCCGATGAGGCTATTTTTTTTATTCGCCTTTATGATATACTAGATTTTGGGAGGTGAAATTGGTGGAGAGATTGCTTATCATAGATGACGAAGAAATGTTTGTTAAGGGATTGAAACTTTCTTTAGAAGAGGAAGGATTTGAAGTGGATGCGGCTTACGATGGGGAGGAGGGGCTTGAAAAGGTCAGAATAGGAAATTACGACCTGGTTATTCTTGATATAATGCTTCCTAAAATGGATGGTTTCTCAGTTTGTAGAGAAATAAGGACTTTTTCAAACATTCCAATAATAATGCTTACTGCAAGGGGAGACGATGTGGATAGAATTGTCGGGATAGAAATAGGAGCAGATGACTATCTAGCAAAGCCTTTCAATACTCGAGAGTTGATTGCAAGAATTAGGGCTCTTTTAAGAAGAGCGTCAAATCCCTATGTGAAGAAAAAAGAAGAGATAAGAAGGGGAGATTTGTATATTAACATTCCTGAGAGGGCAGTTTACAAAAGAGGTAAAAAGATTGAGCTCACAAATAAGGAGTTTGAAATACTAGTGCTTTTAGCTTCTAATCCCGGCAAAGTGTACACAAAGGATAAGCTTTTAGATCTCATATGGGGTGTTGATTTTTATGGCGATGCGAACACAGTGACAGTGCATGTGAGGAAGCTCAGGGAAAAATTAGAGGATGACCCTGCTAATCCCCAGTACATTTTTACCAAATGGGGAGCGGGATATTACATGAAATAGGTGATAAAATGAGTTTGCGGTGGAAAATTTTTTATTTGTATTTGACGATAATGATAATATCTTTGGCTGTCACAGGACTTTATCTTTACAACTACATTGAAAAAAGCTATTTGGACAATTTAAAAATAAACAATTCGATGCAGGCAAACATGGTGTCTAATTTTGTGTCTCGCTTTGTGGGGACCCCCTCCTCTTATCTCATTGAACCTACTATAGTTGAATATGCCAAGCAGATAAACGCCCGCATTCTTTTTACTAACATAGACGGAAGGGTGATGGTGGATTCTGCCCCTTCTAAAGAGTTTGAAGGGAAAAGCATAAAAATGTATCCAGATATAAAAGAGGCGCTAAGCGGAAAAAGTTCCACCAGCATTCACAACATAAGCGGTGTAGGGTGGGCGATGTACACAGCTGTTCCTGTCATTTCAAAAAACAATGTGGTAGGTGCTATATTGATTTCTTCCTCTATTGACAATGTGATTGACCTTTTAAATTCTATAAAATACAGGATGATATACACTTTTTCAGGAATTGGGGTGTTAGTAGGTTTTTTAAGCCTTTTGGTGGCATCTTTCATCACAAATCCTCTGAAGAGGCTTACAGAGGCTGCAAATATTTTATCTCAAGGTAAGCTTGATTACAAGGTAGATGTAAAGAGTAAAGATGAAATTGGCAAGCTGGCAAATGCTTTTAACAAGATGAGCTACAGTTTAATGAAAATAGATGAAGAGAGGAAAAGATTTGTGTCCGATGCCTCCCATGAATTAAAAACGCCCCTTGCTTCTGTAAAGGCCTTGATAGAATCCTTGATAAACAGCAGAAGTCAGGATATAGCCTTTTATAAAGAAATACTTCATGATGTAAACGGTGAAATAGACAGAATGACAAGGCTTGTTAACGATCTGCTGGAATTAGCACGACTTGACAAGATAAAATCGCCTCGAATAAAGAGGGTAGAGGTTTCAGAAGTAATATCTGATGTAATAGATAGCCTTGCACCTCTTGCAGAATCGAAGAATGTGAATCTTACATTCAATGGCAAAGAAAAGGTTTTTGCAGAAGTAGATCCGGACAGATTTTATAGGATGGCGTACAATATTGTAGAAAATGGCATTAAGTACACTCATGAAGGTGGAAATGTATTAGTGGGCCTTGACGAAGATGAAGATAATATCTACCTTGCGATAAGTGACAATGGAATTGGCATAAGCGAAGAGGTGCTTCCCAAGATTTTTGACCGCTTTGCCAGAGGAGATACAGCAAGGTCTAAAAAGAACGGGGGCTTTGGTTTGGGGCTTGCTATTGCCAAGGAAATTATTGATATGCATGAGGGAAAAGTCACTGTTGAAAGCAAGGTAGGGGAAGGGACGACTTTTAAAATTGTGCTGCCCAAAAGGAAGAATAAGGAATATTAATTTTTCTTAATAATTTCTTTATATTTTTTTAATCATTGGAAAAGAGGAAAATGGTATTATTGAATTAGAAACAAAAAAGATGAGGTGGGGAAGGGTGAAAAAATTTTCTTTAGCTGTTTTTGTTTTGCTTGCTGTCATTCTGATGGGAGGGTGTATGGGGAATTTAAACGCAAAAGATGATAATCCTCCCATAAATCCCAAGCCTTTAGCTCAGGAGGTTTTAGAAAATCAGACAAAAGAAGTTTCGCTTTACTTTTTAAATGACAAATCAAACAGCCTTACGATGGAAAAAAGATTCATACCAAAAGATGCGGATGTGCTCAAACAGGTTGTGCTGGAACTCATAAAAGGACCCAATGAAGAGTATTCAAGACCTATATTTCCAGCAGGTACCAGGCTTTTGTCAATTGATATGCAGGAGGGCACAGTTTTTGTCAATTTTTCTAAGGAATTTTTGCAGGAAGGCGATGATGAGAAAATTGATAAATTAAGAGTGGCAGCTTTGGTCAATGCTCTGACGGATATACTGGGAGTAAACAGTGTGCAGATTTTAGTAGAGGGAAACAAAGTAGAGCAGGTAGGAAAGTGTAAAATTGGTCTAGAACCATTAAAAAGGATCATGGTGGTAGGAGATGTGTACTACAATCCGGAGAAAATAAAAAGGTTGCAAGAGAGGGCTGATTTTGGCAAAGAAGCTTGGAGATTTGACCCGCTTCAAGTTTTGAGAAAAGAAGGTGGAATTATAGGGCTTGGAGAGCAGGACGAGATAGCTTTGAAAGAGGAATTTAGCGGAAAAGCTGTAGCAGAAGTTGTACACGACGGGAAAGTGTACAAAGTAGAGCTTATACAGCCTTTTGGAAAGGGCAGCAACTATATATGGCTTATACACAAAGTTACCCCTTTATTTACTCCAATTCCAGATACAGACCCTACAAAGGGCGAGACCTTCATATACGGTAAAGTTAAAGCCATAGATTATGAAGCGAGAGTAATCACTATTGAAAGAGAGTATCAGGACGCTCGAGATTTAAAAAACGAAGTGGGACCAGAGATAAAAGTACTTCCACACGCTATAATCCACTTTTTAGCAAAAGTAAGCTATACCCCTGATTCAGGGGTTAAATATGCGGAGAAAGATATAAGTTTAAATAGGATTAAAGTGGGGGATGAGCTTGGCATAATACTGACCAAAGACAAAGAAGCCAGGGCGATAATAGTTTCTGACCCCAGCTTAATTCCTTATGAACCTAATATAAAGGTATTATCTCCTGCTAGAAATGAAGCGGTGTCAAGTCCTTTTAAAGTGATAGGAAAGGCGAGGGTTTTTGAAGGCGGAGTCAACATAAGGCTTATTGACAACAGCGGCAATGTATTGAATGAAACTTTTGTTCAGGCTAGTAATTCTGCCCCATCGTGGGGAGATTTTGAAGCCATAGTTTCCTATAAGCCTTTAAAAGAGCCTAGAAATGGCCTTCTACAGGTATTTTCTATAAGCCCTCAGGATGGGTCTATCCAGAACCTTGTATCTATTCCTTTGAGATTAAAATGATAGGCTTTTTGAATATGAAGCAATCAGTATTCCATTGGCTATTGTTTCTGCAATTTCGTAAATAAATCCGAGCCTTATTGAATTTAAATCTTTTGCGTGGAAACTATCTACTATTCCTACTATTGAGAGGTCTCCGACCGGAGGTAGGATTTTCCCTACGCCTTTGCCAGGATGTATTGGAGATTTCTTTATAGATATTTTGCCTATATTTTCTTCTTCTCCTAAAGAGGCATCCACAGCAATTATTTTGCTGTAAGGATGCTTCTTTTTTATGTACCTTAAATTTTCTTCTAAATTTATAGCGTGTACAGGATTTTTCAAGGTCCCGTACACGTAGTAAATAGGCGGTAAGGACCCAGAGATGAGGTTTCCCACTATAGGGCCCAGGGAGTCAGTTATAAATCTGTCTGTTCCAATGCACAAAAAGACTGTTTCGGGGAGCAGATGACGGCTTAAAAAATTAGCTATTTGAAAGGAAGCTTTTTCTTCATTATACCTTAGTCTCAGCTCTTCCATTAAGATCCCCCTTTGCCCGATAATCTGAATTAAAACTAATTTTCAAAGGAATAATAGAAATGTGGCTATCAAACTTTAGGAGGTATTTCTGATGAAAGGATACAAAAAGTTTTTGACAGCAATTTCTGTGGCGGTTTTAATTGCTGCTACTACAATATTTATGTTTAAAACTTCTTTGAAAGAACAAAATACCATAATTCCTGAAAAGACGGGGATTTTATCGCAAAGTGAAGTTAAATTTTTAGTGCCCCAAGAGGACAGGGAAAAAGAAGAAATAGAACTCATGAAAAAAGAGATTAGAGAGAAAAACAAAAGGCTAAAAGTCAATGAAAAAATAGCAGAAATTGAAAAAATGTTAGATGATGGGCAGAGGGAGAGAGTAGAAGAAATTTTAAAAAAGTTAGGAAATGATAGGGTGGAAGAGATAATAAAGCTAGTTGAAAAAGGGATAGATGGAAAAGGGAATGAAAAGATACTGGCAATTTTAAGAGAAAGGCTGACGCCTGAAGAAATAAAGTACATATTGGAACTGGTAGATAAGTACTAATCCCCCTTCTAATTTGAAGGGGGATTTACTACTCTTTTAAATTGGTATTTTATATCTTTTCCGTTCACCATCACTGAAACGAATCCAAAATCATTGTATATGTCGTTGTTATTGCCCGATACATTTGTTCCATAGGTTTCCACGTACCTTATTCCCTCCTCTAAAGAAGTGTAAAATTTCTTGCTGCTGTTTGATATGACCCAAACATTTTTCCCAGTTTTTTTGTGAAATTCTTTTAATGTTTCTTCGAACAAAGACGCTTCTTTATTATCCTTCAAGCCCTCATTTCCCCAAATTGGTTTAGACAAAAGTATAAAGAGGTTGTCTCCTTGTATGTTATTAAGCTGGTCTTTAAACCATGTCCACTGGTTTGGATCTGGCTTTACAAAAGTGCCGTTTCTATTGTTTAATACTATAAAGGTGGAGTTTCCGTATTCATATCTTTGATATTTATCTCCTACGGCGATGTACCTTGTTTTCAAATTAGCAAGAGCCCTTTCATTTATATCTCCTACAAAAATTGCCAATGGATATTCCTTATTAGCGGTATCTACGGCTTTTAAGGAGATTTGAAGCTTTAGAAGAGTGTTGTACTTCGTGTCTCCAAAAATCATAAATTTAAATGAATCTGAAGTATTATTGACAGCAACTTCTTTATTGTCTGGGTCAAATTGAGTGAAGTCAGTCTGAGGGACTAGGTTAGAATAATCAAACTCCGACCCTTTTCCTGCTTTAACAGGAAGCAGCGCAGTTTTATCAAGGACTTTTGCTACGATTGCACCACTTGAGTCAAAATTAGCAGATGTAAATGTTCCGTTATTGTCTATAGTACCTACGTTATTGTAAATTTGCCATTCAATATCAATTGGGTCTATTAAAGCTCTATATCCTTTTACATCTTTTCCAAAAAGTTTTATACCAATTTTTTTGTTTTTGTCTAACACTATCTCAGAAGGCTTAAATTCTAATACTGCAGGATTTTCTAAAACGGCAATTTTAATGGTTGAGGTTACCTCACCTACTCTTGCCACAATAGTGCCTTCACCTGTGCTTAAAGGAATGAAATAATTTCCCTCGAACCTTCCTTCAACTCCAGTTACAGAAAATTCGACCTCATGAAGTTCTACCGGAATAGGGTTGTAGTTTTCATCGTATCCTTTTACCTTTATACTTCTGTGCAATCCTTTAAACACTTTATTATCTTCGACTTCTAATTTAAGTCCATATAGATTTCCCTTAGGAGCAGTGCTAAAGACGGCTACCCCGTTGGGCACTTTTCTTTCATAAGAATTAGGAGAATAATTGTAAAGTACAGCTTCTGTTTCCCCCAAAGGTCTTACTGCCATCTGAGTGGAACCGCCCCCATCGAGGTTTAGAGCATCGTAGGCTCCTAATGAAAGCATAAGACTTGCTAGCTCTTCTTGAGTCATTCCTCTGTAAGGAGGACCGTCCACTGTCACCATAAGCACATACCTTTTATCTTTTGTATACCCAATAGCTGTTCTGGCAGCATATCCTTTTATTTCATGGGTGAATGGGTATATTTTCCCGCCTTTTACCAGTATTGTCCCTCCGCTTACAGCCATTTTTATATCTTCAAAAGGAGGATTGGTAGTTATATCCTTCTGAATTTTATCCCCTGGGCTTAGCCTAAGAAGGAGATTGCCTATATCCCCTGATGCAGCCAGAACATATCCTCCTTCAGGTATTTCAGTGGAAGGCTGTCCCTGTCGAACTTCTATTACGGTATCATTTTGGTCTACTACTACCTCTACAAGTTGCGGCACATTTTCATTAGCACCAGGAGAAAATCTATACCAGTCTCTTGTGTACATTACCGTGTACTGAAAAGTACTGCTTATTTTATTTATCGCAGCGAGGAATACAGTGGTTCCATCAGGTAAAGTTATTGACATTTTCTTTGTCCAGTAATCTATATAGGGTGTGCCTGTTTTGTCAATATAGAAAGTCGCCATTTTACCGTTTGAAGCAGGGTCTGTTATTAAATTTCCGTCTTTGACTGTTGCACCTATCACAAATCCCGTTTTTGTATCAAAGAAGTCACCATTTATGGCTGCTACAGCTCCATAAGAATTTGCCATTTCTCTTATAGGCATCCTTTCCTTTATGCCGGAGGGGCTAAAAATGACAGAAAGGTCCAGATAAGGGTCTTTTAAGTCAATTTTTAAAATGTTTATATTGATAAATCCTTCAGGGGTAAAATAAAGGAGGTTTGTGTGAGTGACTCCTTTAGTCACTATTTGTGTCTGTTCCTTTGATTCTAAGACAGTATAAGCTGCCTTTACATTTTCCACTGAAAATGCGATTACCAGCAGTATGATGAGGATAGAAATTAGCTTTCTTGAGAATATTTTCAATTTTCTTCCTCCTTTGTTGAATATATTTTCTTCTACAGGTGAATTATACCACAGGTATATTACAGTCGTGTTACACAAATATTAAGATTTAATTAAATTTGGCGCATTCTTTAAAAAGAGGGAGAATAAAAGAGTATAAGCGAGGAAAATGGCTGTTTTTAAGGTTTTATACCTGTTGTTTAAATTCAATTTTTTTATTATAATTTATCTTGCTACTGCGGTCGGGATGTAGCGCAGCTGGTAGCGCACGTGCTTTGGGAGCATGGGGTCGGGGGTTCAAGTCCCCCCATCCCGACCAGTGTGGTCGTGTAGCTCAGCTGGGAGAGCACCTGCCTTACAAGCAGGGGGTCATAGGTTCGAGTCCTATCGCGACCACCATTTCAAACTAAATAAAAGCGTGGAGGGATACCCAAGCGGCCAAAGGGGGCAGACTGTAAATCTGCTGGCGTATGCCTTCGATGGTTCAAATCCATCTCCCTCCACCATTTTTAATTTATGAGACCTTTTTAAGGTCTTTTTTATTTTACCTTATTGACTTCAAAAAAGAAAGTAGTATAATATTTTTTAGAAACTAATTTTCTCATGATAAATTTTTGCAAGGGGGAATTTTTATGAGAGAGATGACAAAGAAAAACTTACTGGATGCTTACGCAGGAGAAAGCCAGGCTCACATGAGGTATCAAATTTTTGCTGATGTGGCAGAAAAAGAAGGCAAGCCTAATATTGCCAAACTTTTCAGGGCTATTTCCTATGCAGAACTGGTGCATGCCACAAATCACTATAAAACCCTGGGCGAAGTAGGGGACACAGTAAAAAATTTAGAAAAAGCGATTGAAGGGGAGACTTTTGAGGTAGAGGAGATGTATCCTGCGTATAACGCTGTTGCAGAACTTCAGCAGGAGTCAGGAGCCAAAAAAAGCATTCATTATGCTATTGAAGCAGAAAAGATACATGCAAAACTTTACGCTGAGGCAAAAGAAGCAGCATTAAAAGGGGAAGACTTAAAAATTTCTAAAGTGTACATATGCCCTGTATGTGGATATACATCAGTAGACGTGCTTCCAGAAAAATGTCCTATCTGCGGGGTGCCAAAAGAAAAATTTGTAGCCTTTTAAAGTGCGCTTTTTAGCGCGCTTTTTTGTTTTTACAAAAATATTTGACATACCTTGTAAAGTGTGATATAGTAGACAGCAGAAAATTTAATAACACGCTCTTATCAAGAGAGGTGGAGGGAAAGAGCCCGATGAAACCCGGCAACCTGTCCTTTTAAGGATAAGGTGCCAATTCTCTCAGAAGATTTTTTCTTCTGAAAGATGAGGGTATGCCTCTTCTTTTAGAAGGGGTTTTATTTTGCTCTTAAGGAGGGAAGAAGATGCGTAGACTCTTTACTTCTGAGTCAGTCACTGAAGGGCATCCTGACAAGATCTGTGACCAGATTTCAGATGCCATTTTGGATGAAATTTTAAAAAAAGACCCTTACGCCCGCGTGGCATGTGAGACAGCTGTAACTACCGGCTTGGTTCTGGTAATGGGAGAAATTACTACAGAGTGCTATGTGGACATTCCCAGGATAGCCAGAGACGTCATAAGGGATATAGGCTATACCAGAGCAAAATACGGCTTTGACGCAGACACCTGTGCTGTAATCACTTCCATTGACGAGCAGTCTCCAGACATTGCCATGGGAGTGAATAAGGCTTTAGAAGCAAGAAGAGGAGAGCTGACAGATGCCGAAATCGAGGCAATTGGCGCTGGAGACCAGGGCCTCATGATAGGCTTTGCCTGCGATGAGACAGAAGAGCTCATGCCAATGCCCATAATGCTGGCTCACAAGCTGGCCAGAAGATTGGCTGAGGTCAGGAAAAACGGCACATTGAGCTATCTAAGACCTGATGGAAAAACTCAGGTGACAGTAGAGTACGAGGAAGACAGGCCTGTCAGAGTCGACTCTGTTGTGGTTTCAGCTCAGCATGCTCCTGAGGTTGACCATGACACGATAGAAAAAGACATAATTGAACATGTGGTAAATGTGATTATTCCTGAAAACATGATGGACAAGAACACTAAAATTTTTGTGAATCCTACTGGCAGGTTTGTGCTAGGAGGTCCCCAAGCAGATAGCGGCCTTACAGGGAGAAAGATCATAGTAGATACCTATGGTGGATACGCAAGGCATGGAGGCGGCGCATTTTCAGGGAAAGACCCAACAAAAGTTGACAGGTCAGCAAGTTATGCGGCAAGGTATGTGGCTAAAAACATCGTAGCGGCAGGTCTCGCTAAGAAATGTGAAGTACAGGTGGCGTATGCAATAGGTGTGGCAACACCACTGGAGGTTGAGATAAACACATTTGGGACAGGCAAAATTTCTGATGAAAAAATATCAGAAATTGTAAAGAAAGTTTTTGATTTAAGGCCTGCAGCCATAATAAGAGATTTGGATTTGAGAAGACCTATTTATAGGCAGGTTGCTGCTTATGGCCACTTTGGAAGACATGACTTGGACCTGCCGTGGGAGAAAACAGATAGAGTAGATATATTGAGAAAATTAGCAGGAATATAGTTAAAGCCCGGGTTTTGCCCGGGCTTGTGGCGTTTTTTATATATTTTTTGTAACGCCAGAGATTTTTAAAACCGCTCCGCTAAAATATATTATACATTAGTTTTGACAAAAATAAAAGGCCTAAACCCTTTATATCCTCCTCTAAATAGGTTAAAATTAAGTTGTAAAATATCTTTAACGGGTGGAAAAGCCATGGTAGAAATAGAGGGTGTAGTAGAAGAGATAATCTTTAGAAACGAGCAAAACGGGTATACGGTTCTGGAATTGGATATTGAAGGGGATATGGTGACTGCTGTAGGTGTAATGCCCTTTGTTACGGTGGGAGAGAGAATAAAGGTGCAGGGGGAATGGGTAGTCCATCCTGATTACGGAGACCAGATACGAGTTATCAATTACCAGACTCTTTCTCCCAATACCCTGGAAGGGATAGAGCGCTTTTTAGCATCAGGCCTGATACCTGGGATTGGCCCTGTCACCGCGAGAAAGATTGTAGAAAGATTTGGGCTTGACTCTCTTCATGTTATAGAGACAGAGCCTCACAGGTTGAGGGAGATAAAAGGTTTAAGCGATGAGAAGATAAAGAGAATAAGTGAAGCTTATGAGATGCAGAAGGGAATAAAAGAAGTAATGGTGTTTCTACATCAATTCGGGATTTCTAGCCATATGGCTATAAAAATATACAAAGAATACGGGAATAATGCAATAGAAATCATCAAGCAAAATCCTTACAGACTTGCTGATGACATATTCGGCATAGGATTTAAGACTGCTGACAAAATTGCGGAGAGCTTGGGCATTGACCCGCATTCCACATACCGCATTTCTGCAGGGGCAAGGTATGTTTTAATGCAGTACGCTGCAAATGGGCACACCTATGTGCCAAAAGAACTCTTAAAAAAAGAAACTGCCCAGCTCCTCGAGGTAAGCGAAGAAGAAGTGGAGGATGCTTTTGTGCTTTTAGCTCAAAATGAAAAAATACACATAGAAAGGTTTGAGGACGAAACAGTAGGGGTTTATTACATCCCCTATTATGTGGCAGAACTTCATACTGCAGAAAGGCTTTTTACAATGACAGTGACCCAGTGCGAAGACCTCAAAATAGACGTGCAAAAAGAAATAAGGGATTTTGAAAAAGAAGCAGGAATAGTTTTAGAGAAAACTCAAAAATTGGCGGTAGAAGAAGCCATAAAGAATTCGGTCGTGGTCATAACAGGAGGACCTGGCACGGGTAAGACTACGATTATAAACTGTATAATAAGGATTTTTGAAAAAGCCAATAAAAAAGTGGCCCTTGCTGCTCCTACAGGAAGAGCGGCAAAGAGGATAACTGAAGCAACGGGAAAAGAGGCAAAGACCATTCACAGGCTTTTAGAGTATACCTATACGGAAGAGGAAGGGAAAGGGTTTAATAAAAACGAAAAAGATCCTTTAAAATACGATGTAATCATAATAGATGAAGCTTCTATGGTGGATATTTTGCTTATGAATGCTCTTTTAAAGGCTATTCCTGCCGGATCAAGGCTTATTCTTGTGGGAGATGCTGACCAGCTCCCATCTGTTGGAGCGGGAAATGTTTTAAGAGACATAATAGACAGTGGAATTGTAAAAGTGATACGGCTAAAAGAAATATTCAGGCAGCAGAAAGAGAGCCTTATTGTAGTAAATGCCCACAAGATAAATAACGGCGAATATCCTACCTACAATGACAAAAATGGAGACTTCTTCTTTTTAAGCGTAGCTACACAGGAAGACATGCTAAAGACAATACTAGACCTTGTGACTAATAGGCTTCCTAAAGCTTATGGCTTTCATCCGGTTAACGATATTCAGGTCCTTACTCCCATGAAAAAGGGAATAATAGGAGTGCACAATTTAAATATAGAACTTCAGAAGGTCTTAAACCCTCCTTCTAAAGACAAAGCAGAAAAACCAATGAAAGAATTTACTTTTAGAGTCGGTGATAAAGTGATGCAGATCAAGAACAACTATAGAATGACCTGGAAAAGAGGGCATGAGGAAGGAGAAGGAGTTTTCAACGGTGACATAGGGATAATCCAGTCAATAGATGAGGAACTTCAAGAAGTTACCGTGTATTTTGACGACGAAAAAGTAGTGACTTACGATTTTTCCGATTTGGACGAACTTACCTTATCTTACGCTATCACAGTTCACAAGAGTCAGGGCAGCGAATTTCCTGTGGTGATAATGCCAGTGACATACGGACCTCCTATGCTTTTAACCCGCAATCTTCTTTACACAGCTGTTACAAGGGCAAAAAAGCTGGTGGTTTTAGTAGGGCAGGAGAAATATTTAAAATTTATGATTGACAACAACAGGATTTCTAAAAGATATTCAGGACTTCTTTCCAGGCTAAAAAAGACCTTGATTTACATCCAATAATTTATAGAAAAGTGTAAATTTTAATTTATTTGTGCCGATAACATAATTGAAAGAAGAAAGCGATGAGGGATGTATAAATGACTTTTTTGGACCTGCTTTTTCCTCCCAAGACCAGTTGCATTGTTTGCAATGCCTCTATAAAAAGTGGATACTTGTGCGATAGGTGTAAGGCATCTCTTGAAATTATCAATGGCAAAAGGTGCAGAATATGCGGCAAGCCCCTTAAAGAAGGAGAAATATGCAGTGATTGCCTCAAAACACCGCATTATTTTAAACAAAATGTAAGTCCATTTGAATATGAGGGCGTGGTAAAAGAACTCATAGGAAAATTTAAATATTTCAATGAAAGGCACTTAGCTTCATTTTTCGCCGATTACATGGCTGATGCAGTAAAAAATATGGGCTGGAATATTGAAGTCATAGTTCCCGTTCCACTTCACAGGATAAGACTTGATGAAAGAGGATACAATCAGTCTGAACTTCTGGCAAGGGAGCTTTCTTACAGGCTCAATATCTTCATGTCAAAAGCTCTAAGGCGGGTTAAGAATACCACAACTCAGACTGCTCTTCACAGAGAGGAAAGGATGGAAAATGTAAAAGGGGCTTTTAAAGTTACATATAAAGATACAATTGAAGGGAAAAATGTTCTTTTAGTGGACGATGTTTTGACAACAGGGGCAACCCTTGACGAATGTGCGAAAGCATTGAAGGAAAATGGGGCAAAAGAAGTTTATGTTGTCACTATTGCAACTGGCAGGATGTGATGGGGATTATATAAAAGGGGATGAAAATTATGGAAATAAGGAATTGCAAGCGGTGTGGAAGGCCTTATATCTATACGGGAAAAGATTTATGCCCTGTGTGTTATCAGCAGGATGAAGAAGACTTTTTAAAAGTTCGCGATTATCTGGACCTGCATCCTAATGCCACAATGCTTGAAATATCTCAAAATACTCAAGTTTCTGCGAAAAAGATAATGGATTTCTTAAAAGAGGGCCGCCTCATACTTTCGCCGAGCAATGTCAACATAGGCTTAAAATGTGAAAGGTGCGGCAAGCCAATACTTAGCGGAAGATTTTGTGATGAATGCAAGCTCGAGCTTGCGAAGGAGCTCACAAAAGGGTATGAATCTAAAACAACCAAAGATGAAGATGAAACGAAAGGTGAGAGGTTGTATGTATACGATACAAAGAAAAAGAAAAAATGATGCGAGATTAAACTTTTGCTTTGTTGAGTCGATATTAATGGTAGTACGGGGGTGTTGAGAATGAAAATCTACAATAACAATATTGATAAAATAATGTCAATCTATAGAGTTAACTCAATAGAGAAGGTAAAGCCTAATAAATCGGAAATAAAGGATAAAGTAGAAATTTCAGAAGAGGCTTTAAAACTTGCCAAGAATTTGAGCCAGTTTGAAAAAATAAAAAATCAAAAGATTGAGGATATAAAGTCAAGGCTTAGCTCAGGTACTTACAATGTTAAAGCTGAAGATGTGGCTGACGCCATCATCAAAGGTGTGCTTCTTAACAAAAAAATTTAATTTTAAGGATGTGCGTAAAAATGAATGCGAGTGAAAGGCTTTTAGGCCTTCTAAAGGAAGAAATGGCAATATATGAAATTTTACTTGAACTGGCGACAAAAAAAACTGACATAATAATCCATGGGAAGATAAAAGAGTTGGATGAGACTGTGCAGATGGAGAGAAATTTCATAAAAAAGCTCGTCGAATTGGAAGAAAAAAGGGAAAACACTTTAAAAGAGATGGGTAAAGGAGAAGGTGTGACTATAAGCGAGGTTATAAAAACTCTTCCTCTCGAAGAAGCTATGGAGTTTAACAACGTTAAGGAAAGATTGAGCGCTGTTTTAAAAGAGTTAGGCGAGAGAAACGATTTGAACATGGCTTTAATTGAGCAGGCGCTGGAGTATGTGAATTATTCTATCAAGGCTATATCGGAAGCTTTAGAGGAAGACAAGGGCATTTATGGGGAAAAAGGAAGCTCTAAGGGCTACACCAGTTTAATTGACAAAAAGGCATAGGGGGATAGATATGTCTACTTTCCAGGGACTTGAAATAGCCAAAACGGGCCTTTTTGTAAGCCAGAAAGCGCTGGAGGTTACAGGACACAATATAGCTAATGCCAATACACCTGGTTATACAAGACAAGTAGTAGATATGGCTTCAATTGCTCCTCCTACTACCTTTGGAATGTATGACCAGTGGGGCAAGGCTATAGGCGAAGGCGTAAAAATTGTGGACATAAGGCAGATACGCGATCAATTCTTAGACAATCAGTACAGAAGAGAGAATAAATTCTTAGGAGAGTGGGAGACAAAGGCAGAAGTTCTCTCTGCAATTGAAAATATATTCAATGAGCCATCAAGTAGCGGCATAACAGCAGTTTTAAATGATTTTTTTAACTCTTTACAGGAGCTTTCAAAAAATCCTGAGAGTTTGACTGTCAGAGCAGAGGTAAGAGAAAGAGCGATAGCCCTTGCAGATACTTTCAACATGGTTTACCAGCACCTTTATGACAAATTAAACGAATTAAACTCTACAATACAATCAAGAATTGCTGAAATAAACTCTTATGCTGAAAGGATAAGCAGATTAAATGGAGAAATATACAGATTTGAATTATCAGGACAGGTAGCAAACGATTTGAGAGACCAGAGAAACCTTTTGGTGGATCAGCTTTCAAAATTAGTAAACATAACGACTTATGAAGATGCCAATGGCAATTTCAGAATAGATATAGGCGGGCAAGCCCTTGTAAGTGGCACTACTGCCTTTACAATGTCTATGGACAAAAATGGTAATGTCATATGGGACCTCACAGGAAGTCCTGTCAACCCTTCAAGCGGCGTATTAAAAGGGCTTTTGGATATGAGAAATGGGGACGGGGCAGACGGCGTAAAAGGAGTACCCTATTATATGGAACAGTGGAACAAGCTGGCTTACAACATAGCAGAAGCTATAAATAAAGTGCACAGCCAAGGGTATGGCTTGGATGGAAGTACAGGAAAGCCCCTTTTTGGAGGTTTTGATACATCTCTCGCTTATGATAAAACCACTCCTTATGCCCAATTAATAAGAGTAAGTAGCGACATACTAGCATCAGATGGCCTCTTAAAAATAGCTGCTGCAAAAGACCCTACCGCTCTTCCCGGTGATAATAGAAATGCCTTGGAACTTATAGTATTAAGAGATAGACCGCTTGATGGCCTTGATAAAGCTACTTTTGATGACTTTGCCAGGTCTTTGATTTCAAACCTGGGTGTAGATGCAGAACAGGCTAATGTAATGAAGAAAAATCAGGAAGTTATGGTAAAGCAGATAGACCTAAACAGGCAGTCTGTTTCAGGCGTATCTTTAGATGAAGAGATGACGAATATGTTAAAATACCAAAAGTCCTATGCCGCCTGTGCAAGAGTGATAACTGCTATGGATGAGCTTATAGACACGGTCATCAATAGAATGGGAATAGTTGGAAGGTAGGTGCTTTGAATGAGAGTCACCCACAATATGATGATATCTACTTTTTTGACTGACTATTATAACAACCTTGAGAGGCTTCAAAAAGGCCAGAATATGCTCTCATCCGGTAAAAAATTTACAAGACCTTCTGATGACCCTGTCGCTGTAGCTACAAGCTTGAGGATTAAGACAGACATGGCAAGAAATGACGCTTACACAAAAAATGCAGACGATGCAAAGTCCTGGCTGGAGATTACAGACAGCGCTTTATCCCAGCTGGGAGACCTGCTTCAAAGGACGAGAGAGCTTGCTGTTGAAGGGGCGAATGGAACTCTCACGCAAAGTGACATGGAAAAGATTGCTCAGGAAATAATGCAGTTGAAAGCCCAGATGGTGCAAGTGGGGAATACGCAGTATAATGGAAGATACATATTCGCAGGGTTTAAAACCGATACAGCTCCTTTTAGTGAAACTGCCAACAGTTACAGCGGTGATGACAATTTTATAGAGTTTGAAGTGGGACCCGGTGGGAATAAAATGGCTGTAAATGTGCCAGGCAGTAGGCTTTTTGATGTAGTAGGAGGGACATCTAGGCTTCTTCAGATGATGGATGATTTAAAATCTGCTTTAGAAAATGGAGACCATCAGGCTGTAAGCAGCATGATAGCTGATATAGATAAACAGCTGGAAAATGTTTTATCTGTTAGAGCAGAAGTAGGTGCAAAGTCAAACAGAATAGACCTCATACAAAATAGGCTTCAAAATGATAATTACAACTTTACGGCGCTTCTTTCAAAAAATGAAGACGCAGACATGGCAGAGGTTATCACAAATCTCAAGATGGATGAAAATGTGTATAGGGCATCTCTGGCTGCAGGTGCCCGCATAATACAGCCCAGTTTAATAGATTTTCTAAGGTGATGAGGATGAATATAGCGATACACCAGACTTTTGGCAGGATAGGGATAAAGACTTATCCTGCCCAAATTTCTATAAAAAGTCCTAAAGCCGATCTTGAGATAAAGCAAATACCTGCAAAAATGGAAATAGAACAAAAGCTTCCCCAAGTTCGGATAGATCAATATCAGTGTTTTTATGAGTCGGGGCTTAAAAATATCTTTGACCTTGTGCACGATGAGGCAGAAAGGAGTAAACAAATAGCTTTTGATGCTATAGGCAAAATTGCTGAAGATGGGGATGTACTCGTTTCTATAGAAACTCATCAGGATGCAATTGTAAAATTGAGTGAAGAAGCTATGATCCAGGAAGTAGATTTTAATGTTGACCTTATGCCAAAATCAAGGCCTAAAATATGGTTTGAAGGATATTTAAAGATAAATTGGGAATTGGGTGGTGTAGAAATAAAAGCAATCCCTCACAAGCCTATAATATCTGCAACACCAGCTCATGTAGAAATATACCTAAGGCAATATCCTTCGATAAAAATAGAGTATGTAGGAAATCACGTTGATAAGAGGATATGAGTTTAAAAGAAAGTGAGGAATTTAGGATGGAACTTAATACAAAAAATTTTGGAATTATCCATTACAATGAAGAGGATGTCATTTACTTTGAAGAAGGTATTCCAGGTTTTGAAGAATTACACAATTTCTTGATAATTGGCGATGAAGAGGAAGATATGCCTTTTAAATGGCTTCAATCAATAGATAACCCTGACATAGCCTTTGTAGTTATTGACCCCAGAGTTTTCAAGCCGGATTATACTTTTGAAATTGATGAGGAGTTAAAAAATTTTCTGGCGGTAGAGGATGTAAATCACCTTTTAATATTTGTGATTGTGGTAATCCCCGAGAAGATAGAAGAGATGACTGCCAACTTGAAAGCTCCTATAATTATAAACGCTGAAAACAACAGAGGAGTCCAGATTATACTGGATAATGATAAATACCTAATAAAACATCCTATACTGGAGGAGCTTAAAAATGCTTATTCTCACGCGTAAAATAGGTCAATCCATAATTATAGGGGAAAATGTAGAAGTAAAGATAGTAAGTATTGAAGAAGGGAAAGTAAAACTGGGGATTACCGCTCCAAAAGAAGTGACTGTATTAAGAAAAGAACTCATAGAAGTAATGGATGAAAATATAAAGGCGGCAAGTGTGAGCAAAGAGGCTGTGAAGGAGATAGAAAAATTTATTAAAAAACGCTAAAGTAAATCAAAAATATATCGATATATATAGTGAAAACAAAAGATAAACAGTTGGCGCCAACTGTGAGGCAAAATCAAGGCAGGGATGCCAAAATAAAAATTCAAGGAGGAAGGGTAGTATGATTATCAATCACAACTTAAGTGCTTTAAACGCATGGAGAGCACTTTCAATTAACAATTTCAACACACAAAAGGCATTAGAGAAACTTTCATCAGGTTACAGAATAAACAGAGCTGGAGATGACGCAGCAGGATTGGCAATTTCAGAAAAGATGAGAGGGCAGATCAATGGGTTGAATCAAGCTATAAGGAATGCTCAAGATGGCATATCTTTAATTCAGACAGCTGAAGGTGCTCTGAATGAGACCCATGCAATACTTCAGAGAATGAGAGAACTCGTAGTACAGGCAGCAAATGATACGAATACTGATGTAGATAGAGGGAATATACAAAAAGAGATAAACCAATTAAAAGCAGAAATTGATAGAATAGCTTCAACGACACAATTTAATACAAGGACACTTTTAGATGGCAGCTTATCTACAACAGGTGTGACATTCCAGATAGGAGCAAATGCTGCACAGAATATGACATTGACAATAGGTAAAATGGATACAACTACTCTTGGTGTTGATACCTTGGACGTTTCAATTTCTACACTTTCATCTTCTGATATAGCCGCATGGCTTACAACTATTGATAATGCTATTAACAAGGTATCACAACAGAGAGCAGATCTTGGTGCTGTGCAGAACCGCTTAGAACACACAATAAACAACTTGGGTGTTGCAGCAGAAAACCTGACTGCTGCAGAATCTCGTATAAGAGATGTAGATATGGCAAAAGAGATGATGGAATTCACAAAGAACAACATACTGCAGCAAGCTGCAACTGCAATGCTAGCACAGGCAAATCAGCAACCGCAGACAGTACTGCAATTGCTCAGATAAATGTAAGGGAGGCGATGCCTCCCTTAAAATTTATTAAGTGTGGAATTACAGGAGGAAATTTTTATGCCAACGTCTTGGTACAACGTAATACCGGAAATATTGAGTTTAATCGAAAAACATAAACCTCGTAGTATTTTAGACGTAGGTATAGGTTTTGGTAAATATGGAGTTTTGATAAGGGAAGTGTTAGAATTACCCTATGAACGATACGATAAATTAAAATGGCAGCATAGAGTTGAGGGAGTAGAGGTCTTTGAAGGATATAAAAATCCTCTTCATACTTATGCTTATGATAAAGTGTATTATAGCAATATTTTAGATGTAATTGATAAACTTCCACAATATGATGTAATATTGCTTATTGATGTATTAGAGCATTTTACAAAAGAAGAAGGTTATCTTTTATTAGATAAACTGCTTGAACATACCAAAAATTTTATTTTAATTTCTACTCCATTATACCCCGATATTCAGAAAGATTATGAAGGTAACCCTCATGAAGAGCATAAAAGCAGATGGTCAATAATTGATTTTGTAGATTACGATTATAGCTTTAAACTTATTCCTATTGGGAATAATGGTGCACAACTATTTACTATTTTTCCTACAGCACAAGGTGTTAAAGAAAAGATTAATACTCATCTATATACACAAATCATTGAAAACAATTCTTTAAATGCAAAACCCAAATTAAAAATAGGTTATTTATTACCTCACAAAAATTTGACAGGCGGTTTAAAAATGCTTTTAGAGAATATGAGATATATGAAGAAAAGAGGTCATACAATTTGTGGTTTTTTGAAAAGCGATACAAATGATGATGTAATTCCTAATTGGTATAGAGATATTGAAATAGATGAAAAAATAATATTACCACATAAAGACAGTTTCTCTTATTATATAGAAGATTGCGATATAGTAATTGCTGGTTGGTTGGGACAACTTATAGAATTAAAGAGGAACAAGATTCACGTAATATACTGGGAGCAAGGGAGTGAATGGTTGTTTGGTGATTATAGAGATTTGTCACCAAATTCAAAAATCAGAGAACACTTAAAAGAGTGTTTTTCTTCTGATGTAACTTTTGTGAGTGCTTCACCTTTAATTGCAAAGGTATTGAAGGTGAGGTATGGAAAAGATTCGACAATAATTCCGAATGGCATTGACACGACTTTTTATTTTCCGAGGAAAAAAGAAAAGAGTAGCCAAGATATTTCTATTTTGTTAGTAGGTCACCCGTACCTTTGGTTTAAAGGTTTTGAAGTGGCTCTTATTGCGTTGGAGATGGTGTGGAGAAAAGGATACAGATTCAACGTAAATTGGGTATGTCAAGAACTACCTAATGTTAAAAATCTTAGCTATCCCATTAATTTCATTAAAAAGCCAAGTCAAGAAGAATTAGCTGAAATTTATAGAAATTCTGATATGCTAGTGTTTACATCGTGGTATGAGGGTTTTGGTATGCCACCTCTTGAGGCTATGGCATCAGGTATTCCTGTGATATCCACTAGGTGTGGGGGCGTTGAAAGTTTTATAACTCCAGGAGTAAATGGAATTTTAGTGGAACCAGGAGATATAGAGGGAATTGCATATGCTGTTATGGAATTAATAAAAAATAGCAAATTAAGAGAAATTTTAGCTAAAAGAGGTAGACAAACTGCTTTGAATTTTGATTTTGAAAAAATTACAGAAATGTGGGAAACGGTGCTTTATAAAGTGAAAGGGGATGCTTAGTATGGATCTGAAAGACCAATTCAAAATGTTGTATAAAGAAATTTCTCCTTCAACCCTTTCCCTTTGCCTTATCACAAAAAATGAAGAAAAAAATATATCTCGCTGTATAAATAGCGTAAAAGACATTGTAGATGAAATAGTTGTGGTGGATACTGGTTCTACAGACAGAACTATTGAGATTGCGAAAAGTTTTGGCGCAAAAGTGATTCAAATAAAGTGGGAGGATGATTTTAGTAAGGCTAGAAATACAGCTATAGAAAGTGCTACAGGAGATTGGATTTTATTTCTTGATGCTGATGAGGAGATAAAAAAAGAAGATGTGAGCAAAATAAAGTCTTTGTTGTACGATGACACAGTTGAGGCTTATCTATTTAAATTTGTTAACTATGCAGGTTCCAGCATCAACAGTGGACTTACAGAAATAAATTATAATTACAGGTTATTTAGAAACAATGGAAAGTTAAAGTATATTTATCCAGTTCATGAAAACTTAAGAAATATAGAAGAGAATAGGCCTCCCATTGCTAAAAAGGCAGATGTGACTATACTGCATTACGGATATCTCGCTGACATAAGAAAAGAAAAAAATAAAAGCGAACGATATATAAAACTGATTTCTAAATACTTGGAAAGTCATCCGGAAGATAAATTTCAACATGCTAATTTAGCAGTAGAATATTTTAATATTGGAGACTATCAGAAAGCATTAAAGCATTTACTAATAGCCACTAAAGGTATGGATGTAAATAGTGTAAATGCTACAAGGCTTCTAAGGTATCTGATAGGATGTTATATAGGGCTAAAAGATTACAGTACCGCTCTTAAAATTATAAAGGACGCAAAAGATTATTATAAGGACATTCCAGATTTTAGTTTTCTTGAAGGGCTTATGTATATGGATCAAAAGAGGTACGAAAAAGCTATAGAGGCTTTTAAAGAGAGTCTTTCAATTGGAGAATACGATGGATTGTTTATAACAATGGGGGGCACGGGAAGTTACCGTGCTAGGTATATGATAGGTTTGTGTAAAGAAAAATTAAATCAATTAAATGATGCAGTAAAAGAATATATTGAAGTATTAAAAGAAAATCCCAATTATCAGGAAGTATTTATAAAGCTTTTTGACCTTTTTATAAAAAATGAACCAGTACAGGAGGTTTATAAATTTTTCAGTAAATATGTAGATGTGAGTTCTCCTTTAAACAATGCAATTTTGGCTAGGCTATATATAAGTGTTGGTCTATATGATGCGGCTAAAAGCTATTTGGACAATATAAATATGGATTTAGAAGGTTTAAATACATTAAGAGGAATTGTATATATGGGGATGAAAAAATATGAAGAAGCTTTGCAATACTTTGGGAACGAATATGGAAAGTCACAAGAAGAGGCCAATTATTACAAAGTGTTGTGTCACATTATCTTAAATCAAATGGAGGAAGCCAAAAAAGTATTGTGGGAATTACCCGATTCTTCAGATAAGAAATTGTATATGAGTATAGTAGGAGAAATGAAAGCAAAATTTGAAGAAATAAAAGAAAATTACTTTAATTTGCTGGATTTGCTTATCAAATTGCAGGAATTTGACTTATATAACAAAGTTCTAGCTATGTATGTAAATAAATTTGGAAGAGAAGATTACGAAAGATATGGGCAATTGATGATAAAATATGAGTTAGAGGATTTAGCTGTTGAGGCTTATATTAAGGCTGCAAACCTAAACAGTCAAAATCCTGAAGTGTACAGATATCTTGCTGAAAAAGCTTTAAAACAGGGTATGTACGAAGAGGCTTTGTCTTTGGCGATGAATGCATTCAACCTTGATACAATGGATGTTGATAATTATGTAACAATTTACAAGATATACCGTGATATGGGTAACTTAAATGAAGCTGAAAAAATCAATTTGGTAGTAAAAGAAATTTATCCAGAAATAGACCTTGCAAGTAGAGTAAATGGCGGGTAAAGCCCGCCAATTTTAGTTTCTTAGCAAAATTAGACAAATGGTATTTACACACAAAATGCTGCTATAAGAGGAACTTTGTTCGCAATCTTAAAAGGTGAGAATTTTGCTTAACTCTTTTTTTGCAAAAGCCGATATAATAGTTGAGTCCAATCCTCCTGAAAGGAGGGATAAAATATTTGTAATTTCTGGGATTTGCTTTGCTATAGAATCTTTTACAAGGTATTTTACTTTTTCAATAGTCTCCTCCATAGTGTCTGTATGAGGATTGCTTTGAGGGGACCAGTATTTATATATATGAATTAGGCTGTTTGGATTAAATTTTGCATACTAAAGCTATTGCTAAAGTTTCTTCACCCAATTTTTTACAATTAATTGACTTTGGCTTTGAGTATTTGTTACAATTATTGTTCGGTGGCCTAGAAGATTTCTAATCAATTTTTAATCTTTGTCTGGTATAATGATATTAGGCTTTCGCAGGAGGAAATAAGATGAATAAAGTTATAAAAGAGTATTATTACGAGGAAAATGAGATTGCAGAGAAGATAAAGGAATTGAAGAAAAAATTAAATGAAAGCGACTTACAGGCTCCAAAAGTTTTGGAGCTTAGTAGAGAGCTGGATAGATTGATTGTGCTTTACATGAAAGGGCAGTGGCAGGCAAAACAAGAGTGAGTTTTGTCTGCCCTTTATTTTTATGTAAAAAAATTTAAACTTTTTAAAATACATGACGATATTTATAGTAGCAGAAAGGAGTTGGTTCACAAAGGATAAATATTTTCACTGTAGGGGGTAATAACAGGGATGTTGCAGAGTATAAATAATGCGAATCTAGCACAGATTCCTTCTTCAAATTTTAAGAAGGAAAGCGTTCTTGTGGATGAAATTAAAACAGTGAAAGATATTCTGAGCAAACCTGTGGATGAAGATAAGCTTAATAGAGAGCTTAATAAGGAAAACAGGAGGATAACTATTGACCGTACATATTTTGAATTTTCTGTTCACAAACCTACCAATACAATTGTAGTGAAAATTGTCGACAGCGAGACCAATGAGGTTATAGATGAGATTCCTCCGGAGAAAATATTGGACCTTGTAGCAGGTTTGTGGAAAATAGCAGGGCTTTTTGTGGATAGGAAAATATAGGGGGGTGTAGTTATGGATCCCATTGGTATGAACAGTTATAATGTGAGCAATTTACTAAGAATAGGTGGACTTGCTACAGGGCTGGATACTGATTCAATAGTTAAACAGCTTATGAAAGTGGCAAGTTTACCTCTTGATAAGTTGAATCAGCAAAAGCAGTGGTATCAGTGGCAGCAGGAAGATTTGAGGGACATAAACGCAAAACTTATGAATTTGAGAAATAATGTGGTCGCCAGTTTGAGGCTGCAGGGAACCTTTATGGCTAAAACTGTTACATCCTCTAATACTTCTGTTGCTACTGCTACAGCGGGGACAAATGCGGTGAATGGGACATATACTTTATCTGTTACTCAGTTAGCTACAGCTGCTTCTACTGCCAGTACCGACAAGATTGGGGCGTATTATATCGACAGTAACAATAAGATTCAATATAATCCTCTAAATACCACTGGGGGACCTATAACTCTCGTACTGAAAAATAAAGACGGGAAAACTTTTTCAAATATTACAATATCAACGAATGCAAATATTAATGATGTAATATCAGCTATAAATTCTGTCTCTAAAGATACAGGCATAGTTGCTACTTATGATCAAAATTTAGATAGGTTGTTTTTAGTTTCTAATGTGACGGGTAGTTCTTCTACAATTGATTTTAGTGCTACTACTGATCAGACGGCACAAAATTTTTTGACATCAGTTTTAAAATTACCTTCAGATGTTTTGACTTCTGGAAAAATAACAGGGCAAGATGCAATATTTACTTTCAATGGCGTTCAAATAACTAGCTCTACTAATAATGTTACAGTTGCTGGTATAAACGTTACATTGACAGGTACAACTGCGGGCGGGCAGAATATAACTCTCACTGTTTCAACAGACGTAGATAAAATTTATAACACGATTAAAAACTTTGTAGATACCTATAACGACGTAATTACACAGATGTACACTAAACTCACAGAAAAAAGGTATTACGATTATCCGCCTCTCACAGATGAGCAGAAGCAGGCGATGAAGGAAAATGACATAAAATTGTGGGAAGAAAAAGCTAGATCTGGTAACTTAGCTAATGACGAGACTTTAATGAGAGCGTATTATTCATTAAGACAGGTCGTTTCTTCTACTGTATCTGGCGTAGGGTCATTAAGCTCTATTGGAATTACTACAGGTCAGTGGTATGAAGGTGGAAAACTTTATATTGACGAAGCTAAATTAAAAGATGCGATTGCCAACAATCTTGATAAGGTTATGCAGATATTTACAGGTGTTTACAGCTCTGATGGCACTACATTGGTGTCAAAAGGCATTGCACAGCAACTTTATGGCTATTTTGAAAATGGCACATTTAAAGAAGGTGTACTAGGGACTGCAATAAATGCTATAACGCGCAAAGCAGGAAGCTCAACACAACTTTATGACAATAGCTTCATAGGCAATAGAATCAGAGAGATAGATGACAGAATTGCAGAAATGCAAAAAAGATTAAAGGATTTAGAGGAGAGATATTACAGGCAGTTTACACAGTTAGAAATTTTTGTCGGGCAGATGAATACGCAAAGCGCATGGTTAAATCAGCAGATTGGGATTATGACTAAGTGAGGGGGTGCGAAAGTTTGAATCCGTATCAGCAGTATAAAGAGAATGCTATTTTGACGGCAAGTCCTGAAGAGCTGGTTTTGATGCTCTATAACGGGATAATAAGATTTATTGATGAGGCAAAGACAGCGCTTCAAAAGAAAGATTATGTAGAAACAAATGCTAAAATACAGAGGGCACAGGATATTATTACAGAGTTGATGCTTACTCTTGATATGAATTATGACATTTCTAAAAATTTATACAATCTTTATGACTACATGTTAAGAAGGTTGATTGATGCGAATGTGAAGAAGGATATTGAAATTTTAGATGAAGTAAGAGGATTTGCAGTAGACTTAAGAGACACCTGGAGTTTAGCACTTCAAAAGGTGAGAGAAAAAGTCTACGCTACGAAAGGTTGATGGGATGGAAAACATTTTAAAAAAATTAATTGAGTTTACAAAGGAGAAAATAGAGAATCTGAAGCAACTCTATGACCTTACAGAGAAAATAGGTGTTGCTATAGGTTCTAACGACCTGGAAGAACTTAAAAAACTATTAGTTTCAAAGCAGCAGATAATTGAAAGGATAAATGATATAGACAAGGAATTTATACACCTTTATAATGCTTTCAAAAAAGAAAATAAGATCGAGAGCATATTTGAAATGGAAGACAATATAATTGGCGATGCCAGCAAATTAAAGGGTTTGTTCATCGATGCTAAAGCTTTGCTTGACAAAATCAAAGAAAAAGATGACAGCAACATCAAAGAGATAAATAAAGTTTTTGAAAAAGTGAGCGACAAATTAGAGGAGTTTTCCAAAAACAAAGAAGGATATGTAGAATATCTTAGATATTATACTCCCGAAAGTTACTTTATAGATAAAAAGCGTTAAAAAAAGCGGGTTAAGCAGATTTTCCCGCTTTTTTATTTTTTATTTGGAGTTGATAATAACTTAGATTTGGTTTATTATTAAAGTAATTAATTTGTGCTTAAAAGGGCGAGGAGAAGGGGGGAATGATGATGAGAGAAGAAATTGAAAAAGTTATAGAAGAAGCAAGAGATAGAGTTGTTGAGTGGAGAAGGTATTTTCATCAGTATCCAGAGCTTTCCTTTCATGAAGTAAAGACCGCTGAAAAAATTTCTGAGATTCTTTCTAGTTTTGGCAATTTAGAAATTTCAAGGCCAGTTCAGAACAGTGTTGTAGCAGATTTGAAAGGGGCGGGAGAAGGTAAGACTTTGGCTATAAGATCTGATATAGATGCTTTGCCTATCAAAGAAGAAAATGAGTTTGAATTTTCTTCAAAAAATCCGGGAGTGATGCACGCCTGTGGTCACGATGGGCATATAGAGCTGTAGTTTTAGGTACAGCTTATGTTTTATCCCGCTTGAAAGATAAGTTAAAAGGAAAAGTACGCTTTATATTCCAGCCTGCAGAAGAGGTGCCTCCGGGGGGAGCAAAGGAATTAGTAGAAAAAGGGGTGCTTGAAGGGGTTGATTACATAATAGGGCAGCACCTCTGGACTTATTTGCCTGTTGGGAAAGTAGGTATGGTCTATGGACCTATGATGGCATCGGATGACATATTTAGACTGAAGATTATAGGAAAAGGTGGACATGCTGCAATGCCTCATCAAACAGTAGATCCTATTGCTATTAGTGCTCAGGTTATTAGCAATCTTCAGTACATAGTCTCAAGGGAATTGGATCCGATTGAACCTGTGGTGATAACTGTAGGAAAGATAGCCGGTGGAACTACTGATAATGTGATTCCAAATGAAGTAGAAATGGCTGGCACTGTGAGGGTCTTAAACCCGGAGGTTAGAAAGAAGATACCTGAAGCCCTGGAGAGAATAATAAAGGGCATTGTGACAGCTCACAGGGCTTCATACGAGTTTTACTTCGAGTTTGGCTATGGCCCTGTGATAAATGATGAAAGAGTAGTTAAGATAGTGGAAGATGTGACAAAAAGTCTTTACGGAGAAGAGGCTTTAGAGAAGATAAAGCCTGTAATGGTAGGGGAAGACTTTTCAGCCTATTTAGAGAAAGTTCCAGGAGCCTTTATATTCGTAGGTGCTAAAAATGAAGAAAAGGGGATAATTTACCCTCACCATCACCCCAGGTTTAATATAGATGAAGATGCTTTAGAGATTGCTTTAAGGATTTTGGCTTACTCGGCATTTGAGCTAGTAGAAAAATTTTAAAATTTTATTGATATTTGAGGTAACAGGTGATATAATACACCTATAATATAATCGAAGAGATTATATTATAAAAACCAAAATAAAGAAGTGAGGGGACAAGTTAAATGTATCAGGACAAAGTGTTAGTTTGCAAGGACTGCGGGAGAGAATTCGTGTGGACGGCAGGGGAACAGCAATTTTATGCAGAGATGGGCTTCCAGAATGCTCCGGTAAGGTGCAAAGCCTGTAGAGAAGCACGGAAGAGGAGAAGCCATAACCACCATCAGGGTGGCAGAAGAGAGAAAAAAGCTTATGGAATCAGGTAATCCCCTCACTTTTCAAAAAGAAAGTGATGTGGATTGTAAAAAAGGCACCAAAATGGTGTCTTTTTTACATTTCAGATTATTTTCCACATTGTTAAACTAGGACTTTAGACTTATTCACAAAGTTATCCACATTATCCACAGTTCTTTGTTTCACACCTTGTTGAAAAAAATTATTGTAATTTTATTCATAAGATATTATAATTATAAAAAGTGAAATCGTCAAAAGAAATTAAGCAGTATGGAGAAATTTTCAGAAAAATTAAAAAAGGGAGAGGAGAAAGATATGAATAAAAAATCACTATTTTTAGCTTTTGCTGTAGTTTTTGCTCTGGCTTTTATGCTTTCAGGCTGTGGCAGTAAGTTTAATACGGTAGATCAAATCAAGCAAAAAGGCGTAATTGTGATGGGCACGAGTGCAGATTTTCCGCCTTTTGAATTCCACAAAGTAGAAGGAGGAAAAGACGAGATAGTAGGTTTTGATATTGATATTGCTAATGCTATAGCGAAAAAGCTGGGAGTGAAACTTGAAATAAAAGATATGGACTTTAAAGGCCTTATTCCAGCTCTTCAGGCTGGAAGAGTTGATATGGTAATTGCGGGTATGACGCCTACAGCAGAGAGAAAAAAGAGTGTAGATTTTTCAGACCTCTATTACGACAGCAGGCAAGTTGTTGTGGTAAAGAATGACAGTCCAATTTCAAAATTTGACGATTTGAAAGTCAAAACAATTGCCGTTCAAATAGGAACTACTTCGGAAGAAGCTGCTAAAAAGATTCCTAATGTAAAGTTAAAGCAGTTAAATCGAGTCAGTGATGAATTTATGGACCTTCAAAATGGCCGCTGTGATGCGATTGTCGTAGAAGACACAGTTGCTAAAGCTTATTTGAAGGAATACAAGGATATGAAAATTCTCTATATGGATGAGATAAACAATGTGGAGAATGGTTCTGCTGTAGCAGTGGCAAAGGGCAATAAGAGCCTTTTGGATGTGGTGAATGAGGTGATAAAAGAGCTCAAGCAAAGTGGAGAGTACGACAAACTTGTAGATAAGTGGTTTAAGCAGTAGTTTAAAGTGGAGAGTTTTTCTCCACTAAAATTTTGTGAAGGAGAGAAGGTAGGCTATGACAGTAGACTTTTTGAGCATGGTAAAATACACGCCACTTTTTATAAGCGGACTTATAATGACCCTTAAACTGACTTTCCTTGCAGTGACAATTGGAGTTCTGATGGGGCTTTTTATAGCTCTGATGAAGATGTCCTCAATAAAACCTATAAAGCTTGTCGCTTCAAGCTATATAGAAGTGATAAGGGGAACTCCTCTTTTAGTGCAATTACTTCTCATATACAATGGACTTATGCAGTTTGGCATGAACATTCCTGCTTTTACAGCAGGAGTTTCAGCACTGGCAATAAACAGTTCCGCATATGTGGCAGAAATTATAAGGGCAGGGATACAGGCTGTTGACCCGGGGCAAAATGAAGCAGCCCGTTCTCTTGGGATGACTCATGCAATGGCCATGAGGTATGTCATAATACCCCAGGCCATAAAAAATATCCTTCCGGCTTTGGGAAATGAATTTATTGTGATGCTCAAAGAATCGGCTATAGTTTCAGTGATAGGCTTTGCAGACCTTACGCGTCAGGCAGACATCATACAGAGTGTGACTTACAGGTATTTTGAGCCTTATATAATAATCGCTGCCATATACTTTGTAATGACTTTGACTTTTTCAAAACTTCTTTCTCTCTTCGAAAGGAGGTTGAGGGCAGGTGATATTCGTTAATGATGTGTACAAAAACTTTGGCAGTTTAGAAGTCCTAAAAGGCGTTACATTAAAAGTCAACAAAGGTGAAGTTGTAGTCATAATAGGTCCCAGCGGTTCCGGGAAAAGCACCCTTTTAAGATGCATAAATCTTCTTGAGGAGCCTACAAAAGGGGAAGTCTTTATAGATGGAGTGAAGATAAACAACGGCAAAGTAAATATAAACAAGGTAAGGCAAAAGGTGGGGATGGTTTTTCAGCATTTTAACCTTTTCCCGCACCTTACTGCGATAGAGAATATCACTCTGGCACCTGTAAAGGTAAAGAAGATGAACAAAAAAGAGGCAGAAGAGCTGGCAGTAGACCTTCTTGCAAAAGTGGGGCTTCTTGACAAAAAAGACCAATATCCCATAAAGCTTTCAGGTGGGCAGAAACAAAGGCTTGCTATTGCAAGGGCCTTAGCCATGCAGCCAGAAGTCATGCTTTTTGATGAACCAACGAGTGCCCTTGACCCTGAGATGGTGAAGGAAGTTTTAAACGTGATGAAGCAGCTTGCCAATGAAGGAATGACAATGGTAGTTGTTACGCATGAAATGGGATTTGCAAGAGAGGTCGGAGACAGAGTCATTTTTATGGACGATGGAGTGATAGTAGAAGAAGGCACGCCTGAAGAGATTTTCTACAGGGCAAAAAATGAGAGGACAAGAGAATTTTTGAGCAAAATCTTATAAAATGCACCCTGGCAAAGGGTGCAGTTTGTTGACAAAGCAAAATTTTAGCCCCTGTTTTCTTAGTACCGAAAGCAGGGGCTGTATATATCTGGATAAAATTTTCTTTAAAACTCCAAATAATGGATAAAGTTTTGAAATGTCAAAGGGCCCTTTGCCCTTCCTCCATAACCATAAGGCCATTTTCTTTAAATTCATGGCAGCAAAAACAAGCATCGCTTGCATGGACAATTTTTCCTTCCCTCTTAACGTCGTCCATCGCAAACCATGCTTCTCCTTTAAATCTGCAAATACTCTCTCTATTGTCTCTTTCCTTCTCTCATATACTTCTTTACAGTAAGGTGTATGCCTTAGGTGTTCTGCTTCTTCTACATATCCTTCCCATATGTGCCTGAATATCCTCTTTGTGTAGTCTTTACTTTGGGTACACTTTTCTCTTAGAGGACAGTTTTTACATTTTTCTGGGTTTGATTTGTATTCTCTATATCCTTCTCTGTTGGTTGTAACATATGTTAATATTTCATTCTGCGGGCATATGTAACAGTCATAGTATTCATCATAAACAAATTCATGTTTTTTCATGAAACCATCTTTTGTTTTTGGCCTTGTGTATGGTACTGCTGGTATTATTTGTCTATCAAATATTGTCTTTAATATGTACGGATTTTTATAGCCTGCATCTACTGCTATTGCTTTCGGTTTTCTTACCCTCTTTTCAACTTCTTCTAATACTTCTTGAAACATCACACTGTCGTGTACATTTGCTGCTGTTACTTTTACTCCTAATACAAATCCATTTTTATCGCAGGCTGTATGAAAAGAATATGCAAAGATTTTTTCTTTTCCGTTTTTGTTTAACATTCCGCTATCTGGGTCTGTTTTGCTTACTTTCACTTCTTTCGTCTTTATCTTCTTGATTTTCTTTAATGGCTTTTTGCCATGAGCTTCTCTATCTTTGTTTATTTCTTCTTCTAGTTTTTCTTGATAAGTCCTGGCTTCTTGTTCTACTATTTCTTTGGTGTATTTCTTCTTGTTGGCACTTGCTTTTACATGGGTTGAATCTATGAATACTTCCTCTGCATTTACTAGCCCATGTTTTATTGCTTCTTCTAAAATCTTCGTAAATATTTTCTCAAATATGTCTGTCCCTTTGAATCTTCTTATGTAGTTCTGACTAAATGTTGAAAAATGAGGTATTTCTTCTGTCAGCCCATACCCTAAAAACCATCTATACGCTACATTTGTTTTTATTTCTGCTATTGTCCTCCTCATCGATGGTATGCCAAAAAGATATTGAATGAAAAGTATTTTTATGAGTACTACTGGGTCTATGCTTGGTCTGCCGTGACCCTCGGAATATTTGTCTTTTACTAAATCGTATATGAAGCTAAAGTCTATGACTTTTTCTATCTTTCTTAAAAGGTGGTCTTGTGGTACTAATTGATCTATGCTTACAAATTCTATTTGATGTCTTGCATCCTCTTTCTTTGATAACATCTTTCTTCTCCTCTCCTCTTTTGCTTTGTACCGTTAAAAAAACAAGGAACCCTTCTCATAATAACGGGTTCCCGATATTTTGTCAACAGTCTGCACCCTGGCAAAGGGTGTTTTTTATTTCCACATATTGCAGTGTGCACGTTTTTTATGTAAAATTATAATAAATAGAGGATGAGAGGGGTTTGATGCTTATGAACATCATAGTAAGTGGTAAAAACGGGATGACCATAACAGATGGCCTAAGAAATGCCGTCGTAAAAAATGTGCAGAAACTCAGCAAATACTTCCCTCAGGATACAGAGGTAAGAGCAGTGTTAAGTGTTCAGAGAAATAACCACATAGCAGAACTCACCATACCATTTAAAGGAATTATCTTCAGGGCAGAAGAAGTAAGTGGTGACATGTACGTTTCAATCGGGGGAGCAGTGGATAAAATAGAGAGACAGATTTTAAAGCACAGGGCAAAGCTCAGGAATAGATTTGGCGCCAATGAGTCCATAAGATTTGATGTTCCTACTATTTACGATGAAGGGGAAAAGAGGGAGGAAGAGGAGACTTCCTTTGAAATAGTAAAGACAAAGAGATTTCCAATAAAACCTATGTCGCCAGAAGAAGCGATTTTGCAGATGAACCTTTTGGGCCACACATTCTTCGTATTTACAAATGCCGAAACTGACATGATAAATGTGGTTTACAAAAGGAAAGACGGAAAATACGGCTTAATAGAGCCGGTGGAAGAGGAGTAAAATTTTATAGAAGGTTGGGGATAGGCTCTATCCCCAATTTTTTTGTCAGAAAAGAAGGAATTTTGAAAAGCATATAGAATATATTTAAAATGTGTGGACAAATTTTAATAGGGTGTGAAGATAATGGGTGAAATAACAAAAGATACGGTAGCTTCGATGGAGATGTACATAAATAAAGTTCCGGGAGTGCTGTCTAGCAGGATAGTGGTAGAAAATGGTGAAATAACGGAGATCCACGTCTTAGCTGACAGCACGAGGAATGCCAAGCAGATTGCGAGAGATGTGCAATCTGTGATAATGGCCCAGTTTGGGATTGATATAGATTATAAAGTGATAAGTGTTGCCCAAATTGATGTTGGGGCAAAACCTCCTTCTGAATACAGGATTGTGTTTTCAAGCTATTCTTTTGTAAATAGTGGGCTTACAAGCGAAGCAAGGGTGATACTCACCCGCGGAGACGAAGTCTTTGAAGGATTTGCTGAAGGGCCTAACACAACAATGAACAAGTATAAAATCATTGCAAACGCTACATTGGATGCTGTGTCAAAGCTCATTCCCAAAAACCATTTATTTTTACTGGAAGATGTCGATATATTTAATATAGCGAAAAGCAGGATAGTAGTGGTGGGAGTCACCCATGTGACAAATAGCCAGGAAGAACTTTTGACAGGTTCTTCTTTAATAAGAAAAGATGAGGGGGAATCTGTCGTAAAAGCGACTCTTGATGCCATAAATAGAAGAGTTATGTCAATTATATCCCGTTAGCTTTTAAACACACCCAAACCGCTTATTACATACTTAGCGTAGCGATACCTGAAGCCTAAGGGCAGAAGAAATAAAAACAGCAAAGGGGGTTTCAGGTATGAATAAAGCCACACTCATAAAGATACTCTTGGCTTTAATGGCACTTGCATTAGCAGGAGGCGCAAATTTAACATGGCACTAAGCGGTTTGTGGTGTGCTTTTTGAAGAAAAGAGGAGGTTTAATATGTTAAACAAAAGAGTAAAAGTGTATATTTCTATAATAATTGCTTTAGGAATTTCTTTCCTTATATATTCTATGCTAAGAACTTCAAAAAATACAATTCCAGATATAATTTTATTTGGTTTTTTTGCTGCATTAGCTGAATCAATGCCAGTATACATTGCTAAAGAAATTACTGTTTCTGTGGCATTTGCTGTAGATTTAATGGCTCTACTCATTTTTGGACCTTATGGTGGTGCTTTAATTGCTTCTATGGGTACAGCATTTCAAATTGTTAAAAGTGAAGATGGTACTTTGAGGCATATATTCAACTTGCCCTACTATAAGACGTTATTTAACATAAGTGAACTGGCTTTAAGCGTGGGAATTGCAGGTTTAGTATTTGAATATACAGGAGGAGTTGCAGGCACTTACATATATCCTAAATATCTTATACCTGCAGTGATAGCTGCTTCAGTATATTATCTTCTTAATACCTCAATTATAGCAATATTATTGTCACTACTTACTAATAAATCTCTCAGTTATGTTATAATGAAAGAAATTAAATGGATGGTTCCTAATTTCCTCTTTCTAGCCTTTTTAGGTATTGTCATGACAGAGGCATTTGTGAGAATTGGTTACATAAGCTTTGTACTCCTTTTTATTCCTCTATTTATGGTTCGCTATATGTTTAAGCTTTACATAGACTTAAAACAGTCTTACTATGACACAATAAATGTGCTTATGAAGGCGCTTGATGCGAAGGACAAATACACAGCAGGTCATTCTCAGAGCGTTGAAAGAATTGCTGCCCTTCTTTCAAGGGAGCTAGGGCTTAGTGAATCTCATATTGAGAGAATTAGAATTGCAGCACTTTTACACGATATAGGAAAGATTGGAGTTAAAGAGGAGGTTTTAAATAAACCCGGGAAGCTGACTGATGAAGAGATGAACCTTATAAGAGAACACCCTGTGAAGGGATATGAGATTTTAAGTGAAGTTCCATCGTTAAAGGATGTAGCTTTGTGGGTAAGATATCATCATGAATGGTACAATGGCAGTGGATATCCAGATGGGTTAAAAGGAGAAGAAATTCCGCTTGAAGCTCAGATACTTTCTTTGGCTGATGTTTTTGATGCTTTAGTTTCAGACAGACCTTATCGAGATGCTTTTTCTCAGGAAGAGGCTTATAAGATAATTTTAGATCATGAAGGAACGCAGTTCAGTCCAAAACTCATAGATGCCTTTAAGAAAGCCTTTGAAAAGCACAGGGAGGAATTTAAGCATGATATTTGATTCACTTGGAGCTTCTCTAATTTACGGACTTTTGAGAAGGGGGAAGATAAGCGGAATAGGGGACATTGTAATAAAAAAGATGGATTTTTTTATAGCCGCTTTTATTATACAGTTGATACTGTGGAACCTGTCTGATAAATTTCCCATCATCATGGAGTACCGCGCATACATCCACTTCCTTGTGTACCTTTTGCTTTTTATAGGGCTGTGGTACAATAGAGATAGCAAATATTTCAGGATAATCGCCTTGGGAGTTTTTCTCAATTTTATAGTGATATTTGCAAATGGAGGTAGAATGCCTGTATCTATCGAAGCACTGAAAGCAGCGGGGCTTACCCATTTGATTCCACCTCTTGTAGAGGATAAAATTACTACTCATCAGGTTTTAACCTCCTCTACAAGGCTTAAATTTCTGGCAGATGTCCTTGTGCTTCCAAAGCCATATCCTCTTCCCAAGGCTTTTAGTGTAGGAGATTTGCTGATGGCTGTGGGCATTTTCTGGCTTATTACAGATGCGATGCTGGGCAGGGTGAAAAAGTATGACGGCGAAGGAGAGAAGGGAAAAAATACTTGAGATTTTAAAAGCGGCTAAAGAGCCTATTTCTGGTTCTGAGCTTGCCAAAATTTTTGGAGTTACAAGACAGATAATAGTTCAAGATATAGCCATTTTAAGAGCCAAAGGTAGCAGGATAATTTCTACTCCTCAAGGGTATATAGTAGACCTTGTGAGAGAAGGCACAAAGAAAAGGGTTTTTGCTGTAAAACACGGGTATGAGAGGACAGAAGAGGAGCTAAACTTAATAGTTGACAATGGGGGGAAAGTACTGGACGTTATTGTGGAGCATCCTTACTATGGAGAGTTAAAAGGGCTTTTAATGCTTTCCTCCAGGTACGATGTTGCAAAATTTATGGAGGTTATAAAAAAAGAAAAGGCAGCGCTTTTGTCTTCTCTTACAGGAGGAGTGCATCTTCATACTGTAGAGGCAGAAAGCGATGAAGCTCTTGACAGAATAGAAAAAGCGCTAAGAGATAGGGGTTTTTTAATAGAGGAATAAAAATTTTAATTTTATATTGACAGCTGTATATACACCTGTGTATACTGTAGTTGTGAGGATATATACAGGGAGGTATTTGATGATGAAAGCAAAAGAGATAACTATCGGAGGACTTTTGGCAGCTCTTGCCTTGGTTATTCCTCTGGCTTTTGGAGGAGTGCTAGGTATAGTAATTCCGCCTTTTTCGGCAACACTAGCTTCTCATGTGCCTGTCATGCTGGCAATGGTTGTAAGCCCTGCCACAGCGGTTTTTGTTGGATTGGTTTCTGCACTGGGCTTTTTGATTAAATTAGGTCCTGTGATTGCAGCAAGAGCAGCAGTTCACGCTGTATTCGGATATGTGGGGGCGAAAATGATACAAAGAGGGTACTCATTCCTTGTAGCTTTAGCCGCTACCCTTCCGATACACGCAGGATTAGAAGCATTAGTTGTGATGCCTTTTGGATTTGATTTTTACAAGGCATTTGTGGTGGTAGGGGTTGGAACCATGATACATCACGTTATAGATTCTGCAATTGCTCTTGCTGTGTTTTATGCTTTAAATCCGATATTGAAATTAAAAACTATACAGCATTAAAGCCCCATTCAGGGGCATTTATTTTTTTTCTTTTGTGAAAATTATGTGAAGATAGTGTAAAATATTATTTAAAAGGGCTGTTTTTTATTGTCATCCACTTCCTGTAGTGATATAATATATACTTGATTAACGATACCTTAGAAGGTGATAAAAATGTTGGGCTTAGTTGAAAAAATATTTGGCAGTTACAGTGAAAGAGAAGTAAGGAGACTGGAGCCAATTGCGGAGAAAGTTTTGTCATATGAAGACCAGATGGCAAGGCTTACTGATGCGGAGTTAAGGGCGAAGACAGATGAGTTTAAAAATAGATTGAAAAACGGTGAAACCCTTGATGATATACTTCCTGAAGCTTTTGCAGTTGTGAGAGAGGCTGCCTGGAGAACATTAAAGATGAAGCACTTCAAGGTACAGATAATAGGTGGCATTGTCCTTCACCAGGGGCGTATTGCCGAGATGAAGACTGGTGAAGGTAAGACATTGGTGGCTACTCTGCCCGCATATCTTAATGCTTTGGAAGGAAAAGGAGTTCACATTGTAACTGTCAATGACTACTTGGCTAAAAGAGATAGAGATTGGATGGGGAAGATATACGAATTTTTGGGGTTAAGTGTGGGAGTAATACTTCACGACATGGGACCTGCAGAGAGAAAGAAAGCCTATGCAGCTGATATAACCTATGGTACAAACAATGAATTTGGCTTTGACTACTTGAGAGACAACATGGTCATATACAAAGAAGATATGGTTCAAAGAGAGCTCAATTATGCCATAATAGACGAGGTAGACAGCATACTGATAGATGAAGCCAGAACTCCTCTCATAATCTCTGGAGTGGGCGAAAAATCCACAGATATGTACAAATTAGCTGACAGGTTTGTAAGGACTTTGAAAAAAGATGAAGACTATGTAGTTGATGAGAAGGCGAAGGCTGTAAGTTTAACTGAAAAAGGAGTTGCCAAGGCAGAGAAATTTTTTGGGATAAAAAATTTAGCAGATATTGAGAACATGGAGATTTCTCACCACATTCAGCAGGCATTGAAAGCTCATGCGATAATGAAGAGGGACAGAGATTATGTTGTAAAAGACGGTCAGGTCATAATAGTAGATGAATTTACAGGAAGGCTCATGTTTGGAAGAAGATATAGCGAAGGTTTGCACCAGGCTATTGAGGCTAAAGAGGGAGTAAAAGTTGAAAGGGAAAGTAAAACCCTTGCTACTATAACTTTACAAAATTATTTCAGGATGTACAAAAAATTAGCCGGTATGACAGGTACTGCTCAGACAGAAGAGCAGGAATTCAGAGACATATACGGATTGGATGTTGTAGTGATTCCCACTCACAAGCCCATGATAAGAATAGACCACCCTGATGTAATATACAAAACAGAAGAGGCAAAATTCAGAGCAGTGGTTGAAGACATTGTGGAAAGGCATAAAAAGGGTCAGCCTGTTCTTGTGGGTACTGTTTCTATTGAAAAATCTGAAAAATTAAGCGCAATGCTGAAAAAAAGAGGAATACCCCATCAGGTTTTAAATGCCAAGTACCATGAAAAGGAAGCAGAGATAATAGCGCAGGCTGGTAGAAAAGGAGCAGTCACAATTGCTACAAACATGGCAGGACGTGGTACAGATATTCTCTTAGGCGGAAATCCTGAGTTTATTGCAAAGAGAAAAATGCTGGAGGAAGGCTATTCCAAAGAGATTATAAATGAGGCGGCAGGGTACGGTCCCGTGTCCAGTGAAGAAGTGAGAAAAGCCCGCGAAAGGTATTTTGAGCTTTTGGAAGAAGCCAAGAAGGAGACGGAGAAAGAGCACGAAGAAGTCGTAAAACTTGGCGGTTTGTACGTTATAGGTACAGAAAGGCATGAAGCGAGAAGAATTGACAATCAGTTGAGAGGCCGTGCTGGCCGTCAGGGAGATCCGGGAGAATCAAGATTTTACATCTCTTTAGAAGACGACCTTATGAGGTTATTTGGTTCAGAGAGGGTAAAAAACCTGATGGACAGTTTAGGGATTGATGATGACCAGCCAATAGAGCACAAAATTCTTACAAAGCAGATTGAGCAGGCGCAGAAAAAAGTAGAAGGCATAAACTTTGACATAAGAAAGCATCTCCTCCAGTACGACGATGTTATGAACAAACAAAGAGAAATCATATACGCTCAGAGGAGAAAGGTTTTGGAAGGGGAAAACCTCAAGGATTCTATCCTTGAGATGGTAAGAAGCATAATAGAAAGATATGTAGAAATTTATACGGCAGGTAGCAAATATCCTGAAGAATGGGATATAAAGGGGCTTTTGGATCACTTATATGAGATGTTCCTTGAAAAAGACAGCGTTGTAATAGATGTGGATCTAGATAGGCTTGACAAAGAGGTTCTGACTGACATAATATATGAAGAGGCGGTAAGGCAGTACGAGAGAAAAGAAGCCGAAATTGGCCCTGAGCAGATGAGAGAAATTGAAAGAATAGTATTACTGAGGGTTGTTGATACTAAGTGGATGGACCACATAGATGAAATGGACCAATTGCGCCAGGGCATAGGATTGAGAGCTTACGGGCAGGTAGATCCTTTGATTGAGTATAAAAAGATAGCTTTTGACATGTTTGAGGATTTGATACACAGTATCCAAGAGGATACAGTCAAATTCTTATACAGGATTCAGGTGAACAAAGACAACAAGCTCAAGAGAGAGCAGGTTGCAAAGCCAGTTTCTACTAATATAAACGGCGAAGGAGATAATAAAAAACAGCCTGTAGTGAAAGAGAAGAAAGTGGGCAGAAATGACCCGTGCCCCTGTGGAAGCGGCAAGAAATACAAAAAATGCTGCGGAGCTAATGTAAAATAAAGGGAAAAGGAGAGGATGAGAATTGCTGCAGGATTACAGGGCAGAAGTTGAGCAAATGCTTCATGAGATAAAAGAAATGGGTGTTTCTCTTTGACGTGGAAGGGATAAAAAAAGAGATAGAGGATATAGAAAAGCAGATGTCAGATCCTTCTTTCTGGAGCGATTTGAAAAAATCTCAGGAACTTTCTAAAAAGCAAAAAGCGTTGAAAGAACTTCTGGAAGAATATGAATCCCTTCTTTCTCGCTGTGAAGACTTGTACACTCTAATTGAGCTAGGTTTGGAAGAAGGGGATGAATCTATCGCTGAAGAGGTGGAGAGGGAATACAAAGAGCTTAAAAAAGAGGTTGAAAATCTTAAAATACGTACTCTTTTGAGTGGGCCATATGACAAAAACAATGCTATACTCTCTATTCACGCAGGGTCAGGTGGCACTGAAGCTCAGGACTGGGCTGAAATGCTTCTTAGGATGTACACCAGATGGGCTAATGATAAGGGATTTGAAGTAGAAATACTGGATTATCTGGAAGGGGAAGAAGCCGGCATAAAGAGTGCTACTCTTCTCATAAAGGGACCCTTTGCCTATGGTTATCTGAAGGGAGAGGCAGGAGTTCACAGACTTGTCAGGATTTCTCCTTTTGATGCAGCAGGCAGGCGCCATACCTCTTTTGCTCTGGTAGAAGTTATACCTGAGCTTGAAGATGATATAGAAATTGAAATAAGGCCTGAAGATTTAAAAATTGATACGTTCAGGGCATCAGGCGCAGGGGGGCAGCATGTTAACAAGACAGAGTCTGCAGTGAGGATTACTCACCTTCCGACAGGGATAGTTGTCTCATGTCAGAATGAGAGGTCTCAGATACAGAATAGAGAGACTGCTATGAAAATGCTCAAAGCAAAGCTTTTGGATTTGATGATGAAAGAGAGAAAAGAAAAGATAGAGGACCTAAAGGGAGAGCACAGAGAGGCTGCATGGGGTAACCAGATAAGGTCTTATGTTTTTCAGCCCTATACTCTTGTAAAAGACCACAGGACAAATTATGAAGAAGGAAATGTAAATGCCGTTATGGACGGAGAGATAGATGGGTTTATAAATGCTTATTTAAAGCAAAAGAGCGCATCCTGATGGATGCCTCTTTTTTATTCTTACTAAAAAATTTTTTCTTGCCACCCCTAAAAATTTCGATTCCCTTCCGAAATAATATAGTGAAAACAAAAACAAAGGAGGGAAGGATATGAGAAGAGTTTTAGCGTTAGTTTTAGTGCTTCTTTTAGTTTTTTCAGCAGGTATTACTGTTTACGCTAAACCAAACAAAGAAAAGCATGAGCTAAAGATTGAGACAAAGACCAAGTTGCAATCAAAAGGAGAGAGCAAAGAGAACAAGCTGGAGCTTGAGGTACATACTAAATTTGAATCAAAAAAAGGCATAGAAGCTTTTAAAGGCGAGATAAAAATAAATGGGCAAAAGTTCAAATTTGATATTCCCCCTGTAATAAAAGATGGAAGAACTTTGATTCCTGTAAGAGCTGTAATGAATGGCCTCGGAGCTAAAGTGGAGTGGGACCCTGATACTAAAACTGTAACAATCACGAAAGGAGACACTGTGGTTCAGTTTGTGCTGGGTGAAAACAAAGTAATTGTAAATGGCCAAGAAATAACACTTGACGTTCCAGCAATTGAGATAAGCAACAGAACTTTTGTGCCCTTGAGATTCCTCTCAGAAATTTTTGGTGAAAAAGTAAAATACGATGAAAAGACAGGAAACATAGAAATTGAGGAAGAGACTCAGATAGAAATAGAAAATGAAGAAAATACAGTTTCTCAAGAGGTATACAACAGCACCACTGAGACAGTTTCGGGAAGTGTATATGATAACAGTGAAGAAGTAGAAAAAAATGAATAATAAAATAATATACCCCCAAAACTGGTTAAAGGGCCGTTTTGGGGGTTGTTTTATTGACAAAAAAGGGCATAAACTTTATAATTGGGTTAACAATGTAAAAGCAAACAATGGGGGACGAAGGAAATGGTAAAAAAAGGGCTCTCAAGAGATAAAAGAGGTAGAGCTGGTTTTGTTTTCGGTGCATTGGGTCCGGGCTATAAGAGTGTTATTAAGCAGCCTCTCAGAAAAATTATTACTTACGGCTTAGGTGCTGGGCTTATATGGGGAGCAGAAAAGAAATATGGTAGAAGGCTTTCTTCTAAGCTTCTGCCTTTTGTGAGGGGAAAAGGTAGAAGGTATTTGCGCTACGCAGAAGTAGCCTTGACACAACTTTACAATTACCTAGTGAATAAGAGGAAAGAGGGGGAAGGAAGTGAAAAATAGAAAAGGTCTTGTGATGATATACACTGGCGATGGGAAAGGGAAGACTACGGCTGCTTTAGGGCTCGCTTTAAGGGCGATTGGGCATGGGCAAAAAGTCTATATGATTCAGTTTATGAAAGGAAGCCCTAATTATGGGGAGATAAAAGCCTCGAAGTATCTTCCAAATTTTGAAATTGTTCAAAAGGGAAGAGATGTTTTTGTGAAGAAAAATGAACCTCTAAAAGAGGATTTGGAGCTTGCAAATGAGGGGTTAGAGCTTGCGAGAGAAATCATTTCCAGTGGAGAGTACGATTTGGTGATATTGGATGAAATAAATGTGGCGGTAGATTATGGCTTGGTAAAAGAAGAAGATGTATTGGATTTGATAGAGATTAAACCTTCTTGGGTTACGCTTGTTTTAACTGGCCGTTATGCGCATGATAGGATTTTAGAAAAGGCTGATATGATAAGCGATGTAAAAGAAGTCAGACACCACTACCAAAATGGGATTGAAGCACAAGAGGGAATAGAGTATTAATCTGGTGAGAGAATTTATAGGATTTGGAGGTCAAAACAGTTGAAATTAGTAGTAAAAAATGATATAATTTTAATTGGGTGATGATGAATGTTATTAACTATAAAAAAGGTTAAAGAGCTGTATGATATAAGCAGAATTACATTAATAAACTGGGAAAAGGAAGGATTAATAACCCCAGTTAGAACACCAAAAGGAAGAAGAAGGTACAAAAAAGAAGATATAGAGAAGTTATTAGGCATGCTGGAAGAAAAACCAAAACCTAAAGTAGTTTTGTATGCAAGAGTGTCCACAAAGAAACAAGAAGAATATCTTAAGAATCAAATTAGAAGGCTTGAAGAATACGCTAATTCCCAAGGATGGCAGTATGAAGTCATATCCGAAATAGCAAGCGGAGTAAATGAAAATAGAAGAGGCTTATTAAAGCTTTTGAACAAGATAAAAAGAGGAGAAGTTGAAAAAGTTGTAATAGAATATCCTGATAGACTAGCGAGATTTGGCTTTGAATATCTTAAATTTTTCATGGAAAGCTTTGGGGTAGAGCTTATAGTTTTAAACGGGAAAGAAAACGAAGAAGATGCAAATAAAGAACTAGCAGAAGACTTAATAGCAATAGTAACATCTTTCGCAGCAAGAATTTACGGGCAAAGGGGCAAAAAACATGATAGTGATACAGGCTAAATTCATTTTTCTAAATCAAGAAGACAAACAAATAGTATTAAACTTAATGAGAAGATGGTCATCCTGCATGAGATTTGCATACAAGAGACTTTTAGAGGGTTATGATAGAAAAACATTAAAAAGAGACCTTCAGGGGATGTTTGACTTAAACTCAAGATATGTAGATGATGCAATAATGAAAGCAAAAAGCACACTAGAATCTGCTAGAGAATTAGGTAGGAGTCCAAGGAAAGTCATTTTTGGAGGAAGAGACTTGTTTGGAAAACTTCAAAAGCGCCATATAAATGGGAAAGAATATCAAAAGCTAAAAACAAAGTGGCAAGAGAAGAGAAAAGGAAATCTCTATTCAAGAGGAGATAAAAGCAAAAAAGGAAATCTCAACACAAGAATAGAAGTAAAAGAAAATGGTACTTTCTTAAGGATAAATGTAGGGGAAAGAAAATATGTGTATGCCAGAATAGAAGCAGGCTACAAAAAGAATAAGAGCAGAGGAGAACTCCTGCAGGAAATCGCCGAATCAAACATACCTTACTCTGTAGAATTAAAACTCAAGAATGGCAATATATACGCCTATTTTGCTATTGAAGAAGAATATCCAGAAATAAAAATAACAAAAGAGAAAGGAGTTATAGCAATAGATTTAAATGCATATCCAGACAATATATCATGGGCGGAGACAGATGAAAAAGGGAATCTAATAAGCTATGGGAATATACCAATGCCAGAGCTTGCAAGTGGCAGTAAAGACAAAAGAGAATACTTCAGATGGCAGTATGCTCATGAGATAGTAAAAATAGCAAAAGAAAAAGGAAAAGCAATTGTAATTGAGGGATTAGAAATAAAAGACAAAGGCAAAAGAGGAGACTTTTCAGGGAGAAAATCAAGGAGAATAAGGCATAGTTTTAGCTATAAATCACTTCTTTCAAAAATAAAAACACTAGCAAAAAGAGAAGGGATAGAAGTAATAGAAGTCAATCCTTCTTACACCTCAATAATAGGGATGTTAAAATATGCACCGCAGTATATGATAACAAAAGATATAGCAGCAGCCTATGTAATAGCAAGAAGAGGATTAGGCAAAGAAGAAAAAATACCGGATAATTATATAAAGTTTCTCAACGCATTGACTGTAGATGAATTAGAAGAATTAAAAGAGCATGTAAAGAAAACAGTCAGAAACAAGCAGTTGAAGAAAAAACACTTAAAAGAAATAAATAAAGCAATAGAAATTTTACAAAGCCTTGAGAGTGAGCCAGGAAGGGTACTAAAACCTCTGGATGGAACAAGTTTTAGTGCCTATGATTTCTGGCGAGTTCTCAAGGTAGCGGTGGTGACTCCACTCTCTCCTGAGAAGGTAAAAAGAGACTTCTCTGTCCTGAAGGAATTACTAATTCAGGGTAAGTGGAGAGACCCGTAAGGGCGCAAGTTCCTGCTTCTTGGGGCAGGGGCTATGGCTTTCTCAAATGCCGCCTGCTGGGGCTGGGAAAGTCTGAAGGGCGGACTACAAATACCCCAGCTATCTAAACTGTACATTTTTGTACAGTTTGGGTAACCAGGAGTACATCAGGATGAAAAATGTGACTGTTAACCTTTTGCTCATACTTATTTTTGTCCTAATAATTTTAATTTTATCTGTAGCTTATGCGAAGGAAATTACACTTCTTGTGAGCAATCCTGAGAAATTTAGAAATTGGATAAATAGCTTTGGAAGTTTGGGTGTTTTGATATTTATAAGTATACAGGTTTTTCAAGTGGTAGTGTTTGTAATACCGGGAGAAGTGGTGCAAGTCGCAGGTGGATACCTTTATGGTACGATTTTAGGGACTTTGTACTCTGTAATAGGCATTACACTAGGCTCTCTTATTTGCTTTTCAATTGCTAGGATTTTGGGATATGATTTTGTGAAAAACATTGTGTCGGAGGAGAAACTTAAAAAATTTGACTATATTATAAACAACCCTAAAGGAGAAATAGTTTTGTTTTTGTTATTTTTCCTTCCAGGAATGCCAAAGGATGCTCTTTCTTACATCGCTGGCATTACTCCTGTTAAGTTTTACAATTTCTTTATAATAACTCTTTTTGCAAGGCTGCCGGGCATATTCTTTTCTGCCTATATAGGGTCAAATTTGGGAAGTAAAAATTATCTTATGGCTGGCTTAGTGGCCATTGTAGCGCTAGTATTGTTTTTGGCAGGAGTGTATAAAAGAGATGTGATTATTGAGAAATTGAGAAGGATATGAGATAAGGATTTCATAAATAGATTTTCTTGTGGTATAATTGTTATTGTATTACAAAAACAGGGGGGAATTATATGTACCTTTTAAAAGGCGGAAGAGTTTACACAATGACTGGGAAGGTTTATGAGAAGGGAGATGTGCTTATAGATGGTGATAAAATTGTTGATGTAGGGGAAGACCTAATAGCTCCGCTCGATGCGGAAGTGATAGATGTTACAGGGCTTACCGTGATGCCAGGACTCATCGATGCTCACACTCATTTGGGCATGTGGGAAAACGCAGTCGGCTTTGAAGGGGCAGATGGAAATGAAGCAACAGACCCTGTAACACCTCAATTAAGAGCAATTGACGGGGTAAATCCGATGGATAAGTATTTTGAGGAAGCCTATCAGGCGGGGGTTACAACTGTTGCAACAGGTCCCGGAAGCGCAAATGTAATTGGAGGTCAGTTTGCTGTCATAAAGACTTATGGCAAAAGGATAGACGACATGATTGTGAAAGAGCCGGCAGCCATAAAAGTTGCCTTTGGAGAAAATCCCAAGGTTACGTATAATGAACAGCACAAAATGCCCACCACAAGAATGGCTGTGGCTGCATTGCTCAGGCAGGCTCTTGTGAGGGCACAGGAATACATGGAGAAGATGGAAAAAGAGGATGAAGACAAAAAACCCGAAAGGGACTTAGGCCTTGAGGCTTTGGTGAAAGTTTTAAAGAGGGAAATTCCGCTAAAAGCTCATGCCCATAGAGCAGATGATATTTTTACTGCTTTGAGAATTGCAAAAGAGTTTAATATCGATATAACGCTTGACCACTGCACTGATGGGCATTTGATTGTAGATGAATTAGTGAAGGAAAATGCAAAGGTAATTGTGGGACCTTCTCTTTCAGAGAGGTCAAAAGTTGAGCTTGTGAATTTAAGCTTCAAGACGGCAGGGGTTCTGTCTAAAGCCGGCCTTCTTGTCGCTATAATGACAGACCATCCTGTAATTCCTATAAACTATCTGACGCTTTGCGCGGCTTTAGCTGTCAAAGATGGAATGGATGAAATGGAAGCTTTAAAGGCTATAACCATAAATCCTGCTAAAATACTCGGCATTGACGACAGGGTAGGGTCAATTGAAAAGGGCAAAGATGCTGATATTGTGGTCTTTGATGGGCATCCCCTTGAAGTTAAAACTAAAACCAAGTACGTCTTTATAAATGGAAAGCTGGTACATAAAGCCTGAATAAAAAGGGTGGCATTTTATTGAAATGTCACCCTTTTTATTACAAATTTATTCTTAAAAAAATTTTTTTATTCATGAACTTTGCCGAATATTTATTTTTATTCAGCTGTTTTCTGAAATTTTGCCGTTTTTTCTACCTTTAGTATGCAGTTTGAATAATTATTTAAACCTTCAGATTATTTTTATACAAAACGTTTACACTAATTTATCGGGTTAAATTGCAAAAGTCCAGTTAATGCTTTATACTATATGCTGAGGAAAGATGTAGAGGGGGTAGCGAGGTTGCAGTTACAGGTCAATTCAGAAGTTGGGAAATTGAAAGCAGTGCTTCTCCACAGGCCCGGTAAAGAATTAGAAAGACTTACTCCAGAGTTTTTGAATGAGCTTTTATTTGACGACATCCCATGGCTTAAAAGGATACAGGAAGAGCATGACAGATTTGCAGAGACCTTAAAGGAAAATGGAGTTACTGTATACTACCTGGAAGAGTTGCTTGAAGAAGTGTTAGAGGATGATGGAATAAAAGAGTTTTTTATATACGACCTTGTCTCTTACATGAATACCTCTCTGGAGATTAAGAAAACAATTACAAACTTTTTGAGAGAAAAAAGTCCAAAAGAGCTGGTACACTATGCTATCGCCGGGCTTTTGAGAAAAGAGCTTTCTGAAATAAAGCCTCAAACTCTGGTAGACTATGTGTACGAAGATTCTCCTTTTTTCATTCCTCCTCTGCCCAACTGCTATTTTATGAGGGACCCTGCAGCAGTTATAGGGGATGGGATAGTGGTAAGCAGCATGAAGACAAATGCTAGAAAAAGGGAGGCAATGCTTGTAAAGTACGTCTTCAAATATTCCAAGGAGTTCAGGGGAAATCAGAATCAAATGCTGTACGATTACAGGGCAGATTATCCAATTGAAGGGGGAGACATACTAGTTTTAAACAAAAAAGTTGTGGCAATTGGCATAAGTGAGAGGACATCTCCTCACGCTGTGGAAGAAGTTTCATCCTTTCTTTTAGAGAGAGGAGAGGTTGAAAAAATTATTGCCGTTGAAATACCTAAGAAGAGAACTTTTATGCATTTGGATACAGTTTTTACGATGGTGGATGTGGACAAATTCTTAATATACCCGAGCATAAAGGAAAAATTAAAAGTGTACACAATAACTAGAGGAGAAAATGGGAAAATAAAGGTTAAAGCAGAAGAAAATTTTGTAAAAGTTCTGGAGAATTCTTTGGGGCTTGATAAAGTGACTCTAATAGAGAGCGGGGGAGGTGATGAAATAACAGGGGCGAGAGAACAGTGGAATGACAGTACTAATACATTGGCTATTGCTCCAGGGGTTGTGATGGCTTATAACAGGAATGAAATAACTAACACGACTTTGAGAGAGCACGGTATAAAAGTGGTGGAAATAGAGGGTTCTGAGCTTGTCAGAGGGCGGGGAGGCCCAGATGCATGTCTATGCCTCTTTTAAGAGAGGAAATCTAAAAAAGCTTGACTAAAGGATTGAGGATAAGATAAAATATTTTAAGGCAAATTTACAAAAGGAGGATGGCTATGGCATTCAATTTAAAGGGTAGAAGTCTTCTTACTTTAAAAGAGTACACTCCACAGGAGATAAGGTATCTTTTGGACATTGCGAAACAGGTAAAGGCGGAGAGAAAGGCTGGAATAGTGCATCAGAGGTTTGTAGGTAAGACTATTGCTTTGATATTTGAAAAAAGGTCAACGAGAACTCGTTGTGCTTTTGAGACTGCCTTTGGAGAAGAAGGAGGGCATCCGGTATTTCTGTCTACAGATGACATACAGTTAGGGGCAAAAGAGTCAATTGAGGACACCGCAAGAGTTTTAGGCAGAATGTTTGATGCGATAGAGTTCAGAGGTTTCAAGCAGGAGACAGTGGAGATCCTAGCTAAGTATGCCGGGGTCCCTGTATACAATGGTTTGACTGATGAGTATCATCCAACTCAGGTGTTAGCCGATTTGATGACAATAGAAGAGGAATTTGGCAGTTTAAAGGGAAGAAAACTTGTATTTGTAGGAGACGGAAGAAACAATATGGCTAATACTCTGGCTATAGGTTGTGCAAAAATGGGCATGCACTATGTGATAAATTCACCAAAGGAGCTCTGGCCTTCGGAGTCCTTTATAAAGGAAATTAAAGATATGGCCGCAGAAAATGGAGGAACTTTCGAACTCACAAGTGTACCTGGAGAAGGTCTTGAAGGAGCAGATGCCATCTATACTGACGTGTGGGCTTCAATGGGAGAAGAAGCAAAGGCAGAGGAAAGGGAAAGGCTTTTAAGGCCATATCAGGTGAATGAAGAAATGATGAAAAAGACAGGAAGAGATGACACGATATTCTTGCATTGCTTACCGGCGGTAAAAGGGCAGGAAGTCACTTTTGAGGTTATAGAAGGCAAGCAATCAAGAGTTTGGGACCAAGCAGAGAATAGAAAACACACCATTAAGGCTGTTCTGATTGCTACTTTGCTTTAATTTAAACTTAGGGGAGAAAGGTATGAGAGAGAGAGTTGTTGTGGCTTTAGGAGGCAACGCCCTGCAGGATGTGAACACCCCTCCTACTGCAGAGGCGCAGATGGAAGTCGTGAGGAGGACAGCTGGGTATCTTGCTGATATTATTGAAAGAGGATATTCCATAGTTATAACCCATGGAAATGGGCCTCAGGTGGGCAACATAGTGATACAGAATGAAGTGGCATCGAAGATTGTACCTGCAATGCCTTTTGATGTGTGTGGCGCAGAAAGCCAGGGAATGATAGGCTATATGATACAGCAGGCTTTGGGAGAAGTGTTGAAGGAGAGAAATATAAAAAAAGAAGTTGCTACTGTAATAACTCAGGTGGTAGTTGATAAAAACGATCCTGCATTTAAAAAGCCTACTAAGCCGATTGGGCCTTTTTACACAAAAGAAGAAGCAGAAATACTCATGAGAGAAAAAGGCTATGAGATGGTGGAAGATAGTGGAAGGGGCTATAGGAGAGTTGTTCCTTCCCCTGACCCTAAAGAAATAGTGGAAATTAACACGATAAAATTGCTAGAGAAAAATGGCGTAATAGTTATAACAGTGGGAGGAGGAGGAATTCCGGTTATTAGAGAGAATGGCAAATTAAAAGGAGTTGCAGCAGTAATTGACAAAGATTTGGCTTCTGAAAAATTGGCAGAGGATATAGATGCAGATGTGCTCTTGATTTTAACAGCTGTAGAAAAAGTTGCAATAAATTACAACAAGCCAAATCAAAAGTTTTTGGACAGGATGACAGTTGAAGAGGCTATAAAGTACATGGAAGAGGGACATTTTGCTCCTGGCAGCATGTATCCCAAAGTAAAGGCTGCAGTTAGATTCGCAAAGTCAAAAGTGGGAAGGCGCGCAATAATAACTTCTCTGGATAAAGCCGTAGAGGCTTTAGAAGGCAAAGCAGGGACTGTGATAACCCTGTAGAAAAAATTTTGTAAAACTATTGACAAACAAATAGAAAGGTGAGAAAATAAAAATAACCAATTGAATATTTGATTGAAAGTAAAATCTTCGGGGCAGGGTGGAATTCCCGACCGGCAGTGAAAGCCTGCGAGCCGCATATGCGGTTGACTCGGTGAAATTCCGAGGCCGACGGTAAAAGTCCGGATGGGAGAAGATTTACTTTTTTGTGCCTATTTGTGTAAATTATTTGTAAAAAACCCCTGAAGATTTGTCTTCAGGGGTTTTTTAATAGAAAAAGCAAAAGTTGGAGGTGTATTTATGGAAAAAGTTAAAACACAAGCTTTAGTAAAGGTAGGTTTTCTTTCAGCTACAGCTTTTATCTTGATGTACTTAGAATTTCAGGTGCCGCTATTTCCGGGGTTTTTGAAGCTTGACTTGAGCGATATACCTGCACTGGTAGCTTCTTTTGCGATTGGACCTTTGTATGGGGTGATGGTGGAGCTTATAAAAAACATACTGCACGCAACAATTACTCAATCAGGAGGTATTGGAGAAATAGCCAACTTTACAGTGGGAGCTATTTTTGTGGCAACTGCCGGTTTAATATATCACCTCAATAAAACTCGCAAAACTGCTTTAATAGCGATGGCTGTTGCGACCTTGGTGATGTCAGTTTCTGCTTCTTTACTCAATTATTACGTGTTTTTGCCCTTGTACCAGAAGGTCATGGGATTTCCTATGGATGCCATAATAGGGATGGGTAAGATGGCGAATAAAAGGATTGTGGATTTAAAGACTTTGATAGCTTATGGGATTTTTCCGTTTAACCTTTTAAAAGGCTTTGTCATTTCTGCGATTACATTTTTGATTTACAAAAAGATTTCTCCACTTTTTAAAGCTTAGTTTAACCCTCTTCCATGAGGGTTTTTATTTTTTATGAAGTTAGTATATAATAAAGTTATAAGCTGTATGAGGTGACAGGGCAGATGAAAAAATACATCTCAAAGAGCATGGAAGATACCAAAAATTTAGGGGAAAAGCTTGGGAAATTGTTAAAAAAAGGAGATATAGTGCTTCTCTATGGAGATTTGGGCAGCGGGAAGACGGTTTTTGCAAAGGGGATTGGGAAGGGATTAGGTATTGAAGGTGAAGTGACAAGTCCTACCTTTACTTTGGTCAATGAATACCATGGAAGAGAGAAATTTTATCATTTTGACCTTTACAGGATTGACGATTACGCTGAGCTTTACGAGATAGGATATGAAGAATATTTTTATAATGAAGCGGTGTGCGCAGTTGAGTGGCCAGAAAGGCTGGGGCCTCTTATTCCAAAGGAGAGGCTAGAAGTGCTCATTGAAAAAGGTGAAGAGGAGGATTTGAGAATTATAACTTTAAACGCTTTTGGGAAAAGATATGAAGAACTGCTAAAGGAGATGGATTGATGAAGGTTTTGGCAATTGAGTCTTCTTCCAGGACGGCTGGAGTGGCATTGGTGGATGATAACGGGATAGTTGGCGAGTATTCAATAAACTACCTTAAGCATTCTGTAATTTTGATGCCAATGATAGATGAACTTTTAAAAAGGTGCGGTGTTTCAATAAGAGACATCACTCATATAGCTGTCTCTGAAGGACCAGGATCTTTTACAGGTTTAAGAATTGGAGCAGCAACAGCAAAGGGATTGGCTCATGCACTTAACATCCCTGTGGTAGGAGTGTCTTCTCTTCTGTCTTTAGCATACAATGTTAGTGAGTTTGATGGATTGATTTGCCCAATACTGGATGCTTTAAATGGGCAGGTATACGGAATGCTGGTTAGGGGAAAAGATTTTGAGGTGATTGAAAAGCAAGATGTCTATTCCATAGAAGAGATTTCTAAGATTGTTGAGAATTATTCCGATAAAGTTTTATTTGTGGGAGAAGGAGTAAACGTCTATAAGGATAGTATCTATGAAATATTGGGAGATAGAGTTTTATTTGCTAAGGATAAAGACAACATGGCAAGGGCTTCTTCTTTAGGAGAGATCGCTGTCTTAAAGATAAAGAAAAACGAAATAATAAACTTTTTCGATTTTAAGCCTGTTTATATAAGGAAGTCTGCTGCGGAGATTCGATTTGGGGGCGAGGGGAGTTAATTGATGGAAGTTATTATAAGGCCGATGACAGAAGATGATATAGATGAAGTGATGGAGATAGAGAAGTTGAGTTTTACTACACCATGGTCTAGAGAAGCTTTTGTGGGAGAGGTTACAAAGAACAGCTGTGCAAGGTATATAGTGGCAGAGGTTGATAAAAAAGTTGTGGGATACGCTGGCTTTTGGGTGGTGCTGGATGAAGGGCATATAACAAACATAGCGGTTCATCCAGAGTACAGAGGTAAAGGAATAGGAAGCAGATTAATGGAAGGGTTGATTGACCTTGCTAAGAAAAACGGTATTACCTCTATGACGCTTGAAGTTAGAGAGTCTAACTTAGTTGCCCAAAACCTCTATAAAAAGTTCGGCTTTAAAGTTTTAGGCAGAAGGGAAGGATATTATCAGGATAACAATGAAGATGCTATAGTGATGTGGAAATACGATTTGTAGTGGTGGTGGAAATGGCGAAAGACATTGTAATTTTAGGAATAGAGACTTCCTGCGATGAAACGGCTGCGGGGGTTGTGAAAAACGGAAAAGAAGTGCTTTCAAATGTCATATACTCTCAAATAAATGTGCACAAAAAGTACGGCGGTGTGGTGCCTGAAATTGCATCAAGAAAGCACATTGAAGCGATTTCATTTGTGGTAGAAGAAGCGCTCAATGAGGCGAAGCTAAGTCTTGATGAAGTGGATGCAATAGCCGCTACATACGGGCCAGGGCTTGTAGGCCCTCTTTTAGTTGGTTTATCTTACGGTAAAGCTTTAGCCTATGCTAAAGGGAAACCTTTCATCGGAGTTAATCACATTGACGGGCACATTGCGGCAAATTATATAGGTGGTAATTTAACGCCGCCTTTTGTTTGTCTTGTAGCATCTGGTGGACACAGCCATATAGTTTATGTGAAGGACTATGGGGAATATGAGGTAATGGGGAAAACTTTGGATGATGCAGCTGGAGAAGCTTTTGATAAGGTGGCTAGGGCGTTGGGATTGGGATATCCCGGAGGTCCGGCTATTGAAAAAGCTGCAAAGCTTGGGAATATGGAGGCGATCGAGTTTCCAAAGTCTTTTATGGAAGAAGGAAATTTTGATTTCAGTTTTAGCGGGGTAAAGACTGCTGTTTTGAATTACCTCAACAGGCAGAAGCAAAAGGGAGAAGAAGTAAATATTTATGACGTTGCCGCCAGCTTCCAGAGAAATATAGTGGAGGTTTTGGTGAAAAAATTGGTGGAGGCAGCGAGGTTTAAAAATGTCAGCAAAGTTTCCATAGCAGGAGGTGTTGCTTCTAACGGCTTCTTAAGGCAAAAATTAGAAGAGGATGCGAAAAAGTTTGGGCTTTCTGTCTATTATCCTGAAAAAATTTATTGCACAGACAACGGTGCAATGATAGCTGCAGCTGCCTATTACGATTTTGTAAAAGGAAAATTTTCAGGGATGGATTTAAATGCCATTCCATATCTCAAAATTGGGGAAAGTGATTGTTAGAATTGGGGAAAACTGTCGATAAAACAGAAATTTTGAGTTTTTCTGTTTGTGGATAACTCTGTGGATATTGTGCTTAACTATATTTCATTTCATTTACTGGAATGAAATGAGAAAAAAATTTATTAAAAATAAATAGAGGGGGAATTTGAAATGAAGAATATTTTGCTTTTTACGAAGGTGAAAGAGGATTATATTGAGGAGATTAGGAGGGTGATGGAAGGGTATAGAGTAGTTCCTGCGGAAGAAGTGAAAGAGGAAGACTACAAAGATGCCGAGATAATCATTAGCTTTGATTTTGAGTTTAGAGAAGAGGCAGTAGACAAAGCACCAAACCTCAAATGGATTCACCTTTTAAGCGCTGGAGCTGATACATTGCCTTTTGAGAAGCTGAGAGAAAAAGGAGTCGTCGTGACAAATTCGAGAGATGTACATAAATACCAAATTTCTCAGCAGGTATTAGGTTACATGCTCATGTTTGAGAGGAGTTTGCACGTATTTTTGAGGAATCAACTTAAAAAAGTATGGGATAGGTCAGTGAGAGTATCAGAATTGACAGGGAAAATAGCTCTCATCATAGGAGTTGGCAGCATAGGGGAAGAGATTGCAAGGCTTTTAAAAGAGTTTGGAATGAAAATATATGGGGTACGCAGTTCAGGTAGACCCTCTCCTTATGTAGAGAAGATGTATACTTCTATTGGTGAATGTGACATCCTTTCAGAGGCTGACTATGTCATATCAATACTCCCCCTTACCAAGGAGACGTATCACTTGATAGGGAAAAATGTCTTTGAAAGGATGAAAAAAGAAGCTATTTTTATAAATGTCGGAAGGGGCAAGGTGGTAAAAGAAGAAGAGCTTATTGAAGCATTGCAGAAAGGCACTATAGGTGGAGCAGCTCTTGATGTTTTTGAAGAAGAGCCTTTGAGTGAAAAAAGCCCTTTGTGGGAGATGGAAAATGTGATAATCACTCCTCACACTGCAGGGGTGACTCCTCACTATATGAAGAGGGCAATGGAGATATTAAGGTACAACTTAAAAGCATATAAAGAAGGAAAGCCTCTTAAAAATATTGTGGACCTTCACAAGGGGTATTAAGCGGGTTTTACCCGCTTAATTTTTCCCATTCCCTGTACATTTCTTCTAGTTTTTCTTTTAGGGCAGTGTATTCTTTCTGTATTTCTACAATTTCTCCCGTTTTATAAATTTCTACATTGCACATTTTTTCTTCCAGTTCTTTTAATCTGTCTTCTGCCTGATAGATTGAATTTTCAAGGTTTTTGAGGTATTCTCTCTGTTCTTTTAGTTTAAGCCTTAAAAGCCTTTCTTTTTGACGTTCATTTTTTATTTGTGTTTTTGTCTTTTTGGGTGGTTCCTCTTGTTGTACTTCTAATTGCTGCTTCTTTGCTATATAGTAACTGTAATTGCCAAGGTACACTTCTACCCCTTCAGCACTTAGTATCATTACTTTTGTTGCGATTTTATCTATAAAATATCTGTCATGGGATACGAATAACACTGTTCCCGAATAACCCAGTAAAGATTCTTCTAGGACTTCTTTTGCTTTTAAGTCCAAGTGGTTTGTAGGTTCATCCAGCAACAGAAAATTAGCTTTTGATAAGAGGAGTTTAAGAAGAGCAAGTCTTGCTTTTTCTCCGCCGCTTAAAGAGGCCACAGTTTTGAAAACTTCTTCATCTTTGAAGAGAAAAGATGCGAGTAAAGTTCTTACCTCTGTCTGTGTGAGATATGGGTTTTCATCCCATATTTCATCCAGCACCGTTTTTTCTGGGTTTAAACTCTTAAATTCCTGCTCATAATAGCCTGTCACTACGTTTGTTCCAAATTTTATTTCTCCTTCAAATTCTTTAATTTCACCTGCTATAATTCTTAAAAGAGAGGTCTTTCCTGCTCCGTTTGGACCTAGAAGAGCAATTTTTTCTCCTTTTTTCACATCAAAAGAGACATTCGAAAAAACAGGCCTGTCAAATTTCAAAGAGAGATTTTTAACAGTTAACACATCGTTTCCGCTCTCTATATCGAAATTGAACTTCAGCTTTATAGAATTTTTATTCAAAAAAGGCTTTTCTATTATTTCCATTTTTTCTAAGAGTTTTTCCTTACTCTGGGCCATTTTTACTGATTTTTCTGTTCTTCTGTTTCTTTGAGTTTCTATTATTGATTTGATTCGCTTTATCTCTTTTTGCTGCTCTTCATAAGCTTTTAATTTCGCTTGTACCTCTTCTTTTTTCTTTTTTAAATATTCTGTGTAATTGCCTTCGTACACTTTTAAGTGATGATTTTCAATTTCGAATATTTTGTTTACTACTTTGTCTAAAAAGTACCTATCGTGAGATATTATGAGCAGAGTGCCAGAATAAAATTTTAGGTATTGTTCAAGCCACTCTAAAGACCTTATGTCCAGATGATTGGTAGGTTCGTCTAAAAGTAGTACATCTGGATTGAGAAGAAGTATTTTGGCAAGCATCAAACGGGTCTTTTGTCCCCCGCTTAAATTTGATACAGGTGTATCAAATTGGGACATATCAAACCCCAGTCCATTTAACACTCCTCTTACCTTGCTTTCTACAGAATAACCCTCCAGTTCATTGTATTTGTCCATTAAAAAAGAGTATTCTTCAAAAAGTTTCTCAAGCAAATTATGGTCTTTAGTATTAGATATCTTTTCTTCTAAAGCTTTGATTTTATTTTCCAACTGAAATATTTCTGCAAAAACAGATTTTACTTCTTCATATATGCTCTTTTCTGAGTCAATCAAAGTGTTTTGCTTCAAATATCCAATTTTATTGGCAGAGACAAAAATACTTCCACTGTCAGGTTCAAGCGTGCCTGCTAGTATGTTAAATAAAGTGGATTTTCCAGCCCCATTTTCTCCAATTACTCCTATTTTGTCGCCTTCGTTGACTATAAAAGAAATATTTTGTAGAATTATATCGACACCGTAACTTTTTGTGAGGTTATTTACAGTTATTACTGCCATGGTTAAGACCTCCTGTTCGTCATATTAAATATACCAAAAAAATTTGTTTTGCGAAAGTGTGAAAGGCTAACTTTTTTTCAAAATTTGTCGATAAAGAATAATGAGCTCATTTTTGAGATGGAAGGTGATGAAATTGGACATTGCGACAATAGTGGGTATTATAATTGGTGTAGGGTCTTTAGTCTATGCTTTTACTCTTGAAGGCGGAACAATTGGTTCTTTGTTAGGAGTTTCTGCAGCCTTGATAGTGTTTGGGGGTACTATTGGAGCTACTATAACTTCATATTCTTTAGAGGATATAAAAAAGGTTCCCGCGCTTTTGGTGAAAGCCTTTAAAGATGAAAAGGAAAATTACATGGAGATAATAAAATATTTTACCTATCTTGCGCAAAAAGCTAGAAGTGAAGGGCTTTTGAGCCTTGAATCTGAGATAGAGTCTGAAGAGATAAATAAGTTTGATCCTATTTTGAAAGAATGCCTTGAGCTGGTGGTAGACGGTTCTGACATGGAGCTTATTAAGACCACGATGGAAAATAAGATTTATATGGAAGACATGCAGGCCAAAAAAGAGGCAGGCATTTTTGAGGCGGCGGGCGGTTACGCGCCTACCATGGGAATTATAGGTACAGTTATGGGACTTGTTCACGTTTTGAGCAGCATAAGTGAGCCAGAAAAACTGGGGCCTGCAATAGCCATGGCTTTTATTGCTACGCTGTACGGCGTTAGCTCTGCCAACCTTTTCTGGCTTCCAATTGCCCAGAAATTAAAAAACAAGGCAAAGATAAAAACTACGGAGAGAGAGCTTATATTAGAAGGCAGCCTTTCACTGCAGGCGGGTGAAAACCCGAGAATCCTTGAGAGAAAGCTTTTGACTTTCATCACTAACGATAAGAGAGGCACAATAACAGAGAAAGGCAGAGTGGAGTTAAATGAGGAGATTGGAAGATGAATCCAAACCGAATCATGAGAGATGGCTTCTCACTTATTCTGATATGATAACTTTGCTTCTCATATTTTTTATAGTCATGTACACCATGAGCACGTTAAACGCGGCTAAATTTGCACAGCTTGCCGGTTCTTTGAGCAAGACTTTTACAGGTACAAATTATATACTAGGAAAGTACAGCGGCAAAAGCGTAGTTCCGGGCAATGCGGAAAATAAGGACAATCTTGGGGAAGTGCAGGCTCAGCTTCAGGCTTTTATAAAAGAGAGCAATCTCCAGGGAATGGTATCCACCTATAGGGATGAAAGAGGACTTGTAGTGAGCTTGCAGGACACGTTGCTTTTTGACCTCGGTTCTGCAGATGTCCATCCCGAGGAAAAAGAAGTATTAATAAAAATAGGAAAAATGTTGAAAAATTTGCCTAACTATATAAGAGTGGAAGGGTTTACTGATGACCTTCCTATACACAACCAAAAATTTGACTCTAACTGGGAGCTTTCTGTGATAAGAGCCACTACTGTAGTGAAAATATTGGTAAACGAAGTTGGAATAGAGCCCCAGAGAATTTCTGCGGTAGGATATGGGGAATACCGACCTATCGTTCCTAATGATTCGGAAGAGCACAGGAGGTTAAACAGGAGAGTAGACATTGTGATAATGAATACCGAATACAATAAATGGGAGCCAAAGACCCAGTAGTTATAAATTTTTTATAACGGCCATAAAAAATTTTAATAATTCCTCATATTCTACTATGTTTTTGTTTCATTGACAAGAAATTTACAATGTTGTATAATTTCAAATACATAGTAGAATGAGGTGAGGACAGTGAGCAAAAAAACTATAGTATCTATGGCCGTTATAAGAAGGCTCCCAAGATATCACAGGTGCTTAGAGGAACTTTTAAAAAATGATATAAAGAGGATTTCTTCAAAAGAGCTCAGCGAGAGAATGGGCGTTACTGCTTCTCAAATAAGGCAGGACCTCAATAATTTCGGAGGTTTTGGCCAGCAAGGATATGGCTATAATGTTGAGGAGCTTTACAATAATCTGACCAAAATTTTAGGCCTTGACAAAACCTATAACACTATCATAATAGGCGCTGGCAATTTAGGACAAGCGATTGCCAATTATACTCGATTTGAGAAGTCTGGATTCAATTTAAAAGGCATATTTGACATAAACCCAAGGCTGTTTGGATTGAAGATAAGAGATGTAGAGGTAATGGATGTAGAAAAAGTGGAAGAATTCATAGCTAACAACCACATAGATATAGCAATACTGTGTATTCCCAAAGACAATGCCCAGTACACTGCTGACAGATTAGTAAAAGCTGGGATTAAGGCTATATGGAATTTTTCACCAATAGATTTAAAAGTGCCCGACGATGTAATTTTAGAGAATGTCCACTTGAGCGACAGTCTTTTTACCATATCTTACAGATTGAATGAAGAAGAGCTATTTAAAAAGCTTAAAGGGGAAACAGTGAAAGTAGATGGATGAAATGTCCATCTACTTTTTATTTTGGCATGATTTTTGCATAAAATATTAAAAGCGAAAACTCAAAAGGAGGGTGACTTTGGTGGAATATAAAAACATAGAAGTGAAAATTGAAAAGGGGATTGCCACAATCACAATTAACAGGCCAAAGGCTTTAAATGCATTAAACACAGAGACTCTTGAAGAATTAGAAAATGTTTTAGAAGTTTTGCAAAATGACGATGGGGTAAAAGTTATAGTTATAACTGGTGCAGGAGAAAAGGCATTTGTGGCAGGAGCAGATATTTCTGAAATGAAGGACATGAGCGTATTTGAGGCGAAAAAGTTTGCTGAGTTAGGTCAGAAGGTATTTAGAAAGATTGAACTTGTGAAGAAGCCAGTCATTGCTGCTGTGAATGGATACGCTCTTGGAGGAGGATGTGAACTTGCTTTGGCTTGCGATATAAGGATTGCAAGTCGTAATGCAAAATTTGGTCAGCCAGAAGTAGGACTTGGAATTATACCGGGATTTGGTGGTACGCAGAGGCTACCTCGAATTGTAGGTGTTTCAAAAGCGAAAGAACTCATATACACTGGAGATATGATAGATGCAGAGGAGGCTTTGAGAATAGGCCTTATTTCAAAAGTAGTAGAACAAGATAAACTTTTAGAGGAAGCTTATGGTATTGCAAAAAAGATAATGTCAAAAGGGCTTGTGGCAGTATCACTGGCTAAAGAAGCTATAAACAAAAGCCTCGAAGTTGATATCGATTCAGGCATGGAATATGAGGCCAATGCTTTTGCCATGTGTTTTGGTACACAGGATCAAAAAGAGGGCATGGCAGCTTTTTTAGAGAAGAGAGCTCCTAAATTTGAAGGAAGATGAGGGGAATGCCCCTCACTGTACCCTAGAATGTTAAAAAAATATCAAAAAGGAGGAGTGTATATGGATTTTTCTTTTACCAGAGAACAAGAGATGGTGAGAAAAGTAGTGAGGGAATTTGCAGAGAAGGAGATTATGCCACGCGCAAAAGAAATTGATAGAACAGGGGAGTTTCCATGGGATAACGTTAAAAAAATGGCGAATGCCGATATGATGGGGATTCCCTATCCAAAGGAATATGGAGGAGCAGGAGGAGATTACATAAGTTACATCATCACTGTTGAAGAAATATCTCGCGCTTGTGCAGCTACAGGGGTGATACTTTCTGCCCATACATCACTAGCATGTTTTCCTATTTTCCAGTGGGGAACAAAAGAGCAAAAAGAAAAATACCTTGTACCACTTGCAAGAGGGGAGAAATTAGGGGCTTTTGCTTTGACAGAGCCTAACGCTGGAACTGATGCAGCAGGCATTCAAACAACTGCTACGTTAGAAGGGGACCATTATGTATTAAACGGCTGTAAAATCTTCATTACCAATGGTGGTGTGGCGGATGTATATATAGTTTTTGCTAAGACAGATAAATCTCAAGGAGCTAAAGGGATAAGTGCCTTTATTGTAGAAAAAGGCTTTCCGGGTTTTTCTATAGGTAAAATAGAAGAGAAGATGGGGATAAGGGGTTCAAGGGCGGCAGAACTGGTTTTTGAAGACTGTATAGTGCCAAAAGAAAATTTGCTCGGCAAAGAAGGGGAAGGATTTAAGATAGCTATGGTGACTTTAGATGGTGGGAGAATAGGCATTGGTGCTCAAGCTCTAGGAATTGCTCAGGCAGCTTTGGATGAAGTTATAAAATATGTAAAGGAAAGGCAACAGTTTGGAAGGCCTATAGGGAAATTTCAAGGGTTGCAGTGGTATATTGCCGAGATGGCAACAAAGGTGAGTGCAGCCAGACATCTTGTCTATTATGCTGCCTGGAGAAAGGAAAACAACTTAAGTTACAGCATGGAAGCCGCAATGGCAAAACTTTTTGCCTCAGAGACGGCTATGGAGGTTACTACTAAAGCGGTGCAAATTTTTGGCGGCTACGGCTATACAAAAGATTATCCTGTAGAAAGGCTTATGAGGGATGCAAAGATTACGGAAATATATGAAGGTACATCAGAAGTTCAGAAAATGGTCATTGCTTCAAATATTTTAAAGATGTAAGGAGGGAACTATCATGAACATTATTGTTTGCATAAAGCAGGTGCCTGACACAAGTGAAGTGAAGATAGACCCTGTCACAAAGACTCTCATAAGAGAAGGAGTGCCAAGTATAATAAATCCGGAGGATAAAAATGCTTTGGAAGAAGCTATAAGAATCAGAGAAAAGTATGGAGGGAAGGTTACAGTCATCACTATGGGGCCACAACAGGCAGAAGAAGCTTTAAGAGAAGCCCTTGCGATGGGAGCCGATGAGGCTTATCTCCTTTCTGATAAGGCATTTGCAGGTGCCGATACTTGTGCAACTGCCAAAACTTTGGCAACGATGATTAAAAAACTGGAGTATGATTTAGTATTTTGTGGAAGACAGGCTATAGATGGCGACACAGCTCAAGTGGGACCGCAGCTGGCTGAACAGCTTGGTATTCCTCAAGTGACATACGTTAAAGAGATAAAAGTTGAAGGGGATTCCCTTATTGTCAAAAGGACACTTGAAGATGGCTACGAAGTGATAAAAGTTAAGATGCCTGTGCTTCTCACGGCAACTAAGGAACTTAACACTCCAAGATATCCTTCAATAAAGGGAATATTTGAAGCCTATAGAGAAAAAGAAGTAAAAATTGTAACTGCTTCAGAATTGGGAATTGACCCTCAGGAAGTGGGACTTAAGGGTTCGCCGACTAGAGTTATAGCCACTACAACCCCTGAGACAGAGAGAGCAGGAGAGATTTTTACAGGCAATGTAAAAGAATGTGTACAAAACCTCGTTCAGAGATTAGTTGAAAAACATCTTATATGAAGGAGGCTGGAAAAATGAGCGAATATAAAGATATATGGGTGTTTGTTGAGCAAAGAGAACAGAAACTCATGAATGTTTCTTTAGAGATATTGGGAGAGGCTCGAAGACTTGCAGATAAAAAAGGTGTAAAGGCTTGTGCTGTTTTGGTAGGATATGAAGTAAAAGGGCTGGCAGAGGAATTGATAAAATACGGTGCTGATGTAGTGTATGTCATAGATCATCCTCTTCTTAAAAACTACACCACGGATGCCTACACAAAAGTCATATGTGACCTTGCGAATAGCTTAAAGCCAGAGGTTATTTTATACGGCGCTACCTATATAGGAAGGGATTTGGCACCGAGAATTGCAGCGAGAATGCGCACAGGACTTACGGCAGACTGTACAGCACTTGATATAGATGAAAATGGCCTTCTTTTGCAGATAAGGCCTGCATTTGGCGGAAATTTAATCGCTACAATAATTTGTCCCGAAAGAAGGCCCCAAATGGCAACAATAAGGCCTGGCGTTATGAAGAAAGCTTTGATGGATGAAGGGCGCAGGGGAGAAGTAATTGAAATAAAACCAGTGATAGAAGAAAAAGATATAAGGACAGAGATTATCAGTATAATAAAAGAGGCAAGGCAAAAGGTAAATTTAGAAGAAGCAGATATTATTGTATCTGGAGGAAGGGGAGTAGGGGGACCGGAAGGATTTAAATTGATTGAAGAGCTGGCGGAAGTGCTGGGAGGGGTTGTAGGTGCTTCCCGCGCTGCGGTGGAGGCGGGGTGGATTTCTTCTGACCATCAGGTAGGGCAGACAGGGAAAACTGTAAGGCCCAAGCTTTACATAGCCTGTGGAATTAGCGGAGCTATACAGCATATTGCAGGAATGGGTGGTGCAAAGACCATAGTTGCTATAAATAAAAATCCCGATGCTCCCATCTTTAAGATAGCCGATTACGGCATAGTCGGAGATTTATTTAAGGTAATACCGGCCCTGATAGAAGAAATAAAAGAGGCCAAGAAAAAGGCGATGGCATAAAATTTGCATGTAATAAAGTAGTAGTGACTTATGTATGTTTATCAAGAAGGGCGGCTGACCTTTTGGCAGCTGACTCTTTTACAATAAATTTCTAGGAGGGAAATGCAAAATGCAAAAAATATTTGTAGTTGGTGCAGGAACAATGGGATCGGGAATTGCACAGGTATTTGCAGAAAATGGTTTTGAAGTTGTAGTAAGGGATATAGATATGAAATTTGTAGAAAGAGCTTTAGGAGTTATTGAAAGTAACCTTAAAAGAAATGTAGAAAAAGGGAAAATTACAGAAGAAAAGAAAAACGAGGTGTTAAGTAGAATAAGAGGCACTGTTGATATTGACGAAGCTAGGGAAGCTGATTTTGTCATTGAAGCGGCTGTAGAAAATATGGAGATAAAAAAAGAAATTTTTAGAGAGCTTGATAACGTATGCAGAAAAGAGGTAATACTTGCCACAAACACTTCTTCTCTTTCAATAACAGAAATAGCAAGTAGCACTCAAAGGCCTGAAAAAGTAATAGGCATGCACTTTTTTAATCCCGTACCTGTGATGAAATTGGTGGAAGTGATAAGAGGGATGAAGACCTCTGATGAGACATTCAATACGGTAAAAGAACTGGCTCAAAAGCTTGGGAAAACCCCAGTTGAAGTCAATGAAGCCCCTGGTTTCGTGGTAAACAGGATTTTGATTCCCATGATAAACGAAGCTATAGGAGTTTTGGCAGATGGAGTAGCTTCTGCAGAGGATATTGATGAAGCCATGAAATTGGGGGCAAACCATCCAATAGGACCCCTTGCCCTTTCTGACCTTATAGGGAATGATGTAGTTCTTGCAATAATGGAAGTATTATATCAAGAATTTGGAGATCCTAAATACAGGCCTCATCCACTTTTAAAGAAAATGGTGAGAGCGGGCTTTTTAGGTAGAAAAACTGGTAAAGGATTTTTTGAATATAAATAAAAATTAAAAAGGGGGATTTATATGAGAGAAGCTGTAATCGTGAGTGCAGTGAGAACTGCAATAGGAAAGTTTGGAGGAAGCCTGGCTGGAATTCCAGTAGTGGACTTAGGAGCAATTGTTATAAAAGAGGCATTAAAAAGAGCAAAAGTAGCTCCAGAACAGGTAGATGAAGTATTCATGGGCATTATATTACAGGCGGGCTTAGGTCAAAATCCTGCGAGGCAGTCTGCTGTAAAAGCGGGAATTCCTGTGGAGGTACCTGCTACAACGATAAACATGGTATGTGGTTCAGGACTTAGAACTGTGGCTATGGCAGCTCAAGCTGTTATGCTAGGGGATGCTGATATAGTTGTGGCGGGCGGTATGGAAAGCATGTCAAGAGCTCCGTATTTACTGAGAGATGCCCGCTGGGGTTACAGGATGAACATGCCTTCTGGAGAGCTTGTTGATGAGATGGTCTATGACGGGCTGTGGGATGTTTTCAATCAGTACCACATGGGCATAACAGCAGAGAACATTGCAGAAAGGTACAAAATTTCAAGGCAGGAACAGGATGAATTTGCGCTAAGAAGTCAAAACTTAGCTGAGGCTGCCATAAAAGCGGGAAAATTTGAAGAAGAGATTGTTCCTGTGCCCATTCCTCAGAAGAAAGGAGATCCAATTGAATTTAAGGTAGATGAGCATCCTAGATTTGGAACTACTATGGAGGACCTGGCGAAATTAAAACCTGCCTTCAAGCCGGATGGAACAGTCACAGCAGGAAATGCTTCTGGAATAAATGATGGAGCGGCTGCAGTAGTAGTTATGTCAAGAGATAAGGCAAAAGAGCTGGGCGTAACTCCTCTTGCGACTATAAAATCTTATGCCTACGCTGGCGTTGACCCGGCTGTAATGGGTCTAGGTCCAATTTACTCAACAAGAAAAGCTCTTGACAAGGCAGGCTTGAAGATAGAGGACATTGACCTTATAGAAGCCAATGAAGCTTTTGCAGCTCAAGCAATAGCAGTAGCTAGAGAGCTTAACTTTGATATGGAGAAAGTGAATGTAAACGGAGGTGCAATAGCTCTAGGTCATCCGATTGGGGCAAGTGGAGCGAGAATTTTAGTGACTCTTCTTCACGAAATGAAAAGAAGAGGTTCCCGTTTAGGTCTTGCTACACTTTGCATAGGCGGTGGCATGGGTATATCAATGATTGTGGAGATGTAAAATGGAAAAAACAAGTCAATAACCCTCGGCTGTGCCGGGGGTTATTGACTTTTTATAACGATTACGTGTATAATGGACATCAAAAGATGTACTAAAATGATACATCCTTCCTTTATTATTTAGGGGGCGTGAAAAAATGTCAAAAAATATTGATAAATCATTTTTGTTTAGTGAAGAAATGGAGTTTTTGTTCGAGAGTGTTTTTGACAAGTTACCAATTGCTATTGATATACTTGATGCGGAAGGCAATATAAGAATGATAAATAAAACGTTTTTAGATTATTTGGGATTGGAAAAGGACAAGGTCATTAACAAATATGTTTTAGACGTGGATCGAAATTCGAGGTTCCCTCTTGTTTTAAAAACAGGTCAAAATGAAATTGCTTACAGACATAAATTTGCCAATGGAAAGGAAGCTATTGTACATAGAATTGCAATAAAGGATGGAGATGAAGTAATTGGTGGTTTTGGAATGATTTTATTTGAAGATTTAAATGAACTAAGAAAGCTTATAGAAAAAAATAGACTCTTAGAAACAGAGCTTGAACATTACAAAAAAACATTAAGAAAAATTCATGGTGCTAAGTATTCATGGGAAAATATCATTGGAAAAAGTGATGCAATAGTTGAATGTAAGAAAAAAGCTATGAAAATGGCTAATATGGATTCCAATATTCTGATATATGGAGAAAGTGGAGTAGGAAAAGAACTTTTTGCTCACGCTATCCATAATTCAAGTAAAAGAAGAGATTATCCCTTTGTAACTGTAAATTGCGCTGCTATACCAGAACAATTAATGGAATCAGAGCTATTTGGGTATGAAGAAGGAGCATTTACAGGAGCGCAAAAAGGAGGTAAAATAGGTAAGTTTGAACTTGCGAATCACGGTACTATTTTTTTAGATGAAATAGGTGATATGCCGTATACAATGCAGGCAAAACTTTTAAGAGTATTGCAGGAAGGTGAAATCGAGAGAGTAGGAGGAAAAGCACCTATTAAAGTTGATGTACGGGTGATATCTGCAACAAACAAAGACCTTTCGAAACTTGTTAAAGAAGGTAAGTTTAGAAGTGATTTATTTTACAGAATAAATGTATTAATGCTTAATGTTCCACCATTGAGAGAAAGGAAAGAAGATATTCCGTTATTAATAGACCACTTTTTATCTCTTTTAACACAAAATTCTGGAATATACAAAAAAGTTTCTAAAGAAGTATACGATATCTTAGAAAAATACGACTGGCCGGGTAATATAAGAGAATTAAGAAATGTAATTGAAAGAATGGTTGTTAACTCAGAAGGAGATATAATTAGAAAAACAGATATTCCGCTTTACATTTTAAAAAAAGAATTGCCAGTGAGAAAGAAAGGTTCGGGATTACAAGAAATGTTAGAGGAATTTGAGAAAGAGATAATTTTTGAGACGTTAAAAGAATGCAATTATAACAAGTCACAGGCAGCAGAAATATTAAAAATTCCAAGGTCAAGGCTTTATAGGAAACTAAAAAAATTTGGGATTCTAGAAGAAAATAATGAAGTGAAATAATACAGTGTAGCGAAATGATACATATTTTAAAAAGCACAGGAGATACCTCTCTTGTGCTTTTTTTTGTATTATTATAGGACAGTTATAAAAGCTCTAGTAGGTAAAAGATTTTGTTTTGATGTCGCTAAAAATAAATTAAGTGAGCAAATTTTTTAAGATGAACATACTTAAGAATCCGCATTTAACTAGTTATTTTATTGAAATTTTTAAGAGAAATTAATAGTTGGCATTTTTTTTGCTTTTATTAATTTATGTGAAAACAAAAGAAAGGGGTAATATCATGGGGAAAACGATTAATGAACTAAAAGTTGGTGACAAAGACCATTTTGAAAAAACAATTACAGAAACAGATGTGTATTTGTATGCTGGAATTACAGGTGATTTTAATCCTGTACATATCAACCAAATAGAAGCTGAAAAAACAATGTTTAAGGGAAGAATAGCCCACGGGATGTTAACAGCTGGATTGATTTCTACTGTGTTGGGTACTAAATTACCAGGAACAGGGACTATTTACCTTGGTCAAGAATTAAAATTTACAAAACCTGTAAGAATTGGCGATACAATAAAAGCTGAAGTAGAAGTAATAGAAATTATCCCCGAAAAAAATCGAGTTAAATTAAAAACCACATGTACCAATCAAAATGGAGAAGTTGTATTAGATGGTGTAGCCACAGTGCTCGCACCTAAGGAGTAAATAGAAAGGAATTATATTAAAAAATAGGAGGCTAAGGGATGCCTAAAATCACAGTTAATAATGTCAGTTTGTACTATGAAATACATGGAAATGGCTCACCTCTTGTATTAATAGAAGGTCTAGGTTGTTCGAAATGGATGTGGTTTAAGCAAATAGATGAATTAAAAAAGCACTTTAAAGTTATTGTTTTTGACTTAAGGGGTGTTGGTGATTCTGAGAAGCCAGATATGGAATATTCTATTAAACTACTCGCCGATGATACAGCGGCTTTAGTAGCAGAACTTGGATTTAAAAAAGTTCATGTACTTGGGGTTTCTATGGGCGGTTATATAGCACAGGAGCTTGCCCTAGAATACCCTGACCTTGTTGATAGATTGATACTATGTTCTACTCATTATGGAGGACCAAACATTGTGCCAATACCATTGTCTACTCTTAATATTATATTAAATGGCGCCGGTCTACGTAATGCATTAGAAAATTTGCGAATTGCTATGTCTTTAAATTTTAGTGATGAATATCTCTCTACCCATAAGGATGAGTTTGAACAAATCGTGAAATGGAAGTTTGAAAAGCCACAGCCATTTTATGCCTACAGAAGACAACTTTATGCAGCTTTAACATTTGATGAAGAGGCAAGAATTCACTTAATTAAGCATCCTACTTTAATAATGGCAGGTAAAGATGATAAAGTAGTGCCTTATGAAAATGCACTTTTATTACATTCAAAAATAGAAAATTCAGAAATAGAATTGTTTAGTAATGCAGGACACATGTTTTTTATAGAAAAAGCAGAAGAAGTGAATCGGAAAATTATAGAGTTCTTAACAAAACCTATAGGAGGAGATAAAAAATGGGAAGAAAAAATGTTAATGTAGGAATTGTGGGAACAGGACTTTATATTCCTCAAACGTACATGACATCTGAAGATATAGCTAGAGAGACAGGAATACCCGAGGAGATTATAAGAACCAAATTTGGGATTATAAAGAAACCTATACCGGGACCGGAGGACCATACTTGCTATATGGGAATACAAGCGGCTAAAGATTGTCTTAAAAGGACTGGTGTCGATCCGAAGGAGATAGACCTTATTATATATATAGGCGAGGAACATAAGGAATATCTACTTTGGACCTCTGGTATCAAATTGCAGTATGAGATAGGTGCAGAGAATGCGTGGGCTTTTGACATGGCTTTGAGATGTGGTACGGCAGTTGCTGCACTGAAGATAGCAAAAGATATGATGATTGCAGATGACAATATCAACACTGTTTTAATTGCTGGTGGTTATAGAAATGTTGACTTTATTGACTATAAAAATCCCCGAGTATCTTTCATGTATGACCTTGCCGCAGGAGGAGGGGCAATTCTTCTTAAGAAAAATTATAATAGAAATATTGTACTTGAAGCATCAATTATAACAGATGGCTCCTTTTCTGAAGATGTTGCTGTTGTTGGTGGTGGAACAAAGTATCCAGTAAGTCATGAAATGATTGATAAAGGACTATATAAATTAGATGTGTTAAATCCGGAACATATGAGGAAAGGATTGGAAGAAAAATCGATGCCTAATTTTTTACATGTGATTAAAGAATCTTTAAGAAAAAGTGGTTATACGCCTTCCGATATTGGCTATCTTGCGATACTTCACATGAAAAGGTCTGCTCATGAATTTATTTTAAATGAACTAGGTTTATCTCCTGATAAATCGATTTACTTAGAGAACTATGGACATATGGGACAGATCGATCAAATACTTTCAACACATCTTGCCCTGGAAGAAGGGAAAATAAAAGATGGCGATGTAGTAGTATGGGTAAGTGCGGGTATAGGATATGTATGGGATGCAATAACGATAAAATGGGGACCTATAGAGTAAATTTTATAGCATAAATTTTACGGCAGGAGGTTTTGAAAATGGACTATAAAGAACTGTACAAGAGAAAACTAGTTTCGGTAGAAGAAATTTTATCAAAAATTAATAGTGGGGATGAAATTGTTTCTGCTATGGCTGCTTCAGAACCCCAGGGCATTTTAAGTAAACTTCATACTATAAAAGATAGAGTGGAAAATGTGACAGTGGTTGTATGCCTTCCAATGAAAAATTACGATTTCTTTATGGATCCTTCGATGAAGGGCCATTTCCTTACTGAATCATGGTTTTATACTGCGGGATTACGAGAAGCACATAAATATGGAACAGTATCTTTTATACCTAATCATCTTCATTTAGCTTCAACAAAGAGATTACATTATAGAAAACCCAGGTTTTTCCTAGGTACGGCGACTCCTATGGACAAACATGGATATTTTTCCTTGTCTCTAGGTGTTACTTATGAAAAAGATATCCTAGAGAATGCTGATTATGTAGTGCTAGAAATAAATGAAAATTTGCCAAGAACTTATGGTGATACGCAAATACACATAACTGAAGTAGATTTTATTGTTGAAAACAATTATCCTGTTCCTGAACTTTCCATTGTAGAGCCTAATGAAAAAGACAAGATAATAGGAGGATATATCTCAGAATTAGTAGAAGACGGTTCAACAATTCAGCTGGGTATAGGAGGAATCCCTAATGCGGTTGCACAAGCTCTTATGAATAAAAAAGACCTTGGGATACACACTGAAATGTTCACCGATGGAATGGTAGATTTATTTGAAGCGGGAGTTATTACAAATAGGAAAAAAACTTTGTGGAAAGGTAAATCTATAGCTACATTTGCATTGGGTACGAAAAAACTTTATGACTTTATAGATGACAATATGGGAGTAGAATTTCATAGGGGTAGAGTTGTCAATGATCCTTATGTAATAGGGCAAAATTACAAGATGGTATCTATAAATACTGCACTCCAAGTAGATTTAACAGGCCAGGTTTGTTCAGAATCTTTAGGTATAAGACAGTTTAGCGGAACTGGAGGGCAAGCAGATACTGCAATAGGAGCTCAAATTTCAAAAGGAGGCAAATCTATAATAGCATTGTACTCATCAGTAAAAAACGATACTATATCTACAATAGTTCCTACATTAACAGAAGGTGCCGCAGTAACTTTATCAAGAAATGATGTAGACTATATTGTTACAGAGTATGGTATTGCAGAAATGAGAGGACGGTCGATAAGAGACAGAGTCAGAAATTTAATAAACATTGCTCATCCTAAATTTAGAGATGAGCTCAGGGAAAAGGCTAAAGAGCTTATGATATGGTAATATTTGAATGTTAAAGATAAAATGTCAATAGAAAAGGTGGAACAATTTATGAGGAAGCTAAGAGTATTTCCTCTATTGGTAATAATGTCGTTGTTATTATTTCAAGGACATTATAAAGCAACATCATATTTTGATCCAACACCAGTAAAAACCTTTACCGACTCTAAATACTGGGCTAAAGTGGAACTTTTGAGAGATAGCAATCCTAATATAGGACAAGAAAAATTTATAACAGATAATCAACAAAAAGATCCAGAAATTATCAAAGAATTTAACAACAATCCTCAACCAAATTCACAATATTTTTTGCTCCACTATGCACCCGGTTGGGATACAGGCACAAAGCCATATCCTGTAATTCTTGTTCACGGTGCTGGGTCCGATGCAAACTTTTTTGCAGATCCTAAAAGGGATGGTTCGATTACTGGTTTGATGCAATATCTTTCGCAAAGAGGTTATAAAGTCTTTGCTGTTACATTTGCGCATCCTCATGGGGACAATTACATTCAAAGAGAGATTCTTGCTGATGTGATTCAGAAGGTTAAGGCTGTAACAGGAGCAAGTAAAGTTGATATTGTAGCACATAGTAAAGGCAATATGTCCGCAAGAATGTACGTGTCAAATGTCAAAGAATCATGGGGAGTTGATTTTGGAAAAGATGTGAGAAGATATATCCAGCTGGGAGCTCCAAATGGTGGAATTGACTTTACTTTTAGGAATCCAAATATGGCATGGGGTATAATGACAACTGGAGGATTTGGACCTGTTCCTTATACTTATATGTTGATTTATGGATTATGGTATAATACCACCTATCACAGTATATATACAGAAGGTGGTGCCTATCCAGGACAACTTCAGATGCTAGCAAGATGGGATAGTGTATATCCTCTAAATACAACGCAGCAAGATTGGTATACAACTTATTATGGAGGGTGGGGATTTGCTAGTTATTCCTATGGAATAAATTATGCAATTAAAGAAGGCGGAAATCTTGTTAATACATTACAGAATTCCCCTGTAGATCCTTCTGTAGAAATAGCTGTGTTGGCTGGAGATTATAATTATATAAATGGTGTTCCGTGGGAGACCACAGGGCCCAGTGATGGATTAGTATTTGTAAAAAGTGCTACTGATACATCGGCAATGACAAAATCAGGGGCAAAACTTTTAGCGAAAGACGTATACCATTTAAATCACCTTGAGCTGGCATATGATAAATCAGCTATGGATTGGATAGATGCACAATTGTCAAAATGAGAAAAGGAATTGCTTTTAGCAAAAGTAAATTATATTTCAAGCAGTTTATTTCCTCGGAAACAAATTAAAATATTATATTACGTTGTAGATGTTAAAAATAAAGGGGGTTAAAATTTATGTGTAGAGTAATATATAAAAAAATTGCTTTACCAAATGGAGAGGAAATTGGTTACAGAGAAAGAGAAGGAGGAAAAGACGCAATAATTTTTGTTCATGGTAATTTAGTTTCATCAAAATATTGGGAAAGATTTATGCAAAGATTTCCTGAAAATTTTAAACTTTATGCAGTAGATTTAAGAGGAGCAGGAATCTCTTCATATAACAAGCCTATTGAAACAATGAGGGATTTTTCTGAAGATATATGGCTTTTTTCACAAGAAATGAATATCAAAGAGTTTATTCTTGTAGGGTGGTCGATGGGCGGAGTAATTTCTATGCAACTAGCGGCTGACCACCCTGATGCAGTAAAAAAATTGATCCTTGTAAGTTCACCATCTTGCAAAGGTATACCATTTACAAAAAAAGATGAAGAAGGTAAAGTGATACCGGGTGAATATTGGAAAACAAAAGAAGAAGTGTTTAATGATAAAGTACAAGTTTTGCCGATAGTTTATGCATTGAGATCGGGAAACAGAGAAATAATGAAAAATATTTGGGATTCTGCTGTGTTTAACTATAAAAAGCCTGAAGAAAACTATTACAAAGAGCTCATAGAAGATATTTTTACAGTAAGAAATTATCCTGATTGTGCGTGGGCGACGCAGATTTTTAATATATCACATTTTCATAATGGTGTAGTCATGGGCACAGGAGAAGTAGATAAACTAACAATGCCTGTATTGTTATTATGGGGAGAATATGATGTAATCGTAAAAAAAGAGTATAGCGAAGAAACAGCAAAAGAAATCGGGGAGAATGCCCATGTTGTAGTTATTGAAAATGCGGCTCATAGTGTGTTTATTGATAATGAAGAACAAACATTAAAGGTTATGCTAGACTTTATTGAGAAATAGGGGAGGAGATAAATATATGAGAAGAGCGCGAATCATAGGAGTGGGAAGTTATCACCCAAAAAATTTGATAACAAATGAAGAACTGTCAAAAAGAATAGGTGAGCCAATAAGCATAAATTTTGAAAAAAAGGTTGGAATACTTCAAAGATATATAACTGGACCGGATGAAAGTACTGCAGACCTTGCATATGAAGCAGCTAAAAGAGCCCTTGAAATGGCAAATGTATCACCGAAGGATATTGATTTGATAATTTTAGCCACAGATACTCCTGAATATATTACTCCACCAACTTCTGCAATTGTACAGGGCAGGCTTGGAGCGATAAATGCTGGATTTTTTGATATAAATGCTTCTTGCGCTGGATTTGCAGGTTCACTTGCAGTTGCATCCAAAATGATTATGGCAGATGACTCGTTAAATAAAGTCTTAGTTATTGGTGCATATAACATGAGTAAATTTGTTGACTATAATACACCAGGACTTTCTGCTATATTTGCAGATGGTGGCGGAGCGGTTGTACTTACTTCAACAGAAGAAGATGCTGGATTTTTAGCATCTAAATTTATAGGTGATGGTACACAGTATGATTTTTTGGGTATATATGATGGTGGGGCGAAAAATCCGTTTAGAAAGGGCAATCCTAAAGATCAGCTTTTGACTTCTCTAAAACCCCTTCCCCCAGATAGGAATCTTAAAATGTGGCCTCCTCTTGTAAAGGAAGTTGTGGAAAAAGCAGGTTATAAAGTTAAAGACATTGATCATATTTTCTTTACTCAGATAAATAAGTCAGTGATATTAGAAGTTATGGACACATTGGGATTAGATCGATCAAAGACAACTACTATTATGGAAAAATATGGTTATACAGGCTCGGCATGTCTTCCCATGGCTTTAGATGATGCAGTAAAAAATAATAGGATAAAGAAGGGAGACCTCATTGTATTCGTAGGTTCCGGAGTAGGTTTCTCTATGGCTGCCTCAGCTTTTATATATTAACTGTGCTTATCTTGGTGAATAATATGGGGTGATAAAATGACCCTTATTGAGGCGTTTAAAAAAATAGCACCATTTATTAATACAATGACCACAGAGGATTTAGGAATATCTATATGTGATGTTAATGAATGCGTATTATATCTACCTGCTAGAACGATTAATCATAACATAAAAGTAGGCGATCCTTTGAAAGAAGGAACAGCTATATATGAAGCGATAAAAACTGGAAAACGTGTTGTTAAAAGAGTAGGAAGTGAAGTGTATGGAGTTCCGTATATTGCTATAGCGTTTCCGCTAATAGAGAATGGAGTAATAACAGGGGGAGTAAGTATATTTCAATCTACAGCAAAACAAGTGGTAAAGGATTTACAATAGTTGCAAATGAAATAAGAAAGTTATCTATGTCTACCAAAGACTCTGTAGAATCTATAAAGAATATACTTACAAAACTTAAAGAAATAAGTTACACAATTGATAATAATATGAAAGAGATAAAAAATACAAATATGAATCTACATAAACTTATTGAAAATACAACCAGTGGACTTGAAGAAATAAATAAAATGTTCGAGGAACTCTACAATAAAACACGAATCATGTGATTTTAAAAAGCACTGACACAGGCCTATGGAGGCTTTTTGTCAGTTTTTTTATTTTCATTGACATCTTCTTTAATAAAAATTACAATTATATTTGAAATTATGTAAATTAGAAAGGCGAAGGTAAATGGATAGATTGACTCTTTGGGAAGTGTTTATATTTTCTGTTCCTGAAGCACTGGTTATAATAAGCATAGCGCTGGGCTTAGCTGGAGTGAAATTTGACACAGTAAAAGGCACAGCCATGAGCTTGAGTTTAGGACTTATACTGTATTTTATAAGGCCACTGGTTACCAGTTACATAGTAAATGTAATAATTTATGTAATACTGTTGGTGACCTTATTTCTTCTGTTTAAAATGATGGATTTATTCAGAAGCATTATGAGTGTTACTTTGGCAGTTTCCATATACCTTATCATTGAATATCTCAATGTGAATGCAATGCAGTTTTTATTTGATCTAGATCCTACAGTTTTGTTACAAAATTATGCGCTTCGTTTTGCCTGCTTTTTACCACAGCTGGCAGTTGCAATTTTGTTTTCTATTCTCATCCGCAAATACAGACTTTTTCTCTTTGTTGAGTAAATACAGTGGGGATGAAAGGTATGCTCAGAGTTGTTGTCGCGGAGGATGATGAGATTTTCAGGAGGCAGTTAATAGAGTTTCTTAAAAAGATAGATGGGATAAGTGTTGAGTACTTTACTGATGATGGTAGAGAGGCTTTAGAAGCTTTAAACAAGATTAAACCGGAAATAGCAATTTTGGACATCGAACTTTTCCGCATGTCAGGAATTGAGGTAGCGAAAAAAGTAAGAGAAACCATGCCTTTTTTGGAGATAATTTTTATTACTTCTTTTGAAGAGTACATAAAAGAAGCAGTAAAGCTTTACGCTTCTGATTATATTGAAAAGCCATTAAAAGAAGAGAGATTAAGAGAAACTATTGAAAGGATAAAGAAAAGGTTTTTAAATATTGAAAATTACCTTCCAGTACCTGTGAAGGACAATATGAGGCTTATAAATCCCAGAGAGGTTTACTTTGTTCAGGCTAAAAAGAAAAGAAGCGTAATTTACACAGGAGAAGAAAAAATTGAATGTGATTATTCTTTAAAAGAACTGGAAGAAATATTGCCAGGGGATATATTTTTTAGGACCAATCGCTCTTATCTGGTCAATATTTTAAAAGTAGAGGCTTTGAAGGAAAAAAACAGGACTTCTTTTGAAATTACTTTTAAAGGTTGTGCTTTTAAAGCCTACCTTTCAAAGGATTTATATCAGGAATTTAGGAAAAGGGTGAAAGAGATTTATAGAAATTAAATGGCGGGGAATGTAGATGTTTAAGAATATTTATAAAAGCGCGATGCTGATTTATGTAATTCAAATGGTCTTAATAGTGATTTTGGTAAATAATAATTTCATGAGGAGTCTAGATATTTTTCAGCCTAAGAGTGAGGAACTTTTTAGGCTGACAATAGGAATTTTGATATTCGTGCTGAACCTTTTTTCTATTTTTGTTCTCAGAGAGCTTTACAGGCGTTTTAAAGAAGAGAGACAATACTTAATAAACAGCTTAAAGTTTAGATACATAGAAGAGCAGAATAGAATATACAGAAAAAATCATCATGACATTAAAAATCACTTGATGGTGATTTCAGCGCTTTTAAAAGAAAAAAAATACGAGGAAGTGGAAGAGTATCTATCTTCCTATCTTGATGAAATTGACAAAAATGTGTTTAATATAAATACCGGTGTAAGTGAAATTGATATTCTGCTCTATTCTAAACTCAGCAATGCGAAAAGTAAAGGAGTAGATGTTAAGTTTAAATGTACAGCAGAAATCAAATGTAGTCAAAGGCATGTTTTAAATTTGGTGTCAATACTGGGGAATTTGCTGGACAATGCGATAGAGGCTTGTGAAGAGATGAAGCACGATAAGTATATTGAAGTAGAGATTAAGGAAGATCCAATAGACTATATTTTCAGGGTTAAAAATAAGTACGATTTTGAACAAAAAATACCTGCAGGGACTTTTTTTGAGGAGGGATTTTCTACAAAAGGAGAAGAGGGAAGAGGAGAGGGGCTTTACATTGTAAAAAATATTACAGATAAATACAATGGCACTATAAATCTTAATACGGATGAGGGATATTTTGATATAACTGTAGAAATCCCTAAATTTTCTCTGGAGGGTGATTGCAATTAGTATTGAAAAGCTATCCCAAAGAATAGTGCAGAAGGTTTTCAAGGGACAGAATTTGTCGGAAATCGAGCTTGCGAAGATAGAATACGGTTTAAGTTTAGTTTTAGGGGTTTTAATTGAGTTTATATTAATTTTCTTTGTGGGATTTTTGTTGGGTGTTGGATATTATGTGGCAGTTATAATGATATCTTCCCTCTTTTTGCGAATAGGGACAGGAGGAGCTCATTGTTCTACATATCGCAGGTGTGTAACTTTTACAGGCATTTATTTTTTGCCCTTTAGCTTTGTGGCAAAATTTGTTGATGCCCATAATTTACCTTTGCTGGAGCTTGTAATAGGTATAGCATTAATATTTGTGGTTTTGGGGATAATGTTATTGATGAAAAAAATTAAGTTTTTTATGGGAATACTAGTTTTAGAGACTATTGTATTTGTTTTATTTTCTGAGCGGGCCTTTTTTGCGTCTTCTATAGGCTTATTTTTGCAATCCGTGATGACTACTGCTTTTGGAGAGAGATTGGTAAATCTAGCTGACAATTTAATGGCTAAAATTGGTATATAAATTTTTTTTTAAAATTTTTATGGATTTTTGTGTAATTTGATACATATCAATCAATTAAATACAAAAAAATCAAGGCAACAAATTGAACCCATGGAAGGATATACATTCAAAAAAGTAAATATAAGTAAATATTTGGATAAAATTAGGCGAAAAATGCATTTTCGTTCCCGAAAATGACACTTTCGTTCCGAAATTAACACAAAAAAGTTTATCTATTGTATAATTAAAAGTGAAAAGCACTTGGAGGTGAAATGTATGAAAAGATTTCAACCTCTGACAGCAATAGCTACAGTGCTCGCTTTCATAGGAAGTCTGGGACTTGTTGCTCCTGCTTGCATTGGCTGGTTTTATAAACCTCAAGTTCCAGAAATTTTAAGAAGAAAATAATATTTCTTAAATTTTTCACCCTTCCCTCGTGGATTTCAACATTTCTCCTGAGTTTTTACATAAAGTTAACTTTATTTAAGTGCCATTTGCTGGCACTTTTATTTTTTGGCATGGTATTTGCATGATGAAGGGAAGGGCTGGTATTGACTTTGATTTCAAAGAGGAGATATAATAAACACTGTGGGGATAGGTAAGGGGGGTATGCAAAAATATTCGTTGAAAAATTTTTGAAACTACGTATAATTGTATTATAAAAGGCATTTTAAACTTTGCGGGGGGTTTTTATCATTGAAGGTTTATTCTTTGGTAGGTGAAAGTGGGACAGGGAAAAGTCATCATGCCTCTTTCATTGCAGGAAAATACGGGATAAGATTCATAATTGATGACGGGCTTTTGATAAAGGGAAATAGTATTGTGGCAGGCATTTCTGCCAAAAAAGAGGCTACAAAGATTGGCGCCATAAAAAGGGCTCTGTTTACAGATCCAAAGCATGCGGAGGAAGTAAAAAAGGCAATTGCAGAATTAAAACCTGACAAAATTTTAATAATAGGCACATCTGACAGGATGGTAGATGCAATTGCTGAAAAACTGTCACTTCCGCCTGTCAGTGTGAGGATATACATTGAAGATGTTCTCCCCCCTAAGCAGATAGAGATTGCTCGCGAAAAAAGGCTTTTAGAGGGGAAGCATGTGATTCCTGTTCCCACTTTTGAGGTAAAAAAACAGTTTTCAGGGTATTTCCTTGACCCCCTCAGGATTTTTAGGAGAAAAAGAAGTGGCTATTACGAAAAAACAATCGTGCGTCCAAACTACAGCTACCTTGGAAAGTACACCATTTCAGAGGGGGTTATAAATTCAATTGTGTCCCATGAGCTTCTTTTATTCAAAGAAGTCTACAGAGTGAATAAGGTAGTGACGGAGAAGAGAGAGGAAGGAGTAATTTTAAACGTTGAAGTTACTATGAGGTACGGTTTTAATCTTGTAGCTCCTTTGATGCAGGCTATGGAGAACATTAAAAGACAAGTGGAGCGCATGACGGCTTTAAATGTCCTTCGGATAAATATTTACGTCAAAAGCCTATACGTCACTAAAAATAAATGAGGAAAAGGGTGTTGAGGATGTACAGAATTGTGAGAAAGGAAGTATTAAATCCTGCTGTTAAGCTCATGGATATTGAGGCGCCTAGAGTTGCAAAAAGTGCAAAACCGGGGCAATTTGTAATTTTAAGAATTTACGAAAAAGGAGAAAGAATTCCCCTCACTATTGCAGATTACGACCCAGAAAAAGGCACTGTAACCATTGTATTTCAAGAAGTTGGTAAATCCACCAAGCTTTTGGGCACTTTAAATGAAGGAGATTATATAGCGGATTTTGTAGGACCTCTGGGCAATACGATGGAAGTTCCTAAAGGGGCAAAGAAAATTTTGGGGGTAGGAGGAGGAGTCGGCATACCTGCCCTTTATCCGAAACTTAAGATGCTTCATCAGGAAGGATACAGAGTAGAAGCAATTTTAGGAGGAAGAAGCGAGGAGTATGTGATTTTTAGGAAAGAAATGGAGGCAGTGTGTGACAAAGTATATTATGCTACAGATGATGGAACACTTGGTAAGAAAGGATTTGTAACAGATGTTTTGAAAGATGTCCTTGAAAATGACAAAGAAGTGGACTTTGTGATTACTGTAGGTCCTGTGATAATGATGAAAAATGTCTGCAAGATGACTAAAGAATACGATATACCTACTATTGTAAGCATGAATCCCCTGATGGTGGACGGGACAGGAATGTGCGGAGCCTGCAGAATTGAAGTGGGAGGAGAAACTAAATTTGTCTGCATGGATGGTCCAATTTTTGATGGTCATCTTGTAAATTTTGATTTAGCTATGACAAGGCTTAATATGTTCAAGAAGCAGGAAAAGATTTCATTAGAGCTGTATGAGAAGGAACATGGAGGTGGTCACCATGGCCGTTAAGGATAGAGTACCTATGAGAGAACAGGACCCGAAAGTGAGGATAAAGAATTTTGATGAGGTAGCGCTAGGTTATACTGAAGAAGAAGCTATCTTAGAGGCTTCAAGGTGTTTGCAGTGCCCAAATCCTACCTGTGTGGCCGGGTGCCCCGTCCATGTGAGAATACCTGAATTTATAAAAGCTATAACTGAAAGAAAATTTGAAGAAGCGTACAAGATAATAACCAGCACTAACAGTCTTCCAGCCGTTTGTGGAAGAGTTTGTCCACAGGAAGAGCAGTGTGAGAAGAACTGCATTTTGAATAGAATAGGCAAGCCCATTGCAATTGGAAGGTTGGAGAGGTTTGTAGCTGATTATGCGCTTCAGAATAACATTGAAGAGGAAGTAAAGCCGGAGAAGAAGAACAAAAAAGTCGCCATAATAGGGAGCGGTCCTGCAGGGCTTACCTGTGCTGGAGACCTTTTGAAGATGGGGTACGATGTTACTATTTTTGAGGCATTGCACGCTTTAGGTGGAGTTTTAACTTATGGGATTCCTGAATTTAGATTGCCAAAAAGAATTGTGGAAGCTGAGATAGAAAGGTTAAAGAAACTGGGAGCAAAGGTAGAGACAAACGTAGTGGTAGGAAAGACAGTTACAATAGACGAGCTCATGGAGGAAGAAGGCTTTGAAGCGGTCTTCATTGGCACGGGAGCAGGCCTTCCGAGGTTTATGGGAATTCCTGGAGAGAACTTAAATGGAGTCTATTCAGCCAATGAGTTTTTGACGAGGATAAACCTCATGAAAGCCTATAAATTTCCGGAGTACGATACTCCTATAGCTGTGGGCAAGAGAGTGGCAGTTATAGGTGGAGGGAATGTAGCTATGGACGCTGCCCGTTCAGCTTTAAGGCTTGAAGGGGTAGAAGAGGTTATAGTTGTATACAGGCGTTCAAAAGAAGAAATGCCAGCAAGGGCTGAGGAAATAGAACACGCCATTGAGGAAGGAATAAAGTTTGAATTTTTGGCAAATCCAATACGAATAAACGGAACAGAAGACGGCTGGGTCAAGAGCATGGACGTAATAAGAATGAAGTTAGGAGAGCCAGACAGTTCAGGAAGAAGAAGGCCTATAGAGATACCTGGTTCAGAATTTACAATGGAAGTAGATACAGTGATCATGGCATTAGGAACTAGTCCTAACAGGCTTATACCCTCTACTACAAAGGATATTCAAGTTCAAAAATGGGGTGGAATAATAACAGACGAGGATGGCAGGACCTCAAGGCCAGGTGTATTTGCCGGAGGAGATGCCGTCACTGGAGCTGCAACCGTGATTTTAGCAATGGGAGCAGGGAAAAAAGCTGCAAAAGCGATAGATGAATATTTGAGGAGCAAAGGAGAATAATTATTCAAGTACGTCCCTTAAAAGGGGCGTATTTTTTAAAAAATTAGAAGGCTTACAATAAAAAGACTTTCACATGAAAAAATTTTGTGATAAAATCCATATTAAAAATTTATTTTTGCACTTTATGGGGTATAAATATGCAGGAAAAGACGATGAATCCTTTTGAAATTGCAAAAAGCCAGTTAAAAATGGCTTGTGACAGATTAGGTGTTGACCCTGTGGTTTGTGAGATTTTGAGCAGACCCTATAAGGTGGTGGAGGTCAAAACAGTTGAAATTAGTAGTAAAAAATGATATAATTTTGATTAGGTGATGATGAATGTTATTAACTATAAAAAAGGTTAAAGAGCTGTATGATATAAGCAGAATTACATTAATAAACTGGGAAAAGGAAGGATTAATAACCCCAGTTAGAACACCAAAAGGAAGAAGAAGGTACAAAAAAGAAGATATAGAGAAGTTATTAGGTATGCTGGAAGAAAAACCAAAACCTAAAGTAGTTTTGTATGCAAGAGTATCCACAAAGAAGCAAGAAGAATATCTTAAGAATCAAATTAGAAGACTTGAAGAATACGCTAATTCCCAAGGATGGCAGTATGAAGTCATACATGAGATAGCAAGTGGGGTAAATGAAAACAGGAGAGGCTTATTAAAGCTTTTGAACAAGATAAAAAGAGGGGAAGTTGAAAAAGTTGTAATAGAATATCCTGATAGACTAGCGAGATTTGGCTTTGAATATCTCAAATTTTCATGGAAAGCTTTGGGGTGGAGCTTATAGTTTTAAACGGGAAAGAAAACGAAGAAGATATAAATAAAGAGCTAGCAGAGGACTTAATAGCAATAGTAACATCTTTTGTAGCAAGAATTTACGGACAAAGGAGCAAAAAGCATGATAGTAATACAGGCTAAACTTATTTTTCTAAATCAAGAAGACAAACAAATAGTATTAGACTTAATGAGAAGATGGTCATCCTGCATGAGATTTGCATACAAAAGGCTTCTAGAAGGTTATGATAGAAAAACATTAAAAAGAGACCTTCAGGGGATGTTTGACTTAAACTCAAGATATGTAGATGATGCAATAATGAAAGCAAGAAGCACACTAGAATCTGCTAGACAATTAGACAATAATCCAAAGAAAGTCATTTTTGGAGGAAGAGACTTGTTTGGAAAACTTCAAAAGCGACATATAAATGGGAAAGAATACCAAAAGCTAAAAACAAAGTGGCAAGAAAGAAGAAAAGGAAATCTCTATTCAAGAGGGGATAAAAGCAAAAAAGGAAATCTCAACACAAGAATAGAAGTAAAAGAAAATGGTACTTTCTTAAGGATAAATGTAGGGGAAAGAAAATATGTATATGCCAGAATAGAAGCAGGCTACAAAAAGAATAAGAGAAGAGAAGAGCTCCTTCAGGAAATCGCCGAATCAAACATACCCTACTCTGTAGAATTAAAACTCAAAAATGGCAATATATACGCCTATTTTGCTATTGAAGAAGAATATCCAGAAATAAAAATCACAAAAGAAAAAGGAGTCATAGGAATAGATATAAATGCATATCCAGAAAACATATCATGGACAGAAGTAGATGAAAAAGGGAATCTAATAAGTTATGGCAGTATACCAATGCCAGAGCTTGCAAGTGGCAGTAAAGACAAAAGAGAATACTTCAGATGGCAATATGCTCATGAGATAGTAAAAATAGCAAAAGAGAAAGGAAAAGCAATAGTAATTGAAAAATTGGACATAAAAGAAAAAGGCAAAAGAGGAGACTTTTCAGGGAGAAAATCAAGGAGAATAAGACATAGCTTTAGCTATAAATCACTTCTTTCAAAAATAAAAACACTAGCAAAAAGAGAAGGGATAGAAGTAATAGAAGTCAATCCTTCTTACACCTCAATAATAGGGATGTTAAAATATGCACCGCAGTATATGATAACAAAAGATATAGCAGCAGCCTATGTAATAGCAAGAAGAGGATTAGGACTGCAAGAAAAGATACCAGATAATTATATGAAGTTTCTCAACGCATTGACTGTAGAAGAATTAGAAGAATTAAAAGAGTACGTAAAGAAAACAGTCAGAAACAAGCATTTAAGAGAGAAACATATAAAGGAGATAAAGAAAGCAATAAAATTTTTGCAAAGCCTTGAGAGTAAGCCAGGAAGGGTGCTAGAACCTCTGGATGGAACAAGTTTTAGTGCCTATGATTTCTGGCGAGTTCTCAAGGTAGCGGTGGTGACTCCACTCTCTCCTGAGAAGGTGCCAAGAGACTTCTCTGCCCTGAAGGAACTATTAATTCAGGGCAAGTGGGGAGACCCGTAAGGACGCGAGTTCCTGCTTCTTGGGGCAGGGGCTATGGCTTTCCCAAATACCGCCTGCTGGGGATGGGGAAAGTCTGAAGGGCGGACTACAAATACCCCAGCTATCTAAACTGTACATTTTTGTACAGTTTGGGTAACCAGGGGTTACAGTTTCATATTTTGAATGGGTGCAGAATCTGTATGGCTTTTACTGGACAGAAGAGGAAATTTTAAAAAGAGAAGAGAAGATAATGGTAGAGGCATTCAACAATGTGTACGAGATAAGCTGCCAGTACAATGTGAATTTGAGGACTGCCGCTTACATGCTGTCTGTCAAGAGGGTTGCAGAGGCCATGAAAGCAAAGGGATGGTATTAAACAAAAAAAGCCGATTTTCGGCTTTTTTTTGTACCAAAAAAATTATATAATAATAAATAACAGCAGGGAGAAATATGATAAGTAGTAAGTGAATATAAACTCATGTGGGTGAGGAGAATGAAATATAATGTGGAAGAAAAGGGGACAAAGGTAATTGTAAGGGGGATTGCAGATTTTAATCTCAAAGAGACTTTTGAAAGTGGCCAGTGCTTTAGATGGAATGAGGAAGAGGATGGAAGTTACACGGGGGTAGCGTATGACAGAGTTGTAAATGTGAAGCTGGAAGGGGACACGCTAATCATTGACAATACCAATTTGACCGATTTTTACGATATATGGTTCGATTATTTTGACTTAGGTAGAGATTACGGACAAATAAAGGAAAGTCTCTCAAAGGACCCTGTTCTCAAAGAAGCGATTAAATTTGGGCAAGGGATTAGGATTTTAAGACAGGATACTTGGGAAACGCTAGTTTCCTTCATAGTGTCCCAGAATAATAGAATCCCCCAAATAAAAAAGGTAATAGAAAATTTGGCGACTAGTTTTGGAAATCCAATAGAGTATAAAGGTAAGATTTATTACACTTTTCCAAAACCTGAAGAGCTTGTGATGTACGATGTAGAAACTATTGCAAAGACCAGATGCGGTTTTAGGGCAAAGTACATTTTTGATGCTGCTTCCAAAGTCTTTTCGGGTGAGATCAACCTTTTAAAATTGCATGAATACAGCACCAGTGAAATAAGGGATATCTTGATGACTATAAACGGTGTGGGACCTAAAGTTGCCGATTGTGTAATTCTTTACTCTATCGGTCGTTATGATACTTTCCCCACTGATGTCTGGATAAAGAGAATAGTTGAGCATCTTTACCTGAAAAGGGAGGGTACCCCTGTAGAAATTCAGCTTTTTGCTATTGACAAATTTGGAGACCTCTCTGGTTTTGCTCAACAGTATTTGTTCTACTATGGGAGAGAGATGGGGAAGAAAATATTTGGGGAAAGGAAGAAGTAAATGCTGGGAACAATCGTAAATTCAATTGCGATAATCGTCGGAGGGACGATTGGAACTCTTCTTAAGGTAGGGATTCCAGATAGGTTTAAAAATATAGTTATGCAGGGTGTGGCTTTAAGTGTGGCAATTATAGGAATTTCCAGTGGTCTTCAGTTTAATAACCTTATGTTGGTTATTATGAGTTTAGTGATAGGGGGAGTGATAGGAGAGGCTCTTGACATAGAAGGATATCTCAATAGGTTAGGCGATACTCTTCAAAGGAAATTGAGTAAAGACAACGGTTCTACTATAAGCAAAGGATTTGTTACGGCGAGTTTGGTGTACTGTGTAGGGGCAATGGCTATAGTTGGTTCCTTAAAAGAAGGGCTATCAGGAGACCACAGTATACTTTTTGCTAAATCTGTGTTAGATGGTATATCCTCTATAATTTTTGCTTCTACTTTTGGTGTTGGGGTAATTTTTTCAGCCATTTCTGTTTTTTTATACCAAGGTTTTATTACAGTTGGGGCTTCCTTTTTACAAGGGCTTTTAATAAAGCCAGTAATTGATGACATGACAGCTGTAGGAGGAATCTTGATATTCGCTATATCTTTGAATATGCTGGAGATTAAAAGTATAAAAGTTGGAAATTTACTGCCTTCCATTTTTATACCCATTTTTTATCAGCTAATACTCAATCTCATAAGATAAGGAGGGGGACACCCTCCTTAAACTTTTTTTAAAGCCTCTTCTATATTTATCATTCCACTTCCTTGTGTCCAAAGACCTGCTTCGTTAATTTTTGTGGCTGTGTTCTTTAATATATTTTTTATTTCTACATTTGTCAGACGTGGATTTTTCTCTAAAAGCAATGCTACTGCTCCTGCTACCATTGGAGTTGCCATTGAAGTACCTGTGGCGCTCCTGTAAGGTTTGTTTATCATTATCTCATCTGCTCCAAAAGGCACATTTCCAGAAGCTGTAGAGACTATTTTCACTCCTGGGGCTACTACATCTGGTTTGTAAAGATAAGGTCCTCCTCTTCCTGAGAATTTGGCTACTTCGTCGTCTTCTATATCTGGAGTCCTTTTATCGTCCACTGCTCCTACCGTTATAGCATTTCTACTTGTTCCCGGAGAAGTTATGGAATTGTAATTAGGACCTGAATTTCCTGCGGCAACTACTACAACTATTCCATTTTTCCACAAAGTATCTACCCCTCTCACCAGAGGGTCCAAGAAAGTTGGAAGAGCAGGAGTTTCTCCTATTGAAAGGGAGACGATTCGTATGTTGTATTTCTCCTTGTTGTCCAAAACCCATTGCATTCCTGCCAAAATGTCTGAGGAACTGCTTCTTCCGTAGGAGTCCAGCACTTTTACTGCCACTATATTTGCTTCAGGGGCAACTCCTTTGTATTTTCCATTAGAAGCATATCCGTTTCCTGCTGCATCTCCTGCCACGTGAGTTCCGTGACCGTTGTCGTCATAGGGCTGCTTTTTCCCATTTACTACGTCATAAAAAGCGATTATGCGGTTTTTAGGCTTTGTAAAATCAGGGTGTGGATATATCCCTGTGTCTAAAAAAGCTATAGTTATTCCCTTTCCGGTATATCCTAAGTCATTTGCTTTTCTGGATGCGATTTCCTGAGTAGCTATGTGAAGCTGTAGTTTTACGAGAGAGTCTTCTGCTATAAAGTGGATTCCTTTAATGGAAGCAAAATGCTTTAGCTTATCGCAGGGCAAATTTACTGACCATCCTTTTATTATGGGAAGCTCAAACTTAATGCTCCCGCCAAATTTTTCTATTTTAGACTTTAAGGTTTCATAAGGAAGATTTGAATATAAAATTGCAGGTACACATTCACTCCTCAAGTAAGAAGCTTTGCTTAAAAGCCTTTTATCAATTTTTTGCAAAGTATAGATTTCCTTTGCGATTTTTGAGAAGGCAAATAAAGGGATTATATTCACATCTATACCTCCTTTCTCGCTACTACCACAATATGAGAGACACAAAAATTTGCTAGTGGAATTTTTTAAAAAGTGTCACCTTAAAAAGTTGCTTCATATTATGTAGTAGGTCTTGAAAAGACCTGTAGATAAAAAGCCAAAACTCGAAAGGAGGAAAACTCATGCCAGTAGATAAGAGCGGAGCTGGATTTGGCTGTTGGTTTTGGATTATAATAATAATTCTTTTAATCTTCTTGTTTGTACCAGGCATCATTGTAGAAGAGCCAAAAGCTTAACCAGAATAAAATTGGGTTAAAGGAGGATTAGTATGGCAGGAACAAGTTCAGTTTTTGGCCAAACCAATTTGCTGTTTTTCTTCTTAATACTTGTCTTAGGACTTAACGGAGGATGGTTTAATATAAATTGGTCCTTAGAGACATTGTTGCTTTTCTTCATCCTGCTGGTAATAATAATGGATGGCGGCTGGGGCTGGTTCTTTAACGAAGTGAAATAAACCAAAGGGCTCTATCCTTCCGATAGAGCCCTTTACTTAAAATGAGCGGAGTGGATTTAAATGACTTTGTCGGGAGATACCCTTTTATTCTTCTTCATAATTCTCACTATCTTGCTAGATGTAAAATTTGAGATTGAAAGCCTGCTGTTCTTTTTCCTCCTGTTAGTGCTTCTGCAACAGGAAAAACCGAGGAAAAAAGTTAAAAAATTTTTGTGGTCTCTTGCTGGATACTCCTCTTTGTGCCAGGGATAATCGTCTTCGAAAAGAATTAGAAAAAAGGGGCAGTCTATAATAATAGACTAGCCCCCTTACATATATTTAATTAGCAGATTAAAACTAGGGGGAATCTGCCTTGCAAAGAGAGGTCTTGCTTAAAATAATTGCAATAGAACTCTTAATTTTAGCTTTTGTTAAATACCAGCTAATGGAAACAGAAGAGGAAGGACAAAAAGAAACAGATAAAGAAAAAGACAAGGGAAAGGCACAGGTTGAGACTCCAGAAGAAAAGAAAACCGACTTTTATGAAGTTATAACAAAAGGAAAAGAACTTATGAAAAGTGTAAAACCTTACCTTAATAAAAGGGACCAGTACTATGTAGAGATGTTTACAAAAATGGCTGAAATAGTTGAAATTCAAAAAGAACTTTTTTCATTATCTGAAGAAGAAGTCAAGGCAGAAGAGGAAAAAGAGCCTGATAAGATAGGGATTTTAAAGGCTGTTAAACCCTACATATCTGAAGATAAACAGGCTATAGTGGATAAATTTCTGAAATTTCACGAAGCATTGAAAAATCTCCAGGAGAAGATAGAGAAATTTTCAAAAGAGGAGAAGAAAGCCAACGTGTTTGGCAAGCTTGTGGAAATTTATGAAGCCATAAGGCCATTGATTCCTGAAGAAAAAGTGGAAGAAACAGATAAATTGGCAAGAAATATGAAATTACTAGAAGTTATTAATAAAGCTGAAGGGCTTATGAATAACATAAAAGAAGTTAAAGGCCAGACAAGAGGAGAAGAGAAGAAAGATTTTGAAAGCGAAGTAGAAGAAGAGAAAGTAAAGGAAGAAGTAGAAAACTTAGAGGGAGAAGAAGAAATTAATGGTAAACCTGATGAAAAAAAAGTAGAAGAGGAGGGAGAAACAGAAAAAGAAAAGGCATTAGAAGGGCTGTCAGAACAGCAAAAAGCTGTCATAGATAACTTAAAGTCCATGCTCACAAAGGAGCAGCAGCAGTACATGTACAACATGATAAATTACTTAAAACATCATAAATTAGAAAATTTGGAGGATAATAAAGAAGGGGAATAATTATTCCCTGTATTTTTTTTATTAAAAAATACAAAATAAAGAAACACAGTCTAAAACGATAAATAATGGCATAAAAACATAATAATCTGGGAAAAATCATAAATAATCGGCCAAAACAGCCCAAAATGGGCTATAATCAGGTTTGATATGTTTTACCACTTAAATTAATATAGAGATTGGAATTAGCACTCATAGAAGTTGAGTGCTAACAAAGGAAGGAGGAGGGATAAAGGTATATGAGACTAAAGCCACTCGGAGACAGAGTAGTAGTTAAGGTTATTCAGTCTGAAGAAGTCACAAAAGGCGGAGTTATTCTACCGGGCACAGCTAAGGAGAAACCGCAACAAGGAGAAGTTGTGGCAGTAGGACCAGGTCAATACATAGATGGGAAAAGAGTAGAGCCAGAAGTCAAAGTTGGCGATAGAGTGATTTTCTCCAAGTACGCTGGGACGGAAGTTAAATTGGATGGCGAAGAATATTTACTTTTAAGAGAGAGCGATATTCTAGCAATAATCGAATAAGGAGGTAGTGAAAATGGCAAAACAGATCAAATACGGTGAGGAAGCGCGCAAGGCTTTAGAAAGAGGAGTTAATGCTGTTGCTAATACTGTGAAGGTAACACTGGGTCCAAGAGGAAGGAATGTAGTACTTGACAAGAAATATGGAACTCCTACTGTTACCAATGACGGTGTTACAATTGCAAGAGAAATTGAATTAGAAGACCCATTTGAGAATCAAGGTGCTCAGCTTTTGAAAGAGGCTGCAACGAAGACAAATGATGTAGCGGGTGATGGTACGACTACAGCAACCCTTCTAGCCCAAGTAATGGTTCTGGAAGGGCTTAAAAACCTTGCTGCGGGTGCCAATCCAATGCTCTTAAGAAGAGGTATGGCAAAGGCTGTGGAAGCCGCAGTCGAGGGTTTAAGAAGGATTTCTAAGCCTATTGATAATAAAGAGTCAATTGCACATGTAGCTGCTATTTCAGCTGCTGATGAGGAAATTGGACAGCTCATTGCAGAAGCAATGGAGAAAGTTGGTAAAGACGGTGTCATTACAGTTGAAGAGTCAAAGACTATCGGTACAACTCTTGAAGTTGTAGAAGGTATGCAGTTTGACAGAGGTTACATCTCACCTTACATGGTAACAGATGCAGAGAAGATGGAAGCAGTACTTGAAGAGCCTGTAATACTCATCACAGATAAAAAACTCTCTAGTGTGCAAGACTTATTGCCATTGCTAGAGCAAATAGTACAGCACGGAAAGAAACTTCTCATAATTGCTGATGATGTGGAAGGAGAAGCTTTGGCAACATTAGTTGTTAACAAGTTAAGAGGTACATTCTCCTGCGTGGCTGTAAAAGCTCCTGGTTTTGGCGACAGAAGAAAGGAAATGCTCCAGGATATTGCTATCTTGACAGGTGGGCAAGTAATTTCTGAAGAGTTGGGTTATGACTTAAAAGATGTGACATTAGATATGTTAGGCCGTGCAAGACAGGTAAAAGTCACAAAAGAACATACAACGATTGTAGGTGGAGCAGGTAATCCAGAAGATATCAAGAAGAGAATTAACCAGATAAAGGCTCAAATTGAAGAGACTACTTCAGATTACGATAGAGAGAAATTACAGGAGAGACTTGCTAAACTAGCTGGCGGCGTAGCAGTTATCCAAGTAGGTGCTGCAACAGAGACAGAGCTCAAAGAGAAGAAACACAGGATTGAAGATGCATTAGCAGCTACAAAAGCAGCAGTAGAAGAAGGTATAGTGCCTGGTGGTGGAGTAGCACTTCTTAACGTAATAGAAGATGTGCAGAAAGTAGTTGACTCATTAGAAGGAGACTTCAAGACAGGGGCCAAGATAGTATTGAAAGCTTTAGAAGCACCTGTAAGGCAGATTGCTGAAAACGCAGGAGTTGATGGTTCAATAATCGTAGAAAAGATTAAAGCTGCTAAAGATCCGAACTTCGGATACGATGCATACAGAGAAGAATTTACAGATATGATCAAGAGAGGTATTATAGACCCGACAAAAGTTACAAGGACAGCACTTCAAAATGCTGCTTCAATTGCTTCAATGATACTCACAACAGAGGCTATAGTAGTAGATGTGCCAGAGAAAGAAAAAAGCAATATTCCCGGGGCAGGAATGGACATGATGTAAAGGCTGAGGCTTCCTCAGCCTTTTTTGATTTTCTGCCCTTGACAGATTTTATATTGTCTGATAAAATGAATCTGTACTGAGGATGTGCGCCCGTAGCTCAGAAGGATAGAGCAGCAGTTTCCTAAACTGCGTGCCGGAGGTTCGAGTCCTCTCGGGCGCACCATTTTAAAACTTGTATATTAAAAATGACAACATAAAATGATAACATAAGGATTCTAGCAGCAAAAGTTAGAGTCCTTATTTTTATTGCAAAGCTAAAAATCAGTAATAACCTTGTGATAATAATCACCTGTGATAAGGAAGAAGAAGTAAGAGAATTCACAACTCTTTTTGCATTTTAAAGAATTGAAAATTTTTATCCCTACTTTTAAAAAGAGGTGATCTCTCTATTATCTTATAACCTAATTTTTCATACAATTTAATCGCCTTTTCATTTTCTATCTCCACATCCAACACTATCCTTTTGCACTTTAGTTTTCTCGCCTCTTGCTCTATTTCCTCTAACAGTTTACTTCCTAATCCAAGACCTCTAAACTCAGAATATACTGCAATATTGCTCAGGTAGTATTCTTCTTTTGTGATTTTCCCTAATATACTCTCAGCTTTAAATAAATAAGGAAGTTTTCTGAGAAAGTCCCCTTTCAAATATTTAGCAAGAAGTATACCAGTATTTAGTTCTTCTTCTATCTTTTGTTCAAAACTATATCCTAAAACCATTCCTGCTATTTTGTTATCTATTTTAACAAAGATTGAATGCTCAAAACTGAAAAAATTTTTAGGTTGTTTAAATAAATTTTCCATTAGCTCTTTTACTTTAGGTCCAAAAAGATAAGGGAAGAAAGAAGGAGCGGAAAGGAAAATAAGTTCAGAAAAATCTTTTGCATATTCAAGTTTTCCTCTTTTTATAAGGATATTGTTCATTTTTTACCCTCCACATGTTCTCAAAGCTTTTTGGATTATACCATAATTCTATCATATCTTTTAGTTCACAAAAGCAATTATCATTTTTGTGTAAAACTTCGTATTCATACTGCGAGATACTGTAGGATTTCAGCAGATAATGAAGCAGAAAATGTGATTGGAATTAAAAAAGCCCCTATCGAGTACTGCTGTTACTATTGACGAAAAAATTCAAATTTGATATATTGAATAATAAAATTATCGAGAGGAAGGGGAAAATAAGACAGGAGCCTGAATGAGTTTTTCTTCAGGTTTTTTCTTACGCTTTGAAGCTATAAATTTTTGAAGCCTTCTAATTATTTAACAAAGACTTTGTCTATGAGGTGTGTTATAATAAAATGCAAAGGAGATGGAAGTATGGAGGATAAGTTTGTAAAGGAAGGTCTGACCTTTGACGATGTGCTTCTAATTCCTGCCAAATCCGACGTTTTGCCTAAGGATGTGGACCTAAAGACTCGGCTGACAAAGAAGATCACTTTAAACATTCCTTTAATGAGCGCCGGCATGGACACGGTGACAGAAGCACGGCTAGCTATAGCTATAGCTAGGGAAGGCGGAATAGGGGTAATTCACAAGAACATGTCCATTGAGAGGCAGGCAATGGAAGTAGATAAGGTCAAAAGGTCGGAACACGGGGTAATTACAGACCCTTTCTCTCTTTCTCCTGACCACACCATAAGAGATGCAGCAGAGTTAATGGCACGGTATAAAATTTCTGGGGTTCCAATCACAGTAGATTCCAAACTGGTAGGAATAATCACAAATAGGGATATAAGGTTTGAAGACGATCTAGACAAGCCCATAAGAGAAGTAATGACAAAAGAAAATCTAGTAACAGCGCCTCCGGGGACGACTTTAGAAGAAGCCAAGCAGATTTTGAAAAAACACAAAATAGAGAAACTGCCTTTAGTAGATGAGAATAACGTACTAAAAGGGCTTATCACCATCAAAGACATAGAAAAAGCTGTAGAGTTTCCGAACGCAGCAAAGGATGAAAAAGGAAGGCTTCTGGTAGCCGCAGCTGTTGGTGTCGGGAAAGACATGATGGACAGGGTTAAAGCGCTGATAGAAGCAGGAGTAGATGCAATTGTGGTAGATACTGCTCATGGCCATTCTACAAGAGTTTTAGATGCTGTAGCAAAAATAAAAGAGAAGTACCCAGATGTACAGCTTATTGCAGGAAATGTTGCTACTGCGGAAGCCACTAGAGATTTAATTGAGAGAGGAGCAGACGCCGTAAAGGTTGGAATTGGACCTGGTTCAATATGCACTACGAGAGTGGTGGCTGGCGTAGGGGTTCCTCAGATAACTGCCATTTACGAATGCGCTAAAGAAGCCGACAAATACGGTATTCCCGTGATTGCGGATGGAGGAATAAAATATTCAGGGGACATTGTAAAAGCCATCGCGGCAGGAGCTTCTGTTGTGATGATAGGTAGCTTGTTTGCTGGAACAGAGGAAAGCCCTGGCGAGATAGAAATATACCAGGGCAGAAGCTATAAGGTCTACCGCGGAATGGGCTCATTAGGGGCTATGAAAGAGGGGAGCTCAGATAGATATTTCCAGGAAGAAGCAGTGAAACTGGTGCCAGAAGGAGTAGAGGGAAGGGTACCCTACAGAGGGCCTTTGAGAGAGACTGTTTATCAATTAATTGGCGGTCTTAGAGCAGGAATGGGATATTGTGGAGTCAAAAACATTGAGGAGTTGAGGACTAAAACTAAATTTGTAAGAATAACACAGGCAGGGTTAATTGAAAGTCACCCTCATGATATAATTATTACGAAAGAAGCTCCTAATTATAATTTGAGATAAGAGGAGGATTTTGATGGGGATTAAGCGCGAAACCATTTTGATTTTGGACTTTGGTGGCCAGTACACTCAGTTAATTGCCAGGAGAATAAGAGAAGCTAATGTGTATTGCGAGATTGTGCCTTACGATATTTCTCCTGAAGAAATAAAAAAGATAGATCCAAAGGGAATTGTGCTTTCGGGCGGACCTGCAAGCGTTTATGTGAAAAACGCTCCTAAGTGCGATAAAGAAATTTTTGAATTGGGATACCCTGTTTTAGGGATATGTTATGGGGTTCAACTTATGACTGAGCTTCTAGGAGGAAAAGTTGCGCCTGCTCCTGTCAGAGAATACGGCAAGACGGAGGTTGTGATAAACAATACAATTCCGCTTTTTAAAGGGATAGAGAGAGATACCATTGTGTGGATGAGCCACACTGACCAAATTGAACTCCCTCCTCCAGATTTTAAAGTTGTGGCTTCTACTGAAAACTGTCCTATTGCAGCTATTGCCAATGTAGAAAAAAAACTCTATGGTGTTCAATTCCATCCAGAAGTTTCCCATACTCACAGGGGCACAGAGATAATAAGAAATTTCCTGTTTGAAGTGTGCGATTGCTCCGCTGATTGGACGATGGATTCTTTGATTGAACAGACTGTAAAAGAAGTGAGAGCTAAAGTAGGTAATCACAAGGCTGTATGCGCTCTATCGGGCGGTGTAGATTCAGCTGTTGCAGCAGTCCTTGTAGATAGAGCTATACACGATCAGCTAGTGTGCATATTTGTAGATACTGGGCTTTTGCGGACAAACGAAGGGGATATGGTAATTGAAACTTTCAGAAAGAATTACGATATGAATATAATAAGAGTTGACGCAAAAGACAGATTTCTCTCGAGGCTTAAAGGAGTTACTGACCCGGAGGAGAAGAGGAAGATCATTGGAAATGTTTTCATAGAAGTTTTTAAAGAAGAAGCCATGAAGATTGGCGATGTAAAGTTTTTGGTTCAGGGGACTTTATATCCTGATGTGATTGAAAGCGGGCATGGGATTTCATCTACCATAAAAAGTCATCACAATGTCGGCGGACTTCCTGAAGATATCGGATTTGAGTTAATTGAGCCTTTACGAATGCTTTTTAAAGATGAAGTCAGACAAGTAGGTAAGGAATTAGGGATTCCCGATGAGATATTGTATAGACAGCCTTTCCCTGGCCCCGGACTGGCTGTGAGAATTGTAGGAGAAGTTACAGAAGAAAAATTAGAAATTTTAAGGCTGGCTGACAGCATAGTTCAGAGAGAGATGAAAAGATTTGGATGGTACAATAAGGTGTGGCAGTCGTTTGCTATTTTGCCTGGAATAAAGAGTGTGGGAGTAATGGGGGACGAGAGGACATACGGTTATGCTATAATTTTGAGGGTTGTAGATAGTATGGACGGTATGACGGCTGATTGGACAAAACTGCCTTATGAAATTTTGGAAAGCATCTCTACCAGCATTACGAATGAAGTGCCGGGAGTTAACAGGGTTTTATACGATATAACTTCAAAGCCTCCTGCTACTATAGAGTGGGAATAAAAACGAACATTAAAAGAAATTTCTTTAAAAAAATTCGTAGTATCTATTGACTTTTTGTTAAATAGTTGCTAAGATATATTTAGAAAAATTTAATAAGAAGCACTCATATAATCCCGAGAATATGGCTCGGGAGTCTCTACCGAACAACCGTAAATTGTTCGACTATGAGTGAAAGTGTACCTAGGGTTCCAGCCTGGCAACAGGCGTTCGGTCCGAGCGGTACAGGTATATGGGTTTCCATATACCACACCTTAGGGATAAAAGCCCGGGAGGATAGGTTTCACTCTATTCCTGCCGGGCTTAATTTTTTCTAGAAATTAAAAAAGGAGGAAAACTAATGAAAAACAAGTCAAATATGCAAAACGGACTAATTGAAAGATTATTTAAATTAAGAGAGAGAAACACAGATTTTAAGACAGAAGTTTTAGCAGGTGCTACTACTTTTATCACTCTGGCTTATATAATATTTGTAAACCCACAGATTTTAAGCGAAGCCGGAATTCCAAAAGAGGCTGCTATTGCTGCCACTATATGGTCTTCGGCAATTGCTACGACTCTTATGGCTCTTCTAGCAAATTATCCTATTGCTGTTGCGCCAGGCATGGGATTGAATGCTTTTTTTACCTATACAGTAGTTAAGCAGTTTGGACTGCACTGGACTGTAGCGTTAGGAGCCGTGTTTTTTTCAGGAGTAGTCTTTTTGGTTCTCACTGTCACTAAGATAAGAAGCTGGATAATAGAAGCTGTTCCTCCTTCACTGAGGTCGGCTATTCCTGTCGGAATAGGATTTTTCATAGCTTTTATAGGACTTATAAATGCAGGGATAGTTGTAAAATCTGATGCTACTTTGGTGGCTTTTGGGCATATTTTAAAGCCTGAGACTCTACTTTCTATTTTTGGACTTATACTGGCAGCTGTTCTGATATCTAGAGGTGTCAGAGGAGCTCTCATAATATCAATTCTAACTACCACAGTGGTAGCTATGATATTTGGCGTTTCACCTCTTCCTAAAGGGATAGGCGATGTGATAAGCCTTCACATACCGAGTCTTGCACCCACATTTGGAAAACTGGATATCGCAGGAGCTTTTCATTACGGACTTTTAAACATAATTTTCACTTTCACAATAGTTGAACTTTTTGACAACATGGGGACTTTGATGGGGCTTCTTAAGAAAGCAGGATTGCTAGGAGAAAAAGGTGAACCTCCAGCTTTAGGAAGGGCTTTTATCTCTGACTCTGTTGGGACGATGATTTCGCCAGTTTTAGGGACATGCACTGTGACTTCTTACATTGAAAGTGCTGCTGGCATTGCAGAAGGAGGAAAAACTGGATTGACAGGCATTACAGTAGCAGTGTTTTTCCTGCTAGCACTTTTCATAGCTCCTTTGGTAGGGCTAGTTCCAGCATTTGCTACGGCGCCAGCTTTAATAATAGTTGGAGCTTTGATGATGACAGAGATAGTTCACATAAACTTTGAAGATTTTACAGAAGCTTTTCCTGCTTTTATTACTGTAATAGGAATGCCTTTGACTTACAGCATTGCCACAGGATTGGGCTTGGGGTTTATCTCTTACACATTGGTTAAACTATTATCAGGCAGAGCTAAAGAGATACACTGGATGATGTATGTAATTGCTGCTGCCTTTACAATAAATTTTGTTTTGAGATAAGAGGGGTTTTCCCCTCTTATTCATCAAAATTTAAAATAGGAGGTTTTTATTGAAAATGCCAAAAATTGCTGTGGTAGTGGGTAGCAAGTCAGACCTCCCTGTAATTGAAAGGTGTACAGATATTTTAGATGAATTTGGAATTTCATATGACGTAAAAGTTCTGTCTGCCCATCGAACTCCTTTTGAGACGCAGGAATTTGCAGTAGAAGCAGAGAAATATTACGACCTTATAATAGCGGCGGCAGGAAAAGCTGCTCATCTCCCAGGGGTCATTGCTTCTTACACTTTACTTCCTGTCATTGGGCTTCCCATCAAGTCTTCCACTCTAGATGGACTGGATTCTCTCCTTTCAATTGTGCAGATGCCAAAAGGAGTTCCAGTAGCTACGGTTGCTATAGATGGAGCTGAGAATGCTGCTCTTTTAGCCTGTCATATTCTCTCTTTGAAGTATCCCCATCTAAAAGAAAAGCTTGCTAATTACAGGGAGAAAATGGCGGAGGAAGTGTTAAATAATTAATATTGGAGGTTATAGCAGTTGACGATAATCATGCAAAGAGGTATAATTTTAATTAGGTGATAATAAATGTTATTAAGTATGCAAAAAGTAAGAGAAATATACTCGATTAGTCGAAGGACACTTATAAACTGGGAAAAGGAAGGATTAATTACTCCTGTTAGAACTCCAAGAGGTATAAGAAGGTATAGAAAAGAAGACATAGAGAAGTTATTAGGTATGATAGAAGAAAAACCAAAACCCAAAGTAGTTTTGTATGCAAGAGTATCCACAAAAAAACAGGAAGAATATCTTAGGAATCAAATTAGAAGGCTTGAAGAATACGCTAATTCCCAGGGATGGCAGTATGAAGTTATACATGAGATAGCAAGTGGAGTAAATGAAGATAGAAGAGGCTTATTAAAGCTTTTGAACAAGATAAAAAGAGGAGAAGTTGAAAAAGTTGTAATAGAATATCCAGACAGACTTGCGAGATTCGGCTTTGAATATCTTAAATTTTTCATGGAAAGTTTTGGAGTAGAGCTTATAGTTTTAAACGGGAAAGAAAACGAAGAAGATGTAAATAAAGAACTAGCAGAGGACTTAATAGCAATAGTAACATCTTTCGCAGCAAGAATTTATGGGAAAAGAGGTGGCAAAAAGCGTGATAGTAATACAGACTAAGCTCATTTTTCTAGATCAAGAAGACAAACAAATAGTATTAGACTTAATGAGAAGATGGTCATCCTGCATGAGATACGCATACAAAAGGCTTTTAGAAGGTTATGATAGAAAAACGCTAAAAAGAGACCTTCAGGGGATGTTTGACTTAAACTCGAGATATGTAGACGATGCAATAATGAAAGCAAGAAGCACACTAGAATCTGCTAGAGAATTAGGTAAGAGTCCAAAGAAAGTCATTTTTGGTGGGAAAAAGCTTTTTAAAAAGCTCCAAAAACGCCATATAAATGGAAAAGCATATGAAAAATTAAAAATTAGGTGGCAGGAGAGGAGGAAAGGAAATCTATATTCAAGAGGAGATAAAAGCAAAAAAGGAAATCTCAACACAAGAATAGAAGTAAAAGAAAATGGCACTTTCTTAAGGATAAACGTAGGTGAAAGAAAGTACGTATATACAAAAGTACAGGCAGGATGGAAGAAAAATAAAAACAGAGAAGAGATATTTCAGGAAATTTCCGAATCAAATATACCATACTCTGTAGAGCTAAAACTTAAAAATGGCAGTGTATACGCTTATTTTACTATTGAAGAAGAGTATCCGGAGATAATGATAAAAAAAGACAAAGGAGTTATAGGCATAGATTTAAATGCATATCCAGACAACATATCATGGGCAGAAACAGATGAAAAAGGGAATCTAATAAGCTATGGGAGTATACCAATGCCAGAGCTTGCAAGTGGCAATAAAGACAAAAGAGAATATTTCAGATGGCAGTATGCTCATGAGATAGTAAAGATAGCAAAAGGGAAAGGAAAAGCAATTGTAATCGAAGCATTGGACATAAAAAACAGAGGAGAAAGAGGAGATTTTTCAGGAAGGAAATCAAGAAGGATAAGACACAATTTTAGCTACAAATCACTTTTAAAAAAGATAAAAGTTTTAGCAAAACGAGAAGGGATAGAAGTAATAGAAGTCAATCCTTCTTACACCTCAATAATAGGGATGTTAAAATATGCACCGCAGTACATGATAACAAAAGATATAGCAGCAGCCTATGTAATAGCAAGAAGAGGATTGGGACTGCAAGAAAAGATACCAGATAATTACATGAAGTTTCTCAACACATTAACTGTAGAAGAATTAGAAGAATTAAAAGAGCATGTAAAGAAAATAGTCAGAAACAAAAAGTTAAAGAAGAAACATTTAAAAGAGATAAAGAAAGCAATAAAGACATTGCAAAGCCTTGAGAGTGAGCCAGGGAGGGTGCTAAAACCTCTGGATGGAACAAGTTTTAGTGCCCATGATTTCTGGCAAGTTCTCAAGGTAGCGGTGGTAACGCCACTCTCTCCTGAGAAGGTACCAAGAGACTTCTCTGTCCTGAAGGAATTATTAATTCAGGGCAAGTGGGGAGACCCGTAAGGGCGCGAGTTCCTGCTTCCTGGGGCAGGGGCTATGGGAGTGCTTAAATACCGCCTGCTGGGAATAGGCACTCTCTGAAAAGGCGGACTATAAATAGCCCAGCCTTCTAAACTAGTGCAGTTTTGCACAGTTTAGATGACCAGGTAAGCTGTATGGAAAAGAAAGAATTGCTTTATGAGGGTAAAGCTAAAAAAGTTTATAAGACGGATAAAGAAGATTACTACATCATAGAGTACAAAGACGATGCCACTGCTTTTAATGGATTAAAAAAGGGGGTAATTGAAGAAAAAGGAGTCGTCAATAATAAAGTTTCCTCAATTTTGTTTGAATTTTTAGAAAAAAGAGGGATTCCTACCCACTATGTGAAAATGCTGAAGGACAGAGAGATGCTTGTCAAAAAAGTTACAATTTTTCCTCTGGAAGTTATCATCAGAAATTATGCCGCAGGTAGTATTTGCAAAAGATTAGGGCTTCAGGAAGGAATAAAATTTAAGGAGCCCGTTCTAGAATTTTGTTATAAAAACGACGAACTTGGAGACCCTATGATAAACGAATACCACATCAGGGCTTTAGAACTTGCTACAAGAGATGAAATTGACCTTATAAAAGAGAGAGCTTTTAAGGTGAACGAAATTCTGTCAGAGTATTTTCTATCTAAAGATATAATCCTAGTAGATTTTAAGTTAGAATTTGGAAAAAATCAAGAAGGGATATTGTTGGCAGATGAGATTTCGCCAGATACCTGCAGGTTCTGGGATAAAAACACTATGGAAAAACTTGATAAAGACAGGTTTAGAAAGGACTTAGGTCAAGTAGAAGAAGCATATTTAGAGATTCTGAGAAGGGTCCAGCAGGTTTAAACTGAAAAGTTGAAGGGTTTAAAAAGTGGGAATTTCACTTATGTGTGCGGTGCCTTAGCGAAAATTATCTTTTGGAAAATTAAAATAGCGGGTGTATAATTATGAAATATAAAGACGCAGGGGTAAATATAGATGAGGGAAACAAGTTTGTAAAGATGATAAAGCCTTTTGCAGAAAAGACAATAAAAGAAGGTGTTTTAGAGGGAATTGGGGGGTTTGCAGCTCTTTACGAGATAAAGAATTATAAAAATCCAGTGCTTGTGTCTAGTACAGATGGAGTTGGAACGAAACTTAAAATAGCCTTTATGATGGATAAGCACGATACTGTAGGGATAGACTTGGTGGCTATGTGTGTAAATGACGTGATTGTAGTGGGAGCAAAGCCCCTCTTTTTTCTAGATTATTTTGCTACTGGAAAGTTAGAAAGCGAAAAAGCGATACAGGTCATTAAAGGAGTAGCAGAAGGGTGTGAAATTGCTGGGTGTGCTTTAATTGGAGGTGAAACTGCTGAACTTCCTGGTTTTTATAAAGAAGGGGAGTATGACCTAGCAGGGTTTTGCGTGGGGATAGTGGAAAAAGAAGAAATAATTGACACTTCTTCTATGGCGATTGGAGATGTAGTAATAGGGCTTTCTTCCTCTGGACTTCACAGCAATGGCTATTCTCTTGTGAGAAAAGTATTTTTTGAAAAAAACAATTTTTCTATAGAAGATTACGTGCCAGATATAGGCAAAACCTTAGGAGAAGTTCTTTTGACACCCACTAAAATATATGTAAAATCTGTGGAAGTTTTGAAAGGATTAAAAATAAAAGGAATGGCTCATATAACAGGAGGGGGCTTTATTGAAAATATTCCTAGAATTTTGAGAAAAGGCGTTTCTGCAAGAATATACAAAGGGAGCTGGGAAGTGCCGATTATCTTTGACATGATAAGAAGGCTTGGAGAAATAGAAGAGAAAGAGATGTACAGGACTTTCAATATGGGTATTGGAATGGTAGTCATAATTGATAAAGAAGAAGTGGAGAAAGCTCTAAAAAGGCTTAAAGAAGTGGGAGAGACAGCTTTTGTGATTGGAGAGATTGTGGAGGGAGAAGGCGGTGTGATTTTATGAGGCTTGTGGTAATGGCATCGGGTAATGGCACAGATCTGCAGTCAATAATCGATGCCATTGAAGCTGGTTATATAAAAGCTCAGATAATCGGAGTGGTGAGCGATAAAAAAGAAGCCTATGCGCTTGAAAGAGCTAAAAAACACGGCATTCCTGCTTACTGCCTTCGAAAAAAGGAATTAAAAGAAAATTTCTTTAAAGAGCTTTTGTCACTTCTTGAAAGCCTAAATCCCGACGGGATAATTCTTGCAGGTTTTTTAACAATTTTAAGCGAAGAGATTGTGGAAAGGTTCCCAAATAAAATAATAAATATTCATCCCTCTCTTATCCCTGCCTTTTGTGGAAAAGGATTTTATGGAATGAGAGTTCATCAAGCGGTTTATGATTATGGCGTTAAATATACTGGATGTACAGTGCACTTTGTGGACAAGGGCACAGATACAGGGCCTATCATTCTCCAGGAAGTGGTAAAGATAGAGGAGCATGATACCCCCGAAAGTATTGCCAAAAAAGTTTTGGAAGTAGAGCACAAAGTCCTGCCTTATGCGGTTAAACTTTTTGTTGAAGGGAAATTAAAAGTGGAAGGTAGAAGAGTGAAAGTACTTGACAAGGAGGATTTGTGATGTCAAGGAGAGCGTTGATAAGTGTTTCAAAAAAAGATGGAATAGTGGAATTTGCGAAAAAGCTTGAAGACCTGGGTTATGAGATAATATCTACTGGCGGCACTTACAATCTCCTTAAAGAAAGCGGTGTAAAGGTGATAAAGGTCTCTGAGGTTACGGGTTTTCCAGAGATTATGGGAGGAAGAGTAAAGACTTTACACCCCAAAATTCACGGTGGAATTCTTGCTGTGAGAGACAAGAAAGAGCATTTAAAAGACCTTAATGATCATGGCATTGTTCCTATAGACTTGGTAGCCATAAATTTATACCCCTTTAAAGAGACTATTTCCAGGGAAAAGGTTGCTCTTGAGGAGGCAATTGAAAATATTGACATTGGCGGGCCTGCCATGATAAGAGCGGCGGCAAAGAACTATAAATATGTAACTGTCCTTGTGGATCCTGTAGACTATGAAAAAGTGATTGAGGAAATAAAGCTTTATGGGGATACAAAAGAAGAGACGAGGTTTTATCTGGCAGCGAAGGCTTTTGGTCATACGGCTTTTTACGATTCGCTCATATATGAGTATTTTAGAGAGAAGACTAATATGGAATTTCCTAAAGTCATCACTTTTGCCTATGAAAAAGTGCAGGATTTGAGATATGGGGAAAATCCGCACCAAAAAGCGGCCTTTTACAAAAACCCGGTCAAATCTTACGGAATTGCAGAATGCCTGCAGTTACACGGAAAAGAGCTTTCTTTTAACAACATAAATGATGCAAATGCTGCAATAGAACTTGTGAGGGAATTTAGTGAACCTGTGGCGGTCGCTATAAAACACACCAATCCCTGTGGCGTAGCTGTTGGGAATAGCATATATGAGGCTTACTTAAAGGCCTATGAAGCTGACCCCGTTTCAATTTTTGGCGGAATTGTTGCCTTTAACGGAAAAGTTGATGTAGATACTGCGAAAGAGCTTGTGAAAATATTTCTAGAGATTGTAATAGCTCCAGATTTTGAAGAGGAAGCTTTAGAGATATTAATGTCTAAGAAGAACTTGAGAGTGCTCAAATTGAAGGAAGGCTATTACAGAGAATTTGACCTCAAAAAAGTAGAAGGAGGAGTGTTAGTCCAGCAAAAGGATGAAATAGATTTAGATGAAAGTAGTATCAAAGTCGTAACTAAAAGGGCGCCGACAGGAAAAGAAATGAAGGATTTGAAGTTCGCCTGGAAAGTAGTAAAGCACGTCAAGTCAAATGCTATAGTTTTAGCAAAGGATGGGGTTACTGTAGGCATTGGAGTTGGGCAGGTCAACAGGATTTGGCCTACTGAGCAGGCGATAAAACAGGCAGGAGAGAGGGCGAAAGGAAGTGTCTTAGCATCAGATGCTTTCTTCCCCTTCCCTGATGTAGTTGAAGCGGCCGCAAGAGGAGGAATTACTGCAATAATTCAGCCTGGCGGTTCCCAGAATGACCAGCTTTCAATTGAGGCAGCTGACAGAGCAGGTATTGCGATGATTTTTACTGGAATAAGGCATTTTAAGCATTGAGGAGGGGTTGACTTTGAAAGTATTAGTAGTTGGGGGAGGAGGAAGAGAACACGCAATTGTGCACAAGCTTTCCCAAAGCGATCGGGTAGAAAAAATTTACTGTGCACCTGGAAATGCAGGGATTGGGCAGCTAGCAGAGTGCGTAAATATAAGTGTAGAAGAAATAGAGAAGCTAAAAGAGTTTGCTTTACAAAATAAAATAGATATAACAATAGTGGGACCGGAGCTTCCATTAGTAGAGGGAATTGTGGATGAGTTTGAAAGAACTGGACTTAAGATTTTTGGTCCGAGCAAAAAAGCAGCCATGATAGAAGGGAGCAAGTACTTTGCAAAACAGATCATGGCAAAGTATGAAATACCTACAGGAAGATTTAAAGCTTTTGACAGGTATCAAGAAGCCCTGAAATTCTTAAAGGAAACATGGTATCCTGTTGTGATAAAAGCTGATGGATTAGCGCAAGGAAAAGGGGTTTTCATAGTAAGAGACTTTATTGAGGCGAAAGAGGTTCTTGACCTCATGATGAAGAAAAGAGTTTTCGGGCCATCAGGGGATATAGTAATTGTGGAGGAGATGCTTTACGGCAAAGAAGCTTCTATATTTGCCTTTGTGGATGGGGAAAATGTTTTGACCATGATGACTGCTATGGATTATAAAAAAGTTTATGAAAAAGATGAGGGACCAAATACGGGAGGTATGGGAAGCATTGCCCCAAATCCTCACATAGATAAAAAGACTTTAAATGAAATTGAAGAGAAAATTTTAAAACCTGTTGTGTATGCGCTTAAGAAAGAGGGAATTGTGTATAAAGGCGTTTTGTATGCAGGATTAATGCTGACAAAAGAAGGACCCAAAGTTCTAGAATTTAATGCGAGATTCGGGGACCCTGAGACACAAGCAATACTTCCACTTCTTAAAACAGATTTTTTGGAAATAATAGAAGCTACGCTGGAAGGAAAGCTTAAAAATTTGAAGCTGGAGTGGGAAGATAAAAAGGCTGTATGTGTTATTGCAGCTTCAAAAGGATATCCTGGAGAATATAAAAAGGGCTTTGAAATACGGGGATTGGAAGAAGTGAAGGAAGCCTTTGTCTACCACGCAGGTACTTCTTTTAAAGATGGAAAGATTGTCACTTCAGGAGGAAGAGTCTTTGGAATTGTGGCTTTAGGGGATTCCTATAAAGAGGCAAGGGAAATAGCATATAGAGAAATTGAAAAAATATCTTTTGAAGGAATTTATTACAGAAAGGATATCGCGGCCGGGTACTAACCCGGCAATTTTTATGGTATAATACAAATAAAATGGGTTTCAAAAGGCGGTGGACATAATGCCTAAAGACCATGTCAAACTCTTTGATACCATCTCTCCCGTATATGCGTGGTTTTTTAATTCGCAGGTAGCTTATTATAGAAAGGTCATCAATATTTTAAAACAACACGTTCCATTAGAAAACTATAAAAGAGTTTTAGATGTAGGATGTGGCACAGGACCTTTGTGCTATGTTTTAAAAGAGGCTGGATTCGATACTTATGGAGTTGAGGTATCAAAAGGCATGTTGGACCAGGCTTTAAAAAGACTTAAGGGAATGGATATCAAAGCTTACAAAATAGAGCCAGGCGAGAGATTTCCTTTTGATGATAATTTTTTTGACATTGCCATTGCTTCGTATGTCGCTCATGGTATTAAAAAAGAGGAAAGAGAAATATTATATAAGGAGATGTCTAGAGTTGCGAGGGACTACGTAATACTTCACGACTATCACAGAAACAGGGATTTTTTAACCTCATTTGTAGAATGGCTGGAGGGAGGAGATTATTTTAATTTTGTAGAGCAGGTAGAAGAAGAATTAAGAAAAAATTTTGAAGGTGTGAAAGTGGTAGAATTGAGCAAGAGAGTTTCTCTTTACATATTGAAACCTTACAAAGATTTAAATTAGGGTGTGGTGGAATGGATTCAAGACCTATAGGAGTTTTTGATTCAGGAGTAGGAGGTTTGACTGTATTAAAAAGACTTATTCAGGTTTTGCCCGAGGAGGATTATATTTATTTTGGCGACACAAAAAGGGTTCCCTATGGAGATAGAAGTAAAGAAGAAATAGAGCTTTTTGCAGGTCAGATCATAAACTTTATGAAAGAAAAAAATGTAAAGGCGGTTGTGATAGCCTGCAATACTACGTGTGCGACTATTGACAAAGGAAAGTATGACATTGAACTTTTTGACGTATTAAAAGCTGGCGCAGAAAGCGGAGTTTATTGTACAAAAAATAAAAAAGTTGGAGTTATTGCTACGAAGAGGACGGTAGAGAGCAGAAGCTACGAAATCAATATAAAGAGCATAAATCCTCAAATTGAAGTTTACCAGAAAGCCTGTCCTGAATTTGTGCCTTTGATTGAAAAAGGCCTTTACAATTCGCATTTAGCTTATAAAGCTGCTAAAGATTGCCTTGAGGAGTTTAAAGGGAAAGAAATAGATACTCTCATACTTGGTTGTACCCATTATCCTTTGATGGAACCGATTATAAAGGCCATCATGGGAGATGGGGTTAAGGTGGTGGACCCAGCTGTAAGGTTGTCCCATGAAGTGAAAGAATATCTAGAAAGAAGCAGGATTTTAAATTTTGGTAAGAAAGGCAAAATAGAGTTTTTTGTAAGTGGCGATGCTGAAAATTTTAAAAGGGCCGCCGAAATGGTGCTCGGTAAAAAAATTGATGAAGTATTTATTGTGGATATTGAAAGATATTAAAAAAGGTGATGGATATGGACATTTTAAAAGAAGTTGAAAAAGTGGAGGAAGAGATAATAGGGATAAGGCGAAAAATACACATGCACCCTGAATTGGGATTTGAAGAGGTGAAGACTTCTGAACTAGTTTACAATTACCTTAAAGATATAGGGCTTGAAGTGAAAAGGCTTGCCAAGACTGGAGTAGTAGGCCTTTTAAAAGGAGATGGAGAAAGGACAATAGCTATAAGGGCAGACATGGATGCACTTCCCATACAGGAGGAAAATGAAGTCGAGTACGCTTCAAAAATTCCCGGGAAAATGCATGCCTGCGGCCATGACGTACATACTGCTATTCTTTTGGGAACAGCTAAAGTGCTTTCAAGGATTAAAAACGTTAAAGGGAATGTGAAATTTATATTTCAGCCAGCTGAAGAAACAACAGGAGGAGCCCTCCCCATGATTGAGGAAGGGGTGCTTGAGGGTCCTAGAGTTGACGCTATAATAGGGCTTCACGTTGATCCAGATTTAGAGGTAGGGCAAATAGGAATAACATACGGAAAAGCTTATGCCTCGTCTGACATGTTCGATGTGATTATAAAGGGGAGAAGCTCCCATGGGGCAGAGCCTCATAAAGGGATTGATGCACTTGTAATTGCAGCGAATGTGATAAGCGCTCTTCAGACCTTTGCAAGCAGAAAAACCAGCCCTTTTACTCCAATAGTTGTTACTGTAGGGACAATTAAAGGGGGATATGCGAGAAATATAATAGCAGATAGGGTTGAGATGTCAGGAATTATAAGGATGATGGAAGAAGAGAGAAGAGAGGAAATAGTAGAATCTGTGGAGAAGATGTGTAAAGACATAGCAAAAGCCTATGGAGGGGCTGCAGAATTCAGAAGGGTAAAAGGGTATCCTCTTCTCATTAATGACAAAGGATTTACAACCCTTGTAAAAAAGAGCGCTTCCATGATTGTAGGAGAGGAAAATGTCCTTGAAGTTTCTCCTTCCATGGGGGTAGAGGATTTTGCTTATTTTTTACAGAGAGTGCCCGGTACCTTTTACAAATTGGGCTGCGGTAATAAAGAAAAAGGAATAGACAAACCCTTACACAGCAGTAGGTTTGACGTGGATGAAAGATGTATAAAAGTAGGAATTGCTGTTCATGTGATGACAGTGCTTAATTATTTTGAGGGGAAATATTAAAAAATTTTTTGGAAAAACTTTAACCTTTTCATTTATAAATATTCCTTGTACAATGAGAAAAAGGTTTACCGCAGTTTTATTTATTAAGGTATAGTTATAATATTACAAAAATGCAGGAAAAATTTCGTGTAAATTAAAACTTGACATTTTTCATCAAATGTTGCATAATATTTGTCGGAAAACGCCTCTGCCGTTTTGGTAAGAGGAAGCCATAAGGTGTAAGTCTTAACCCCCCTCAAGTGTATTAAAAATTTCTCCCCCTAATCCCCCTTTAGTGCCGGCATATGCCGGCTCTTTTTGTTTTTCATATAAAAAAGGCGCTGCGAATAAACTATTGTGAGGTGTTTAGTATGCATGGAAGGTCCTTTATTCGCGGTGCCTTTATTTTAACAATTGCTCATGTGATAGACAGAAGTATAGGCTTTGTTTTCAGGATAATTTTATCCAACATATTAGGTTCTGAAGGCACAGGAATTTATCAATTAGTTCTCCCTATCTACTTTGTTTCTATTACTTTTTTAACTTCTGGTACTATGTCAGTAATTTCCCGCTTTATTTCGGAAGAAAGAGCAAAAGGGAACAAAAAGAATATGTTTAAAATTTTGAAAATTTCCTTTATTCTGGTGCTTATAGTGGCTTTTTCAGTCTTTGCTATTATATTCTTAAATGCCTGGTTCATAGCGGAAAAGCTTCTTCACGAACCGAGGACTCATCTTTCAATTCTCATTTTTGCGCCTGTTCTTGTAATTGTCACTTCTTCTTCAGTTTTTAAAGGTTTTTTTCAGGGTGCAATAAATATGGTACCGGCCTCTATTTCAGAAATCGTAGAGCAGATTGTGAGAGTTTCTCTGACTTTATATCTTCTGAAGCTATTTAGCGGAGCAAAACTTGAGTATCTTGTGGCTATAGCTATTTTTGGGATTTCTGTTGGAGAAATTGTAAGCTTTTTGATGTACATATTTTTCTATAAGAGAGAGGTAAAAATTATAGAAAGAGAAATGCCTTATGATGGAAAAGAATGGAGTAGTATTTACATTGCGAAGCTATTGGTGTTCACTTCAATACCAATAACTTTTTCAAAATTGATTGTGAATGCTCTAGATCTAGTAGAATCTTTGCTAATTCCATCCCGCCTTGTAACTTCTGGAGTTTCTCACAGGGAAGCAATGTCTGAATTTGGAAAGCTATTTGGCATGGCGATTCCCCTCGCTTATATGCCTGCTGTAATAACTTCAAGCCTTTCCACAACAGTGCTTCCCGCAGTTTCAGAAGCTGCAGCTTTAAAAAAATGGAAAGCAGTGCGTTTGAGAATTAACCAGGCTATAGGGTACACTACTTTAGTGGCATTCCCCGCTATTACCTTGTTTTTAATTATTCCAGATGAAATATCCAGACTTTTATATCCTTCTTCTCCTGGGGTAGGGGATTTTGTAAGGGTGGTTTCTTATGGCAGTATTTTCGCATTTTTAGAAACCGTAGTTGCTAGTATTTTACATGGTTTAGGGAGACAGAAAGTAGTCTTGCGAAATTCCCTGATATGGCTTGTTGTGTGCATTACTGGCATGTACTATCTGACTTCTATACCTTCCCTCAGGCTTTTTGGATATGTTTATACTTTTATCTTTGCAGATGCTCTCATTTTGGTTTTAAATTTCCTAGATTTAAGAAAGCTTACACGAGTGGAAATAGATCTTTCTAACTGGGTCATAAAGCCTCTTTTTGCTTCTCTAGCTATGGGAGTAACTGTGTTAATTACCCACAGTAAATTGTTGGCAACTAATGTTAATATGTGGATAAACCTCTCTTTATCAGTTTTATTAGGGATTATCGTGTATTTTTCAGTAGCTCAATTTTTGAGATTGCCTTATATTGAAGATTTGAGAAAAATGATTTTGAGGAAAAATTAGATAATGTAGAGAGAGTGCAAATAACTTTATGAAAAGCGCTTTTGATAAAATTTTTAAAAATATGTCACGGTAGACATGCCACAATATTTACATCTTTTTCTTGTTAATTAGGCGATTAGAGTTATAATTGTAGATGTGTAAGGAGAAAATATTATTAAATTCCTGTCATAAAGTGTGATGATGAAAAATGGTTAAGTTAAACAGCCGACAGCTACAGATTTTGAAAAAAATATTGTTGTCCTCCAAGTTAACTGTGTCAGATATTGAAAGAGAATTTCATGTAAGCAGAAGGACTGCGTACCGCGACATAGCTGGAATTGGAGAATTTGTGAAAAAATACAACCTAATTTTTGTCAACACTTCAGAAGGATTTACATTGAATGGAGATGCTGCAGGCATAGAGAAGTTGAGACTGGACGTTATAGGATATTTCCCGGTTGACGCAGAGGAAAGAAGAAAAATGATACTTTCTGAACTCCTTCAGCTGAAAGAGCCTGTAAAATTAGAATATTTTAGCAAAAAGTTCAAGGTTACGACTGCCACTATAAGTTATGACCTCAAAGAATTGGAGAAATGGCTTGAAAAACAGGGGTTAACTTTGGTTACAAAGCCGGGATATGGAGTTTACATCTCTGGAAATGAAAATTCTTTTAGACGAGCTATTGCTAATTTTTTGTATGAAAATTTTGATACCGCTGAGCTGGCTAATTTTTTGCAAAGAGGATACCTATCTAAAAGTGGTATTGAGAGAAATATAGACTTAAGGCTTTTAAACTTGATTGATTACGACACTGTTTCAAAAATAGAAAAAGCTATTTTGAGGTTAAAACAGCAGATTGATTACGAAATTGTTGAGAGCTCTTACATGGCTTTAGTAGTTCATTTGGCTCTTGCGATAAAGAGACTTCAAGAAGGAGAAACTATTCAAATAGGGGAAGAGACTTTAGAGGACCTTAAAAAAACAGAAGAGTATCTATTTGCCAAGAAACTAGGGGAATATCTCGAAGAAGAACTTAATATTGACATACCTGAAGATGAAATAGGGTATATTACAATTCATCTTTTAGCTGCAAGATACAGGTCTACTGCCCAAAATTATACTGACAGTGAAATTGAAAGTATAGTTGAAGAGATAATAAAAGAAGCCTCAAAGGTATTTGAGGTAGATTTTTCAGAAGATAAGCTTTTAGAAGAAGGACTTCAAAGTCATTTAGCTCCTGCACTTTACAGGTTGGAAATGGGACTTGACATAAGGAACCCGCTGTTAGGTGATATAAAGGCCAAATATCCTGTGCTTTTTGAAAAAAGCAATAAAGTGTGTGATGTCCTAAGAAAAAAATTAAAAAGGGACATTCCAGAAGACGAAGTCGGATATATTGCAATGCATTTTGGAGCTGCACTTGAAAGAAAAAAAGAAACTTTTAGAAAATATAACATACTGGTGGTGTGTGCTAGTGGCATAGGAACTTCTAGGATGTTGATGTCTAAACTGCAAATGTTTCCTCAGTTAAACGTGGTGGAAGTTGCCTCCAGTGTAAAGCTAAAAGAATTGGAAAAGAGAAAAGATATAGATTTAATTGTTTCCACAATACCACTTAAGTTGACCAGCAAAAAGGTAGTAGTTGTAAATCCTCTTTTGTTAGAAGAAGACGTAGAAAAATTAAAAAAGGCATTAAATACTGACTTTATCTTGGAATATGATTTGGTCCCAGAAAATAAGCAGAGAGAAGAAGGATACGTCAAAAAAGCAGAACACATAGCTAAATATGGAAAGAGGATTTTAGAGCTACAGGATAGCCTTGTGTTCATGGAAGTAGAGGGAGAAAATTCGTCCCAAATAGTGGAAGAAATTCTTGAATATTTAAAGATTCAGGGAGGCATAGAAGAATTTCAAAAAGAGGAAATTAAAGAGAGGCTTTTACAAAGAGAAAGTTTAGGTAAAATAGTACTTCCTAATAAAGGATTCGTAATATATCATTGCGCTGTAAAAAGTTTAAAAAAGCCTATACTGGCTGTAGCGAAAATGAAGAACAAGGTTAAAATGAAAAATCTTATAGGAAGTTATGAAAATATAGAAACAGTTTTTTTAATGGTAGCTCCCGAAGGAGATAGGGAGGGAATTGAAGTTTTGGGAGATTTGAGCGTTTCTTTGATTGAAAGAGAGGATTTTCTGGATTCCATCAATAGTTCAAAGTCTTGCGAGGAAATAAAGAAGAGAATAGGAGAAGTGTTGTTGGGTAAATTTTATGAAGAGATAAAAAGGACAGTCTAGGAGGATAGAGATGTTTAGCATACCTTCTTCTCAGATAAAAATATTTTACCTCCTTTTAGGTGTAGTGTGGTTTTCAACAGGAATTTATTACATGTTTCGCGAGAGTTTCTACAATGGCTTGAGGATAGTTATTTTTGGCGCAGTTTTTATGTTAGCAATTTTTGCAGTACAGAGCTATGTTATAAAAATGATACAAGTTTATGATACTAATTTGAAGAAGCAAAAAAAAGATGTAGTTGGCTTTGAAAGGAGGTGCTAAAGATGGCAATAAAGGGAGTTATACTCTGCAGCTGGGGTGCTACCTCAAGTGCTCTTGCTAAGAAGGTGACAGAAGAAGCAAAAAGGCAAGGGTTAGATGTGGTTGTAGATGCAGGTGGTACAGGAGAGTTTAAGAAAAAAGCGGAGGAATACGATGTGGCTTTACTGGAGCCCCAGGTAAGGCATCTTAAAAAGGAAATTGAGTCAATTGCATCCAAATATAATATTCCTGTTGATGTAGTGGACATGCAGGCTTTTGCCATGATGGATGGCAAAAAAATATTAAATCAAATAATCGAACTTGCCAAAAAAGCAGGAAAAGAAGTATAAGGAGGGAACAGGATGAGTGACAGAATTTCAAACAATCCGTTTATGAAGTGGATGGAAGAATCATTAATGCCGGTATTAGCTAGAATAGCTCAAAACGTGTACTTGCAGTCAATTAGAGATGCATTTTCGAGTTTTGCTTTGCCTGTGATTTTGACCGGAGCTCTTTTCCTCATAATAGCAAATCCACCAGAAGGAATTAATTGGGCTCCAATACACGCGTGGGCCAAAGCAGTAAAGCCCATTGCAGCCCAAATCATGATACCTTTTCAACTTACTTTTGGAATAATGGCTATGATGGTGGCTTTTGGTACAGCTTATAGTCTCGCTGCCAGATGGGATTTGGATGAGACAATGACTGGAATAATTGCACTTCTAGCTTTCTTTATAACAAGTTTTCCTGCAACAGATGTGACGAAGGTTACTTTTGGAGATGTTTTAAATTACTTGGGTGGACAAGGGTTATTCGTAGCAATAATAATAGGAATATTAAGCGCAATAGTAGTGAGATTTTTCAATAGAAAAGGATTAGTAATTAAAATGCCTGAAGGAGTACCGCCTTATGTAGTGAGAAGCTTTTTAGCATTAATTCCAATGTTTGTAATGGTGGTATCTGCATGGCTTGTAGAGTGGTTTGTGTGGTCGAGATTCCACATAACATTACCTCAATTAGTGCTTGATTTGTTCAAACCACTTGTTACAGCATCAAACACTTATCCAGCAGCCTTAGCAGAGATAATATTGATGATGCTTTTGTGGTCATTAGGAATTCATGGAATGAACGTAGTATCATCAATCGCGTATCCTTTCTGGATGACTCAGCTAGCGGCTAATGCAGAAGCGGCTTCTCGTGGCTTGCCGTTGCCAGGCATTGTGACAGAACCTTTCTTCCATGTATTTACTCACTTAGGTGGGTCAGGAACTACATGGCCTTTGACGATAATGTTTTTGCTTTCTGCTTCCATGCAGCTTAGAACAATTGGGCGAGCTGAACTTATACCTGCAATATTTAACATAAACGAACCTATAATCTTTGGCGCACCTATTGTATTAAACCCAATACTCATCATTCCATTTATTCTGGCTCCTGCAGCTGTTGTGACAATAAACTACTTTGCTTTTGCGCTAAATTTAGTGCCAAGACCTCTGATACAGTTGCCTTTTACAGTCCCAGTGTTTATAAGTGGATTTATATCTTCTGGAGGGCACTGGCAGGGAGCCTTGCTGCAATTGGTAGACCTCATTGTAGCGGCGATTATATACTATCCTTTCTTTAGGATGTATGAAGCACAACTTTTAAAAAATGAAAGAGAAGTAGAAAAATGATTGAAATGGGAGTGACTGCAATGGATTTGGAACAGATAATATACAATTTAGTGCTGCATGGAGGAAATGCAAGAGCAGAAGCATATGAGGCATTGGATGCAGCGGAGAAAGGAGATTTTGAAGAAGCAGAAAGGCATTTACAAAAAGCAGATGAAGAGTTTTACGAAGGGCATAAATACCAGAACATGCTGACACAAGGAGAGCAGAGTCAGACGCCTAATTTTTTGGTAATACATGCACAGGACCAGCTGATGACAGCACTTGCAGAAAAAAATCTGATAAAGAGGATGATTGAACTGTATAAAAGGGTAAGTCAATTAGAAAAAAGATTAGGTTAATTTTTGGCTACTCGCTTTTGCGGGTAGCTTAATTTAATTTGAGCATAGTATTGTCCACAAATCCATATATACTTTTTAGTTGTATACGTTATAAAAAATCGCTTTAAAGTATTGAAATTTACTTTTTATTTGATTACAATATTAGTGTAAACCATTAAATTTTTTAAGAGAGGGATTTTGTATGTATGAGTCTAAAATTAAGGACAAGCTGGTAGACCAGCTTTTTGAGGCCATTTTAAAGCTTAAGAACATAGAGGAATGTTACAGGTTTTTTGAAGATATTGCTACTATAAATGAGATAAAAGCTTTAGCTCAGAGATTGGAAGTTGCTAGAATGCTAAGACAAAAGAAGACCTATATAGAGATTGCAGAAAAAACAGGGGCTAGTACTGCCACGATAAGTAGAGTGAACAGGGCATTGAATTATGGCGCAAATGGATATAAAATTATATTGGAAAGGTTGGAAGCTGATTCTGAATCCCGGGATTAATTCCCGGCTTTTTTAAAACTTGATTGGAGTGAAAAAGATGAAAGAGATTCTAGCTAATTTGAATGAACAGCAAAAAGAAGCAGTAACCACCACAGAAGGGCCTCTTTTAATACTGGCAGGTGCTGGAAGTGGAAAAACTAGAGTTTTGACCCACAGAATTGCCTATCTCATAAAGGAAAAAAAGGTCTCTCCTTCCAATATCCTCGCAATAACCTTTACCAATAAAGCGGCAGAGGAAATGAAGACGAGAGTGGAAAATTTGCTGGGATACGTCGGAGACCTGTGGGTGTCTACTTTTCATTCCGCCTGTGTCAGAATCTTGAGAAGAGATATTGATAAACTGGGTTACGACAGAAATTTTGTAATATTTGATACGACTGACCAGAAGGCACTAGTCCAGGAATGCCTTAAAGAACTAGACTTAAGCGAAAAGCAATACCCGATAAAAATGGTATTAAATGCCATCTCATCTGCAAAAGATAAAATGGTATATCCAGACGATTACATTGATTTTTTTGGAGATACCTATAGGAATAGAAAAATAAAGGAAATTTACAAGCTTTATCAGCACAAACTAAAAAAGATAAATGCTCTTGACTTTGACGACATTATCATAAAAACGATAGAGTTATTTAAAGAAAATCCAGAAATTTTAGAATTTTATCAAAGAAAATTTAGATACATAATGGTGGACGAGTATCAGGACACAAATACTCCTCAGTATTACTTTGTAAATTTGTTAGCGCAAAGGCACAGAAATTTATGTGTTGTAGGGGATGATGACCAGAGCATTTACGGCTGGAGAGGGGCAGATGTGAGAAACATATTAAACTTTGAAAAAGATTATCCCGAAGCAAAAGTGATAAAATTAGAACAAAACTATAGGTCTACAAAAATCATACTGGAGGCTGCCAATCACGTCATAGACAACAATGTATATCGAAAGAAAAAATCCCTCTGGACACAAAATAAAGAGGGAGAGAAAATAGTTCTGTGTGAGCTGGAAAATGAAAGAGAAGAGGCAGAATTTGTTATACAGGAGATAATAAAACTAAAAGAAAGAGAAAACAGAAGCTTTAAAGACTTTGCGATACTCTACAGGACAAACGCCCAGTCAAGGCCTTTTGAAGAAGCTCTGATGAAAGTAAAAGTGCCTTATAAAGTGGTGGGAGCCCTAAGATTTTATGACAGGAAAGAGATAAAAGATATACTTGCTTATCTTCGCCTCATTGTAAATCCTTATGACGACATATCCTTCAAAAGGATAGTAAATGTTCCAAGAAGAGGCATTGGTCCTGCTACGATTGAGGCATTGGAGAAGGTAGCGAGGGAAAAAGATACTAGTCTTTTTTTTGCAATAGAGGATTTAAAAAACGCAAGGAACAAAGGAAGCCTTCTTCAGTTTAAACAGTTTATTTTGGATTTAATTGATAAAAAAGATGCAATGAGTGTCAGCGATTTGATAAAATATATTCTGGAGCAGACAGGTTATATAGAAGAGTTAAAAAGGGAAGAATCTGAAGAAGCAGAGGGAAGGATAGAAAACTTAAACGAATTTTTAAATGCTGCCTATGAGTTTGAAGAATCTTCTGAAGATAAGTCTTTGGAAGCATTTTTGGCGGGCATAACTTTAGTTTCTGATATAGACATGGCTGGAGATATTGGAGAAAGTGTAGTTCTGATGACACTTCATTCTGCCAAGGGATTGGAATTTCCTGTAGTTTTTATGGTAGGGATGGAAGAAGGACTGTTTCCTTCTTACAGCTCCTTTGAAGATGACCACGAGCTGGAAGAAGAAAGGCGCCTTTGTTACGTGGGAATTACCAGATCCAAAGAAAGATTGTATTTAACTTATGCTAGGCAGAGAAACCTTTACGGTAGGTCCCAGTACAATTCTTACTCCAGGTTTATAAGTGAAATACCTGAGAGGCTAATTGTGAGGTATAATATACCGACTTCCAAAAAAACGGGCTTTGTTTCCGTCCATACTTTTTCAGATGTTTATGAAAGGTCTTTTTCGCTTGGGGATAAGGTGGAGCACAAGATATGGGGAATAGGGACTGTTGTTAAAGTGGAAGGGGAAGAGATTACAGTAGCCTTTCCGAACGTTGGTATAAAAAAGCTTGATTTGAGATTTGCTCCTATTAAGGCAATTTCTTAAAACCGGAGGGGAATTTATGGATAGGGAAGAGGCAAGAAAGAGGATAGAGGAGTTAAGGGAAAAAATAAACTATCACAACTACAGGTATTATGTGTTGGACCAGCCAGAAATTTCAGACTATGAGTATGATATGCTTATGAGAGAACTCATAGAATTGGAAGAAAAATATCCTGAGTTTAAGACTCCAGACTCTCCCTCTCAGAGGGTAGGAGGAGAGCCACTTGATGAGTTTGAGCCTTTTACTCACATTGTTCCAATGTTGAGCTTGGCCAATGCTTTTACGGCAGAAGAGATTAAGGAATTTGACAGAAGGGTAAAAGAGGCGGTAGGGGAAGTAGAGTACGTAGTAGAGCCTAAAATTGACGGTTTGTCTGTGGAGCTGGTGTATGAAAATGGCATGTTCACAGTGGGATCTACTAGAGGAGACGGAATTGTGGGGGAGAATGTCACTCCGAATTTGAAGACCATAAAGTCCATTCCTTTAAGGCTTAAAGATTCTGTGAACCTGGTTGTAAGAGGAGAAGTTTTTATGCCAAAAGCTTCTTTTGCCAAGCTCAACGAAGAGAGAGCCGAAAGAGGAGAATCCCTTTTTGCAAATCCCAGGAATGCTGCAGCTGGTTCTGTGAGGCAGTTAGACCCTAAAGTCACTGCAAAAAGGGACCTAGACATTTTCATTTTTAACCTTCAGAGGATTGAAGGAAGAGATTTCAAGACTCATGTGGAAGCCTTAGAATTTTTGAAAGAACAGGGATTTAAAGTAATTCCTCTTATTAAAAAATGCACTACAATCGAAGAAGTCATCAAAGCTATAGAAGAGCTAGGGGAGATGAAAGATTCTTTGCCGTACGATATAGACGGCGCAGTGATAAAAGTGAATGAACTTGATAAAAGGGAGATTTTGGGGCAGACTGCTAAAGACTACAGATGGGCTATAGCATTTAAATATCCTGCAGAGATGAAGAAAACAAAAATAGTGGATATAGTGGTACAAGTGGGTAGGACTGGAGCCTTAACTCCTACGGCTGTCCTCGAGCCTGTTGTTATTTCTGGTTCTGTGGTGAGCAGAGCTACTCTTCACAATGAAGATTACATAAAGGAGAAGGACATACGAATAGGGGATACTGTGCTTGTGCACAAAGCAGGAGGCATAATTCCAGAGGTAGTGGAAGTGGTTAAAGAAGAGAGAACAGGCGATGAAAAGGCATTTGTCATGCCTGACAAATGCCCTGAGTGCGGCGCTTTGGCTGTAAGGCTTCCTGGAGAGGCAGTGAGAAGATGTACAGGCCTTAACTGTCCTGCTCAGATTGCGAGAAGGATAATCCACTTTGCTTCAAAGGATGCTATGGACATAGAAGGATTGGGCCCTGCTATAATAAGCCAGCTGCTTTCAAAAGGGCTTATACAAAATGTAGCAGACCTTTACTACCTCAAGTACAGGGATTTAATTACTTTGGAGAGGATGGGAGATAAGTCTGCTAGAAATTTGCTGGAAGCTATTGAAAAGAGCAAGAAAAGAGACTTAGACAGGTTGCTTTTTGGACTTGGGATAAACTTGATAGGCAGTAAAGCGGCACAGGTGATTGCAGAGCATTTCAAGAGCATGGACAACATAATGAAAGCAAAATACGAGGATTTTCTTGAACTTCCGGATATTGGACCCAAAATGGCAAGAAGTATAGTTACTTTCTTTTCTGAAGAGCAAAACAGAAGAGTGGTTGAAAGGTTGAAAGAAGCGGGAGTCAATATGGAGAAGCTCTCCACAGGTAAAGTGAGCAATATATTTGAAGGCAAGATTTTTGTGCTGACAGGAGCGCTTAAAAATTACACTAGAGATGAGGCTGCAAGACTTATTGTTGAGAGAGGGGGCAAAGTTACTAACTCTGTGAGCAAAAAGACCGACTATCTAATTGTGGGTGCTGACCCTGGCTCTAAGCTTAAAAAAGCACAGGAACTTGGAGTTAAGATAATTAACGAAGAGCAGTTTGAAGCCATGCTAAAAGGCGATATCCAACCGTAGATTTTTGTGGTAAACTATAAGGGTGAAGAAATAAAGAGAAAGGTGTGGTAAAATGGCAATAAGCAAAAGCGAAGTAGAATACATTGCTAAGCTTGCCAGGTTAAAATTTACTGAAGAAGAGATAGAGGCGATGGCTCAAGAGCTCAGCAAGATACTGGATTATGTCAACAAATTGAACGAGCTTGACACAGAAAATGTAGAACCTACGGCTCACATAGTTCCAATACACAATGTCTTCAGAGAAGACGAGGTCAAACCTTCTATGCCAAGAGAAAAAGTGTTGATGAACGCTCCTTTTACAGAGCAAGGCTGCTTTAAAGTGCCAAAGATCATAGAGTGAGGAGGTACGCAAATTGGAATTGTATAGTCTGACAGTACATGAACTTAAAGAACTTCTCCATAAAAGAGAAGTAAGTGCACAAGAGGTGACAAAATCCTACCTTGAAAGGATAAAAGAAGTGGAGCCCAAGATAGATGCCCTTGTGACTATTACAGAAGAATTTGCACTGGAAAGGGCTAAAGTAGCAGATGAGATGATAAAAAACGGCGAAGCAAAAGATTTAACAGGAATTCCTGTGATAATAAAAGACAACATCTCTACAGAAGGCATAAGAACCACATGTTCTTCTAAAATGCTAGAAAATTACATACCGCCATACAACGCAACAGTTGTGGAAAGGCTTTTAAATGAGGGAGTAGTTATATTAGGGAAGTCTAATTTGGACGAGTTTGCTATGGGGTCTTCAACTGAAAATTCCGCATTTAAAACTACGAAAAACCCGTGGGACTTGTCCCGTGTTCCAGGTGGGTCTTCTGGAGGTTCTGCAGCAGCTGTTGCAGCAGATGAGGCTGCTTTTGCACTTGGGTCAGATACAGGAGGCTCTATAAGGCAACCGGCTTCCTTGTGCGGGGTAGTTGGAATGAAGCCAACATATGGTTTAGTTTCTAGATACGGTTTGGTGGCTTTTGCTTCCTCTCTTGACCAGATAGGTCCTTTCACAAAGGATGTGACAGATTGCGCGATTGTGCTAAACGCCATTGCAGGTCATGACCCTATGGATTCTACTTCTGTAAAAATAGAAAAGCCTGATTATACCTCTTACCTTAAAGAAGACATAAAAGGTCTCAGAATAGGAGTTGCGAAGGAATTCTTTGGAGCCGGAATTGAAGAGGGCGTAAAGGAAACAGTAGAAAAGGCTATAAAAGTGTTTGAGGATTTAGGAGCAGAAATAATTGATATATCTGTTCCTTATGTAGAGTATGCCCTTCCTGCCTATTACATAATCGCTTCGGCGGAAGCTAGTTCTAATTTAGCTAGATACGATGGGATAAGGTATGGGCATATTGCGAAAAACTACGAAGATTTAGTTGATATGTACATGACAAGCAGAAGTGAAGGTTTTGGCAAAGAGGTAAAGAGGAGAATAATGTTGGGGACATATGCATTAAGCTCAGGTTACTACGATGCTTACTATAAGAAGGCTTTAAAGGTGAGGACATTAATTAAAAATGACTTTGAAAGGGCTTTTGAGAAATGCGATGTCATAGTAGGTCCTACAAGTCCTACAGTGGCTTTTAAGATCGGTGAAAGAACGAATGACCCGTTAGCTATGTACTTAGCAGATATATACACAGTATCTGTAAATATTGCAGGACTTCCTGCTATATCTATTCCTTGCGGACTTTCAGAGGGATTACCTGTGGGGCTTCAGATAATTGGCAAGCACTTTGATGAAGGCAGAATACTCAATGTGGCTTATGCTTTTGAAAAAGCGTACAAATTTGATGCCAAGCCACAGGCCATAGGAGGTGAAAGATAATGAAATACGAAGCAGTAATCGGATTAGAAGTTCATGCAGAGCTCTTGACAGACAGTAAGATATTTTGTGGATGCAGCACCAAATTTGGCAGTGAACCAAATACACAGGTGTGCCCTGTATGCCTTGGACTTCCGGGCACTTTGCCTGTGCTCAATAAAAAAGTAGTAGAATATGCAGTGAGGGCAGGGCTGGCTTTGAACTGCACAATTGCTAATTTCAGCAAGATGGACAGAAAAAATTATTTTTATCCAGACCTTCCAAAAGCCTACCAGATTTCCCAGTACGACCTTCCCCTTTGTAGCAATGGGTACATAGAAATCGAGGTAGAAGGCGGCACAAAGAGGATAGGCATAAAGAGGATACACATTGAAGAGGATGCTGGGAAACTTTTACACGAAGGAACTGATGGATCTTTGGTAGACTACAACAGAGCAGGTGTTCCTTTGATTGAGATAGTTTCTGAGCCGGATATTTCTACTCCTGAAGAAGCATATCAGTACCTTGTTAAATTAAAGAGTATTCTAGAATATACTGAAGTTTCTGACTGCAAGATGCAGGAAGGGTCTTTGAGAGTTGACACAAATGTCTCTGTAAGGCCTGTGGGTACTACTGAGCTTGGAACCAAGATTGAGCTTAAAAATTTAAATTCTTTTAAAGCCGTTCAAAAAGCGCTGGAATATGAGATAAAGAGACAGATAAAAGTCTTGGAAGAGGGCGGCACTATAGTTCAGGAGACTCGCAGATGGAATGAAGCAAAAGGCATTACTGAGCCGATGAGGACAAAGGAAGAAGCTCATGACTACAGGTATTTCCCAGAGCCTGACCTCGTTCCAATAATTGTGACAGAAGAATGGAAAGAAGAGATAAGAAAGACATTGCCTGAGATGCCTGATGCTAAAAGAGAGCGTTTCATCACACAATACGGCTTACCTGAATATGATGCTAAAGTCATAACCTCTTCAAAGAAGATGGCTGACTTCTTTGAAAAGTGTGCTTCAAATTATCACTCTCCAAAGATAGTGAGCAACTGGTTGATGGGAGAATTTGCACGCCTTTTAAATGACACAGGTAAAGAGATAGATGAAGTGCCAATCACTCCAGATATGCTAATAGAGCTTTTAAAACTTGTTGATGATAATGTTATAAGCGGTTCTATTGCGAAAACAGTGTTTGAGGAAATGTTTTTCACAGGTAAAAATCCGCAAATCATAGTGGAAGAGAAGGGTTTAAGGCAGATAGCCGACGAAGGTGAATTGAGGAGGATTGTCAGAAAAGTCATCGAAGAAAATCCAAAATCCGTAGAAGATTACAAGAAAGGAAAAGAGAAGGCATTGGGCTTTTTAGTAGGGCAAGTGATGAAGGAGACGAAGGGGAAAGCAAATCCGCAGCTTACAAATCAACTTTTAAGAGAAGAACTTTCCAAATAGCCTGCGCAAATTGCAGGCTATTTTTTTAAAAGACTGACAATTACAACTCAAGTTTACATTTTAAACAATTTTCATCGAATTCCTACAATACTCTTGCCAAATGGGAGACAGGGTGATATAATTTATCTAAACTTTGCGTGCCGCGGTACATCTACTTTTCCCAACTAAAAGTAAATTCAAACAAAATTTTAATCCTTCCAATTTTATTGGCAATGCTTGAATAGTAAAATAATACTTTATTCTTTTGAATTTGCAATTTGGACAATAAAAAATTTATTTAAATTTATAGGAGGAATTTTAAAAGTTTTGCCTAATATAATTTATATAAAAGAAAGACAAGCGATAATATTTTACTGGGGGTGGTGAGAAAAATTTTATTAAAATTTTACTTTTTAGAGTTAGGGGGAGAAATTTTTTAAATAAAAAATAAAAAGAGGGAGGCCTTTTGATGAGTAAAAGAATTTTAGTGTTGGCATTTGCTGTTTTATTTATCGTCTCTTCAGTTTTGTTTATAGGATGTTCTAAACAATCGACAGCACCTTTAGAGACTTCTTCGAAACAGCTCACAGATGAGCAGGTTTTAAACATCAATCTCGGTGAGGAACCGCCAAACCTTGACCCTCAAAAGGCTACAGACGTTGTATCTTTTGACGTTTTAAATGCTACATTAGAAGGATTGGTTAGACTCAACAAGGAAGGAAAAGTTGAGAAAGGATCAGGACTTGCACTTGATTGGGAGATTTCACCAGATGGACTAAGGTATGTTTTCCACTTGAGAGATGCAAAGTGGAGCGATGGGACTCCAATTACCGCTCACGATTTTGAATATGCCTGGAAAAGAGCTTTAGACCCTGCAACGGGTTCTCAGTATGCTTACATGCTTTTCTACTTGAAGAATGGTGAAGCCTTTAACGCAGGAAAAGCAAAGGCTGAGGATGTAGGAGTTAAAGCTTTAGACGATAAAACGCTGGAGGTCATACTTGAGAGGCCAGCACCTCAATTCCTAGGCTTGACTGCGTTTGGAACATATTTGCCGGCACAGAAGGCAGCAATTGAAAAGTTTGGAGATAAATACGGCAGCTCACCTGACACAATGGTTTATTCAGGGCCTTTCATAGTAAAAGAGTGGAACCACGAACAGAATATAGTGCTGGAGAAAAACCCCTATTATTGGGATAAAGACAATGTAAAGCTTGAGAGAATAAATATGGACATGTTAAAAGATGAAAATGCTATAGTGCAGAAGTATGAAGCTGGAGAATACGATGCAATAGGTGTTCCAGGACAGTACATTGACAAGTACAAAAACGATCCTAATTTCCATCAAATGGCGGAAGCTACAACCTTCTATTTGCAATTTAACAATGAAACTGGTGTATTTACAAATGTTAACATGAGAAAAGCTTTCACTTACGCTATAGACAGAAAATCTTTTGTTGACAATGTTCTGAAAAACGGTTCTATACCGGCTCTTGCACTTGTGCCTCCTGGAATACCAGGAGAGAAGGAGGAATTTAGAAAAGAAGGCGGCGATTACTTCAAAGACAATGATGTAGCAAAAGCAAAAGAATTATTTGAAAAGGGTATGAAAGAATTAGGGCTCACCAAATTCCCTGAGATAAAATTTGTAGCAGGAGATAGTGACGCTGCGAAGAAACATTCCCAGGTATTGCAGGAGTTCTGGAATAAGAATTTAGGAGTCAAAGTGAACATCCTAAACGTTGCTTTCAAAGTAAGACTTGACATGATGGACAAAGGGGATTTTGACATAGTATATGCAGGATGGGGAGCTGACTACAACGACCCGATGACTTTTCTTGATTTGTGGGTAACAGGCGGTGGTAACAACTCTGCCCGCTATAGCAATCCAAAATATGATGAGCTCATAAAGAAGGCAAACTCTACAAATGATAATGCTGTAAGAATGCAGGCAATGCACGAAGCAGAAAAACTCTTGATGGAAGATATGCCTATAGGACCTCTCTACTTCAGAGGAAGAGCATATCTACAAAGACCATATGTTCACGACTGGGTGAGGTTCCCGGTAGGTGTTTCCAACGAATGGAAGTGGACTTACATTGAAGGGAAAAACAAATAAGAAGTAATTTAGCCAGGTCCAGAGGACCTGGCTAAATTTTTATACAATTCAACAAGAATTTTAGATATTACAAAATATTTTCTTGATTTAGCAAAGGCAAAGTTACATAATATTAAAGGATAAGTTGTTGCAAATTTATTTTTATAAAACTTTAGTGTAATAAAATAGAAAAATATTGAGGGGGAAGGTGATTTTTTTAAGTTTTTATATAATTTTTGCAAAAAAATTTTAAACTTTAAAAGAAAGTTGAAGGATTTTCGCGATTTTTGTCTAATATATACTAATATGGAGAAAAGCTTTTCTCAAATGCATTATTTTGTGTATTGATTCTCTGTATCAAATGATATAAAATGTTATATATCAAGTACATTTGCAAGCCCTTATGCTGGGGGGATAGTGTCAAGATACTGTAGGATTTTTTTAAGACAACCCCTGAAACTTAGTTAATTTCAGCCTTCAACTTATCATGCTTTTTTATATAACTTGTGCATATTTTAATGCTCTTAAAACCCTATATATTGGCGTTACTTTCCCTATATTCAAAACTGTAATATTGTTTATCTTTTCATTTGTAGACGTTTTAACTCTCCTTACCGCTTCTTTTATTTGCTTCTTCGTTAATTTGTAACTTCCTGCATTTATATTCTTTTTCTTGCCCCATTCTACTTCTCTTAAGTCTCCTCCATTCTTGCTAAATACCCTTAATTTCGCCATTAGTTTTAATCCTTCTCTGCTCCACCCTAATGGATTCCTGCTTAGTCTTGCTGAAAATACATGGCTTATATGTCCTTCTGCACTGCACCCTATTACATCTTCGTCTTCGTTGTATATTTTTATCCCTTCCCAATTGTTTAGTATGTATTTCTTTGCTTCTTTTATCTTCTCTTTCTCTCTCTCTTCCTCTGCTGCCTTTATTAACTCATCAAATACCTTCTTTACTCTTTCTTTATCCCCTTCATTTATTGCTCTCCATATCTTATCCCTATACTTTGGCTCTTTTGATGTAGCTTTTAATACGTATTTGTTTAAATGATATCTGTCTAGTACAAACCTTGATTTTAATATCCATTTTAATCCCTCTTTTATCCACGGTGCCCCATCTCCTGCTATGTATATCTTCTCTATCTTCTCTTCTTTGTAATTGTCTTCTATGTAATTTGCTACATCTATCCATATGTCTTCAGGTTTCTCTCCTACATATGCTTTGTAATAGACATTCTTCAGTACGTTCCTTCCGTTTTTCTCTTCTCTACCTTCATGTATGTATACTAATCGTGGAGTTTCATCTCTCCCGTCCTGTAAAGGTACATGGTCCTCGTCTGCCTCTATGTATAAAACCCTTACTTCTTTCTTTTCTTTTATTTCTCTCTTTACTTCTACTTCCCCTATTTCCCTTATTGCATTTAATACCGTCTGTTTACTTAACTCCTCTGGACATGCTTTTTTACTACTTCTCTCATATGATTCTTCTATTGCGTTTTCTACTAACTTTATCTTTACTCCCTTTTCTATCCTATCGTGCCGTCCTATCTCTAATGCATCATCCACCAAATATGTATATCTCCCATCCTCTTTAGATTTGTAATATGTCCTCTCATATTCAATATCCCCAAGGACTGTCGTTAATCTCTTTTTATCTTTCCTCTCTACTACCCATTTTTCTTTCCTTCTCTTGTCTTCTTTTATTATCCTATCTAACTCTTCAATAATTGCTTCTATTGCCCCTCTACCTAGTTTGTCCGTGAGTTCCTTTATCCTTGCTACAAGCTCTGTAATATTCATTCCTTTGTTTAACAAATCACCAAAAATTTCTACTACTTCCTCAGTGAAATTTAGAGCATTTTGTAGTATAATATCCTCAAAGATATGTTTTTTCACAAGAGACACCCCTTTCTGTGATGTTTTGTTTCCAAGTTCTATTTTATCACAGGGGTTGTCTCTTGTTTTTTTCACTCAAAAAATCCTACGATAATTTTACACTATGTGCTGGGGGAATAGTCGAGGAGAGGGACATAGCTTTAGAGGGGGGTCAAGTCATTCTAAATTTTAAAGGAGGAGAAGGGTATGTTAAAGCACAAGAGACTTGTAGTTTTACTGCTTTCAGTAGTTTTAGTGTTGGGTGCATTGCTAGCCGGTTGCAGCAGTCAGAGCAAAACTGCCACCACATCTCAGGGACAAAGCGAGCAGGTACTGAATCTAAACCTGGGTGAGGAGCCCCCAACATTGGACCCTCAAAAGGCTACAGATGAAGTTTCTATCACAGTTTTGAATGCTGTATTAGAAGGGCTTGTAAGGTATAACAAAGATGGAAAAATTGAGAAAGGCTCAGGGCTTGCAAAAGACTGGAAGATATCTGATGATGGGTTAACTTACACCTTTTATTTGAAAGATGCTAAATGGAGTGACGGCAATCCTATTACAGCTTATGACTTTGAATACGCTTGGAAAAGAGCATTGGATCCAAAAACAGGCTCACAATACGCTTATCAGCTCTACTACATCAAGGGGGCAGAAGAGTATAACTCCGGCAAAGGAAGCGCTGACCAAGTAGGGATTAAGGCATTGGATGATAAGACTTTGCAGGTAACATTAAAAGCACCAGCACCTCAGTTTTTAGGACTTACTTCTTTTGTAACTTATTTGCCGCTTGAGAAGTCTGTTTATGAGAAATACGGCGACAAAGTAGGTTCTGACCCAAGCACAATGGTATTTAGCGGTCCATTTATTATAAAAGAATGGAACCACGAACAAAACATCGTCTTAGAGAAAAATCCAAACTACTGGGACAAGGACAATGTAAAACTCGACAAAATTAATTTCAGCATGATTAAGGATAACAACTCACTAGTTCAGAACTACGACACAGGAGCTTTAGATTCAATTTTTATACCAGGAGATTATATAGACAAGTACAAAGATTCTCCAGAGTTCCACACTTATGCACTAGCAACAGTTTGGTATCTGCAGTTTAACAACAAAGATAAGATATTCAAAAATGCAAATATAAGGAAGGCCTTCACTCTTGCTGTAAATAGAGAGTTGTTTGTAAAAGAAGTCATGAAAAATGGGTCCATTCCTGCAGAGGCAGTAGTACCTCCAGGTATTCCAGGTTACAATGGAGATTTTAGAAGTGAGGCAGGTCCTGGCTACTTCAAGGACAATGATGTAGCTCAAGCCAAAGAATATCTCCAGAAAGGGCTCCAGGAACTTGGGCTTTCTAAACTTCCCACAATTAAGTTCTTGACAGGAGACAGCGACACTGCTAAAAAGTATTCAGTGGCTTTACAACAGATGTGGAATCAAGCCCTTGGAGTGCAAGTGGAGATTCAGAACGTAGCATTTAAAGTAAGACTTGACATGATGGACAGAGGAGATTATCAGATAGTGCTGGCTGGTTGGGGTGCTGACTACAACGATCCGATGACTTTCCTGGATATGTGGGAAACCAACAATGGCAACAATACAGCTTTCTACAGCAATCCAGAGTATGACAAATTGATAGAGCAGGCAAAAGTAAATGGCGATCCTAAGTCAAGAGTGGAAGAAATGATTCAGGCAGAAAAAATACTCATGGAGGATATGCCAATCGGTCCACTCTGGTTCCAGGCAAGAGCTTATGTAGTAAAGCCTTATGTAAAGAACCTCTACTTCCCTGCTTTTGGACCTGACTGGGAGATGAAGTGGACCTATATAGAAGGCAAAAAATAATGAATAGTTTCTAGAATACGCGAATATATATGGCGTAAAGCCATATATATTCGCTGTATATTTAAATTAAACGTCTTTGGAGGTGTAAAGATTTGCTGCGCTATACCTTAGAGCGGACTTTATATATGATTATCACTTTGTGGGTTATTGTAACTCTCACCTTTTTCTTAATGCACATGATACCAGGTGACCCTTTTACAAGTGAAAAAAAGGTGCCTGAGCAGATAAGGCAGAACATGCTCGCTAAATATCACCTTGACAAGCCTTTGATTGTTCAGTATGGATATTACTTGAGAAACCTGCTCCATGGAGATTTGGGCATTTCACTTAAATATTTAAATAGAACGGTGAATGAAATAATAGCAAACGGTTTTCCTGCGTCATTTCAGATAGGAATGCAGTCTATTATAATAGGAGTATTCTTGGGCCTTCTCCTTGGAATTGTGGCGGCCCTAAATAGAAACGGTTTTTGGGATTATGTATCAATGATACTTGCTGTTATAGGAAGGTCTGTTCCCAACTTCATCATTGCTACTTTACTGCAGTACTGGCTGGCCTCTAAATGGAAGTTATTCCCTGTATCTGGATGGGGAACTTTTGCCCATACGGTGCTTCCTTCAATAGCTCTATCTTTTGCATCTTTGGCTATAATTTCTCGTTTGATGAGAGCTAGTATGTTGGATGTCATTGGGCAGGATTATATAAAGACTGCAAAAGCGAAAGGACTTTCACCTTTTGAAATTGTCTGGAGGCACATGATAAGAAATGCTGTCTTGCCAGTTATAACAGTGTTAGGGCCTTTGACGGCCGGTATTGTTACGGGTACTTTCGTAGTAGAAAGAATATACGGTATTCCTGGACTTGGAAAATACTATGTGCAGAGCATTTACAACAATGACTATACGATGATATTGGGAACCACCATTTTCTACAGCGCTATACTTGTATTCTTGGTATTTGTTGTAGACATAACCTATGGATTAGTAGACCCGAGAATAAGACTTGCCAAGGGAGGTAAATAAAGGTGGTAGAAATTACTCGTGATAAATTTGAAAGAGTGGGTCCTAATATAGAAGAAAGCCAGGCTATAGTAAGGCCGAGTATGACTTACTGGCAAGATGCCTGGAGAAGGCTTAAAATGAATAAAGTTGCCATGGCCTCTTTAGCTTTTTTGATTTTTTTAGGAATAATGGCAATTATAGGGCCGTATTTACTGCCCTACAAGTATTCTGACCAAAATTTGATGATGACAAATAGACCGCCCTCTGCAGAGCACTGGTTTGGGACAGATTACCTGGGTAGAGATCTGTTTGTAAGAACTTGGATGGGTGCAAGAATTTCCCTTACGATAGGTATCGCAGCAGCTTTGCTAGATGGTATAATTGGTGTCATCTACGGCGGAATTTCTGGCTATTTTGGCGGTCAGGTCGACAACATAATGATGCGCATTGTAGATATACTCTACGGCATACCATATCTCATACTAGTGATACTTCTCATGCTCGTTATGGGACCTGGAGTTGTAACCATAATCGTTGCCATGGTTATGACGGGTTGGGTTGGAATGGCGAGACTTGTTAGAGGACAGGTGCTCCAGCTAAAAGAACAGGAGTTTGTGATGGCAGCTAAAACTTTAGGGGCATCTCCTGCCAGGATAATTTTAAAGCATTTGATTCCAAATACCATTGGTCCTATAATAGTTAGCATAACTTTTGATGTTCCCGCAGCTATCTTTACAGAAGCTTTTCTAAGCTATATAGGACTTGGAGTACAACCTCCTCTGGCCAGCTGGGGAACATTGGCAAGCGATGCTACAAACGTGTTGCTACTCTATCCTTATCAGCTCTTCTTCCCGGCATTTTTCATCAGCATGACAATGCTGTCTTTCAACCTATTAGGTGATGGATTAAGAGATGCTCTAGACCCGAGGTTGCGCAAATAAGGAGGAGTAGACATGGAGAAAAGGGAAGTTCTTTTAGAGGTAAAGAATTTGGAGTATTCTTTTGACACTTACGCCGGGGAAGTTAAAGCTGTCAGAGGAGTCAGCTTTGAAGTTTACAAAGGAGAAACTCTTGCTATTGTAGGAGAATCAGGATGTGGTAAATCTGTCACCATGCATGCCATAATGAAGCTAAATCCTGAGCCTCCAGGCAGGCTAAAAGGTGGGAAAATAATATTTGATGGCAAAGACATAACAAATTACACAGACAAACAGATGCAGGCTATTAGAGGCCCAGAGATTGGGATGATATTTCAGGACCCAATGACTTCTTTAAACCCGACGATGACTGTAGGAAGGCAGATCGCAGAAGTTATATTAAAGCACGAAGATGTCACAAAGGCTGAGGCTATGAGAAGGGCAAAGGAAATGCTAGACATTGTTGGCATTCCTAATGCAGATAAAAGAATTCATCAGTATCCTCACGAGTTTTCTGGAGGAATGAGGCAAAGAGCAATGATAGCTATTGCTCTTGCTCTAAAACCAAAGCTTTTAATTGCAGACGAACCTACAACTGCTCTGGACGTTACAATACAGGCGCAGATTTTAGACCTCATGAAAGATTTGCAAAAGCAGTTTGGTACTTCTATAATTATGATTACGCATAACTTAGGAGTTGTAGCTGATATTGCAGACAGAGTTGTGGTTATGTATGCAGGTAAAATAGTGGAAAGAGGAACAGTGGAAGAGATATTCTATCATCCTCAACATCCCTATACATGGGGCCTTTTGAGGTCTGTTCCAAGGTTGGATGCAAAAAAGAAAGAGAAGTTAGTTCCTATAATTGGTACGCCACCAGACTTGTTTGCGCCGCCACCTGGGTGCCCTTTTGCAGCAAGATGCGATTACGCCATGAAAATATGCTATGAGGCGCCTCCTGAAGTCACTGTGGAGTCGGAAACCCACGACGTAGCTTGCTGGCTGAAGCACCCCTATGCTCCTAAAGTAGCAAATCCTGTAGAAACGGGGGTTACAGCTAATGAGTGATAGCAAGGTTTTACTTGAAGTGAAAAATCTTAAAAAGTACTTTTACGTTAAAGGCGGAGTGCTCAAAGCTGTAGATGATGTAAGTTTTGCTATAAAAAAAGGTGAGACATTGGGACTTGTGGGAGAATCGGGGTGCGGTAAGTCAACCACAGGGCGCACGATTATAGGACTTTATGAGCCTACTGCAGGGGAGATCGTATTTGACGGGGAAAAAGTAGATCACTTAAGTTATGAAGGAAGAAAAAAGTTTGCCAGAAGAGTGCAAATGATTTTCCAGGACCCCTATGCTTCCTTAAATCCCCGCATGACAGTGGGAGACATAATCGGGGAAGGAATCGATATACACGGCCTTTATACTGGAAAAGAGAGAATGGAGAGAATATATGAGCTTCTGGAAATGGTAGGTCTCAACAGAGAACACGCTAACAGATTTCCACATGAATTTTCAGGAGGTCAGCGCCAGAGGATTGGAATAGCCAGAGCTATGGCGATAGAACCGGAATTTATCATAGCAGATGAGCCTATTTCTGCTCTTGATGTTTCTATACAGGCTCAGATTGTGAATTTGTTGATGAACTTACAGGAAGAAAAAGGCCTTACCTATCTATTTATCGCTCACGATTTGAGTATGGTAAGGCATATAAGCGATAATGTAGCAGTGATGTATCTAGGGACAATAGTAGAAATGACAAGCAGTGCTGAACTTTACGCAAATCCACTTCATCCTTACACGCAGGCGCTACTTTCTGCTGTCCCTATACCTGACCCGAAGGTTCAGAAAAAGAGAGAAAGAATAATACTTGAGGGTGATGTGCCAAGCCCCATAAACCCGCCTTCTGGTTGCAAATTTAGGACGAGGTGCAAATACGCAATGGACATATGTAAAGAACAGGCACCACCCCTCAAGGAAGTGGCAAGTGGGCACTTTGTAGCTTGTCATCTTTTCAATAAATAAAAATAAAGGAAAGGCACTCATTTGGAGTGCCTTTTTATAAATGAAAAGAGGGGGGTATTGTATGAATAAAAAGGTGCTTTCCATCGTCTTGATTATTTTGCTTCTTGCAGGAATAATCTCATGGCACCTTTATGAGTACATAAATATATATTCTAGCAATCCTTCTAAAATGTGGAGTAGGGATTTATTCGTGGGGGAGAAAAACCTAAACGCTCCATCTCCTCTTTTTTATGATAATGGTAAAGTATATATAGTTTGGGGACAGAAAAAAGGTTTTTTTATTTATGAAATTTATCCTGAACTTAAGAAAGCGAAAGAGGTTCTGATAGAAAATTTCAATGAAAGCTCTGTAAAAACACTTTCTTTCAGGCAGGGGATTTTATACTGGCTTGAAAATGATAGGATAAAGAGTTTTTCTCTCAGTGATGACAAAGAAGGGAATTTTAATATAAAAGCTAATGATTTTAAGCTAACTAAAAATTACATTGTGCTTTGTGATTCTGAAGGAATAAAACTCTTTAATTTTTCTATGAAGCAAATTTCTTTTCTGCCTTTTAACAATATTTCTCAGATAGATGCAGTAGAACAAAACCATGTTTTGCATATCTCTTTTTTGACGGATGATAGAGAAGAAAACAAAGTGTACTATGTTTCTTACGACTTACAAAAAAATCAATGGTTGCAACCTGTAGAAATAGATAGGTTATTTCAGACAAGTACTTCGCGAATGGATAATGTGAAAGTAGCCTCTGATAAAAATGGCGCATATGTGTTTTACCTTATCACAGCTAAGAATGGAACAGCTTCTTACTATGCCTATTTCCCTCATGAAGAAATTAACATTAAAAAAACTTCTAAAATTTATTTGCCCTCTTCTGAAGTGATTTCTTTTGATGTAGTAAGTGTCCCTGAAGGTGTGGGAGCAGCTTTTTCTACTTCAACTAAATATCAAGTTTTTGGACCTTTTACCCAGTCTGGTGTAGAGATTGTATACGCTCTTTTTAGAGAGGGAACAATTCATTATGTGACATTTATTACAAAGGAAGGGAAATGGGCGTCAGCACCTTATCTTATATCTACACCAGAAGGGCTATTTGTTTCTTGGATAGAAACAGGTGGATTTTCAAATTATTTGATTAAAGCGGCAAGTACAAATCAGGAATTTGCAAAAAGAGTAGGAGGAATAAGGGAAGTAGATGTACAAAATGCCTTAAGCCTTTTGGTCTATTCACTGGCGAGTGGTGTATTTTTAGGGTTTATTATGAGTTTTATAACAGCTCTTCCTTCTTATGGGTGGCTGCTTATTGTGATGTTTTTGGAACCTAAGAATTTTAAGAGCGAATCTCCAAAATCTTTTTATATAGCCTTAATACTGTATTCAATTGCTAAATACCTCTTTTATCCTCCAAGGTCTATAAAAGCTGTGGCTACAGTTTCATTTCCTTATAACCTAATGATTATACCTGTTGTTACAGTCATTTTGGCTTTTGTTTTTACGAAAATGTATTTCAAAGGGAAATTACCTTCAAGCTTTGCAGCTTTTACTTTTTTGTGGGTAATAGATAGCCTGATTACAAATGTCTTTTATTCTCCTTTTATGATAAAATAGCTATGTGTTAACAGGTATATAATAAGCGCAGTTTATATTTTCTACTTTTTTTAATTTATTTTCACTGTTATTTGCTTGATTTATAAAACTTTTATCTTTAGTGACCTGTGATAGGTATGATAGAGTACATTTTCCGTCTTTTTGGTATATGCAATTTAGAGTGCAGTTTATGTTGGTCACGGTTTTTCCCTCCTTCTATAACTTATTTTTTGCAGAGCATAAATAAAATAATCTGTTCTTGTAAAATAGTAATAAAGGTTTTAAAATATAAATGTAGATAAATAGAAGGGAAAGGGTTGAAGAAATGAACAGAATAGATGGAAGGGAATTTAATGAATTAAGACCAATAAAGATTACCAGAAATTTTAATAAATTTGCTGAAGGGTCTGTATTAATTGAAATGGGTGAGACAAAAGTAATATGCACTGCTTCTATTGAGGACAAAGTTCCGCCTTTCCAAAAAGGTACTGGAAAGGGGTGGATTACAAGCGAATACGGCATGTTGCCTAGGGCAACAGAAGTGAGAAATCCCAGAGAGGTTACAAAAGGAAGGCCTTCTGGAAGGACAATGGAGATACAGCGCCTAATTGGGCGATCCCTCCGAGCTGTTGTAGATTTAGAAGCTTTGGGGGAGAGGACAATTTGGATTGACTGCGATGTAATACAAGCAGACGGAGGAACCCGAACAGCTTCTATAACTGGGTCTTTTATAGCTTTAGCTGATGCTCTCAATAAATTGGTAGAAAAAGGGGAATTACAGAAGATACCTTTGAAAAGTTTTGTTGCAGCAGTAAGCGTGGGCATTGTAGAAGGAAATAAACTTTTAGACCTTTCTTTCCAGGAAGATGCCAATGCTCTTGTGGACATGAATGTGGTTATGACAGACAAAGGAGAGATTGTAGAGATACAGGGCACAGGAGAAGGAGGACCTTTTTCAAGGCAAAATTTTGAGGAGCTTTTGGATTTAGCTGCTCATGGCATTGAACAGATTATCAAGATACAGAAAGAAGTGCTCTCAGACATTGCTGACAAAATAGGGGTGGAGAATGTTGAGGTTGATAGTGGCAACTCACAATCCCAACAAGGCTAAAGAGATAAAAGACTTTTTTAAAGGTTACCCTGTGGAAGTAGTCTCAATGAAAGAATTGGGAATAGAAGAAGATATTGAAGAATATGGCAATACAATCGAAGAAAACGCCCTTATAAAAGCGAGATTTTTAAGGGACAAAGTAAAAGAAGGAATTGTCATTTCAGACGACACAGGGCTTTTTGTGGAATATTTAGGAGGACAGCCAGGTGTGTATTCTGCTAGATTTGCAGGAGAAAATGCAACTTATGAGGAGAATAACAGGAAATTATTGAAATTGCTTGAAGGTGTGCCTTATGAGAAAAGAAAGGCTTATTTTAAAACGATTATTGCTGTAATAGAGGGTGAAAAAGAAGTCCTCTTAGAAGGGGTTTTAGAGGGCCATATTTTGGATCATTTGCAGGGGGAAAACGGGTTTGGATATGACCCCGTCTTTTTTGTGGATGGGATAGGTAAGACCCTTGCGGAGCTTTCATTAGAGGAAAAGAATAAAATAAGTCATAGAGGAAAGGCGCTTTTAAAGCTTAAAGAATACATCTTAAAAAGGCTGGAGGAAAATTAAAATGGTTGTAGCAGTGATAAGCGATACACACGGCATATTCACACTGGTGAGGAATAAATTAAAGGAATTTAAAGGCTTAGATTATATATTTCACTTGGGAGACCATGCTGGGGATGGAATTCAGCTTGCAAAAGAGTTTAATATCCCTCTTGAGTACGTGAAAGGTAACTGTGATTTTCCTACAAAAGATGAAATAGAAAAAATTGTGGAAATAGAAGGCAAAAAAATATTGTTGACACATGGGCACAGATACTATGTGAAATACGAATATGACACAATACTTGAAAGAGGAAAGGAACTCGGAGTAGACGCTGTATTTTTTGGGCACACTCACGTCCCCATGATTTCAAGGCATGAAGATATTTTGCTTCTAAATCCAGGAAGTCCTTCTCTGCCAAGAGAGGGCTCAAAAAAGACTATAGCACTAGTTACAATCGATAAAACAGGCATTTTCCCGAGACTTTTAAATCTTGAAGAGGTTTCAGCTTTAAAAAAGGCGTAAAAAATCTAAGAGCTCCTTCTTTTAGAAGAGGGAGCTCTTTTTTCACAAAATAAAATGGTGCGCCATCAGGGATTCGAACCCCGGACCCGCTGATTAAGAGTCAGCTGCTCTGCCAACTGAGCTAATGGCGCACGGAAGTGTTAAAGTGTATTCACTTGGAGCGGGCAACGAGACTCGAACTCGCGACCCTCACCTTGGCAAGGTGATGCTCTGCCAACTGAGCTATGCCCGCGCGTTTGGTGCGGGAGACGGGACTTGAACCCATAAGCCCTTTCGGGCACTAGAACCTGAATCTAGCGCGTCTGCCAATTCCGCCACTCCCGCACATTATAAACCGTACATTTTTCAATTTTAAAATCAGATGGTGACCCATCCGCGACTCGAACGCGGGACACCCTGCTTAAAAGGCAGGTGCTCTACCTCCTGAGCTAATGGGTCACTCTGGCTGGGATGGCAGGATTCGAACCTGCGCATGCCAGAGTCAAAGTCTGGTGCCTTACCGCTTGGCTACATCCCAGCATGGGGTGGATAGTGGGACTTGAACCCACGACCTCCAGAGCCACAATCTGGCGTTCTTGCCACCTGAACTATATCCACCACACAAAAAATGGTGCGCCTGGAGAGATTCGAACTCCCGACACACGGCTTAGAAGGCCGTTGCTCTATCCAGCTGAGCTACAGGCGCATCTTGGAGCGGGTGATGGGAATCGAACCCACGCAACCAGCTTGGAAGGCTGGGGCTCTACCATTGAGCTACACCCGCACTATTTATAATTCCTTCTGACAGTTTTAGATTATATCAGATGGTTTCATCTTTGTCAACACTTATGCTTCAAAATTTTTGGTGGACAGGTATGAGGAATATTTTAACTTTATCTTTGTTAATAGATGACCCTTTAAAAGAGGTCTTGACAATAGAAAGCTATGTTTATATAATGTAAGAAGGTAAGTTTGATAAGATGCGGGCATGGCGGAATTGGCAGACGCGCCAGACTTAGGATCTGGTGGGGTTTCCCGTGGGGGTTCAAGTCCCTTTGCCCGCACCATTAGAAAGATTTTAATTTAGCAAAATAAAAACTCTGCCCTAAGGCAGAGTTTTTATTTTGTTAACAAAGTCCCTCCCATTTAAGTGGCATTTTGTGTTAATGCTCCAGAGTTGCAAAGCGACTAAACTAAGGCTCACTTTTCGGGCTCAGGCGGGGTACCGGCCAATTCGCCTTTCAGGCTCAACGTGGCCGCTCGCTTCGCTCGCCCCCGCCTTCGCTCCTTGCGCTCGCTAAGTTTAGTTACCGCTTTGACAACAAGTCGCATTTACACACAAAATGCCACTTCTTTATTTTGCAACAGCCCCAACGCAGAGTTTTTATTTTTAATGTAACTCACTCTTTTGAAAATCTGAAATAATTTTCTAACAAGCTAATTACGATGAGCCCCAAAATACCTCCTATTATAGCGGTTACAAACTGAGGGGTTGTGAAAGCTTGGACGATTTTTAGAGGTACTTTTACGTTGAATAACTGTATTATATACTTTACTGATATTGCAAGCCATATAAATTTGACTAAAGCGCCTAATATCATGCCCAGTATCTTATTTTTCTGCATTGAAAAAAGCATCACATATAAAGAATTGCCAATCATTATAAAAGGTATCATCAGAGGAAAACCCATTATTCCAACTAAAAATGCGATTATAGGAGTTAGACAGCCTATTGTAATACCTGACCACATTCCAACAGTTCCAGCAGCGATTAATAACATGGCATTTACTACTGACCCTGTTACAAGCTGAGGCATTTTCATAAATTGAAAAACTATTGTAATGGCAAGTAAAATGGCTGTCCTTGTCATGAACTTTGTATTCATAGGAAACATCTCCTTTTTGTTGTGCTCAGTTATATTTTAGTACTCTTCTAGAGGAATGTCAAATATTTATCAAACTGTGCGTCAATACACTCTGTTGCCTGGCCGCAAGTTATAAAAAATTTGCCTTAGATTTAAAAATTTAGTATTATAGGTACTAGACTTAATGAAATTTCATCCTTATAATTTATATATGGAGCCTACTCATCTCAACAAGTGATACTTTGCAATTAAAACAGGGGAGGGAGTAGTGATGGAAGTATTGAGGGTATCAACTAATTCCAATCCTAAGTCTGTAGCAGGTGCGTTGGCGGCTATTGTGAGGGAAAAGTCTGCTGCGGAGATTCAGGCTATAGGAGCAGGTGCGGTCAATCAGGCAGTAAAAGCTATTGCAATTGCTAGAGGATTTGTGGCTCCTAATGGTATTGATTTGGTAATGGTTCCCGCATTTGTAGAAGTAGAGATAGATGGAGAAAAGAGAACTGCTATGAAGTTCATTGTAAAAGCTAGATAAAAAATTTGTCTACTAGACAAAATTAAACAGAGGGAGTATAATATGATTTAGGATTGACATTTTTGCGGGCTTTCTTTTGCCCGCACCAAAATATTTTACCAAGAAAATAATGCGCGTTGCATTATTTTTTTTGTATTTATTTTGCTTCACAAATTTTTTATGTTATAATATTATAAGTTCAGAAGAATCCACACGAAAGAAAGGAACAGGAGGATCTACTTAATGGGTGCGAGTCTTAAGAAAATAGAAAAGAGCGTGGCTACTCTTGAACTTACAATACCAAAAGAAAAATTTGAAGAAGGCTTAGATTATGCTTTTAAGAAAAATGCTTCAAAATTCAATGTTCCAGGTTTCAGAAAAGGGAAAGCTCCAAGATTTTTAGTTGAGAGATATTATGGAGAAGGCGTACTTTATGAAGATGCCATAGAGTATGTGTTCCACGAAGCGTACCAGGAAGCTTTAAAAACGTTTAATTTAGAGCCTGTAGATTATCCAGACATCAACATCTTGCAAATAGGCAAAGGAAAAGATTTGGTTTTAGAAGCAACTGTTGCAGTTATGCCCGAAGTTGAGCTTGGAGAATACAAGGGCATAGAAATTGAAAAAATAGAATATGATGTGTATGATGGAGATGTAGAGTACGAATTAGAGAAGTTAAGGCAGCAAAATGCAAGAATTATCCCAGTTGAGGGAAGACCCGCAGAGCAGGGGGATATTGCTGTAATTGACTTTGAAGGCTATATAGACGATAAGCCTTTTGAAGGAGGAAAGGGAGAGAATTACGAACTTGAATTAGGAAGCAATACTTTTGTGCCTGGCTTTGAAGATCAAATAATAAGCCACAATGTAGGAGAGACTTTCGATGTGACTGTTACTTTCCCTGAGGATTACAGAGTGGAAGAATTAAAAGGAAAGACTGCCGTATTCAAAGTTACGCTGAAGGCATTAAATAAAAAAGAATTGCCAGAACTGGATGATGAGTTTGCGAAAGATGTAAGTGAATTTGAGACTTTGGAAGAGTTAAAACAAGATATAAGGAAGAAATTAGAAGAGAAAAACAAAAGAGAAGCAGAGAATGAGATGAAAGAAAAAGCTGTCATGAAAGTAGTAGAAAACGCCAAAGTGGATATTCCTGACGTAATGGTAGAAAGGCAGATAGACCTTTCTTTGAGGGATTTGGACTATAATTTGAGATTACAAGGTTTAGATTTAAACACCTATCTATCTATAACCGGCAAGACCATACAGGACTTAAGAAAGGAAATGTGGGAAGGCGCTTTAAATAGGGTAAAAACCCAGCTTGTGATAGATAAAATAGCGAAAGTTGAAAACATTGAAGCCACAGAAGAAGAGCTGGAGAACAAATTAAAAGAGTTGGCAGAGAGTTACAGAGTAAATCTGGAAGAATTCAAGAAAAGTTTAACAGAAAGCCAGATAAACGGCATAAAAGAGGATATAGCGTATTATAAGACGATTGACTTTATTTTCAACCAGTGTAAAATAGTAAGTAAAGAGGAGTGATTTTTATGAGCTTAGTTCCAATTGTAGTGGAGCAGACAAATAGAGGCGAAAGAGCTTATGATATTTTTTCCCGCCTCTTAAAAGACCGCATAGTGTTTTTAGGAGATGAAATTAACGATACCACAGCTAGTTTGGTTATCGCTCAGATGCTGTTTTTAGAGGCAGAGGATCCAGACAAAGATATATGGCTTTATATAAACAGTCCTGGTGGTTCTATCACTGCTGGTCTTGCAATATATGACACAATGCAGTATATAAAGCCGGACGTTGTGACACTTTGTGTGGGCATGGCAGCATCTATGGCTGCTTTCCTGCTTGCTGCAGGTGCAAAAGGTAAGAGATTTGCACTTCCTAACAGTGAAATAATGATTCACCAGCCCTGGGGTGGAATGCAAGGGCAAGCTACTGACATAAAGATTCACGCAGAAAGACTTTTGAGGCTAAGAGACAAGTTAGAAAGGATTCTTTCAGAGAATACGGGGCAGCCTCTTGAAAAGATAAAAGCCGATATGGAAAGAGATTACTTCATGACTGCAGAGGAAGCTAAGACTTACGGCATAATAGATGACATACTTGTAAGGCACAAAAAATGAGGCCCCCCAAAAGAGGTGAAATTTTATGGCTAAATACGACGACCACAAGCAATTAAAGTGTTCATTTTGCGGCAAGACTCAGGACCAGGTAAGGAGACTGGTGGCAGGGCCCGGAGTGTATATCTGTGACGAATGCATAGAACTCTGTCAGGAGATTATAAACGAAGAATTTGAAGAGGATATGGACATGGCTATGAGAGATTTGCCAAAGCCAAAAGAAATAAAAGCTTTCCTTGACCAGTATGTTATTGGTCAGGACAGAGCTAAAAAAGCTTTGGCAGTTGCTGTCTACAATCATTACAAGCGCATAAATTCTAAAGTTAAGTCAGACGATGTGGAGCTTCAAAAGAGCAACATCTTACTTCTGGGTCCAACAGGATCTGGCAAAACTCTTTTGGCTCAGACTCTTGCTAAGCTTTTGAATGTTCCTTTTGCGATAGCAGATGCAACTACCCTGACTGAAGCAGGATATGTGGGAGAAGACGTGGAGAACATCTTATTGAGGCTCATACAGGCAGCAGATTACGATATAGAGAGGGCAGAGAAGGGAATAATCTACATCGATGAAATAGACAAAATAGCTAGAAAGTCAGAAAATCCTTCTATAACCAGGGATGTTTCAGGCGAAGGCGTTCAACAGGCTCTTTTAAAAATACTGGAGGGGACAATTGCCAATGTGCCTCCGCAGGGCGGTAGAAAACATCCTCACCAGGAGTTTATACAGATAGATACAACGAACATACTCTTTATATGTGGAGGCGCATTTGAAGGAATAGACAAAATAATAGAATCAAGGATTGGGAAAAAGAGCCTTGGATTTGGCGCAGAGGTTCAGAGCAAGAAAGAAAAAGACGTTGGAGAAATTTTAAAACACATCATGCCAGAAGACCTGTTGAAATTTGGGATGATTCCAGAGTTTATAGGCAGAGTCCCAATAGTTGTAACTTTGGACCCTCTCACAAAGGATGACCTTGTCAGAATACTGACAGAGCCTAAGAATGCTCTTGTAAAGCAGTACGAAAAGTTGTTTGAAATGGACGGTGTAAAGCTTGAATTTGAGAAAAAAGCTTTAGACTTGATTGCAGAAATGGCTCTAGAAAGAGGAACTGGTGCAAGGGGCTTGAGGGCTATTCTTGAAGACATAATGCTTGATGTGATGTATGAAATTCCTTCTGATGAGACGATAGAAAAGTGCATTATTACAGAAGAGACGGTGCGGAAAATTGCTCCTCCCACACTGGTTTATGCAGATGCCCAGAAGATAGGCAGGAAAAAAGCTAAAAAGACAGAGTCTGTTTCATAAAAAATAAGTTTTTACATTAACTCCCCTTCTCCTTCACATACTAAAATAGTGAATGGGAAGGGGTTTGATTATATTGCGAAAAATGAGGTGAGGTCATGGCAGAAAAAAGGTACACACTCCCTATGATTCCATTAAGAGGATTAACAATTTTCCCTTATATGGTAATTCATTTTGATATAGGGCGAGAGAAATCCATAAGGGCTTTAGAAGAGGCCTTTATGAAAAATCAGCTTATATTTGTAACTACTCAGAAGGACCCAGAGCTTGAAGACCCATCAATTGAGGACGTTTACAAGGTGGGGACTATAACTAAAGTCAAACAGATGTTGAAACTTCCCGGGGAGCTCATAAGAATTTTGGTTGAAGGTATAAGCAGAGCCGAGATTGACAAAGTCACAAGAGAAGACGAATTTTTTGAGGTGGAGGTAGTTGAAAAAGAGGAGCAGGCAGAGATTGAAAAGACTCCAGAGTTAGAAGCGCTGATGAGAAGTGTGGTCTCTGCTTTTGAAGAGTATGTAAATATGACTTCCCGCGTCCCCATTGAAAGCTTATACAATGTAATTAGCATAGAAGAGCCGGGAAGGCTTGCGGACATGATTGCAGCCCACATTTCTTTGAGCACAGCGCAAAATCAAGAGCTCTTAGAGTGCTTTGATGTGAAAAAGAGGTTAGAAATTTTACTGGGCTTTTTAATGAAGGAGCTGGAAATATTAAAAATTGAGAGAGAAATAAATGCAAAAGTGAGAAGCCAGATTGACAAGCTTCAAAAGGAATATTATTTGAGGGAACAGCTAAAGGCCATAAAGGCAGAGTTAGGGGAAACGGAAGATTTTGACAGCGAGATAGAAGAGTATGAGAGGAAAATAGAAGAAAAGGATTTGCCTGAGGAAGTGAGAAAAAAGGCGAAAGAGGAGTTAAAGAGATTATCTAAAATGCCTCCCGGTTCTGCTGAGGCCTCTGTTGTAAGAACTTACCTTGACTGGATACTGGAACTTCCATGGAACTACGAGACAGAGGATATTCTAGATTTAAAAAGGGCTCAAAGGATACTGGATGAGGACCACTACGGGCTTAAAAAAGTAAAAGAGAGGATAATAGAGTTTTTGGCAGTGAGAGCCTTTTACAATAAAGTTAAAAGCCCGATCTTATGCCTTGTAGGTCCTCCAGGAGTGGGCAAGACCTCCTTAGGAAGGTCAATAGCTAAAGCTATGAACAGAAAATTTGTAAGGCTTTCTCTTGGCGGCGTCAGAGATGAAGCGGAGATAAGAGGGCACAGGCGTACTTACGTTGGAGCTATACCAGGAGGGATTATAAACTCTATAAAAATTGCAGGTTCAAAAAACCCTGTTTTTTTGCTGGACGAGATAGACAAGATGAGTTCTGACTTTAGAGGCGACCCTGCTTCTGCTATGCTGGAAGTATTAGACCCCGAGCAGAATTCCACTTTTAGAGACCATTATTTAGATTTGCCCTTTGACTTATCTAAAGTACTTTTTATAACCACAGCCAATACAACTGACACTATTCCCGCTCCTCTTTTGGACAGGATGGAAGTTATATACATATCAGGATACACTGAAGAGGAGAAGTTTCACATTGCTAAAGGCTATCTCATACCAAAGATTTTGAAAGAACACGGTGTTCCGGACAATAAAATAATAATACAGGACTCAGCCATTAAAGGAATTATTTCTGAATATACTCGTGAAGCAGGAGTGAGAGGGCTTGAGAAACACCTTGCCACAATTGTGAGAAAAGCCATTAGAAAGATAATGGAAGATAATGTGCCTTACGTGAAGGTAGGCAAAAAGAACTTGCAGTCTTACTTGGGCAAGCCTCTTTTTAGACCCGACAAAGCCAATGAAAAGAGCGAAATCGGAACGGTGATGGGCCTTGCGTGGACCAGAGTTGGAGGAGAAATTTTGACTGTAGAGGCTTCTATAATGCCAGGAAGCGGAAAATTAAACCTCACAGGTCAATTGGGGGATGTGATGAAAGAATCTGCTCAGGCGGGCCTTAGTTATATAAGAGCAAATGCTGAAAGACTTGGCATTGATAAAGATTTTTACAAAAATGTCGATATACATATACACGTGCCTGAAGGATCTATTCCAAAGGATGGACCTTCAGCGGGCGTTACCATGGTGACTGCTATGGTCTCAGCCCTTGTGAAAGTGCCTGTCAGAAAAGATGTCGCCATGACAGGGGAAATAACTTTAACTGGAAGAGTTTTGCCTATAGGCGGTGTGAAAGAAAAAGTTCTGGCAGCTCACAGAGCAGGCATAAAAAGAGTGATTCTCCCTATGGAAAACAAGAGAGATTTAGATGAAATTCCACAGAGCGTAAAAAAGAAACTGGAGTTTAAATTTGTAGAAAGAATAGACGAGGTGTTGGAGTACGCTTTAGTCAAGGAGGAAAAACATGAAAATTAAAACAGCTGAGTTTGTAGGAAGTGCTTTTAATGAAAGTCAATATCCAAAGGATAAAATCCCCCAAATAGCAATTGTGGGAAAATCCAATGTGGGCAAGTCCACTTTAATAAATACAGTTTTGGGGAGAAAGAATCTTGCCAAAGTGAGCTCTACTCCAGGTAAGACAAGAGGGATAAATTTTTACCTCGTCAACCGAGCTTTTTACATAGTGGACTTGCCTGGTTATGGCTATGCAAAAGTTTCAAAAGAGATGAAAAAACAATGGGCTTATAACATAGAGACTTTTTTAAATACGTCCAAGAATTTAAAGCACGCTTTGCTCCTAATTGACATAAGAAGAGAGCCTACAGAAGACGATTTTATGATGGTCAACTGGTTTTCTTTTAAAAATTTGCCTTTTAGTGTTGTTCTCACAAAGGCAGATAAAGTCAATAAATCCGAAGCCAATAAAGCTATAGAGAATATCTGTAGAAGTTTTAACATTTCTTCTGATAGAGTGATAGTTTTTTCTGCAGTCGAAAAGACAGGAATATCAGAAATACTTAGAATTTTTGAAGAAGTGATTGAGAAGTGAAGCTTTGGGGAGAAATCGTTAAATTTTTGACTATTTTTGAATTAGAACAAATTTAGCAACGTTAAAATTATTGTGTTATACTGTAAAAGGGAGTATAATTTTAATTAAGTCATAATGAAATGGTTTTGTCTCTTTTTTGGAGGGGTCAAAATGAAAGGAATGCTTGAAAGCAAGATAAACGAAGAAATGATCAAAATTACAAAAGAGGCCATTGGGAGAGGAGCCGAAGCTGCCAAAACCCGCATTTGTGAAGACATGATTATTGTCAGGCTCAGTAAGTCTCTTACTCATGAGGAAAGGCAGATCATCTCAACTGCAGAAGGGAAAAGGCTGGTAAAAGAGTTGAGACAACTCTTAGATGAAATTCTCAAGCCAAAATTTACAGAGATGATAATGCGCCTCACTGGCTGCCAAGTTGTAGGAATTTATAGAGATATAAATCCTGAAAAAGGTGAGTATGTATATTTATTCATACTTGACAAGAATTTAGAAGAAGACCTCAAGAGTAGATAACCCCCAAATGGTTGTATGTTTTTTACAGGAAAGTAAATATACTAAATTGAAAAATTTTGTGACAAATTATATAATTATACGTGTTGGGGGTATAGCAGCGAGGAGGTGAATTAATTGGAGATAGGCTCTCCGGTGGTATTTACCATACCGATTTTTGGCGGGATACCTGTCACAGAGACAGTAGTGGTAGAATGGATAGTGATGGCAGTTTTGATTATAGGTTCTGCTCTGTTGACAAGGGGATGGCAGTTGGTTCCTTCTGGGGTGCAGAATGTAGTGGAACTTATTGTAGATGGCTTTAATAAATTTGTAGAAAGCGCACTGGGGGATCATTGGAAGGATTACGCACCGTATTTGGGGACGGTGGCAGCTTTTTTGACTATTGCAAATACCATAAGCATTTTCGGCTTAACCCCTCCGACAAAAGATTTTAGCACAACCTCAGCCCTTGCTATTATGTCTATTGTGACAGTCATAATAGCTTCATTAAGGGCAAGAGGGTTTTTTGGGTTTTTAAAGCATTTTTTTAGGTCACCTATAGACCTCTTTATAAACCTTTTGGACCTTTTTGTAAGACCCTTATCTCTGGCTGCGCGACTTTTTGGCAACATTTTTGGAGCAGTTGTCATAATGGAGCTTATAGAAAGAGCCGTGCCAGTAGTCCTACCTGCATTTTTGAGCATATACTTTGACCTTTTTGACGGCCTTTTACAAATGCTGGTGTTTGTCTTCCTGACGATGTTATATATTGAAGAAGCGATAGAATAGTGTATAATAAAAATAGTAAAACGATTAAAAAATTTTAATAAAAAATCAAAAAAGAAAAGGAGTGGATATGAATGAATTTATTGGCTATAGGTGCAGCTATTGCTGCTTTAACAGGAATTGGAGCAGGAGTTGGCATAGGTATTGCCACTGGAAAAGCTGTTGAGGCTGTATCAAGACAGCCAGAGGCAAGTGGAAAGATTATGCAACTTCTTTTGTTAGGAGGCGCTCTTGCAGAGGCAACAGCCATTTACGGGTTGCTTGTGGCAATAATGATCATAATCTTCAAGCCATAAAGGAAATACCAAAATTTCCTGATGAAAGAAGGGAAAGCCTTGGAACTTTTTAATCTCTCCACTTTTGTGTTTACAATCATCAACCTTTTGGTGCTTTATTATATCCTAAAAAGGCTTTTGTTTAAGCCTGTTACAAAGTTTTTGGAAGATAGAGAGAATAAAATTAAATCAGCTCTAGAAGATGCTGACAAACAAAGGGAAGAAGCCTATAGCTTAAAAGCACAGTATGAGGAAAAACTTCAGAATGCGGAAAACGAAGGCAGGGCTATAATTGAAAAAGCCCAAAAAGAAGCAGAAGAAAGAGCAAGTGAAATCATAAAGAGTGCCAATAAGGAAGCAGAGAGCATAATTGAAAAAGCAAAAGAAGAGGCAGTTCTTGAGAAGATAAAGGCTATGCATGAGCTGAGGGCAGAAATGTCACATCTAATAATAGAAGCTGCTTCTAAGGTTTTAGAGAAAAAACTGCCTGTTGAGGATGAAGACCTTATTAAAGAGGTCATTGAGGAGGCAGGGTCATGGAACAAATAATAGCAAAAAGGTATGCCTCTGCCCTCTTTGATGTGGCTAAAAAAGAAGACAGGGTAAAAGAATACTACGAAGAATTGAAAAAAGCTGTGGAGATATTGCAAACAGAAGCTGTATGGAAGATTTTTGTAAATAAAAGCATTGACAAGACAAAAAAGATGAAATTTGTTGAAGAAGTGCTAGAAGGTTTTTCAAAAGAAATTGTAAATTTTGTCAAAGTAGCAATATCAAAGCACAGAGAAAATCTCATCAAAGAGATACTGAATGAGTTTGAAGCTTTGTATAAGGCTTACTTTAATATGATAGATGTAAAAGTAATTTCTGCCTATCCTTTGAAAGAAGAAGTGTTAAATCTGGTCAGGGAAAAGCTAGAGAAAAAGTATAATAAAAAGGTAAATTTGATTCCTGTAGTGGATAAGGAAATTTTAGGTGGCTTAAAGCTGGTCATTGGCAATACTGTAATTGACGGTTCAATTAAAGCAAGACTTGAAGCTCTTCTCAAAAACATGCGTCAGGCTGTCTAAAATGAATTTAAGAAGGTGAAAAGCGTATGGGAATAAGACCAGAGGAAATTAGTTCTGTTTTGGCGGAAAAAATTAAAAACTTTGATTTTAGCGTAGAAACTCAAGAAATAGGCTATGTTATTCAGTCAGGGGACGGAATAGCGAGGATATACGGCCTTGACAATGCTGTGTACGGTGAAATGGTGGAGTTTGAGAGCGGAGTCGTAGGCATGGTCCTGAACCTAGAAGAAGACACAGTAGGTGTTGTAGTGTTAGGAGACCCTGAGAAAGTAAAAGAAGGGGACGTAGTGAAAAGAACAGGCCGCATAATGGAAGTGCCTGTAGGTAAAGGACTTTTAGGAAGGGTTGTAAATCCACTGGGAGAGCCTATTGACGGAAAAGGCCCTATAGAGTATGAAGGGAAAAGGCCTATTGAAAGTCCTGCTCCTCCTATAGTAAGGAGGCAGCCTGTTAATACGCCTCTTCAGACTGGTATTCTCGCCATTGACTCCATGATACCAATCGGTAGAGGTCAGAGAGAGCTCATCATAGGCGACAGGCAGACGGGGAAAACCGCTATAGCAGTTGACACCATAATAAACCAAAAAGACAAAGGGGTATACTGCATATATGTTGCAATAGGGCAGAAAGCTTCTACTGTGGCAAGTGTAGTGAATACGCTTGAAAAATATGGAGCAATGGAATATACCACGGTAGTTGCAGCAACTGCCAGTGAGTCGGCGGCTTTGCAGTATATAGCTCCTTATGCGGGCTGTGCAATGGGAGAGCACTTCATGTATCAGGGAAAAGACGTGCTTGTGGTGTATGACGACCTTTCGAAGCATGCGGTGGCATACAGAACTCTATCGCTCCTTCTAAGAAGGCCGCCTGGAAGAGAGGCTTATCCTGGAGACGTATTTTACCTGCATTCACGCTTGCTTGAGCGCTCTGCTCGACTTTCTGATGAGTATGGCGGCGGGTCTTTGACAGCTCTACCGATTGTTGAGACTCAAGCAGGAGATATATCAGCATATATTCCAACAAACGTCATATCCATAACAGATGGTCAGATATATCTGGAGTCAGAGCTTTTCTACAGCGGCATAAGGCCTGCTATAAACGTGGGTCTTTCAGTATCCCGTGTTGGCGGTGCCGCTCAGATAAAAGCGATGAAAAAGGTTGCAGGGCGCTTGAGACTTGAGCTTTCACAGTACAGAGAATTGCAGGTTTTTGCAAGATTTGGAACTGACTTAGATAAAGCTACTCTTGAGGTTTTGAGGCAGGGCGAGAGAATTGTAGAGATTACGAAACAGCCTCAGTACCAGCCTATGGCTGTTGAGGACCAGGTAATAGCGATTTACACTGTGATGAATAGATATGTGACAGACATTGAGGTAAGTGAAGTAAGACCTTTTGTCATGGGGCTTCTCAAGTTCTTGGACGAAGCTTATCCAGAGATAAAGCAGTCCATAAGAGATACAAAAGACCTCACCAAAGAGACGGAGGAGAAACTTAAAGCTGCAATCCTCGAGTACAAGGAAAAGTACGCCGCAAAGGGTGAAAAATAATGGGAAAACGAGATATAGCCTTAAGGATTAAGAGTGTGAAAGAAGTGCGAAAAATCACCAGAGCGATGTATCTCATCTCTGCTTCAAAATTCCAGAAAGCCAAAGGTATGTTGGACAGAGTGAGGCCCTACTATTACCGGGTTCAGACGGTTATGAAAGACATTTTGCTTCACACAGGAGAAGTTACATCACGATATCTTGAAAAAAAGGATGTCCCTGAAAAACAGGATAAAAGGAAGGTCTTTCTCATAGTGACAGGAGATAAAGGCCTTTGCGGCGCTTACAACCACAATGTAATAAAGGCTTCTATAGAGCTAATTAAAAATGAGAAGGCGAATTTGAAAGTAGTAGGAGAAGTGGGGAGAAGGTACTTCATAAAAAAGGGATACGACGTAGACAGAGATTTCCTCTACACTGCACAAAATCCTACTGTTGACTTAGCGGCGGAGATTGCAGAAATTCTTCTGAAAGAGTATAACAATGGCGATGCGGATGAAATATGGGCTGTGTACACTGAAATGAAGGGGCTTTCTCAGAAGGTGAGGACTTTAAGGCTTTTGCCGCTGGATGTCGAAAATTTCATGTCCATTGCTGCGGAGGAAGAAGAGGCCGTGGAAGAGCACGTGGTAATTGACAGCGACATGATTTACGAACCTTCTCCTTCAGAAGTCTTTGATGCGATAGTTCCAGAATATTTAAAAGGGCTCATATACAGCATTCTCGTTCAGGCTTTTGCTTCAGAGCATTTTTCCAGAATGGTGGCAATGGATGGAGCAACTTCCAATGCCGACGAGATGATTGAAAAGCTCACTCTTTTGTACAACAAGCTAAGGCAGGCTTCTATAACGCAGGAAATTATAGAAATAATTACAGGGGCATCTGTATAAAAAGGAGATGATAGTTTGAAAAAAGGTTACATTACACAGGTAATTGGTCCTGTTGTAGATATAAGGTTTGAAGGGGATCTTCCTCCAATAAATAACGCCATAAAAATACCTATGGGAGATAGAGAGCTTGTGGTGGAAGTAGCCCAGCACATAGGGGATAACACAGTAAGATGTGTGGCAATGGCATCTACAGACGGACTGAGAAGAGGAATGGAGTGCATAGACACCGGCGGACCTATAATGGTTCCTGTTGGAAAAGGCGTGCTGGGCAGGATGTTTAACGTCTTAGGACAGCCCATTGACGAGCTGGGAGAAGTAAAGGACGTAAAATACATGCCCATTCACAAAAAGCCACCTTCTTTTGAGGAGCAAAACCCTGCAACGGAGATTTTAGAGACAGGAATAAAAGTAATTGACCTTCTCACACCCTATCCAAAAGGTGGAAAGATAGGGCTTTTTGGCGGTGCAGGTGTTGGGAAGACAGTCCTTATAATGGAGCTTATACGAAATGTGGCCATTGAGCACGGCGGTTACTCCATATTTGCAGGAGTAGGTGAAAGGTCCCGTGAAGGGAATGAATTGTGGCTTGAAATGCACGAGGCTGGAGTTATAGACAAGACAGCTTTTGTGTTCGGTCAGATGAATGAGCCTCCTGGAGCCAGAATGAGAGTGGGACTTGCAGGGCTTACCATAGCAGAGTACTTTAGGGACGAAGAGCATCAGGACGTTTTGCTTTTCATAGACAACATCTTTAGGTTTGTACAGGCAGGGTCAGAGGTTTCTGCTCTTTTAGGCAGAATGCCTTCTGCTGTTGGATACCAGCCCACTCTTGCTACTGAAATGGGCGCTCTTCAGGAGAGAATCACATCTACAAAGAAGGGTTCTATAACATCGGTTCAGGCTATTTACGTTCCTGCGGACGACTTGACAGACCCTGCTCCAGCGACAACTTTTGCTCACTTGGATGCTACTACAGTTTTGTCAAGGAGCATTGCAGAAATGGGTATTTACCCTGCAGTTGACCCGTTGGATTCTACCTCCAGAATACTTGAACCCCACATAGTAGGAGAAGAGCACTATTACGTTGCTAGGAAAGTGCAGGAAATTCTGCAAAGGTATAAAGAATTGCAGGATATCATAGCCATACTCGGCATGGAAGAGCTGACGGAGGAAGACAGGCTCATTGTGTACAGGGCAAGAAAGATACAAAGATTCTTGTCACAGCCTTTCTTCGTAGCAGAGGCCTTCACTGGGACTCCGGGTAAATATGTTCCTCTCAAAGAGACCATAAGGGGATTCAAGAAGATTGTGGAGGGAGAAATGGACGACATACCAGAGCCAGCCTTTTACATGGTAGGAACGATCGATGAAGTTTATGAGAAAGCAGAGAAGATGAAATGAGGTGAAATAAATGGATAAAACCTTTCACCTCGAAGTATTGACCCCTTACAGAAAGTTTTATGAAGGGGATGTGGAAGAGATAATTGTGACTACTACCACAGGTCAGATTGGCATTTTGAAAGACCACATTCCTCTTACAACTCCCATCGCTCAGGCTGGCACTTTGCAGATAAAAAAAGATGGTCAATGGAAAGAAGCTTTCATCTCTGGAGGCTTCATGGAAGTGAGAAGAGATGGAGTTACAATACTCTCAAGTGCTGCAGAATGGCCGGAAGAAATAGATATAGCAAGAGCTCAAGCAGCCAAGGAGAGGGCAGAAGAAAAACTGCGCCAGAAAAAGAGCAAACAGGAGTACATTGCTGCAGAAGCGGCTTTGAAGAGGGCATTGATGAGGCTTAAAATCGCAAGCAAATACCAGGAAATGTGAAAGCTTCCCTCAAAAGAGGGAAGCTTTTTATCTTTTCTCAGGTTCTTTTTCAGGTAGTTCAGATAAGATTATTCCTGCCAGCATGAAAGCTCCTCCGATGATCGCTCTTATAGACATTGTTTCTCCTGCGATTAAATAAGCAGCTAATGCGGCAAATACCGGCTCGAGGGAAAAAATTAGGGCCGTATGGGTGGCAGTTGTATAAGCCTGCATGGTATTTTGAGCCACAAAGGCAAAAGCCGTTGCGAATACGCCGGTTATTATTATAGCTCCCCAAACATCCAGGGAAGTAGGTATAAAAGGCTTTTCAAATATCAAACTTACAATGCCACTTAAGAGTGCCACCATTCCAATTTGAACGGTAGCAAGTAGGTATGTGTCCATCTTTGAAGCGTATTTTGATATCAAAACTATGTGCATGGCAAAGGCAAAGGCGCAGAGAAGAGTAAGGAAATCCCCTATATTGATACTGAGGTCAATATTTGTTGTAAGAAGTATAAGGCCTATAAAAGCAAGCACCACTCCCACGGTAGCTGCCTTGGTGGGTTTTCTTTTAAGGAGTATGGCCTCCAATATGGGTACTAATACTACGCTAAAGCCTGTAATAAATCCGGATTTAGAGGCTGTGGTGTATAAAAGCCCCATTGTCTGAAAGGCGTATCCTAAGAATAACATTGTTCCAATTAAAGAGGCAGCCATTAGAGTACTTTTATCTATCTTTTTAAGTTTTTTATAAAAAATTGCTGCCAGCAATAAAAAGGCTAATAAAAAGCGTATGAAAAGAAAATTATACACAGGAAGGGATTGAATGGCATTTTTCACTATTATAAAAGTAGAACCCCATATCATTGTCACAAGAGTCAGCACTATATCGCTTTGAAGTTGCTTTGACAAAATTATCTCCCCCTACGCTTTGAAATTTTGTACGATTGGCATTCTCCTGCCAGTGCCAAAGGCTTTAGGTGAGACTCTAAGTACAGGAGGGGCCTGTTTTCTCTTGTATTCATTTTTATTTACAGTATTTATGATGTGCCTTACCAGGTCTTTGTCAAAGCCTTTTTCTGCTATTTCCTCCACAGAAGCATTTTCCTCTAGATAAAGCTTCAACACTTGGTCCAGTATTCTGTAAGGGGGAAGAGAGTCTTCATCTTTTTGGTTTGGCCTTAGCTCTGCCGAAGGAACTTTTTTAATTATTGAAACTGGTATTATCTCTTTTTCTCTATTTATATACCTCGCCAACTCATATACTTGAGTTTTATATAAGTCGCCAATCACTGCTAGACTTCCACTCATATCTCCGTACAAAGTGCAATAACCCATTGCCAACTCTGACTTATTGCCTGTTGTAAGCACTACGTATCCTTCCCTGTTTGCAAAGAACATGAGATAATTTCCGCGTATTCTAGCCTGTACATTTTCCTCTGCCACATCTCCTAAAGCATTTCCATCTTTGTTGAAGACAGATAAATAGCTTTTGAAAACAGGCTCAATAGGAATCACTCTAAAGTCTATGCCTAAGTTTTTGGCCAAGATTTCTGCATCTTTTACACTTCCTTCAGAAGAATACCTTGAAGGCATAGAAATTGCCAATACATTTTCTTTTCCCAGGGCTTCAGAGGCTATTACTGCCACTACTGCAGAATCAATTCCACCGCTTAGTCCCAGAACCGCTTTTTTAAATCCTAATTTATGAAAGTAATCCCTAACTCCAATTACAAGAGCCTTATATATCCAAGATATATCTTCTTTAAGTTCTGGCAGCTCTTCGAAGTCCTCCAAATTTTGCAACTCTACTACTTTAAAATCCTCTTCAAATCCTTTTAGCCTTATTACCTCTTTTCCTTTTTCATTTAATACGAAACTATTTCCATCGAAAATGAGTTCATCATTTGCTCCTACCTGGTTGACGTACACAAAAGGAATGCCGTATTTATCAGTTTTCTCTTTCATTATTCCAAGCCTTGTCCTGTGTTTGCCCAAATGATAGGGAGAGGCAGAGATGTTTATAAAAATATCCGGTTTTAGTTTAAATTGCTCTTCCAAAACATCAACAGAATAGTTTGCGCTTGGCTCAAACACATAGCCTTTCCATGCATCCTCACATATATTTACTGCTACTTTTACGCCCTTAAATTCAACTGTTTTTATCTGTGATGAAGGAGAAAAATATCTTTTCTCATCAAATACGTCATAATTGGGAAGGAGCGTTTTATCAAATATTTCTATTATTTTTCTGTTGTAAACAAAAAAGGCAGAATTATACAAATTTTTATTTTCATCTTTTCTCACAGTACCTAGTATTACGGCAATTTCATCAGTTGCCGGCAGTATTATTTTATTTATCATCTCTTCATTTGTTTTTATGAAGTCTTTCACGAAAAGAAAGTCTTTAGGAGGATAGCCAACAGTCGACAGTTCAGGAAATACAACCAAATCCGCCTTTTCTTTTTTTGCCTTTTCAATATATTTTACTATTTTTTCACAGTTATGTTTTATATCTCCAACAACAGGGTTTATCTGTGCCAGTGCAATTTTCATTTCTTTTCACCTCTACGTACGATGTATTACAAACATATTTTAGCACATGTTAAAATAAAAAGCATCTCTTTCTATCTCCAGCGAATGAGCTTTTTTTCAAGATACACTATAAATACGTACATTAAAGCTGAGAGTATGGAAAGGATCAGCACACTCGTCATTACCATGTCTAATTTAAAAATTTGCCCTCCATAGACTATCAGATATCCGAGGCCGGCTTTTGATACCAAAAACTCACCTGTTATGACTCCAACCCACGAAAGGCCGATGTTTATCTTTATAGCCGACATTATAGTGGGTACACTGGCGGGCAGCACGCATTTGGTGAGTATTTGCATTTTTGTAGCCCCGAAGGTCTTTAAAAGCTTTATTTTTTCTTCGTCCACTTCTTTAAAACCTGTCGCCAGGCTTATAATTGTCACAATTAATGAAATAGCTAGTGCCATTGTGATAATTGGAGCTTCACCGTTTCCCATCCAAACTATGAAAATAGGTCCTAATGCAATCTTTGGGAGGCTATTTAAGACTACTAAGTAAGGTTCTGCCACCTGTGAGAGAAAATCTGACCACCATAGGAGTATTGCAATAAACATCCCTGCAACTGTTCCCAAAGTAAATCCCACTACAGTTTCACTTAAAGTAACCCATATATGCATGAGAAGAGTCCCGTTTTGATTTAAAGTCAGCATTGTCTTTAACATTCTAGAGGGCTGGCTTACAAGGAAAGGGTCTATAATTTTGTACCTCGCTGCGATTTCCCACAATCCAAAAAAGATTACCAGGATTGCCAGTTGTGTTACTCTTACCATTATATTTTTTCTTTTAACGCTTTTTAAAAATTCTTGATGCTCTTTTGACACATAGGTGGATGCCACTTCATACATGTATATCCAGCTCCTTCCATATAGAATTGAAATACTCTCTGAACTCAGGTGCTTTTCTTCTCCCTATTGGTGAATAATCATCACAGGTGAGAGATATTTCATAAATTCTCTTTACGTAGGCGGGCCTTTTTGAAAGTACTACAATCCTATTACACATGGCTATTGCCTCGGAAATATCGTGGGTCACTATTACGGCAGTTTTCTGTTCATTTTTTAAAATTTTATACACCTCATCGGATATGGCAAGCTTTGTCTGATAGTCGAGAGCTGAAAAGGCCTCATCTAAAAGCAATATGTCAGGTTTTAAAGCGAGTGTCCTGATTAGTGCAGCCCTTTGCCTCATCCCTCCTGAAAGCTGATTGGGGTAATAGTTTCTAAACTCCCACAGCCCGTATTTTTTGAGCAGATCTTTTACGTAGCTTCTCGATTCTTCTGTGAGCTTTTTTTGAATTTCAAGCCCAAGTATCGCATTTTGCCATATAGTTCTCCATTCAAACAGATGGTCCCTTTGAAGCATATAGCCTATTTTCCCATTTACTTCTACGCTTCCTCTGGAAGGCTTTAAAAGACCGGAAATTATGGACAAAAGGGTAGATTTACCGCATCCCGAAGGTCCTATTACTCCCACAAATTCTCCTTCGTACACATCAAAGGAGATATCATTTAAAGCTTCAGTTTCACCTTCCAATGTGTGGTATTTAAAAGAGACGTTTTTAAGGCTTACCATCACATTGTCCATACAAGCACTCCTTTCTATATTTTGAGGTTGTGCCCAAGATGCTTTTGGGCACAACCTTCAGTTTACTTTTTAATAGTTTTTTCTGCTTTTTCAGCAAAGGTGTTGTTTATAAGAAGCCTTGAATCCACCTTCTCTTTTATCACTCCTGCATCTAAAAGTATTGTCTGCAAGAAGTCAAAGTCTTCTACTTTCATTTTGAGAGTTGTTCCCCACGTATTCTGGTTTTTATACCTTTCAATAGCAGTTGCCATGAGGTCTACATCTGCATCAGGGAAGAAAGGTTTTATAGCCTCTGCCACCTCTTTAGGGGAATGAGAATCTACCCAGAGCATACCTTTGTACACTGCGTTTACAAATTTTTGTATTATATCAGGGTGCTTCTCAATATAGCTTTTTTTGGCGTTAAAAGTAGTGTAGGGTACCTCATGGCTTGACGCTCCTACAGAAGCTACAATATAACCTCCTCCCTGTTTTTCTACCATTGAAGCTGTAGGTTCAAACAAAGCCACATAGTCGGCATCTGATGACATGAAAGCGCCGGCTGCTGCTGTAAACTGTAGATTGGTGATAAGAGTTAGGTCTTTTTTGGGGTCCAGTCCGTGCTGCTTTAGAACGTACTCTAAGGTCATTTCTGGCATGCCGCCAGGTCTTCCACCTATGACTTTTTTGCCTCTTAAGTTTTCCCACTTGAAGTTCGGTTCAGGTTTCTTGCCGAGGAGGAAGGAACCGTCTTTTCTCGTCAGCTGTCCGAAATTAACTAGGTAATCATCTCTTCCCTCTAAGAGCACATATACGGTGGTCTCAGGACCTTGAAGTCCTATGTCTGCTGTTCCAGAAAGCACAGCTGTCGCAGCTTTGTCTGAGCCTTGAGCAGTCGTGATTACAAGCTCAAGACCTTCCTCTTTGAAAAAGCCCTGGCTTACCGCTACATAATAGGGAGCGTAAAAAATGGAGTGGACCGTTTCTACGAAATTTATCTTTGTGAGCTTTTGCTCTTTACTGCTACATCCGGTTATTGAAGAGGCTATAAGTGTAAGTACCACAGCAATTACAATTAAGTACTTGAACCTCATAGACAATCCCCCTTTTCAGTTTTCACTTTATTATATTCTCGAAGCCTTAATGTGTGATTTAGGAGAAATTTTGGTTTATCCTTTTTAGAAAAGAAGGAGAAGTGAAATTTTTGTCGAATAAGTATATACTGTAATTAGATTGCTATAGAAAAGGGGATTGGAAATGGCGCAAAAACCTGTTGCAAAGAAAAGTAAAACAAAATCAAAGACAGGACAAATGCCAAAAATTAGCGGAAAACTTGACATTGTTTTTTACATAATACTTTTAATACTGGTATTTTATCCGCCTTTTTTCAGAGGCATGTTCTTTGAGAAAGAGATGTTTCCGACAATCGCTATAACCTCTGTCGTGTTTATACTGTGGGCTGTGTATAAGATTGCAGTAAAAGAGCCCATCATAGCTACTACACTGGATTACGCTGCACTTTCTCTTGTTGGAGCCTATGTGATTTCCACTTTTTTCGCTGTAAATGTAAGAGCAAGCATTGGAGAGGTTTTGAGATACTGTGATTATCTTTTCATTTACTTTATGGTAAGTAAACTAGTAAAGGATAATAAAAAAATCTTTATGCTATTAAATGTTCTAGTTTTGAGCTCCTTTTTTGTGGCGGTCATAGGACTTGGTTCTTCTGTAAATTTAATTCATTACAATGGTTCTTGGGTAGGTGGAAGGATAAACTCCACTTTCCAGTACCCCAACACCGCAGCTTCCTTTTTGATGGCATTTTTTCTTGTAAACTTGGCATTAATATCCTATACTGATAATAGATACCTAAAAGCTCTGTACGGCGCCATTGCCTACACTCAATTCTACGCTTATGTGTTTACACTTTCTCGCGGAGCATGGCTTATGCTTCCCTTTTTAGGCCTTTTATTGATGGCTTTAATGCCAAAAGGGAAAAGGGTAGAGCCCTTCATGTATTTTATAGGGGTAATAATTGCTTCAGCACTCCCAATAGCGAAATTTAATTCAGCTGTTGCAAGTGGCGATGCAATGAGGCTTGTAAAGTGGTATTTAATAGGATTCTTATCTTCTCTTGTAATTACTTATGCTATAAGCTTTGTCATGGGCTTTGTAAATAAAATAAGCGCAAAAATTGCTCTAGCTATAGCTTCTGTGCTGATAGTTTTAGTAGCTATTGGAGGTTACATAGTTTTTACCACACAGGTGCCGCTTACTTTGAAGCACACAGCGGATGAACCTGATGGAATGAAGGCAGTTACGCGTTTTGTGAATGTTGACCCTGATAGAGTTTATGTACTAAAGTATGATGTAATAGCCAAAAATCCCGAAAATAAAGATTGGGCTTACGGGATAGTGATAAACAGCAGAAATGAAAATGACCAGTCGACAAAAATTGCTGAAGTTTACGAAAAAGGAGACTTTATAGGGGAAAAGACTTTAGAATTTACAACCCTTAAAGACACAAAAAGCATAGCCATTGTGTTTATGAACAATTTTAAAGACACTTCTGCGACTTTTACAGAAGCAAAAGTGTATCCCAAAAACGACCCAAAAGACGTGCAAACCGTGATGTTAAAATACAAATACCTGCCGGAAGACATTGCATCCCGTGTGCAGGATATAAACCTCACAAGCCGCAGCAGCTCTCAGAGAATGCAGTTTTACATAGACGGCTTAAAAATATTTAAGGACTATCCCATATTTGGAGCAGGTGGAGGTGCATGGGCTGCTTTATACTTTAAGTACCAGTCCTACCTTTACTGGACAACACAGACACACAATTACTTCATGCAGGTATTGCTTGATACAGGCATAGTTGGATTTATTGCACTGCTTTTCTTGCTCGTTACTCTTATAAGGAGTATGGCAAGGGTGTACAGAGGGTATGGAGAAGATAAGTACAAAGTCCTTATAGCAGGTGTAATAACTGCTATAGTCAGTCTCTACGCTCATGCTGCCATGGACTTTGACTTTTCACTTTCGGCTGTGTCAATAGCCCTCTGGGCGTTAATTGGAGTGATAAATTCTCTGGATAGAGAGATATTAAAAGTAAAAAGTAGAAAGGTCTATCTTAACTATGCAGCAGTTTTAGTAACTTTTGTGGTTCTTTATATGTCTACCTCTATGTCTGTAGCTTTGGGCTATGCAGTCAAAGGCGATAATTTCTTAAAATCTCAGGATTTAAATTCTGCAGAAGCAGCCTATGAAAAGGCAGTTGCTTACGATCCATTTAATGCCCAGTACAGAATGACTTACGGGCAGATTCTTGCGGCTCTTGGTGACAAGTGGCAGGACCCTGTAAGGCTTCAGAAAGCCATGTTTGAAGAAGAAAAAGCAGTTAAGCTTGAGCCTTTCAACTCAAGGTTAAACGCCCAGCTTGGAGCTTTTTACCTTGCTCATGGGCAGATTGACCTGGGGCTTAAGTACGTAGAAAAAGCAGTAGAGGTACAGCCTTTCAGGCCAGAAAATTATCAACAGCTGGCTGACGCTTACAACAAAGTAGGCATGTATTACCTTAACAAAGGGGATAAACAAAAAGCGAAAGAGTACTTGCAAAAAGCTGTAGATGTAGAGAAAATGTATGAAAAAGTAAATGCTAGATCACTTGAGCCAAAGCCCATGACTGAGGCGACAAAACAGATAATTGAAGAATCCAAAAAAGCTCTTCAGGGGATACAGTAAGCTGTATCCCTTTTGTTTTAGTTTAACATTGATTACCTGTGGTAAGAATGGTATGATAAAGCTAGTAAAAAGTTTTTGTATGGGGGCATGAAAATGACAAACGAAGAATTCATGAATTTTATTGTGGAGAAGTTCAATAGTTTTGAAAAGAGGTTTGACAACTTTGAAAGAAGACTGGATGAATTTGAAGAGAGATTTAGTGCCTTTGAGAAGAGATTAGAAAAAATAGAGAAAAGATTAGATGGATTTGAGGAAAGGTTTGAGGATGTAGAAAAGAGATTTGAAAATGTAGAAAGAAGCTTTGGAAATCTGGAAAAGAAAGTTGAAGGTGTAGAAAAAAGACTTCAAGATGTAGAAAAAAGAGTTGAAAATGTAGAAATAAGACTTGAAAGCGTAGAAAATCTGGTTAAAGCTACATTTGAACAAACTGCTTCAAATTCGGAAGCTATTACAGAAATAAAGATAAAATTGGATAAAAAGTTAGAAAGTTATGATAAAACTATAACCGAGTTAAAGCAAAAGTCAGAGGAAGCAGAACTGGACATACAATTACTAAAAAAATTAGTGGTAAACCTGTAGGGCCTAAGATGCACTATAAAGTGCGTCTTTTTTATTTATAAGCATAATTTTATTTTTCAATTCAGAAGGAAAATGTTGTTTTATGTCGAATATTATCATGGGTTCAACAAAAAGAAAGCGGAGGTAAACGTTCATGAATATAGGGATTGTAGGTGCTGGTAAGGGCGGCACAGCCATTTTAAAAGCGATTTACGGATTGCCAGAAGTTTTTGTTGCGGGTGTTGTGGACATAGACGAAAATGCACCTGGGATGAAGTTGGCAAGAGAAAAGGGCATAAGGACTTTCACCAATTGCGTGGATTTATTAAAAATGCCACAACTAGATTTGGTGATTGAAGTAACGGGCAATCCTAAAGTACAGGAAATACTGTATACACACAAGAGTGAAAACACAGTAGTAATTGATGCCAATGCAGCAAAATTAATGATGAACGTTGTTCAGTCAAAAGAAGAAATGACCAAAAAACTTTATATGCAAGCTCAAGAATTAGCAAAAGAAGCCGAGAAACTTGGCAATGCGGTGAAAGAGATAAAAGGAGCAGCCCAGAATGTAGCAGAAGGAGCAGAGGAACTGGCTTTAATGAGCGCAAATCTAAACGATTCAGCGAATAACGCCAGAAATTACACTCAAAACATAGGAGAAGTGCTTTCGTTTATAAAAAGAGTAGCCAGTCAAACAAAACTTCTAGGTTTAAATGCGGCAATTGAAGCAGCTCGGGCAGGAGAGCACGGACGAGGCTTTGCTGTTGTAGCTGAAGAAGTTAGAAAATTGGCAGAAGAGAGCGCACAGGCTGTAGAACAGATTGGAAATATATTGAAAAATATAGAAAATTCTGTAGAAGCAATTGTCAATGAAATAAGCAAAACGACACAAATCGCAGAGCTTCAAGCAGGTTCTACTCAGCAGATTGTAAGTGAGATTATGGAATTAGAGCATACAGCAGATAATCTAAAAAAAGTGGCTAACCAGCTTATAAATTTGAGCTGAGGTATTTTAATAAAATTTTCTAGCTTAAGAAGGAAAATCATATTTTTTGTCGAATATATATTAATTGGATTGGTTATCCATTTTTCTGACATGATCCAGCAGGGTTTATGCGGCTGTTTCGGCGCCCGTAGATTCCGCTGGTGGTAATAGAAATACAGGGAAGGGGAGGGTGTTTTTCAAAAACACCTAATCTCCAAAGGAAGGTTATTACCTTTTTTCTTAAAATGATATAATATAAGTGAAAGATATAATGAAGATCTTCTGATGCTCCTCACGATAAAGGTTATAAATACTTGCTTTCTCACAAAAAAGTCTTTATTGAGCTTTTAAGAAGTTTTGTCAAAAAGGACTGGGTAAATGAAATAGATGAATCTAGCTTGATCCGTATAAACAAATCTTTTATACTGCAGGACTTTAAAAATAAAGAAGCAGATCTTATCTATCGGGCAAAATTGAAAGATAAAGATGTTTTTTCTACGTATTGATGGAATTTCAGTAAAAAATTGACTTTCAAATGCCTTACAGGCTGCTTCTGTACATAGTTGAAGTTTGGAGAGAAATCTTAGGAGATATTCCAATAGAAGAGCAAAAAAGGAAAGATTTCAAATTGCCTGTAGTTATTCCTATTGTGCTTTATAATGGAGTCAACAGATGGACTGCTTCTTTGAACTTCAAAGAAATAGTAGACTCATATCAATTATTTGGAGAGAACTTAATAGATTTCAGGTATATATTAATTGATGTAAATAGAATATGATGAAGAAGAGCTTTTGCAGTTATCTAATTTGATAAGTAGTATATTCTTACTTGATGGACGAATAGATAAAGAAGAATTAATTGAAAAATTGAGAAAAGTAGCGGATACCTTAAAGAACATAGCTGAGGAAGAATTCATAATACTTAGAAATTGGCTTTTCTCAGTTGTATCGAGGTTTCTGCCAAAAGATAAGGAAAAAGAGGTAAAAGAGATTTTGATGCAAAGTGAGGGGGTGAAGGAGATGATTTCTAATCTTGAGCGAAGCTTGAGAGAAGAATTTAGGAAAACGAGAAGAGAAGCATTACAAGAGGGATTGAAAAAAGGAAAACTAGAAGGCCTAAAAATAGGGAAAATAGAAGGGAAAATAGAAGGAATACGCATGGTAGTATTTGAACAGCTCAGAGAAAAATTTAGAGATATTCCTATAGAATATATAGAAGGCATTGCAAAACTAGATGGCAAGACTTTGCTCCAGTTAGCAAAAGACATTTTAAAAATGGAAAAATTAGAGGAGTTGAAAAAATATATAAATTGAAATAAGTTTGAACTATTTTTTCACCTAAGGAAAGAAAAAAGCTAATTGTACGAAATCATAATTTCGTATAATTGGGTGGACGGGGGATTTTTTATTTTTATGGAAATCAAAATTTCTAGAGAGGGTTTTAAATATGGAGATAGAATTAATTAATTTAAAACGCCAGTATAAAAATTTAAGGGACGAAATAAATAAGGCAATAGAAAAAGTTTTAGAAAATGGACAATATATCCTAGGTCCAGAAGTAAAAGCTTTTGAAAAAGAAATAGCAGAATATTTGGGTATAAGATACGCAATAGGTGTAGCAAATGGGACTGATGCTTTGGTGCTTTCATTAAGAGCTCTCAATATAGGACCAGGAGATGAAGTTATAACAACTCCTTTTACCTTTTTTGCAACAGCAGAAGCAGTTTCTCAGGTAGGTGCTACACCAGTTTTTGTCGACATAGACCCAGATACGTACAATATAAATCCGGATTTGATAGAAGAAAAAATTACTAAAAAAACAAAAGCTATTATACCAGTACATATTTTTGGACAACCCTGTGATATGGACAAAATCATGGAAATTGCCAAGAAACACAATTTATACGTAATCGAGGATGCATGTCAAGCAATAGGATCAGAGTATAAAGGCCAAAAAGTAGGTACTTTTGGAGATGTCGCCTGCTTCTCATTCTTTCCCACAAAAAACTTAGGCGGTTATGGCGATGGAGGAATGGTGGTAACTAATAATCCAGAGATAGCTGAAAAAGTAGACATACTCAGAAAACATGGCAGTAAAAAGAAATATTATAATGAAGAAATTGGATATAACAGTAGACTCGATGAATTGCAGGCTGCAATTTTAAGAGTAAAATTAAAATATCTTGATGTGTGGAATAGTCAAAGGATTAGTGCAGCTAATAAATATAACGAACTATTAAAAGATTTATCAGATGTTATAAAAAGTCCATATAAATTACCAGAAGTTAAACACATATATCATTTGTACTGCATACAAAGTGAAAAAAGAGAATTTTTAATGGAAAAATTAAAAGAAAATGGCATTGCAACAGGGATATACTATCCTGTGCCATTACATCTTCAAAAGGCGTATGCTAATTTAGGCTACAAAGAAGGCGACTTGCCAGTTGCTGAAGAAGTATGTAGAAAAATTTTTGCTATACCGATGTATCCTGAAATTACTGATGAAGAGATTAGCTATATCAGTAAGGTACTGCACAAAATTGTAAACGAAGGAGATTGAGATTGTGGAGAGGGAAAAAGAGTTTAACAGTACATACTATGAACTTTTGGACAAAATAGAGAGCAAAAAGGCAGTAATAGGGGTAATAGGATTGGGCTATGTAGGATTGCCTCTTGCAGTGGAAAAAGCTAAAGCAGGATATAAAGTAATAGGATTTGATATTCAAAAGCACAAGGTGGAAAAAGTAAACAACGGTATAAATTACATTGGTGATATCCTAGATGGAGACTTAAAAGAAGTAGTTGAGCAGGGAAGATTAAAAGCCACAAATGATTATGCTTTTTTAAAAGATGTGGATGCAGTTGCAATATGTGTTCCTACTCCTCTTGATAAAAATAAACAGCCTGATTTATCCTATATAATTAACTCTACCAAAGAAATAGCGAAATATTTACATAAAGGCATGTTGGTCGTACTTGAAAGCACTACATATCCTGGTACCACTGAAGAAGTTGTAAAACCTATTTTAGACGAGACTGGCTTGATATGCGGAGAGGACTTTTTTTTAGCCTATTCTCCTGAAAGAGTAGACCCCGGTAACAAGGAGTATAAGACAAAAAATACTCCTAAAGTGGTAGGCGGCGTCACAAAACAGTGTACTAAAATTGCTGCTGCTCTTTATAGAAATGTCCTTGAAAGTGAAGTGTTTGAAGTATCAAGTCCCAAAGTAGCAGAGATGGAAAAAATTTACGAAAACACTTTTAGAAATATCAATATAGCATTAGCTAATGAAATGGCTATTATATGTTATCGCATGGGTATAGATGTATGGGAAGTAATTGAGGCAGCTAAAACAAAGCCCTATGGCTTTATGGCTTTTTATCCCGGGCCAGGACTTGGTGGCCATTGCATCCCTATAGATCCTTTTTATCTTGCTTGGAAAGCAAGAGAATATGACTATCATACAAGGCTTATTGAAACCTCAGGTGAAATAAATAATTACATGCCAGAATTTGTGGTAGAACGCATTTCAAGGATTTTAAATAGATTCAAAAAGCCAATCAATGGTTCAACTATACTCCTTTTAGGAGTAGCCTATAAAAAAGATATAGATGACATAAGAGAATCACCAGCCCTAAAGATAATCTCAATATTGGAAAAAGAAGGAGCAGTAGTAAAATATAACGATCCTCATGTACCTGAGTTTAAACACAATGGCAAATTGTATCATTCAGAGAACCTAACTGATGATTTACTAAGTTCCTCTGACCTTGTTGTAATTACAACAGACCACACAAAGTACGATTATGAGCATATAGTTAAGACAGCAAAATTTGTATTTGATACGAGAAATGCTACAAAAAATTTAAAAGAATCAAGAGAAAAAATAGAAGTGCTGTAGGTGATAAAATGGATAAAAAATTAAGATTTGGATTAATTGGTTGTGGCAGGATTTCTTTTAAACATATTGAAGCTTTAGTGAATAATCATGATAATGCAGAATTAGTTGCACTGTGTGATTTGGAAATTGAAAAGGCTGAGTTATTGAAAAAAAGATATAGAGAGCTATTGGATGAAAAGAATGTAAAGATAAATAACATAGAAGTATATCGGGATTATCAAGAACTGTTAAAAAGGGACGATATAGATATAGTGAGTATTGCTACATATTCAGGTACACATGCTGAAATAACTATAAATGCCTTAAAATCAGGTAAACATGTAATTGTTGAAAAGCCAATGGCTCTATCTATCAAAGATGCAGATGAAATGATTGAAACTGCTAAAAAGTATAACAGAAAACTAACTGTATGCCATCAAAATAGATTTAATTCAACTGTTCAAAAATTGAGAAAAGCTGTAGAAGAAAATCGTTTTGGCAAATTGGTTCATGGAGTTGCCAGTATAAGGTGGAACAGAAATGACGATTATTATAGACAAGCTTCCTGGAGAGGTACATGGGAACAAGATGGCGGTACTTTAATGAATCAGGGCATACACAATATTGACCTTCTCCAGTGGATGATGGGACCTGTTGAAAGACTCTATGCTGAAGCAGACACATTTTTAAGAAATATTGAAGGAGAAGACATGGGAGCAGCAGTACTGCGATTTAAAAATGGTGCTATAGGAATTATAGAAGGAAGTGCTTGTGTTTATCCTAAAAATCTTGAAGAAACCTTGAGCATATTTGGAGAAAAAGGTACAGTGAGAATTGGTGGAGTTGCTATTAACAAAATAATTGACTGGAAATTTGCGGATGGATTAGATGATGAAGAAGAAGTAAAAAAAGAAGCTAACTATGAAGACCCCGATACAGTATATGGTTATGGTCATACTCCTTTATATAGAGATTTTATTGATGCAGTACTAAACGATAGAGACCCTTACATAACAGGCGAAGATGGTAAAAAAGCTGTTGAGATAGTATTGGCAATTTACAAATCAAGAAAAACAGGTTTACCAGTAGAATTTCCTTTAAAAGATTTTTCAACACTTGATATGAAGGAATGATGAAAATGAATTACATATCTGAGAAAGCCAAAATAGGGCAAAATGTAAAAATAGGCTATTTTACAGTTATTGAAGATAATGTGGTAATAGGAGATAACTGCGTTATAGGAAATAATGTCACTATATATAAAGGAAGTATCATAGGTAACAATGTGAGGATTGACGATAATGTAGTAATTGGCAAACAACCAATGAGAGCTGCAACTAGCATCTTTAAAGATAAACAAGAAAAACCTCCTTGTAAAATAGGAGATGACTGCATAATAGGTACTTCTGCCGTGATATATGCTGGCTGTGAAATAGGTAAAAAATGTTTAATTGCTGATTTAGCAACTGTTAGAGAAGATGTAGTGATAGGTGATATGACTATTGTAGGAAGAGGTGTAGCAATAGAAAATTACTGCAAAATAGGAAGTAGATGCAAAATCGAGACAAATGCCTATATCACGGCTTATTCAGAGTTAGAAGATGAAGTTTTTATTGCTCCTTGCGTAGCAACCTCAAATGATAACTCGGCTGGAAGAGATCCAGACAGATTTAGCAAGATGAAAGGAGTAACTGCTAAAAGAAAAAGTAGAATTGGAGTCAATGCTACAATTTTACCCGGAAAAGTAATAGGTGAAGATGCCTTTGTTGGAGCTGGTTCAGTTGTGACTAAAGATGTAGAAGATGGTAAGATTGTGGTAGGGAATCCAGGGCGGGTTAAGAAATAAAAAAAGTAGGAAGTTATCTAGCTCTTCCTTAACAAAATTAGTATAACGTGGTTAAAGTTGTATGGAACATAAAAGTTGAGTTATATAAAAAATATTTGAGTTTTCGGTAGTTAATTATTTAGCTAAACTAATTTTAAAGAAAGGTTGGTAAAGTAAATGAGAGATAACCGTATTCAGGATGTTGCTCTAATTTCATCTTATAATCCTTATATTACAAATTTAGGAGGGTTGCAAATACATCTTTTACTTTTAGAAAAGGGATTAAGATTAAATAACGTTAATGTTGTTACTAAATATTATACTTTTTCTAGTTTTGAAAAGGCAAAATTGGTTTTTAGATATCCTTTTTATAAATTTATGAGTTATAAAGATAGAGTAATTACTCGAACAAAACTAATAGAAAAATTTTTTAAAAAGCAACATTTCGAAATATTTCAGGTAGTGAATGCTCATGATGTTATTTCAGGGGCATTCTGTAATAGTAAAAAAATAGTTTTAACACTGCATGGATATTATACAAGAGAAGCTATAAATTATGGAGGCTTTTCAAAAGAAGATATTCCAGATTTCGAGAGATTTGGGAGAGATCTTGAGAAGAGGGCAATAGATAAAGCTCAGAGAATAATTACTGTGGATAGCAGAATTAAAGAATATGTAGTAAGTGAATTTTCTTTTCCTAAAGAAAAGGTTGACGTCATTTTCAATGCAGTTGATATAGATATTTTTAAACCAATCAGTGAATTAGAAAAAAAGCAAATTAGAGAAGAATTAGGATGGGGAGAAGAAGATTTTGTTGTTTTTATACCGCGAAGATATGTAAAGAAAAATGGGGTTATTTATGCTGCCAAGGCTGCAAATATCTTAAAGGAGAAGGATATCAAGTTTATTTTTGCAGGTATAGGACCATTGAAAGAAGAAATTCTAAATATCACTCACAAAAATAAGAATGTTAAAGTTCTAGAGGGTATTCCGCATGACGAAATTGTAAAATATTACAAAGCATGTGATGTTGTTCTTATACCTTCTATAACATCTGATGGTGTAGAGGAAGCTACATCACTTTCGATGCTTGAAGGTATGTCTTGTGGTAAGATTGTAGTTTGTACTCCTATTGGGGGGATGAAAGAAATTATAAAACATGGTGTAAACGGCTTTTTTGTTGAGCAAAAATCAGAAGAAGCTATTGCTTATATTATAGAAAAGATAAAAGAAGATTTTTACAAATTAGATTCTATTAGACAAGAAGCAAGGAAGTATATAGAAAAGAATCATTCTTATATTGTTCATGCACGCAAGTTCATAGAAGTTTATGAGAAAGCTATAAAATGATATAAAAAAATGAGAATAAAAAATTTTAACCACCTTCATTGGTAGATAAGAGTTAGTATTTGGAGGGTTTATAGTAATAATGTTTACTTTGATAGTGGTTCTAATTTTAGGATTAATGATTGTTTTTTTTGAAATATGGAGATGGAGAAAAATAAAATTTATTGATTTCCTTAGGGGATTTAATATTGTTTATTTTATTATATATTTCCTCGCACCTAGTTACATAATACTGTTTGACTTTAAAGTTGATTCTCTTCCTCCATCTTCAATGTGGATTTTTAATATAAACTATAAAGACGCTTATTGGAGTTTTCTTGCTTCGGTGATATCTGTTATAGGTTTTTTTTGTACAGTAGTAGGCTACTATTTAGGGCTTTCAATATTTAGGAATATTGGTTGTAGTATTAATTTTAAGTTAAATAAAATCAGTGATTCTTATTGGTTACTTTTAAGCATTATTGTACTTTTTTTGGGTTTTTTTTCTTTGGGATTATATATATACAAAAGATCAGCACCTCTTTTTGACCTAATTATGTATTCAGGTTTACTAAGAAGTGGAATTAAAGTAAAGGGAGTGGAAGAAACATCTTTCACTTTTCTTACTTTCTCTTTGATCGTTACTTTTTCTTCATATGTCCTATTAGGACTTAGTTTGAATAAATTTTCTTCATTTAAGAAGCGTTTTTTATATTTTCTTGGTTTTGGAATTTCTGGTATTCTTTCTTTACTTGTATTAATTCTAAAAGCTGGAAGATTACATCTAATTAATTATTTACTTGTTGTTTTTTTAACTTTGTACTCTACGTTAGAAAAACGTATATTTAGAATTTTGTTTCTTGTCCTCTCTCTAGGAGTAAGCTTGTCAATAATTTTATATGGGAAATATTGGTTTGGAATAAGATTTGGAAAGCCTATATACAATAGTTTGCAAGATATTTTCTCTAATTTTTTTGCTGAATTTTCTTTTCCATACCTTTCTTTAATCAATATACTTTGTAATGTGCCTATAAAAACTTCTTATCGCTATTTTTTAGATTTTCCTCTAGGAATTTTAAGAATTCCGTTGGGATTAATATCGAAAATTTTAGACATTAATATAGACTTTCCTTTAACTCTATCTCAAGAGAATACATTAATTATTTTGGGAACAGAGAAAGGTGGAATTCCTGTAGATATCCTAGGGGCAGGTTATTTTTCAGCAAATATCTTTGGAGTAGTTTTTATAATGTTTTGTTTAGGTATGCTTTTAGCGTTATTTGAAAGAATATTCAGCAATGTTTCTAATCCTGTGCTAAGATCTTTAAAAATAGCTTGGATATTATATTTTTCAACGATGGTAGTACTATACGCAGACCCAGCAATTCTTCTTTGGGATGGAGTTTATCTTATTTTTCCCACTATAGTTTTTTTGATGTTGTATTTGTTATTAAACTTCAAAAAATATTCCTTTTAAAAATGTAGAGGAGGTAATTATGAATAGAATTAAGGTACTTCAAATAATACCTAATTTTGGTTATGGTGGAGCAGAACGCTTAACAGTAAATCTAATGAAATATTTAGATAAAGAAAAGTACGAAGTAAGAGCTATTAGTATGTTCGATTCGTTAAATACGGAACTAGAGAAAATATTAGAAAATGAAAATATACCAGTTTATTACCTGGGGAAGAAAAAAGGATTTGATCCAAGGATGTTTTTTAGAATTGATAAAATAATAAAATCTTTTAAACCTCATATTGTTCATACCCACCGGTATGTTCTTAGATATGCATTGCCTTCTCTGTTGCTTCATAAGGTACCTGTAAAAGTTCATACTGTTCATAATATTGCTGAAAAGGAAGTTGACAAAGTTGGCAAATTGGTTCATAAAATTGCTTTTTCTTTTGGGGTGATCCCAATTTCCATATCAAGATTAGTTAGTGAAAGTTTGACTTCTGTTTATGGGGTTAAAAACATTCCATTAATTTTAAATGGTATACCTGTTGAATATTATCAAAAGGCTAATATAAACCGGGAAGAGTGGAGAGAAAAAGAAGGCTTTCAAAAGGAAGATTTTTTGTTTGTGAATATAGCAAGATTAGCGCCGCAAAAGAATCAAGCGTTACTTATAGAAGCATTTGCAAAAGGTCCTGCGAGACATGATAATTCCAAGCTAATTATTGTAGGAGATGGAGAAGAGCGTGAAAGGCTTGAAGAGATAACTAAATTGCATAGACTTGAAGAAAAAGTTTATTTCCTTGGGATAAGGACGGATATTCCAGATATTTTAAATGCTTCTGATGTGTTTGTTTTATCTTCAGATTGGGAAGGCAATCCACTAAGTGTTATGGAAGCAATGGCTGCTGGAAAACCGGTGATAGCAACGTCAGTAGGAGGAGTTCCAGAGTTAATACAGAATAATATTACAGGAATTCTTGTTCCCCCAAAGAATGTAAACGCTTTTTCTAAAGCAATGCTGATGTTAATTGAGAACAAAGATTTATGTCAGAAGTTAGGAGAAAAGGCTAAGGAAGTTGCTGAGAAAGAGTTTGATATTAGTGTAATGGTAAAAAAGTATGAAAAATTGTATGAAAGTTTATTGCAATTTAAGTTGAAAAAGGGAGCTTCTTTATTATGAGGTATGTAAGGATATTATCAAAATACTTAAGAATACTTCTAGGGAAAAGTGCTTTACATGTTAACCAGGGAATTGGAAAAATTTACTCTAAAGAAGGGATAAAAGGGTATTATAATGATTTAACTTTAAAAGTTAATTGGCATGGTGAAACTGATAAAAGAGGTTTACCTATGAATGTCAAAATGGATGGGGAAAAGATTTATTTTCCTACTACTGTAATTCAATATGGTTTGGGCAATTACGATTTGTATTTGCTAACGAAGCAAGATATATATTTTGAGCAGTTTTGGAAATCAGTTAATTGGGTTGTGAATGAGCAAGATGAATTGGGAGGATGGGATGTATTTGAAAGGATTGGAAGTAAAAAATTTTACAAATATTCAGCAATGACTCAAGGAGAAGGAGCATCTCTATTGATAAGAGCTTTTCAGGAAAGTGGCGATGAAGAATTTGTGGATAGAGCTAAAAAAGCGATAGATTTAATGTTGCTTCCTGTGGAAAAAGGTGGCACTGCGAGATACGTTAATGATAAGTTATTTTTGGAAGAAGTGGTCGAATCAAAGCCTGTATTGATATTAAATGGCTGGATATTTGCCGTTTTTGGCTTATACGATATATTCAAGGCGACTTCTGATGGTAGATACAAGGAAGCGTTGCAAAGAACGTTGGATACCTTGAAAGATGAGTTGTACAAATATGACACAGGATATTGGAGTTATTACGATCAGTGTGGTAATCTTGCGAGTCCATTTTATCATAAGTTGCATATAGCTTTGCTTGAAGTTTTATATGAGCTTTTTAATACGATTGAGTTTAAAACAGTAAAAGAGAAATGGGAATCATATTTATCAAACAAATTTAAAAGAACTAGGGCTTTTATTGTAAAGGCATATCAAAAAATAAAGGAACCCGGAGAGGTTGTATTAATTAAGTAGAGGAGAGTTGATATGAAAGGGATGAAGATAGCATATATCACGTCGCAGACACCTTATGGGAAAGGTGAACAATTTATACTTCCAGAGATTTTAGAAGTTATAAAAAAAGGTCATGATGTTGTTGTAATACCAGTTCGACCCGAGAAAGAAATTGCATTAGGAGATGAACCAAAAGAGGTAGCTAAATTTACAATGCATATTCCTCTTTTAAGTTTAAACTTAATATTAAAGAGCTTTTTAATTTTTATAAAACATCCTTTAAGGGTTGTTGAGATAATTTTTAAGATATTAAGACATTCAGGTAGTCTTGGAAAAATATTGAAGAATCTACTCATTATACCAAAAGGTTTAGTTGTTAGCGAGATTTTAAAAAAAAGAAAAATAAATCATATTCACGCTCATTGGGCTTCAACTCCTTCAACTTTAGCTTATATTGCATCAGAATTAACAGGTATACCATGGAGTTTTACAGCGCATCGTTGGGACATCGCAGAAAATAATATGCTAAGAGAAAAAGCTAGAAGTTCTAATTTTATAAGAGTTATTGATAAAAATGGGTATGATGAAATACTATCATATGTCAAGGAATATAGAGATAAATTGTATATTTTGCATGTTGGGGTTAAGGTGGATGTTAATTTTAAAAAATTAGATCTCAAAAAAGCGAATCGAGCTCTTTTAATAGCGGTACCTGCTAATTTTGTAGTTAAAAAGGGACATATCTATTTAATTCAAGCTATTAAAAAGGTGATAGAAACTCAAAATTGCAATGTTTATTGTTATTTTTTTGGGAAAGGACTTTTAGAAGATGAATTAAAACTAACAGTTACCCAACTAAATTTAGAAGATAGAATTTTTTTCAAGGGGCAACTACCACATGATGAACTTATAGAACTATATAGGAGTGGAAAGATTGATTGTGTCATATTGCCGAGTATTGTGACAGACGATGGTGAAAAGGAAGGTATTCCTGTTTCTCTTATGGAAGCAATGGCCCATAAAATACCGGTTATTTCTACTAATACAGGTGGTATACCTGAGTTATTAGAAGGTGGAGCAGGAATTATAGTTGAACAAAAAAACTCAGATGAATTGGCAAAAGCTATTATGAAATTAATTAACGATGAAAAACTGAGGGAAGAGTTAGGTGAAAAAGGTTTTGAGAAAATAGAAAAAGAATTTAATTTATCGAAAATTGTAGAAGAGTTACTATATTTGATGGGTAATAATTAAAATGGATTTTGAGGGAGTAAGGAATTATGAAAATAGTAACTATTATCGGTACTAGGCCGCAATTTATTAAGGCTGCTACAGTCTCGAGAAAGCTAAAAGATTTCAATGATATGAAAGAAATTATTGTACATACAGGACAGCATTATGATGATAATATGAGTGATATATTCTTCAAAGAACTTGAAATTCCTCAGCCTGATTACTATCTTGGTATAGGATCAGGTAGTCATGGAGTACAAACAGCTCATATGCTTGAAAAAATTGAAGATGTTTTAATAAAAGAAAAGCCTGATGTAGTATTAATTTATGGTGATACAAATTCTACACTTGCAGGAACACTCGCTGCATCGAAGCTCCAGATTCCTGTTGCTCATGTAGAGGCTGGGCTTCGCTCTTTTAATCGAAAAATGCCAGAAGAAATTAACCGTATAGTTGCAGATCATGTATCTGATTTACTTTTTGCTCCTACAAAAGTGGCAGTAAATAATTTAATTAATGAAGGGATAGCTGAAGATAGGATATATTATGTTGGAGATGTGATGTTTGATGCTGCTATATTTTACGGAGAAAAAGCAGGACAGCAGAGCAAAATATTAGAAACTTTGGATTTAAAACCCAAGGAATACATCCTTTCTACAATCCATAGGGCTTATAATACTGACATTCCTGAAAGATTGAAAACAATTTTTAATGCGCTTTGTAAAATAGGGAAGGATATCACGATTGTTATGCCACTTCATCCACGTACAAAAGCTGCATTATTAAGAGAGGGACTCTATGAGAAAGTATCGGAAAAACTGAAAATAATAGAGCCAGTTGGGTATCTTGATATGGTTAAATTAGAAAAAAATGCAAAGCTCATAATTACTGATTCTGGAGGAGTGCAAAAAGAAGCATTTTTTTATAAGGTACTATGTGTTACATTAAGAGAAGAAACAGAATGGGTAGAACTTGTGGATTTGGGATGGAATTATCTTGTACCTCCAGATTGTGAAAAATTTATTGAAGAAAGTATAAGAAAAGTTTTGAATGCTCCACATGGTTTAGATGCAGAGCCTTATGGAGATGGGAAGGCGGCAGAAAAAATAGTTAAGGTGTTAAGAAAATATCTGTTGTAAGGTAAGATTTAACATAATGAGGTAAGGTGATAATCTTTGAGTGGTAAAAATATTTGGATATTAAATCATTACGCAATTAGTCCTGACATGGCAGGTGGAACACGACATTATGATTTTGGCAAAGAATTGGTTAAAAAGGGATTTACTGTAACAATATTCGCTTCGGGATTTGACCATGTTACAAAAAAACACCTAAAAGTTTCTGCGAAAGAATCGGTTAGAGAAGAAGTTTTTGATGGAGTAAGATTTGTATGGCTTAACACTTTTCCGTATACAAAAAATGATTGGCGAAGAGTAGTAAATATGATTTCTTATGCTTTTAGAGTTATTAAAGTCGCTAAAAAATTTGAAAAGCCTGATATCATAATAGGATCTTCTATGCATTTTTTTGCTCCTCTTGCAGGATGGTGGTTGTCTAGGAAATATAAAGCGAGGTTTATTTTTGAAGTCAGAGATTTATGGCCTCAGACAGCAATAGATATGGGAGCAATTAAAGAAAATTCGATCCTTGCTAAGTTGTTATATATATGGGAGAAATTTATGTATGAAAGAGCAGAAAAAATTATAGTATTATTACCTGATGCAAAAAGCTATATAGCCAAAAGAGGGATGCCGGAACAAAAAATAGTATGGATACCGAACGGTGTAAATATAGAGAGGTTTGAAACGGATATCTCAATTGATGAAAACCTTGAGGTTTTTGAAGTATTCAAAAAATATAAAGACAAATTTAAAGTGGTATATGCAGGAGCTCATGGACCTGCTAATGGTCTTGAAGTTGTGATAGAAACAGCGGAATTATTGAGAGATTATGAAGATATCCAGTTTATTTTAATAGGAGATGGGGTAGGGAAAGAGAGTTTAATTGAAATGGCAAACAAAAAGAAATTAACTAATATTGTTTTTTTATCACCTATTTCAAAGAAATTTATACCAACAGTGTTGAGAAAAGCTGATTTGTTGTTACATTCTCTAAAACATATGGATGTATTTAAATATGGGATAAGTCCAAACAAGATATTTGATTACCTTGCAAGTGGTAGACCTATAATTTCCAACGTAAGTGCTTCAAAGGAGATAATAGAAGAAGCAAATGCTGGTATAATTGTTCCTCCAGAAAATCCCAAATTACTTGCGGAGGGGATATTAAAAATAAAAAATTTATCAGAAAAAGAGAGAAACCAAATGGGTTTAAATGGGAGAAAATATGTAGAGCAACATTACGATATAAAAAAATTAACCGAAAAATTAATCAAAGAGTTAGAGTTATGACTTTTACTTAAAATGTTAATGGCTAGTTTACTGTTAATGATATAGAGGCAACTAAGACAATTAAAAAGTTAGTCGAAGATGAAAGCTTGAAAGCCAAAATGGGAGAAGAGGGTAGAAAAATTATACAAGATTATGCTATTGAAAAAGTTTTAAACGAAATGGATGAGATATATAGTCTGTATTTGTAACTAGTAAGATTTTTTGAGGTGAAGTAAATGAATAATTTTGCTGAAGAATTGACGTATTGGTATTTTCGCTTAAATGGATTTTTCTTATTACAAAACTATGTATTGCATAACATTGGACAAGGAGAGCAAAGAGGTACAGCAGATTGTGATTTATTGGCAATTAGGTTTCCTTATGTTTACGAAAAAGTTGGAGGACAAAATAAAGACTGGGATAAAGAAAAATTTTCCACATGGGGATTTGATATTGATAGAGATAATTTAGCTTTGATTATAGAAGTAAAATCGGGAAGAGAATTGAAGAAGAATAAAATAGAAAAATCTTTTTCTCCTGAGAGAGTTAAAACTGCACTTTATCGTTTTGGAATTTTTTCTCATAAAGATGTTCATCGTATTCATGAAAATTTGCTAAAACAAAAGTATGTAAAAGAATCTTCTTGGACTATAGCTAAAGTATTAGTTACAGAAAAGGCAAAGGAAATTGAAGGGAATTGGCTTAATCTAAGTCTTGATGAGATAGATAAATTTATCCATAAACGGATTAAATCTTATTTGCATGATAAATATGCAGATCGTATGTATTTCCCGAGTATTCTCATTCAATATATTGCTTGGAAAGATAAGAATAGAATTTTAAATGATTGCTGAGATAGTTTTACCACCACTTCCGTTAAGGAAGGAGGAAAGTTTTATGGCAAGAAAGTTTTCTGATAGGACAATGGCTATTTGTGGAGAGATTTTATCTGAACTTTTTTCAGACGGAGAGTTGCAAAATTTTCTTTCTAGGTTTGGACTACTTGATATTTATCGTCGTTTACCCCAAGGTACAGGGAAGTTAAAACGAATTCAAGAAGTTATTGCTTATCTTAATCAACTTAATAACACTGAAAACAAAGACAAGATTTGGGATGATATTGTTATAGAAACGGTTAAAACAATTAAGCAAATAGAAGAGAGAGCACCGGTTTCGAGTCTGGTAATGGAGAAAATAAGAAAATTAGAAGAGTGTTTAGCACTAGATGGGTATCAAATTGAAAATGGAAAGATAATTAAGGCTTTGCCTGCACCCACAGAAACTATCCACATACGAGATAGACTTGAACAAAAATTACTTGATTTAGGTTGGTTCGTCCCTTTACAACATCTCCAAGATGCTCGAGAAAATTATGCTGAAGAGCGGTGGGCGGCAGCTAATGCGTCTATTCGTTCTTTTCTTCAGGCGATATTCGATAACATAGCAGAGGCTATGCCGAATTTTCCTAAAGAAGAGTTAGTTCCTGGAGGAGCGCGGCGCCAATTTTTAGAAACAATAGGGTTTTTAACTAAGGAGGAGGCAGAGTTAGTGCGTGCTCTTTTTAAAATTCTCGCCACCAAGGGTTCTCACCCCGGCCTTTCGGACGAAAGTGATTGTTCCTCAAGAATTTTGATGTCTATTGGAATTGCTTGGCGATTCCTTTCGCGATTTTTAGAAAAAGGGGGGAATTTTTCTTGAAATTAATTATAAAAAGATTAATTGACATTTTTGTATCACTTTTTTTGTTAATTATTTTGTCTCCTTTTTTAGTCATCATATCGCTAATTGTTTTTGTTGCTATGGGACCGCCTGTTATATATAAACAGACAAGAGCGGGGTTTAAAGGAAAGCCTTTTACAATATATAAATTTAGGACAATGACTAATGAAAAAGATGAATATGGTAATCTTTTACCAGATGAAAAACGCCTGACTAAAATGGGTAAATTCCTTAGAAGTACAAGTCTTGACGAGTTACCGGAATTATTTAATGTTTTAAAAGGAGATATGAGCTTAGTGGGGCCAAGACCCTTACTTATGGAATATTTGAATTATTATACAGAAGAACAAATGAGACGTCATGATGTAAAGCCAGGTATAACTGGTTGGGCACAAGTAAATGGACGCAATAGTCTTTCTTGGGAAGAGAAATTTAAACTTGATGTATGGTATGTAGATAATTGGAGTTTATGGCTGGATTTTAAAATATTATTCTTAACACTTATAAAAGTAATAAAAAGGGAAGGTCTTTCTGCTGAAGGTTATGCTACAATGCCAAAATTTACGGGAAGTAAAGATTAAGAGATGAAAGGGTAATGACTTATGTTAAAAGATTTATTTATTATTGGAGCAGGTGGGGTAGGTAAAGAGGTTGCGTGGATTGTAGAAGAAATAAATAATATAAATCCTATTTGGAATATTGTTGGCTTTATTGACGATAATAAAGATTTGCATGATAGAACTATAAACGGGGTAAAAGTGCTAGGAGGAATTGAGTATTTATTAAATCTTAAGAGGAAGATTTATGCTGTATGTGCAATTGCAGATTATAAATCTAGAAAAAGAATTGTTACAAAACTAGAACGTTATGACCATATAGAATTTGTAAACATAATTCATCCATCTGTCTATATCTCAAAAACAAATCATCTTGGTAAGGGGGTAATAATATATCCAGGTTGCATATTAACCACGAATATAAAAATAGGGGACCATGTTATAATAAGTCCCAAATGTGGCATTGGACATGAAACTTTTATTGATGATTTTGTTACTCTACTTTGGGATGTAAATGTTGCAGGAAATGTAGTAATAAATGAAGGTTGTTTAATAGGTTCAGGTGCTACGATAATACAAAACAAACAAATTGGAAAAGGTGTAATTATAGGTGCAGGAGCGGTAGTTGTTGATGATATACCACCTTATTGTACAGCAGTAGGAGTTCCAGCAAAACCAATAAAATTTCATGAGGAGGCTAAATAAATGAAGGTTCCTTTATCAAGACCAGATATTACCCAAAAAGAAATCGACGCAGTTGTAGAAGTTTTAAGGTCGGATATTTTAAGCATTGGACCCAAGATAGAAGAATTTGAAAGAAAGATAGCTGATTACGTAGGGAAAAAATATGCGATTGCAGTGAATAGTGGGACAAGCGCCTTGCATTTAATAGTAAGGGCATTGGGTATAAAAGATGGAGATGAAGTTATAACTACACCTTTTACTTTTATAGCATCTGTAAACTGTTTTTTATTTGAAAGGGCAAAGCCTGTTTTTGTGGATATAGATCCAGACACACTGAACATGGATATTAACAAAATAGAAGAAAAAATAACAGAAAAAACCAAAGCAATTTTAACAGTAGATGTTTTTGGACAACCAATGGACATGGAGAAGGTAAATGAGATAGCTAAAAAATATGGACTTAAAGTTATTGAAGATTCTTGCGAGGCGTTAGGTTCAGAATACAAAGGTATTAAAGCGGGAACATTGTGTGATGCAGGTGCTTTTGCTTTTTATCCTAATAAACAGATTACAACTGCTGAAGGAGGGGTAATTGTCACAGATGATGAAGAAATCGCACAATTGTGTAGAAGCATGAGAAGTCAGGGAAGGCCCATTACAGGATTGTGGCTAGAACATGAGAGGTTGGGGTTTAATTATCGTTTGAGTGAGTTACATGCTGCTCTTGGAATAGTGCAGTTAGAAAGGATAGAAGAGATAATTAAAAGGCGTTTAGAAATAGCTGAAAAATATAATGAACGATTGAAAGATGTCAAGGGAGTTAAAATACCATACATTGCTCCTGAAGTAAATAAAATGAGTTGGTTCGTCTATGTGATAAGAGTAGATGAAAACATAGACAGAGATAAGGTTATGCAGTATTTAATTGACAATGGTATAGGTTGTAGACCTTATTTTACGCCAGTACATTTACAATCTTACATAAAGGAATTAACTGGCCATAAAGAAGGAGATTTTCCTATAACAGAGAAAGTGGCAAGATCTACAATAGCTTTACCTTTTTTCAATAAAATAACAGATGAACAAATTGATTATGTAGTCGATAAGTTAAAAGAGGCAATAAAGATATATAGTAGGTAAATGGGAGAGATTTATATGTGGAAAAACAAGAGAAAAATTTTATTATTGCTTATTGACATTATCCTATTGAATATAGCATATTTTCTAGCTTTTTATTTGCGCTTTGACTATAATATTCCCCACCAATATTTTCTCTTATACAAAAAAACCTTTTACATAGTAGTTACAGTGACTGTCGTAACATTTATCTTTTTCAAACAATACAATAAAATCTGGAGATATGCAAGTTTACATGATATTATGGATTTAATTATTTTTACTACCATTGGCAGCGCTATGGCTGCTTTTGTTTTACTATTTTTACAAATACATTTGCCACGTTCTATTTATCCTTTATACTGGTTTTTGAGTGCATTGCTAATAGGTGGAAGTCGTATTGCTTATAGAAGTTATATGGAAAATAGCAGTAAAGTTAAAGTAAAGAATATAAAATACAAAAAAGTGTTAATAGTAGGTGCTGGAGATGCTGGGCGTATACTTGTAAGGGAGATAAAAAATCATCCAGAAACAGGCCTTAAGCCTGTAGCAATAGTAGATGATGATGTGTCTAAATTACACAGAAGTATTGATGATGTGCCTGTTGTGGGGAAAATTGATGATATTCAGGAAGTTATTACGGAGAAGGAAATTGATGAAGTTATTTTTGCTATCCCTTCTGCGCCTAGAACTGTTTTGAAAAAAGTTATTGATAAATGTAGTGAAATGCGCATAAAAGTTAAGACATTGCCAGCTATTTATGAGTTAGTTGATGGAACAATATCAATAAGTAGCATAAGGGATGTTGATATAAATGATTTGTTAGGTAGAGAACCTGTCAAAATTGATTTAGAGGAAATAAGTAGCTACATAAAAGGTAAAAAAGTTATGGTTACAGGTGGAGGAGGGTCCATTGGGTCTGAACTTTGCAGACAAATAGCCCGATTTTCACCCTCTCGCCTTATTATACTAGACATATACGAAAACAATATGTATGAAGTAGAACAGGAATTAAAAAGAAAATACCCTGAACTTGATGTAATTTGCTTAGTCGCAAATATTAGAGAAGAAAAGAAGATAAATAAAATTTTTAGTGAGTATACTCCTGATATTGTTTTTCACGCAGCTGCTCATAAACATGTTCCACTAATGGAGGTAAGTCCTCATGAAGCTATTAAAAACAATGTATATGGTACATTGAATCTTGTAAAAGTTTCTGACTTATATAATGTCAATCGCTTTGTAATGATTTCGACAGATAAGGCTGTCAATCCTACGAGTGTGATGGGAGCTTCTAAGCGCATATGTGAGATGATAATTCAAGAATACGATAAAAAAAGTAAAACTGAGTTTGTTGCAGTGCGATTTGGAAATGTGTTGGGAAGCAATGGAAGCGTTATACCTCTTTTTAAAAAGCAGATTGCAGAAGGTGGACCTGTTACGGTGACTCATGAAGAAATTAAAAGATACTTTATGACAATACCAGAAGCTGTTCAGTTGGTTATACAAGCAGGGGCTATGGCAAAGGGCGGCGAAATATTTGTACTTGATATGGGTGAACCGGTTAAAATTATAGATTTAGCAAGAACGTTAATTCGGTTATCGGGTTTTGAGCCTGATGTAGATATACCTATTAAGATTATTGGTTTAAGACCAGGAGAGAAATTATTTGAGGAATTATTAATAAGTGATGATAAATACGTGTCGACGAAGCATGAGAAAATTTTTATTGAAAAGCCCGTTTCTGTCGATTATGGGGATTTAATTTTAACATTGGAAAAATATAAAGATAAGATAGATGATATGGATGAAGATGAAATAAGAGAGTTTATAAAGTCCCTTGTGCCAGAGTATAATCCTGATTATCAGCGGTCCTTAATGGAAGAAGTTGCCGCTACTGAAATAGAATAGTTTTTGAATTTTAATAAGTGAGGAGATACGGATAATGAAAGTTTTAGTCACAGGTGGTGCAGGCTTTATAGGTTCACATATAGCAGATTTGTTTATTGAAAATGGATATGAAGTTGTAATAGTGGATAATCTTTCAACGGGAAAAGAAGAATTTATAAATAAAAAGGCCATTTTTTATAAAAAAGACATCACAGATGACGACTTATGTGAAATATTTGAAAAAGAAAAACCTGATTATGTGATACATCAGGCAGCTCAAATAGATCTACAGAAATCAATTGATAATCCTGTATTTGATGCGAAAGTAAATGTACTGGGGACAGTAAATTTACTGGAATGCTGCAGAAAAAGTGGTGTTAAAAAGATTGTATATGCTTCATCGGCAGCAGTGTACGGAAACCCTGAGTATCTTCCTATTGATGAAGGACATAGAATAAACCCCATATCTCGTATAATATGATTTGGAAATTATCAAGAAGTTTTTTTACTTCTTGATAATTGAGCGTGCCTTTGCGAAAATTAATTTAGGTTGGTCTGGGGTCACTCTTAACACCCCCCTGTAGCTTTTCAAATACAGCCTACTCAAGTAAGAGTGAGACCCCTGCGGTGCAGTACTAGTTTCTCACTCGTGAGCTGAGCCAGCAGGCATTCCGGCCCCTAGATTCAGCAGGCTAGGGGTGTACCCCCGGTTGCCCTGTCAAGCTCTTATCGCCCGCGAGGCTGTTAGGTACCGCACCCGCAGGGCACGCCCCTAATCCTGGCCAACCAAAGGAGGGATATCTGGTGGCTCAGAGGTTATCTTTGCAGGCATCGATGTCAGTGCCTCTAAGCTGGATCTCGTATGCATCGATGAAAATGGTAATCAACTTTCTCCTGCTAGGTCTTTCTCCAATAATGCTGAGGGCGCAAATGCGCTGGTGGATACTTTAGTTTCACTAGCAACTAAATCCAATGTCTCGCAACTTAATCTTGGATTAGAAGCTACTTCTATTTTCAGTATTCCACTTAGAGATTTCCTTTTGGATGCACCTCAGTTAAAGCCTTATTCGGTCCAGGTGTATGAAATTAATCCTTCTCTTGTATCCGGGTTTAAAAAAGCTTTCGGCTCAAGACTCCCTAAAACTGATGACTTAGATGCCTATATAATTGCTGAGAGGCTTCGCTTTGGACATCTTACTCCATACAGCCATGAAGTTTCTGTTACTGCACCTTTGCGTCAGCTTACAAGGCTTAGATTACATCTTGTCGAACTCCTTGTTGATGAGAAAAATCGAGCTTTGAATTTGCTCTTTTTGAAATTCTCTAATTACAAACAGGATAATCCCTTTACCAACGTCTTTGGCAGAGCGTCCATTGAAGTCCTGAAAGAATTTACCCCTGATGAAATAGCTCAGATATCCATAGAAGAACTTGCAGAGTTTATTCAGTCTCACGGAAAAAACAGATTCACTAATCCTGAAGAAATCGCTACTGCTCTAAAGCAAGCCGCAAACCGTGCTTACCGCCTAAACTCTAAAATGGAACAGGCCTGTGAGATAGCTCTTTCTTTAACTCTTCAAAACATTGAGCATCTCAAAAGGCAGATTAAAAGCCTTGATAAGGTTATTTCCAGAGAGCTTAAAGCTATCCCTCAAACACTTACTACAGTTAAGGGTTTAGGCGATGTGTCGGCTGCAGGAATAATCGCTGAAATAGGCGATATTAAGCGTTTTAAAAACGAAGCTTCTCTTGCTCAGTATGCTGGCCTCACCTGTACCCGTTATCAGTCGGGCGACTTTGACGCTGAAGAGCGTCGTTTGACAAAGAGCGGGAACAAATACCTCCGCTATTACTTGGTCATGGCCGCAAACTCGTTGCGGGTGCACAACGAGGAATACAAGGCCTATTATCAGACCAAGTATCAGGAGGTTCAAAAGCACCAGCATAAGAGAGCGCTGGTATTGACTGCCCGCAAACTTGTTAGGCTGGTCTTTGCACTGCTGAGCAAAGGCCAAATCTACAAAGGGGCGGTGAAGAGTTAATTTTGTCTTTTAAAACCTATTAATTGCTACTTTTGAAGCCAATTTTTACCATATTAATTGGCTAAGGGTATTATTGTCTTTTTTTGCTTTGATAATTTTATTTTCCAATTTTAAGGTATTGACATATTACCGTGAGTCTTACTATGGCATATCAAAGCACACACCAGAGCATTATTTTGAGGTATACAAGCAATTGTATGGATTAAAATATACAATTTTACGTTATGCAAATGTGTACGGTATAAGACAAGACCCAAAAGGAGAAGGCGGAGTAATATCTATTTTTATAGATAAAATGCTTAAAGGAGAAAGACCTATTATTTTTGGAGATGGAAATCAAACGCGGGATTTTGTTTATGTAAAAGATGTGGCTAAAGCCAATCTTTTGGCATTGAAGAGGGGAGATAATGAGGTTGTAAATATAAGCACGAATAAGCCTACAAGTATAAATGAGCTTGTTGAGATAATGAATAAAATCATGAATACTTCTTTGAAGCCTATTTATACAGAACCTAGAAAAGGAGATATAATGCATAGTTACCTTGATAATAAAAAAGCTTTGGATGTGCTTGGATGGAAACCGGAGTATAGTTTGGAAGATGGGTTAAGAGAGACGATTGAGTATTATAGGGTGAGATATGTAGAGGATGAGGTTGCAGTAGGGAAAAAAGGATAAGGTTTATTGTAGTTTTATTTTAGGCATGGGAAACGTACCTGTAACATAATAGAGTATTTTAGCCTATTTTTATTTTTGTCGAAAAATGACGGAATTTTTATAATATTTTGCGTTGGATTTTGAAGGATGAAATGGTAAAATAGGAATTAAAGAGAGGGAAAGATATGAAATGCGAAGACATTGTACAAAAAAGTGGGAATTTTTCTTTAATTTAACACTATTTTAAAACTTTTAAGAAGAAAGCTTACTAATGACATTTAAAATTACTATATCCGGATAATTTATAATTTTCACAGAGAGGAGAATCTAAATGAAAATAAAATCTATGGAAATTCATAATTTTAGATCTATAAAAGATCTGAGAGTTGATCTTTATGATTATGACGTTCTTATCGGTGCAAATAATTCTGGGAAGACGAATATTTTAACAGCTTTGCGAATTTTTTATGAAGATGGAATTAAATTTAATGAAGCAACTGATTTCCCAAAGTTTCATACTGACGATGAAGAGAGTTGGATTGAGATAGAATATGTGCTAACAGATGAGGAATTTAAAAATCTAAAAGATGAATATAAAAATCCAGGTAATATTCTTAAAGTAAGAAAATATCTTAAATCAGCAGATAATAAAAAAGTTAAAACCAATCAAAGTAACATATATGCTTATGAAAATGGGAAGCTTTCAGAAAATCTGTTCTATGGGGCGAAAAATATTTCCCAGGCTAAACTTGGTTCTGTTATCTATATTCCAGCAGTAACTAAAACGGAAGAAACTTTGAAACTTACAGGTCCTTCTCCTTTAAGGAACATGTTATCTTTTGTAGTAAAAAAAGTTATTGAAACAAGTAATTCTTTTGAGGATTTAAAAAAAGCGTTTGAAGATTTTAATAAGAAATTTAAAGAAGAGGCGTCTAAAGACGGTGTTTCTCTAGAAAATTTTAGAAAAGAAATTAATAAAAATCTTGAAGGATGGGGAGTAGAATTTAACTTAGTTATAAACCCTGTAGGGGCAGAAGACATAATAAAAAATTTAGTTACCCATAATCTTATTGATAAAATTTTAGAACAAGAAATGGATGTTAGTTTGTATGGTCAAGGATTACAAAGGCATCTCATTTATGTCTTAATTAGTCTTTCTGCACAATACAAAGAGAAAAGTGTTTCTGAAAAAAAGGATTTTTCACCGGATCTTACTTTAATATTATTCGAGGAACCCGAAGCATTTTTACATCCTAGTCAGCAGGAGTTTCTTAACTTTAGTTTAGAATCTTTGGCTTCTGAAGAAACACAACAAGTTATTATTTCTACTCATTCTCCTGTTTTTGTAAGCAAAAATATAGAAAAGATACCTTCATTATTAAAGTTGACAAAAAGAGAAGAAGGCGTGACTGAAAGTTTCCAAATATCTAAAAAATCTCAGCAGATTTTAATTGAACGGAATAATGAATTAGTAAATGTCTTCAAAGAAAAATTAAAGGATCCTTTAGTTGATGAAAATACAAAAAGAAAAATCAAGGAAATACTGGGCGATACAGAGGATGAAACTCGCATGGAAGAAGAAGCAATCAGGTATTTATTGTGGCTTGATGCTGAAAGATGTTCGGCATTTTTTGCTGAAGTTGTGTTAATTTGTGAAGGTGCTACAGAAAAAGTTCTTATTGATTATCTGATTAAAAATGAATGGCATGATTTGAAAGCAAAAAAAATCTACGTGCTGGATGCTATGGGGAAATTTAATATCCACAGATATATGAACCTTTTTGGGGAATTAGGTATTTATCATTCGGTTTTAGCTGATAAAGATCAGAATCAAAGCATTCATGAAATTATTAATGAATTCATTGAAAAGAAAAGAAATAAATATACAAAAAGAATATACTTTTTTGATAAAAACATAGAAAATTTTCTTGGGATAAAAGAACCCCCACCTAATAGGAAAGAGAAAAAGCCCCTTAATGTAATGTGGCATTATCTAAATGGTAAAATTCATTCGAGTAAAATAGAAGAACTGAGGAATATAGTGAAACACCTGGTATAAAGGAGAGATGTTATATTTTTTACATATCTATTGCTGTTATTGTATTTCGCCTGTAATTTCTAATTCCGTGTTATATGAAAAAACAGAAATAGAGGATTCATCTGTACGAGATAAATGTTAAAAAATGGGGGAGAAAAATGTGTGCCCGTTTTATCGAACAGGATAAAGAAATAAAAAAACTTTTTTATCAAAAAATCAAAGAAAAAGAAGAAAGAGAAAAACAAAAGCATTTAGAAAAGATTAGTGAAGGTTTCCTTGGTTGGCTTTTAGAACCTATTGCAGATGTTGCTTATACATGGAGGCGTATTTCTGAAAAAGAACAGGGAAGTAGTGGTGAAAATTCAGTAGGATGGGCATTACATTTGTGGCTTCCAAGTAGTGCAGTTGTTATAAATGACCTTGTTTTAGAAGTAGAGCCTGACGAGTTTATACAAATTGACCATCTTGTGTTAAATACGAACGGAATTTTTGTATTAGAGACAAAGTCATGGGACGGGGCTTTTTTAGGGACAAAAGATAAATGGCGTATGAAACAAGGTAATAAGTGGGTTGAAGTTCAAAGCCCTACCAAACAAAATGAGAGGCATGTTAAATTGTTTAAAAAATGGTTAGAAGAAAATTTGCCTGATTTACATGAAAGAATTAAAGATCATATACATCCAATTGTAATATTTAAACGGGCTAAATGGGTAAAAGCCAAAGATTGCAGCATGCCCGTTGTTATTGGAGGAATGGAAGCTGCTGGAGAAATTAGAAAAATAAAAGGAGAAAATATATCTGAAGAGGATATTAATTTGATTATTGAAGCTGTAAAAAATGCTAAACCGTTAGATCATGATGAATGGAAGAAGAAGCATAGTAAAGAAAAAGAAAAAAATAGAGAAAGATACCAAGTTACAACAGGTAAAACTTCAAATGGTAAAATGTATGTAAGGATTTTGGGTACAAAGGAAGATGCTCAAAAAGTTGCAGAGGAGTATAAAAACCAAAATTATACAATAAGCGAAATAAGGCAGGATAAAAAAGACAAAAATGTGTGGTTTTTTTATTATTCTTAAAGCTTGAAAAATAGTAAAGATGTTAGATGAAGCTAAGTAGTTAAATGTTTATTATTAAAGAATTGTCAAATCTGTCAATAGCGGATTAGAATTGACCCATTTTCAACGGTTTTAAATTGACCTACCCTGCGTTTTTTTAATTTAAGCCTTACCGTTTGGACTACCGTAATAAAGACCAATCTTTAACCTATCCTTTAAACGATAGCTGTTACCTCTTATGTTGATTATATGAGCATGGTGCAGCAATCTGTCCAATAGTGCAGTTGCAAGAACTGGATCCCCCATTAGTTCACCCTATTCTTCAAATCCTTTGCTGCTTATAAGTATAAAGAGGCAAAGGCTTTAAGTTTTCCCTCTTTAGTCTGTAAATCTGTCAATTGGTAGAGTTAAGGTTTGAACTGATCTTAGGATGGGTTTCCTTCAGGGGGTTCCCTCTGCTCTGAGATACTTTCTTATTGTGTTTCGAGAATGCCCTGTTTCTTGTGAAATTGCACGAATACTCTTGCCTTTTACTCTGAGTTCATGTATCATGAGGATAGACCCACTCCCTAGAATTTTTATCTCCCTCCGATAAGTGAGAGTTATTGCTGTTGTTACTTTTTGCTTTATTTGGAAAAGGCCATAACATTGACTAACCAAAATAGTGAAATTATTCAAGGGTTAAAAATCTTGCAGATTTTGAAAGGAATAGATGACATATGAATATTTATGATAAGATTAATGCTGTAATTAATTGTGACGATTTATTAACTTGGGGAGAACTACTAATTGATTTTGCAGAGTCGGCTCTGAAGGAAAAAAATAGGGCGAAAATTGTAAAATTTTTCTATCAACAATTGCAATATTTTGGGCTTTTGGATTATGTATTTGATAGTATAATTAACAAAAACGACTCGCAATATCTTATATATGAAGGTATAGATGCAGTTAGGAAATATGTTGCATTGACAATACCAAAACAAGATACTCCTGTTAAAACATTGAAATCTATAAAGACATATGGAAATCAGATATTATCAGACTTTAAAAAACCAGTCGGTAAAAGAATAACTAAAGAAAAGATTGAAGAAATAATGCATTATTTGGATGAAAAATTTAGTTTTTCAAAAAAAGTGTTTGCTGATAGAAAGCCCATGTTTATTTTGCTAAATTATAGTCATAGAAAATATAATAGTGAATGCTTGGTGATGCCCTATGGTAAGGAAATTATTCAACACTTTTTCCTTTACAATATGAAATCTAATTTAGAAGATACACCCGCACCGGAAGCTGTATTTTTTCATGAATTAGGACATGCACTTCATGCTAGATATACCGAAAATGTTAAAGTTGTGCCTGAAGAAATAATACTTTTTTTAAAAGAGCTTTGTATGCCAAAGATTGATTTATTAGAACCAGAACAACAAAGAGAGGTGTTTGCTGATATATTAAGTATTGGAATGATGTATGACAATCCATTTTCTGAATATGACCCATTTGTAAAAATACGTGAAGACGACAAGAAAGTATTTAGAATGCTCGTAGAAAAAATACTTGATTCAATATAATACCTAACTAAAATGAATTGACAAAAATTAGATTAAATTAATTAATTGAATAGTTAATGAGGCAGGGAGGAAAGTCTTCTGTACCAAGCAAAAAAACTATTGAGAACTTTGCAATAGATTTATTTACAGAGGAATAGGGTTGTCATACAACATGAGGGGAGTGTTTAATGTAGTATGGATGAAAACTACAATGTCAAATACGAAATAAAAAAGGATTTGTGGTTAATTGGCATTATCATATTAATATGGATTTTTACATTTGCCATTTTTGGACGTTTACCGGCTAAAATTCCAATACATTGGAACATTTCGGGTCAAGTAGACAGTTTTGGCCCAAAACATGATATATTTATTTTGCCTTCTATCATTACAATAATATATTTTGTAATGTTATGTGTACCTATTATTGATCCTAAAAGAGCCAATTATGACAAATTTGCTGGAGCTTATAGAATGATAAGAGCAGTTGTAGTAATTATTTTGTCAGCAGTATATTTTGCTTCTGCATATTCTGTATTAGGTTATAGAATTGATGTAAATAGAATGGGCAATCTTATTATTCCTTTTATGTTGATTGGTTTTGGGAGTGTTATGGGTAAACTTCGCCATAATTATTTTGTAGGTATAAGAACTCCCTGGACGTTAGCAGATGAAGAGGTATGGAATAATACACATCAGCTAGCTGAAAAACTATGGCTCATTGCAGGTATTATTGGCTTATTTGCTTCCTTTTTCAGAGGTACATGGGTTACTGTTTTTATGTTTGTGCTGCTAATTACTGCTGTTATAGTACCCATTGTATATTCTTATATAATTTTTAAAAACAAAGAAAAGTAGAGGATGGATGAGATTGCATTAAAGTTTTTTATGATATGGTTATGAGGGTAAGGGGACACAGGGACTTGTCTGAGAAAATTGAGATAAATAGAATTTTTATGTAGATTGGTGTGATAGGCTATGTTAATACAATGTACAAAAAAGTTGTTGGATGTGATAGAGAGAAAACCTGTGGCATATGAAGAAAAAAATTTGCTATTTTCCTGGCATGCGAATTTAATTACATTAAATCGAAGAAAGACTGTAGTTCTTGTAAATGATAAAAACAGATATGTGGTTGTTTTATATGGACTTAAAGCGAAGGATTTTAAAAGGTTTGATGAAATTATTTTAAATGCTATTCGACTGACGTTAGTGGATGAATGTATTGATGAAGAAATTGTGGAAGAGTACATAAGACAATCGGGAGAAGTTTTATATGGGAAAACAAAAAATAGTAGTTATGTAGGGAAAATGAATACGGCTTGTAATGTGGTGTACTTATATGAAGATTTACTTTTGGACAATACAATTTATCAAACTTTTGTAAGCAAAAAGACAAGCCGTTATTGGGTGGGCAAACAGGAAGAAGGATATATATCTCCAAGTAAAGAAATGTTTAAAGATTTAGAAGCTTTTGCAGGTAGACCCATTTTTAAATGCAGGGCAGTAGAGTTAAAAGTAACACTTGAAATGGAAAATCATAATATTTGGCGTAGGCTCATTGTCCCTTTAAATAGTACATTTACACAGTTTCACAAGGTACTTCAGGCTGCTTTTGGCTGGCTGGATTATCATCTTCACGAATTTTTTGTTTATGGGGATGAGAGATGGGATATTTTGCATATTGATATCAACTATTTTATTAATCATCCTGCTTATAATAAAGCAGGATACAAACCAGTTGTAAATTTGGTTAGCGATGAGGAAGCCTTTGATTATCCAAGGAAAGATGGTATAGAGAGGAAATTAGAAAAGGGGATAAGACTATCAGAGTATATTCCAAAATACAAAAGGCTGCAATATGTCTATGATTTTGGAGATGATTGGCGACATTATATTGAAGTAGAAAGAGTGATAGAGGATTATGATAAGAATTATGCTATTTGTGTTGATGGAGAAGGAAACGCCCCGCCTGAAGATGTAGGCGGTGAATATGGCTATGATAAATTTTTGGAGATAATTTCTGATAAAAATAATCCAGAATATGAGGATATGTTAATTTGGGGCAAATATCAAGGGTATAGGGATTTTGATATTGAGGATGTAAATAAAAATATTAAATTTGCTTATGATTCCTTTTTATTATGAAATGTTATTACTAACTCTATATATTACTTTTATACATGGTAGAGATATGGAGGAGCATATTAAAAGACGTGCCAAAAAAAGAATCAAGAAGGAAAGATTTTGAATTACCAGTTATAGTGCCGATAGTACTGTACAATGGGAGTCGTAAATGGACAGCAAAGACAAGCTATAAAGAAATCCTAAATTCTTATGAAACTTTTGGAGAATATGCAGTAGATTTTAAATATATACTGATAGATGTAAATAGGTATACGAAAGGAGGAGTTATTGAGGCTGGAGAATTTAATAGCGTCTGTATTTTTATTAGAACAGAAGGTAGAATTCGAAGAAATGATGACAAGACTTAGAGAATTGTCAAACACGTTAAAGAAATTGGATGAAGATGAGATTTTGTTATTTAAAGCATGGTTTAAAAAGATATTAATGGCAAGGATGCCAGAAGAAGAGAGAAAGAATATGGAGAGAATAATAGATGAAAATGAGGAGGTAGAAACTATGAAAATTCTTGTTACGGCTTTTGACCCTTTTGGAGGGGAGAGTGTCAATCCTTCTTATGAGGTGTTAAAGAATTTGAAAGATAATATAGAAGGAGCGGAAATAATAAAACTTCAAGTTCCCACTGCTTTTTATGTTTCTGTGGAAAAAGCAATAGAAAAGATAAAGGAAGTTAATCCTGATGCGGTTTTAAGCATTGGGCAGGCTGGTGGACGATATGATATAAGTGTCGAGAGGGTAGCTATCAATATTGATGATGCTAGAATTCCTGATAATATGGGGCAGCAGCCAATTGACATCCCGATTGACCCTGAAGGACCTCCAGCGTATTTTGCTACTATTCCAATAAAGGAAATAGTAGAAGCGATAAAAAAAGAAAACCTACCAGCATCTGTTTCTAATTCTGCAGGTACCTATGTGTGCAATCATCTAATGTACGGAATTCTAAATTACATCCATAAAAACAAATTGAACATTAAAGCAGGGTTTATTCATATACCTTATTTACCAGAACAAGTTCTAGAAAAGCCTAATACTCCTTATATGTCTTTAAGTGATATGGTAAAAGCTATAGAGACGGCCATAAAGGTGATTGTAAAAGCAATGGCATAGAAAAAATTTTGTTTTACGGTTCAAACTTGTTAAAATAGAGTTAAATAAAAAAGAATGAGGGGAGAGGAATGGGGGCTCTTGTCCTTCTTGTAGGGCTTCCAGGTGCAGGCAAGTCAACTTTTGCGGCAGAGCTCAAGAAAAAACGTCCTGATATAGTTGTAGTAAGTTCTGATGAGGTTCGCAAATACTTTTTTGGAGTTGTGTTTGAGCCGAAGGTAGAAAAGCAGGTGTGGTCTATAGTGCATTCTGCTGTTATAGGCAATTTAAAGCTGGGGAAGACAGTAGTTTTAGATGCGACAAATCTTACGAGAAGAAGCAGATATAAATGGGTAAGGTGGGCTGGGTGGTTTAAAAAGCCTGTGTTAGCTGTTTTTATCAATCCTCCTCTGGAGACAGTGTTTAAACAAAATGCCATGAGAGAAAAAGAGTGGGTAGTACCTGAGGAGGAAATGAGAAAGAAGGTAATGATTTTAAAGGTTCCTCAGATGGAGGAAGGTTTTTATTCTGTTGTAAATATTGAAAAGGCAGATGAAGAATCGGTAAAGAAGGTTATTGAAGAACTTGAAAAAATAGAAGGTGAAACTTTTGAAAAGAGAAAAATTGTTCAAGTTAAGCAGTAAAATAAAATTATTTTTTGCCGAAAATAATTAAGGATAATACTACTATTTACTGGGGAGTGAGAAAATGAAGGGGACAATCGTCGGGACATGGATAAAGACCCTGAGGGACCTTTACGGGAATGATGTGGTTGATGAATCTTTAAAAAGTGTGGGTTGGGAACCAGATAGGGTAATTACACCTCTGGAGGATATTGATGACGATGAGGTTAGGAGAATTTTTGCTAAGGTGAGTGAAAAAACTGGTAAAAATGTCAACGAAATATGGAGAGAGGTAGGAAGGCAGAACATAAAAACTTTCAGCGAATGGTTTCCCTCCTATTTTGCAGGGAGAAGGCTAGTGAATTTTTTAATGATGATGGATGAGGTACACCTACAGCTTACCAAGATGATAAAAGGAGCCACTCCTCCAAGGCTTATTGCAAAGCCTGTTGCAAAAGATGCCATTGAAATGGAGTACGTTTCTAAAAGAAAGATGTACGATTACTTTTTAGGGCTTATAGAGGGTAGTTCTAAATTTTTCAAGGAAGAAATTTCAGTGGAAGAGGTCGAAAGAGGCGAAAAAGATGGCTTTTCAAGGCTAAAAGTCAGGATAAAATTTAAAAACCCCGTTTTTGAGTATAAGAAAAATGTCTGGGGAAAGATACTGGGCTTTGGCTTTATAAGGAGCAACTCTTTTAAACTTGCTTTATGGAGCTTTATCATAGGCTTTTTGGTGGTAGGATTTGTATCTTCATGGGACCTTCTAAAAAGCTTTTCTGGCGCATTTATAATAGGAGCTTTTACGTACATATTTTCTTATATTTTGAATATGCCTGCTAAGAATCTTCATGAATTTGTAAAAATCATGGGAAGCAGAAATTTAGAAGAGGAGTTTAAACTAGAAAGCGGTGACGTTTTTGAAGCTATTGCAGAGGAGTTAAACAGCGTAAAAGATACTATTAAGAAGGACATGCTGTTTTTAAAAGGCGGCACAGACGACATGCACAATTTTGTTCACAGGTTTAATGAGATTGCAGAGAACATGAAGAAGGTGTCTGAAGATATATCTTCTGTGGTGAATGATGTAGCTTCTTCTACAGTTCATCAGGCAGAAGAGATAGAAAGGGCTGTCGGAATACTGGACGAAAATATAAAAAAGATAAATGAGATTGCAGGAACTAGCAAGGAGAGCAATGAAAAACTGGAAAATTCTATAGAAAATATAAAAAGGGCAAATACCGATGTAACAGATGTTGCCAAGGAATTATCACAGGTAGAAGTGGATTTTTCTAGTATATATGAGATGGGCAAGGTGCTTTCAGATAGCGCTAAAGATATCATGGCAATAGTCACTACTGTAGAGGAAATTTCAGATCAGACTAATTTGCTGGCGCTAAATGCGGCTATTGAGGCGGCGAGGGCAGGAGAAGCAGGAAGAGGGTTTGCCGTGGTAGCAGAAGAGGTGAGGAATTTAGCTGAAAATTCGAAAAATGCGGTAAAGACCATAACAGAAAGCTTAGTCAATTTTACAGGTCAGGTGGAGAATCTAGCAGAGAAGATAAGTGCCCAGTTTGAAAGGCTTAAAAAGAGCATTTCCACTCTGGAGAAGGTGGTAGAAAAAAATACAATGGCTACAGAAGAGGTTGCAGGGATATCAAGCGTGATAGTCGAATCTGCAAACAGGCTTTATGAAGAGGCAGAGAAGCTTTCAGAGGTCTTCGGACACCTGGAAAATCTGGCTGCTATTTCAGAAGAGAATTCGGCTTCTTCTGAGGAAATGAGTGCCAATGTTACAGAGTATTCAAACAGAATAAGGGAATTTATAGAGCAGATAAAGCAGATGGAGACACTTGTTACAAACTTTAAGAAGGAGCTTGATAAATACAAAGTTTGAAGAAGGTGGTATTTGTGAAAATAGGACTTGTAAGTGATACTCACGGGGATTATAAGTCCTGGGAGAAGGCGTTTAGGTTTTTGAAAGAATGTGATATTATACTGCACGCTGGGGATGTGCTGTATCATGGTCCTAGAAATCCCCTCCCGGAAGGGTACGACCCTAAAAAGCTGGCAGAGGCGATAAATTCCTGCGAGATTTCTATCCTCATAGCGGAGGGAAACTGTGATGCCTATGTAGACCAGATGGTTATTAATGTGCCTATTACACCTTATGTTTTTACCGTAATTGAAGGGAAAAAGATTATGGTAAATCACGGGCATCTACTGACTGATGAGGAAATAGAAAAGCTCATTTTAAGATACAGTTTAGACTACTTTATTGTAGGCCATACTCACATCCCTGTTGTGAAAAAGATAGGCAAATGTACTCTGATAAATCCCGGTTCCACTTCTCTCAGCAAGAGGGAGGATAAAATAAATTCCATTGGGTTTGTTGAAATTGAGAAAGACAGAGCTTATGTGATTAATCTGGAAAATGGGGAGAAAATCATTGATTGAAATTGAAAGGAGAAGGTGTAAAAGGTGAAGTATATAAATATTGGCAATGAGATAAAAGCTTCTTCCATAGCTTTGGGGTGCATGAGAATAAGCGATAAACCTACAAAGCAGGTAGAAGAGCTTATTGATACTGCTTTGGGAGAGGGCATAAACTTTTTTGACCACGCTGATATATACGGAGGAGGTCAAAACAGTTGAAATTAGTAGTAAAAAATGATATAATTTTAACTAGGTGATGATGAATGTTATTAACTATAAAGAAGGTTAAAGAGCTGTATGATATAAGCAGAATTACATTAATAAACTGGGAAAAGGAAGGATTAATAACCCCAGTTAGAACACCAAAAGGAAGAAGAAGATACAAAAAAGAAGATATAGAGAAGTTATTAGGCATGCTGGAAGAAAAACCAAAACCTAAAGTAGTTTTGTATGCAAGAGTGTCCACAAAGAAACAAGAAGAATATCTTAAGAATCAAATTAGAAGGCTTGAAGAATACGCTAATTCCCAAGGATGGCAGTATGAAGTCATATCCGAAATAGCAAGTGGGGTAAATGAAAACAGGAGAGGCTTATTAAAGCTTTTGAACAAGATAAAAAGAGGAGAAGTTGAAAAAGTTGTAATAGAATATCCTGATAGACTAGCGAGATTTGGCTTTGAATATCTCAAATTTTTCATGGAAAGCTTTGGGGTGGAGCTTATAGTTTTAAACGGGAAAGAAAACGAAGAAGACGCAAATAAAGAACTGGCAGAAGACTTAATAGCAATAGTAACATCTTTTGCAGCAAGAATTTACGGACAAAGGGGTGGCAAAAAACATGATAGTAATACAGGCTAAACTCATTTCTCTAAATCAAGAAGACAAACAAACAGTATTAGACTTAATGAGAAGATGGTCTTCTTGTATGAGATTTGCATATAACAGACTTTTAGAAGGAGAAAAAAGAGCAGATTTAAAAAGGAAGTTACCCCAGGTATTCAATTTAAACTCAAGGTATGTAGATGATGCAATAATGAAAGCAAGGAGTACACTGGAATCTGCGAAAGAACTAGGTAAAAGTCCAAGAAAAGTCATTTTTGGCGGGAAAAAACTGTTTAGAAAACTTCAAAAACATCATTTAAATGGTAAAGCATATGAAAAATTAAAAATTAGGTGGCAGGAGAAGAGAAAAGGAAATCTCTATTCAAGAGGAGATAAAAGCAAAAAAGGAAATCTCAACACAAGAATAGAAGTAAGAAAAAATGGCACTTTCTTAAGGATAAATGTAGGGGAAAGAAAATATGTATATGCCAGAATAGAAGCAGGCTATAAAAAGAATAAGAGAAGAGAAGAACTTCTGCAGGAGATTGCAGAATCAAACATACCCTACTCTGTAGAATTAAAACTCAAAAATGGCAATATATACGCCTATTTTGCTATTGAAGAAAAATATCCAGAAATAAAAATAACAAAAGAAAAAGGAGTCATAGGAATAGACATAAATGCATATCCAGACAACATATCATGGACAGAAGTAGATGAAAAAGGGAATCTAATAAGCTATGGGAATATACCAATGCCAGAGCTTGTAAGTGGCAGTAAAGACAAAAAAGAATATTTCAGATGGCACTATGCTCATGAAATAGTAAAGATAGCAAAAGAGAAAGGAAAAGCAATAGTAATTGAAAAATTGGACATAAAAGAAAAAGGCAAAAAAGGAGACTTTTCAGGGAGAAAATCAAGGAGAATAAGACATAACTTTAGCTATAAATCACTTCTTTCAAAAATAAAAACACTAGCAAAGAGAGAAGGGATAGAAGTAATAGAGGTAGACCCTTCTTACACGTCAATAATAGGCATGTTAAAATATTCACCGCAGTATATGATAACAAAAGATATAGCAGCAGCCTATGTAATAGCAAGAAGAGGGTTGGGACTGCAAGAAAAGATACCAGATAATTATATGAAGTTTCTCAACGCATTGACTGTAGAAGAATTAGAAGAATTAAAAGAGTACGTAAAGAAAACAGTCAGAAACAAAAAGTTAAAGAAGAAACACTTAAAAGAGATAAAGAAAGCAATAGAATTTCTACAAAGCCTTGGGAGTGAGCCAGAAAGAGTGCTAAAACCTCTGGATGGAACAAGTTTTAGTGCCCATGATTTCTGGCGAGTTCTCAAGGTAGCGGTGGTAACTCCACTCTCTCCTGAGAAGGTACCGAGAGACTTCTCTACCCTGAAAGGATTACTAATTCAGGGTAAGTGGAGAGACCCTTAAGGGCGTGAGTTCCTGCTTCTTGGGGCAGGGGCTATGACTTTCCCAAAAACCGCCTGCTGGGGCTGGGGAAAGTCTGAAGGGCGGACTACAAATACCCCAGCTATCTAAACTGTACATTTTTGTACAGTTTGGGTAACCAGGAAAGTCGGAAGAGGTATTTGGGAAAGTTTTAAAAAAGAAAAAGGGCTTAAGGGAAAAAATTATTATACAGACAAAATGCGGAATAAGAAATGGCTATTACGATTTTTCAAAGGAAGACATATTAAAGTCTGTAGAGGGAAGTTTAAAAAGGCTAGATACAGACTACATAGATATTTTGCTATTGCATAGACCTGATACTTTAATGGAACCCGAAGAGATTGCAGAAGCATTTTCGATATTACATAGCAGTGGAAAGGTTAGAAATTTTGGTGTGAGCAATTTCAACCCTATGCAGATTGAGCTTTTGAGTAAATATTTAAATCAAAGACTTATTGTAAATCAGTTGCAGTTTAGTATTGCTCATACTGGTATGATTGATTTTGGTTTTAATGTGAATATGAAGGTAGATCAAGCGATAAATAGAGATGGAAGTGTCCTGGAGTATTGCAGGTTGAAAGGAATTACTATACAAGCATGGTCTCCTTTCCAGTATGGATTTTTTGAGGGGACTTTCTTGGGGAATGAGAAATTTAAGGAATTGAATGAAAAAATTGATGAGATAGCTATACAAAAAGGAGTACCCAGTATTGCTATACCTATTGCGTGGATTTTAAGACATCCTGCAAAAATACAGGCTATTGTTGGTACAACGAACCCAGCTCGATTAAAAGATATCTGTAAGGCAGCAGATATTGAACTTACAAGAGAGGAATGGTATGCTTTATATAGGTCTGCGGGAAACAAATTGCCATGAGATAGCGCGTTTGTGCGCTATTTTTTATTACTTATTCTGTGAATCACGGATCAGGACGAAGCTTTCACGAATGCCCGATTTGTGCCTCTTGCAGTTGTAAAAGGTGCAGATTAAAATTTTAAAATGAGGTGAACAAATGATTACAAAAGTCAAAAATTTATTTAAAGGTGAACATCGCCCTAAACTTATGGCTTTAGATTTTATTAAATACATAGGTCCTGGGCTACTGGTTACTGTGGGTTTTATTGACCCGGGAAATTGGGCTTCTAATGTTGCTGCAGGTTCGTCTTACGGTTATAAGCTTTTATGGATGGTGACTTTATCTACTATCATGCTCATTATACTCCAGCACAATGCTGCACATCTGGGTATAGTTACAGGTTATTGCATGTCTGAAGCTGCAACTAAGTTTTTAAAGCCTTTTACTTCGAGGTTAGTTCTTATTTCAGCTGTCTTTGCGGCGATTTTGACGGCGATGGCAGAAATTTTAGGTGCCGCGATAGCTCTTCAAATGCTTTTTAAGATACCGATAAAGATAGGAAGTTTGATTACTGTTGTTTTTGTGTCATGGATGCTTTATACAAATTCCTATAAAAAGTTGGAAAAGTGGATTATAAGTTTTGTATCTCTTATTGGCATTTCTTTTATATTTGAGCTTTCGCTAATTGATGTGAAATGGGCAGAGGTAGCTTCAAGCTGGGTGAAACCAGAATTTCCAGCAGGTTCTATGCCTATAATTATGAGTGTGCTTGGTGCTGTTGTTATGCCCCACAATTTGTTTTTGCACTCGGAGATAATACAAAGCAGGCAGTGGAATTTAGAAGATGAGAAAGTCATTGTGAAACAGCTTAATTATGAGTATTTTGACACTATCTTTTCTATGATAATAGGTTGGGGGATAAACAGTGCTATGATTATTGTTGCGGCATCGGCTTTTTTTACCAATAATGTAACCGTAATGGAGCTTAATCAGGCACAGCAGATGTTAAAACCTCTTTTGGGAAATGCGTCAGCAGTGGTTTTTGCTTTGGCTCTTCTTTTTGCAGGAATTTCTTCCTCTATAACAGCAGGAATGGCAGGCGGAAGTATTTTTGCGGGGATATATGGAGAACCATATGATATACACGATGCACATACAAAAGTTGGCGTAGGAATTACATATATTTTTGCAGTGCTAATAATATTCTTTGTAAAAAGCCCCTTTCAAGGACTAGTTTATTCGCAGATGTTTTTAAGTGTACAGCTTCCAATTACAATCTTTTTGCTCATTTATTTGACTTCTTCAAAAAAGATCATGGGTAAGTTTGCAAATACATTGCTTTATAAGGTATTGTTGTGGACTATAGGAATAATAGTGACGGTTTTAAATGCGATGCTTCTTATGAGCTTTGTTGGGTGATTGATATGAATGCTTGGTCGGGCATCCTGCTTACAGTATAGCTTCCATTTGCATCGAAGTGACATACAGCTTTGAAGTGCTTTAAAGCTACAAGAAAAATTTTCAAGCAAAAATTTAATAGAGAAGGAAGAAGGAGATTGCGTAGGGGCTGTCGAAATACAATAATGGAGTTTCTTCCTTTGTGGGTTTTCGGTTTCGGTAACCCTTACCTTTGACACCAAAGAGGGGGAAGCCTTCTTTTTCTCAAATCTATTTGTATCAAGTATTGTAAGGTTTGATAACTCCCTAAATTAGGGGTTTATCTTGATATAACGTGGTACGGGGGGAGAGGTGAATGAAAGAAAATTTTTATGGAGTTTATGAAGAAGTATGGCATCAATGGAACGACTTTCAAAACACCATGACTATCTCAAAACAAATCGTTAGATCGGAAATACTTAAATCTTGGGAAAGGTGCAAAATTGCAGGCGTCAATCCGTACCAGGAACAAGGACAAGAGATTATCGAGGGTTCTGCTTTAAAAGAAGCCAGAGAAAGACAAGAAGAACTAATTCAAGCTGCTAGGCCGGTTATGGAAAAGCTTTTATCGCTGTCCAGTGACTATGGTTTTCTCGCAGTTTTAGTAGGAGAGGACGGTTATATATTAGAAACATTAGGGAATAACAAGGAAACTATAGACCTAGCTCGGAAAACCAATTTCATTCCCGGTGCATGCTGGCGAGAAGATAAAGTTGGCACTAACGGGATAGGAACCGCAATGGTTATAGGACAAGCCCTTGATGTAACTGGGGCTGAGCACTTTTGCCGTGGACTTCACTCTTGGACATGTGCTAGTTCTCCAATTTTTAGTCCGGAAGGAAAACTTATTGGAGTTATTGACCTTTCGGGACCTTGGTACCGAGAAAATAAACTGGCATTAGCTACTATAGTATCTTCTGCAATTGCGATTGAAAACAATTTGAAGCAGAGTAAAGCCTTTAAAGAAACTTTAACTTACAGACAACTCTCAGAATACTTCTTAGAAAGCAACCCTGATCCCTTATTAGTGATAGATAATACAGGAAGATTAGTCAAGGTTAATTATGCATCTGAGAAAGTTTTGGGATGGAAAAAAGAAGATTTAATAGGACGAAAAGCTGATGAAATATTTGACAATTCGCAGGAAATCCTATTCCTCATAAAAGCGCGGCAGAGTGTAAAAAACAAGGAAATATTAGTGCAAAGTAGAAAAGGTATCTTGCGGTGTAGCGCAGATGTTTCACCTATAAGTGGTTATTACAATGAAAATGTAGCGGCTCTAATAGCTCTAAAAATGCATGAAGGTAGTCAATTTTATATAAGCTCTCCTCCAGCCTTAAAAGGATTCGAAGTAATATTAGGGAATCATCCCTGTTTGCGTGAAAGCATACGATTAGCTCAAATTGCAGCAAAGAGCGATGCACCAGTTCTCATTTTAGGAGAGACAGGGACAGGGAAAGACCTTTTTGCAAGAGCCATTCATGAGGCTAGCGGTAGAAAAGGACCTTTTGTGGCGATAAATTGCGGTGCTTTGCCGCGAGAATTAATTGGAAGTGAGCTTTTCGGCTATGTAGGTGGGGCTTTTACCGGTGCACGGCCAGAGGGCAAGCCAGGCAAATTTGAACAAGCCCAAGGAGGTACTTTATTTTTAGACGAAATAGGCGATATGCCTATGGATATACAGGTTTACCTTTTACGAGTGTTGGAAGAAAAAAAGGTAGTTCGAATAGGCGGGCATAAAGAGATACCGTTAGATGTTCGAATTATTGCTGCGACCAATTCGGATTTAACGAAGTTAGTAAAAGAGAAAAAATTCCGAGAGGATTTGTATTTTCGCCTGAGAGTTCTCACTATTCATTTATGCCCGTTACGAGAACGCAAAAGTGATATACCTCTTCTTTTTCAACATTTTGTTAATAAATTTTCACAAAAATTAGGTAAAACTATTACCAATATTGATCCATCAGTTTGGTCTTTATTAAACAATTACGACTGGCCAGGAAACATTAGGGAATTACGAAATGTGGCAGAATGGGCAGTGAATATAGCAGAGGATAATACAATTTCTGCTAGTCATTTGCCGTCTTACTTATCTGGTTCTCAAACTATACGCGAGGACAGTAATAGCTTTTCTTCTACCTCTCTTGTTGAACTGGAAAAGCAGGAGATTAGTCGACTTCTCGAACATTATGGAGGTAATATAACTAAAGTTGCTAAAGCCTTAGGCATAGCACGGAACACCTTGTATAGGAAGCTTTATAAATATGGACTAAAGACTCGTTATAGTGTTCCAAAATCTAACGTTACAAAAAGAGACATAAGTTACAAAGAAGCAAATTAAGATTTCATAATTTCTCGTAAAAATCAAGAGTTAAATATGCCAGCACTCAATAATGGGTGCTGGCATATTTTTTGCAAGAATATATTTAATGCAAAATGCAAAATCTAAAAGGGGGGATGTAACAAAAACAAAAAATTAAAACATATTCACCTTCTTTGACATTATAAAGCAGGGTAATATATTGCAAAAAATTGAAAAAATTATAAATAGATAGGAGTGAAGAGGTATGAACATTCCTAAAGAAACTCTTATGCGTATGTATCTTGAGATGGTTACAATTCGATTATATGAGGAAACCATGGCTGAAGCCTATCAGGAAGGGAAATACCCAGTATTCAACATTGCCTCAGGCCCAGTCCCTGGTGAGATGCATTTAGCTGCAGGACAGGAGCCTGTAGCTGTAGGGGTATGCATGCACCTTAAAAAGGAGGATGCTGTAGTCGGTACTCACCGGCCTCACCACTTTGCTATTGCAAAAGGAGTAGACCTCAAACGCATGACAGCAGAAATATTTGGTAAAGTTACCGGTTTAGGCCGCGGCAAAGGTGGTCACATGCACCTCTTTGACCCTGATGTACACTTCAGCTGTAGCGGCATTGTTGGTGCTAGCATTCCACAAGCAGTAGGAGCAGCTCTAGCTTTCAAAATGCGCAAAGAAAAGCGTGTAGCTGTGGCCTTTTTTGGTGACGGTGCTGCAAATCAGGGTACTTTTCATGAGGGACTTAACTTAGCTGCAATTTGGAAGCTACCGGTGGTGTTTGTATGTGAGGACAATAGTTGGGCAATTTCTGTACCAAAAGAAAAGTCTACAGCTATCAGTCAAAATGCTGACCGTGCAGTTGCGTATGGTATACCTGGAGTATACGTGGGAGAGAACGATGTCTTAGCTGTTTACGAAGCTGCTGGCGAAGCAATAGAGAGAGCACGTCAGGGAGGAGGACCAACTATTATTGAAGTTAAAACAGATCGTTTCTTTGGACATTTCCAGGGTGATCCAGAAGTATATAGACCTAAGGACGAAGTTCAGCGTCTAAAGCAAAATGATCCAATTAAGCGGTTCAGGAAATACCTTATTGAAAATGACATAGCCACAGAAGATGAACTTAAACAATTAGACGATGAGGCACGAAAACGTGTTGAGGAGGCTTTCTTGTTTGCTCGGGAGTCACCCTATCCAGCGCCGGAAGAAGCCCTACTTCACGTGTTTGTAGAATAGTGAATTGCGGTCTAGTTGAATAATATTTAAAGGAGGAGAAAATTATGTCTGCGATAACTTCGCGAAAGCTTACTATGGCAAAGGCAATTGCTGAAGCTATTAGTTTGGAAATGGAAAGAGATCCGAGAGTTTTTGTCATGGGTGAGGACGTAGGCGTATATGGAGGCATATTTGGTGCCACAGCTGGGTTGTATGAAAAATTTGGACCAGAAAGAGTTATCGATACACCTATTTCCGAAGCAGGTTTTATAGGTGCTGCTTTAGGAGCTGCTATGGAAGGTATGCGTCCCATAGTAGAATTAATGTTTGTAGATTTCTTTGGCGTGGCTATGGATCAAATTTATAATCACATTGCCAAAAACACTTACTTTTCAGGAGGAAATATTCGAGTACCTTTGGTACTCATGACGGCGGTTGGCGGTGGTTACAATGATGCGGGGCAGCATTCACAGTGTCTTTGGGGGACTTTTGCTCATCTGCCTGGTCTTAAAGTAGTTGTACCTTCTACTCCTTATGACGCCAAAGGTTTGATGATTTCAGCCATACGGGATGACAACCCTGTTATATACATGTTCCACAAGGGGTTACTTGGTCTGGGATGGATGACCCTTATTAAGGACAGCACGGGCCCTGTCCCTGAGGAGCCTTATACGATCCCGTTTGGTAAAGCAGAGGTAAAACGGGAAGGAAAAGATGTTTCAATAATCAGCGTGGCTATGGGTGTCTATCAAGCATTAGAGGCGGCCAAAGAACTGGAAAAAGAAGGTATAAGCGTTGAGGTTCTGGACCTCAGGACATTGGTGCCGTTAGACCGCGAAGCCATAATAAATACTGTAAAAAAGACCCACAGAGTATTGGTGGTGGATGAAGACTACCTGAGCTATGGTATGAGCGGAGAAGTTGCTGCAACTATAGTTGAGCATGCTTTTGACTACTTGGAAGCGCCTGTAAAAAGATTGGCGGTTCCAGACGTGCCTATCCCATATTCTCGTCCTTTGGAACAGTTTGTATTACCTTCAAGTTCTAAAATTGTGAATGCAGTTAAGGAATTGCTCAGGTCATAATAATGAGATTTCAAAGCAGGAGGACTGATATCTTATGCCATACGAATTTCGCATGCCTAACGTAGTATCAAATGGAATAGAAGGGTTTGTGGTGAATTGGTTCAAGGATGAAGGACAGCCAGTACAAGCAGGTGAATTGCTGTTGGAAGTACAATTTGAAAAAGCGGCTATTGAACTCCAGGCTCCAGTAAGCGGCATACTGACAAAAATCCTATGTCCCCAAGGTCATGTAGTCAAGGTTGGACAACTGCTCTGTTTGATCGAAGAAAAATCCACAGAAGTGGCTGGAGGTAGTGGATCTGCGGTACCTCCGGTCCATGCACCAGAGGAAACACCCCACTTCCACGGCGAAACGGAGCGAACAACCCAGAGTACTCCAGTGGATTCCCAAGTCCATAGTAGCAACACGGGCGATGTAAGAGCCACTCCTGCAGCCCGTAAGCTCGCCCGCGAATTGGGAATTCCTCTAGAGGCAGTGCCGGGTACTGGTCCGGGCGGTCGAATTACTGAGGAAGATGTTAAGAATTTTGCTCAGCGTTCTGAAAAGACAAATTTAACAGCAAGAAGAGTACCACTCACTCCTACCCAGCGTTTAGTCGGGTCAAGGATGTTACAGAGTCTTCGAGAAACTGCACAGTATACATTAGGGCGGGAAGTAGATATAAGCGCGTTAATCAAAGTCCGCATGGAGCTTAAACAAAAAGGTTCACCTGCTAACATAACGGATCTTATACATAAAGCAGTGGTTCAGGCGATTTTAGAAAATCCTGTAATGCAGGCCGTTATTGATGGAGATGATATGGTAGTGCCTGCAGAAGTTCACTTGGGATTTGCTGTTGCCCGTGGCGATGAACTTCTAGTGCCTGTAATCAAAAATGCTCATAGACTCAATCTTAATGAAATGGCTGTTGAAAGACGCCGACTTACTGATGCAGTTCTACAAGGTATTATAAAGCCAGAAGAGCTACAAGGGGGTACCTTTACAGTTACAAATCTGGGTACTTATGGTGTTGATTTCTTTACCCCTGTGCTATATCCAAAACAATCTGCAATTCTCGGTATTGGAAGAATAGTGGAACGACCAGTCCTTGAGAATGGAAACATCCGCTCCGCGCAATTTATGACTCTTAGTCTTACTGTAGATCATCAGGTAATAAACGGTGCCCCTGCTGCTAGATTCTTAAATCGACTGGCAGAACTTCTTTCTCAACCGGAAGTGCTCTTGGAGTTGTAATAGCAAAAGGGCAGTGCATGTGCGCTGCCCTTTTAGAGTACATAAAAAAAGACAAGTTGTAGAAGAAGGTGAGCATGTAAAGGTAATATTATCCAGTGGAGAAATTCTTTTGTTGCCATCTGGAGGTTAAAACAGTTGAAATTAATAGTAAAAAATGATATAATTTTAATTGGGTGATGATAAATGTTATTAACTATAAAAAAGGTTAAAGAGCTATATGATATAAGCAGAATTACATTAATAAACTGGGAAAAGGAAGGATTAATAACCCCAATTAGAACACCAAAAGGAAGAAGAAGGTACAAAAAAGAAGATATAGAGAAGTTATTAGGCATGCTAGAAGAAAAACCAAAACCTAAAGTAGTTTTGTATGCAAGAGTGTCCACAAAGAAACAAGAAGAATATCTTAAGAATCAGATTAGAAGGCTGGAAGAATACGCTAATTCCCAAGGATGGCAGTATGAAGTCATATCCGAAATAGCAAGTGGAGTAAATGAAAATAGAAGAGGCTTATTAAAGCTTTTGAACAAGATAAAAAGAGGAGAAGTTGAAAAAGTTGTAGTAGAATACCCTGATAGACTAGCAAGATTTGGGTTTGAATATCTTAAATTTTTCATGGAAAGTTTGGGGGTAGAACTTATAGTTTTAAGTGGAGAAGAGAATAAAGAAGAGATGAACAAAGAATTGGCAGAAGATTTAATAGCAATAGTCACCTCATTTGCGGCAAGAATTTACGGTCAAAGAGGTGGCAAAAAACATGCTGGCAATCCAAGCTAAACTTGTTTTTGATAAAGAGGAAGACAAATTAAAGTTATTTGAGAAACTTAGGAAACACCATATAACCGGAAAAGCATATGAAAATTAAATAGCAAAAGAAGGAAGAAATCTCTATTCAAGAGGAGATAAAAGCAAAAAAGGAAATCTCAACACAAGAATAGAGATAAATGAAAAATGGTATTTTCTTAAGGATAAATGTAGGTGAAAGAAAGTACGTATATGCAAAAGTACAGGCGGGATGGAAAAAAGGACTTGGATTAGAAGAAAGAATACCAGACAATTATGTAAAGTTTCTCAACACATTGACTGTAGAGGAATTAGAAGAATTAAAAGAGCATATAAAAAAAGACAGTCAAAAACAAACATTTAAAGAAAAAGCATTTAAAAGAGATAAAGAAAGCAATAGAGATTTTACAAAGCCTTGAGAGTGAGCCAGGAAGGGTGCTAAGACCTCTGGATGGAACAAGTTTTAGTGCCCATGATTTCTGGCAAGTTCTCAAGGTAGCGGTGGTAACACCACTCTCCCCTGAGAAGGTGCCAAGAGACTTCTCTGTCCTGAAAGAATTATTAATTCAGGGCAAGTAGGGAGACCTGTAGATGCGTTAGTTCCTGCTTCTTGGGGCAGGGGCTAGGTTTCCCAAATACCGCCTGCTGGGGCTGGGACAACCTGAAAGGCGGACTACAAAATACCCCAGCTGTCTAAACTGGAGAGTTTGTACAGTTTAGATAACCAGGATAAAGATAGCGCCGAAACGATTAAATTGGTTGTTTGTCTGCTTTTAAAACTTATTAGAAAAAAGGGTGGAACAGTATAAAGCTTTTATTTAGTAGATGGAAGCAACAAAATTTTAAAAGCGGTTGCTGAACAGGAAATAAATGAGCAGGCAAAACGATAAATTCATAAATAAAAGAGACGATAGCTGGATGTATGTCCTTCCACAGCACCGACTTGCTATCGTCTCTTTAGTTTATCGAAAGATGTTTACCGCCATTTTTTGTTTTGTAGGTATTCATGGATGGAACGAGCTGCTTTTTTTCCGGCACCCATGGCCAAAATTACAGTAGCTGAACCCGTTACAATATCGCCTCCAGCCCATACCCCTTCTCTGGAAGTTCTTCCCTCTTCATCGACAGCAATATAACCGTGTTTTGTAAGTTCTAAGCCTTCAGTGGTCTTTGTGAGGAGGGGATTAGGGCCAGTACCTATGGCGATTACTATCGTATCAACATCCATAATAAATTCAGAACCCGTTATAGGAACTGGACGACGACGACCCGAAGCGTCAGGTTCTCCAAGTTCCATGCGGATGCACTCAATACCTTTGACCCAACCATTTTCGTTACCTATTATTCTCACTGGATTTGTGAGGAAATCGAATATAATACCTTCCTCTTTAGCGTTCTCGAATTCTTCTTTTCTTGCGGGCATTTCTTCTTCAGAACGGCGATACACAATATGAACTTCGTCAGCTCCCATTCTTAGGGCAGACCTGGCTGCATCCATAGCTACATTGCCACCCCCTATTACTGCTACTTTTTTACCTACCTTTATGGGGGTGTCAGTGTTGGGAAAAGAATAGGCTTTCATCAGGTTTATCCTGGTTAGAAACTCGTTGGCTGAATACACGCCAAGGTAGTTTTCACCAGGTATGCCCATAAATTTCGGGAGGCCAGCTCCGGTGCTGATAAAGACAGCCTCATACCCCATTTCAAAAAGGTCGTCTATCGTTAAAACTTTGCCCATAACCATGTTGGTTTTAATTTCTACGCCCAGCTGTTGTATAAACTTTACTTCTTGTTCCACTATAATTTTCGGTAGCCTGAATTCAGGAATACCGTATACCAGTACGCCGCCGGGTTTGTGAAGAGCTTCAAAGATCGTTACATCGTAGCCGAGTTTAGCCAAATCTCCTGCACAGGTGAGACCGGCGGGCCCGGAACCGATGATGGCCACTTTTTTACCAAGCTTTTTAGGAATTACCGGGGGACGGATGCCTTTGGCTCTTTCCCAGTCTGCTGCAAACCGTTCTAGGCGACCTATGGCCACAGGTTCACCTACTTTGCCCAAAACACAGTTTTTCTCGCATTGCGTTTCTTGTGGACAGACTCTGCCACATATGGCGGGCAAGCTGTTGGTTTCCTTTATAATCTTTATAGCTCCTTCAAAATCTCTTTCTGCAATACGCTTTATAAACTGGGGAATTTGTACCTGAACGGGGCACCCTTCAACACATCCTGGTTTTTTACACTGAAGGCACCTCTGGGCTTCACTTACTGCCTCCTCTTCCGAATAGCCCAAAGCTACTTCGTTAAAATTACGCCTGCGGACTTCAGGCTTTTGGGTAGGCATGGGTGTTTTCTTTTTGCTTCTATTTAACGGCATCTTTATCAACTCCTTCTATTTTGTTGATTAATTTGCACTCATGAACTTCATTAAATCTTTCGAGGGAAATTTTTTCTTCCTCTTTATAAGTGGCCAATCTTTTTATTAGTTCATCGAAATCTACTTTATGGCCGTCGAAAGCCGGACCATCAACGCAAGCAAATTTGATTTCTCCGTCTACGGTGACACGGCACCCACCGCACATGCCTGTGCCATCTACCATTATGGGATTAAGGCTCACCATCGTGGGTATGCCATAAGGCTTGGTAATTTCGCTTCCTATTTTCATCAAAATCGGGGGACCTATGATAATAATCTCATCAAATTTTTCACCTTGTTCTAAAAGCTCTTTAAGTACTACTGTGACAAACCCATGGCGACCTTTTGAGCCGTCGTCGGTGCAGATATACATCCTGTCGCTAACAGCTTTTATCTCTTCTTCCAAGATTAGCAATTCAGCTGTCCTAGCACCTATAATAGAAACTACTTCTACCCCCTGTTGATGAAGCATTTTGAGTTTAGGATAAAGTGGAGCAATACCAAGGCCTCCGCCTATTCCTAAAACTTTCTTGTGATTAGGAAACTCCACCGGCACACCTAAAGGCCCAACAAAGTCCTGGATATAGTCTCCAGCTTCTAGAGTTCCTAATTCCCGTGTGGTTTTACCTACTTCTTGGAATACTATTGTGACAGTGCCATTTTCTGAATTGTAATCTGCAATGGTAAGAGGAATTCTTTCTCCTCCTTCTTTTATCCTTAGCATAACGAATTGGCCTGGCCTTGCTTTTTTGGCTACTAGTGGTGCCTCTATTACAAACAACTTGATGGAAGGTGCCAATTCTCTTTTTTCTAAAATTTTGAACATGATAATCCTCCTTCTTCTTTTATTTAATAGTTGTTTATTTACTTCGATGATGTTATCAAGTGTTAATGGTGTAAAAATGTTAAGAAAATAACTATTTTTTGTTATTTTTTTACCAAGAGTTTACTGGCCGATGTGTCGTATAAAAAACCAGTCTATTTAGCTTTATTAGCATAAAAATGGGGGACTAAGTCCCCCCTCTTTTTATGCTAATATTACAACAGGTTTGATTAGGTCTTTTGGTTTGTCTTTCATCAACATAAAGGCTTTTTCAATATTGTCAAATCCCCGGAAAACGTGAGTGACGAGCTTAGAAGGATCGACACGCTTATAAACAACAAGGTCAATCAGTCTTTCCATTCTTAGACGTCCACCGGGGCATAGCCCGCCTTTTATAGTTTTATGAGCCATGCCGCAACCCCATTCAAGACGAGGAACAGGCAAAACATCTCCTTCGCCAAAGTAATTTACATTAGCGATGGTGCCACCAGGTTTAACAATCTTAACTGCTGTAGCCATGATGTCAACATTTCCTCCAGCGATGATGGCAGCATCAACACCTTTGCCTTCCGTTAAATCCATAATCTGACTGTCGATAGGACCATCTTTATAGTTTACAATATCAGTAGCTCCATAGTATTTTGCAGCATCTACACAAACTGGTCTACTGCCTACTGCGATAATCCTTCCAGCACCCCGCAATTTGGCACCAGCGACTGCCATAAGACCTACTGGGCCAATACCCAAAACCGCTACCGTCGCACCTAATTCTATATCTGCCAGTTCGGCTCCGTGAAAGCCAGTAGTCATCATATCGGGAATCATAACTGCAGCTTCCAATGGAATTTCCTTAGGCAGATGTGCTAAATTCATATCAGCATCGTTCACATGAAAAAATTCACCAAAAACACCATCTTTTATATTCGAAAATTTCCAGCCTGCCAGCATTCCACCAGAGTGTTGGTGATATCCTCTTTGCACTTCAGAGGTTCGCCAATCAGGGGTAATAGCTGGTACCACAACGCGATCACCAGGTTTAAAATCTTTTACCTCACTACCTACTTCAACTACTTCACCTACAGCTTCGTGACCGAGTATCATGTTATGTCTTTCGCCAATAGCACCTTCAAAAACGGTATGAACGTCCGAAGTGCAAGGGGCCACAGCTAGAGGTCTTACAATAGCGTCAAAAGGGCCGGGAGTAGGCTTTTCTTTTTCAATCCAACCGACTTTACCGATACTGAGCATTGCAAAACCTTTCATTATTAAAACACCTCCTAAAATACTGGGTAAGTCATTACCCGTTGATTGTTAAATTTTTTGCAATTATATAGTAACACATAGTTAAAAATTTGTCAATCACTTATTCGAACATAGTTTAAAATTATCGTAGGATTTTTAAGTAAACAAACGACTAGAGAAAACTCTTGTGATAAAATAGAAATTGCAAAAAACAAAACTGCAGAAAGGGGGGTATCTATTGTTCAAAATCTAGAAAACATCATACTACAATTTTCAGTATGTAATTGTCAAGTGAAAAATACTCCAAATTTCATATTGAAATTCCCCCTTAACTCAAAAATTTAACATTGATTATTTTTTAACAAAATGCTATAATTAGATTGATATAAATTTTACAAGGAGGTAATTGAAATGTGGGAAACTAAAATAAATCCCACCAGGATTTTTGAACTTCGGTGCAAGAATACAACTTATTTTGGAGTAGGTAGTATAAAGAAGATAGAAGACATTCTAGAAGTTCTAAAAATAAGGGTATCGATAATGTCATTTTTGTAACCGGAAAGAATTCATACAAAGTTAGTGGAGCTTGGGATGTGATAGAACCGGCTCTAAATACATTCGGTTTCAAATATTCACTTTATGACAAGGTCGGACCTAATCCTACTGTTGATATGATCGATGAAGCGGCCAAATTCGGCCGGGAAACTGGGGCGAAGGCTGTTATTGGCATTGGTGGAGGAAGCCCTATAGATACTGCAAAAAGTGTGGCTGTACTGTTAGAATATACTGATAAAAATGCAAGAGAACTTTATGAACTGAAATTCACGCCCGAAAAAGCTGCTCCTATTATAGCTATAAATCTTACTCATGGTACTGGTACGGAGGTAGACCGATTTGCAGTAGCTACAATTCCAGAAAAAAATTATAAGCCCGCGATAGCTTATGAGTGCCTCTATCCTATGTATGCCATAGATGATCCTGCTCTCATGATAAAGCTTGATAAAAAACAGACAATAGCTGTTACTATAGATGCTTTAAATCACGTTACCGAAGCTGCCACTACTCTTGTGACATCACCTTACAGTATTCTATTGGCGAAAGAGGCAGTGAGGTTGATAGTTCGTTACCTCCCTGTTGCTGTAAATGACCCTGAAAACCTTGTGGCTAGATATTATTTGCTTTATGCTTCTGCTATAGCTGGTATTTCTTTTGACAATGGTCTCTTGCACCTTACTCATGCCCTGGAGCACCCACTAAGTGCAGTAAAACCTGAGATTGCCCACGGTCTTGGGCTTGGTGCTCTACTGCCTGCAGTGGTAAAAACTATTTATCCTGCTGTTGCAGAGGTGTTAGCTGACATATACAGCCCTATCGTGCCTGGACTAAAAGGACTGCCTGCTGAAGCAGAATATGTAGCTAAAAAAGTCGAAGAATGGCTCTTCAATGTAGGATGTACTCAAAAACTTTCAGACTTTGGATTTACAAAAGATGATGTTCCAACCCTGGTAAAGCTTGCTAAAACGACACCTTCTCTCAATGGATTGCTTTCTATTGCACCAGTGGAAGCTACTGAAACTGTTATTGCCAAGATTTATGAAGAGTCTCTTAACCCAATCTCTTAACCCATACCCAAAGGCTATTCTGATACAAAGTGCCAAAAGGTTCAACAATTTAAAAAACCCCACTTTTAGTCAATACAAAAAGTGGGGTTTTCATCTTTATGTATTTAATTATTGCAAAAAACACAAAAGTAAAGATTCTATAATTGGATATAAGGGTGTGTCAAAGGAGTAATGATTAAGGTTGCCGATAAATATTTCACTTCTGTGACGCGCAGGAGGTGGCGAGGATTTAGAAGCTATAAAGAATAGTAAATGGGAGGAGGATTGATTTTGGATGTAATCAGTGTATCTAAGGCAAACTGCAGAAATTGCTACCGGTGCGTTAGGCATTGTCCTGTCAAAGCTATAAAAGTAGTCGGCGGTCAGGCGGAAGTTGTGGATAGCTTATGTATATACTGTGGAAGGTGTGTCATCGAATGCCCCCAGAATGCCAAGAAAGTACGGAACGATCTACATGCAGTAAAAGAATTCATATATGCCGGCGAAAAGGTTATAGCCTCCATAGCTCCTTCTTACCCTGCTGTCTTTGACGTAACTTCTCCTCAGGAAATGTTTTCCATACTGAAGGCCCTAGGGTTTTATGGAGCTGAGGAAACAGCGGTGGGAGCTGAAATGGTATCTATGGAGTACCAGCATTTGATCAAAAAGGGGCATAAGGGTCCCATCATAACCACGGCTTGCCCGGTTGTAAAAAATCTGGTAGAGAAATATTATCCAGGACTTATAAGGAATCTAGCTCCGGTGGTTTCCCCGATGGTTGCTCATGCAAGGTCATTGAAGCAAAGATATGGGTTGGACATTAAAGTTGTTTTTATAGGTCCCTGCATTGCCAAAAAAGCTGAAGCCCTAGATAGAAGCGTTTTAGGGGATGTAGATGCAGTACTAACTTTTCAAGAATTGGCCGATTGGATAGATGAGAAAGCCTCCGCGGTAGCTGGAGTAGACTTTGGAGAGCGAGAAAATGTATTAGAACCTTTTATTGCCAGGAGTTATCCCTTGCCAGGGGGGCTTTTAAAGACTTCTTCAATGGAGGGTGACCTTTTGTCTCGAGAGGTCGTAGTCGTGGACGGTATAGAAAACTGTATGGAGCTTTTAGATGCCCTGGAGATGGGAAACGTAAGTGGTCGCATATTTGAGATGATGGCCTGTAGGGGTGGCTGTATCAATGGGCCCTCGATGCCGTGTGACAGTTCCCTTTATGAAAGAAGGGAAAGGTTGCTTTCATTTATAGAAAATAATCAACAGCAGCAGGGATATGAGAATATAAAGGCTTCTGCGGCGGGTATTGACCTCAGGAGGTCTTTCGAGCCGAAGGCTTTTAAAGCGCCTAGGCCAACCGAATCAGAGATAAGAGAAATACTGGCTTCAATAGGCAAAACGACTCCAGAAAAGGAACTGAACTGCGGGGCATGCGGATATCCTTCCTGCCGCAAAAAAGCCGAGGCTGTCTACCATGGAATGGCGGAGCCGGACATGTGCATCCCCTACATGAGGTCCAGGGCCGAATCTTTGGCCAACCTGATCATAGACCACACCCCGAACGGCATCATTTTGGTAGACAGTAATTTGAATATAAAGGAAATAAATAGAGCGGCGGAAAAAATGTTCGGTGTTGAAAAGGAACAGGTCCAGGGGAAGCCCCTTTTCACTGTCATCGACGACAGGGATTTTGCCTGGGTACTGGCCAATAAAACTAACCTGCAGGATAAAAAGGTGAACTATCCCCGGAATTCTTTAACTACCCTCCAGACTATGTGCTATATCGAGGAAGAGGACATGGTACTGGCGATTATTCAGGATATTACCGAACAGGAAAAGCAGAGGATGGAACTGGAAAGGGTTAGGGAGGAGACCCTGGAGAAGGCCCAGGAAGTAATAAACAGGCAGATGCGCGTCGCCCAAGAAATAGCGGGACTGCTGGGAGAGACGACGGCGGAGAGCAAGATGCTGCTCCTTAAGCTTATAGAACTGGTTAAAGGCAGGGAAGAAGAAAAGTGAAGATCTTTGCTGAAGTGTTCACCAAAAGCCTTACCAAAAAAGGAGAAGAGCTGTGCGGGGACAGCGTTGAGGTTGTGCAATCCGAAGACGGCATAATTGCCGTAATGGCCGATGGCCTGGGGAGCGGGGTAAAGGCCAGTATACTTTCCACTCTTACCGTAAGGATTGCTTCTACCATGATAAAAAACAGGGCTTCCATAGAAGAAGTGGTCAAGACCCTGATTAATACTCTCCCAGTGTGCCGCGTCCGGCAGCTTGCTTATTCCACTTTTTCCATTCTCGAGATTAACGATGACGGAGAGGGAAGGCTTTTTGAATTTGATAATCCACCTGTGATCTACATCCGGGACGGAAAGGTTCTTAAGCTACCTTACAGGGAACTGAGGGTGGAAGAGAGGAAGATTCTGGAGTACCGGTTTGAAGCCTTTCCGGGGGATAAAATATTCCTGGTAAGCGACGGAGTCATTCACGCAGGGGTGGGGGGTGTCCTGAACGTGGGATGGCAGTGGCCTAATGTGGCCGAATACCTGCAGAGGCTTGACAGAAGGAGATATTTCGTGTCGGAAATGGTGGACCAGCTGATCAAAACGTGTAGCCACCTTTATTCCGGTAATCCGGGGGACGATACCACGGTCGTGGGAGTAGGTTTAAGAAAGTCGGAGCTGATCACGGTACTAGTTGGCCCTCCTGAAGATAGGTCAAAGGATGCAGAAGTCGTGAAAAAACTTATCGACAGCGAAGGCAAAAAAGTGGTCTGCGGAGGTACTACTGCAAATATTGTTTCTAGGGAAACTGGAAGGAAAGTAGTCACAAATATGGACTATGCCGACCCGGCGATACCTCCCGTCGGTAGTATAGAGGGAATAGACCTCGTAACCGAAGGTTTGATAACTTTAAGCAGGTGTGTCGAGATACTGAGAAATTTTGTAAACACGTATTCCTTTTCTCCCCACTTCTTAGACGATATAAGGAAAAAGAAGGACGGAGCTTCAATGCTGGCAGACCTGCTTGTCAACCGCTCCACTCACATCCGCTTTCTGGTGGGGCGGGCGGTTAATCCTGCCCACCGGAATGCATACCTGCCGGAAGGCGCAAGCGACAAGCTCAAGATAGTAGAGGAACTGGCCCAAATCCTGAAAAAATGCGGCAAGAGGGTGTATATAGAGCTTTATTAGAGGAAAAAGAGGCATTGGCCCTGCTCTCAAGCTGCTTTTTCATATTTCTGCTGTTTTTTGAGACATTTAAAAAGGATTTCACACATTTTAATTATACCAAACAGAAGGGAGGCAGCCTCTATTCTTTTTATGGTGTTTTCTTCTTCAATGTTTTTGCAATTATTCTCCAAGTGGGGTAAATATGTCTATACCTATTCATGGACCAATATCTATAAAATTCTTGACGAAAAATAGCAAAAATTGTAGAATATAATTGAGTTTTAGCATAGTTTAGCAAAATATTAACCTTCGATAAGGGCAAACCCGTCGAAAGGCGGGGGCGCAAAGCCACGGGCCTAAATCCCTGATTGGGACATGGTAGCCGGGCTGCCGAAGGATGTGTAAAAATAAAAATTGATTTTCTGCGGCAGCCTTGGGTATGGGCTGTCGCTTTTTATGTTTTTTTCAAAACCACCATGAGAAAAGGAGGAAAGTAATGCCTAAAAAAATAGTAGTTTTTAGCCTGGCAGAAGAACTTTATGGACTAGATATCTTCGATGTACATGAAGTTGTCAAAGATGTGTCTATCACAAAAATACCTGAAACGCCCGAATTTATAGAAGGAATAATAAATTTAAGAGGAAAAATCATACCAGTAATAGACCTTAAAAAGCGTTTTGGAATTGGGAAAAGGGGAAAAAGCAAAGACAGCAGAATAATCATAGTGGAAATATTGGGTCAGAAGGCGGGTTTAATAGTCGATGCAGTACATGAAGTAATACCCATTGACGAAAACTCGATTGAACCTCCACCACCTGTTACTACAATAGATACTGCTTTCGTAGAAGGAATTGCTAAAACAGACGATAAGATGATAATTATAATTAAACTACATTTTCTCTTTGAAGTCAACGGAAAAGAAATGCTTCTAAATACGAGTTCTGAAGGTACGAAGGAAAGAAGTTGAAAATCGCTAAAGAGGATGTTCACTTTAATAAAAAGAAGTGATAGCAGTATTTATAAGGTTTCGATGTGATGAACTAAGGAGGCAAAAAAGATGATGCCGGTTCCAAGATATAACAAAGTGCCAAGCATAAAAGTAGGGTTAAGTATTGAAGAAGCCGTGAAAATTATGACCAGCCAACAAAGTTTTGTCCTTCAAGTAATAAATGACAAAGGGGAGCCGGTAGGTTGGCTTAACTGCTTAGATATATTGAAGACTATTATAGAAGACTCCGCTGTGGTAAAAATTAAGGAAAAGAGTATAGAGAAACTCATATGTCCCATTAATGAAGAAGATTACCTGAATGTGCTTGGGGAACTATCTGATATAAGTCGTTGGGCCGAGAAAAGAGGATACCGCCTTCCCTATTTCACCACAACTGAAGGTAATGCAGGTATACTGTCAGTATCTGGGCTTTTACAGGAGGCTTTGAAGGAGAGAGATAAAGAGAGGGAGTTGAGGGAAGAAGCACAATTACACTTTGAGAGGCTCAACTATATTCATGAAGAACTTGAGAAGGCTTTGGCAAATCTTTTCATCGATCCTAAGGTGATAGTTAAGCTTAAATCCATAGTTGAATACCAGGATGAATATGATCTGTCTACTGGGAAAATAAAGATTACCGGAGTGATAAAGGAAGGAACTTACCTACATGTAGTAAACATGTTGCGATTGCTGGCCGAATTGTGGGAGCAAGGACTAATGGAACTAGGAGTTATAAACAAAGAGACGCTGGTCAATGCAACCATTTTTCATGACCTTGGTAAAGTGCAACCTCCTCTGAAAGTTGGAGAAGTTGTGGATCCTAAGGAAGCCTTTGAACCTGGTAAGTATCATGCTTTTAGAAGTGCTTTAATAGCAAAAAATGTATATCATCTTGATAAAAACGTTGTCCAACTTATCAAATATCATCACCATACTGAGGAAGAGCTGCCACCCGATTTTCCTGATGGTCTTCTACCCATGCACCGGCTTTTCCGGCTGATAGACGGGCTTTCAGCAGGAATTACACGACGAGGCTCTAAGGTTAATTTGACAGTTAAAGGAACTATTGTCCAGGTGAAAGAGGAAAGCATCCACCCGGATTATAACCGGTGCATAGAAATAGACCTCTGCAGGGAGAAGGTAAGTGGTGAAGGCAGAGAGGAAACGTGCTAATGAAAGCAATGTCAAGAGCAGCAATAATTCAATCAAGAATGTTATTTTTATATGCTGTTTATTCAACAACTTTGTTGAAGAAAACAAAAAATAACGTAAAAAAGGGGGAACTTTAATTATGAAAACCAAATTTTCCACAAACATGATGTTAAAGCAAAAACTAATTGTGATTTTTATACTATTATCAATTTTACCTGCAATTTTGACTGCAGGCCTTTCATTATACCAAAGCAAAAGTTTAGTTGAATATCAAGTTAGTAGTTTAGCAAGGCAAATTGCAAAAGAAAAAGTAGCTTATATTGACTCTTTCATTGAAAAAGTGTCAGCAGAAGTTGATTCAATTAGTAAAAACCCGGATGTTATTAGTAGAGATACCGCAAAAACTATGGAAGTATTACGAAATGTTAAGGAATCAGATTCAAATACTTTATTTGTTTATATAGGCAATGCTGACAAAGAATATCTTGAATACCCTAAGACAGAACTTTCACAAGGGTTTGATCCAACAACGAGGCCATGGTATAAAAAAGCTGAAGAATCATTTGGAAATATAGTCATTACTGAACCATATCAAGATGCAGGTACTGGTAAAATGATTATCACAGTTGCAAAGGCTTTTAAGCTTGCAGATGGCAAAACAGCTGTTGTGGGGGCAGATGTAAGCTTAGACCAAATTCAAAGCAATATTACGAGGACAAAAGTAGGGGAAAAAGGTTATGCAGCCTTACTTACGGAAAATGGAACAATAATTGTTCACCCCACGAAAGAAATGATACTTACAAATATAGCGGAAAAATACGACTTTGGTAAGACAATTGTTAACAACAAAAGCGGCAGCTTAAAATATAGATTTGGTGGTGAAGATAAAATTTCGGGTTTTGAGCAATCAAAACTAACAGGGTGGATAGCTATAGCGACGATGCCGCAATCTGAGTATGCAGCGAAACTTAACAAGAGTATTGTCTATACGCTAGTAATATTAGCAATAATTTCTGTTTTAGCCGTGATTATTGGTTTATTCTTGGCAAGAAATATTGCTAATCCAATCTTACTTGGCGTCAGTTATTTAGAAACTGTAGCAAATGGTGACTTTACAGGAAATGTTGCTGAGCAATTTCTTAGGCGCCATGACGAAATAGGCAGGCTTGCAGAGGCTATCAATAAACTGCAGGCCAATATTAGACCGATGCTTTCAGAACTGAAAATCAGTGTAGAGACATTAACTAAAAACTCAGAAGCCTTGAGTGCTGTCTCACAAGAAATAGCTGCTTCTTCCAATGACGTTGCAAAAGCCATTCAAGAGGTGGCTTCTGGGGCATCTAACCAAGCCCAAGATTTGCAAGAAATAGTATCTCTTATAGGTAATATAACGACAAGCTTAGAAAAAGTATACAATGAACTTGGTCACGTAAAGGAAAATAGTGAAGAAACCTCTCGATTGGCAAATACCGGCAAGAAAGAGTTAGACGACCTTATTTCTTCAATTAATGGAGTGCGTGAAGCATTTGAGGTAGTAGTTGAAAAACTTGGAATTCTTAAAGGTTCAGTAGGACAGGTAGGAGAGATTTTAGAGATTATAAAGGGAATAGCAGAGCAAACGAATTTATTAGCATTAAATGCAGCTATTGAAGCAGCAAGAGCTGGAGACGCAGGACGAGGTTTTGCAGTTGTAGCAGATGAAATAAGAAAACTTGCAGAGCAAACTCGTGTATCTTCTGATAAGATAAGCGCTTTATTAAACGATATAACCTCAGGAACTGATGAGGTTGTAAAGACTTCTGAAGAAGTGACTGCTCAAGTGAATAATCAATTAGAAAAGGTAGAGAATACCATAAAGGCTTTTGACAACATATTAGAATCAGTAGCAGCTATAGCACCGATGATTAAAGCAACATATACAGAAGTAGATAATACCGGAAAAGCAAAAGACATAGTATTAGAACGTGTTGAGAACATAAGCGCAGTTTCAGAGGAGACATCAGCGTCTGCTGAAGAGATATCGGCATCTGCCGAGGAACTTGCTGCATCTACACAAGAGATAGCTGCAAACGCACAGCAAGTTTTAGAAGTTGCTAAACGTATTGAGAAACAAGTAGAGCAATTTAAGGTTTAGAAAGCGGTATTTATTAAAGGGGCTGCCCATAAGCTATACACGTTGGTTAGAGGGTAGCCCTTATATGTTATTAATGATAAAAAAAGAAAATAATGAATGGAAAGTTAATGAATGGCCAACTTTTCCAATAAAAATAAAAAACAAAGATTTAAAGGAAATTAATAAAGGAACAGATAGAAGAAACTTGGTTTAAATAGAAGGGAGAATAAAAATGGCTGAAATAAAAGACAAGGAAGATAAAATCATAATTAACTACTGCCGTCCCAAAATCAGGAAGCAGCGTACTTTTAACCTTGTTTTCCCTTACCTAAACGACAATGAAATTGCCCACACATTAGTTGTTGAGCAATGTTCATCAGGGAACTGGAAGCCTGTAAGGCAATTATTGACGTAGAAGAAACAACAGCAGACGAAGAAGAGGCAGCAAATGGCCTTGCTGATTTAATGTGGTATATATACCCCGAAAAGGAACGTGGAAAGGTTTTGCCCACTGTTGTGAACTGGAGGAGATTTAATAATAGCAGCATGTCTAAATGAGAAATACGGTGGGAAGCTCCTTGCGGCAGTATATTTCAAACGTCCTGACATACAAAAAGAGATGGAAGAATATTGGGAAGAATTAGAAGAAGCAGTTGATGGCCCGGAAGAATTTGCGGTGATTGGAGACAAAAACAGTTGAAAATAATGATGCAAAAAAATATAATTTTAACTAAGTGATAATAGATGCTGCTGAGTATGCAAAAAGTTAAAGAGATATATGATATCAGTAGAAGAACATTAATAAATTGGGAAAAGGAAGGGTTAATAACTCCAGTTAGAACACCAAAAGGAAGAAAAAGATACAAAAAAGAAGACATAGAGAAGTTATTAGGTATGATAGAAGAAAAGCCGAAACCGAAAGTAGTTTTATATGCGAAAGTATCCACAAAAAAGCAAGAAGAATATCTTAAGAATCAAATTAGAAGACTTGAAGAATACGCTAATTCTCAAGGTTGGCAGTATGAAGTGATATCTGAAATAGCAAGCGGAGTAAGTGAAAACAGGAGAGGACTATTGAAACTTTTGAACAAGGTTAAAAGAGGAGAAGTTGAAAAAGTTGTAGTAGAATACCCTGATAGACTAGCAAGATTTGGGTTTGAATATCTTAAATTTTTCATGGAAAGTTTGGGGGTAGAACTTATAGTTTTAAGTGGAGAAGAGAATAAAGAAGAGATAAACAAAGAATTGGCAGAAGATTTAATAGCAATAGTCACCTCATTTACGGCAAGAATTTACGGTCAAAGAGGTGGCAAAAAACATGTTAACAATCCAAGCTAAACTTGTTTTTGATAAAGAGAAAGACAAACAAATCGTATTAGATTTAAAGTTATTTGAGAAATTTAGGAAACGTCATATAAACGGAAAAGCATATGAAAAATTAAATAGCAAGAAAAAAGGAAAGGAAATCTCAACACAAGAATAGAGATAAATGAAAATGGTATTTTCTTGAGGATAAATGTAGGTGAAAGAAAGTACGTAATAGGCAAAAGTACAGGCAGGATGGAAAAAAGGACTTGGATTAGAAAAAAGAATACCAGACAATTATATAAAACTTCTCAACACATTGACTGTAGAGAAATTAGAAGAATTAAAAGAAATAAAGAAAGCAATAGAATTTCTACAAGGCCTTAAGAGTGAGCCAGGAAGGGTGCTAAGACCTCTGGATGGAACAAGTTTTAGTACCTATGATTTCTGGCAAGTTCTCAAGGTAGCGGTGGTAACACCACTCTCCCCTGAGAAGGTGCGAAGAGACTTTTCTGTCCTGAAGAGGATGTTAATTCAGGGCAAGTGGGGGACCAAGTATTGGCGTGAGTTCCCGTTTCTTGAGACGGGGGCGCAGGCTTCCCAAATACCGCCAGTTGGGGCTGGGACAGCCTGAAAGGCGGACTACAAATACCCCAGCCGTCTAAACTGGAGAGTTTGTCACAGTTTAGATGACCAGGAAAATGAAAAGATTGCATTCCTATCTAAAAAGAAAAAAGCTCGGCACATTCACTTTTGACTTGGACAGAGGAGTATTTTTGTTTCACAATGTAGAAGTAGATGAACAGGGCAAGGTGAATTTGAAGTTAATAAGCGAAGTGCCCATAAGTTTAGAGCATTTAGACCTTTTGAAAAGAAGCTTGTAAAAAAATTTAATGGGCCCCTAATGGGCCCTTTTTCATGCTTTCTATTCTAGATTGTGGTATAATGAAATCACAGAAAGTGGGGAGGTGAAAATATGGCTGTGGATATTATTCAAGGCTATACCCTGGTGAAGGATGGGGTAAATAAATGGAGAATTCCCAAGTTTGGGAAGATGAGGGTTGACGCTGTCGTCTATGTAAATGATAGTTTAAAAGAGCTTTTGAGAGATGACCAATCCTTAAGGCAGCTTGTTAATGCTGCAAGCCTCCCTGGTGTAGTAGAACCGGTGATTGGCATGCCGGATATTCACGAAGGTTTTGGACTTCCGATAGGGGGAGTCATGGCTATAGAAGAAAAAGGGGTGATTTCGGCCGGAGCAGTAGGGTATGATATAAATTGTGGTGTGAGACTTATAAGGTCTGACCTTGAGGCAGACTATTTTACAAAAGATATACTGTATAAGTTGATAGAGAGGATTGAACATTACGTTCCGACCGGGATAGGCAAAAAAGGAAGGCATAAGGGTATTACCCGGGTAATTTTTGACGATGTTGTGCACAATGGAGTTGAAGCGGTGATTAAAGCAGGTTTTGGCAAAAAGTCTGATTTGGAGTATATTGAAGAGGGAGGGAAACTTGAAGGAGCCGATATTTCGGCGGTATCAGAAGAAGCTCAGGAAAGAGGAGAAGAACAGCTGGGGACCCTGGGAGGAGGCAATCACTTTATAGAAATTCAGAAAGTTGAGGAGATTTTAGAGGAGAATCTGGCAGAGAAATTTGGGCTTTTTAAAGGACAGCTTGCTGTGATGATTCACACGGGAAGCAGAGGGTTTGGCCATCAGATTGCTACGGATTATACAAAGATTCTGTGGGAAGCAGCTAAGAGGTATGGGATTGAGGTACCGGAAAAAGGGCTTGCAGCAGCCCCTATAAAGTCAAAGGAAGGGCAGAATTACTATAAGGCGATGGCGGCTGCGGTGAATTTTGCTTTTTCAAACAGGCAGATAATCATGTTTGATGTGATAAGGGCTTTTGAGGATGTTTTAAAAAAATCGGAAGAAGAGATGGGGTTTAAACTTGTGTATGACGTTGCTCACAATATCGCTAAGTGGGAAGTACATGGGGGGAAAAGGATGCTTGTTCACAGGAAAGGAGCTACAAGGGCTTTACCGGCAGGACATCCGCAAAACCCACCTTCCTATAGAGATACAGGACATCCTGCTCTAATTCCTGGCAGTATGGGTACAGGTTCCTATGTGGTGGTCGGAACAGAAAAAGCAGCAGAGACATTTTATTCTGTAAATCACGGAGCAGGACGAAGGCTTTCTAGAAATCAGGCTAAGAAGATAAGCAAAGAGGAATTTGAAAGGTCTATGGGAGATGTGGTGTACAATGTCCGCTCTTATAAAGACATTGTAGATGAATCTCCTCTTGCGTATAAAGATGTAGAAACAGTAGTTTCTGTCTTTGAAGAGAGAGGCATTACTATACCTGTTGCAAAGCTTATTCCTCTTGCAGTTGTGAAAGGGGCTGATTAAGGTTTTAAAATGAGGTGAAATAGGTTTCTGGCTATTTTACGGCGATTTTATTAAAAACTTTATAATTTTTTAAATTTTTAATGACGGTTTTAAATATGGCGTTTTTTCTAAGCTTTGCTGGATGAATAATATGAATGCTATGAAATGGTATAATATATGTAAAGAATTTTGTGTGGTGAGGAAGATGAGTATCACTGATGAAGAGAAAAAGAAAATACGTGAAAATTGGCGTATAAGAAGTGAAAAAGAGAAAGAAATACTAGAAGTACGAAAAAGGGAAGCATTAGATAAAGCTTATAAGATTGCTAAATTTTTAAAAGAAAAATACAACGTGAGTAAAGTTGTCTTGTACGGATCACTGGCAAGGGAGTTTGATTTTTGGGAGTTTTCAGATATTGATATTTTTATAGATGGCTGGGATGATGATAGGTTTAACTACTGGACAATGTTTCTTGAGATAGAGAATATTGCAAGGCCTTATAAAGTGAGTATAGTTACACAACGAGACACTACGGAAGCTTTGTTAAAAGAAATAGAGAAAGAGGGGAGAGAAATAGGGTAATGGATGTTAATAAAATAAAAGTTATTTCAGCAAGACTTAAAATAGAACTTGATAATATACAAAAATTGTATGATATTTTAAAAGACAGAGGGATGTTTAACAGTAAAACTTTGAAGAAAAAACTAACTGATGATTTTGTTTTAAGAGCTGTTGGTTCTATTTTCCATGATTTTTATACTGCTGTTGAAAATATGTTTAGAATTATTGCAAAAAATATAGATGGTTTTATTCCATCTGGAGCTGAATGGCATTTAGAATTGCTTGAGCAAATGTGTGTACCGATAGAAGGTACAAGACCAGCTTTTATAAGTGCAGGTACTAAATTATTGCTTAATGAATTTAGGGGATTTAGACATGTTTTTAGAAATATTTATGGATTTAATCTTATACCTGAGCGAATAGCAAGATTGTTAGAGATTTTTCCGGAAACTGTAAATAGTCTGAAAAGGGATGTTGAAAAATTTGTAAATGAAATGGAATCTATTATAGAAGAGAAGTAGTAATAAAATTAAGATGATAAGTATGCTTTTTTAAAGAGGTGTCTGTAGTGGTCCAGAGTAATTTAAAAGAAGTAGAAGAAATATTTAGAAGTAATTTAAGCTATTTACAGGAAAAATATGACATAAAATTGGTTTATGTATTTGGATCTTATGCTAAAGGAACTAACAGAAAGAATAGTGACCTTGATATTGCAGTGCTTTTAGGTGGAGATTATACCCTGTTTGAAAAATTGGAACTCATTGGTGATCTAGTGGAGATATTTAAAAGAGACGACGTGGATTTAGTGATATTAAATGAGGCAAACTCAGTATTAAGGCATCAGGTTATAAAGTATGGAAAGATCATCTTTGAAGAAAGTGAAGACGTTAGAGTTGATTTTGAGGTGAAAACTTTAAGAGAATATATGGACATGGAATATTTTAGAAAAGTGCAAATGGACATTGTTAAAGAATGGATTAAAGAAAATGTGGGTGAGAATAGTGACTAAGAGTATAATAGAAACAATAAATTCTAAAATAAAAGAGTTGCAAAAAAATCTAATATTGTTAAAAAGAGTGGCGCAGGAAGTGAATGAGGAAAACATAAAAGAAGATATGCTAAGGTATTGGGGGCTAGAGGGGGGGATTCAAAATTGAAGAAAGAGTAATTGTAGACATACTGAAAAACCGACTGGAAGATTTTGTAATGTATATATCTTATATAGTGACAAAAAATAATTAAAGGGTTTTAAACATATTAAAGTTTTTAATAAAATATATTTGCTTTGTGGGTTATACTATAATATTTATGGTGATGCAAATATGAAAGCAAAAGAGGTTCTGGAATTATTAAAAATATCAAGGCCAACGCTAACCAAATATGTAAAAGAAGGAAAAATAAGAGTAACAGTTATGCCAAATGGATTTTATGATTATAATGAAGAAGACGTATACAAAATTTTTATGAAAGGCGTTGAAAGAAAAACATATATTTATGCAAGGGTTTCAACCCCAAAACAAAAGAGGGATTTAGAAAATCAAATTGAATTATTAAAACAGTTTTGTTTTAATAATGGCTATAAAATACATGGAGTATTTTCTGACATAGCAAGTGGAATTAGCTTTGAAAAAAGAAATGAATTTTTTAAAATGCTTGATGATGTTCTTGCGGGTAAAGTAGAGATGGTTATTATAGCTTACAAAGACAGGTTAAGCAGAGCAGGATTTGAATTGTTTAAACATTTATTTAGAAAGTTTAATACTGAAATAGTTGTTGTATCAGAAGTTGGTAATGAGAAGCTTGATTCTCAGGAAATAATTGAAGAAATTATAAGTTTGCTGCACTGTTACAGTATGAAATTCTACAGCAAAGGAAAAATTCAAAAAATAAGAAAGTTTTTAGAAAACGAGGTGTTTGAAGATAATAGTCAAGAGAGTAGAACAGATACAGATAAATAAGAATCATGAATTATGGCCTTATTGTGATGAAATATGCTTTGCAGCAAAAAACTTATACAATTACGCCAACTACATTACAAGGCAGGAATTTATAAACAACAAAAAATGGATAAGGTACAGGAAACTCAATAAGATGTTAAAAGAACACGAAACATACAAAAACTTACCAGCACAAACAGCACAACAAACCTTAAGACTTCTCGATAGAAACTGGAAGTCATTTTTTAGAGCAATGAAAGAATGGGACGAAGATAAAGAAAAGTTTAATGGCAGACCTAATTTACCAAAATACAAAAAGAAAAATGGAAGAAGCGTTGCTATATTTACAAATCAACAGTGTAAAATTAAAGATGGGCATTTGAGTTTCCCAAAAACAAATTTAAAGCTAAAAACAAGAATAACAGGCAAATTAAAAGAAGTCAGGATAATCCCAAAAGGAAGTGTTTATGTTATTGAAATAGTCTATGAAAAAGAAGTAGTTGAAACAAAGAAGCCCTCAAAAAGAATAGCGGGCATAGATTTAGGGCTTAATAACTTTGTAACTTTGGTAAATAACATAGGCATAAAGCCTATTGTTATTAATGGCAAAGTTATTAAGTCAATAAATCAATATTACAACAAGAAAAAGGCAGAGTTAATGAGTTATGTAGGAGACAGAGGTACCAGCAATAGGATTGAAAAACTAACTCTAAAAAGGAATAACAAAATAAAAGACCTTATGCATAAAATAAGTAGATTTATAGTCAACTGGTGCAAACAACATGACATAGACACAATTGTAATAGGATACAATTCTGGATGGAAGCAGGAAATAGAATTAGGAAAGGTAAATAATCAAAATTTTGTTAACATTCCTTTTAGTGATTTCATAAACATGCTTGAGTATAAATGCAAGGAAGAAGGTATAAACTTTGTGCTTGTAGAAGAAAGTTACACCAGTGGCTGTAGTTTTTTAGATGGGGAAGAAATTAACAAAACAAACTACAATCCACAAAGGAGAATAAAAAGGGGTTTGTTTAGGAGTAATAAAGGAATTTTAATAAATGCTGATGTTAATAGTGCTTATAATATCGTAAGAAAAGTATTCCCCGAAGCATTTGCAGAGGGGATAGAGGGTGTGGGGTTACACCCAGTTAGGCTGAATATAGCCTAACAAAGAATAGTGTTTAATAAAATTTTGAATAGTTTTTAATACTTTAAACACTATTCATAACCTAAGCAAATGGCTTGAAGATAACTATAATTTCTAAAATGAAAGGGGATTTACTGTGAAAATAACTTTTTTGGGAGCTGCTAAGGAAGTTACAGGTTCATGCTACCTTGTGGAGACGGAAAATGCCAGGTTTTTAGTGGACTGTGGCATGTTTCAGGGTGGAGAAGTAGAAGACGAGCTAAACTATCAAGAATTTATTTTTGATATAAAAGATATCGATTTCGTACTTTTAACCCATGCTCATATAGACCACAGTGGCAGAATTCCTGTGCTTTACAAAAGGGGCTACAGAAAGAGGATTTACGCAACTCATGCTACAGTTGACCTGTGCAGGTACATGCTGCCGGATAGCGGGCACATCCAGGAAATGGAAAGCGAGTGGAAGAACAGAAAGAGGAAAAGGGCTGGAAAGCCTTTGAGGGATCCACTTTATACGGCTGAAGAGGCAGAAGAATCTATAAGCATATTTTATGGTGTTGACTACGGGGAAGTGATAGAGCCTGCACCTCATATAAAAGTGAGATTTAATGATGCTGGGCATATACTTGGCTCGTCTATAATTGAGGTGTGGGTAAATGAAAAGGGAAAAGAGACTAAAATAGTGTTTTCAGGAGATCTAGGGAATAAAAAGGTGCCTCTTTTGAGAGATGTAACTCCTATAAATGAGGCTGATTATGTTCTCTGTGAGTCTACATACGGCAATAGGATTCATGAGGAGGTCTCTGATAGGGCGAAAAGGTTGATGGAGATTATAACACGCACTATTAAAAGAGGGGGAAATGTTATTATTCCTTCTTTTGCCGTTGGAAGGACTCAAGAGATATTATATGAGCTTCACAGGGAAAGGGATTTGTACAAAGATGAGATAGAATTTTTGAACAACATCCCTGTGTATGTAGACAGTCCTCTTGCCACCTCAATAACAGATGTGTTTGCAAAGCATCCAGAGTGCTTGGATGATGAAGCGAGGGAATACATCAAAAAAGGAGAATTGCCTTTAGATTTTCCCAATTTGCACTTTACCCACAGTGCGGAAGAGTCTAAGGCTTTGAATGAGATTAAGACGCCCATGATAATTATCTCAGCTAGCGGCATGTGTGAGGCAGGTAGGATAAAGCACCACCTAAAGCACAATTTATGGAGGCCGGAGTGCACAGTCCTTTTTGTTGGGTATCAGGCAAAAGGCACTTTAGGGAGGAAACTTTTAGATGGAGAAAAAGATGTGAAGATACTTGGAGAGGATATACACGTTAAGGCTGAAATTGAATATATTGAGAGTTTTTCAGGTCATGCCGACCAAAGAGGTATACTGGAATGGATTTCTAATTTTGAGAAAAAGCCCAAGAAGATATTCATTGTGCACGGAGAAGACGAAGCTCAGGAAGAACTGGCTGATAAGATAGAAGCACAATTTGGCATAGAGACTTTGATTCCATCAAGGTACGATGTTTACGATTTTGATAAGGAAGAGCTTATAAAAGGAGAGGTTGAGGATAAAGAAAAGTTTAAACTGGAGCTTAACAATAAATTAGAAGAGATGAAATTGAGAAGTGAAAAGGCGTTTAACAAACTTCAGGAGATACTAGACAAGAAAGATGGAAAAGATTTAACCGGCATAATGCTTGAGATAGACAATATAAATGAAAGCCTTATGAAGCTTTATAGGGAACTTTTGGATTGAGAATGCTTCCGGGCATTCTTTTTTTATATTTAAGGGCTTATTGCTCCCGCTTTCAAAATGTGATATAATATAATTGCACTTTGATAAGCTTTACATCAAAAATAGATATTTTAATAGCGCATAAATAGAGGAGCTGCCAAGCATGTATTTGGCGAGGTGTTAAGGAGAAGAACCTCCAATACTCGCTGAAGAAGGTTTGGCTGCCGAAAGGGTGAGCTTGTTCTTGAGCTCATCCTTGGTGGTAAACACAAAGTTTACCACTGTCATGGGACCTCCCATGAAGCGCTATTTATGCAGTGAAAATATTTTCATTGCATAAATAGCGCTTTTTTGTTAGAAATGAAGAAATACTTACATGTCGAAAATATTTTCGGTGTTTTTGCTTTTAATTTTACTCTCAAAGGGGGAGTAAGATGGATTTGAGGTTAAAAGGATTACCTCAGGAATTTTACCAAAAAGCGCTGGAGATATTATTAGAAAACATTGATTGGGGTGTACAAATCACTGATAAAGAGGGTTATACAATTTATTATAATAAAGCTTCTTCTCAAATTGATGGAATTCCTATAGATGAAGCGATTGGAAAGCACGTTTTAGCTATGTTTCCATCCCTTTCTAATAGAGAAAGTACAATTTTAAAAGTTTTAAGGACAGGGGAACCTGTTGTCGGACATGAGCAGGAAATTACAAATTGCTATGGACAAAAAGTCAGCCTTTTTACTATTACTCTCCCCATTGTAATCGATGGAGAAATATGCGGGGCTATTGATATTTCTAAAAACCTCTCTGAAATAAAAAATCTTATGACAAAAGTGATTGATTTGCGAGAAGAAGTGCGAAATAACAGAAAGAAAAGTGCTGTAAAAGAAAACGAGGAAGCTTATTATACTTTTGATGATATTATTGGAGAATCCAAAGTAATTACAGAACTAAAGTGCAAGGCTCAAAAAATTGCAAAAAGCAATTCGCCAGTGTTTGTATATGGTGAGACAGGTACGGGCAAAGAGCTTTTAGTACAGGCAATTCATAATGCTAGTCCAAGGAAGAATGGACCTTTTATTGCTCAAAATTGCGCAGCCCTTCCTGAAAATTTGATGGAGTCAATACTTTTTGGAACAGTAAAGGGAAGCTTTACTGGTGCAGAAAATCGCCCTGGTCTGGTAGAGCTGGCTGACGGAGGGACATTATTTTTGGATGAGATTACTTCTTTAAGTTTTGACCTTCAGGCAAAGCTTTTACGCTTTTTGCAGGAAGGGTATATAAGGAGAATAGGAGATAGTAAGGTTCGAAAAGTAGATGTGAGAGTTATTGCTGCTTCTAACATTTCTCCTTATGAAGCTTTAGAGAAGAAAATTTTAAGACCTGACCTTTTTTATCGATTAAGTACCATTGTCTTGTATGTGCCACCTCTTAGGGAGAGAAAAAGTGATATTCCTCTTTTAGTTAAGCACTTTATCAAGGAATTTAATTGGCAATTGGGGAAGGATATAAAAGGGATAAGCGAAGAGGTGGAAAGAGCGCTGATGAGTTTGTCCTGGCCGGGAAATGTGCGGGAATTAAAGGGAGTTATAGAGTATGCGGCTAATTTTTGCGAAGGTGAAATAATTCAGTTGCATGACCTTCCTGACCACATTTTAAGAAATGCCTTTATAGAGGGAGAAAAAGAGATAGCAGTAGATACTATCGGGATAGAAGGGGATCTCAGAAGCTTTCTAGCAAAAGTTGAATATGAGCTTATTACTAAAACTTTAAAAAAGACAAATGGGAATATAAGTAGAGCAGCAGAAATTTTGGGTATTCCGAGACAGACTTTACAATACAAAATAAAAATGTTAAAAATAAATATTTAATTTTGCGCCTAATGCTTAATTTTCAGCATAAGATGGGTTTTTATCAGAACGAGCTGTGAATCTTTTATAGGAAAAGGCCGAAAAATGGCCTTTTTTCTTTTTACTCAATGCTTGGTATGGATTTTGCATAAAAGTTTGAGAAGAGGTTTTCAAGGAATTTGAGAAGGGAGGGGATACATGTTGAAAGCCACAATAAGAGTCAGGATGAGCCTTCATGATGCTCACTATGGAGGAAATTTAGTAGATGGAGCGAGAATTTTACAGCTTTTTGGGGATGTGGCGACAGAGCTTTTGATAAGGCACGATGGAGATGAGGGGCTTTTTAGAGCTTATGACAGTGTAGAATTTTTGGCGCCAGTGTATGCGGGGGATTTTATAGAAGCCACAGGAGAAATAGTGGAGGTTGGAAATACGTCGAGAAAGATGGTCTTTGAGGCGAAAAAGGTGATAGCAGCAAGGCCTGATATCAGTGATTCTGCGGCAGAAGTGCTGGAAGAACCTATTGTAGTGTGCAGGGCGAGTGGCACCTGTGTTGTGCCAAAAGAAAAGCAGAGGTACAAAAAAGAAGGGTAGGTGAGTGAAGGGTGGAGAAATTGATAATTACTGCGGCTATATGCGGAGCTGAGGTCACAAAGAAGCATAATCCTAATGTGCCTTATACTGTTGAGGAGATGGTGAGAGAGGCTTTATCTGCATATAACGCAGGAGCTAGCATAATTCACTTGCACGTAAGGTATGATGATGGTACCCCTACACAGGACAAAGAAAGATTCAGAGAAGTGATTGAAGCGATTAAAGCAAAATGCCCTGATGTCATAATCCAGCCTTCAACTGGTGGAGCTGTTGGCATGACTGCAGAAGAAAGGTTACAGCCGGTTTACTTAAAGCCAGAGATGGCATCACTAGACTGTGGCACAATGAATTTTGGCGGAGATGAAATATTTGTAAATACAGAAAACATGATAATAGAATTTGCCACCAAGATGAATGAACTGGGAGTGAAGCCGGAACTTGAAGTATTTGACAAAGGAATGATAGATACAGCGATAAGGCTTCACAAAAAAGGGTATATAAAGGCTCCGATGCACTTCAATTTTGTGATGGGAGTAAATGGCGGAATTTCAGCTGAGATGAGGGACTTTGTATTTCTTAAAGAAAGCATTCCTCCAGGAAGCACATTTACTGCTACAGGAATAGGACGCTATGAATTCCCTGTAGCTACTATGTCTATACTTGCAGGAGGTCATGTGAGAGTTGGCTTTGAGGATAACGTATACCTCGAAAAAGGCGTTCTGGCAAAGTCCAATGGTGAGCTTGTAGAAAAAGTAGTGAGAATTGCTAGAGAGTTAGGTAGAGAAATTGCAACCCCTGATGAGGCCAGAAAAATATTAGGGTTAGAGGTGAAGCCATGAGGAAGGTTGTTACTTTTGAAGAGTTGAAGCCTTTATTTAAAGATGGAATGACCTTGATGATCGGTGGATTTCTTGCAAATGGCACACCTGAGAAATTAATTGACCTTCTCATAGAATTAAACGTTAAAGACCTTACTATAATTGCCAATGATACCAGTTTTCCAGACAGGGGTATAGGGCGTTTGGTTGTGGCCGGCCTTGTGAAGAAAGTTATAACTTCTCATATAGGTACTAACCCTGTTACAGGAAAATTGATGAATGAAGGAAAAATTGAAGTAGAGCTCGTTCCACAGGGGACACTTGCAGAAAGGATAAGAGCTTATGGAGCAGGTTTGGGAGGTATCTTGACTCCTACAGGAGTCGGCACAATGGTAGAAGAAGGGAAACAAAAAATAACTGTGAATGGAAAAGAGTATCTCCTTGAACTTCCACTGGGAGCAGATATAGCGCTTATTAGAGGAAGTATTGTAGATGAGTTTGGAAATATCTATTACAAAGGTACGACGAGAAATTTCAATCCTATAATGGCTCTTGCAGCTAAAACAGTTATCGTTGAGGCAGAAAAAATAGTCAAAGTAGGAGAAATAAAGCCAGAAGATGTCATGACGCCAGGAGTATTAGTGGATTATATCGTAAAAGGAGGGGAAGGCGATGATAACTGATCAGGAACTGGCAAAGCAGATAATAGCAAAAAGAATTGCAAAAGAGCTCAAACATGGAGAGCTGGTGAATTTGGGAATTGGTCTTCCCACTCTAGTAGCCAATTACATTCCCGAAGGGGTGCACGTCATATTCCAATCAGAGAATGGAATTACAGGTATGGGACCTATGCCAGAGCCCGGAAAAGAGGATGTAAATATAATTAATGCCGGCGGGCAGTATGTGACAGTTATGCCTGGCGCAGCGTTTTTTGACAGCGCATTTTCCTTTGCACTTATAAGAGGAGGACATGTGGACGTTACCGTGCTGGGGGCATTGGAGGTAGATGAAGAGGGAAATTTAGCTAACTGGATAATACCTGGAAAGTTAGTTCCTGGCATGGGCGGAGCAATGGACCTTGCTACAGGAGCCAAAAGAGTAATTGTGGCTATGCAGCATACTGCTAAAGGGCAGCCAAAGATTTTGAAAAAATGCCGCCTTCCTCTCACGGCCAAAGGCAAAGTGAGTCTTATAGTTACAGAGCTTGCAGTGATAGAAGTGACAAAAGAGGGACTGCTTCTCAAAGAAATTCACAGGGATACATCTATTGAAGAGGTCAAGTCTTTGACAGAGGCAAATTTAATTATTCCAGATGATGTAAAATATATGGATGTGTAAAATTCGAAGAAGGAGGAGGATATGCTTATGATGGGATGCAAATACGGTTCTCATAGAGTGATTGAGCCAAAAGGGGTTTTACCTCAAGCCGCTTATAAAATTTCTAATGATATGAGTGTGCTTTATGATAATGAGATATTGATTGATGTTATAGCTTTGAACATAGATTCTGCAAGCTTTACCCAGTTAAAAGAGGAGGCAGGGGGAGATCCTGAGAAGATAAAGAAGAAGATCCTCGAGATAGTAAATGAGAGAGGGAAAATGCAAAACCCTGTCACAGGTTCTGGGGGAATGCTGATAGGCAGAGTAGAAAAAATAGGAGAAGCTCTGGTCGGGAAAAGGGACCTCAAAGTAGGAGATAAGATTGCGACGCTCGTTTCATTAACTCTTACACCTCTTAGAATAGATGAGATTTTGGATATAAAGATGGATATAGAAAGAGTTGAAATAAAGGGTAAGGCAATACTTTTTGAGAGCGGGATTTATGCGAAGCTTCCTGAGGATATGGAAGAGACCTTGGCTTTAGCAGCTTTAGACGTTGCTGGAGCTCCTGCTCAGACTGCTAAATTGGTAAAGCCCGGTCAGAGTGTCATGGTGTTAGGAGCAAATGGGAAATCCGGTATGCTATGTTGCTATGAAGCTAAGAAGAGAGTAGGTCCTACTGGAAAGGTTATAGGTGTGGTGAGAAGGGAAGAAGCAAAGAAAAAGGTGGAAGAACTGGATATATGCCACGAGGTAGTTATAGCGGATGCTCAAAAGCCTTTGGAAGTTTTGGATAAAGTTCTAAAGGCCAACGGAGGAAAAGAAGTAGATATCGCTATAAACTGTGTAAATACGCCTAACACAGAAATGTCCACAATTTTACCTGTGAGAGATGAAGGAATTGCCTACTTCTTCTCCATGGCGACAAGCTTCACAAAAGCAGCCTTAGGAGCAGAAGGGGTTGGGAAGGATATAACAATGATCATAGGAAACGGATATACAAAAGACCACGCAGAAATTACGCTGCAGGAGCTCAGGGAAAATGAAAAATTGAGAAAAGTTTTTGAAGAAATGTATGCTAAATGAGGACAGCTGTAATGAATTTAAGGGGGAGATGTATAAAATGAGAGTTAACAGAAGACATGAACTTTTTGGGCATGTACCAGACAGCGATTGGTACAACTGGAAGTGGCAGATTGCAAATAGAATAGAGACAGTGGAAGAGTTGAAAAAATACCTTCCATTGTCGGAAGAAGAGGAAGAAGCTATTTCTAAGGCATTGCAGAAGTTGAGAATGGCAATTACGCCCTATTACCTTTCTTTGATAGACCCCAATGACCCTAATGACCCGATAAGAAAAAGAGCAGTGCCGACAATCCATGAGCTTTATCAGGCACCGGAGGACTTAGTGGACCCGCTTTATGAGGATGTGGATTCACCTGTACCTGGACTTACCCACAGGTATCCTGACAGGGTATTGATGCTTGTTACAGACCAGTGCTCCATGTACTGCAGACACTGCACAAGGAGAAGGTTTGCTGGAGAAACTGATGCTCCCATGCCGATGGATAAAATAGAAAAGCAGATTGAGTATATAAGGAATACCCCACAGATAAGAGATGTGCTGATCTCAGGTGGAGATCCTCTCACTTTATCTGATTCACGGCTTGAAGAAATTATAAAGAGATTAAGAGAAATTCCTCATGTGGAGATAATAAGAATTGGTTCATCAGTACCTGTAGTGCTGCCTATGAGAATAACTCCGGAGCTTGTCAATATGCTTAAAAAATATCATCCAATATGGCTCAACACCCACTTCAACCATCCGCATGAGATAACAGAGGATTCAAAGAGAGCATGTGAAATGCTAGCAGATGCTGGAATACCATTAGGAAACCAGACAGTACTTCTAAGGGGAGTAAATGACTGTGTCCATGTTATGAAAAAGCTGGTGCATGAATTGGTAAAAATAAGGGTAAGACCTTACTACATCTATCAGTGCGATTTGTCATTTGGGCTTTCTCATTTTAGAACTCCCGTTTCCAAAGGTATTGAAATTATAGAAGGTTTAAGAGGGCACACTTCTGGTTACTGCGTACCTACATTTGTAGTTGATGCACCGGGAGGAGGAGGAAAGATTCCTGTTGGACCAAACTACGTAATTTCTCAGTCCCATGATAAAATAGTTTTGAGAAATTATGAAGGCGTCATTGTGACGTATGTTGAGCCAAAAGATTACACTCCAGGTCCTTGTGTATGCGATGAAGAAGTTCCAAAATCTGAAGGTGTTGCAGGCCTTATGCAAAAGGATACTATTGGAGTATTAGAGCCAGAGAATTTAGAAAGGAAAAAGAGAAGGAGAAAAGATGAGAAGTGATATTCTTGACCTTATAAAAAATTACAGGACTATCTCTATAATAGGAATGGCAAAAAATGTAGGAAAAACAACTGTATTAAATTATCTTATCAGTAAGGCCAGGGGTATTTATACCCTTGGTCTTACCTCTATAGGAAGAGATGGAGAGGAATATGACCAGGTTTCCTTTTTCCCAAAGCCGCGGATCTATGTAGAAGAGGGCACTTTAGTTGCCACAGCAAAAGAAGCACTTTTCCGAAGCGATATAACAAAGGAGATAGTGGGAACTACAGGTATATATACTCCGATGGGAGAGATAATTGTAGCGAGGGCTTTAAGTGATGGCTATGTGGACCTTGCCGGTCCTTCCATTACTAAAGACCTCAAGAGGATAAGCGAGTTTTTGATCTCAATAGGTGCAGATAAAGTTTTTATAGACGGGGCTTTAAACAGAAAGACCCAGGCTTCTCCAGCTGTATCTGAGGCTACTATTCTGTCAACAGGAGCTGTTTTATCTCCTGATATGGAAAAGACAATAGATGAAACGGTGTTTACAGTAAAACTTCTGACAGTGCAGAAAGAAAGCGATAGAGAGATAATTGTAAAAGCTAGTAAAATCCTTGAAAATTCAAATTTGGGGTTTATTTATGAAGGCGGAGAGTACAAAACTGTGGAGGTATTAACTGCTATTGATGCATCAAAAGAGATTGTAGAGAATTTAAATGGAGCAAAGTATGTGGTAATAAGAGGAGTGATTACAGATAAGTTGATCAATGATGTAATGACTTCCACTGATAAGTATAAAGGAGTAGTCTTTTTGGCAGAGGATGCTACGAAGCTTTTCATAGAAGAAGAGACCTTCGTGAAATTTCAAAAGGCGGGCGGTATTTTTAGGGTAGTATTTCCTATAAATTTGATCTGTGTCACTGTAAATCCTATATCTCCTACAGGTTACAGATATAATGGAAAAGAATTTTTAAATAGATTGAGAGAGAAATTAGATCTTCCTGTCTTTGATGTGATGGGTGGTGATTGATATTAAATTCTTAACTGAAAAAGAAAGAGAACAAGTAGGATTTAACTATGTTATTTCAAAGCTTCAAGTTATAACTCCATATGGAAGAGAAGAGCTAAAAAATGCAAGGCCTTATAAGAGAGAAGAAAGAGAAAAACTTGAAAGGGAATATGAGTACATCGACCTTTTGAAGGAAAGTTTAGAGAAGGATAAGGAAATATTTTTTAAGATTTTAAAACCGCTATTCAAGATAAAAGATATAAGAAACAGCCTTAAAAGGTGCATAGAAGGGAAAGTGTTAGATGAGGTGGAATTTTATGAGATAAAAATTTTCGCTCTACTGAGCGAAGAGTTAAGGCTTTTGATTGGAAGGTTGAATTTAGATATTGAAGATATAAAGCTTGTTTCTTTAACTCCTGTATTGGATCTTTTGGACCCTCAGAAAAAGAGAATTGCTACTTTTTATGTTTACGATGAATATTCTAGTAATTTGAAAGAGATAAGAGAAAAGAAAAGGGAAATTGAGAGGCAGATATTTGCAGAAACTGACAGAGAAAAAATTGAAAAATTAAGGGAGAAAAGGCTTGATATAGTCGCATTGGAACAAAGAGAGGAACTTGAGGTAAAAAAGAGTCTATCTGAAAAGTTACGCAAATATGTAGACCTTATTGAAAAAAATATAAAAGCTATAGGAAGGTTCGATTTTTTGATGGCAAAGGCTAAACTGGCAATCGAGTACAATGGAGTGAAACCCACGATAAATGACGAGATAAAAATACTTTTTGAAGATGTTATAAATCCTCAAGTTGCAGATATTTTAAAAACCCAAGAAAAAGAGTTTACCCCTCTAACTATTGAATTAAAGAGCGGGACAACTGTTATCACAGGAGCCAATATGGGTGGAAAAACTGTAGCACTTAGGACTTTTGCGCTAAATCTTCTTCTTTCTATGATGGGATTTTTCCCTTTTGCTAAAAAAGTATCTTTTCCTATGCTGGATTTTATTCATTTTATCTCAGAAGACCTGCAATCAATTTCAAGAGGTCTGAGCAGTTTTGGTGCAGAAGTTATGAAGTTAAAAGAAGTAATAGAAGATGTAAAAAAAGGGACAGGATTTGTGGCATTAGACGAAATAGCAAGGGGCACAAATCCTGAAGAGGGACTTTATATTGTGAAAGCTATCTCAAAATATTTGAACGGTTTTTCTTCTATGACTGTATTAGCTACCCATTATGAAGGGGTGATAGAGGATGACATGGTGCACTATCAGGTCGTAGGGCTTAAAAATGTAAATTTTGAAGAGTTAAGGCAAAAAATCGTTATAGACGAAGAAAACTCGGTAAAAATTCTCCAGGAACACATGGATTATCGATTAGAAAGAGTAGACCCTAATTGTGAGGTTCCAAAAGATGCCCTTAACATATGCAGAATATTTGGACTTGAAAGAGAAGTTATAGAGCTGGCTGAGACCTATTATAAGAGGAGGAGAAGGTATGAGAGAGAGCAAGCTTAATCTTGATTGGGAATTAGTGGATAAAGCCAGAGAAGCTGCGAGAAACATTGTTAAAGATACGCAGAAATTTATAGATGCCCATACGACTGTGTCAGTTGAAAGGACGGTGTGCAGACTTTTAGGCATAGATGGCGTAAATGACTTGGGAGTTCCACTTCCCAATGTAGTGGTTGACCATATAAAAAGCAAGGGAAATCTTTCTTTGGGGGCTGCAACTTATATCGGCAATGCCATGATTTACACAGGGCTTAGCCCTCAAGAAATTGCCGAAAGAGTAGCAAAAGGTGAACTAGATTTGACTTCGATTCCTATGGCAGACCTTTTTGAGATAAAATTGGCTGTTCAAGATATAGCAATAAAGACTGTTGAAAAGATAAGAGAGAACAGGAGAAAAAGAGAGGAGTTTTTAAAGAAATACGGGGATAAGGAAGGGCCACTTCTTTATGTTATAGTTGCGACAGGAAACATATACGAAGATGTGGTTCAGGCGCAGGCTGCTGCAAGGCAGGGAGCTGATGTCATTGCAGTGATTAGGGCTACAGCTCAAAGCCTTTTAGACTACGTTCCTTATGGACCTACTACCGAGGGGTTTGGTGGTACTTATGCTACGCAGGAGAATTTCCGGATAATGAGAAAAGCTTTAGATGAGGTATCTGAAGAGCTGGGAAGGTATATAAGGCTTTGCAACTATGCATCTGGGCTTTGTATGCCTGAGATTGCTGCTATGGGCGCACTGGAGAGGCTTGATGTGATGCTAAATGATGCTCTTTACGGGATTTTGTTTAGAGATATAAACATGAAGAGAACGATGGTAGACCAGTTCTTCTCAAGGGTAATAAATGGATTTGCAGGAATTATTATAAACACAGGGGAAGACAATTACTTGACCACAGCAGATGCTTATGAAAAAGCCCATACTGTATTGGCATCTCAATTGATAAATGAACAGTTTGCACTAATTGCAGGAATACCCGAGGAACAGATGGGATTAGGACATGCTTTTGAAATGAACCCTGACTTAAGGAATGGCTTCTTATATGAGCTTGCTCAGGCTCAAATGGTAAGGGAGATATTCCCCAAAGCGCCTCTTAAGTACATGCCTCCTACAAAGTACATGACAGGAAATATATTCAAAGGGCATGTACAGGATGCTATGTTTAACGTTGTGACTATAATGACAAAGCAAAGGATACATCTTTTGGGAATGCTGACAGAAGCTATTCATACGCCTTTTATGTCAGATAGAGCGTTGTCTATTGAAAGCGCCAAATATATCTTCAACAATATGGCAGATATAGCTGATGAAATTTACTTTAAAGAAGGCGGAATAATTCAAAGGAGAGCTAACGAAGTTTTGAAAAAGGCGTATGAGCTTTTGAAAGAAATTGAGCAAGAGGGTTTATTTAAAGCATTAGAGCAGGGTAAATTTGCGGATATAAAGAGGCCGATAGACGGAGGGAAGGGATTAGAAGGCGTAGTGGAGAAAGACCCCAATTATTTCAATCCTTTCATTGACCTTATGCTAAGAGGTGATAGAGGATGAGCAGCGGCCTTTACTCTACAGAGAAAAAGCAGTACGATACCACCCTGGATTTGACCAGAGTCAAGCCATACGGGGATACGATGAATGACGGTAAGGTGCAGCTTAGCTTTACCCTGCCTGTGCCGGATGGAGCAAAGGCTGTAGAGGCAGCAAAACAGCTGGCAAAAAAGATGGGGCTGGAGAATCCAATGGTCGTCTACCATGCTCCTTTGGATAAGAACTTTACTTTCTTCATAATATATGGAAGTTTGATTCACACTGTGGATTATACCTCCATACAGGTACAGGAACTAGAAATAAAGGCCATGAGTATGGAAGAGACTAATGAGTACATTAAAAAACATATCGGCAGAAAAGTCGTAGTAGTGGGAGCAACCACTGGAACAGACGCTCATACAGTGGGCTTGGATGCTATAATGAACATGAAAGGGTATGCCGGGCACTACGGGTTGGAGAGGTATGAGATGATAGAGGCGTACAATTTGGGAAGTCAGGTGCCAAATGAAGAATTTGTTAAGAAGGCAATAGAGGTTGGAGCAGATGCCCTTTTGGTGTCGCAGACGGTGACTCAGAAAGATGCACATATAAAAAATCTTACCCATTTAGTAGAGCTTTTAGAGGCTGAAGGCATAAGAGATAAAGTGCTTTTGATATGCGGTGGACCGAGGATCACGCATGAGCTCGCAAAAGAATTAGGATATGATGCGGGATTTGGCCCTGGCACATTTGCAGACCATGTAGCGACTTTTATAGTCACAGAAATGGTAAAAAGAAAAATCCCCGGGCTTAAAGGGTATAAAAAATAAAGGGAGCCGATTAGCTCCCTTTATTTTTGCACATTTAAAACGCTATGATACCTTCCGTAAGCAAAGTAAATGATAAGGCCGACCAGCATCCATATGCCAAATCTTAGCCATGTCACCCATGGAAGGCTTGCCATTAAATAGAGGCTAAAAGCTGCTGTAAGAGGTGCGACTAACCATACTGCAGGGACTCTGAACTTTCTCTCTACATTAGGCATTTTAACCCTTAGGACAAGTATTCCTATTGAGACAATTACAAAGACAGATAGAGTTCCTATGTTGCAGAGCTCAATTATGATGTCTAAAGGCAGGAAGCCAGCAATTATAGCTGCTACCAAACTCGTTATTACGGTATTTATATGGGGTGTCCTGTATTTTGGATGAATGTGGGAAAACACCTCAGGCAAAAGTCCATCTCTTGCCATAACCATGAAAATTCGTATCTGGCCGTAGAGTGTTATCAATAAAGTTGAAATCATACCGACAGCAGCGCCTGTTGCAACTAAAGCAGAACCCCAGTTGATTCCTATGCTCATTAAGGCTCCAGGGAGAGCATTGTCAGGAATTATGGTTTTATAAGGCACCATCCCGACCAATACAACTGCCACAGAAATGTAAAGGGCAAGTATCACTACCATTGCCATTACAAGGCCTAAAGGCACATCCCTCGTAGGGTTTTTAGTTTCTTCTGCTGCCGTTGACACTGCGTCAAATCCTATATATGCAAAGAAGATTATTGCAGCAGCAGACATTATTCCTTTCCAACCATAGGGGGCGAAGGGAGTAAGGTTTGAAAGTTTTACGTGGCTGAAACCGAGGAACAGGAAAAGCAAGATGACTCCTATTTTTACGAGAACTATTATATTGTTTGTGGTTGCGCTTTCCCTTACACCAATGTACAAAATCCACGCCACAAAAGCGGTAATTAAAATGGCTGGTAAATCCATTATTCCTCCCGATATAGGAGGTTTAGTTATGGCTTCTGGCAAAGTTATGCCGAAAGATTTGAGCAGTCCTACAAAAGTTCCTGACCATCCAGATGCAACGGCGCTTGCTGAAACAAGGTACTCTAAAAGCAAGTCCCAGCCAATTATCCAGGCTATTAATTCTCCAAAAGCTACATAAGAGTAGGTGTAGGTACTTCCGGCGACGGGAAACATTGTCACAAGCTCTGCAAATATGAAAGCAGCTAGAGCAGCAGTTATACCTCCAATGATGTAAGAAATAATTACTCCAGGCCCTGCTCTTAATGCTCCTTCACCTGTTGACACAAAAATTCCCGTTCCAACGACAGAGCCTATTGCTAAAGCTGCCAGGTCTATTGCGGTTAATTTTTTATTAAGTCCTGTTTTTTCAGCTGCTTCCAGAAGTTGATCTACAGATTTTTTTCGAAATAAATTCATTCTCTTGATCCCCCTATAATATTGATTTTTTATTCACACAAGCGAATATTTTATCAAAAAATTTCTCCCTTGTCTACCCCCTTTCTCTTTCTTTTAAAAGGAAAATGAATTAAAATACACTTAAAAATTCTTCCCCATAAAAAAGAAAAGGTATACAATTATCTAGTATGCCTAAATTATAATACTTTTTGAAGACATTTGCAAGAATGATTTTGTGTAACTCCTACAAATTTTTTATAAAAAATTATACAAGATTCATAATTCAGTCTGACCAATTTCCACTAATTAGAATACGTGCGGGACCTCCTACCAAAACCCTTATTCCTTCTTCTTTTTTTGGAAGTTTCACGTATATTTTAGAAGGTCTTTTCATACTTTCTCCTTGATGAATTAGATATGTTTTTTCTAAATCGATTACCTTATTTAAGTAAAGATAATATGTTAAAGCGCCATTTGCCGTTCCTGTTGCAGCTTCCTCATTTATCCCGTATAATGGAGCGAAATCTCTGCAATTAGCGATAGCTTTCTTTTCCTCCAATGTGAATACGTGAAGACTTACAGCATTTTTTTCTTTTGTAATCTGAGATATTGCCTGGTAATCCGGGTTTATGCTAAAAAGGGTTTCTCTTGATTTGACGGGTACAAGAATATCCCATAATCCTGTGGATACCAGTTGAGGTACGAGGTCATAATTTTTATCACCAATTTCTTCAACGGAGATGTTTAGAGCTTTCGCAAGTTTTGAAAGGTCATCTTCATTTAATTTTTCTCCCGCCTGCGGAGCAGCCTGCTCCATCATTATTTTATCCTCTTCTATATAAATTGGAAGTTTTCCAGCTAGTGAATGCATTGTTACAACATCACCGGCTTTTACAAAGCCCAGTCTTTTTAAAACAGTGAAGGAAGCAATTGTGGCATGACCGCACAGGTCTACCTCAGAAGTTGGAGTGAAAAAGCGCACTTTGAAGTCTTTTTCACCTACTACTTCTATAAATGCTGTCTCTGAATGTTTGAGCTCTGCTGCCAAGTTTTGCATAAAAGTTTCATCTATTTTTTCGCCATTTTCAAGGACAACTACACCTGCTGGATTGCCTGAAAAAGGTTTCTCAGTAAAGGCATCCACAATAAATATTTTCATCCCTTTTTCTCCCCCTTTTGAATTTGTTTTTACTTTTAATATAACACATTAGCTGTTTTTTCAAAAACTACATTTTTGCCCCCAGTGTTGTTAAAGATATGTTGAAATTTGTCAGAATAGAAGGTACAATTTATATGTGGGGGCAGAAGTATGAAAAAGTGGTATGTGCTGTTTACTAAAAGTGGTTGTGAGGAAAAAGTAGGGAAAATCATTAAGAAAATATGGGAAAACGAGATAGAGGTTCTTATTCCCCGGAGGAAGATAATAGAAAGAATAAAAGGAGAAGAAAGGGAAAAAATCAAACTTTTGTTTCCGGGATACGTTTTTGTAAAGACTGAAATGACAGAAGCCAAGTATCACGAGATTACTTCTGTATTAAAGCAAGGAGTTTTTCTGAAGGAAGACAAAATGCCTGCTTCTGTAAAAGAAGAGGAAATGAGAGTTATTTTGAACCTCACTGGAGATTCTGACCTTATAGATGTTTCAAGGGGAGTAAAAGAAGGCGATAGAGTAAAGATAATTGAGGGGCCTCTGTTAGGATATGAGGGTTTTATACAGAAGGTTGACAAGAGGAAGAAAAGAGCTAAAGTTATATTTAAAGTAGCAGGAGAAGTGAAGAGCGTAGACTTGGGGCTTGAAATTGTTGAGAAAATAGTTTTAGTTTGAAAATAACAATAAACAAAGGAGGGGTGCCAAATGAGATTAAATGAGAACATGTTTAGAATGTACGACATAAGAGGCATATGGGGAGAAGACCTGACTGAAGAGACTGCAGAGGTCATAGGTAAAGCTTTTGGAACTTATGTAAAACAAAAGGGAATTAATAGTGTGCTGGTTGGTAGAGACAACAGGATTTCTTCAAAGCCCATAAGAGATGCTCTAATAAAAGGACTTACTTCTACTGGTTGTGACGTTTTGGATGTAGGGGTTTTAACGACTCCAGCCTTTTATTATTCCAATATTTTATACAATTCCCAGGCAGGTATGATGATAACAGCAAGCCACAACCCGCCGCAGTTTAACGGCTTTAAAGTTATGGTGGGACCTTCTACCATCTATGGTGAAGAGCTTAAGAAAATTTATTACATAGCAGAAAAGGGGGAATTTGAAAAAGGCTCTGGAGAGGTAAAATACGCTTATCCGATAAATTCTTACATCAATATGATAAAGGAAAAAGTTAAACTGGGAGATAGAAAATTAAAAGTTGTTGTGGACTGTGGGAATGGCACTGCTTCGCTTTTCTATCCAGATGTCATATACAATTTGGGCTGTGAGGTATATCCCCTCTACTGCGAATCAGACCCAACTTTTCCCAATCATTTCCCTGACCCTGTAAAAGAAGAGAATTTGAAGGATTTGATAGAGGAAGTAAAGAGAGTAAAGGCAGATTTGGGGATAGCTTTTGATGGAGATGGAGACAGGATTGGAGTGGTGGATGAAAAGGGCAATATAATCTGGGGAGACATGTTGATGATTCTCTACTGGAGAGAAATAATGAAGAAACACCCAGGCGCTGAAGCAATTGTGGAAGTGAAGTGTTCTCAGGCTTTGGTTGAAGAAATTGAGAAACTGGGTGGAAAACCTGTATTTTACAAAACAGGTCATTCCCTCATAAAAGCTAAGATGAAAGAAATGAATGCGGTCTTCACAGGAGAGATGTCAGGACACATGTTCTTTGCAGATGAGTACTATGGGTTTGACGATGCAGCATATGCGGCTGCAAGGCTTTTGAGAATACTTTCTAATACGGATAAAAGTCTATCTGAGCTTTTAGCTGATGTTCCAAAATATCCATCAACTCCTGAGATAAGGCTTGAGTGCAGTGATGAGAGGAAATTTGATGTAGTAAAAGGGGTGACGGAGTACTTTAGAGAAAAAGGTTATAACATAATTGATGTTGATGGAGCGAGAGTGCTCTTTGATGGAGGATGGGGATTGGTCAGAGCTTCTAATACTGGGCCAGAGCTTATTGTGAGATGTGAAGCTAGAACTTCAGAAAAGCTTGAGGAAATTAAAAAAGAACTTTCAGAGGCTTTAGCCAAGTTTGGCGTGAAGTTTGAATAACGGAAGAGGGGAAAGTTAATGAAAATAAAGAAAGCGATAATTCCAGCAGCGGGCCTTGGTACCAGGTTTTTACCTGCTACCAAGGCTCAGCCTAAGGAAATGCTTCCAATTGTAGACAAGCCTACTATACAGTACATAGTGGAAGAAGCGGTACAGTCAGGAATAGAGGATATTCTTATAATAACTGGAAGGAACAAAAGAGCCATAGAAGATCATTTTGACAAATCTGTAGAATTGGAGCTAGAATTAAAGAAAAAGAATCAGGAAAGTTTACTAAGCCTTGTAGAAGATATTAGCAATATGGTAAATATTCACTATATAAGACAAAAAGAACCTAAAGGCTTGGGGCATGCCATTTACTGTGCTAAATCTTTTGTTGGCAATGAGCCTTTCGCAGTGCTTTTAGGAGATGACGTGGTGGATGCTGAAGTACCTGTTTTAAAGCAGATGATAGAGCAGTTTGAGAGGTATAATTGCACCATAATTGGAGTGCAGGAAGTGCCTGAAGAGGATGTACATAAATATGGAATTGTAAGCGGTACTTTTATTGAGGATAGGCTATATAAAGTCAATGATTTGATAGAAAAGCCAAGGAGAGAGGAAGCACCTTCTAATATAGCTATTTTGGGAAGGTATATAATTACACCGCGAATATTTGAGATTTTGGAACATACGCCTCCTGGAAGAGGAGGAGAAATACAATTGACAGACGCTTTAAAAACTCTTTTAAATTATGAGGCCATTTACGCCTATAATTTTATAGGCAAAAGGTATGATGTGGGGGATAAACTGGGCTATCTCATGGCGACTGTGGAATATGCTTTGAAAAGGGAAGATTTGAGAGAGCCTTTTAAAAGGTATTTGATAACAATTGTCCAGGATTTACTTGGTATGGAAGAAGCCGCAGTGACTGAAAGAGATGTGTAATAATGTAGAGTAGGGTGGAGAGGGGAATAAGGGTATGATGGAAGAGGAACTTGACCTCAGAGAAGTTTTTTTGATTCTTAGAAAAAGAATAAAGATTATACTGTTGATTACTGTTTTGGCGATGTTGGTAAGTGGATTGATTTCTTATTATGTTCTCTCGCCTGTATACAAAGCAAGCACTTCTTTGATAATTAGCAGGACTCAAAATATTACAATTAATGATCAGATACAACTTCAAGATATACAAACAAGTAGAATGTTGGCTGCTACTTATAGTGAGATCGTTAAAAGCAGAAGAGTTTTGCAACCCGTAGTTACCAAGCTTAATCTGCCGATGAGTGTGGAGGATCTAAAAGGGAAAATAGATGTAACTTCTAAGGATAATACGGAGATTATTGAAATAAGTGTTAGAGATAATAATCCTGAAAGAGCAGCCGAAATAGCCAATGCTATTGCTAGCTCTTTTATGGATAATATTGTAAAAATAATGAAAATTGATAATGTCCAAGTGATTGATAGAGCAGTTCCTCCTACTTCAAAAGTAAGCCCTAAAACGTCACTAAACGTAGTAATTGCTGGTGTGTTAGGATTGATGATAAGCATTTTCCTGGTATTTTTGCTAGAATACATGGATAGGACAGTAAAGACTCCTGATGATATAAAGAAATATTTAAACCTGCCTGTATTAGGGATTATTCCCGAAGTGAAAAACAAATGAGGGATGTGGGAATATGGTAATGGCAAGGAATTTAATTTTATCGGATCCTAAATCGCCTTTCGCTGAAGCTTTTCGCGCTTTGAGGACAAATTTGCAATTTACTGGTATAGATAAAAAAGTAAAAAGCATATTAATTACTAGTTCTCTGCCTAACGAAGGGAAAAGCACTGTTGTCAAAAATTTGGCTTATTCTGTAGCGTTAACTGGGAATAAGGTTGTGGTAATAGATGGGGATTTGAGAAACCCTACAGTTCATAAAAGTTTTAATTTGCCCAATAACAGGGGTTTGACGAATTTACTTATAGATGAAGGAGATTATGAGGCTTATTTGAATGTAGATAATAGTTATGATAACTTACATATATTAACTTCCGGACCTCTTCCTCCAAATCCAACAGAATTATTAGGGTCTAATAAAATGAAGAAGTTGATTAGCCTTATCAGAGAGAATTATGATTACCTTTTTATAGATAGTCCACCTGTTGTGACTGTCACAGATGCTGTAGTATTAGCACCAGTGGTTGATGGAGTAATCCTCGTAGTACATGCTGGCAAAACTGAAATTGAGGCAGCTAGTCGGGCAAAAGAGATTTTAGAAAGTGTAAAAGCTAACATTCTTGGAGTGGTGTTAAATAGAGTAAAGGAGAGTCGAAATGGGTATTATTACTATTATTACTATTATGGCGACCACAAATCACAAAGTAAGAAAAGAAGGAAGAGATGATGATAGACATACATTGTCATATATTGCCAAATATTGATGATGGTTCTAGCTCGATGGAGACTTCTATTGAAATGGCACGTATTGCTTTGGAAGATGGAATAAAATTTATTATTGCAACTCCTCATTATATAGAATATGAGCATGAAATACCGCGAGAAGCCATTTTGAAAAATTGTCAAGAACTAAATCAATTTCTAATTCAAAAAGGTATAGAGTTAAAAATATTGCCAGGGGCAGAAGTCTTTATTTCTCCCACTATAGTAGAAAGTTATAAAAAAGGAAAAATCATCTCGCTGAATGATGGAAGAAAGTACATTTTAATAGAATTACCAGTAGCTGCTTATCCAGAATATACCGAGGACATAATTTTTGAATTTAAAGTGATGGGTATAACTCCCATCATTGCTCATATCGAGAGGTATTTCTATGTGAAAGATGATTTTGAATTAGTATTTCGATTAATTAATAAAGGAGCTCTTATCCAGGTAAATTCGACGAGCGTGATGGGATTATTTGGAAAAGAAGTGAAAAATAAATCAATAGATTTAATAAAGCACAGATTAGTACATTTTATAGCCTCTGATGCACACACGACGAGAGGTAGAGTGCCTAAAATATCAGAGGCATTGGAAATTTTAAGAAAAGAAAGAGTCGATGAGTCATATATAGATTATATACTTATTAACAGTCAAAAAGTTGTTCGGGGGGAAGAGATTGAAATATTGGATCCCATAAAGAAAAAAGTGAAATGGTTTTACAGACTAAAAAGACGCTTTTGACAGCGTCTTTTTAGTTTGTAAAATTTTTAAGTACTTCATCTAGTTTTCGCATATCAGGTTTCCAATAGCTAATGCCATTTAAATTGTAAAATTCTCCTGGAACCATGAATTTTTCAATGGAATCTGGCGATATATCCTTTACGACATAAATTAAAGCTAGTATCTGTTCGTAATTAAGATTGGTATAAAGCTTGCCCTTAAAAGCATTATAAAGGTCTAAGTAGTCAGATAAACTTCTAGTTTTATTTTTTAATTGATTAGCAAAAGCGATTATGAACTTTTGTTGTCTTTTAACGCGGTTTATATCCCCCATGGGGTCATATCGCCATCGCACATATTGATAAGCTTTTTGGCCATCTAAAATTTGATATCCTTTATCTAGATTTGCTCCGTGAGTATGCATATTTATTTCTACATCTAAAGGTATCCCACCAATTGCGTCTACAATTTCAGGTATTGTTTGCATATCCATGGAAATGTAATAAGGCACATTAATTCCTAAAAATTCGCTTATAGTTTTCAAACTGAGGGCGTATCCTTTTTCTCCCATTCCACCATATACATATGCAGCATTAATTTTGTCTTTTCCAAAACCAGGAATATCCACGTAAGTATCTCTCGGTATGGAAAGTACTTTTATTATTTTATCATCCAAGTCAACACAAAATATCATTATAGTATCTGTTGGTTAGTTGTATAATTAAATGCAACAGATAAAAGAATAGAAACCATAGTGAAAATCGTGTATGATATAGGTGTCAACTAAACATCATACAAGGAGGATTTTCACTATGGTTCATAATAATGATACCACAAAAAAGCGTTCTTTTAAACACTTAAGTAGCTACGAACGAGGAGAGATCTATGCATTACTCAAAGAAGGAAGAAGTATTCGGTATATTGCTAAAAAACTTAATCGATCTCCAAGCACTATAAGCCGTGAAATTAAACGTGGAACTACTACACAACTTAGAAGTGATTTATCTTCTTATACAAGCTATTTTCCTGAAACCGGTCAAGCTATCTACGAAAAAAATCGCTCAAATTGCGGAGCTAAATTTAAAGTAGCTAAAGCAGAAGATTTCTTGAAATATGCTGAAAATAAAATATTAAATGAAAAATGGTCACCAGATGCAGTTGTAGGTTATTGTAAAAAGGACCCAAGCTGGAATAATAAAACTATTGTTTGTACTAAAACACTGTACAACTATATAGATAGAGGATTATTAAAAGTTAAAAACATTGATTTACCTTTAAAACTACGCTTAAAACCAAGGAAGAAACAAAACCGTAAAAATAAACGTATTATGGGTAAAAGTATTGATTTTAGGCCTAAAGAAGTTGAAAGCCGTGAAGTTTTTGGGCATTGGGAAATAGATACGTTAATTGGCAAGAAATCTAATGACAAGGTCCTTTTAACATTAATAGAGCGTAAGACTCGCCATGAAATAATATTCTTATTAGATGCAAAAGACAATAAATCTGTTAAAGATGCATTATCAAAATTAAAAGATATGTTTGGTGACAATTTAAGCAAGGTCTTTAAAACCATAACATCTGATAATGGTACAGAGTTTAGTGATTTAGAAAGTGCTCTTTTAGAATATGGCGTAGAAGTATATTATACACATCCATATTCATCTTGGGAAAGAGCTACAAATGAACGACATAACGGTCTTATACGACGTTTCATCCCTAAAGGTAAAAGTATTAAAGATTTATCTATAGATACGATAAAGAGAGTAGAAAACTGGCTTAATAACCTTCCACGAAAATTGTTAAATTACAAAACGCCTAAGGAATACTTTTATGAAGAGCTGGCAAAAATCTGTTAAGCCCATCCCTTATAAAGTTTAGAGCTCGTTCGTGATTTGTCAAGGGGCAGGCTTCGACTGACTTTAACCCTTGACAAATCACGACCTTCGCTCAATTTGTTAACTAAGATGGGCTTAAGGTTATATATGATTTGTTCCAAATCCTATATCTACATGATTTTCATTAGGTGTTGCATTTAATATTGCAATTTATAATTATAGTATCTGTTCTAAAGCTTCCTAAAGTATGTACCCTTTCATCAGTTTTATCTAAGCCTAAGAAAGCAATATAGGTTTTGTCTGGAGAAGAAGGCTTTATCGATGTATTTTCAGTTTCAGAAGAATTGTCTTTAATAAAAAGATTTTCGGGGTGCCGAGTGATGTTTGTGTATTTTTGGTATCCAATAACTGCTACTAGAATAAAAAGAAGCAGAAAGAGTAGTAGAAATTTCTTTTTCATATATTATACTTTTCCCCCTTTTGCTGTGGAAAAGTTCTCTCTATCACATTTTAATATGTTCTGACAAAAAAAGCAAATAAGTTAAAAAGGGGGGCAATTTATTTTTATGGATAAAAGCCGATATACTATATGGAAACTAAAACAGTAAAAAGACATAGCAAGCGAAGGAGGATAAAAATGGAAGAAGAAATCACGCTGAGGGAATTGATTGAAGTACTGTTAAAAAGAAAGTGGCTTATTTTTATTATTACTGTTTCCATAACTTTAGTGGCAGCTGTTTTTAGCTTTTTTATTGTTAAGCCTACATATGAAGCTAGTACAACTATAGCGGTTACTGATGTGACGCCTGCCACAGGTTTTTTTGGTTCAAACACTACAGTCATTTTTTCTGACAAAGATTCAGGAATTCCGATTTTTCAGAGTGATACGATAGAAAAGGATATTTCTTTATTGCTTTCTTCTCTTTTAAGATATCCTGATATGTCAGTAGATGCTTTTAAAGAAGAAGTTACAAATCCGGTTGTGCTTACAAATACTATAAAGCAGTTGAAATTAGATCCCAAGAGATATACTTTGGATAATTTTAAAAAACAAATTTCTGTTTCTGTGCTAAACAATACCAATCTTATACAAGTTACAGTAAAAGAAAATGATCCTCAACTTGCGGCAGAAATTGCTAATAGTATAGCGCAAAATTTCCGGAACTATGTAATTGAGAGAAATACTAAACAGACTGATAAATTAATGCAGACTTTGCTTAAGCTTATAGACCTTCAAAATGAGAAGATTAGAAAAGCACAAGAAGACCTTGTTAATTTTTTAAATAATGCTTCAAACAAATTAGAGATTGAGCAAAAACAAAAAGAACTATCTCTTTTAAAGAATACAAGGGATATAATGCTTGAAAAGTACAATATGCTTGAACTAGTCAAAGAGTCAGACCTTGGTAAGCAAAGCATTCTTATTACCAGCAAAGCTTTAGTTCCTGAAAAACCTGTGGCTCCTAAAAAAATGCTGAACGTATTGATTGCCTTTATATTGGGAGGTCAAAACAGTTGAAATTAGTAGTAAAAAATGATATAATTTTAATTAGGTGATGATGAATGTTATTAACTATAAAGAAGGTTAAAGAGCTGTATGATATAAGCAGAATTACATTAATAAACTGGGAAAAGGAAGGATTAATAACCCCAGTTAGAACACCAAAAGGAAGAAGAAGATACAAAAAAGAAGATATAGAGAAGTTATTAGGTATGCTGGAAGAAAAACCAAAACCTAAAGTAGTTTTGTATGCAAGAGTGTCCACAAAGAAACAAGAAGAATATCTTAAGAATCAAATTAGAAGGCTTGAAGAATACGCTAATTCCCAAGGATGGCAGTATGAAGTCATACATGAGATAGCAAGTGGGGTAAATGAAAACAGGAGAGGTTTATTAAAGCTTTTGAACAAGATAAAAAGAGGAGAAGTTGAAAAAGTTGTAATAGAATATCCTGATAGACTAGCGAGATTTGGCTTTGAATATCTCAAATTTTTCATGGAAAGCTTTGGGGTGGAGCTTATAGTTTTAAACGGGAAAGAAAACGAAGAAGATGCAAATAAAGAACTAGCAGAGGACTTAATAGCAATAGTAACATCTTTCGCAGCAAGAATTTACGGACAAAGGAGCAAAAAGCATGATAGTAATACAGGCTAAACTTATTTTTCTAAATCAAGAAGACAAACAAATAGTATTAGACTTAATGAGAAGATGGTCATCATGTATGAAATTTGCATACAAAAGGCTTCTAGAAGGTTATGATAGAAAAACATTAAAAAGAGACCTTCAGGGGATGTTTGACTTAAACTCAAGATATGTAGATGATGCAATAATGAAAGCAAGAAGCACACTAGAATCTGCTAGAGAATTAGGTAAGAGTCCAAAGAAAGTCATTTTTGGAGGAAGAGACTTGTTTGGAAAACTTCAAAAGCGACATATAAATGGGAAGGCATATGAAAAATTAAAAATTAGGTGGCAGGAGAAGAGAAAAGGAAATCTCTATTCAAGAGGAGATAAAAGCAAAAAAGGAAATCTCAACACAAGAATAGAAGTAAGAAAAAATGGCACTTTCTTAAGGATAAATGTAGGGGAAAGAAAATATGTGTATGCCAGAATAGAAGCAGGCTACAAAAAGAATAAGAGAAGAGAAGAACTTCTGCAGGAGATTGCAGAATCAAACATACCCTACTCTGTAGAATTAAAACTCAAAAATGGCAATATATACGCCTATTTTGCTATTGAAGAAGAATATCCAGAAATAAAAATAACAAAAGAAAAAGGAGTTATAGGAATAGACATAAACGCACATCCGGGCAACATATCATGGACAGAAGTAGATGAAAAAGGGAATCTAATAAGCTATGGGAATATGCCAATGCCAGAGCTTGCAAGTGGCAGTAAAGACAAAAGAGAATACTTCAGATGGCAATATGCTCATGAAATAATAGAAATAGCAAAAAAGAAAAATAAAGCAATAGTAATTGAAGAATTAGAAATAAAAGACAAAGGAAAAAGAGGAGACTTTTCAGGGAGAAAATCAAGGAGAATAAGGCATAGTTTTAGCTATAAATCACTTCTTTCAAAAATAAAAACACTAGCAAAAAGAGAAGGGATAGAAGTAATAGAAGTCAATCCTTCTTACACCTCAATAATAGGGATGTTGAAATATGCACCGCAGTATATGATAACAAAAGACATATCAGCAGCCTATGTAATAGCAAGAAGAGGGTTGGGACTGCAGGAAGAGATACCAGATAATTATATGAAGTTTCTCAACGCATTGACTGTAGAAGAATTAGAAGAATTAAAAGAACATGTAAAGAAAACAGTTAGAAATAAGCATTTAAAGAAAAAGCATTTAAGGGAAATAAATAAAGCGATAAAATTTTTGCAAAGCCTTGAGAGTGAGCCAGAAAGGGTGCTAAAACCTCTGTATGGAACAAGTTTTAGTACCTATGATTTCTGGCGAGTTCTCAAGGTAGCGGTGGTAACGCCACTCTCTCCTGAGAAGGTACCAAGAGACTTCTCTACCCTGAAGGAATTATTAATTCAGGGTAAGTGGGGAGACCCGTAATGGCGTGAGTTCCTGCTTCTTGGGGCAGGGGCTATGGCTTTCCCAAATACCGCCTGCTGGGGCTGGGAAAGCCTGAAAGGCGGACTACAAATAACCCAGCTATCTAAACTGTACAGTTTTGTACAGTTTGGGTAACCAGGAATGATTGGAGTATTTGTTGCATTTTTTATGGAGTATTGGGAGAAGACAGAACCTACTGAGAAGCATTTTGCGAAAAGTGAAGAATAATTTCTTTTGCCCGCCTATATATTAATAAAGGAAAGGCGGGATTTTTTTGAGAAAAAATAGCATATCTTCTTATAAAATTGCTGCCACTTACATAGGGACAGTTGTGGGAGCAGGGTTTGCATCAGGACAGGAGATACTGCAGTTTTTTGTGTATCACGGCAAAAAGGGAATATTGGGACTTTTGATTGTTACTCTCCTTTTTGTATTTTATGGCAATGCTATTTTGTTTTTGGGGAATTGCTTTAGAGCTTCTTCTTACAAAAGAGTAGTTTTTGAAATTGCAGGGCCTATCATTGGAAAAGTTATTGACATTGTCATAGCTTTTTTCCTTTTTGGGGCCTTGTCTGCAATGATAGCGGGGGCTGGAGCGATATTTAAGGAGCAATACTGCCTTCCTTATTTTCTTGGGAGTTTGATAATGGCAGTACTGGCTGTTCTTACAGTTATAAGGGGAATGGAAGGTGTGATTTCTGCGGTTTCTTCTGTTGTGCCCTTGCTTTTGACAGCAGTCATTGTTTTAAGTATTTTAGCAATATTTTATCTTCCAGGAGAAATTTATGAAAATTTCTTTACTCCAGAAATTAAGCCACCTGTAAAAAATTTTATTTTGTCTGCAATTTTATACGCTTCCTATAATCTCCTTACGGCAGCAGCCGTGCTTATCCCTCTTGGTAGTGAAGTAGAAAATATCGAAGGCATTAGAAAAGGGGCTTTATTAGGCGGGATAGGACTTGGCATGATGAGCTTTTTGATGTTTTTTGCTCTCATAAAAGTCCCTGTTTCTTTTTTCTTCGAAGTACCTATGCTTTACATAGCCAGCAGAATTTCACCTTTTTTTAAGTTTGTGTACACTTTAATTTTGATTGGAGAAATATATACAACAGCTGTTGGGAATCTTTATGGCTTTGTTGTAAGATTTGTAACATCGGATTCAAAAAGATTTCATACTTTTACAATAATTGCAGGGGGAATTGCACTGATTTCAAGTAGAGTTGGCTTTGCCAATCTTGTTCACTATCTTTATCCTATCGCTGGGTACGGGGGAATTATACTGCTTTTGAGCATAACGTGTAAGATACATAGTGTAAAATTATCGTAGGATTTTTAAAGTGAAAAAACAAGAGACAACCCCTGTGATAAAATAGATTGTGGAAAACAAAAAACACGAAAGGGGTGTCTCTTGTGAAAAAACATATTTTTGAGGATATTATACTACAAAATGCTCTAAATTTCACTAGGGAAATGATGAATGTTTTTGAGGATTTATTAAAGAATGGAATGAATATTACAGAGCTTGTAGCAAGGATAAAAGAACTTACGGACAAACTAGGTAGAGAGGCAATAGAAGCAATTATTGAGGAGTTAGATAGGATAATAAAAGAAGACAAGAGAAGGAAAGAAAAATGGGTAGTAGAGAGGAAAGATAAAAAGAGATTAACGACAGTCCTTGGGGATATTGAATATGAGAGGACATATTACAAATCAAGGGAGGATGGTAGATATACATATTTAGTGGATGATGCATTAGAGATAGGACGGCACGAGAGGATAGAAAAGGGAGTAAAAATAAAGTTAGTAGAAAATGCGATAGAAGAATCATACGAGAAAAGTAGCGAGAAAGCATGTCCAGAGAAAATAAGTAAACAGACGGTATTAAACGCAATAAGGGAAATAGGAGAAGTAGAGGTGAAGAGAGAAATAAAAGAGAAGAAGGAAGTAAGGGTTTTATACATAGAAGCAGATGAAGACCATGTACCTTTACAAGATGGCAGCAGTGAAACACCGCGATTGATATACATACATGAAGGTAGGGAAGAGAAAAACGGAAGGAACGTACTGAAGAATGTGTATTACAAGGCATACGTAGGAGAGAAAGCAGAAGACATATGGATAGATGTAGCGAATTACATAGAAGAAAATTACAAGGAAGAGAAGATAGAGAAGATATACATAGCAGGAGATGGAGCACCATGGATAAAAGAGGGATTAGAATGGATAGTAAAATCAAGGTTTGTGTTAGACAGATATCATTTAAACAAATACGTATTAAAAGCAACATCAAAAGAGCCAAAGTATAGGGATAAGATATGGAGAGCAATAAATGAAGGGGATAAAGAAGGAGTGAAGAAAATATTTGGTGAGTTAATAAAGATAGCAAAAGAAGAGAAAGAAAAAGAAAAGATAAAGGAAGCGAAGAGATACATACTAAACAATTGGGAAGGGATAAAGATATACAGTGAAGACGAAGATGTAATAGGGTGCAGTGCAGAAGGGCATATAAGCCATGTATTTTCTGCAAGACTTAGCAGGAATCCATTAGGGTGGAGCAGAGAAGGATTAAAGTTAATGGCGAAATTAAGGGTATTTAGCAAGAATGGAGGAGACTTAAGAGAAGTAGAGTGGGGCAAGAAAAAGAATATAAATGCAGGAAGTTACAAATTAACAGAGAAGCAAATAAAAGAGGCAGTAAGGAGAGTTAAAACGTCTACAAATGAAAAAATAAACAATATTACGGTTTTGAATATAGGGAAAGTAACGCCAATATATAGGGTTTTAAGAGCATTAAAATATGCACAAGTTATATAAAGAACATGATAAAACGAAGCCCTGAATTAATTAAGTTTCAGGGGTTGTCTTAAAAAAATCCTACAGTATCTTGACACTATCTGTAAGATAAATAACTGTCGAAAAATGTAGACAATTGTGCTAAAATATTTGTTGAGAGAAAAAAGAGCGGAGGGGTGAAATTGGCTAATAAATATTTATACGACAAAAAAACGGTGTGCCCAGTCTGCAAGCAGGAATTTACATATACCAGGGTGAGAACTTCTCAGCTAAAAGTGGAAGAAAGAGGGAGGGATTTTTACACAAAGTATAAAGATGACATCAATCCTTTTTTCTATGAAGTAATTGTATGTCCAAATTGCGGCTATGCTGCTTTGGAGTCGGAGTTTGAAAAAATAACTAATGACAAGAGAGAAAAAATTTTATCTTTAGTTAGTGAAAAATGGGTGAAAAGAGAATTTTCGGGAGAAAGAACTCCACAGAAAGCTTTAGAGGCTTACCTATTGTCCTTGTATTGTTCTCAAATAAAAGAGGACAAGCCCATAGTATTTGCAAAGACGTGTCTTAGAATTGCGTGGATATATAGAATTTTAGGGGATAAGGCTAATGAGGAAAAGTATTTGAAACACGCACTGGATTCCTATGTAAAAGCCTACAGCGGTTCAGATGTATATGAGGAAGAAATACTTCTAATATACATGATTGGCGAGCTTAACAGGATGTTAGGGAACAAGGAAGAAGCCTTGAAATGGTATAATAAGGTTATACATCACCCTGAAAGGTCAAGGCATACCATGATAGTGGAGCTTGCGCGGGATGGATGGCACAGCTTGAAGGAAGAATGAGGGCATGTTTTTTAACTTGCCCTCATATTTTATTTAAGGAATGAGAAGTTTTGAAGAAGGGGGATTGGGATGGCAAAAGGTACTTCGCAACAGACAATCTATTATTTAGACAAGATAAATTTTAAAGGGCTGACTTCTCAAGAAGCGCAGAAAAGGCTTTTAAAGTACGGTCCAAATGTTTTAGAGGAAGGTGGCAGAATAAGTCCTATTCAAATTTTTTTAAACCAGTTTCAGGACTTTATGGTGATGGTGCTTTTGGCTGCCACTTTGATTTCGACCCTTATGGGAGAGCTGGCAGATGCCTTGACTATAACTGTAATTGTCATCTTGAATGCGATTTTGGGTTTTGTTCAGGAGTATAAGACAGAAAAGTCGCTAGAAGCCCTAAAAAAACTTGCTGCTCCTTCAGCAAAAGTTTTAAGAGATGGGGAGGAGAAAGAGGTAGAAGCTTCACAGATTGTCATAGACGATGTAATACTTCTGGGAGCAGGAGATAAGGTTCCGGCCGATGCTCTTTTAATAGAAGCTCATAATTTAGAAGTTGATGAATCAATTCTGACAGGGGAATCAGTGCCTGTCCATAAAGAAGCACCTTTGAATCTGAATAGGACAGTAGTTGAAAGCCGCAACATGGTATATATGGGTACAGTGGTGACAAAAGGCAAGGGGAAAGCAGTTGTCACTGCAACTGGCATGCAGACAGAGATGGGTAAAATCGCTGGGATGATGAAGGAGATTGAAGGGGAAGAAACTCCTTTACAAAAAAGGCTTAACAAGCTAGGAAAAGTGTTGGTAGTTTTAGCGCTTTTTATATGCGGCGTTGTCACGGTGATGGGGATAATAAGAGGGGAACCTATTTACTACATGTTTTTGTCAGGAGTGAGCCTTGCGGTAGCGGCAATACCGGAAGGGCTTCCTGCTGTTGTTACAATTTCTCTAGCGATTGGCGTGCAGAGGATGCTTAAGAGAAATGCTTTGATAAGAAAACTGCCAGCGGTGGAAACTCTGGGTTGCACAAATGTGATTTGCACAGATAAAACCGGCACTTTGACAGAGAATAAAATGACTGTTACAAAGGTGTTTTGCGATGAAGAAGTTTTTGATGTGAGAGGGAAAGAAAATGAGGAGTTAATTAAAAAGAAAAATATATCTAGAAGTGCTTTAAGAAAGATGTTAGAAATAGGAGCTTTGTGCAACAATGTAAAGATCAAAAAAGAAAGCATAAAGATAGGAAGAGAAGTGTTAGAAGAGGATAAGTACATAGGAGACCCTACTGAGGCTGCTATTTTTTCTTTTTCGTTAAAATCAGGCATTTCACAGGATTTTTTGAATAAGATAAAGAGAATTGAGGAAATTCCTTTTGATTCGGAGAGAAAGAGAATGACTGTAATTGTGGAAATAGATGGGGAGAAATACGCTTATACAAAAGGGGCTCCAGATGTCATATTGGAACTTTGTAGTTTCAAATATGTAAACGGAAAGGAAGTTCCTTTGACGCCTTTTGACAAAAAGAGGGTGCTGGATGTTAATGAATCTTTTGGGAAAGAGGCTTTGAGAGTTTTAGCTTTTGCCTATAAGAAACTTCCTCCTAAATCTCCGATTATTGCTGAATTTGTAGAAAGGAATCTGGTTTTTGTAGGGCTAGAAGGTATGATAGACCCTCCAAGAAAAGAGGTATACGATGCGGTTTTAAAGTGCAAGATGGCAGGGATAAAACCTGTCATGATAACGGGAGACCATAAAGTTACAGCGACTGCTATAGCGAAAGAACTTAACATACTGGGAGAAGGGGAAAGAGTTATTACAGGCAAAGATTTAGATGAGATGACTGACAAGGAGTTAGAGAAAACCTGCACAAATGTAAGTGTTTATGCTAGGGTGACTCCTAAGCATAAGTACAGAATTGTAAGGGCTCTTAAAAATAGAGGGTTTACTGTTGCTATGACAGGAGATGGGGTCAATGACGCTCCGGCTCTGAAAGAGGCGGATATTGGAATTGCTATGGGCAAAGGAGGGACAGAGGTTGCAAAGGAAGCTTCTTCTATGATTTTATTGGATGATAATTTTGCCACTATTGTTGCAGCTGTTGAAGAAGGAAGAATAATTTATGACAATATAAAGAAATTTATACGCTTTTTGCTTTCATGCAATTTCGGAGAAGTTTTGACAATGTTTTTTGCAGCCCTTATGTCTTTGAAACTGCCTCTTGTACCCATACAGATATTGATGGTAAATCTTGTTACAGATGGGCTCCCTGCTCTGGCTTTAGGTCTTGACCCGCCTGAAAAGGACATAATGAGGATGAAGCCAAGAGATGCAAATGAGAGCGTTTTTTCAAGGGGATTGGGATTGAGGATATTCATAGTTGGGGTTTTAATAGGAATAAGCACTGTAGGGGCATATGTGTTTGCACTGGGATACGCTGGCCTTGAAAAAGCCAGGACTATTGCTTTTGCTACACTGGTTACTGTTGAGATGATACACGCTTTTGAATGTAGGTCTGAAAGACATTTGATTTTTGAACTAGGTTTTTTCACCAATCCCTATCTGGTGCTGGCAGTGTTAAGCTCTTTCTTGATTTTTTTATCCACGGTTTACATAAAGCCTCTGGGTGTGATTTTCAAAACAGTGCCTCTTGATGCTTATGATTGGCTGGTCGTGGTATTTTTCTCATCTATAGAATTTGTCTTCAACAATCTTTACACAGCCTACATAATCCCTCATTTGAGAAAAGAAGAGTAAATTAAAAGCTGTGGCAGGAAGAAAAAATTTGCCACAGCTTTTAATTTTAAAGGATGAGTTCAGGAAACCATAATGCTATTTCTCTTTTTGCAGATTCCACACTGTCTGAACCGTGCACCACATTGTAAGTGGTGCTGGAAGCAAAGTCTCCTCGTATAGTGCCAGGGAGAGCATCTTCCACTTTTGTCGCTCCGTTTATCATTCTCACCAGTTTTACAGCGTTCTCTCCTTCAAGGACCATTGCAAAAACGGGACCTGAAGACATGTACTCTATCAAAGGCTTAAAAAAAGGCTTTCCTTTGTGCTCCTCATAGTGTTTTTCCAGAAGTTCAATTGAAGGTGTGACTACTTTTGCGGCTTTAAGCCTTAACCCCTTGTTTTCATATCTTTTCAGTATTTCCCCTATAAGACCCCTCTTTACTCCATCCGGCTTTACAATAGCCAAAGTCACTTCCATAAAAATCAATCCTTTCTTTGTATTTTGATATTGTCTCTGACAAGAGAAGTAAAGGCGCAGATTACAGAAAAAATTCCTGCAACTATGTATGCTTCTTTAATTGCCCTCATAAATGAAATGTTATAGGGCAAGTTAAAAGCTTGATAGGCTTTTAACCTGTTGGTGAAAATTGCACCGGCTACAGCGATTCCAATTACCATTCCTACATTTCTCATCGTGGCAAGGGAGGCAGAAGCTATACCTAGTCTATTTTTAGGAGTGCTTCCCATTACCGCGCTGTTGTTAGGAGTTTGGAAAATGGCATTTCCTATTCCAAATATAGCAAGACGCCACATGATATCAAACATGGACGATTTTTCTGTGAGAGTAGCCATTAAAAAGAGAGCCAGAGCCGAAATTAATGCGCCGATAGTTGAGAGGATTTGGGCTCCATACATATCGGCTAGAATTCCGCTTAAAGGAGCTACAATAAACATCATTGCAGGGAAGGAGGTCATAATTATGCCTGCTTTTTCAGTAGAGTAGCCCAGATGTTTCAGAAGAAAAGGGGTTAAAAAGGTCATCGTGTACTGGGCCATAAAGTTTAAAAGGGTACTTGTGATTCCAAAGGTGAAAGACCTTATTTTAAAAAGTGAGAAATCAAACATAGGGAATTCAACCTTGTTTTCTGTACGGATGAAGAGTATGAGAAATACTAAAAAAGCTGCGAAAGAAAAAATGCTTGGCACTGAATACCAGCCCCATGTTCCACCTTCTGATATAAAAAGCAAAAGGCTTGCTAAAAACATAAAAAAGTAGGTGGAACCATATGGGTCAAATTTTTCTGGCACTCCTTTGTTTTCAGGTACAACTGTATGGGCCCAAATGTAGCCAATTACACCAATAGGTACGTTTATGTAAAATATAGAAGGCCAACCCAAATATTTTAAGAGAAAACCTCCCAGAGTAGGTCCAATTGCAAGGCCTATTGAAATTGCCATGGCGTTAATGCCTAATGCCTTACCCCTTTCATTTGGTGGAAATACAGAGGTGATTATTGCAGAAGACATTGACATGAGCATAGCTGCGCCTACTGCTTGAATAGCTCTCATTATTATCAGCATATATATGTTTGCAGAAAGACTCAGTATTAAAGAAGAGATAGAAAATGTCAAAAGGCCATATTCATATAATTTTTTGTAACCTAGTATGTCTCCAAGCCTTCCAAATGTCATCATTAAACTGCTTACAACAAGGAGATATATCATGGAAACCCAGCTTACTGTAGTTATGTTTGTGTGAAAAATTTTTGTGAATTCGGGCATTGCAAGATTTACAACACTTCCATCAATTGGGCCCATTATGCTTCCTATGACTACTGCAGATAGTATAATCCATTTGTTGTATTGTTTTTGTGCCATTTGTACCCCTCCATCGAAATAAATTATATCACAAAGTTTGGCAAAAGATAAATGTTGAAAAAAAAGGCATTGTAAACTATAATTATAGGGGAATTTAAAGAGGGAATGGATGGGGATAGATGATAGATATAAAAAGGCTTTTGATAGTTGCTTTTTTTACGATGATAATTCATTTTATTGACACCCTTTCTTATTCTATCAGGCCCTCAGGTGTCAGGACAAAAAAGCTTGCAGTTGCTTTATCGCTTTTTAATATAATGGCTGTGATATCTAGGCTTTCTAACATGATTCAGGCACCTTTTCTTGGAAGCATTGTGGACATGGCGATAAAGATGGAAAAGGTTGACCTTTTGCAAAATGACATGAGAGTGGTGCTTTTTTCTGCAACATTGGGTGCTCTGATGGCAGCTCCTTTAATGCCGACTTTTGTTTCCATATTTACCGTTGCAATAAACGGAATGGAAGGAGCAGGTACGGTTCCAAGGTTAATATTGCGGGGTTTCAGGTGGAGCAACCTCAAAAAAATTAAGAAAAAAATTGTGATTCCAAGGCTTTCTATGTTAAAAGGTGTTTTTAAAGCAGACATACCAAAAACTTTTTTAATATACAACGTGATAATCACATCTATATACACAACAGGAGTAATTTCTTCCCTTTACGCTGGAGCTATAATTCCAGAGTACAGGATTACGGCAAGTCAGCTCTCTGGCATTATAAACGGTTTTGCAACAATTTTGTTTACTGTAGTTGTAGACCCGGTAGCAGCTTTGATTACTGACTTAGCTATGAATGGGAAAAAGACATTGAAAGATGTGGACAGCATGGTTGTCCTGCTCGTTTTTGGCAAAATTTTAGGCACATTGATTGCACAGCTCATTTTCCTGCCTGCAGCGGAGTTGGTGCTTTTTGTGACGAAATTGATTGTTTAACGAGATTTAATATATTACTTCCTTAAGCATTAAGAAAAGAATGGGTGATAAAAGTGAAGACTTTAACTGAAATAATTAAAGTTCTAAAAGAACACAAGGAAGAGCTAAAAGAAAGGCACAAAATTAAACAAATAAGAGTTTTTGGTTCGTATGTGAGAGGAGAGCAAAAAGAGACAAGCGACATAGACATAATAGTGGATTTTGAAGAGATTCCTACTTTTATTGAATTCATAAAAATTCAGGAGGAATTGGAAAAATTCTTAGGTGTAAGGGTGGATCTTCTTACTGAGGAAAGCATAAGTCCATTTATAAAACAGTATATAAAAGAGGTTGTGATTGTATGAAAACACCAAGACCATATCTTGAACATATTTTACAGGAATGTGAATTTCTTATAGAAAGGGTCAAAGGAATAAGCTTTGAAGACTTTGTTAAAGACCCTGTTCTTACAAGAGCTTTTGTAAGAAGCCTTGAGATAATAGGCGAAGCAGTTAAAAATTTGCCAAAGGAATTTAGAGAAAAACATTCTAAAGTGCCATGGAAGGAAATAGCGGGTATGAGGGATAAACTCATCCACGAATATTTTGGCGTGAACTATAGGATCATCTGGGAAACTATTCTAAAGGAAATTCCTGAGCTAGAAAAGCAGGTTAAAGAAATTCTGCAGAAAGAGAAGTGATTTCATAAGAAATCTTAAAAATTGCAAAGTTGGTAAAGATTATAAAAGCTATTTCTGAGATTTAATAAAAAACTTTAAAATGCGAAAAAATTTTACGTTTCCTTAATAGCATTTTAACAAAAATAGTGTATAATTAAAATTAAATATTGCAAATTTTGATAGCAAATCTGCAATTAAAGGAGATGGGGCAGTTGTATTTCATTAGTCCAACCAAAGGAAAAATGCATATAGATCAAATGTTTGAAGACATCATGGATTTTGTCGAAGGAGACCGGCAAGCGGATTACCGGTTGATGGTAGGAACTGACTCACAGCCGGGCAATTCCATCTGCTTTGTGACGGCTGTCATCATATACAGAGTGGGTAAAGGTGCGCGGTACTATTACAGGAAATTTTATAATAAAAAATCCTTGACTTTAAAACAGAGGATTTTCATGGAAGCAACCTACAGCATTGAAGTGGCTAATTACCTCTTTGAGAAGCTTGTCGAAGCTGACAAGAACATAAATATACAGATTCACTTGGACGTAGGTGAAAATGGGAAGACTAGGGACATAATAAAAGAGGTTGTAAATATGGTGTTGGGATGCGGATTTGAGGCACAGGTAAAACCAGCTTCCTGTGGCGCCTCTAAGGTTGCAGACAAACACACAAAGAGTATGGCTAAAATTGGTTAAGCCTCCACTTTTGGTGGAGGCTTTTAATTTTATGCGATTTTTTTGTCGTTTAGCTTAAGGAGGAAAAATGTATAAGGCGCTCCTAGAGAAAGCCAAACTCCACAAAGGCTATACCTTAAAAAGTTAAACGCATTTTCATAAGGCATAATAAATTTTAACCCCTCTTTTAAAGCAAAAAATACGGCAACTCCTATTAAAAATTTTGTTACCTGTTTAGAAAAAGTTCCATGAGTAGTAAAATCAAATTTTTCTTTGTCTACAAAGTAACCTGTCAAAACTCCAGCTATAAGTCCCATGTGCTCATATATATCCTTATGCGGGAAAATACATACAAATATAACAGGGACTACAATTGAAAGCAGTATTTTCAAATAAAGTGGAAATTTCAAAGGGTTCTCTCTTAGAATGCTATAAATTAATTCACCCAATACTACTATCAAGAAGGCTATCAAAATACCTCCAGCTATGTCTATAGGCCAGTGCACTCCTAAATACATTCTCGAAAAAGATACTAGGATTACCACAAGACTTCCCAAATACCATAGCCATTTTTTGTTATAGTGAACCATTAAAGTCCCCCAGAAAGTAGCAGAACCCTGTGCGTGGCCGCTCGGGAAAGAATAACCTCCGGCAGATTGAGTGAATATTGATCGTATCCCGGGATATCCTATGGGGCGGGAAATTTTTGTCACTTCTTTTATGACAGTGTTTATGTAGATAGAGGCTATTAAAATAAGTCCAAGTTTTAATCCCAACCTTTTGTCAATGCACCAGTAGAAAATGGGAATAAAGATAAAGTAAAAGCCGGAGCTTCCAAGCATTGTAAGTATTATAAAAAAATAGTCTAAAAAGGGATTTGATATAGTCTGTATGGCTTTTAATATTTCTGCTTGCATCTTATCACCTCAATATATATAATTCACCAGAAAAACCTAATTTCCTTCAGTTTAAAAAAATTTTAACACAAATTTAATAAAACTTGTGGTAAAATGTAGATAATGGAGTTTAAATTTAACAAATTTAGGATAGGGGGTTACGTACAGTGAATTTCTTTGAAAGAATTTATGGCGTATTTTTTCAACCAAGGGAGACAATGGCGGATATAGTGAGAAAGAAGCCTGTGTGGGAGGGGATAATAGTCTTAATAATTGTAAGCCTCTTGTCCTCAGTGCTGGCTTTTAAGGTGGGTATATCTGGTCAGCCGATTCAACCAGGGCCTGGATTCTCTCATGCTCCAAGGCTTAATAATTTGTTTTTTGGCTTTATAGTGTTTGGTAGCATTTTTCTAAACCCGATACTGTATTTTATCTACGCAGCAATATATCATTTTTTGGCTGAGGTCTTAGGTGGAGAAATGTACTGGAGGGAGGAGAAGGAAGAAGGAGAAGCAGTGGTTTTAGGTACTGCTAAGGGACTTTATTCGGCAGTATGTTTTGCAGTGCTTCCGAGCATCTTTTCTGCACTGATTTCCCCGTTTTTGATGAAGTTTATGGGGGGAATTGGAGGAGTACTTCTTGGAATAACTGTATCTTTGGGAATTTTCATATGGATTGCCTTTTTGAACATTTTAGCAATGAAGGAGAACTATAAGTTGAGCACTGGAAATGCTGCCTTGGTCTTTTTTATGCCTGTGATAGTCGGGATAGTGATTGCAATACTTATGGCCATATTCTTGGGAAGCGTATTTGCAGGAGTTTTTTCTGAAATGATGAGAAGTATGCCGCCAATACAGTAATTCTAGGAGAAAATTTATTTAGTTTTTGACAGATAAGAGGGTTCTAGCCCTCTTTTTTGTTTTTATTATTTGTCGAAAATTATTTTCTATCCTTTAGCAGGATTTTTGAAGTTTATAAAGAATATATAAAAATATAGATAGGTGGTGTGGATATGAGAGAAAATGGAAAAGTGCTGATAAAAGATTTAGAAAAGAAAGATAAAAAAGCTTTTTCACTTTGGTTGCAGGATGTCAATGTTGTTAAATTTTTAATTGATTTGTTTAAAATATCGAGAAAGAAAGACAATGTCTTGAATATACCTTTTGGAAAAAACCGCAAGATGTTTGTTTTGGAGACAGAAGGAGGTGAAAAATTAGGCTTCTGCGTTCTTTACGATATCGACTGGCAGCAGAAAAGAAGTAGCATGTATATTTACATTGAAAAGAAGGAAAATATAGAAATGGATACTGCTCAAGAAATAGTAGACCTGCTTCTTAAAAGGACGGCTTTGAAGTACAATTTAAAAGATATTGAAGTTCACACAAAGAATATCATCTTTGCAAAATGCTTTAACAAGGTTGAGGATTTTAAGAAAGAGGAAGATGGATATAGCTTTAAGGTGGCTCTTGATAATAATACGTTAAGTCTCAATGCGGCCCGATAAGGGTCTTTTACTTTTGTAAAAGTTTTAATTTGCAAGGGGTGTCTTGATGAATATACCAAATATTTTAACTTTAGTAAGATTTTTGTTAATACCCGGTTTTGTATATGCTTTTTTTTACATGACAGAAGGAAATGTGTATGCAGCAATTATTTTTATACTCTCCGGCATTACAGATGTTTTGGATGGATACATTGCCAGGCATTTTAATCAGGTGACTAAGCTTGGGACTTTGTTAGATCCCCTTGCGGACAAGCTTATGGTGCTCACTGTTTTGACGAGTCTATGGCTTAAAGGTTTTATTCCTTTTTTCATAATAGGAGTTCTAGCAGTAAAGGAACTTGCCATGATAGTAGGAGCAGCTTTTCTCTACCGCAAGCAAAAAATTGCCATACCGGCTAATGCTTATGGAAAGGCAGCAACCTTTTTGTTTTACGTTGCCATAATTTTTTCTCTTTTTAGATGGCCCTACAACCTTTTTTTAATGATTTTAGCTCTTGGTTTAGCTCTTATTGCCTTTTTTGTCTATGCCTTTGAATTTTTTAAAAAAACTATCTAAAATTAAACTTTTTCGCAAAAAAGGACGATATAAAAGACGTAGATTAAAATTGCAGGAGGTAATAAAAGTTGACGAAGAAAGCAATTGGATTTTACAGGGTACAGACAAAGCTCAGTTTAGTTATTGTCTTAATTGTGATTATTTCTCTGGTTTTGAGCGGGTATATATCCTACAGGTTTTCTTCTCAGGAGATTACTAATTTAACTTTGAATAATTTATTAAATAGTGTGTCTGCTGTAAATCAGGAAATAACTCTTTATCTTGATAATACTGCTAGCAAGCTAAGTTACTTTGCGAAAAGTGATTACAACCTGTTGTCAGCTGGAACGTCTCAAGAGGATAACAGTGACAAAGTAAATAGTATATTGATCAATTTAAAGAACATGACTCCTAATGCTTCTTTGGTGTATTACGGAACGGCGGATAAAAAAATTTACACTTTTCCTCATGTGGACTTAAACCCTGATTTTGACCCCACTTCCAGACCATGGTATAAAGGCGCTGTTGAGGCAAAGGGGAATCCCTTTTGGACTGATGCATATAAAGATGAAGTTACAGGGAATTATGCCATTTCTGTGTCCCAAGCTGTTATAAACCCCCTTACAAATGAAGCAGTAGGAGTTGTGGGGATGGATTTAAATTTGTACGGGATAGAGAATCTTTTGAAGAATGTAAAAATTGGTCAAAAAGGCATGATTTTTTTAGTGGACAAAAATGGGATAGTGTTTGTGGATTCTAGTAAAAAGTTGATGGGAGCGGATTTAAGTAAACAAGCCATAGGGCAGCAAATTATGAAGAGTAAAGAAGGGAATTTAGAGTCTAAATTCGAGGGTGCAGATAGCGTAATAATTTTTGACACAAACCCTATAACCGGATGGAAAATAGTAGGAGTTGTGAATAAATCTGATTATCTTTCTGCTGTTTCAAAGATTAACAGAAGTTTTGTAGGTATAATTATAGTGTTTTCCGTTGTTGCGCTTTTGGCAGCATATCTTTTCGCAAAAAGTTTTACGCGGCCTATTTATGAAGTCATGGGAGCGATGTCAAAGCTTAGAGAAGGGGATTTAACTTCGTCTGTGAATGTGAAGAGAAACGATGAATTTGGAATCCTGGAGCAGGAGTACAACGAGACAGTAAGTAAGTTAAAGGCGATTGCCAAAAGGGTTAAAGAGTCGAGCAGCTATTTGATAGAGGCTTCAAAGAATTTTAAAGAGATAAGTGATAATACTGTCAGTGCTGTTGAAGACGTAGCGAAAGCTGTGGAAGACATAGCAAAAGGAGCAAATGACCAAGCTCAAGAAATATCAGCTAGTGTGCAAAAGGTTTCTGAATTTGGACAGGATATAGATAAGGTTTTAAAAACTACACAAGAGGTTAGGCTGTATTCAGAAAAAGCTGATGACGTTAAGTCAAAGGGATTGGAAAAACTGGAGGCTTTGAGAGAAAGTTCAGAAGAGATGAATAAAGCAGCAATTTATGTGTTTGAAACAGTCAGAAAAATCAAAGAAAGTTCTAGAGAAATTACTGCCATCACTTCTGTAATAGAAGAAATTGCTGATAAGACAAATCTTCTTTCATTGAATGCAGCAATAGAAGCAGCCAGAGCAGGTGAAGCAGGCAGAGGATTTGCTGTTGTAGCAGAAGAGGTAAAAAAATTAGCCCAGCAGTCGGCTGAATCTACGAGCCGAATAAAAGAAATAATTGAGGAAATGCATAGTGCAATAAATCTCGCTGTAGAAGCTATGCAAAACGCAGATCAAAGCATTGTAAGACAAAACGAAGCGGTAAAAGGGACTCAAACTGCTTTTGCAGAATTTGAAGATTTCATAAACAATGTGACTAAAAGGATAGATGAAATAAATTCTCTCATGAACCTAATGCAGGAAAAGAAAGACGAAATAGTCGCTTCAATGGAGAACATTTCCGCGATTTCAGAAGAAACAGCTGCTGCGACAGAGGAAGTGAGCGCCTCCACTGAAGAACAGCTCTCAGCAGTAGAAGACTTAAAGAGCGCTGCGAAAAACTTAGAAGAGGTGGCATTAGAACTAGAAGAAGCTGTGAAGGTGTTTAAGATTTAAACCGCTTGAAAAAATTTCAAGCGGTTTTCATTAAATTTTCATAAAAAATTTATTATAAAAAGAAGGATTTTTTTATTTTATGGAGAATATTATTTATTAAGACAAATGACAACGATGGTAAAAATATATGTTCAAAAAGTCCTTACAAGAAAGTAAATACATAAAAAAGCCTATGTAAAATTGTGAAATTTCACTAAATGCATAGAATAAAAAGTAATTAATTCAATTATTTTCTATAAATATCGAGACTAAATTTGTCTAACGTTTTACCTAATATTACAGCTGAAATAGGGTGACGGTATGAAAAAACAAAAATCTTCTCCTACTATTAAAGATGTTGCAGAATATGCAGGTGTTTCCATAAAAACTGTATCACGAGTGATAAATGATTCTTCTGAAGTGACGGAAACAACCAAAAAGAAAGTTTTAGATGCTATCGAGAAATTAGGTTATAGGCCTAATGCTCTGGCAAAAAGCTTGCGTATAAAAAGGACTTATACTATTGGAGTCATAATTTCAGATATTGCAAATAGCTTTTTTGGCAATGTAATGAAAGGCATAGAAAATGTGGCTATTAAAAATCATTATAATATAATCTTTGCTAATTCTGATGAAAATATTGAAAAAGAAAAGATGTATTATCAATTTTTTATTGAAAAACAAGTGGAAGGTATAATTATTATTCCTGCTCCGGGTTCGCAAAGCTATTTGAAAAAACATGCTGGGTTAATTCCCATGGTGTTTGTAGATAGAAAGCCAAAGGACTGGGACGGTATTGTAGTAAAAGTAAACAACGAAGAAGGAGCTTATTTATTGACAAAACATTTAATTGAAGTTCATGGATATAGGAGTATAGTGTTTTTAGCTACAGAGTTAGACATTGACCCTGTAGGAGAGAGGTTTGAAGGCTATAAAAAAGCAATGGAAGAGGCAAATTTGAAAGTACGGGTAATTGAAGGAAATAGGACAATTGAAGACGGGTGTAAAGCTATTGAAAAAGTTCTCTTTTCTAATAAGCCTCAAGCTATTTTTGGATGTAACCACGTAATGACTTTAGGTGCTATTAAAGCTACTAAAAAATATTCTTTGGAGGTTCCAAGGGATATTGCGGTTGTAGGATTTGATGATTTCGAAAGTGGAGATGTTTTAAGGCCATACTTGACTGCTGTTGCACAGGATCCATATAAAATGGGAGAATATGCTGCCGAGCTTTTATTTAAACAGATTACTAAAAATGAGTTTATTAAAGAAAAAGAAATTATTATTCCTGTGGAATTAAAGTTTAGGGAGTCATGTGGTTGTTTGTATGTAAGTAATAAAGTGGTATCTTGAATTATCATTACGTATCAACAAAATATAATGAGACCTACAGGAGGAGTTGCAAATGAAAAATCATAATTTAGAAAAAAATGACCAAAAGTCAAAATATATAGTAGGAATTGATATAGGGGGTACAAAAACAGCAGTTATTTTGGGAGATACCGAAGTTAACATTATAGATAGAATTGAATATTCTACCAAAGAATTTGACAAACAACCAATGAAAATGATAAACAAAATGATTCAAACAATTAAAGATGTACTGCAAAACCATAACATAACACTTGAAGAAGTAAAAAGTATAGGAATTAGTTCAGGAGGACCTTTGGACCTAGAAAAAGGCATTATATTATCGCCGCCTAACCTTCCAGGATGGGACGAGATTCCGATTGTTGATATATTATCCAATGAATTTAATGTTCCTGTATATTTGGAAAACGATGCAAATGCTGGCGCTGTTGCTGAATGGAATTTTGGTTCAGGGGTGGGGTGTAAAAATTTAATTTTCTTAACATTTGGGACTGGCATGGGAGCGGGTCTTATTCTTGATGGTAAATTGTACAGAGGCACCAATGGGATGGCTGGAGAGGTAGGACATATAAGATTAGCAAAAGATGGTCCTGTCGGTTATGGCAAGAAAGGTTCCTTTGAAGGATTTTGCAGTGGAGGAGGAATTGCGCGTCTAGCTCAAATAGAAATTTCGAAAAGATTGGCTAATGGTGAATCAGTAGAATTTTGTCCTTCGTTTGATATGCTTTCAAAAATTACTGCCGAAGATGTGGCTGTTGCAGCACAAAAAGGGGATAAAGTTGCTTTAGAAATTATTAAGATAAGCGCTGAATATTTAGGTTTAGCTCTTTCAATTTTGATTGACATACTAAATCCAGAAAAGATTATTTTGGGAACTATTTTTACAAAAAATGAAAGTTTGTTTAGAAAAATAGTAGAAGAAGTCATAAAAAGAGAGGCATTAGAAATTTCTGCAGGTGTATGTAAAATAGAACCTTCTAAACTTGGGAATAAAATAGGAGATTATGCTGCTTTGTCTGTAGCATTAAGAATAGGGATGGAGTGAGGTAGATAATGAAAAAAAGCTTAAACTGGGGGATGCTTGATGAGTTAGTAAGTAGATTTCCGGAACTTAAATATCTGGAGAGCTCTATTAAAACAGCTGCAGAGGTTATTATAGAGTCATATGAAAAAGGTGGAAAGCTACTTGTATGTGGTAATGGTGGAAGTGCAGCTGATTCGGAACATATAGTAGGGGAGCTTTTAAAAGGCTTCATGAAGAAAAGGCTGCTAAATGTGGAGACTATAAACAAGCTAAAGAAGTTTGACTTTCCATGGGGAAATATCCTTGCTGAAAAGTTACAGGGTGGACTACCAGCTATTTCTCTTACCGCTCACACAGCTTTTTTGACTGCTTTTATGAATGATGTAGATCCGGATTTAGTTTTTGCCCAGCAAGTTTTGGCATTAGGGAAGAAGGAAGATGTTTTGATAGCACTAACTACTTCTGGCAATTCTAAAAACATTTTGTATGCCCTTTATACAGCGAAAGCTTTAGAAATGACAAGTATATGCTTTACTGGGGAAAGTGGAGGAAAAGCAAAAGAGATATGTGATGTATTATTGAATGTTCCTGCAAACGTTACTCATAAGGTTCAAGAGTATCATTTACCTATTTATCACGCCCTATGTGGAATTATAGAAGAATATTTCTTTGAAGAATAATTGTAAATTTGAAAAGTCTATTTCAATGTAAGCGAGGAGATAAAAAATGGGAGAAGTATTGATTAGGATGGAAAATATAAGCAAAGAATTTCCAGGCGTTAAAGCATTAAAAAATGTAAATTTTGAAATTAAAAAAGGAGAAGTACATGCTTTAGTAGGAGAAAATGGCGCCGGTAAATCAACTTTAATTAAAATTTTGTCAGGTGTTTATTCAAAAGATTCTGGTAAGATATATTTTGATGGACGAGAGGTTGAAATCAATTCCCCAAAAGAAGCGCAGCAACTAGGTATCAGTGTGATTCACCAAGAGTTAAATTTGTGTTTACATTTAACAGTAGCCCAGAATATATTCTTGGGAAGGGAGTTCGTAAAAAATGGTGTAATAGATGAAAAAAAGCAAAATGAAGAGGCAAAAAAAATATTGGAAAAATTAAATGTAAATATAGATCCAGCTGAGTATGTAAAAAATCTTTCCGTTTCGCGACAACAAATGGTAGAAATAGCCAAAGCAATTTCTATGGAAGCAAAAGTTATTATAATGGATGAACCGACATCTGCTATTTCAGAAAAAGAAACTGAAGAACTATTTAAAGTGATTGGAGAACTGAAAAAGCAAGGGAAATCTATAATATATATTTCTCATCGCCTTGAGGAGCTCAATAGGATTGTAGATAGAGTTACAGTTCTGCGAGATGGCGAACATATAATAACAGCTAATTTCCGGGATTTAACGATAGATGATATTATACGCTATATGGTAGGAAGAAAACTAGAAGAAAAATATCCTAGAGTATATGTAAATCGAGGTAAAAAAATACTAGAGGTTCATGGCCTATCACAGGGGACTCGATTAAAAGATATTTCTTTTGATTTATATGAAGGAGAAATTTTGGGGTTTGCTGGGTTGGTGGGAGCAGGAAGAACAGAGGTGGCTAGGGCAATTTTTGGAGCTGATAAATTTGATAAAGGTGAGATATTAATTAATGGCAAAAAAGTAGAGATTAATTCACCTATAGATGCAATAAAAAACGGATTAGCCTATGTTCCAGAAGATAGAAAGTTGACAGGACTTGCTTTGAATCTTTCTGTATTAGCTAATATTACCTTAGCTACCATGGATAATGTAGTAAATATGCTTAGCGTGATAAATTCTGTTAAAGAAAGAAAGATAGGAGAAAAAATAATACGCGATTTAAAAATAAAAACACCGTCTCTTTTTCAAAGAGTTCAAAATTTAAGTGGAGGGAACCAACAAAAGGTTATTGTTGGTAGATGGTTGTTAAGAGAACCGCAAATCTACATTTTTGATGAGCCAACGAGGGGGATTGATGTAGGTGCAAAGATTGAAATTTATAATATTTTGAATAATTTAAAGCAAGAAGGAAAAGGAATTATAGTTATATCTTCCGAATTACCAGAAATAATGGGAATTACAGATAGGGTAGTAGTAATGTGCGAGGGAAGAATAACTGCAATTCTTGAAACTAGTAAAACTACACAAGAGGAAATAATGTATTATGCGACACTATATAAAAAAGAAAGGAGTAATTAAGATGCAAAATTTGGATAAAAAAGTAGTAACTTCGGAACCAAATAACAAAAGAAAATTTTCTACTAGATTACAATTATTTTCTACGTGGGGAGCGCTTGCTATTTTGGTAGTATTTTTCAGTATTACTTCTGACAAGTTTTTAACAGTAGATAATTTGTTAACAGTAGCTTTGCAAACCTCTATAATAGCAATAATAGCAATGGGCCAAACTTATGTAATTATTACTGGTGGTATAGATCTTTCTATTGGTTCCAATATAGCGTTAGGTGGTGTGGTAGCAGCGCTTTTAATGGCTAATGGATTTTCTATTCCTGTTTCTATAGTGATAGCATTATTGGTAGGACTATTTGTAGGAACGTTAAATGGTACATTGATTGCATACGGTAAGATTCCTCCTTTCATAGTAACTTTGGGAGCAATGAGTATAATTAGAGGGACGGCATATGTGTTAACAGGTGGTATTCCAATAACAAACGTGCCACTAGAATTTTCTGCTTTTGGGATGGGGAGAATACTCAGAATACCAGTGCCTGTTATAATAATGGTCATCTTGATTGCAATTTTTGGTTTTATCCTCGCAAAAACTAAATTAGGTAGATACATTTATGCAGTGGGAAGCAATAGAGAAGCAGCTCGATTAGCAGGAATAAATATTCCTACAGTTTTAATTGCAGTATATGCAATAAGTGGATTTTTAGCAGTATGGGCTGGAATAATTGTAGCTGGTAGGATAATTTCAGGTCAACCGGCAGCTGGAATGGGCTATGAATTAGATGCTGTAGCTGCTTCAGTTATAGGTGGGGCAAGTCTTTTTGGTGGTGAAGGAACTATTTTAGGAACAATTGCAGGTGCTTTTGTAATGGGTGTGTTAAGAAATGGTTTAAACTTGTTAAATGTGTCTGCTTTTTGGCAGCAAATCATAATTGGAGCTGTAATTATCGGAGCAGTGTTCTTAGATACTATAAGAAGGCGTTAGAACAAACACGTTTTTGAGGGGGGTGATGGGGTAGAAAATTAAAAAAGTCCCGTATTTCAAAATCATCAAATAAAATTAAAATAAGGGGGAAGGAAGGTATGAAAAGAAGTTCAATTTTCTTGACAATTTTGGTATTGGTGTTGGCTATTTCCTTAGTTTTTTCAGGCTGTAGTTCCAAACAACAGACTCCTTCATCATCTTCGACTCAAGAATCTTCCCAAACTGCTTCTTCAGAGAAAAAGTACAATATAGTATTGATTACGATGGATTCAATGGATGAACACTGGCTTGCAGTTAAAGCAGGAGCAGAGGCTAAAGCAAAAGAATTAGGAAATGTTCAATTAACTTTTAGAGCTCCAGCAGAAAAAGCTGATCCAAACGAACAGGTAAGAATGATGGAAGATGCTATAAATCAAAAGGCAGATGCTATCTTAATTGCCCCAACGGATCAAACAGCTTTAACTCCAGTAGTAGAAAAAGCTTTTGATGCTGGTATTCCAGTGATACTTATAGATTCACCAGTTAAAACTGACAAGTATGTTAGCTTTGTTGCAACAGATAACATAAAAGCTGCTGAAATGGCTGCTGACAAGCTAGGTGAGTTGTTAGGCGGTAAAGGGAAAATTGCTATAATAAGTGCACAACCTGGTTCAGGAACCACAATTATGAGGGAAAATGGATTTAAAGACAGATTAAAAGAGAAATATCCTGATATACAGATAATTACCACACAGTATTCTATGGGAGACAAAAATAGAGCATTAAACCAGGCTTTAGATATACTAACTGCTCATCCAGACCTTGCTGGATTTTATGGCACTAATGAGGGGTCTACTATTGGTATAGCTATGGCTATAAAACAAAAAGACTTGGCAGGAAAAGTAAAAGTCGTTGGATTTGATATTTCACAAGCTACAATTAACGCAATTAAAGAAAATTATATCCAGGCCTCCATGGTTCAGAATCCGTATATGATGGGATATAAAGGAGTAGAGATAGCTGTAGATAAATTGCAGGGTAAGGAAGTACCAAAAAGAGTTGACACAGGTGTTACAGTTATGACAAAGGACAATGTAGATGAAGTAGTTAAAGAGTACTATAAAGGGCAATCCAAGTAGAGAGACTATGTAAAAGAACGAGGTAAAAATCGCTTTATGCGATTTTTACCTCTTAAATTTAACAATGAAAGGGTGTGGAGATGGAAATATTAATTCCTGTAGATTCCAAAAAAATTTCTATAAAGGCAGCTGTTTTTGATTTTGATGGGACTATTTCCACTCTAAGAAGTGGATGGGAGCAAATAATGAAAAACTTTATGATAGAAGTGCTTATGAATAAAGGCTTACCTTTTGAAGAGGTTGCTAAAGAAGTTGAAGAATATATCAACTATTCTACAGGTATACAAACTATTTTTCAAATGCAATGGCTGGCAGAGAGAGTAAGACAAATAGAAACGGCACCTAAAGAAATGGTAAATCCATGGGAGTATAAAGATGAGTATAATAGAAGATTAAAAGCGGTTGTAAATAGAAGAATTGAAAGCATTTTAAAAAAAGATAAAAGACCTGAAGATTATATGGTAAAAGGAAGCAAGGACTTCTTAAATTACCTAAAAAAATTAAACTTACAAATTTATTTGGCAAGTGGTACTGACTTTCAAGACGTGATTGAAGAAACTAAAATTTTAGGAGTGTATGATTTTTTCGATGAAATCGTGGGAGCACCACCCAATAAAATGATGTCTTCTAAAGATATATTAATTAACAAATTATTGAATGAGAAACATTTAGATGCCAGGAACATAGTAATATTCGGAGATGGAAAAGTAGAAATTGAGTTAGGGCGAAAAATTGGTGCTCTTACTATTGGAGTAGCGAGTAGGGAAGATGAATTGGGTGGGATAGATTTTATAAAACGAGAAAGGCTTATAAAAGCAGGCGCACATGCGATAATAGGAGATTTTTTAGAAAAAGAACAAGTTTTAAAATGGATAGGAATTATATAGGGATTATTTTGACTTAAAAACCAGTGTAAATAATTTTTTTAAGGAGGGGGACAAGATGGGTGATCCAAATGTAATAAAACCGGGTAGATTAAGTTTTAAAAATATAAAAACTTATTCAGTAAAGGGGAGAAAAGATTTAGTAAAAATTAAAAATATTATAGATCCGAAAAAAGCTGAAGTACCTGACTGGGGAGGAGAAGAGTTAGAAGAACTGATTGAAAGGATAATAACAGCTAGGAAAAATAAAAGACCTGTGGTTTGGTTTATGGGAGCTCATGTGATAAAGAATGGTTTATCTAAGTATATAATTGAGCTTATTGAAAGAGGATATATTACGCATATAGCAGGTAATGGAGCTACTAGCATTCATGATTTTGAATTGGCTTTTAATGGTGGCACCTCGGAAGATGTGCCTACAGCTATAGAAGATGGTACATTTGGAATGTGGGAAGAAACTGGTAGATGGATGAATGAGGCAATTCAAGAAGGTGCTAGAAATGATTGGGGATTTGGAGAAAGCCTAGCTAAATATATTGAAAGGCATTCGGAAAAATTTCCTTATAAAGAATATTGTGTTCTCTATCAAGCCTATAAAAATGGAATTCCTGCTACTTACCACGTGGCAATAGGTACAGATATTTTTAATCAGCATCCGATTGTTGATTTTGCTGCTATAGGGAAAACAAGTGGAATTGATTTTCAAAAGTTTTGTTACTCCATATCTCGTTTAGATAGAGGTGTTTTTTTAAATTTTGGTTCAGCTGTGATAGGGCCGGAGGTATTTTTAAAGGCTTTTTCTATTTCAAGGAACCTTGGATATCAAACTTATAACATTACTACCGCTAATTTTGATCTTATTGATTTGGGGGATTATAAAAAGAGGATTGGATATGATAATCCCCACTATTATTACAGGCCAAGAAAAAATATAGTAAACAGACCTACTAGTCGAGGAGGTAAAGGATGGCACTTTTGCGGGGATCACAAAATTACTATACCAAATATATATAAGAAATTAATCGAAAAGATGCCTTATGTAGAAAAGGGGATTGAGGACAATGTATGAAGTTGTAAAAGATATCGGAGAGGAGAGAGTAACGGAACTTCTTCATCGATTAAGAAAAGGTAAAATAGCAGTAATAGGAGATGTAGCATTAGATATATATTGGAGAGCAGATATGAGAAAAAGTGAGCTTTCTAGAGAAACTCCCCATTTTCCTCTCCCTATAGTAGAAGAGTGGATGTCACCAGGTGCTGCAGGTAATGTTGCTACTAATATAGCGGCTTTAAAACCAGAAAAACTTTTCTTGCTGAGTATTATTGGTAAAGATTGGAGAGGAGATTTATTTATAAAGGAAGTAGAGAAAAGAGGTATAATTACTGATTTTCTAATCAGAAGTGATGAAAGGGTTACAAATGCATATTGTAAACCATTAAAACGAGGATTTTCGGATGTAGAGTATGAAGATCCTAGAATAGATTTTGAAAATTTTAGACTTATTACTCAGAAGGAAGAGGATGAATTAATAAAATTATTAGAAAAAGTAGCTAAAGAAATAGATGTGCTTTGCGTAGTCGATCAGATGCGTTTTGGGTGTATCACTCCTAGAGTTAGAGAAAAAATAGAAAATTTTTCAAGAGAAGGGTTAACAGTAATAGTGGACAGTAGGGAAAGAATAGGTTATTTTACTGATGTAATTTTAAAGCCAAATGATATAGAAATGTTTAAGGCTATGGGTATAGAAAAAGATCCCCAAAAATTATCTATCGAAGAATTGTTGGAATTTGCAGAAAAATTTTCTATACAAAAAAGAAGTGATGTATGTGTTACATTAGGAGCTCGTGGGGCTATTTACGTAGAAAAAGACACTAGTAAAAAATATTACGTTCCTACTGTTAACTTGACACCCCCCTTGGATGTTTGTGGTGCAGGGGACACTTTTTTGTCCATATTTTCACTTGTTTTAGGTACGGGTGGCAAGAAAGTTGAAGCAGTTTTCATGGGAAACTTAGCAGCTAGTGTTGTTGTTAAAAAGATTGGTACTACTGGAGTTGCAACAGTTGAAGAAATTATGGACAATTATAAAAAACATTGGGCAACCAGTTAGCCCTTTATTTTTCATTTTGTTTCTTTTCATTCTTGTGTTAAAATAATTATACGCAGCATATGGGTATACCATAGGGGGGTGTTAGTATAGAGTATATAAAGAAGCTGGAGAAGTTAAGAGACTATGTAAAGAATTTAAAGAGGGTGTTAGTAGCTTTTTCTGGAGGGGTAGACAGTACTTTTTTGGCAAAAGTGGCATATGAAGAGCTTGGAGAGGATATGCTGGCCGTCACTATTTCAACACCCCTGCATCCTAAAAGGGAGATAGAAGAAAGTAAAAAATTAGCGAAGGTTTTGGGTTTTCCCCATTTGGTGGTTAGATATGAGGAGGTACTTGAGATAGAGGAATTTAAGTCTAATCCTTTGAATAGGTGCTATGTTTGTAAGAAAAACCTGTTTTCAAAGCTTAAGGATATTGCGGAGGAAAGAGGATTTTATTACATTGTCGAAGGGACTAATGCGGATGATGTCAATGATTTTAGGCCTGGGAGAAAAGCATTAAAAGAATTGGGCATACTGAGCCCTCTTTTGGACTGCGGGATAACCAAAGAAGAAATAAGGCTTTTTTCAAAAGAGATGGACCTTACGACATGGAATAAACCTTCTTATGCCTGTCTTGCTTCTAGGATTCCTTATGGAGAAGAAATAACTTATGAGAAGCTCTCTATGGTTGAAAAGGCAGAGGAAAGTCTAAAGAGTTTAGGTTTTGATGGATTTAGAGTGAGATATCACGGGGATGTGGCTAGGATAGAGTTAAGGAAAGAAGATATGGAAAGAGTTTTTGAAGAGGATATTAGGAAGAAAATAGTGGAAGGTGTTAAGGAAGCAGGGTTTAAATATGTGGCTTTAGACCTTGAAGGTTACAGGACTGGCAGTCTTAATCCTAAGAGGAGAGGAGTAGAGGATGTATAGGGAAAAGATACTTGAAGTTTTGGAGAAGTTCAAACAAGGCAGAATATCACAGGAGGAAGCTTTAAATATACTTCAGAATCTGCCATACGAAGACCTTGGATTTGCCAAGATTGATTATCACAGAGAGCTGAGGAAAGGCTTTCCTGAGGTCATTTTTTGTGAGGGAAAGACTCCCTATCAGGTTAGAGAAATAGCCTTGGCTATGCATAGAAAAGAGGTGGATGTCCTTGGTACAAGGGCATCAAGAGAGCATTTTGAAGCAGTAAAAGAGGTTATAGATAAGGCTATCTATTATGAAGAGGCCAGAATAATTTCTGTGAAGAATACCCCGTTAAAAAAGACAAAAGGAGTTATAGGGGTAGTTGCAGCTGGTACTTCTGATTTACCTGTTGCAGAGGAAGCGGCTGTCACTGCTGAGCTTATGGGAAATACTGTAAAGAGATTTTACGATGTGGGAGTTGCAGGACTACATAGACTGCTTCACAAGCTAGATGAAATAAGAAAGTGCAGGGTATTAATTGCAGTGGCAGGGATGGAAGGGGCTCTTCCCACAGTGCTGGGTGGGCTGGTGAGTGCTCCTGTGATTGCCGTGCCGACGAGTGTCGGATACGGTGCGAATTTCAGAGGGCTTTCAGCGCTTTTGGCCATGTTAAATTCCTGTGCTAGCGGAGTCACAGTTGTTAACATTGACAACGGCTTTGGTGCAGCTTACGCAGCCACTCTGATAAATAGGATAGGGGAGGAAGAAAAATGAAAGTACTTTATTTTGACTGCTTTGCAGGGATTTCCGGAGATATGACCATAGCCTCTTTGCTCAATCATGTGGATGAAGAGGAGTTTAAAAAAGAAATAAAGAAGATCGCACTGAAAGATTTTGATATTGAGATCAATACAACGCGCAAAAATACTATAAGCGCGAAAACTTTCAAGGTAATCTATCAGGAGGAGAAGCATCATCACAGGCATTTAAAGGATGTAAAAGAGATTGTAGAAAGAAGTGAGCTTTCTGAGAAAGTAAAAAAATTGAGCGTTGAAATGTTTGAGAGGCTGGCTGAAGCGGAAGCGAAAATTCACGGCAGAAGCGTGGAAGAAGTTCATTTTCACGAGGTAGGAGCTGTGGATTCTATTGTGGATATGATAGGGACTGCTATATTAATTGACATGATAAAGCCGGATAAAATTGTATCATCCCCTCTTCCTGTAACGTCGGGATTTGTACACACGCAGCACGGACTTATGCCTGTTCCTGCCCCTGCCACGGTTGAGCTTTTAAAAGGAATCCCGGTGAGAAGCATAGATATAGAGGGAGAGCTTGTAACTCCGACAGGAGCCGTGATTATAAAGACTCTGGCGGGCGAGTTTGGTGGTATTCCAGATATGGTGATACATTCTGTCGGATACGGTGCAGGTATGAGGGACCTTGAGATACCCAATTTATTGAGGACTTACGTAGGAGAAGAGGAAGTTAAAAAAAACCTGAAACATTGATGGTTTTGGAGACAAATATAGACGATATGAATCCTGAATTTTATCAATATTTGTTTGATAAGCTTTTTGAGAATGGAGCTCTGGATGTTTTTTTAACACCTGTAATCATGAAAAAACAGAGGCCAGGTGCGCTTATTACAGTTATATGTGAAGAGGAGAAGGCTTTAAGGCTAAAAGAGGTAATTTTCAAAGAGACTACTACTTTTGGAATAAGGTATTATGAAGTGTTAAGACACAAGCTGGACAGAGAAATTGAAGAGATTACTACGCCTTATGGGAATATAAGAGTCAAAAAAGGGTATTTTAATGGAAAGCTCATTAAAGCCTATCCCGAGTATGAGGATGTAAAAGCTGTTTCAAAGAAGACAGGTGAAGGGATAAATGACGTTTACAGGGCTATCATGAAGGAAATAGAAGATAAGTTTTTTAAATCTTAAAAGCGGGGCTATTTCCCCGCTTTTAAAGTAAAATAAAAAGTTGTCCCTTCTCCTTCTTTGCTCCTTATTCCGAAATCGCTTTGATGTAGGGTAAGTATTTCTTTCACTATTGCAAGGCCAAGTCCTGTTCCAGATTTATTCCCTTTGTAGAATCTATCAAATATATGTTCAAGGTCTTTTTCCGGTATTCCACATCCGGTATCTGATATTTTAATGAGGACGTTTTTATCCTGAAGTTCTGCGGTGATAGAAAGCGTTCCTCCATTTTCCATGCTTGCTATGGCATTGCTTATTATGTTTATTATTGCCCTTTTTATCATCTCTCTATCTGCTACGACTTTAACTTTCAAGTTTTCAAGTTTTACTTCAATGTTCTTTTCTAAAATTTGGATTTCAAATATATCAAGTATCTCAAATATTAATTTTTCTAAGTCAATTGTTTCTTCCTTTACCTCTATCATTCCTGATTGAAGTTTAGAAAGCTGCAGAACATCGTCTACCAGTTTTGACATCCTCTCTGTTTCTTTGATTACTGTGTTTAAATATTTTTCTCTTTTTTCTTTGTCTTCTCCGTAATAATCTAAAAGCATTTCTGAATATCCTCTTATGAGGCCTAAAGGTGTTTTTAAGTCATGGCTTATATTTGCAATTAAATCTTTTCTAAACTTGTCTGTTATAGAAAGCTGCTTTACCATTGTGTTCATGGACTTTGCCAGATCTCCCAGTTCATCTTCCTCTTTGTAATTTATTTTTACGTTCAAATTTCCTGAGGCGATTTCATGGGCCGCATTTTTTAGGATCTGTATTGGGCGAGTGAATTTTTTGGACATATAGCTGGACACAACAAGAGTAGAAACTATGGTGAGTGCAAAGATCCACCAGAAGACCTCTTTAAAGAGATTGACAGAGTCGTTTATAGAAGCCTCAGGTAAACTCATAATTAAGATAGCGGGTTTGCCGTTGTACAAAAAAGGCCTCACAATTGAGAGGTATTCTATGTGGAGAAAAGGGTGTTCGTATTTTACGACTTTTGTGGTGTTAGTAGGCCTTAAGAGTATTTCAGGGATTCCAAGTCCTCTCATTCCATGCCCTCTATTGTTTCCAGCTATTACTATGTCGTTTTCTGTGATTGCTATTACTCTTGCATTTGACTTGTCTATGAGTTCGCTTATTAGCATTTCATTGTTATTGTTTATGGCCTGCACTATCTGCTCGCTGTAGCTTTTTAATTGATTTATCTTGTAATACTCGTATATTCTGTTTATGAAGACTACCTGTGTCAGCCAGAAAAGCAAAAGTACTACCATTCCTATGGAAAGGTATGATATAAAAAGTTTTTTCCTTATTCCCTTCAAATCAGTCACCTTCCAGTTTATAACCTATTCCCCACACAGTTTTTATAAGATTTCTTTTCTCACCCAATTTTTCTCTCAGCTGTTTTATGTGAGTGTCGACTGTCCTCAAATCTCCGTAAAAATCGTAGCCCCAGACTTCATTGAGACATTTTTCGCGGGATACAACTTTTCCCTTGTTATCCAGTAAAAGCTTTAAAAGGTCAAATTCTTTTGGAGTGAGCTCAATTTTTTTGCCATCAACAGTGACTTCCCTCGAATGAACATCCATGACAATCCCTTGATATTCTGTTTTTCCATCATCTTGAGAGCCATATGTCCTTGATAAAATTGCTTTTACACGGGCCACTACTTCTCTGGGACTAAAGGGCTTTACTACATAATCATCTGCCCCCAATTCAAAGCCTAAAAGTTTGTCGTATTCTTCTCCTCTTGCTGTTATCATCATCACAGGAACTTTTGATGTTTCCCTTATTGTTTTTAAAAGGCTCCATCCGCTTATATCAGGGAGCATTATATCCAAGAGGATTATCTTTATATCTTTGTTTTCGTTGAAGAGGTCAAGGCCTTCTTTTCCATTTTCTGCTGTTAATACTTGATATCCATTATTTTCTAAATAAGTTTTCAATATATCTCTCATTCCTTCTTCATCTTCAATTACCAGAACTTTGTGCATCAAAAAACACCTCCCAACTTTAGTTTACTTTTTTTTCGGCAAGTTTACAATATTTTAAATTAAACTTTCACACTTTCCTCACAGATTTTAAAAAAATGTGTCACACTTTAGGGATATCATAAATAATGAAAATAAAATTATTGAAAGGAGGTACTTTAACTTGAAGAGAAACAAATGGTTAATCGCATTAGCGGTAATACTTGCTTTGGCAATTCCTCTTACAGTTTTTGCTGCAAATCCTGAGGCTGGAGCAAAAATTAAGAGCTTTTTTGGGATTGACACATCTAAATTGACACCTCAGCAAAAACAGATGATTTCTGATTACAACGAGAAAATTGCAGACCTTGAAAAGGAGTTTGTAAACAAGCTTGTGGATGCAGGGCTTATAACAAGGCAGCAGGCAGACAATATAATTAAAAACATTGATGAAAGAGTTTCTAAGGCAAATGAAAACAACGTTCCTTTCTTCATGGGCGGAAAGGGATTTGACAGAGGATTTTTTGGAATAGGCAGAATAGACACCTCTAAGTTCACAGATGAACAGAAAAAGGCTTTAGAAGATATATACAAACAAATGGCTGAACTTCAGAAAAATTTGGTAAATAAACTGGTATCTGAAGGGGTTCTTACTCAGGACCAGGCAAATAAAATTATAAATGCTATAGATAATGCAGTAGCTAACGCTGACAAAAATTTATACGCTATGTTTGGTGGAAAAGACGGGCTTGGGTTTATTTTAAAGGGAATTGACCCATCGAAGTTAACAGAACAGCAGAAAAATGAGCTTATCAATTATTTCAAACAAATGGCACAGCTTCAAAAACAGCTAGTTGACAAACTTGTAAGCTTTGGAACAATCACACAAGATCAAGGAAATACAATCAAAAATAGAATTGATGAGATGGTAAAGAATATAGAGCAAAATGGATTGCCTCAGGGCTTTTTCAAGCATTTTGAAGGAAAAAGAAGTTTTGAAAATAGATTTAAAGGCAAATGGTTTGAGAAAAATAGCGATTCTACAGTGACACCTCAGGGAAGTGGAAATTCAATATAGGGTGGCTTCTGCCACCTTTTTATTTATTTCTTTTAAACTTCACATTATTATGTGAAAATGCTCACAGCCTTTTCACAATTTCATTATTGGTTACTCAAACTAAAGGGGTATTATATAAATGTAACAGCAAAAAATAAAAAAAGGAGTGGTGTTAAGATGAATTTTAAAAAGACTCTAGCAGTAGTACTTACAGGAGGAATGCTTTTAAGTGGAGTGGCAGGTTATGCTGCAACAAATGGCAGCACGGTGAATATTCCACAAACAAAGCAGTATTCAAGTGAAGCTCCAAGGTATGGCATGAGCAGGAATGCAGATTTTCTAGCTAAATTGACTGGAAAAAGCGCAGACGAAATCTTAAATGAGTTAAAGGCAGGAAAGACAATGGTCCAAATTGCAGAGGAAAATGGGATAACACTTGACAGCCTGAAGAAAGCGTTAATTGAGCAAAAAGAAGCTTATATAGACCAGCTAGTAAAAGAAGGCAAAATAACACAAGATAGAGCTTCCGCCATGAAGCAAAATATTGAGCAGAGAATAAGCTCTTGGGATGGAACATGTCAATACGGCAAAGGTTCTGGATTAGGGCTTGGAATGGGCTATGGCAAAAATAATGCTGGAAAAATGAGCGGTTTTGGTCAGGGCTTTGGAGCAAAAGAACAGTACAGAGGAGGTAGATAAAAGGCAGGGATTACCCCTGCCTTTTATTATATATTTCCATTACTGGCTTTAGTTTTAAAGTCAAGTAAGATGCCACAATGGCTTTTATTATATCCCCGGGTATGAAAGGAAGAGCTCCTACCATAATGGCTTTTTTCAAAGATATGCCCGCAACAAATGATAGTTGCGTTATTCCTGCGATATAGACCAGTATTATTCCAAATAGAATATATGCAAGAAGTACGTTAAAAAAGTTTACCTTTCTGTTCCTCAAGGTCAAAGAGATGAATAAAGCAGCGAAGGGCCAGCTTAGTATGTACCCTCCTGTAGGTCCTACGATGACGTTTATTCCACCAGTCAGGCCGGAAAAGACCGGCACTCCAACTGCCCCCAAAAGGTCAAAGACAAAAAGGCTCAAAAAAGCAGCGACAGGATTTAAAAGTCCTCCTGCGAGCATCACTGCAAATGTCTGTCCTGTTATTGGCACAGGAGAAAAAGGTAGAGGTATTTTTACAAACCCCATTATAAAAGTTATAGCAGCAAATAGGGATGCCATAGTCATGTCTTTAGTTTTTATCATTTTTTTGCCCCCTCAATTGAAATTTTCATGGCTATATTATAAATTCTGTGCTGAAAATTGTCAACCATATTTTAAAATTGGTTAACTATTTTTCTAAAAAATAATCCCCCTTTGCGGGGGACAATGAATTACTCATTTTTATCTTCGAATTTTAAATCTGCCATGTCGTAGGTAAATTCCGCAAGTCTTACATTTAGGTATATTGGCATGTCAGTGCGAACCGCTAAAGCTATGGCATCACTCGGTCTCGAATCCAGCTTTATAAGTTTATCTCCTTGTTTTATATGAACTTCCGCGTAGTAGGTGTCGTCTTTAAGGTCAGTTATAACCACTTTTTCTGGTTTTCCGCCCAGCTCCTCAATTGCTGATTTTAAAAGGTCTGGGGTGAGAGGTCTTGGAGGTTTTATTCCTTGAAGAGGTATCGCGATATTTTGAGCCTCTAATGGTCCTATCACTATCGGCAATACTTTTTTCTCATTTTCATCTGTCAAAAGTACGGAAAAATTGCCCTCCACGTCCATGGTGATTGCCTTTACATTAAATCTCAACATTTTTTACACCTCGATTTCAATGCAATACTTTCCTTAATATCATTATATCATACTTGTGCAAATTTAGCCTGATAAATTATGTAGTCAAATCAAAGGATTTGAGGTATAATTTTAATTGGGATAGAAATTTTAGGTAGTAAAGGAAGGGCTGAAAAAGGAAGGTGGGAAGATGTCAGAAAAGAATGAATTGGTTGTAGCGCAGGCTTTAGCTGTAAAGACAGGACTTATCTTGCCAAATGATGATATTTCAGAGATTGTCTCTGATGCGGTTAAAGGAATTGCTGAGGATGGAGACATAGTTTGCGTTACAGAAGCGGTTGTGGCAAGGTCTCAGAACAGGTATGTGACCTGTGATGACCTGTCTAAAATGATCAAAGAAGGGTTTAAATTAAACCCAGGAAGCACACTGGCAGTTGTGTATCCTATCGCCAGTCGAAATCGATTTGCCCTTGTTTTGAAGGCCATAGCTAAGGCAACTGATGGAGGAAGAGTGATTGTCACTTTTCCAATTCCGTCAGATGAAGTGGGCAATCAAGTGATAGACCCTGAAATGGCAAGGATTCGCCTTGGACTTAAGACTGTATACAGGCATTTAACTTCTGCGAGAGGAAGCACGCCTCACTTAAATATCCTGATTAGAGAAGTGATAACGGCTTTGATACTCCAGTCTCTGGGATATAGCATTGTGGGCATGAGAAAAATTTTAGGAACAGGTCTATCAGACATAACTGTGAGAACTCCTGAGGGGTTGATTGCTCCTTTAGAAGTTACTTTTACAGACCATCAAAAGGCTGCAAAAAAAGCTGTAGAGATTTTGGCAGACATGCCTGAAGCTCGCAAAGCCTTTGCAGCAGGTGTGGACCTTGGAAGGAAAGAGTTTGTTCTCTTTGATGCTTTAAAATACGTTTCTGGAGATGAAAATCCAATTTATCAGATTTCTTTTGCCGATAAATTGGATGCCTTTGCAGATGATGAGGCTATATATTCCGAAGAACTCGGCAATGAGATGTTCAAGCATCCTATAACAGGGATAGACTACAGGAGGTTGTATTTGGACCTCATTGAAGAAACAGGGGCAAAAGGCGAGGTAATATTTACAAACAACCCCTTTAAAGTATATGAGATGGGCTATTTGGACGGAATAATTCTGGGAGAGGTCCATGCAAGGAAATTCCGGAAAGACCTTTTCTTGGCTTTTGGAGCAAAGGTTCCTGTGAAGACGCTGGAGGAAATAGGCCCTGCTCCTTGGGGAGTTATAGGCTCCAATGTTTCTGACTATCAGAAAGGGGTATTGAAATTGCTTCCTGAAGACGCAGATGGCACAGCGGAGAGGATAAGAGAAAAAATACTAGAAAAGACGGGCAAAGATGTGGATGTGCTAATCTTTGGCGACGGAGCCTATAAAGACCCGGATACTGGTATATATGAATTGGCAGACCCATATCCATCTTTAGGTGCATCGGAACGGCTGAGAGGATTTAAATTAAGGGAAGGAAAGAAACTAAAACTTGCAGTAGATACCTTGTACAACAAAGGCTACAGCAGAGACCAGATTGAGGAGATTTTAAGTCAAAATCAGGAAGAACAAAGCGACTTAGGTACTACTCCGAGAAGACTGGTGAGCATAGCAGCCACGCTTGCGGACCTTTTAGCCGGATCAGCAGACCAGGGAACCCCCATTGTTATAGTAAGAGGTATGAAAAGAGGGTGATTTTCACCCGACATTTATGTCTTTTTAGCAAGTTGTTTTACTAGAGAGTAATTGAAAATTTAAAGGGGGAGATAATATGCCTGCCTTAAAAATTGCTGCCAATGTGTTAACTATCGGCAGGGCAGTAATAGGCATAATCATTGGGGGATTAGGGGCCTATCAGGGGCGGAAGGCTTTAAAGGCCGTGGTTTTGCTCTTTATGACTGCATGGTTTAGTGATGTTGCTGACGGATTTTTGGCGAGAGCTTCAAAAGTAAAAGTCAAAGACTGGATCGGGGAGCACGACCTCTACGCTGACATGACGGTATCTGCGGGAGTGCTTTATTATTTGACTTCTAGCAATTACATTCCTGTTTATGCGGGATGGGGAATTTTTATTGGCTCTGTAATTTTACTTTACTATTTCCCATCCACTACTCTTGCAGAAGGGCTTCAGGCAATACCCTATGCTCTTATGATATACACAAGCTTTGTCCATATCCCATTTTACGGATTTTTAATAGTGGCTTTTCTGCTTTTCCTGATAGCTATAACTTGGCCGCGCTTTCCGAAGGAAAAAGTGCCTGGCTTTTTAAACGGGATGAGGAATTTAAAAAAGCGAATTTGAAAGGATCTATTGACAAGTCCGGAAACTTTGGATATATTATATATCAAAATGAAATATTAGGCTGTGAAGGAGAGGAGTAGGTGTACACTGGCTACAGAGAGGGACATCCCATGGGCTGAAAGGAGTCCCGCCGAAGGTACACCGAAGGTAGTTCTGGAGCCTGCGGGCCGAAATTGGAGTAGGCCTGATCGGGTTTTGCCCGTTACAGCGTGAGTGATAAATGAAGGTGGTACCGCGGAATGCCCTTTCGCCCTTCCTTGGGTGAAAGGGTTTTTTTAAAGAGGAAGATAAAACAAAGGTCTAAGGGGTGTGAGGGATGAAAGATATAGCAAAGACGTATAATCCTAAGGAGTTTGAAGACAGGATATATTCTTTCTGGATGGAAAAAGGCTTTTTTACTCCAGAGATTGATCCAGAAAAGAAGCCCTTTACTATTGTGATACCCCCTCCGAATGTCACAGGAGAACTTCACATGGGACATGCTCTGGATAATACCCTGCAGGATATACTGATAAGGTGGCGAAGGATGCAGGGCTATGCAGCCCTTTGGATTCCTGGCACAGACCACGCGAGCATAGCCACAGAAATAAAGGTTTTGGATAAAATAAGAGAAGAAACAGGGAAGACTAAAAAAGACCTTACCAGAGAAGAGTTTCTGGAAAAAGCCTGGGAATGGAAGGATAAGTATGAGAATAGAATCTTAAGTCAGCTCAAAAAACTGGGGTCTTCCTGCGACTGGACAAGGACAGCCTTTACAATGGATGAAAAGCGTTCAAAGGCTGTAAGAGAAGTTTTTGTGTCCTTATACGAAAAAGGCCTTATATACAAAGGAAATAGAATAATAAACTGGTGCCCCAGCTGTAATACTGCCTTGTCAGATGCAGAAGTGGAGCACAAGGAGCATAAAGGACATCTTTGGTACATCAAATACCCTGTAAAAGGGGAAGAGGACTATGTAGTAATTGCTACAACAAGACCTGAAACCATGCTGGGGGATGTAGCTGTAGCTGTGCATCCTGAAGATGAGAGGTACAGGCACTTAATTGGCAAGACTTTAATACTTCCGCTTGTAGGAAGAGAGATACCTGTCATTGCGGATGAGTATGTGGACCCCTCCTTTGGAACAGGAGCTGTAAAGGTGACTCCAGCTCATGACCCCAACGATTTTGAAATAGGTGTAAGGCATAACCTGCCTTTTGTAAATATAATGAATGAGAATGCGACAATAAACGAAAACGGAGGTAAATACGAAGGCCTTGACAGGTATGAAGCTAGGGAAAAAATAGTGAAAGACCTTGAGGAACAAGGACTTCTCTTGAAAGTAGAGGAGCATGTCCACAATGTAGGTCATTGCTACAGATGTGATACAGTTGTTGAGCCTTTGCTTTCTGAACAGTGGTTTGTCAAAATGGAACCTCTGGCAAAGCCAGCTTTACAGGTAGTAAAAGAGGGCAAAATAAAATTTGTACCCGAGAGGTTTGAAAAAATCTACACAAATTGGCTGGAAAACATAAAAGATTGGTGCATTTCAAGGCAGCTGTGGTGGGGACACAGAATACCAGCTTGGTACTGTGAAGATTGCGGCCATGTGACAGTTTCTAGAGAAGATCCTGTAAAATGTGAGGTCTGTGGCAGCACTAACATACATCAGGACGAAAATGTGCTGGATACATGGTTTAGCTCTGCGTTGTGGCCATTTTCCACTATGGGCTGGCCGGAAGAGACTGAAGATTTGAAGTACTTCTATCCAACAGATGTATTAGTCACAGGTTATGACATAATATTCTTCTGGGTCGCAAGAATGATATTCATGAGCCTTGAATTTATGAAAGAAATACCATTTAAGTATGTGTTAATTCACGGACTTGTAAGAGATGCCCTTGGAAGAAAGATGAGCAAATCATTGGGGAATGGAATAGATCCTCTGGAGGTTATAGAGAAGTATGGAGCTGATACACTGCGCTTTACGCTTGTAATAGGAAATGCGCCCGGAAATGACATGAGATTTAGCTGGGAAAAGGTAGAGCACAGCAGGAATTTTGCGAATAAGCTGTGGAATGCATCCAGGTATGTGCTTTTGAACCTGGATGAAAATGATACAAATCTGTACCTTGACAATCTAGCCCTTGCAGATAAGTGGATATTGACCAGATACAATAACATTGTAAAAGAAATAACAGACAATTTAGAAAAATTTGAGCTGGGAGTTGCCGCTTCAAAGCTTTACGACTTTGTGTGGAGCGAGTTCTGCGACTGGTATATAGAGCTTAGCAAGCCTGTCCTTTACAGCGACAATGAGGAAGCCAAGAAAGTTACAAAATCTGTATTAAGATATGTGCTTGACAATACATTGAGGCTTTTGCATCCTTTCATGCCATTTATTACCGAGGAAATATGGCAGAATTTGCCCCATGAAGGGGAAAGCATAATGGTGGCAGAATGGCCAAAATACAGGGAAGATTTAAACTTTGAAGAAGACGCCAAAAAAGCCGAAATTATAATGGAGGCTATACGCGCTATAAGGAATATAAGGGCGGAAGCCAATGTATCTCCTTCTAAGAAGGCAAAAGTAATAATAGCTGTGGAGAAAGAAGAGCATGAGAAAATTTTTGAGTCTGGTAAAAACTATATAATGAAACTTGCTGGAGCGAGTGAAGTGGCAATTGAAAGAAACAGAGACAACATACCTCAAAAAGCTATGAGTGCGGCCATTTCCGCAGGGCTGATAGCCGTACCTTTAGAAGAGCTTATAGACCTTGAAGAGGAGATAAAGAGGCTTGAAGAGGAGAGAGAAAAGGTATTGAAGGAAATTGAAAGAGCTCAAAGCCTTTTGAACAATGAGAATTTTGTCAAAAAGGCTCCTGAAAAAGTGGTAAATGCAGAAAGGGAAAAGCTTGAAAAGTACACTGCTATGTTAAAGAACATAGAGGAAAGATTGAGCCTTTTAAATAGTTAATCCTGTCAGGGGGAGTTTTATGATTTCTCTTTTCAAAAATTTAAAAAGGCAAAAGAAAGAACCAGAGATTGTAATAAGGGAAGCGAAGGTAAAAGATGCCAAGGGCATAGTCAAACTTTTAAATAGCATTGGAAAAGAAAAAGTGTATATAGTCTCGGAGAGCTTCAACTGGACGGAAGAAGAGGAGAGGCAGCTTATTAAAAATCTCGACAGGACCAAGGACCTGATTCTCGTAGCAGATTATGGGGGTGAGATTGTAGGCTGTCTCACCCTCTTCCGCTACTATGGCGGAAGGTCTCCAAAAGTGCAGCATATTGGAGAAATAGGAATAAGTGTGGATGCGCGCTTTAGAAATAGAGGAATTGGCACCAGGCTTTTTGAAGAGGCTATAAAATGGGCAAAGAGTAGAGGTTATGAGAAACTTTGTCTGAGCGTGTTTAGCACAAATGAAGTAGCCATACATCTTTACAAAAAATTTGGCTTTATAGAAGAGGGGAGGAGAAAAAAGCAGTTCAAAATAGGCGATGAATATGTAGATGAAGTTTTAATGGGACTATTTTTATAAACTTAAAATAGGGGATGGGGCAAATGACATATGAAGAGGCTATCCAGTACATTCACAGTACTTACAAGTTCGGCATGAAATTAGGACTTGAAAATATAAAAAGGCTTTTAGGATATATGGGGAATCCTGAAAAAAATCTCAAAATTATCCATGTAGCAGGGACCAATGGAAAAGGGTCCACTTCTTCTTTTATAAGCAGCATTTTAAAAGAAGCTGGCTATAAAGTGGCTCTTTATACTTCCCCTTACCTGGAAGAGTTTGAAGAGAGGATGAAAATAAATGGAGAAAATATTTCCAGGGAAAAGCTCGTTTACTATGTAGAGTACATAAAGCCAATAATTGCAAGGATGGTACAGGAAGGATATAATCATCCAACAGAGTTTGAAGTCATCACTGCCATTGCTTTTAAATACTTTTCCGATGAAGAAGTAGACTTTGTGGTGCTGGAAGTAGGACTGGGGGGGAGATTTGATGCCACAAATGCTATTTCTTCTTCACTCGTTTCAGTTATAACTTCTATTGATTATGACCATATGGACAAGCTTGGAAATACCTTAGGCGATATAGCCTATGAAAAAGCAGGGATAATAAAGAAGAAAGGAGTTGTAGTAAGTTTTTACCAGCAAGAAGAGGCCTTAAAAGTGATTAGTGATGCCTGTGAGGTAAGAGAAGCCTATTTAACTATCCTGGATAAAAATAATATAGTGATAAAAGAGCAAAATTCAGATTTTCAGGTTTTTGATTATAAAAATTTTAAGGATTTGAAGATAACTCTTCTGGGTACTCATCAGATTTATAATGCTTCTCTTGCGGTGGAAGTCATTCAAAAACTTAAGAATATTTATGGATATCAGATAAGCGAAGAGGCAATAAAAAGAGGCTTAATGAATGCGAAGTGGCCTGGGAGATTAGAAGTCATGAAAAAAAGGCCGTACGTAGTAATAGACGGTGCACACAATCCGCAGGGGATGACAGTACTGAAAGAAAGCCTGAAATTATTTAATTATAGGAGATTAATTTTGGTTATTGGGATGCTTAAAGATAAAGAAGTAGATAAAATGCTTAATATCATAACTCCTGTGGCAGATGTAATTATAACTACTACTCCGCTAAGCGATAGAGCCTGTGGGGCAAAAGACCTTGCCAGCAAAATTTCTAGAAATAGTGTGTTCGCAGTAGACCAAATTGACAAGGCAGTGAATGAAGCACTAAAAATGGCAGGTGAAGAGGATATGGTCCTTTTTTGTGGATCTCTTTACATGATAGGCCATGTGAGGAAATTGTTAAGAGGAGTACTAAATAAAAAATGACTTTAATATAATGAAAGGTGTAGAGCCCGTGAAGAGAAGGTGGTTGTTATGGAAATTACAGGTAACACATTGCTGCAGGAAATAGATAAAGCACTAAAGGCAATGAAAGAAGCAGAGAGAAATTTAGAGATGTTAGAAAATGACAACTACCTTAAGATAAAATTGGCTCGACTGAAGTACGACTTTGCGAGACAAGAATATTTGAGACTTTTGAGAATTGCCAGGGAACAAAAGCTAAAATATAACATGAGCGAATTGGCGGAAAAAATAGTAGACTAATGACAAAAGCGGTCCCAAAAGACCGCTTAAGTTATTGTTCAGGAACTTTGATTTCCTCTTCGAAATCGCATTTAGAATTTTGCGAATAAGCGCAGCAAAAACCATTGCAATTATGAATACATGTAATTGCATTACATTTCTTCATCGTAAATAGATTAAATTTTATAGGCTTTAAATCCTGCATCATTGCTATTTCGAAGTATGTCATAGTTATCGCCTCTCATACTTTTGATACTTATATTATACACTCTATTCATTTATCTGTCAATTGCAAGTAAGAAAATTAAAATTTCAAAATATGGAGTAATTTTTGGACCTTTACCCCAAATAGAAAAAACTTTTGCAATTATTTTAAGCTTTTTCTTTATTGAAAAAACATAAGGAATATGGTAAAATAGACACTGTCGGGGCATGGCGCAGCGGTAGCGCGCGCGGTTCGGGACCGTGAGGTCGCAGGTTCAAATCCTGTTGCCCCGACCATAATAGTAATCATGCATGTTCCAGGACTTATCCACAGGCTAAAAAAACGTGTGGTTGCAAAGCAATTAAAATATTGTGGTAATGACAACAATATATCAGAAAAATAAGGCCACCCTACTGTTAAAATTAACAAGAGGGTGGCCTTTTATAATTTTTTTATTACAAGCATTTTGTCTTCCTTAGAAATTTCTAAATTATAAAACTTCCTGATTATAAAACTTCCTGCAGGACTCTATAGTTGTCTCTATAAATTTTTCCTGACCGTTTATTTCAAATAAATGTATGGATTTAGACAAAGAGTCCTTGTATTCTTCTCTGCCAAGGTTGTACTATGCAATTGCTTTTCTAAAGTATAAAAGCCCCAAGCTACTTAAGTAGAGTGGTGTGATAAGAAAAACAGAAGAGTACATGGTACTACAGGAGAAAGACCAATTGACAGACTAAAGAGGGAAAACTTAAAGCCTTTGCCTCCATTGGATAAATATCAAAAATTTCTGGAGGAACCAAGGAAGGTACATAAAGATATCTCGTAAGTTGTGATGGTGTAAGGTATGGAGTACCATAGCAGTACAGCGGGAAAGAGGCAGTTGTTAGGGAGAAAATGGCAAAATTGAAATTCTCTACGATAGCAAGGCGATAACAGTACATGACAAACATGAGTGTTTTGTTACATTTTGCTTGATATCAGTGAAGATAGATATTATAATGAATTAAAAAAGCAATTAAGAAATGATATTTTTATTTCATGATAGGAGGTACTAAAGCTTATGGAATTTCTAACGCCTGGCGAAAGAGTTAAAAAAATAAGAAAGATGCTCAAAATGAAACAAAGAGAACTGCAGTCTGAGAATATCACAAGAGGTTTTATAAGCATGATTGAAGGCAACCGAACTACTATGAGCAGAGAAACTGCTTCTATCATTGCAGAGAAATTTAATAAAAGAGCTCAGGAACTTGGTATTGATTTAAATATAGATGGTGATTATCTTTTGATGACTCCTGCAGAAGAAGCAGAGTATTATTGTATTCGGAAATTGAATCAAATTACTACTATAGAAAATTTAGATGAACTAAAAGGAATATTTAAAATTGCAGATGAATATAAGTTAAAAAAAGTAACTGCTCTGGCGTATATAAAAATAGGTGATGTGATGTATAACAATCAGAATTTTCAGGAGGCTTTTATCAACTATCACAAAGCACTGGATATATTATTACTTAATGATATAAAAGACCAACTGCCGTATGTTTACAATATGTTAGGAGCCTCTAAAGCAGGTTTATTGGAGTTTTCTGAAGCGATAATGTACTTTCAGAAGGCTTTAGAACATGCAGAGGAGATGAATGATATTGAAATAAAAATCAAAGCAAGTTATAACAATGCCCTGTGTTACAAGTGTATTAGTAAGCCAGCAGTTTCAATTGATTATATTCAGAAGTGTTTATCAGTGTTAGATAAAGAAAAAGATTTTGAGCACTATGTATATATAAAGTCAATAGAAGCAAATTGCTATAGAGACATGAAAGAATATGATAAGGCTTTAGAAATATTTAGAGGACTAGTCGAAGAAATAAATGACAATAATAACCCTTTATTGGGTTTTCTTTATACGAACATTGGAGAAGTTTATATGGAAAAAAATGATTTTGAAAAATCAATGGAATATTTCAATGAAGCCGAAAAAATCAGACGAAAAGAAGATAAAAATTTACTATCACATACTCTTATTGAAAAAGCAAATCTTTATATAAAAATGGGTTTATACAAAGAAGCACGTTCTTTATTGGAAGAAGGCATTGAAATATCTTACAGAAACAAAGATATGGAATATATAGTAAAAGGCAGTTATCTTTTAGTAGAGGTATATAAGAAATTAGAAAACAAACAGGCTATCATAGAAACATATAAAAAGCTGGCAAACATTCTCCAAAATATGGGTAATAAAAAAGAAGCTTTAAAGGTCTATATAGAATTGACATTACTTTATATTGAGAATAACGATATGATTAATGCCGAATACTGTTTAGAAAAAGCCAGAGCAATTGTCGAATAAAAAAGCAATAAAAAAATAAAAAATATATTGCATTTTTATTTTTTTTTTTTATGTTATAATAAGGGCAAAAAGAGGAAACTGTTAAGAGGGGGGAACAGGATGAGGAGGAAACTTAAGGTGCTACTCACATCACTGGTGCTTCTTGCCTATGTATATGGGACTTTTATTGTAATCCCACTTGAAAATCCTCCTATTTGGGTAGGTTAAGAGCTAATAATATCAATACCGGGTTAAAATTGAGCTACTTTTAATAATTTTAAATTAAGTTGTTTCTAACTTTATTAATCTGACCTTACTGATTTGCTCATTATAAAGACTAATCTTTAGCCCATCATTATCTTTCAGCTTTCATAACAACAAAAGCTCTAAACATTGCACGATGAGAACAACCCTTGCGGCCATGATCAGAGGAAGGGAATTCAGGCATTGAAGACAAGTCTAGATTTTTAAACATAGAAGAATAGAAGAATAGAAATCAATTTTAGACTGAGAAGTAAAGATTTCAGGTATATTTAAAAGTAATTGAAGCTGGTACATGTAAGATTTCCTCCTTATGAGTATTTCTCACAATTGGACAAGCAAAAGGGATTGTCCCGTATTACCCTCTTACTGATTCCATCTCTCCCTATTTGGATCTGAGCACAGCTTGTCCTTGGGGGCGTACTAACCTAACTATTACTGCCGATGGCTCAGTCCTGCCCTGTTTATACAGTAGAGATTTGTGTTTAGGAAATATTTTTGAGCAATCTCTAATCGTTCTTTATCACTCATCTGTGCTGGAAGGAGTTCGTAACGGATCGCTGCTTGCTGAACCGTGCCGTTCTTGTTTATACCGCGAATTCTGCGGGGGGTGCCGTGCTAGAACGTACTATCTTACTGAAGACTGGTTTGCTGCGGATCCTTGGTGTCCCCTTGTCAGGGGTTTAACTGAGGAGCAAGTTAGAGTTTTTCCATCCAATTTACCAAAGGAAAAGGTAGGAGGATATTGACATGACTGAACATTCAACTAATGGAAAAATACTCTATACCTACTACATTCGCCGTTATATTATTGCTGTATGCCTTATAGAGTTTTTTGCTTTTAAAATTCTTGATCCTTACTATATTCAATTTATGACTACAGAAAAGGGACTCGGGTTAACACCTACCCAATTTGGATTTTTTGTATCACTTGCCTCAGCGATGACCTCTGCTATCGATTACCTGTCTGGAGCTTTTGCAGACCGGCTGGGCCGTAGGCTCTCTTGGGGATTGGCAATGTTTTGCTATGGTGCAGGAATGTTATGGCTCAGCTCGATTTCTGCCTTTGGTCCTGCACTTGTTACTGCTGTATTAATGGGAATTTCTTATGCTTTTACGAGCGGTGCACGGGAAGCATGGCTCTATGATAGTGTTGGACAAGAAGGGACAAGGGAAGCTTTTGGTAAGCTTTACCTTTACTCTATTCCATTTACTGCAATAGGAATGGTGGTAGCATATATTCTGGGAGGCCTTGGCAGCTTGCGTATTCCAATTGCTACAGTGGAATGATGGCTGTGTGGAATATGATGTTTATTTTAGGGCCGGTAGTTGGGAGTATACTTTATTCAAGCAATCCAAAACTTACTTTTATAATAGCTTCTGCTCTTTTATTGGTTACATTTATACCCATAGGAGAAATTGGTTATTATTTTCGAAATACAGCTCTAATAAACAAATAATCAAACGTCATGGATGAAACTCTGTAACTTACAGTTACAAAATTAAATTTTTTCACTGGTGATATATGAAAAAAAGAGAAAAAGAAAGAAAAATACAGATAACTTCGCAAAAACGAAATGTTGGGAGGATTCTTCAAAGATTTTGGCATTTTACTGGGAGAAGTAAGTTTGTTAGTATGGAATTGAAAAAGTTATAGCTTATTTACAATAATAGTGCTTTCTGGTTTGAGGATTGTCATATAATTTATTGTAACTTCACTTTGCGTGAAAGTATAGCACAGTTGCAGTATTACCTAAATTTTTTGGATTTAACTAGGCTAAGGTTATAAAGATTTATATGATATCAGAAGTAGGGGGGTTATGAAAATGGATGACAAAATAGTCCTTAAGGCAGAAAATTTGGAAAAAACTTTTGGGACGGGCAAGAGGGCAGTAAAAGCAGTGGATGGAGTGTCTTTCACTGTAAGAGAGAAGGAGATTTTTGCACTTTTAGGTCCCAATGGTGCAGGAAAGACGACCACTGTGAAAATGCTTTTAAACCTTGTCTCTCCCGACAAAGGCAATATACAAATATTTGGGAAAGACATGCCTGAAGCTCAAAGAGAGGTAATGAAAGAGGTAGGGACGCTACTTGAAGGTTCAAGAAATCTATACTGGCATATGACCGTCAGAGAAAACGTTTATTACTTTGCAAATTTGAGAGGAAAGTCTGCAAAAGAAGTAAAAGATGACATGGAAATGTGGGCAGAGAGGCTGAGGCTACAGGACAAACTGGAAGAAGAAGTGGGCAAGCTTTCAAGAGGGATGCAGCAGAAAGCCGCTATCATATGTGCACTTGCTACAAAGCCAAAACTTTTAATACTCGATGAACTCCTCCTCGGGCTTGATATTATAACAAGATTTGAAGTAGAGAAGCTGGTAAAAGAATTAAAAGAAATATCTACCCTTATCATTTCTTCCCATGACTTAAGATTTATTGAGAAAGTGTCTGATAGGATTCTGATAATCAATAAAGGGAAAGTAGTAGCAGAGGGGACTGCCTCAGAGCTCAGACATAAAATTTCTTATGCTAAATATAGATTTACTTTGAGAAAAAATGAAGAAAGCCAATATTTGGAAGAATTAAAAAGTATAAGAGGTGTTGAAATAAGTTTTTATGAAGGGAATATAGATACAGATATATTGGAGCTTACATTTGAAAGGCCAGAACTCATATACGATGTCTTTGATATTTTTAGGAAATTTTCTGTAATACCGGTTGAGATAGACAATTTAGGAGAACCGTTTGAAGAGATATTCAAAAGTTTTGTGGAAGGAGGAGAAAACAAATGAAGTATTTATGGGAGGCTGAATTGAGAAGGTTTGTGAAATTTATAAAAAATATGCCTACTGCTAATCTTCCCTTCCTCATATTCCTCTACATACTTTTCTGGCTCATTAATTTTTCTTCTACTTTAGTTATAGGAAATGTAGAGAGCAGTAGATCTCTTACAGCTGCAAATATGCTGGGATATGTGGTATGGTTTTTTGCAATGTTTTCAATATCTTCTATTGCACAAAATATGGAAGATGAGAGGATGCAGGGGACTTTTGAACATCTTCATCTTTCTTCTGTGGACATAAAGAGTATTTTCTTGGTAAGAGCTTTAATACACGCTTTAGAATCCATTTTAATCATAGTGATATTTGTTTTGATAGTTGGATTAATTCACAGAGTGGTAGTTTTTACAAATATCTACAGCCTTTTGGTTTTACTTATACTTCTTCCAGGCCTTTATGGTTTTGCTTTCTTTTTAGCTGGCTTAGTACTCATGATGAGAAGTAAAGAGGCGAAAAACTGGCTGGCAATACTGATATACGTCCTTTTAGTGCCACTACTTATTCCAGAAAAGATTTTAATGCCAGCAGTAAGAGAAGGTTTTTCATATTTTCCGATATTTCAAAGCGTTATGATGCTAAGGAAGTTAAATATAGACAAGGTTCCGTTAAATCTCATGGAAGCTGATTTTATAAAACTTGTGGTAACCTCTATACTGTTTTTTGTGATAGGCCTTTTAATCTTTGATATAGCAGACAAAAAAGCTAAAAAGAAAGGAATTTTGGGAATGTATTAGGAAGTTTCCCAAAGGCATTCCTCTGCATATTATGAAACTATACTGGTATGTGGAGGGATGCCTTTTGTATTTATATGTGGCTAGTATGGGAGAAGATCTTGTTGATCGGATTGATTTGGAAAAACACTCAAGAGATTCTGTTAGAATAAAGTCTTATAACAATAAACATCTTCCATTAAATATCTATTCTAAATACCTCTGTGGACCTCATAGGTTGATTTTAGATGAAAATAGAAAGAAAATTTACACTCTAAACTGTTATGATAATTCAATCAGCGTAATAGACAAAGAAAAGTTTGAATTTGAAGGATCGTGGTATGTAGGGCTTTACCCTGCTGATGGAGTTTTGTATAATGGCAATATCTTTATTGTAAATGCAGATTCTAATTCTGTTACTGTTTTCGATATAGATGGAAAGAGAGTTATAGGGCAGTTTAAAGTAGGGAACTACCCGCAAAAAATAATCTACAACAGCAAGTATAATCTGTTTTTTGTAAGCAATATGAATTCAGGAGATATTTTATTAATTGAACCGGAGAATTATACAATTTTGGATTTCATAATAACAGGACCTAATCCTACAGACATAATTTTTTCGGAAGATGAAGAGTATCTTTATGTAGCAAATAGCTATTTTGACTCAGGAGAGAATGGTAAAATTTCTATAATAGATTTGAGAGAGTTTAAAATTGTGAAAGAGATAAATGCAGGAAAAGTTCCTATAAAAATTTACAAGGAGAATGATTTTCTGTACATCTTAAACGCTCATTCAAACACTTTTTGCCGAGTTCACCTTGTCACAAAAGATAAAGAAGAGGTGTACTGTGGAGAGGCACCCTCAGATTTTTGTTTACATGACAGATATGTTTATGTAGCCTCCTTAGGAGATAATAAGATTTACATTTTTGATGTAGCAAACATGGAAAAGGTGGGAGTTATAAAAACAAGAAAAGAACCCTCCGGTCTTATCATTGACCAGTAAGGGCTTTAATTATATAAGCATATACATCTTGAGATTTTTGTTTCCAGTTATCACATATAAGCTTCGCTTGCTCGCTGTTGACCACGTTTATGTTCAGCTCAATTAAGACTATTCCATTTTCTACAACTTTGCAATTGGCTATATATTGATTTTCGGCCTTTTTATAATAAGTTGCTATATACTGGGACTCTTGCTTTATCTTTTCTTTGTTTAAAAGAATGTATTCATCTATTTTTTGCCTTGTTTCGAAGGGGATTCTTGTAAAGAACAACTTCAGAATTTCTATTCCTTTTTCTGTTATGAAGTATTTTTCCTCTTCTATTTCTACGAATCCGCTTTCTACAAGCTCATCTACGTATTGTTTTAAGTAAAAATAGTTCATAAGTTTGTTGTCCAGAATGATTTTGCTGAGCTGTTCGTCTGTGATAGGCATGTTGATCCGGTTTAAGATATACAGGATTATAAGCTTATTTTCTGCCAATTCTTGTATTTCGTACGCCAAGTTACCACCTCACATTACACTACATGTGGTACGTTTAAATTAATTCTATCACAAAATGTACAATAAAGAAAGAGAGTACAGGAAGTACTCTCTTTTAAGACCTTCTTTGCATATACTCTGATTCACTGCCTGCAAGGCCTTGCTGACCGCCTTGTGCAGGGGGAGAACCATATATGCTGATGCCTCTAGCCATTGCCGATTCTGCGAAATGAACCATTCGCCTTAACATTTGTCCTCCTACTTTTCCGCAGTCTCTACTGCTTATATGTCCCCAGTAATCTTCAGACCCTTGTTTTACAGGCAAACCTAATTCTGAGGCGATTTCGTATTTCATGTTGTCAAGAGCTTTATGAGCCTCTGGTACCATTTTTGGCCTGTCATTCCAGCTTCCTCTTGCCATTTCAATCCCTCCTTTTATGATTAATTTGTGTACATACTGCAGAAATATACTTTGAAAAAATTTTAAAAAATAGATTTTGTTGTGCTAAAATATTTGTATAGCAAAAATTTTGGCAAAGGGTGGATAAATTTATGGACAAACAGGAGATTTTGGAGAAAAAGATAAAAGAGTGGGGAGCTTCTCTGGTGGGGTTTTCGAATCTTGAGGAGATTGTACCTGAGAATCTTTCTGATATTCCCTATGGAATTAGTATTGTAATTAAACTGTCTGACAGGATAGTAGATGAAATAACAGACAAACCCACACACACCTATTATCATCACTACAGGGCAGTAAATAATCTGATTGATCTGATAACTTTAAGAACAGTGCTTTTACTTGAGGAATGGGGGTACAAAGCTTTGGCTGTACCTGCTTCTCAGTCGATTGCAGATCTGGGAGAGTACAGAGGGCTTTTTCCTCATAAAACTGCTGCTACCCGTGCAGGCTTAGGATGGATAGGTAAAAATGGGCTTCTCGTGACAGAAGAGTATGGGCCCCGCGTCAGACTAGGAACGGTTCTAACAAATATGCCTTTAAGGACAGGAACACCTATAACACAGAGCAGGTGTGGTAGCTGCAGGATATGTGTTGATGCCTGCCCTGCTATGGCTCTTTACGGTACCTTGTGGAAAGAAGGAATTCCAAGAGAAGAGATAGTAGATGCTAAAGCTTGCAGTGAATACATGAAAAATTTTAAACACATAGGTAGAGGGCATGTTTGCGGAATTTGCATGGAAGTGTGTCCTTATGGAAAGAGGAAAAAATCTGTTGACAGGTGAAAAGGTTTTTGATACAATGAAAATGAAGTAACCAAAACGTTTTGGGAAAGGTGAAGGAGATGGCGGTTACAATAAAAGACATAGCAAAATATGCAGGGGTTTCTGTAACCACTGTTTCTCGCGCATTGAACGGGTACCCGGATGTAAGCGAAGAAACTAGAGCAAAAATAAAAAAAATTGCTGAAGAATTAAATTATACTCCTAATTCTATTGCAAGAGGGCTTGTAACTAACAAGACCCAAACAATAGGTATGGTTGTATCAGAACTCATAAAACCGGGAGTATATCATCCATTTTTTCTTGAAGTACTTGCAGGAATAAAAGCAGGGCTAAAAAAGGACAGATATGACCTTATACTTTTTACTGTGGACCCAGAGAGTCAAGATGCCACTTCTTATGAAAAACTTTGCAATGACAGGAAAGTGGAAGGGGCAATTGTAGAAGGGTTGAGATTAAGCGACCCTTACATTGAAGAGATAAAGGGGACACAAATTCCTACAGTTTTAATTGACATACCGATTTTGACAGATAAAGTTGGATATGTAAGTTCAGATAATGTTCAGGCGGCTTTTGAAGCCACTAGTTATCTTATTAAATTAGGACACAAAAACATAGGATTTATAAACGGTCATAAAGATGCGGCTGTTAGCTTTGAAAGATTGGAAGGATATAAAAAAGCTCTTGAAAAAAATGATATCCCTTACAGAGAAGAGTATGTGATTTTTGCTGATTTCACACAAGAAGGCGGTTATAATGCTTTTAAAACTCTGATTTTTGAACATCCTGAAATAACTGCAATTTTTCACGCTTCTGATTTAATGGCAATGGGGTCCTACAGGGCGGCAAAGGATTTGGGAATGAGGATACCGGAGGATATCTCTTTGGTAGGATTTGATGATATAGAACTTGCATCACTTATCACGCCGGCATTGACGACTATAAGGCAGGATACTTTTAAGATGGGATATACTGCTGCAAAACATTTGCTTGCAATTATAAGAGGAGAAAAGCCTCAACATATAGTTATTCCCCATAAACTTGTAGTTAGAGATTCTGCAAGGAAATTGTGATATTTTTTTAAAAGTCATCCAAAACGTTTCGGATAAAATCTTTGCCAGAGGTCAGGAGGTATGCAAGTGATAAAAAAAGTAGAAGAATTGATGGGTGATGCTAAATGGCTTGTTTTTCAAGAAGAGTACAATAACAAACTCAATGGCAAATATGAGACGCTTTTTACTCTTACAAATGGATACATGGGAATAAGAGGAACATTTGAAGAGGGAAGCGAAGGAGAAAGGCCGGGAAGTTTTATTGCAGGTATTTTTAACAGAGGAGAAGCGCAAGTTAGGGAGCTGGTAAATGTACAGAACTGGATGAGGTTGAAAATATATATAGAAGGGGAAGAGATAAGGCTTGATAGGTGTGAGTTGCTAGAATTTCAAAGGATACTAGACATGAAAAAAGGTGTTCTGTTTAGGAAAACAGTGGTGAAGGACGATAAAGGTCGCGTTACAAAAATTGAGGGGTACAGATTTGTAAGCAGAAGCAATAGACATCGTTCAGCTATCAGGTTTTTTATAACTCCTTTGAATTATGAGGGTGTAATAGGAGTAGAAAATCTCATAGAAGGAACTGTCTTAAATTCAGCTACACATCCTAAATACAGAGTGAAACATTTGAAAGTAGTTAAAAACGAGAGCATATGTAAAAGTGGAATTTACCTTGAAACTGCTACTACTGATGAAAACAAGCGTATAGCAGTTGGAAGCACCTTGAGGATTTATAATTTAGAAGATATAAATAGAGAAAATATTGCTTTCTTTAGAAGATTTATCCCCTTAGGAGAAAACAGTGCGGAGTATCTGGAGTTTAAAGGAGAAAGAGAGAAAACAGTTGTAGTAGACAAGTTTGCTGTGACTTACACTTCAAGAGATGTTGAAAAGGATTTGTTGAAAAATGCTGTTGAAAATGACTTGTTTGATTTTGTATCTAGAGGGTTTGATGAAGAGTTGGAAAAGCATATTGCAGAGTACGACAAGCTCTGGTCTGTCGCAGATATAACCATTGAAGGGGATGAAGAAGCTGATATAGCATTAAGGTTTAATATTTTCCATCTCATGAGCTCTGTAAATGAAAAGGACCCTTGGGTAAGTATTGGTGCAAAGGGGCTTCATGGAGAAGGCTATAAAGGGCATGTCTTTTGGGATACAGAAATATTTATGCTGCCATTTTTCATATACGTATACCCTGAAGCTGCAAGGACTCTTTTGATGTACAGATACAATATGCTTGATGCTGCGAGGAGAAATGCGGCGCTAAATGGCTATAAAGGAGCGCAGTATCCGTGGGAGTCAGCAGACACAGGAATGGAGGAAACTCCTAAATGGGGTTTTGATTATAAAGGAAATCCTGTGAGGATATGGACAGGAGATTTGGAGCATCATATAACTGCTGACGTGGCTTTTGCGGTTTGGGAGTATTTCAGGGCCACAAATGACATTGATTTTATGTTGAATTTTGGAGCAGAAATTATTCTTGAAACGGCTAGATTCTGGGCTTCTCGGTGTGAATATGTAGAGGAATTGGACAGGTATGAGATAAACAATGTAATCGGTCCTGACGAATTTCACGAACACGTTAATAACAACGCCTACACTAATTATTTTGCGAAGTGGAATATTAAAAAAGGGTTGGAAATAATTGGGGAGCTAAAAGAAAATTATCCTGATTATTACTATGCCATTACTCACAAGATTTCCTTGACTCCTGAGGAAGTAGAAAAGTGGAAAGAAGTAGAAAAAAAGATATATATACCTTACGATAAAGATAAAAAGCTAATTGAGCAGTTTGAAGGGTATTTTGAGAAAAAGGACTATGTCATTGAAAAGTTTGATGAAAATAATATGCCAGTATGGCCTGAAGGGGTAGATGTTACAAAACTGGGTGATACACAGCTTATTAAGCAAGCAGATGTTGTTATGTTGATGCTTTTGATGCCAGAAGAATTTGATGAGGAGACGAAGAGAATCAATTACGAGTATTACGAAAAAAGGACTATGCACAAATCTTCTTTAAGCCCCAGTATGTACGCTATTATGGGATTAAAAGTAGGAGACCATAGAAACGCCTATCAATCCTTTATAAGAAGTGCCAAAGTAGACCTTGCAGATAACCAAGGTAACGCAGTGGAAGGTATTCACGCTGCTTCTTGTGGTGGCACCTGGCAGGTAGCTGTTTTTGGATTTGGGGGCCTAGAGATTGACAGAGAAGGAGTATTAAATATAAATCCGTGGCTTCCTGAAAAGTGGGAAAAACTATCTTATAAAATATTCTGGAAAGGCAGTTTGCTTGAAGTAACAGTTGCTAAAGAAGAAGTCTCAGTAAAAAAATTGAAAGGCAGAGAAACTGTAAAGATAAAAGTAAAAGGGAAAGAAATGGCATTATAAGGTACAAGCAGGAGTTTGTTTCCTGCTGTACCTTTGAAAATAAAAATTAAAGGGGGGATAAGTGGAGAAAAAGGTGGATTTTAAAGTGCCTTCAAATGAATATTTTAATACAAAACTTTGAAAGGGGAAAGAGGGCAATGAGTAGAAAATTTTTGAGCATTTTTGTGTTGACAGTTTTTGTGCTGGCTACTATTTTGGCAGGGTGTTCTTCAAGTAAGACACCGGAGAGCCAGACACCTACTCAAGAAACTAGTAAACCAGTGACAATAAAACTTGGAATGTGGTCTTCATCTCCTGCAGAGAAAAAGATTGTAGATGACCAGATAGCAAAGTTTAAAGAAAAGTACCCCAATATAGATGTGCAGATAGAAACAATAGTGGGAGATTACATGCAGAAATTGCAGACAGAACTTGCCTCAAATACTGCTCCAGACATATTCTATCTTGACAGCATGCCGGCACCTCAGCTTATGTCTTCAGGTGTTTTAGAGCCACTAGATGAATACATTAAAAAATACAATGTGGATGTAAATGATTTCGAACCTGCTTTACTTTCGGCCTTCCAGTGGGAAGGGAAAACCTATGGATTACCCAAGGATTATAACACTTTGGTACTTTTCTACAATAAGGATATGTTCAAAGAAGCAGGAATAAATGAGCCTCCCAAGACATGGGAAGAGCTAAGAGAAACAGCCAAGAAACTTACTAAAAATGGAGTAAAAGGTATTGTCTTGTCTGCTGACCTGGCTAGATTTGACGCTTTTATCAATCAAAATGATGGTTCTGTTTACAAAGACGGGAAAGTTACTTTGAATTTACCACAGAATGCAGAAGCGCTTGACTTTTACGTAGGGCTCATTATAAGGGACAAAGTGGCGGATACTCCGCAGAACATGGGAGAAGGATGGAATGGCGATGCTTTTGCCGCTAAGAAGGCTGCAATGGCAATAGAAGGAGGATGGATGATACCTTTCTTAAAGGAGAAAGCACCAGATTTGAATTATGGCATAGCAGAGCTTCCGGCAGGTAAGAAGAAATCTACTATGGCTTTCACTGTGGCATACGTGATGAATAAAAACAGCAAGCACAAAGATGAAGCCTTCAAACTAATTGAGTTTTTAACAGGAAAAGAAGGACAGCAATTTGTAGTAGACTCTGGACTTGCGTTGCCTTCAAGGAAGTCAATGGAAGCCAATTTTAAAGAAAAATATCCAGAAAGAGCACCTTTTATCGATGGAGCTTCTTATGCTGTGCCATGGCAGTTTGGTTTGTATGGTACAAAATTGGTAGATGCTGCTAATAAAGCGTGTGAGGCTTTGATAATGAAGCAAATAGGCAGTGCTCAAGAAGCGCTGGACAATGCTCAGAAAGAGGTCATGCAGTCTAAATAATTTTGTGAAAAGCAGCACCTTACTCAGTTAAGGTGCTGCGCTTCTGATTTTTATGAGGAAGGAAGGTGTAAAAGTGGAGGCTAGAATTAGCTTAAAAAGAAAGTATATTTACGAGGCACTGACAGGATATATCTTTGTTCTTCCATTTATTGCTTCCATATCTATTTTCTTAATAGGTCCCTTAATTTACGCTTTTATAATAAGCTTTAAAGAGTTTTCTTTTTTAAACCCTGCTGCCAGCAAATGGGTGGGACTTGCTAATTATATAAACTTGTTCAGTGACCCTACGTTTAAAAAAGCACTTTTGAACACCACTCTTTATTCATTAGGCGTCGTTCCTACGCAATTAATAATAGCCTTAATATTAGCATTAATTGTTAATTCCGACATAAAAGGTAAGACTTTTTTCAGGGTGGCTTATTATATACCCACAATTACTTCAATGGTGGCAGTTTCTGTGATATTTTTGTATTTGTTTAAGACTGATGGGCTGGTTAATATGATTTTAGCTAAATTTGGAATACAAGGTCCAACCTGGTTTAATGATGTGAGGTTTGCGCTACCATCAATTATGATGATGGCCGTATGGTCATCAGTTGGAAATTACATGGTAATTTTTCTTGCCGGACTACAAGATATACCAGCTGAGCTTTATGAGGCTGCGGAAGTGGATGGGGCTAATAAGCTGCAGAAGTTTTTCAATATCACACTGCCAATGCTAAGACCTGTGGTATTTTTTAACCTGGTAATTTCATTAATAGGAACTTTTCAAGTTTTTGATCAGGCATATGTGGTATCAAGGGGTACAGGAGGACCTTTGGACGCTACGATGACAATGGTTTTGTATATTTACAGGACTGGTTTTAGAGATTTTAATATGGGATATGCGTCTGCTATGGCCTTTGTATTATTCGTGATAATACTGATTTTGACTCTTATTCAAAGAATGTTCTTTAAGGAAGAAACCTATTGAGGAGGTGCTTTGAGTGCAAAGGATTTTGAAAATTTTATTCTATATGGTGTTGATAGGATACGCAGCAATCACACTTGGACCTTTTATATGGTCTATAATAACTTCTCTAAAGCCTACTAGTGAATTGAACACTTTTGCTGTGAATATAAAGCACTTGACTCTGGACAATTACAAAATGATAATAACAAAATTTCCATTTTTGAGATGGTTTATAAACAGTGCTATTGTTGCAGCAATTGTTACTTTTGGAAATATGCTTTTTAATTCAATGGCTGGATATGCTCTTGCAAGGATAAATTTTCCTGGAAGAAACTTTTTGTTTTTGCTAGTTCTAGCTCTTATGATGATACCAGGTCAAGTTGTGATGGTACCCACATACATTCTTCTCAGCAAATTAGGCTGGGTAAATACCTATATGGGACTTACAATTCCTTTTTTAACCAGTAATTTTGGAATATTTTTAATGAGACAATTTTTTCTGACAATACCAAGGGAATTGGAAGAAGCTGCTACCATTGATGGAATGTCTAGATTTGGAATTTTCTTTAAAATAGTTTTGCCTTTGGCAAAACCTGCACTGGCTACTCAGTTTATCTTCATGTTTACTGGCAATTGGAATAGTTTTTTGTGGCCTAGCCTCTTGACATCCAGTGACGACATGTATACACTACCTGTAGGTCTCAATTCATTTTATGGTCAATATTACCAATTTTGGAATCAGGTCATGGCAGGAGCAATACTTTTGACATTGCCGACTATAGTAATATTCCTCATATTCCAGAGATATTTTGTTAGAGGTATTGCAACAACAGGATTAAAGTAATTTACAGAGGGGGATGAAAATGTCAAAATATGAGGCAGTTATTTTTGACCTGGATGGAGTGATAACAGATACAGCAAGGTATCACTACCTTGCATGGAAGAAACTCGCTGATGAGCTGGGGATATATTTTGATGAAGTTATAAATGAGAGGTTAAAGGGAGTAAGCAGGTTAGAGTCTTTGGAGATAATTCTAGAGAGGAGCCAAAAACAATATTCCCAAGATGAAAAGGAGTATCTTGCAAATAAGAAGAATGAATACTACAAAGAGATGATTAAAAAGATTACTCCAGAGGATTTGCTTCCAGGGGTAGAAAAGTTTATTGAGGAACTTAAAAAAAGAGGAATTAAGACGGCAATTGCATCAGTTAGCAAGAATGCCTTTACTGTAGTGGAAAATTTGAAGATAAAAGACAAATTTGACTATATTGTGGATGCCAATGAAATAAAGCGCGGCAAACCTGATCCGGAGATATTTTTAAATGCAGCAGAACATCTTGGAATTTCTCCTGAAAAATGTATAGGAATAGAAGACTCTGCAGCAGGTATCACTGCTATAAAAAGGGCAGGGATGTTTGCGGTTGGAGTAGGCAATCCTGAGACGGTAAAAGAGGCGGATTTGATTTTAAAAGATATGACAGAGGCAGGTAAGATATTGGAACTACTGGATTAAATTCCCCTTTTAAAAAGGGGAATAATTTTTTATAAATTCCTCTTGAAATTTTGTGAAGATGATAATATAATATAACTGTAAGCGGTTACAGTAAATCTGGAAAAGGGTGTTAAGATGGCGACAATAGATGATGTAGCAAAATTAGCAGGGGTTTCAATTGCAACAGTATCGAGGGTATTCAACAACAGTCCCTGGGTAAGTGAAAAAACTAGGGAAAAAGTTTTAAAAGCAGCAGAAGAGCTGGGGTATAAGCCCAGCATGCCAGCGAGAAGCCTGGCGATGAAAAAGACAAATACTATTGGTTTGATTGTGCCAGATATATCAAACCCTTATTATGCAGAGGTTGTGAGGGGTATCGAAGACGTTTGCAATATTTACAAGTATAACATTATACTTTGCAACGCAGATAATAAAAGAGAAAAAGAGTTTCAATATATAGATATGTTGAAAAACAGGTGGGTAGATGGCGTAATATTTCACTGCGATTATTTTTCAGAGGAGCATTACGAGGTTTTTAAAAACAGTAATTTAAAAGTGGTCTTGGCAGGCAGGACTACAAAATTTGATGTCCCTTATGTTGGAATTGACAATTTTAAAGCGGCTTATGATGCGGTAAATTACTTAATTTCACTTGGCCATAAAAGGATAGGTATTATTCACGGACCTTTAGATGATATGAAGGAAACTATTGATAGTGTAGACAGGCTTAACGGCTATAAACAAGCTCTCATCGACAACGGTTTGCCGATTTATGATGAACTTGTGAAGGAGGCAAACTTCAAGTATAAAGGCGGATATAGCGCTGCTATGGAAATGCTAAAGGGAAATGTTAGGCCTACTGCTATTTTTGCAATAAGCGATATCATGGCTATGGGGGCTATAAATGCTGTGTTTGATAAAGGGCTTTCCTGCCCGGAGGATGTTTCTGTAATTGGATTTGACAATATTGATTTGTCGGAAGCTACAAGGCCTCCGCTTACGACTGTATCTCAGCCGATGTATGAGATAGGAGCTATTGCAGCAAGGATGCTTATAAAAATTATAAATGGTGAGAATTTGGAGAGTTCTCAAGTTATATTGAAACACAAATTGGTTTTGAGAAATTCTGTAATTCCTTTAAGGAGTTGAATTTCTTTTATTTTTAAAACTGTAAGCGCTTTCAATATCAAGCATATCAAATGAGTTAAGAAGGAAAGGAGTAGTAATGAATGACTGTGACTGAATTTGTAAAGAAGTACAAATTGGAGATTGCCATGGTACTTCCTCTTATTCTTTACATTCTTGGTTTCACGATTTTGCCAATAATGGAGACGATAACTTTAAGTTTTCAGGACCAGTACACAAAGGCTTTTACTTTAGCCAATTATAAAGAGATAATTGGAAAGACAGAGTTTAAGCAGGCTTTTTTTAACACAGTAGCTCTTACATTTATAAGTCTTACTCTGGAGATGACAGCAGGGCTTGTGATCGCTTTAATTTTGCGGAGGAATTTTAGGGGTAAGGGGCTTTTGCGCTCTTTAATGCTGGTGCCAATGGGAGTACCTACTCTTGTTTCAGGTGTTGCCATGACCTACATTTTTGGTTTAAACGGTTATTTTAATGCTCTTCTGGAAAAGCTTCACATAATCGAACTGCCAGTTGACTGGGCTAGCGGTGGATTTAAGACCCTTTTGATGGTGTCTGTCGCTGATATGTGGAAAGTTACTCCGCTTGTGATACTTTTACTTTCAGCCGGTTTGGAGAGCATTCCAGATGAAGTGTATGAGGCTTCAAATATAGACGGAGCTACGGCATGGCAGACTTTTAGATATGTGACATTACCTCTTTTGAAACCATCGATTACCATGGCCTTGATTTTAAGGGCTATTGACGCTTTTAGAATATTTGAATTGGTACTTGTTCTGGCAGGGCGTACGACTCCTGTTATTTCAACTTTTGCTTACGATGAGTATAACAATTATGCCAATGCTCATACTTCTGCAGCAGCCTCAACTATACTGCTTCTGATAATAGTGGTATTCATATTGAGTTATTTGAAGATTGCAGGAACTAAGGAGGAACAGAGATGAGAAAAGGAGACATAACTGAAAAAATTTCAAATACTTTGTATATCCCCATTGCTGTAATTGCAGCAATACTGATGGTCATTCCAGTGTATATACTTTTTATAACTTCCATTGCTGTTCCCAGCGATATACTAAAGCCTCATCCCGACTTTTTTATCACCCGCTTTACTCTAGAACACTGGAGAGACGTGTTTGCATCAGGAAATATATGGCCGCCTTTTCAGAAAAGCTTTGTAGTTGCTACTATGACTACAATAATTGCAATTTTAATAGCTGCTCCAGCTGCTTATGTGATAGCAAGACTTCCTTCAAAGGTAAAGTACGCAGTAGTGCTGTCGCTGTTTTTTACAAGGATGTTTCCTGATGTGGGAATAGCCCTTCCAATTGCAGTTGAGTTTATAAAACTAAACTTAATGGATACTTATACAGGACTTGTTATGGCTCACTTAATAGTAAATCTTCCTTTTGCAGCTTGGATACTGGTGGGTACTTTTGAGACTATTCCAAAGGATTTGGAAGAGGCTGCTTTGGTTGATGGGACGAGTAAATTGACGGCACTGATGAGAATCATAATGCCAATAGCTTTGCCAGGCATTGCTGTAACAGCTATATTTGTATGGTTGAATTCGTGGAATGAATTTACCTACGCTCTTTATTTGAGTATTTCTCAGAGGACTTTGCCCCTTCAGACCTACTATTATGTCCAAAGGGGAGGAATATTTGATTCTGCGACCTATGCCGCGGTTTTGACGATTCCAGTGATGCTTGTGACATTTTTCCTGCAGAAATACATGAAGAGTGGATATCTTGCAGGAGCTGTTAAGGGCTAGTATATACGTATCCGAGTTCTGCTCGGATACTGTATATAAAATTAAAAACTTTAAGGAGGTTTTTGAAGGTATGAAAAAATTTTACACAAAATTAATAGCACTGCTGGTAGTTGTGTCCCTTGTGGGCGCTTTAATTGCTGGCTGTGGGGGAGGAAGCAGTCAGTCAGAAGCCAGAAAGAAAGTGCTAAAAGTTTCTATGGGTCTTGGAGAAGTAGAATGGAAAGTAATGAAAGAGGACATCTTCCCGCCTTTTGAGCAAAAATATGGAGTAAAAATTGAACCTCTGCAGATTGAGGCAGGAGACTTAATCAAAAAGTTAGACGCGATGCATAAAGCAAATGCAATGGACATAGACATTATCACACAGGACAACATGCAGCTTGCACCTTTAGTGGCAAAGGGACTTGTTGAGGACTTGTCACAGTATAGAAACATGATACCAAAAGAGGTAATACCAAGCCTCATCCCAGTTGGAGAATTTAACGGTAAGCTCTACTTTATGCCTTATAGGCCCAATGTTGAGATAGCTTTCTACAATGCAGATAAGTTTAAAGAGTACAATTTGCCACTGCCTAAAAATTGGGATGAACTTTTGCAGGTAGCAAAGACCTTTAAGGAAAAAGAGGGAATAGGCAGAGTTATAATTAAGGAAAATTTGGGACCTGACAGTACGGTTCAGATGTTTGACCTTATAAGGTCTGCTGGTGGAGACCCATTGGTATTGAATGATGAAGGTTCAATAAAGGCATTTGAATTTTTAAAAGAAATACAGCCTTATCTTTCACCTGATTCAAAGAAAGCTGACTGGAATACACCTGTGGAGTATCTTGCAAAAGATTCGGTGTATTTAGTTGAAAACTGGCCTTACACTGCTAATGTGCTTGTGCAACAGTACGGTAAAAAGAATATTTTAGCATATCACGGATGGGCAGGACCAGTTAAAGAGTCCCACGTTTTAGGTGGAGAAGTTATAGGTATTCCAACTGGTTCACCTAATAAAGAGATGGCTATAAAATTTATGGAATACCTCATGAGCAAGGAAGTTCAGGAAAAACTTGTGACCAAATTAGGATGGCCTTCAATGAGAAGTGACGCTTATGGTAAGGTTGAAGAGTGGCAAAAACCGTATTTTGAAGCTATAAATGAAGCACTAAAACATGCAGAGCCAAGGCCAAATGTTGTGTACTGGGCTGATGTGGATAAGGCTATAAACGGAGCATTGAGAGAGATAATATTTGAAGGTAAGCCAATAAAACCAACCCTTGATAAGTATCACAACATGATAGAAGAAGCTAAAAAAGCTGCAGAAAGCAAGTAAAAATGTTTTAAATTTGAGTCGGAAACGGCTTTGTTTCCGACTCAAATTTTGAATAAAGTAAGAGTGGAGGATGGATATGGTGAAAAAGACGAAGAAGCCCATTTACCCTTTTGAAGATTGGACAATAAGGGAGACAGAGTTTAGCATAGAAACAAACTATAGAAATGAGACAATTTTTGCTCAGGCGAATGGATATATGGGAATGAGAGGAAATTTTGAAGAAGGGTATTCAGGACCTGACGGTACTTCCTTAAAAGGGACTTATATTAATGGGTTTTATGAAATACACGATATCATCTACCCTGAAGGGGGATACGGTTTTGCGAAAACAGGGCAGACCATGTTAAATGTGGCTGACAGCAAAATAATAGAATTGTACGTAGGAGAAGAAAAATTTGACCTTTTAAAAGGTAAAATCCACTTTTATGAAAGAGTACTTGATATGAAAAAAGGTTGTGTAGAAAGAAAGATAAAGTGGGAGTCTCCTTCAGGAAAGATTGTAAATGTAAAAATAAAGAGAATTGTTTCATTGCAAAGGCAACATTTAGCAGTAATTTCTTTTTCTGTAGAACCTATTAATTTTACGGGAAATATAAAATTTGTATCTGCTATTGATGGAGATGTGAGGAACATTACTGAGAGCGAAGATGTAAGAGTGGGTTCAAATCTGAAGGGGAGAGTTTTAGAGACTGTTGAAAGAGGAGCAAATGACTTTGAGGGATGGATTTCTCAAAAAACACAAAAAAGCAACCTTTCATATACTTGCGCAATGAAAAATGAACTCATTGGGACAGAAAAATACGAGGTTTTGAACAACGTAAAAGAAGATAGGGTAGAGGTTGCAGTAGCTTTTAAAGCTGAGAAGAACAGGGTATACATTCTGAATAAATTTATATCTTATTATACCTCAAAAGATTGCGACAAAAGTGAAACAATGAAATTGGCCTTAGAAGAAGTGAGAAGAGCACAAGAAGATGGATTTTGCAAAATAGAAAAAGAGCAGGAAGAATTTTTGCAATCTTTTTGGGAAGATGCCGATGTAGTAATAGAAGGAGATAAGGCTCTGCAGCAGGGTATAAGATTTAATATGTTTCACCTTTTGCAGTCTGTCGGTAGAGACGGAAAAACTAATATTGCAGCAAAGGGACTTACTGGGGAAGGGTATGAAGGCCATTACTTTTGGGATTCTGATATTTATATATTGCCTTTTTTCCTTTACACGAAGCCAGAAATTGCAAAAGCTTTAATAATGTATAGATATAACCTCTTAGATGCTGCGAGAAATAGGGCTAAAGAGTTGGGGCATAAAGGAGCTTTATACCCCTGGAGGACAATTGATGGACCTGAATGTTCTGCATACTTTCCTGCTGGAACTGCTCAATATCACATAAATGCTGATATAGTTTATGCTTTAAAAAGGTATGTGGAGGCCACGAATGATTTGGATTTTCTCTATGACTACGGCTGTGAAATAGTGTTTGAAACTGCAAGGTTTTGGGAAGATTTAGGAGCGTATATTCCTCTTAAAGGAAATAAATTCTGTATAAACACTGTCACTGGTCCTGATGAGTATACGGCATTGGTTGATAATAACGCATATACAAATTATATGGCAAAAATGAATTTGGAATACGCCTATGATATTGCAAACAAAATGAAAAAGGAAGTGCCTGAAAAGTATCAAAAGGTCGCTTCAAAACTAAATCTAAAAGATGAAGAGATTGCTTCGTGGAAAAGGGCAGCTGACAATATGTACCTTCCTTACTCGGAAGAGCTTGATATTATACCACAGGATGACAGTTTTTTGTATAAAGAAAGGATAACAGTGGATGAAATACCGGAAGATCAATTTCCGTTATTGCTTCACTGGCACTACCTCAACATTTACAGGTATCAGATCTGCAAACAGCCTGATGTGTTGCTTTTGATGTTTTTACAGAGAGAAAAATTTACTATAGAACAGCTTAAAAAGAATTTTGATTATTATGAACCTATTACTACTCACGACTCTTCCCTGTCGCCAGCAATATTTAGTATACTTGCCAATGAAATAGGGTATACTGACAAAGCATATAAATACTTTATGATGACTGCAAGGATGGACTTGGATGATTACAATGACAATGTAAAAGATGGAATTCATGCTGCAGCAATGGCAGGGTCCTGGAGTGCCGTTGTAAATGGTTTTGGAGGAATGAGAGTTTATACAGATGAACTGCACTTTACTCCAAGACTGCCTGAGGGATGGAAGATGCTCTCTTTTAATGTAAAGTACAAAGGGAGGAAGATAAATGTAAAATTAACTCATGAAGAATCAGTATTTACCCTTTTGGAAGGAGAACCTATAGAAATTTTCTATTTTGACAGAAGAGTGTTAATAAAGTCAGGAGAAAATATACTAAAAGGGTATGAGGAGAAGTGACCTCATACCCTTTTAGTATGTTAATATTTTACAGGTTTGCTACCTTTTTGCCCTCCAAATGCCTCGAAAATTTTTTAATTACCTTCTTGGCTTTTACTGTTTGTCTATAGAATGAAAGCCAAATCCGAACATTAATTTGTTTTTTTTATAAAAAATTCGTAAATAATGTTGACTAATATCAAAAAAGTTGATACAATTGAAGAAAAAACAGTCATATGATTAATCTTGAGAACATGATCCAACCTTCGTTGTTCGGCCATAAGTGAAAGTGTCCATAGGATTTCAAATTAGAGTTTGAAAAACGAGGTGATACTATTAGTTGAGGAAATTTCTCCTGATACTTACAGATTTTGGGACAAAAACACTATGGAAAAACTTGATCAAGATAGATTTAGAAAAGATTTGGGTAAAGTAGAAGAAGCATATTTAGAAATTTTGAAAAGACTTGGAGGTATGTAAAGTGCTAATTGCGAAAGTCTATATAACTTTAAAGAAAGGAATACTTGACCCTCAAGGAAAAGCAGTAAAGGGAGCTTTGCACTCATTAGGATACGAAGAAGTAAAAGAGGTGCGGGTTGGGAAATATATAGAATTAACTTTTGAGGATGGCGATTTATCCCTCCTAAAGGACAAAGTAGATGAGATGTGCAAAAGGATACTGACAAACCCAATTATTGAAGATTACACCTTTGAAATTGTGGAGGGATAAAGATGAAATTTGCTGTTATAGTTTTTCCAGGGTCCAATTGCGATGTGGACTGCTATTATGCTGTTAAAGATGGGCTTGGGGAAGGAGTAGAATATGTGTGGCATCAAGAAAAAAATTTGAGTAAGTACGATGTTATAATGTTACCAGGAGGATTTTCTTATGGTGATTATTTGAGGGCAGGAGCTATTGCTAGGTTTTCGCCTGTTATGGAGGCTGTCAGAGAAGAAGCAGAAAAAGGAAAATTTATTATAGGCATATGCAACGGATTTCAGATACTTACAGAAGCTGGGCTTTTGCCGGGAGCTTTGAGAAAAAATGAAGGGCTGAAATTTATCTGCAAGACTGTCAGTATAATAGTTGAAAATGACAAAACTCCTTTTACTACAAGGCTTAAAAAAGGGCAGGAGATTTTACTTCCAATTGCTCATGGGGAAGGCAATTATTATGTAGATGACAAAACTTTAAAAGAACTAAAAGGAAACAATCAAATTGTTTTTAGGTACAAAGAAAATATCAACGGTTCTGTCGAGAGAATAGCCGGAGTTATAAATAAAAAAGGAAATGTTTTAGGAATGATGCCTCATCCAGAGAGAGCTTATGACTCCTTGCTGGGTAATACTGACGGGCTTTATATCTTAGGGTCAATAGTGGATAATTTTGTAAAAGGCGGGGTTTAAGGATGAATAAAATATGGAGAGAGTTAGGACTTACTGATGAGGAGTATGAGAAAATTATTTCGATATTAGGAAGAGAACCTAATATAACTGAATTAGGTATGTATAGTGTTATGTGGTCTGAACATTGTTCCTATAAAAACTCTAAACCTCTTTTAAAATATCTACCTACAAAAGGCGAAAGAGTAATACAAGGGCCGGGAGAAAATGCAGGAGTATTGGATATTGGAGATAATCTGGCAGTTGTGATGAAGATAGAAAGCCATAACCATCCTTCTGCGATTGAACCCTATCAAGGAGCAGCTACAGGTGTTGGAGGAATAATAAGAGATATATTTACAATGGGGGCAAGGCCGATTGCTCTTTTGGATTCTTTGAGATTTGGAATTCCTGATGATAAAAGGACTAAATATCTCATTGAAAACGTGGTAGCCGGTATAGCGGATTATGGAAATTGCATAGGAATTCCTACAGTGGGTGGGGATACCTATTTTGAAGAAAGTTACAAAGGGAATCCTTTAGTAAATGCGATGTGTGTAGGAATAGTGGAAAAAGACAAAATAAAAAAAGGGATAGCAAAAGGTATAGGTAATCCTGTTATGGTAGTAGGTGCTACCACGGGGAGAGACGGTATCGGAGGTGCAAGCTTTGCTTCTCAGGAGTTAAGCGAGGAATCAGAAGAAAAAAGGCCTTCTGTTCAAGTTGGTGACCCATTTATGGAAAAACTGCTTTTAGAGGCTTGTTTAGAACTTTTTGAAACAGATGCCGTAGTTGCTATACAAGATATGGGAGCGGCAGGTCTTACCTCTTCTTCTTGCGAGATGGCTTCCCGCGGTGGAGTTGGAATGGAGATTGACCTTGATAAAGTGCCTTTGAGAGAAGAGGGAATGACACCTTATGAAATAATGCTTTCTGAATCTCAAGAGAGGATGTTGGTTGTAGTAAAGAAAGGCAAGGAAGAAGATGTGCAAAAGATATTTAAAAAATGGGGACTGAATGCCGCCACAATAGGGAAAATCACTGATGATGGAATGATAAGAGTGATTAAAGATGGAAAAATAGTTGCGGAAGTTCCAGCCAAGTCTTTAACGGAAGATGCTCCACAATATGTGAGAGAAGAAGAAGTGCCTAAATGGCAAGAAGAGGTCAAGAAATTGGATATAAATGAAGTAAAACCTCCAGAGGATATGAATAAAGTTCTAAAAGATGTAATTTCTTCTTTAAATATTGCAAGTAAAGAATGGATATACAGTCAATATGATTACATGGTGAGGACAGACACAGTAATAACTCCAGGAATGGATGCGGCTGTTGTGAGGATAAAAGGTACAAGAAAAGCTATTGCATTAACAACGGATTGCAATGGTAGGTATTGTTATTTAGATCCCTATATAGGTTCTCAAATTGCTGTAGCGGAGGCAGCTCGAAATCTTTGTATGGTTGGTGCTAAGCCTATAGGGGTTACGGATTGTTTGAATTTTGGCAATCCAGAAAAGAAAGAAATATATTGGCAGTTAAAAAATTCTATATTTGGAATAGCTAAAGCCTGCGAAACTTTTCAAATCCCTGTGGTAAGCGGAAATGTCAGTCTTTACAATGAAAATGAGGGAGAGGCCATTTATCCTACTCCTGTAATAGGAATGGCAGGCCTTATAGAGGATGTATCAAAAATCTGTACAATGGACTTTAAAAAAGAAAGAGATGTAATTATAATTTTAGGTGAGAATAAAGGAGAGATTGGAGGAAGTGAGTATCTTAAAGTTTGCTTTGGAATGGTAAAAGGGCAACCACCTCAAATAGACTTGGAAAAGGAAAAAAGATTGCAAGAATTGGTGCTAAAACTTATTGATGAAGGCTTAATTAACTCTTCTCATGACATATCAGAGGGCGGTTTTGCGGCTGCCTTGGTTGAAAGTGCAATTGCAGGCAAAAAAGGTGCAAAAATTTCGCTACAAACTTCTCTGAGAGCAGATATAGAGTTGTTCTCTGAATCTCAATCGAGAGCATTAATTACTGTAAGTCCTGAAAAAGTAGATGAAGTGTTAAAAATAGCTTATGAACACCAAGTTCCAGCGCAAAAAGTAGGAGTTGTAGAGGGTAAAGATATTGTAATTGATGTAAATGGCAAAAGAATAATAGACCTTCCTTTAGAAGTCTTAGAGGAAAGCTGGAGAGGGAGAATAAAATGGGAAATGGAGAGAAATTAAAAGAGGAATGTGGTGTTTTTGGTGCCTTTAGTTTGTCCACTTCAGTTACTTCTTATATCTATTATGGCTTACAAGCCTTGCAGCACAGAGGGCAGGAAAGTTCAGGTATAGCTATTTATGATGGCGAAAAAATAAATTGTATTAAGGGGTTGGGACTTGTCAGCGAGGTCTTTAATAAGGAGAATTTAAAGACATTAGAGGGGAAAATGGGGATAGGCCATGTAAGGTATTCTACTACAGGCAGCAATAACATTATAAATGCTCAACCCCTCGTTGCTAATTTTAAAAACAAATATATGGCTCTTGCCCATAATGGCAATTTGATAAACGCAGAAGAGTTAAGATGCCTATTGGAGGAGGATGGTAGAATATTTCAAACTACAACTGATAGTGAAATAATTCTCCATCTAATTGCAAAAAATTTTCAAGAAAACTTAATCGGAGCTCTTTTAGAAACAATGAAACAAATAAAAGGTTCATATGCTTTGGTGATTTTAACAGACAATAAATTAATAGGGATAAGAGACGTAAACAGTATAAGGCCTCTTTGCATAGGTAAAAAAGATGACACTTATTTCTTATCTTCTGAGTCTTGTGCTTTTGACGTAATAGGAGCAGAATTGATACGAGATGTGGAAGCAGGTGAAATAGTTATAATTGATGAAAAAGGTATAGATTCTGTTAAGTTAGAAGTAAAAGAAAAAAAGAAGCCTTGTGTTTTTGAATACATCTATTTTGCTAGACCTGACAGTGTCATAGATGGAAAAAGTGTTTATTTTACACGATTGGAGATGGGGAAAAGATTAGCTGAAGAAGCACCTGTAGATGCAGACTTGGTAGTACCAGTTCCAGATTCAGGTATTGCTGCTGCAAGAGGCTATTCTCTCAAAACAGGGATACCAATGGGGGAAGGACTTATAAAAAATAAATACATTGGAAGGACTTTTATTGCTCCCGACCAAAGGGATAGAGAGACAGGCGTGAGGATAAAGCTAAATGTCTTAAAAGAATTGGTTCAAGGCAAAAGGATAGTTTTAATAGATGATTCAATTGTTAGAGGCACAACTATGAAAAGATTAGTGAGTCTACTAAAAAATGGCGGAGCAAAAGAAGTCCATGTGAGGATAAGTTCACCCCCTGTTAAATATTCTTGCTACTTTGGAATTGATACTCCGACAAAAAAAGAACTGATAGCGGCGAGGATGTCAGTTGAAGAGATGTGCAAATTAATAGGAGCTGACAGCCTACAGTTTTTAAGTATTGAAGGGCTTATAAAAAGTGTAGGACTTAAATCTATTTGCACAGGTTGCTTTGATGGCAATTATCCTATGTATGTTCCAAAAGAAAGAAGTAAATATCTTTTTGAGAAAAAATAAAAAGGGTGAGAGAAAGTTAATTAAACCTAAAAGCTTATACTCACAAGAATTGATGAAAAAGGAGAAAATCACGATATGCCGCGTATTGAAAAAGATTTCTTGGGTGAATTAACACTTGAAGATAATGAACTTTATGGAATTCATACAAAACGAGCTTTGAAAAACTTCTCTGTATCTTCACAAAAGATTGATATAGATCTTGTACGAGCAATTGTGATGGTCAAAAAAGCATGCGCAATTGCAAATTTTGAGGTTGGAAACCTCGATGAAAAAATAAAAGATGCAATTGTCTTTGCATGTGATGAGATTTTAGCCGGCAAATACACCGAGCAATTTGTGGTAGACAAATTCCAAGGCGGTGCTGGAACATCTACAAATATGAACGTAAATGAAGTAATTGCCAACATAGCACTCATTTATCTTGGCAAAAAACCAGGAGAGTATCAATACATCCATCCTATAGACCATGTTAATATGTCACAATCGACAAATGATGTCTACCCAACCGCTTTGAGGATTGCAACAATATGGAATGTGAGAGAACTTTCTGAAGAGTGTGCAGAACTCCAAAAAAGCTTGCAAAAAAAAGAGCATGAGTTTGAAGGTGTAATTAAGGCTGGGCGCACTCAACTTCAAGATGCCCTTCCCATCACCTTAGGGCAAGAGTTTGGGGCGTATGCACAGGCGATATCACGCGATAGATGGCGAATATATAAAATTGAAGAAAGATTAAGAGTGGTAAACTTGGGCGCAACAGCTGTTGGAACAGGAGTGAATGCAAGCTTAAAATATATGTTTAAAGTGATAGAACTTTTGCGCGATTTTACTAAAATAGGCTTGGCTCGGTCTGATTACCTCATGGATGCAACACAAAATGCAGATGTATTTGTGGAATGCTCGGGTCTTTTAAAAGCCTTGGCGGTGAATCTATCAAAAATTGCAAATGACTTAAGGCTCTTATCATCTGGTCCAAACACGGGTTTAAACGAGATAAACTTACCTGCTGCACAAGCAGGTTCAAGCATTATGCCTGGTAAAGTAAATCCTGTCATACCTGAACTTATAAACACCATATCATTCCAGGTTATGTCAAATGATGTTGCAATAACCTTAGCAGCCCAAGCAGGTCAGCTTGAGCTAAATGCATTCTTGCCTTTAATTGCAAACAATTTGCTTGAAAGCCTCAAAATTCTCAAAAACGGAATCAGGATATTCAGAAAACAGTGCATTGATGGAATAACAGCAAACAAAGAAAGATGTCTTGAGTTTGCCAAAAAGACTCCTTCTATTGCCGCTGCATTGATTGATAAAATAGGGTATGACAAGGCAAGTGAAATTGCTAAAAAAGCCATTGCCGAGAATAAGGAAATAATTGAGGTGGTAAAGGAATTGAAGATCTTAAATGAGAATGAGGCTGAAGCACTACTAAATCCTTTTGAATTTGTAAAGTTTAAAGAGTAAAAAATTTTGAAAGGGCTGAAAAAGATGAACACAACACCGCGAAGCGAAAGGCTTCATATAGCAATATTTGGAAAAAGAAATGCTGGAAAATCAAGTTTGATTAATGCAATAACAAATCAACCTATTGCGATTGTATCCCCAACGCCTGGCACGACAACCGATCCTGTTTACAAATCAATGGAGATTTTACCATTGGGACCTGTTGTTTTGGTTGATACAGCTGGAATTGATGATGTGGGGGAGCTTGGAAAACTCAGAGTTGAAAAAACACTTGAGGTTTTAAACAGGACAGACATTGCCATTTTGGTTGTCTCTGAAATAGACGATTTGAATTTTGAAAAGCAGCTTATAAAGCTTTTTAGAGAGAAAAAAGTGCCGAGCATTGGGGTTTTGAATAAGATAGACTTAGACAAAGACTATAAAGAAAAACTCTCCTACCTGCAATCAACCTTAGGTATCAAGTTCTTACCAGTTTCATGTGCTACATTAAAAGGTATTGAGGAGCTTAAAAACGAGATTGCAAGGTCTGTGCCAGATGTTGGTGAGGATTTACGTATAGTGGGGGATTTGATAAACCCCGGTGACTTCGTTGTTTTGGTCGTACCAATCGACAAGGCTGCGCCAAAAGGAAGGCTGATTTTGCCTCAGCAACAGACCATACGAGATATATTAGACAGCGATGCAATTGCAATTGTGACAAAGGAGTATGAGCTAAAAGAAACTTTGGAGAATTTAGGCAAAAAACCCGCAATTGTGGTTACAGACTCACAGGCATTTTTGAAGGTTGATGCCGACACACCACCTGATATCCCTATGACATCATTTTCCATACTTTTTGCAAGGTATAAAGGCGACCTGTTTGAGTTTGTCGAGGGTGTAAAGAAGATAAAAAACCTAAAACCCTCCGATACGGTTTTGATTGCAGAAGCATGCACTCATCACAGACAATCGGATGATATTGGTACTGTGAAAATCCCTCGCTGGATTAGACAAATTGCAGGTTTTGATATAAACTTTGAATGGGTATCGGGTTATGGCTATAAGAAAGACCTTTCAAAATATGCCCTTATTGTTCACTGTGGGGGGTGCATGATAACAAGACGTGAAATGCTTTATAGAATAGAGCTTGCAAAGAGCTATGGCGTACCAATTACAAACTATGGGATTATGATTGCGTATGTGCATGGCGTCCTGCCAAGGGCACTAAAGCCTTTTGGAATTGAGTTTAAATATTAAACTTGAATTGAGCAGGTAGCAAACAAATTAAAAGTTCAATTTCTATTATCTTGTTTCATTAACAATACGCCTATTAGATGAATGCCAGGTTTTCGACTCGGGAATATTCTTATAACTCTTTCACGACAACAAACTTCTTCATTCAGGCGCTCTAACATATTTGTAGTGTGAAGCCTTTTTCCACAGTTATATAGACTTAACTTGTTGTAAACGAACTGAGTGTATATTCTACTTTATGTATAATATTATAGACATAGTAATTAAACTTACTGCTAGGAATAATTAGAGGATTCACATAGAACAGACAATAAGTATTTGTTGGAAATTTATGACGAACGGTATAAAACAAAAGAAGAATTTATTATAAAAGTTCAAGTAAAAAGATAGAATTTCTTTAAACCTTATAATGGGAAAAAGATGAATAGGAAAACACATATGAAAAGTAAAAAGAATCTAAATTAATAATTTTATTCCATGTATTCTTATTCAGAACGTTCTTTCTTGGGGAATTTCAAGAAAAAGTCAGAAAAGCAAACTCTTTTTACTGACTTATAAGAGATAATTTTGGTGGAGAATATGGGTTTACCTAGGGCTACTTTTTATGAAACACTCTTGAAAAATTTTTTTGAGATGGTATAATATTAGCTAGATTAACTGGAATAAATAAAAGTTAAATCAGAACGATAGACTAGATTAACGACTCAAGAGAATTATTTTTTTACCCTTGAATGTATAATTATAAAAAAAGTTGCATATATATTTATGAAACGATATGCATAGAACTTTAATAAAAGAACTGCAAATAAATGTAGGAAAATTTAGAAACTTTATAAATACAGCGAGAATAATACTGTGGGATATACTTTGTGAAGAGGTGTGTTAGTATGAAAGGCTATTTGAAACTTGAGGATGGAAGTATATTTGAAGGTGAGTTAATAAGCAAAAACAAAAAAGGATATGGAGAGGTTGTTTTTACCACAGGGATGACAGGCTATCAAGAAGCCATAACAGATCCTTCCTATGCAGGCCAAATAGTTGTCATGACATACCCTTTAATAGGGAATTACGGTATTAACAAATACGACTTTCAATCAGAAAAGCCTCATATAAGGGGATTTGTGGTACGGGAATATTGCGATAAGCCTAGCAATTTCCAAAGTGAGGAGTCGCTTTTGAGCTATCTTGATAACCACAACATACCAGTATTATCGGGAATTGATACAAGGGCTTTGACAAAAAAGCTTAGAGAAAATGGAACTATGAGAGGAATTATAACTTATAATCCTGAGGACAATATAGAATTTGACCAGACAAATCTTTTGGAAGAAGTTTCTACGAAAAAGCCGTATCGTATAGCAGGTATTGGTCCAAAACTTGCTTTTATTGACCTTGGTACAAAAAAGGGCATTTTAAAAATGCTAAATTCAGTTGGATTTGACATTTATGTGTTTCCTTACAATGCAAGTTATGATGATGTTATGCAAATAAATCCCGATGCAATATTTCTTTCAAATGGACCAGGAGACCCTAAAGATGCAGTTGATGCAATAGAACTTACTAAACACTTTATAGGTATGAAACCTGTGCTGGGGATATGCTTAGGGCATCAAATAATAGCCCTTGCTCTTGGATGCAATACAGTAAAGATGAAATTTGGCCACAGAGGTGCAAATCAACCTGTTAAAGATTTGCTGACAAATAAAGACTATATAACTTCTCAAAACCACGGATACGCTGTTGAAGAGGAGTCAATAGATAAAGACAAGATAACTGTAACCCACATAAACTTAAACGATGGAACAGTAGAAGGCATTATGCATAAGTTTCTGCCAGTTTTTTCTGTACAGTATCATCCTGAGGCATGTCCTGGTCCTCGTGATTCAACAGATATTTTTGATAAATTTATGGATATAGTCATGGTTTACAAAAGGAGGTTTTATTTTGCCGAAGTATAAGGATATTAGTAAGGTTCTGGTAATAGGTTCGGGTCCGATTATAATAGGGCAAGCAGCGGAGTTTGATTATTCAGGAACCCAAGCCTGCAAATCTTTAAAGGAAGAAGGAGTACAAGTAGTACTTGTAAATAACAATCCAGCTACTATAATGACTGATACTGATATAGCAGATATTGTTTATATTGAAAATCCTACTGTAGAAGTAGTTGAAAAAATAATAGCAAAAGAAAGGCCCGATGGAATTCTTGCTACCTTAGGAGGACAGACAGGGCTTAACCTTGCTGTTAAACTCAAAGAAGCAGGAATTTTGGATAAGTACAATGTAAAACTTTTAGGCACTTCTGTTGAGTCAATAAAAACTGCAGAAGATAGAGAACTTTTTAAAAGAAAAATGCAGGAAATAGGGGAGCCAGTTGCTGAAAGTGTCACAGTCACAAATGTAGAGGATGCACTTAAATTTGCTAAAAATTACGGTTATCCTTTGATAATAAGGCCTGCATATACTCTTGGGGGTACAGGTGGCGGTATAGCTCACAATGACGAAGAACTTATATCGATTGTGGACTTAGGTCTTAAAAAGAGTATGGTTGGAGAAGTACTTGTTGAAAAATCTCTGTATGGATGGAAAGAAATAGAGTTTGAAGTAATGAGAGATGCTGCTGATAATTGTATTACCATCTGTAGCATGGAAAATTTTGATCCTGTAGGAGTTCATACAGGAGACAGTATAGTCGTAGCGCCAGCGCAGACTTTGTCAGATTACGAGTATCAAATGTTAAGAAGTGCAAGCATTAAAATAATCAGGGCTTTAAAAATTGAAGGTGGATGTAATATCCAATTTGCTTTAGATCCCCAAAGCCACAAATACTATGTTATAGAAGTAAACCCAAGGGTTAGTCGTTCAAGTGCACTGGCATCAAAAGCGACAGGATATCCTATTGCAAAAATTGCTGCAAAAATTGCGATAGGACTTAGGCTTGATGAAATAAAAAATCCTGTCACGGGGAAAACAACCGCATTTTTTGAACCTGCATTGGACTATGTTGTGACAAAAATACCGAGGTGGCCTTTTGACAAATTTTATACTACTGATAGAAGAATAGGTACACAGATGAAGGCAACAGGAGAAGTAATGGCAATAGAAAGGTCTTTTGAAGCCTCCCTTTTGAAGGCTGTAAGGTCACTAGAGATAAAAGCTTATGGTCTTAGGTTAGATAGTGTAAGAGGCATGGGAACAAAAGAAATACTGGAGGACATTTCAGTGCCTAATGATATGAGGCTGTTTTATATAGCAGAAGCTCTTCGTCGCAATATAGACATTGATTATATTAACGACGTTACAAAAATAGACAAATGGTTTTTGAATAAGCTTTCAAATATTGTAAATATGGAAAAGGAAATAGAAGAAAATGAGCTAAGTAAAGAAATTCTTAAAAAAGCAAAGAGAATGGGCTTTTCAGATAGAGAGATTGCAACGATAAAGGGAATTAAAGAAGAAGATGTGAGAACATTGAGGAAAAAATATGGTATATATCCTTCTTATAAAATGGTAGATACCTGTGCAGCAGAGTTTGAATCAATTACACAATATATATATTCAACTTATTGTGAGGAAGACGAAGTTGAGACCCATGATATACCAAAGGTAATTGTAATAGGTTCTGGTCCTATAAGAATTGGTCAGGGGATTGAATTTGATTATTGTTCTGTGAAAGCTTTATGGGCTTTGAAAGAAACTGGGATTAAATCTATCATAATAAACAACAATCCTGAAACTGTCAGCACGGACTTTGACACGGGAGACAGATTGTATTTTGAGCCTATTACATTGGAGGATGTTTTAAACATCTATGAAAAGGAAAAACCACTGGGTGTAATGGTAATGTTTGGTGGACAGACGGCGATTAATCTTACAGAAGAGCTAGTCAAAAACGAAGTGAAAATATTAGGAACCTCTTTTAAAAGTATTGACATAAGTGAGGACAGAGAAAAATTCTCAAAACTTTTAAAAGAATTAAATATCAATCAACCTAAAGGAGGATATGCATTAACAGTAGAAGATGCAAAAGATATAGCCTTAAAGCTTGGATTTCCACTTCTTGTAAGGCCATCGTATGTTATAGGTGGTCAGTCTATGGAAAAAGTTAACACACTCCAAGAACTGATTGACTATGTGAAACATGCGACAGAAGTATCTCCAGGCAAACCTGTTTTAATAGATAAGTATATAGATGGAAGAGAAGTAGAAGTTGACGCAGTATCAGATGGCGAATGTGTATTAATACCTGGAATAATGGAACATATAGAAAGAACCGGGGTGCATTCAGGAGATAGTTTCTCAATATATCCTGCAAGAAATTTGACTGAACGGGAGATAAACACTATTATCGAATACACAGAAAAGATTTCAAAAGCTTTAAACGTAAAAGGACTTATAAATATTCAATTTGCAGTAAAAGAAGGCACTGTATATGTGTTAGAAGTAAATCCCAGAGCTTCGCGTACGGTACCTATTATGAGCAAAGCAACAGGTGTACCTATGGTGAAACTGGCAGTAGAAGTGGCCTTAGGCAAAAAGCTAAAAGAGTTAGGCTATAAAGGCGGTTTATGGCCGCAGACCCCATATACGGTTGTAAAAGCTCCCGTGTTTTCTATGGAGAAATTGACAGATGTTGAAGTTTCACTAAGTCCTGAAATGAAATCAACTGGAGAAATAATGGGTATAGATTTAAGCTATGAAGGAGCACTTTACAAAGCTTTAGAAGGAGCAGGTCTTAAAATACCTAAAAAAGGGAAAATCCTTCTTTCAATAGCGGAAAGAGATTTTCAAGAAGCAGTATCTTTAGTAGAAAAATTGCAGAGCTTGGGGTATGAAATATATGCAACCTACAGGACTGGAAAGTATTTCAGTTTGATGGGGATTCATGCAAATATTATGTCTCTTGATCATGCAATAAAATTGCTGAAGAATGGATATTTTGATGCTGTAGTGAATACACCAACAAAAGGGAAAAAACCTGATAATGCAGGATTTAAACTAAGAAGAACAGCGGTAGAATATAGAATTCCTCTTTTTACATCTATAGATACTATAAAAGCGGCATTAAATGCTGTGTCAAAGGTAAATGTGAACGGCTTGTCCGTTTTATCTATGAACGAATATCAAGAAATACAAAAAGATAATGTCAAAAATTTAGTTTTGTAAGGAGTGTTTAAAAGTATTAAGGTGAAAAAGTAGTGCTTACTTATTTAAAGAGGACTTGACACCTCAGGAATCATCCCCTGGCTTAAAGGTGTCAAGTTCAATATTTATTCATCAGATTACAAATACATCCAAATATAAGGTCAACCCCCACGTTTTCTATATATAAAAGTGGGGTTGTTATCAGTTTAAACGGTAGAAAAATCCTTCTGTTTAGTATATTATTTACACTATAGAAATTTTATAATCTTTCAACCACATATTTATTTGTACGAGGTAAGCGAAAAGCTGTGGGGAACCCATAAGCTGTGAAAACCAGGCAGGGTCATAGGCTTTTGCATCTGTTTCTATAAGTTCTGCAATTGCTTTTTTATCTACAAGTTGCAAAAGTGGGGATGTACTGTCGTTAATTATTTGTTTTAGCCATTTTTTAACGATGTTTTTAAATACAGGATTGTGTGTTTTAGGGTAGGGACTCTTTTTTCTTTCAATTACTTCGTCTGGGATGTAACCTTTTAGAGCATACCTAAGTATTCCTTTTTCTCTGTTGTTTAAATTTTTCATTTCCCACGGTATGTTCCATACATATTCTACAAGTCTGTAATCTAAAAAAGGTACTCTTGCTTCTAAGCCTACTGCCATACTCATTCTATCCATTCTGTCAAGAAGCATAGGCATAAATCTTGTTATGTTAAGGTAAAACATTTCCCTCATTCGAGCATTATAGGGGTCTTCTCCATTAAGCTTTGGCACTTCATTTAAAGCTTCGTTATATCTATCATTTAGATATTCTAAAGGCCTTATGTAATTAACAACTTCTGGCAGAAGCAATTTCATGCGTTCATTAACCATTCTTGTCCATGGGAATGTGTGACTTCTGATTGATTCCTTATTTCTAAACCAGGGATAACCTCCAAAAACTTCATCAGCACCTTCTCCTGATAGGGCGACTGTTGCTCCTTTTTTTACTTCTTTTAAAAATAGATATAAAGATGAGTCTATATCTGCCATACCAGGAAGGTCTCGAGCGTATAAGGCTGGCTTTAGAGCATGTGCGAGTTCTTCATTGTCTATAAATACATAGTTATGGTCTGTGTCAAGTTTATTTGCAACAAATTTTACCCAGTCTGCGTCAGAGTTTGGTTGAAATTCGTTTGGCGTAAAATATTTATCATTACCTACATAATCTACAGAATATGTTATAAGTTTATGACCTTTTTGTTTTAATTCTTCATTTGCGAAGAAAGATACAGCAGTTGAATCAAGTCCACCTGAGAGCAATGAACATAAAGGTACGTCTGAAACAAGTTGTCTTACTGATGAGTCTTTAAGGAGATACCTTATTTTTTCCGCCGTTTTCTCAAGGCTATCTTCATGGGGAAGACTTTGTAATGACCAGTATTTGCTTATGTTTACTCCATTTTTGGTAAATATGAGGTAATGTCCGGCTTTTAATTCTTTAATGTCTTTAAAGACACCACATCCGGGAGTTCTTGAAGGTCCCATTACAAATATTTCTGCAAGACCTTGTGAGTCTATCTCTGGTTTTACATGAGGATGTGCTAATATTGCTTTGATCTCTGAACCAAATATCAAAGATCCGTTTTTAATGGTATAAAATAGTGGCTTTATTCCGAGATGGTCCCTGGCAATAAAAAGCCTATTTTGTACTTCATCCCATATTGCAAAAGCAAATATTCCATTAAATTTTTTAACACATAAAGGACCCCATTCTATATAAGATGTCAAGATAATTTCAGTATCTGAACGGGTATTAAAAGTATATCCCAAGGATATGAGTTCGTTTTTTAATTCATCCATATTGTAGAGTTCTCCATTGTGGATGATGACAAAATTTTTTTCACCGTATTTTTTTATCATTGGTTGAATTCCGCCTTGTGGATCTATAACAATTAAACGGCGGTGACCCAAAACACAATGCTTTGATAGCCATACCCCAGAACCGTCAGGTCCTCTTTTTTTAAGAGTGTCTGTCATTTTTTCGATTACTTCATTTTGGAGTGATAAGTCCATATTAAAGTTAACCCAGCCCGCTATTCCACACATAAAAATCCTCCTAAAATTTGAATCTATAACTAAATATATTCTCCTTTTTTGCCATTGATACATGTTATAATTTTCTAACGAACCACCCATGCTTAAACAAGCACAATCAGGAATGAAAAGTTTTCAAGTTGCAAAAAAGTTCTATATTAAATATTGGGGTGGATGAAAATCCTCACATAAAAAATAGAGCACTTATTCTGAATGCCTGCTATAATAGAAGTGGTTAAAACAACCCAACAAAAGGAGGCATCAGAATAAGTGCGATATAATTATATCACAAAATTTTTGAAAGATAAAGATATAGTTTTTGAGGACATAACAGAATAATACTTTCTTCTAACATTTTATGCATACATATTTCCATAAGGTCTTTTGCCTATCGGATACAATTTGACAAAAGAATGATCCATAATCTTTTGAAAATCATAATCAAAATATTGACAAAAATTTTCAACGTACTTTTGTATAAACACGTAATCCCTGTCATCTATCTCTTCTTTAATAACTTCTTTTCCAAGTTTATAATCTTCTACATCTCCTCTCAAATATATAACTCCTCCATGCATACCCGTACCACAGTACTCTCCAACTATATCTTCATCATTTTTTAAGTTCAGTACAATTATGCATCCCCCTGCCATATATTCACCCAAGAAATCTCCTGCATTTCCTCCAATGACTATTACAGGAACTTTATCTTTGTATTCTTTCATGTGTATGCCAACTCTATAGCCAACACTATCTTTTATATAGATAGATCCACCCCTCATCCCGTAACCAATGACGTCACCTGCATGTCCATGTATAATAATATTTCCATCGTTCATTGTATTTCCTATTGCATCCTGTCCGTTACCAAAAACTTCTATTGTAAGTCCATCCATAAAGGCTGCCATATCATTTCCAGGTGTACCCTCGATGTTTATTTTAGTAATCCCAGATAAATTAACTCCTATATATCGCTGTCCATTAACGTTCTTTAAATTAATTATGTCTTCACCTGAACGAACTAGTTCTTTAATTATTTCATTAAGGGCTCTATAGTGAATTCCTGACGCATTTATGGTTTTCACTATACCACCTCCTATTCGCCGGCAGCAAGAATGCCAAGTATATCAAGTTCTTTTTGTGTCATTCCTATCCCACGAAGCATTAACCTATTGCCTTTAAGACTTTCAATATCATTTATACCCATTCCGCCAAGCATTTCTTTTATTTCATGACTCCATGCTTGTACAAGGTTAACAAGACGTTTATATCCGATTTCTGGGTTTAATCTTTTTGCAAGGTTAGGATCTTGTGTAGCAATTCCCCAGTTGCATTTTCCAGTATAGCATTTTTGGCACATGTGACATCCCAGAGCAATCAAAGCGGCTGTTCCAATGTAAACAGCATCTGCACCAAGAGCTATTGCTTTGACTATGTCTGCACTGTTTCTAATACTACCTGCTGCAACTAAAGATATTGTATGTCTTATACCTTCGGAGCGAAGTCTTGCATCTACAGCAGCTATTGCAAATTCAATTGGAATTCCTACGTTATCCCTTATTCTCTTTGGTGCAGCCCCTGTACCGCCTCTAAATCCGTCTATTGCTATATAATCTGCTCCAGCTCTTGCTATCCCCGAAGCTATTGCCGCTACATTATTGACTGCTGCAATTTTAACACCAACAGGTTTTTGATAATCGGTAGCTTCCTTCAATGCATATATTAATTGTGCAAGGTCTTCAATTGAATAGATATCATGATGCGGTGCAGGAGATATAGCATCACTTCCAGGTGGTATCATCCTTGTAGCCGAGATGTCTTCACTCACCTTTTCACCGGGTAGATGACCACCTATCCCAGGCTTTGCACCTTGACCAATTTTTATTTCAATAGCCGCCGCAATATTGAGGTATTCTCTATCAACACCAAAACGACCTGATGCTACCTGTACAATTGTATTTTTGCCATATTTGCGGAAGTCCTTATGAAGCCCCCCTTCACCACTATTATAAAATATCCCAAGCTCTTCAGCAGCTCTTGCTAAAGCTGCGTGAGCATTATAACTTATTGAACCATAAGACATTGCTGAAAACATTATTGGTGTCTCAAGTTTGAGTTGAGGAGGCATTTTTGTTTTAACATTGAGGTTTTCGTCTATTTCTATCCTATCAGGCTTTCTACCTAAATATACCCTTAACTCTATAGGTTCTCTTAACGGGTCTATAGACGGGTTTGTAACCTGACTTGCATTTATAACCATTTTATCCCAATATACAGGATAAGGCCTATCATTTCCCATGGATGACAGAAGAACTCCACCCGTTTCTGCCTGTCTGTATATATCTCTTATAGCATCGTAAGTCCAATTAGCATGTTCTTTAAATGTTTGAGGATGTTTAATAATTGTAAGAGCTTGTGTTGGACACAATACGACACATCTTTGACAATTTACACAATTCATATCATTTGAAACCATCTTATCTAGATGTTCATCATAACTGTGAACTTCAAAGGAACACTCTCTCATACAAACCTTACAGTTAATACATTTATCGTAATCTCTAAGTACTTTAAATTCTGGAGTAAGGTAGCTTAAACTCATGCAGTAACCTCCTTTGTAGAATACATTTCTTTTTCATTCTCACGTATGAGCTCAGCTATAACAGGTTCTCCACCTCTAGGCATCCATACGCTTTCAGGATTTTTGCATACTTGCCTTATTGCTGCCTCTTCGCTGGCTACATATATCATATCGCCTTTTTTTGCAGCAGTAAGTGGTCTTAGTTTAATCCTATCGTTTATTGCTATAAAGCCGTCTTCATATGCTATTATCATTGAAAATGGACCATTTAAAAGAGCTCTCCTATAAATTATTTTCAGGTTAGTGTATAAAATTTTTTCTTTTGGTGACATTCTGTCAACCTGCTTCCACAAAGGCGATGCAACTACTTTGCATGCAAGTTCTATTGGTAAGCCATGTTTTCTTAATAAAAGATCGAAAATATATACCGCAACTTCTGTATCAGTTTGCAAGGTACAAATATATCCAAATTCTTCTAAATATTTGCGATTAGTATCGTACGAAGAAAGCTCGCCATTGTGAACAACAGAGATATTTAATAGATTAAAAGGATGTGCACCACCCCACCATCCTGGTGTATTCGTTGGAAATCTACCATGGGCCAACCACATATACCCTTTATAAGATTCCAATTTGTAGAAATTTGCAACATCTTCTGGATAACCTACCGCTTTAAATACTCCCATGTTTTTCCCGCTAGAAAAAACATATGCGCCTGGTATATTACTATTTATATTAAATACAAATTTAATTGTAAATTCATTTTCATCCAGTTCTGATAATTTCAGTCTCTCTGGCCTTGGTATAGCAAAATATCTGTAAATTAATGGTGCATTTTTAATATGCGCTGTTTTTCGTGTTGGTATTTTTTCTTCTAAAGCCACTATATAATTTGCTTTCAAAATATTTTCTGTTTCCTGTTTAGCTATCAAATCATCATAAAACACATGAAATGCAAAATAATCTTTGAAATCGGGATAAATGCCATATGCAGCAAAACCACCTCCAAGACCATTTGATCTATCATGCATTGTCGCAATGGAATCTGCTATAGATTGCCCAGAGAATAGACGACCAGTACGATCAATTATGCCACTTATAGCACATCCCGAAGGTATTCTTACATAACCTTCCTTCAACATTTTATAACCCCCTTAAAAAATTTTTATATGCAATATTTTTTTTGAAAGTTGCATCAATCGAAAATGTTTCCCGATTAAAATTGTCCTCGATTTGTAGTAATAGTCTCATGAATACTAAATAAAAGTGTTAATGTTAATTATAATACATTTTTTTAATTTTGCAATATGGGCAATATAAAATTTCATAAATTATTTTTGACACAGTTTTTAATAGTTTCTACTTTTTGGTGAAATTTTAAAATGAACATTAACAATAAAAATAAAGAATATTACAGATTTTCAATAAAAACGTTAATAAAATGTTAAAAAAAATTTCACAAAAAATTAATTGACGATATCAAAAAAATATGATATTTTTACTCATATAAAAATTGAGGAGATGATGAATAAAAAGGTAAAAAAGGAAGAAAATGTGGGAGTTTGTGGTTTTTAACTTTACCGAATTAACGTATTAATGTATTGATGTATATAAAACATAAAAGGAGGTTATATGATGCAACATACTTTAAGTGAGATTTTTGGTTCAAATGTTTTTAATGATTCAGTTATGAGAGAGCGTCTTCCAAAGGCAACTTACAAAGCTTTAAGGAAAACAATTGATGAAGGAATTCCACTAGAACCAGCAGTTGCTGAAGTTGTGGCAAATGCAATGAAAGACTGGGCAATTGAGAAAGGAGCAACTCATTTTGCACATTGGTTCCAACCATTAACTGGAATCACTGCGGAAAAACGCAATTCTTTTATTTCTCCTACTCAAGATGGCAAAGTAATAACTGAGTTTTCAGGAAAAGAATTGATTAAAGGTGAGCCTGATGCTTCTTCATTTCCATCAGGTGGGTTAAGGACTACTTTTGAAGCAAGAGGATATACAGCATGGGATTGTACATCGCCCGCTTTTATCATGGATAATACGCTATATATTCCTACTGCTTTTTGTTCGTATACTGGCGAAGCTCTAGATTTAAAAATACCTTTATTGCGCTCTATGGAAGCTTTATCAAAGCAAGCTCTTCGAGTGTTAAGATTATTTGGTAATACTACAGCAAAAAAGGTCATTCCTACTGTAGGACCTGAACAGGAATATTTTTTAATTGATAAAAAGATGTATGACAAACGTAAAGATCTTATACTTACGGGAAGAACATTGTTTGGGGCTCGATCACCAAAGGGTCAGGAAATGGAAGATCATTATTTTGCTTCTATCAAAGAAAGAATATCAGCATTTATGAAAGATTTGGATGAAGAACTGTGGAAATTAGGGGTTCCTGCCAAAACTAAACATAATGAAGTTGCTCCTGGTCAGTATGAACTTGCTACTGTATACAATACAGCTAATATTGCGTCAGATCATAATCAATTAACAATGGAATTAATGAAAAAAGTTGCTTTAAGACATGGACTTGTGTGCCTTTTGCATGAAAAACCTTTTGCAGGAATCAATGGTTCTGGTAAACACATTAACTGGTCGATGAGCACTGATGATGGCCAAAATCTTCTAGATCCAGGGCATACACCTCACGAAAATGCACAATTTTTAGTATTCTTATGTGCTATAATCAAAGCTATCGATGAATATGCTGATTTGGTCAGAGTAGCAGCTGCAACACCAGGCAATGACCACCGTCTTGGTGCGAATGAAGCACCGCCTGCAATTGTATCAATCTTCCTTGGTGAACAGCTTACAGACATTCTTGAACAAATTGAAAATGGTGGTGCAACCACTTCCAAAGTGGGTGGTGTACTGAAAGTAGGGGTATCTACTCTTCCTGCGTTACCGAAGGATTCTACAGATAGAAATAGAACATCTCCCTTTGCATTTACAGGAAATAAATTTGAATTTAGAATGGTTGGCTCTTCTTCGTCAATTGCAATTGCTACTTTTATCTTAAATACTATTGTTGCTGAAAGTCTATCTGAAATTGCAGATAGACTAGAAAAAGCTAGTGATTTTAATGAAGAAGTACAACTATTGCTTCAGGAAATTGTAAAGAAACACAAGAGAATTATATTTAATGGAAATGGGTATTCAGAAGAATGGGTAAAAGAGGCGGAGAAAAGAGGGCTTCCAAATATCCGGTCAACTGTTGAAGCTATTCCTGCCTTAATCAAAGAAAAGAATGTCAAGCTGATGGAAAAACACGGTGTATTGAGCAAACGTGAACTTGAATCACGTTATGAGGTTTTACTCGAAAATTATATAAAAACAATTAATATTGAGGCATTGACAATGTTGGATATAGCAAAGCGACAAATACTGCCGGCAGTAGTAAATTTCGCTACAAAAATTGCAGAATCAATAAATTCTGTTAGAGCAACAGGGCTGAATGTTGATATAAGCGCCCAAACTGAATTATTAGCAGAAGTTTCTTCACTAATGAGTGAATTTAAGAAAAACATATCTGAACTTGAAAATGCAGTTAATGAAGCTTCAAATATGAATAGTGATTCTTATAGCAAGGCTTGCTATTACCGAGATGTAGTATTTACAAAAATGGGCATTTTAAGAGAAATTGGAGATAAACTTGAAACCATCGTAGATGCAGAATTATGGCCACTTCCAACGTATGCTGACATGTTATTTAATATTTGATAAAATTAACTTAACCCGTAAAATAGTGAATTTGAGGCACTTAAGTAAGTGCCTCATCAGTTTGTTGACAAAGTCTCTATCTTTAAGTGGCATTTTGTGTTAATGCTCCGGAGTTACAAAGCGACAAAACTAAAAGCTCGCTTGAGGGCTCAGGCGGGGTTCCGGCCAATTCGCCTTACGGCTCAACGTGGCCGCTCGCTTCGCTCGCCCCGCCTTCGCTCCTCAAGCTCGCTAAGTTTTGTTACCGCTTTGTAACAAGTCGCATTTACACACAAAATGCCACTTTTTTAAGTTTGTCAACAGTCTGTTGAGGCACTTAAGTAAGTGCCTCATTTTTATGTGCGCACGGCATGGGCTAAAGCTTAAGCGGTGAAAGTCCGCCATAGCTATAAAATAAAAAGGCTTAAGAGTTAAGCCTTAAAAAATATCTATAAAAGCTTAAATCATCTGTAAGTTCTGGATGAAATGCTGTAGCAAGTAAATTGTCCTGCTGTGCTGCAACAATTTTACCCTCATATTTTGCAAGTATCCTAACACCATCCCCTACACTCTCTATATATGGTGCTCTTATAAACACCGCTTCTATCTCATTTTCAGATATTGCTGGTATTATAAGTCGTGTCTTGAAACTGTTAATCTGACTTCCGTAAGCATTCCGTCTAACAGTAATATCCATTATTCCAAGGTGTCTCCTTTCATCATTAACTATATGTTTTGCCATAAGTATCATGCCTGCACAAGTACCCCATATAGGAACTTTCCTTTCATTTAACTTTAAAATGGCATCTTTAAGCCCAAAATCTACAAGTATTTTCCCTATTGCAGTACTTTCACCACCTGGAATAATTAGGGCATCGAGAGTTAAAAGAGTATCTTTATCTTTTGCCTCTACTGCTTCAATTCCTTTTATAAGCTTTAATTTATCCATATGTTCCTTAACAGAACCTTGAACTCCCAAAACTCCTACCCGCAAATTACCATCCCCTTGTCGCGTATAAATCTTTTTCTTCTAGTTGCCTTATGTCTATGCCGGTCATCGCTTCTCCCAATCCTTCTGAAACTTCTGCCAATATTTCTGGTTTGTCGTAATATGTTACAGCTTTTACTATAGCAGCTGCCATTTTTTCAGGGTTTTGCGATTTAAATATTCCTGAACCAACAAAAACACCATCTGCACCAAGCTGCATCATGAGTGCCGCGTCTGCCGGTGTAGCAATGCCTCCTGCTGCGAAATTTACAACTGGAAGTTTTCCATGTTGTGCAACATATTTTACAAGGTCATAGGGTGCCTGAAGTTCTTTTGCAGCAGCCATAAGCTCCTCTTCTCCCAAAGTTGTAAGCCTTTTTATTTCGGCATTTATCATCCTCATATGCCTTACAGCTTCTACTACATTTCCAGTACCTGCTTCACCTTTTGTTCTTATCATTGAAGCTCCTTCTGCTATGCGCCTTAAAGCCTCTCCAAGGTTTTTTGCACCACATACAAAAGGCACTTTAAAATCCCATTTGTTTATATGGTACATCTCATCTGCAGGTGTTAAAACTTCACTTTCATCAATAAAATCTATCCCAAGTGCCTCTAAAATCTGTGCTTCCACAAAATGCCCAATTCTAACTTTCGCCATAACAGGGATTGATACTGCTGCCTTTATCTCTTTTATTATTTTAGGGTCTGACATTCTTGCGACTCCGCCCCTTGCCCTAATATCGGCTGGAACTCTTTCAAGTGCCATGACAGCGACAGCGCCTGCTTTCTCTGCAATAATTGCCTCTTCTGGTGTTGTCACATCCATGATAACGCCACCTTTTAACATTTGGGCTAAATTTTTATTTAGCTCATACCTTTCATTCATTGTTTTCCTCCTCCTTAAATTGTGTTGGTATTTGTATGTATCCTAATATCAATTGTATCTCTTAAATCATAACAAGTCAATCAGAACATTATAGATACAAAAAATTAAAGATGTGATATTAAAAGAAGAAATTGGAGAGACAAATGGAGTATCATTAGCAATATAGGGGATATGCAAAATTAAGTAAAACTATCAGAAACAAAAACCAGATATGTATGATGTGTAATATACAACTATCAAAAACTTCGGCTGAATGGAAAAGACAAAGAAAGGGAAAAGAGGTGCTAAAAAAGAGCATAAATATTCTGTAGAAGGCAAATGCTAAAAAATAGCATGAACTGATCTAAGGAAAAATTAAGCCGATTTTAGGTTAAACCACTTATTAGTTTTTTTAAAGAGAGACAAAACGATTTCAAAATCAGGGACATTAGCGGGGGTGGTAGTTTCAGCGATAGGTAGGCCGGCGGTGGCATCAACAATAATATTGAAGATAAATCAAGATTTTCAAACATAGAAAAATAGAAATCAATTTTTAGATTGAGGAGTAAGGATCTCAGGTATATTTAAGAGTAATTTAAGTTAATACACGTGGGATTTCCTCTTTATAAGTATTTTATGGTGTATATATAATAATTCAACAGATAAGGAGGGGAGGAAATCCTGCATAAAAGTTAGTAAAGGTATCTTGATGGTTCAGTCCTAATTAACCCTGTTGAGCAAGGGATTCCTTGCTCAACAGGGTTGGGTTATTTTAAGAGGTATTACTACTTAATATTTTACAGGTTCACTACCTCCAGCGCTTAAATCAAAGAAATAATTGCCACTACCTCTATATGAATAAACTTTAACATAGTAGGTACCAGTTTGTGAAGGAAGTATTGTTATTGTTTCTTGCCTTTGAGTCCCTGTAGAGCTTTTGATAAGTGTGCCGCTTGGATCATAGAGGTATATATCAAAATCGGGATTGTAATTTGCCCAGTCAGGAATTATTAATGTTATTGCGATTGGATAACTTGTATTTGTTGCGTTAAAAGTCCAAGTATCACTGTAACGAGAACCGGGCAGATAACCTGAAATATAATAATGATTTGGTACATCAATATTATTTCCTCTAAAATTACCTGCTACCCTTATAGCTTCATAGCCATCCAATCTTCCTGCACCATAGTCAACGTTTTTGCTTGGAGGCCCCCAGCTTTTTGCAGTAGACATTATTATATTTTTTGCATCATTTGGAGTGAGATTTGGATTAGCGTTAAGCATAAGAGCAACAGTTCCTGCTACAAAAGGTGTTGCCATGCTTGTACCGCTGTATGTTACATATCCATTTACAGAATTCGCCTTTGCGGCAGTTATATTATATCCTGGGGCCGCAATGTCAGGTTTTATTCTTCCGTCAGCAGTAGGACCGCGGCTGGAAAAGCTTGCAAGGTTAAAGCCAAGTTCACCTACATCTGCCATTGCTGCGACTGTTATGGCTTTTTCCGCAGCACCAGGGGACCCTATGGTGTATTTTGCAGGGCCAGAGTTTCCTGCTGCTACAACTACTACAATACCGCTATCTACTGCTCTATTCACTGCTAATGAGGTAGAGTCAGTTCCATCAGAACTTGTAGAAGTGCCGAGGCTTAAATTTATAACTTTGATTCCGTATACATCTTTATTTTGAACAGCCCAGTCAATTCCTGCAGTTACAGTGCTCATGCTGCCGCTTCCATTTGCATCTAAAACTTTTATTCCTACCAACAAAGCATCAGGAGCAACGCCTTTGTAAAAACTGTTTCCAGCACCTGTACCTGCAGCAATACTTGCTACGTGAGTTCCATGGCCATTGTCGTCGTATGGTGTAGTTTTGTTGTTGATAAAGTCTTTCCATCCTATTATTTTTCCACCTGAGAGGTCAACGTGATTTCCGTCTATACCTGTGTCAATAATTGCTATTGTTATATTTTTTCCTGTGACTCCAAAATCACTCCGTGCTTTTGTGATTCCAAACCACTTTGTTGCGGTATCTAAAGTAGCATATACAGGCTCATCGTACTCAATTTGCTTTACTATTTCTAATTTAGATAATACATTAATTTGACTTTTAGTTAGATTGGCAGCAATTGAGGGTATAATTTTATATCTATGTTTTATATTAAATTTTCCGATGTTTTTTGCGATAGTGAATATATCTGCATCACTTACGGGTTTGTTAAAGGTTATTATAACAGGGAATTCTTCGCTATCTGGTTTATTAAGCAGTCTTTGCTCTAAGTCGTCAAAAATTTTATTTTTATTGGAATCTTGCATTGAAATTTTTTGAGGTAAAGAAGGGTAAATTTTAGAAGGAGAATCTATAGGCAGGTTTATTTGGTTAGGTTGAGCTTGTACTAGTATTTCGTTTAGCGAAATTAGACTTATAATTAGCGCTAGAGAAAGTAAAATTTTTGCTAACTGATGTTTTTTCATTTTTCTTCATACCTCCTTAAAAATAAGTTTACTCTTGTTCTATTGAAGAAAATTTTTCACTTAATGATTATCACCCCCTTCAAAAATATCTTTTATAAAAAGAGAGAAGCAATTTTTATGCCAGTTCATTGTGTATAAGTAAAACTGAGCGAAATTTTTTAAATGTCTATTTTTTTATACAGATTTTTATACACTGAGCCCTGAATTTTTTGCCTACATGTGACCATATGTAAAATTTTGACGAATTATGTTGAAAAAATCTTTTTATGACAATGAAGGAAAATTTGGGTCTATATCTAAATAATAAATATATGGAAGGAAAAGAATGTATAGCAGTGAAAATGGTGATAAGTATGTGCAATAAGGATAAGGTTTACAAAGTTGTGGTAGAAAAAAGTAAAAACTTCAAATTGGAAGATTTCGTTTTAAGTAAAAGCGGTGCTGCTACTACAAATGAGATAGCAAGAATCCTTAACCTCGCGCGTTCTAATGTATCAGCTATTTTGAATGAACTTGTAAGAGAAGAAAAAATTATTAAAATAGTTTCTAAACCGGTCTATTACGTTGAAAAAGAAATTTTTATTCAAGCTTTTGGGAAAAGAATTAAATATGAAATCAACTTTAGTGAATTGATAAATGTTGTGAGTGAAATTAAAGAGGTAGGAGTTGAAGCTTTTGGTTTTGATAATATCATTGGATATAACGGTAGTTTGAAGGAACAAATAGAGCAGGCAAAAGCCGCGGTAGTTTATCCGCCTAACGGATTACATACTCTCATTATTGGACCACCCGGTTCGGGCAAAACTTATTTGGCGGAAAGTATGTATAAGTTTGGGCGTCGAAAAGGATTGAAAGGGTCTTTTGAGGTTTTAAACTGTGCAGATTATTACCACAATCCTCAGCTTCTCCTTTCTCACCTGTTTGGTCATGCAAAAGGTGCTTATACAGGAGCTTTTGTTGAAAGAATAGGTTTGGTAGAAAAAGCGAATAATGGGATACTATTTTTAGATGAGGTTCATCGCCTTCCTCCGGAAGGTCAAGAAATGCTTTTTTATCTTATAGATAAAGGAATGTATAAAAGGCTGGGAGACACAGAGGAAAGAAAGGTAAATGTAATGATTATTGCAGCTACTACAGAAAAAATTGATTCGATACTCTTGAGGACTTTTATAAGAAGAATACCTGTTATAATTCAACTTCCTTCATTTGATGAAAGACCGGTCGAAGAGAAGATGGAAATAATTGTTTATCTCTTAAGGGAAGAATCCAAGAGATTAGGTGTGGATATTATTATTTCTTCCCATCTACTTGCTTTACTTTCTCTCTTTAAGTATGAAGGTAACATTGGGGAGTTGAAGTCTCTCATACAGCTCATCTGTTCCAAGGCTTTTCTAGCTAATTTTCAGATTAACAGAAAATTTATAAAATTAGATTCTGCTTTATTGCCTTCCAAATATTATAAAAAAGAAATTATTAATACAGAAACGTTTGATGAATTTTTTATCATAACTCCTTTTGGGAAAAGGAGCATTGACAGATACGATTTATACGAGTTTATAGCCGGGAAATATCATGAATTAAAATCAAAGGGCTATGAAGAAAAAACAATTAGAGATAAAATAATTGATTACGTTAGTAACTTCTTAGATGATGTATAGCTGCTTCTTTTATAGCAAGCTTTTACTTTTTGTTTTTTTATCCCTTTTTACTAAAATTCCTGCAGCGAGGGCAGTTAGAGGTATACAGCAACTAATCCCGTGCTTGCTGCTAATGAGCGCACTATTTCAGTTGCTATTATGTCCAAATTTATTATTTCTCTTAGAGAAGTTTGATAAGCCATAAAGAGCAAAAGCAAGGGTATTGCGCTTAGAACTATGGCTGTATCCATTTCTTGCTTTGCATATGCAGTTGAAGTGAGAAAAAACAGAAGAATGAGGGATATTGCTATGTATTTTAAAATTTTCATGAAACCTGCTACCTCGCTTTCTTTTTGATAAAGGTTATGAGAGACAATTATAGCATTTTGTTTAAAAGAGTGTCAACAAAATTTAAATCAATATTTTTACATTTATGGAAATGTTCAATAAATGAGTATATATGAGAATATATAAGCATAGTATATCATAACAGAGGATAATAGCCTTTAATTGGGGATAATGAGAAAATACGAGAGTTGTCTTGAAAGGAGGAAGGAGCTATAATTGTAAACGAATTTGACTCCTGCTATTGTTGAAAAACAACAATAGAAAGGAGGAAGAAGGCTATGAAAAAAGTTGTAGCAGTAATACTTGCTTTTGTGATGGCTTTTGGAGTAGTCTCTCAGGCTTATGCTTATACGAAGGTGCACGTGGTATCAAGGGGAGAATCCCTGTATTTGATTGCAACATGGTATGGAAGCGATTTGGACAGCATAAGGCAGGCAAATAATAAGTGGGATAATTTGATATATCCAGGGGAAAAACTTTTAGTTCCTATAAAAGAGGACAGCGATCACTACAATTACTTGGTGGACAGGTATTTAATTGCTAAGATGATATATGCTGAGGCTAGAGGAGAGAGTTTTGAAGGGAAGGTAGCAGTTGGAGCAGTGATTTTGAATAGAGTAAAAAGCGGAATTTTCCCCAATACAGTAGCAGGAGTTATTTACCAGCCTTATGCTTTTGAATCTGTGCTAAATGGAGAATTTTTCAACCACGAGCCCGACCTGGAAGCTTTTAAAGCGGCTGATGCTGCTTTAGCCGGTTGGGACCCAACAGGAGGAGCTTTGTATTTTTTCAACCCAGCGACTTCTACCTCCTGGTGGATATGGACAAGGCCTGTTACTACAGTAATAGGTCATCACTGGTTTGCGAGATAGGAGTAATTTCCTATCTCGCTTTTTTATAATAAATTCATTGATTTTGTAGGAAAATAAGGATTAGAAGTACACAAGAGGTGAATTTTTATGAAAAAGATTTTTGTGTTTGGAAGTAAAAAAGCAATTGCTTTAAAAAAATTTCTGGAGGATTTTTTTAAGGGGCGTGGTATTTCAGTAGAAGAGGTGAATTACAGCTTGCCTTGTGATGTATTGGTGATTTACGATGTTTTTGATGAAAAACATGTGAATTTATTAAAAAATTATATCAATACTCTTCCTCCAAATGTTATAATAGCTAATGGGGATGTAAAGGATGTAAATTTGCTTTTTGATATGGGTTTTAGTTTTACTTTGATTACAGCTGGGTTAAACCCGAAATGCACAGCTACTGCTTCATCTATTTCCTATGAAGAAGGGGGATACAGGTTTAATTACTGTGTGCAGAGAGCGTTTAATAATTTGAAGGGCCAGTTAATTGAGCCTATGGAAATACCTGTTGAAATAAAAACGTCGGAACAGTATAATATATATAACTCATTGTTTGCGGTTACATTGTTGACGTTATTAGAAGGAAGAGAAAAATTTTTTGAATCGCCTGTCATAATCGGGGTGTAGGGTTAATATATTTTTAAAAGGACACATAAGGGGAAGGGGAGAGTGAACGGATGGCAGGTAATTTTTTAGAAAACAATACCGTCACGCTGGTTGGAAAGGTTTTTACACCCCTTGAATTCAGTCATGAACTTTACGGAGAAAAATTTTTTAATTTTATTTTAGAGGTACCAAGGTTGAGCGAAACGAAAGACTACCTTCCGATAACTATCTCTAACCGGCTCTTCGAGGGAATGAACTTGGAAGTGGGGACAAGGGTGAAGATTGAAGGGCAATTGAGGTCTTACAACAGAAAATCTCCAGAAGAGGGGAAAAACAAGCTCATTCTCACTGTGTTTGCCCGCGACATCTCTGTTGTCCCGGAGGAGGAAGTTGTAAAAAACCCTAATGAAATTTTTTTGGATGGATTCATATGTAAAAAGCCAGTGTACAGGACTACGCCTTTAGGAAGAGAGATAACTGATTTATTGATTGCTGTAAACAGGCCTTATAACAAATCTGATTACATACCTGTAATTGCGTGGGGTAGAAATGCTAGGTTTTCTGAAAAACTTGAGGTGGGAGACCGCATAAGGTTGTGGGGGAGAGTGCAGAGCAGAGAATATCAGAAAAAGTTGGGAGACGAAGTGGTGACAAAAGTTGCTTATGAAGTATCTATAACCCGCATGGAGGTAGTGGAAAAAGAATTGCAAAAAACAGAATAAAAAGGTCAGAAAAAACACCCGAAAACTCGGGTGTTTTGTTTTAACCTCTTAAGTCTTCCATTAATTTTGTTTTTTCCCTGGTTTTTTCGTCTACTACTTTGACGATTTTAGCAGGTACACCTGCCACCACTGTATTAGGTGGTACATCTTCAATTACCACTGAGCCTGCTGCGACCACAGCGCCGCGGCCTACTCTGACGCCCTCCAATATCACAGCATTTGCCCCAATCATTACATTGTCTTCAATTACAACAGGTACACTGCTTGGAGGTTCTAGAACTCCTGCTATAACAGCTCCTGCACCAACATGGACGTTTTTCCCTATGATACCTCTTGCGCCTATCACAGCGTTCATATCTATCATTGAGTTTTCGCCGATTTCTGCTCCTATGTTTATAACTGCTCCCATCATTATCACAGCGTTTTTGCCTATTTTGACTTTATCTCTTATTATTGCTCCCGGTTCTATTCTTGCATCCAGATGGGTTATATCTAAAAGTGGTATTGCTGAGTTTCTTCTGTCATATTCCAAGTGATAATACTTTATTCTGTCTTTGTTTTGCTCTATGACTTTTTCTACAACTTCTAATTCTCCAATGAGTATTTTAAAGTCTTCAGAGCCAAATATTTTCAATCCTTCCTCTTCTTCTACCTGGATCTTCCCCTGTACATATGCCTTTACTGGAGTGGATTTTTTTGCTTCTTTGATGTATCTTGCAATTTCATAGGCGTTCGTCAGGTTATCATTTGTGTTCAAGTTTATCATCCTTTCTTTACAAGGTCTTCCATTGTATATAAGCCAGGTTTTTGACCTATTAAAAATTTAGCTGCTTTTAAAGCTCCATATCCAAAGACTTCCCTTGACTGGGCAGAGTGAGAAATTGTTATTACTTCATTGGGTCCTGCGAAGATTACATCGTGTTCTCCTACTATTGTCCCTCCTCTTACTGCATGTATTCCTATCTCATTTGGCTTTCTTTGTTCTGTTTTTGTGTACCTTCCATACACGTATTCTCTTTTCTCAGGAAGAACCTGATTTATTGCATCTGCTATCATAAGTGCTGTGCCGCTCGGCGCGTCTTTTTTCATGTTGTGATGCTTTTCTACGATTTCTATATCAAACCCTTCTAAAACTTTTGCTGCTTCTTTTACAAGGCTTATCAGCACGTTTATGCCCAAAGACATGTTGGCAGATCTGAAGATAGGTATCTCTTTTGAAGCTTCTTCCACTGTTTTTAATTCTTCTTCGCTCAAGCCTGTTGTGGCAATGACCACAGGAATTTTTCTTTTTGCAGCTTCTTTTACTAAATTTGGAATGGCTTCGTGATAGGAGAAGTCTATGACTACATCTGCTTCTTCTTTTACTTCTTTTAGGTCAGAGTATACAGGGAAGTCTAGAGGGAAGGTGTTTTTGTCAACTCCTGCTACTACTTCAAATTCAGGATTTTCTTTTGCCAGCTTTGCTACTACTTTTCCCATTTTTCCATTGCAGCCGTGGATTATTAGCCTTATCATCAATTTTCCTCCTTTAAAAGGCCATACTGCCTTAAAACTGACTTTAGGTATTCAAGGTTTTTCTCGCTCATTTCAACAAGCGGCAGGCGAAGAGGACCCACTCCAAAGCCCATGAGGTTCATGGCTGTTTTTACAGGTATTGGATTTGTCTCTATGAAAAGGGCTTTATTTAAAGGATTTAGTTCTAGTTGCATATCTCTTGCTTTTTCAATGTCTCCATTGAGGTATGCTGTCGTCATCTCATGGATTTTTGCAGGAATTATGTTTGCTGTTACGGAGATCACTCCAAGACCTCCTAAAGACATGATTGGTATTACCTGGTCATCATTTCCTGAGTATATTTCAAAAGACTTGCCCATTATGCGGGCGATTTCAGCGATCTGAGATATGTCTCCACTTGCTTCTTTCACTCCCACCACATTTTCTGCTTTTTTCTTGACTTCTAAGTACGTCTCAGGCAACATGTTTAAAGATGTTCTGCTGGGCACGTTGTAGATTATAATAGGTATATCTACGTGACGTGCTATTTCAGTGAAATGAGCTACCAATCCTTTTTGTGTTGTTTTGTTGTAATAAGGGGTGATGACCAAAAGAGCATCTGCTCCGACTGATTGTGCGTATTCGCTGAGTTCAATCGCATGAGCAGTGTTGTTCGAACCGGTTCCTGCAATAACTGGTATTCTCTTTGCCACTTTTTCTACTGTAAATTTTATGGCTTCCTTTTGCTCTTCATCAGTCATTGTGGAAGCTTCACCCGTAGTTCCGCATATGAGGATTGCATCTGTTCCTTCTTTTATATGCCATTCAATCAATTCGCCAAGTTTGTCAAAATTCACTCCATTTTCAGTAAAAGGGGTCACTATGGCCACACATGAACCTTTAAATACAGGCATGCTCCATTCTCCTTTCACATATTTTTGATTACAAGTTCAGCAATCTGCACGGCATTTGTCGCCGCACCTTTTCTTATGTTATCCGCCACAATCCACATGTTCACACCGCTGTAGACTGTCTCATCCCTTCTTATTCTCCCCACAAATACCTCGTCTTTCCCTGTAGCAAAGGTGGCAAGAGGGTATAGGTTATGTTCAGGGTCGTCCATCACTACAACTCCGGGGGCATTTTTTAGAATTTCTATTAACTCTTTCATCTCATAGGGCCGAGCAAATTCTACATTTACAGATTCGCTGTGAGAATTTACTACAGGAACTCTTACTGTGGTTGGAGAGACTTTTATAGAGTCATCTTTCATTATTTTCTTCGTCTCGTTTATCATTTTGAGTTCCTCTTTTGTATATCCGCTCGGGGTGAAGGAGTCAATGTGGGGAATGCAGTTATTCGCTATTGGATGAGGGAATACCTGGGGTGGTTCTCCTTTCTGCGTTCTTTCGAGGTCATCTATGCCTTTTTTGCCTGCCCCTGACACTGCCTGATAAGTAGATACGACAATGCGCTTTATCCTGTACTTGTCATGAAGGGGCTTTAAAGGGACTACCATCTGTATGGTGGAACAATTGGGGTTTGCTATTATTCCTTTATGCCATGATATGTCTTCTGGGTTTACTTCTGGAACCACTAAAGGTACGTTTTCATCCATGCGCCATGCGCTGGAATTATCTATTACTACTATTCCACGGGATGCGGCTATTGGGGCAAATTGTTTGCTCACAGTAGCTCCTGCTGAGAATAAAGCTATTTGTATGTCCCTGTTGAAGCTTTCCTCTGTAAGTTCTTCTACGATGTACTCTTTGTTTTTAAAATAAAGTTTTTCACCGGCAGATTTGGATGATGCGAATAAGTACAGCTTATTGACAGGAAAATTTCTTTCTTCCATTACTTTTAGAAAAGTTCTTCCTACCATGCCGGTAGCTCCGACAATTGCCACATTAACTCCCATTATTCTAATCCTCCTCTAATTCGGGCTTTTTTAATTTTATGCTGTATTAAAGTGATTTGCTTATTTAAAATATATCATTACTATTATATGAAGTCAATAAAATAAGGATTACATGAGATAAAAAAGCCTAAAAAGTGTACAGATTTTACTTTTTAGGCTCTAAAACTTTTTCAAGGGATTTTAAGTTTTTGAGAAATACTTCTGCTTTTACTTTCGTCAACACCTTGTTTTGGGATTTTACTGTTTTTTGAAGCTCTGATATGCTCACTTCAAATTTTTCAGCAGTGGACTTGGCTTCTTTTGGAAGCTTTACTTTTAGAGTTTGCCATGTAGAGTTTATATCCATCAAATCTTTGGAAATTTCATCCCATTTCTGTATTTCGCTTTTGAAGTCAATATCTTGCCCATAAAATTTAAGCTTTTTTATATCTAAAGAAGGGTCGGTGGAAAAGAGCCCTTCTAACTCAGGAATGTATTTGTATACTCCGTTAGCGTAGATTAACACGTCTATTTTTGATTTTTTATTAGCCACTAAAGTAAGGTCGTTGATAGCGGCGCTCATACTGTTTATCAAGTTTAACTTGGCGCCTTTCTTTGTGACTATAGGGTTTAAAGAGTTCCAGTTGCTGTGAATGTCTTTTACAGTTTTTTCTATCTCCTTCCAGCTTTTTTCGTTTGTTGAGGTTTCTTTTTTCTTATCTTTGTCAGAATCTTTTTTAGAAGAAGTTGAAGAGGGCTTTTCTTTTATTTTTTTTGCCTCACTGATTATTTTTTCTATGTCCTTTTCTATTTTTGTAAGTTCTTTTGGTATTTCGGTTTTTTGTGAAGTTTGGGGCTTTTTTTGCGCTTTATCCTGTTTTTTACATCCTGTCATGTTAAATATCAAGGCAATTATGAGGAGGGCGCTTAAGAGCTTTATAAATTTTCTCATATTACCACCTCAGGAATAGTATGCCCCTCCTCACTTGGCAGTATGCTAGCTGATTTTACTTTCTGACAGCTGATCTTTATACTGCAGCATATAGAGGTTGTAGTAAAGGCCTTTTTTCTGAAGAAGTTCCTGATGAGTTCCTATTTCTCTTATGCGGCCTTTGTGAAGGACTATTATTTTGTCAGCGTGCTGTATTGTGGAAAGCCTATGGGCGATGACAAGCGTAGTGCGCCCTTTTGTCAATTTTTCAAGAGCGTCCTGTATCAGCCTTTCTGTTTCTGTGTCTATGTTTGCTGTAGCTTCATCTAAAACTAATATCTTGGGGTTAAATGCTAAAGCTCTAGCGAAAGCTAAAAGCTGCCTCTGACCTGCTGAAAGGGTTGACCCTCTTTCTGTGACCTTTGAGTTATATCCTTCTGGGAGTTTTTTTATGAACTGATGGGCATTTACGTACTTCGCTACTCTGTATATGTCGTTGTCAGTTATGTTTTTGTTATTTAGCCTTATGTTTGACTTTATGTCTCCTGTAAACAGGAATACATCCTGAAGGACTATGCCGATGTGTTTTCTCAAGTCTTGCTGCCTTACTTTTCTTATGTCAATTCCGTCAATTAATATTTCTCCTTTTTGAATGTCGTAAAATCTGCACAAAAGGTTTATTATAGAAGTTTTACCTGCACCTGTAGCTCCAACAAAAGCCACTGTTTCTCCGGGATTTACTTCAAAAGATACATCTTTTAGCACCCACTCTTTGCCATTGTAAGAAAACCACACGTTTTTAAACTCAATTTTCCCTTTAACTTCCTCAAGGGGAATGGGGTCTTCAGGGTCTTTAACTTCCTCTTTAGTATCTAAGAGAATGAATATTCTCTCTGCAGATGCCATTGCTGACTGAAGTATGTCGTATTTTTCAGATATGTCGAATATGGGCTGAAAAAGCTGTTGAAGGTAATTTACAAAAGCGTACAGCACGCCAAATTCTATTTTCCCAGCGATTATATCTCTGCCTCCATACCATATCAAGAGGGCTAGAGTGAGAGAGTAAATGACGTCCATAGAAGGGCGGAATATAGCAAATATTGTAAGCTGTCTCATGTTGGCGTCGTAGTACTCTTTGTTGATTTTTTTAAACTCCTCCATTTTTTTGTTTTCCGTCACAAAAAGCTGAACTATTTTCATGCCGCTTATGTGTTCTGAAAGAAAGGCATTTATCCGGGCAAGTCTCACTCTCACAAGGCGATATGCCTGAGAAGCAAGCTTTCTGTAAATGTACATTCCTGTCAGTATCAAAGGAGTGGTAGATAGAGCGATAAATGCAAGCTTTAAGTTGTAACTCACCATGGCTATGACGATTCCCGCGATTATGAACACATCATTAAATAGGTTTGTTATGACACTTGTGTACATTTCATTTAAAGTGTCTGTATCATTTGTTACGCGAGTTACTAACCTACCAACAGGGTTTCTATCAAAAAATGATAGGGAGAGTTTTTGCAGGTGTTCAAAAATTTGCTGCCTTAAGTTAAATATTATTTTTTGACCTGTGTATTGGATGAGGTACACCTGCCCATAATTTATCAAAAATGCTACTGTTATTATTACTATGTACAGACTTCCAATTCTTATTACACCTTGTATCGCCTGTTCTTTGGAGATGTGGGGATTGTTTATGTAGTTATCTATTGCTTGCTGTACAAGGTAAGGCCTTAAGAGGTTTGAGACGGTTACAAGTAAAATTGCTATGACTCCTATTAGTATATAAAACCAATAAGGCTTTGCATAGGTAAGGAGACGTTTCATTATTTTCCAGTCAAAAGGCTTTGCCATGATTTCTTCTTGCTGGTATTCCATTTTTATCACCTCAGCCTTCTTTTTGTATAGCTTCTTCTAATTGCTGTTTTTCATATATGCTGTAATACAAACCTTTTAAATTTAGCAGTTCTTCATGGGTACCTCTTTCTACTATTTCGCCCTCGTCAAGAACTATAATTTCGTCTGCATTTTTGATGGTAGAAATTCTGTGGGAGACTATTATGGTAGTTCTGTCCTTCATAAATTCTTTTAAATTATTAAGTATCCTTTCTTCGGTGTTGGTATCTACTGCGGAGAGGCTGTCATCAAGTATTAAAATCTTTGGATCTTTTATTAAAGCTCTGGCGATGGCTATTCTCTGCTTTTGACCTCCTGATAGGGTTACACCTCTTTCACCGACAACAGTGTCGTACTGCTGAGGAAATTCTACTATGTCTTTATGCACATCCGCCATTTCAGCGAATTTCTGTATCTTTTCCAGAGGTTCTTCTTTTGTAAAGGCTATGTTGTTAGCGATCGTGTCAGAAAAGATGAAGTTATCCTGAGGCACAAAGCCGATATTTTCTCTTAAAACTTTTAATGGTATTTCGTTTATATCATGTCCATCTATGAAGATTTTGTCACAAGGTACGGTGTAGAGTCGCGCTATTAAGTTTACTAAAGTGCTTTTTCCACTTCCTGTTTTTCCAATTATAGCAAGAGTTTTGCCTCTGGGGATTTTTAAGTTTATGTTTTTCAATACAGGAGGTAAGTCTTTTTTGTATGAAAAGGTCAGATTTTTTATCTCTATATCTCCTTTTATTGTAGTAATATTTGGATCAGCAAACTTGTCAGTTATCTCTGGCACTTCATTTAATATCACATTGATTCGCTCCATGGAAGCAGCCCCTCTTTGAAATATATTTATGACCCAGCCAAAAGCCATCATGGGCCATATGAGCATGCCGAGGTAAGCAGTGAAAGCGACAAATTCGCCAAGACTTATCACACCTCTTATTACCTGAGTTCCACCGTATAAAAGAGCTATTGTAAAGCTTAAAGCTGCTAAAAACTGCACTGCCGGGTCAAATAGACCCCATATTTTAATCATGTTCATATTGGCAAGAAAATTTCTAAAATTTTCCTGACGGAAATTTTCTATTTCTTCTTTTTCTTGGACAAAAGCTTTTATGACTCTTATCCCAGAGATGCTTTCTTGAACTTTATCAGTTAACGACGCAAAAGCCTCCTGAACTTTTGTGAACCTTGCATGGATTATTTTTCCAAATCGGTTGACTACCAGAGCCAGAACTGGCAGAGGCAAAAGGGCAAATAGGGTCAGTTTAAAATTAATAGTAAAAATCATTATGAGGATGATTGTGATGCTTAAAAATGAAGCATCTATTGACATTATTATTCCTGGCCCTGCTGCCATTCTTATGGCGTTTATGTCATTTGTGGCATGGGCCATTAAGTCTCCAGTCTTGTGTTCATGATAGTACTGAGGAGATAAGGTTAAAAGCTTGGAAAACAGGTCTTCTCTTAAGTCTTTTTCTAAAAGCCTTGACATTCCCATTATTTTAATGCGCCAAATAAACCGAAAAGCAAAAACTAGTAAAGATATACCTATTATCCATAAAGAGTAATTTAGTAATATTTTTGGAGTTAAATCTTTACTTTTAAATAAATCGGTTACACTGCCAAGTAGATGAGGAATTATCATCTGAAGCAAGTCTACTCCTAATAAGAAAATGATTCCAATTATGTAATCCCATTTATGCCTCTTTATAAAAGGAATGACTGTTGTGAAACTCTTCATAATATCTCCCCCTTGAACTGTCTCTCATCTTTCTAAGAGGCATAATATTATTATAACGTAAACCTTTAAAATTTCAAAAAATTTATTAAAACTATATTGCAATATGAAAAAATGTGATATAATAGGTATTGGTTAAAATTGAATAAAATTTTGTGGGATGGAGATGAAATACCTTTCTACCTTTTAAGAAAATTAGCAGCATTTTGCGCTTGAGTTTGCGCAAAATGCTGCTTTTCCTTTTACTCTTCGAAAAAGCCCTTCTTTACAATTTTTCCTTTTCTTATCATAAATTTGCCTCTCGCTATGACTGAATGGATATTTAAATCTTCGTCCAGTATGACTATGTCAGCGTCAGATTTTTCGGAAATGCATCCTTTTCTGGGGTATAAGTTCAATACTTTTGTCACATTTTCTGTTATTATTTTTATCCCTTTTTCAAGGGGGACAATGCCTTCTATAATTGCTTCTCTTAAATCTCTGTAGAGTGTATCTGTGCTCCCTACCATTACTTTTACCAGTTTTTTGTTTTCGTCAAACACAGGTATGCTGCCGTTGCTATCAGAGCTCATTGTGACTTTTTCTATTGGAAGCTTGTTTTCCAGGACTTTTTTAATCGCCTCTTTTGGGGTCAAAGCTGTTTTCGAATGGGGGTCAGGTTTTATGTCAGAGGTAAGGTCTATCGTTCCTCCCATTTCTATAAATTTCAAGCCATGTTCAAATAAATGAGATGCCCTGTTTATGTGAGTTGGAACAAACTGGGTAATAGGTATTTCGGTTTTTTCTACAATTTCAAAAATAGGAGAAAGGCCTCTTATACCGTCTCCCACGTGAAGGTGCACTATTCCGGGTTTGCCACCTAGAAGTCCTCCAACTCTGGCTTCTGCTGCTAGTTTTGTTAAATCTTCTACTGTAGGCTGTGCAGACCTGTGGTCCGAAATCGCAATTTCACCTGTACCGATGACTTTGTCAATCAAGACGAGGTCTGACCTTACACTTCCTGTGAGGGTGCGCGTAGGTATCTCGTAAGCTCCTGTGTAAATATAAGTTGTTATTCCCTCCTGTTCTAGTGCTCTTGCTTTTGCGAGAAGCGAAGCCATTCCACGCGTTATTCCGTCTGTCCCCAAAAGCCCTACCACAGTAGTTATTCCGCCTTTTGTTATATCTGATAGAGTTATTTCTGGAGTTCTGGTTGAAGGACCACCTTCTCCGCCTCCCCCTGCTATGTGAACGTGCTGGTCAATAAAGCCGGGTACAGCTATTAGGCCTTCTACTTCTTCTACTATTTCTACATCTCCAAATTCTTTAAAAGGTTTTATTTCATCGGCTATTTTTATGACTTTCTCGCAACATATGAGTATGTCTTTTTTGCCTATTGGTTCTGGGGAGTAGACGTTTAATCCTTTTAGCAAAAGAAACATAATAATCCTCCTTTCCATATTAGTTTTCCATCCGTATATCAATATTATAACAGACCGGTGGCAAAAATTAGAGAAGTGGCCGGGAACCTGCCAGAGCCCGAAAAGCAAGCCTTTAGTTTTGTGTGTCTGCAACAATGACTTTGCTAACAACCCGAATTATACATAGTGTAAAATTATCGTAGGATTTTTAAAGTGAAAAAACAAGAGACAACCCCTGTGATAAAATAGATTGTGGAAAACAAAAAACACGAAAGGGGTGTCTCTTGTGAAAAAACATATTTTTGAGGATATTATACTACAAAATGCTCTAAATTTCACTAGGGAAATGATGAATGTTTTTGAGGATTTATTAAAGAATGGAATGAATATTACAGAGCTTGTAGCAAGGATAAAAGAACTTACGGACAAACTAGGTAGAGAGGCAATAGAAGCAATTATTGAGGAGTTAGATAGGATAATAAAAGAAGACAAGAGAAGGAAAGAAAAATGGGTAGTAGAGAGGAAAGATAAAAAGAGATTAACGACAGTCCTTGGGGATATTGAATATGAGAGGACATATTACAAATCAAGGGAGGATGGTAGATATACATATTTAGTGGATGATGCATTAGAGATAGGACGGCACGAGAGGATAGAAAAGGGAGTAAAAATAAAGTTAGTAGAAAATGCGATAGAAGAATCATACGAGAAAAGTAGCGAGAAAGCATGTCCAGAGAAAATAAGTAAACAGACGGTATTAAACGCAATAAGGGAAATAGGAGAAGTAGAGGTGAAGAGAGAAATAAAAGAGAAGAAGGAAGTAAGGGTTTTATACATAGAAGCAGATGAAGACCATGTACCTTTACAAGATGGCAGCAGTGAAACACCGCGATTGATATACATACATGAAGGTAGGGAAGAGAAAAACGGAAGGAACGTACTGAAGAATGTGTATTACAAGGCATACGTAGGAGAGAAAGCAGAAGACATATGGATAGATGTAGCGAATTACATAGAAGAAAATTACAAGGAAGAGAAGATAGAGAAGATATACATAGCAGGAGATGGAGCACCATGGATAAAAGAGGGATTAGAATGGATAGTAAAATCAAGGTTTGTGTTAGACAGATATCATTTAAACAAATACGTATTAAAAGCAACATCAAAAGAGCCAAAGTATAGGGATAAGATATGGAGAGCAATAAATGAAGGGGATAAAGAAGGAGTGAAGAAAATATTTGGTGAGTTAATAAAGATAGCAAAAGAAGAGAAAGAAAAAGAAAAGATAAAGGAAGCGAAGAGATACATACTAAACAATTGGGAAGGGATAAAGATATACAGTGAAGACGAAGATGTAATAGGGTGCAGTGCAGAAGGGCATATAAGCCATGTATTTTCTGCAAGACTTAGCAGGAATCCATTAGGGTGGAGCAGAGAAGGATTAAAGTTAATGGCGAAATTAAGGGTATTTAGCAAGAATGGAGGAGACTTAAGAGAAGTAGAGTGGGGCAAGAAAAAGAATATAAATGCAGGAAGTTACAAATTAACAGAGAAGCAAATAAAAGAGGCAGTAAGGAGAGTTAAAACGTCTACAAATGAAAAAATAAACAATATTACGGTTTTGAATATAGGGAAAGTAACGCCAATATATAGGGTTTTAAGAGCATTAAAATATGCACAAGTTATATAAAGAACATGATAAAACGAAGCCCTGAATTAATTAAGTTTCAGGGGTTGTCTTAAAAAAATCCTACAGTATCTTGACACTATCCCGATTATAATTCATTTTGAAAAAGGATAGAATTTTTGTTATGATAAATATAGAAAATTGTAACGATACAATTGTGAGGGGAAAGTATGAATAAAATTGTTATTGACAGGAACAAAGAGACACCAATATACCTTCAGCTTTACTCTCAGCTCAAAAGGTTTATAGAAAATGGGAGCTTGCCACCTGGGTATAAGCTTCCAACAATAAGGAGCATGGCAAAAGAGTTGGGAGTCAATATTATAACTGTGGTCAATGCTTACAGGCTTTTAGAAGAAAACGGATATGTGTACACCAGAGTGGGAAGTGGAACTTACGTCTGTGAGGGCATTCAGAGGGATAGAGATTTGATAGAAGATATTGAACTTTCTGAGCACAGAGAGATACCTGTCAAAAAGGGGACTATAAATTTTGCCTCTTCATCCTTAAATCCAGAACTTTTCCCTGTGGATGAGTTTGCAGAGCTTATAAACAGAGTATTAAAAAGGGATAGAGGGTATGCTTTTGAGTATCAGGACAGCAGGGGATATAAGCCTTTAAGAGAGTCTATCCTCAAGTTTGTGAGGCTTTATGGAATAGAAACGGGAGTTGAAAACATTCAGGTCATCTCAGGAGGCCAGCAGGGGATAGACGTTGTGTCAAAAGCTTTGATCAATTTTGGTGACACAATAGTCGTAGAAAGACCCACATATTCATGGGCTTTAGCCTCTTTTCAATCGAGAGGAGCAGATATTCTAGAGGTAAATTTAAATAAAGACGGAATTGACATAGAGGATCTGGAAGATAAATTGAAGAAATTTAAGCCTAAGTTCATATACGTGATGCCGAATTTTCACAATCCCACAGGTATTTTATATAGCGATGAGAAAAAAGAAAAACTTGTAGGGCTGGCGGAGAAGTATGAAACTTACCTTTTAGAAGATGACTTTGCAATTGAATTATCTTTTACAGAAACAGATGTATTCCCTCTCAAAGCTTTTGATAAGTACGACAGGGTGATATACCTAAAAAGCTTTTCTAAGGTTCACATGCCGGGATTGCGTCTTGGATTTATCATAGCCCCGGAAAAACTTGTGAGCAGTTTTCTCAAGGCAAAATATGTTACAGACCTCACTACTTCTGGGCTGATGCAGAGGGCTTTCGATTTATATTTGAGGGAAAACATCTGGAAGAAACACATTGAAGAAGTGAAAGGCGTAATGAGAGAAAGGTTTGAAAAGATGAAAGAAGGGCTTACCCAGTTAAAAAGCTATTTTGAGTTTGATATTCCAAAAGGAGGTTTTTACTACTGGGTAAAGCTTAAAGATAACTGGAAAGCGGTAGACTTTTATCAGAAATGTCTTGAGAGAGGGTTATTGGTAGTTCCGGGGGATATGTTTTTTGGAATAAAAAAAGAAGACAATTTTCTGAGATTAAGTTTTGCCTCATGCGATGTGCAAGAGATAGAAAAAGGAATTGAAATATTAAGACAGGTTTTAAGCGAAGGGCAGAATGAAAATGAGATGTATCTTCCTATAATATAAAACAGGAGGAGGATAAAAAGGTCACTCCTCTACCTTTTTATCCTCCTCCTGAGGGAAAGATTTGGACATTTTTGATTTGCCTTCAAAAACAGCTCCTTCTTCTATTACTAAATTTTGGACTTCAATATCTCCATATACTTTTCCAGTAGATGTGATCTGCAATTGGCTCTTTGCCAGTATGTTGCCTTTAACCTCTCCTGAGACAATCACATTGTCGGATGAGATATTTGCTTGAATTTTTGCGCCTTCCCCTATAATCACATTTCCCTTTGTTTCTATTTGTCCGCTGAAATTGCCATCTATTCTAAGAGTACCTTCAGACCTTATGGTTCCTTCAAATGAGGTGTTTTTCCCTATTACAGTATCAATTTTTTCAGGATTTATTTCTACCTGGCTCTTTTTCTGAAACATGTTAATTCCCCTTTGCTAGATATTTCATCGGGTTTACAGGGCTTCCATTCGCCCTTATTTCAAAATGGACGTGAGGTCCTGTGCTTCTTCCCGTGTTTCCTGATTTAGCTATTACATCTCCTCTATTTACAGTTTGTCCTACTTTTACGAGGATTTGAGAATTATGGCCGTATACAGATTCAATACCATATCCGTGGTCGATTATTACCGCTTTGCCGTAGCCTGCAAGCCACCCTGCGTATACTACGACACCCTTTCCTGCGGCTTTAACCGGTGTTCCTATGTGAACAGATATGTCGATCCCCGGGTGAAATTCATATCCATATCCAAAAGGGTTTTTTCTCATTCCAAAAGGGGAAGTTATAGTACCGTATACGGGGTAAGCCGAGGGAAGAGCTGCTAAATAGTTAAGCCGAGCTTCTACTTTTGATATCAAATCTTTAAAGTCTTCTGTCTTCTGGTCAATTTCTGATAAAAGCTCTGTGGTTGTTTGGTTGTCGTAAGATATTGTGCTATCTGATGGAAGAGTTCTTGTTACATTTCCACGGCTTGTAGTGGGAGAGGCAAGTCCTACCATTCTCCTTATTTTTTCTTCTAATTCTGTGAGATTTTTAATTTTTTCATTTACCATCTGGGCGTTTTTGTTAAGAGCTGCAATTTTTCTGTCTTGTTCTTCTTTTATCTGTGTGAGTTGGGATATCTGCATGTCTTTTTCCAGTATTACAGTGTAAAGATGAGCGGTAGTTTTGCTGAAATATACTAAAGATATTGTCGCGGTTAATATCAAGGCTACGGCCACTGTTGAAACGGCCTTTAAAAGGGGAATGGATAGCTTTATAGTTTTTATTTGCCGGTTTGAGTCAGGAATGACCATTATGTTTATGTACTTTTGCCTTTTTTTAGCCATTTTTACCCCCACCCCAAAAAAATGGACAAATATATATTCTATATCCATACCTAAAAATCCTGCCTGAAAATCAAATTTTAAATTTTGTTAATATTTAAAATAATTTTTGTGGTATAATCAAGGGAGAGATTTTTGAGTTTTGAGGTGGAGTATGAGAAAGGGAGTTGTTCTGGGATTCATATTGAGCATAGGGGCTATTTTAGCAAATATCATAGTAAATGGATTTTTTACATCTTATATTTACTATAGCAATTACCTTTTATTGATAGGGACTGGAGTGGGACTTTTAGGAGGTATTCTCTATGTCCTTTACTGGATAAATGATTTAAAGCTTGTGAAGAAGATATACTATAAAGAGGAGTTACCAGAGAGAAGGGAAGAGATAAAGTACATGAAGGAATGGGGAAGTTATTTGATAATAGCGATGTTTGTCATGTGGTTTATGTCCTTTTTGTTTGCGCTACCCTATTATTTTTTGAGGGAATAAATTAAAAATTAAAGGAAGATACTATTAGGAGAAATATATAAATGGGTGGTGGGATTGTGGTCAGCACTGAGCAATTGAAAGCTGTTGGAAGAAGTTGTGAAGACTTTGAACTCGACCAGTCTCTTTACGGGAATAGCTTTGTCATGTCTGTCACGCCTCAGGAGAGGAGCTGTGAGATATGCAGGCACTGGGATGTCAATAAAAAGGAGTGCAGGATTGGCGTGTTTGATGAGGTGCTTTCAAGCCTGGATCAGAGTTAAAATTTAAAAATTTTAAAATTCAGCAGGATTTTTTTTGTTTCTGTCGAATAGGAATATACAAAGAAGGTTTGAAAAGAGTGGGATGAAGCGTGGTTACAGTATCTTACAATTTAATAATGAAAAAGAAGGCGGGGTTTTACCTCGCCTTTTTGATTTTATTGTGATAAAGGATTAACGTGAAAAGGAGGGGGATTATGAAAAAAGTTGTGATTGATGGCAATAATTTGACAATAGAGGATGTGGTAAAAGTTGCAAGAGATAAATGGGAAGTTGTGTTAAGTGAAGTGGCGAAAGAGAGAATTGTCCACTCAAGGGAGATAGTTGATAGATATGTTAAAGAGGGGAAAGTGGTGTACGGCATTACTACGGGTTTCGGGAAATTTAGTGACGTGGTAATCTCTAAAGAGGATACAGAAGCGCTCCAAAAGAACCTGATAATGAGCCATTCTTGCGCAGTGGGAGATCCATTGCCTGAAGAAGTAGTGAGAGCCATCATGCTTTTGAGGGCAAATGCTTTGGCTAAAGGTTTTTCAGGAGTGAGGCTAGAAACAGTTGAGACGCTAATTGAAATGATAAACAAAAATGTGGTGCCTGTAATTCCAGAAAAGGGTTCGCTGGGGGCTAGTGGAGACCTTGCGCCTTTGGCTCATATGGTATTAGTTATGATAGGTAGGGGAGAGGCTTTTTATGCTGGAGAGAGAGTATCTGGAGAAGAGGCCATGAGGAGGGCAGGAATACCTACCATTACTTTAAGCTCAAAGGAAGGTTTGGCACTTATAAATGGGACTCAGGTGATGTCAGCATTAGGATGCCTCAATGTATATGACGCAAAAAGGATAATTGCCGTTGCTGATGCTGTGGCTTCTATAACTTTGGAAGCTTTGAGGGGAATAATAGATGCCTTTGATGACAGGGTTCAGATGGTTAGGCCTCATAAAGGGCAGATTGTATCTGCCAAAAATGTGAGGAAAATGGTGGAAGGAAGTGAACTTATAACGAGGCAGGGAGAAATTAGGGTGCAGGATGCCTATACATTAAGGTGTATTCCTCAGGTACACGGCGCTGTGAGAGATGCCATATCCTACATTGAACGGGTTTTAGGTGTAGAGATAAATTCTGCTACTGACAATCCGCTGATTTTCCCCGATGATGGTGAAGTAATTTCAGGAGGAAATTTTCACGGCGAACCTGTAGCCCTTGCAATGGATTTTCTTTCCATTGCCCTTTCAGAAATTGCAAATATTTCTGAAAGGCGAATTGAAAGGCTGGTCAATTATCAGCTGAATGATTTACCGCCTTTTTTGACGGAAAAAGGGGGACTTAATTCAGGGATGATGATTGCACAGTACACAGCAGCCTCTCTGGTTTCTGAAAATAAGGTGCTTTCTCATCCAGCTTCGGTGGATTCAATTCCTTCTTCTGCTAACCAGGAGGACCATGTCAGCATGGGCACAATCGCAGCTAGAAAAGCAAGAGAGGTTCTTAAAAATGTGACTACAGTTCTAGCTATAGAGCTTCTGACAGCCTCACAGGCATTGGAATTTAGAAAAGGGTTTAAAAGAGGTAAAGGGACAGATAGAATATATAGGTTGGTGAGAGAAAAAGTAAATCCTCTTGTTGAGGATAGGGAACTTTATATTGACATAAATGCTTGCTTTGATATCATAAGGTCAGGGAGGATTGAAGAAGTTTTGAAAGAGGAAGGAATAATGCTTGAGTAGGTGAATTTAGTGAGGAGAATAAAACAGTATTTGAAGGCAATAAGAGCGTGCGTTTCAGAAGAGGACTATAAGTTTTTGCTTAGAGTGCTCAGCAAAAAAGAATTGAGCTATTTTAATAGATTTCCTGACTTTGAAAAAAGACATGCACTGGATGTCTGCTATTATATCATTGACAAATACGGTATAGAGGATGAGGACTTGATAAAGGCCGCGCTTTTTCACGATATAGGGAAGACAGAAGCCAAGATTACTCCTAACAAAAAAGCGATAGCGGTTATTTTAGAAAAAATCCCTTTTATTGCAAATTTTCTAAGAGGATATTTTTTCTTTTTGGAAGTGTATTATAACCATCCAAAGTACAGCGCAAAGATTTGCAGAGAAATGGGCCTCAGTGAAAGGGTTGTATATCTTGTAGAACATCATCACGATTTTGAAACTTTAGATGAAGATGTAAAAAAACTTCAGGAAGCGGATAAAAAGAGCTAGAGAGGTCTTCTCTAGCTCAGACTGTTGACAAAATATCGGGAACCCGTTATTATGAGAAGGGTTCCTTGTTTTTTATGAAGCAAAAGAGGAGAGGAGAAGGAAGATGTTATCAAAGAAACAGGATGCAAGACATCAAATAGAATTTGTAAGCATAGATCAATTGGTACCAAAAGATCACCTTTTAAGGAAGATAGAAAGAGTTATAGATTTTAGTTTCATATACGATTTAGTAAAAGACAAATATTCCGAAGATCACGGCAGACCAAGCATAGATCCAGTAGTATTGATAAAAATACTGTTCATTCAATATCTTTTTGGGATACCATCGATAAGAAGAACAATAGCAGAAATAAAAACAAACGTGGCATATAGATGGTTTTTAGGGTATGGGCTAACAGAAGAAATACCTCATTTTTCAACATTTAGCCAGAACTACATAAGAAGATTCAAAGGGACAGACATATTTGAGAAAATATTTACGAAGATTTTAGAAGAAGCAATAAAACATGGGCTAGTAAATGCAGAGGAAGTATTCATAGATTCAACCCATGTAAAAGCAAGTGCCAACAAGAAGAAATACACCAAAGAAATAGTAGAACAAGAAGCCAGGACTTATCAAGAAAAACTAGAAGAAGAAATAAACAAAGATAGAGAAGCTCATGGCAAAAAGCCATTAAAGAAAATCAAGAAAATAAAGACGAAAGAAGTGAAAGTAAGCAAAACAGACCCAGATAGCGGAATGTTAAACAAAAACGGAAAAGAAAAATGTTTTGCATATTCCTTTCACACAGCCTGCGATAAAAACGGATTTGTATTAGGAGTAAAAGTAACAGCTGCAAATGTCCACGACAGCGTAATGTTTGAAGAAGTATTAGAAGAAGTTGAAAAGAGGGTAGGAAAACCGAAAGCAATAGCAGTAGATGCAGGCTACAAAAATCCGTACATATTAAAGACAATATTTGATAGAGAAATAATACCAGCAGTGCCATACACAAGACCAAAAACGAAAGACGGTTTTATGAAAAAACATGAGTTTGTGTATGATGAATATTATGACTGTTACATATGTCCACAAAATGAAATATTAACATATGTTACAACCAACAGAGAAGGATATAGAGAGTACAAATCAAATCCAGAAAAATGCAAGAATTGTCCTTTAAGAGAAAAGTGTACCCAAAGTAAAGACTACACAAAGAGGATATTCAGGCACATATGGGAAGGATATGTAGAAGAAGCAGAACACCTAAGACATACACCTTATTGTAAAGAAGTATATGAGAGAAGGAAAGAGACAATAGAGAGAGTGTTTGCGGACTTGAAGGAGAAGCATGGTTTGCGATGGACAACATTAAGAGGGAAAGAAAAATTGTCCATGCAAGCGATGCTTGTTTTTGCTGCCATGAATTTAAAGAAAATGGCAACATGGTTATGGAGGAGGGGCAAGAGCCCTTTGGGTACTTTAAATTTTTATCCATTATTTGGAGTTTTAAAGAAAATTTTATCCAGATATATACAGCTCCTGCTTTCGGAACTAGGAAAACAGGAGCTTAAATTTTGCTTTGTCAACAAACTGAGCTAGAGAGGTCTTCTCTAGCTCAATCGTTTATGTGTATGAATCTATATACCACTCTTTTATCCCACCCCAAATCAAAAGGAACGTGATATCGGTCAGAGGTGTGGGTGTTTACAACGGGGATGCCCATTGAATCAAAACCTGTCACTACTGCAAAATGTACTATTTCCCCTTTTTCCTCATAGCATATCAAATCTCCTTTTTCTAAAGCCCTTATGGCCCCCTGAGGGTATTGCTCTGTGGGCTTTACCATATCGAGGTAGTGACCTTTTGCAATCAATTTTCCTTTTCCAGTGTAAATTAAGTAGTTGAATAAAGCAGGAGCTTGAGCCCATGCGGTGGAAGCGTCTTTTCCATTGAAAAACCACACATTGTCCATTGGGAGACCTCCTCCTTCATGGAGGACTTGGGATACAAAATTAGTACAATCTCCTCCTACTCCATAATAATCTTTGTACTTCGGATTGTACTCGTAGTTGTTGCCACTTCCCCAGGCAGCTCCAGCGTATTTGTCGGCATAGGCTACAGCCCCTTCTCTGTCATACTTTCCTTTTTTCTTGGGCTTTTGTTCCATCTCTTCCTGAGGGATTGAAGTAGGTGCAGCCTCTGGGATTATACCTTCTGCAGGGCTTGCGTCTATGTAGGCAGAGTCCTCGTCTAGTGGGTCGTAGTACCAATCCCTTCTTATGAGCCATTTTCCGTCCACTTTTACAAGTTGTATTGAGTGCCTTATGCCAAGCCCCATCAGGTTTACCACATCGCTTTTTGCGTTGTAAGCATAGCCCATTTTCATCGTCTCAATTGCGTACACCCATATGGAATTTTCTCCTGCCTTTATATTTTTTATCCTATAGAAGGATTCAGCTTCTGTAAACTTTAAATTCCGCTTTTCAGACCAGCCTTTGACATACTCTATTCTTCTCTTCTCGTGGTCTAAAGCCCATTTTCCATAGGTGGAGGATTTATCGTAAAAGTATTCAATCTCTCTTAAATCTTGGTTTAATAGGGCTTTTCCCCTTTGTTTAAAGAATTCATCCAATACGGCTTTTACTTCTTCTTTTCCGTTGGAAGTAGCTTCTATAGTTCTGTTGAAGAAATTTATTGAGAAGTAACTGAGAAGTGCGAGAAAAATTACTAAAGTTATTATTTTAGTAAATTGTTGACTTTTCAACGCCTTACCTCCTTGCAGTTGAATTCAAGATAATAATATGAAATCGGCAAGATTATTATTCATTGGCAATTTTTAAGCAATTTATGTTATAATTAGAGTAAGAATATGGAGGTGAAGGATTTGATCGAATTAAAAAATGTTTCTAAATCTTATAACAATGGCAAAATAAAGGCTGTTGACGGCCTTAACCTTGTGGTGAATCCTGGGGAAATATTTGGCTTTTTAGGGCCAAATGGGGCAGGAAAGACTACCACTATAAAGATGATAGTCGGAATTTTAAAACCAGATGAGGGGGAGATACTGGTAGATGGAATTGATATACAAAAAAATCCAATAGAAGCAAAAAAGAAAATAGGATATGTGCCTGATGAGCCGTACATATATGACAAATTGACAGGGCTTGAGTATTTAAACTTTATAGCAGATGTGTACGGCATTTCGGAAAAAGAGAGAAGAGAAAAGCTGGAGTATTTTCTTGAGATTTTTGAGTTGAAAAATGCCATAGGTGACCTTATACAGAGCTATTCTCATGGAATGAAACAGAAACTTCTTATAACTGCGGCGCTATTACACAGCCCTTCTGTGTGGATATTGGATGAACCCATGACAGGTTTGGACCCCAGATCTTCTTTTTTACTAAAAGAACTTATGGCAAATCATACAAAAGCGGGCTTCACCGTCTTTTTCTCTACTCATATACTGGAAGTAGCAGAAAGGCTGTGTGACAGAATTGCGATAATAAATAAAGGGAAAATTGTAGCCTGCGGCACTATGGAGGAAATAAAGAAGCAGCATGAATGGGAGTCATTAGAAAAAATATTTCTGGAGCTGACGGAAAAATGAAGAAATTTATATCTCTTCTGAAAACGCAAATTAACTCCTATTACGGAATTTCTGCGATAAAATACAAATATTTTGTAGAGAAAAAGCAGCGGTGGGAGTTGGACCTTGCTATATTTGGAATTGTAGTAGGAGTAGCTGTCTTTTTGTTTATTTACGTGATGCAGCTAGAAGGATTATTTGCAGCAAGCATTGCTTTAAATCAGCCTCAGTTGATGCTCGCAATAGTGTTGTTTTTAGGGCAGATAGTCACTTTAATATTTGGCTTTTTCTGGGTTATATCTGTGTTTTACTTCTCCGATGATGTAAAAATTTTGCTCCCACTTCCACTGCAGCCTTATGAAATTTTGCTTTCTAAATATACAGTAATTCTTGTAAATGAATATGCTGTGCTGGCTTTGCTGTTACTCCCGGCAATAGGGATATACGGTATTGGGACTGGTGCAGGGATTTTGTATTACTTGATTGCTCTGGTGGTGTTCTTATTTTCACCTGTAATACCTCTTTCCATAGATTCCATCATCGCTTTGTGGCTCATGAGATTCACAAATTTGAGGAAGAAAAAAGACTTTTTTACGGTTTTAATAAGCATATTAGCTTTGATGTTTTTCTTTGTTTTTCAGTATTTTGTAAACAGAAATCCTCAGTATACTGACAAAGATGCTGTAGTTGATTTTCTCATCAAAAATGCAGACCTCGCTAAAATGGCAACCAAAAGCTTTCCGCCATCTCTCTGGGGAGCTTATGCCATGTCAGATTACCACAGTTTATACGGATTTTTCAACTTGCTTTTGTTTATAGCTGTTTCTTTGATATTTACTGGTTTTCTTGCGTTATCTGCTCAAAAAGTGTATTTTAAAGCTTTAATGGCGGGTCAGGAAATTGGAGCAAAAAAGAAAACTGTGGCTTTGGAAAGGAGTATGAAAGCTTCTGGAGCTTTGAAAGCACTTATATTGAGAGAGTGGAAGCTTTTTATAAGGGTGCCAGTTTACGCCATGAATGTGCTTCCTGTAGCTATAATAGTGCCTTTTATATTCTTTATCTCTTTTGTTGGCAATCCACAAATGGGGCTTGAAAAAGCTGTCCAGTATACTTCTTCTCCAACAAATTGGTTTTGGGTTTCAATTGTAGGGCTTTTGGTTTCACTATTTCTTGCGGGGAGTACTAGCCTTTCTTCTACAGCTTTTTCAAGAGAAGGCAAGATGTTTTATATTTCAAAAATTTTACCTATTTCTCCCTCTCTTCAGCTGAGAGCTAAACTAATTTTAGGGAGCCTTGTATCAATTTTTGTAATCTTACCGAGTTATATAATTGGCTGGTATATTTTTAAAATTCCGCTTGTGACTGTAGCTATAACTGTGTTTTTGAGCTTGCCAGGTGTTTTGCTGATAAATATACTTGGACTTTTAATAGACTCTGCAAGGCCGTTTTTCGATTGGGATAACCCTCAAAAAGCCATGAAAGGCAATGTAAATGTGCTTTTTACTCTCGTTTTGACTCTTTTGTCTCTCCTAATTATTTTAACCATAATTTTCTTACTTAAAACTTTTAATGTGTCAGAAATATTAATTGCTATTTTGATAGAAATTTTGATAATACTGGCAGATTTAAAACTTTATTCTTTAACAAAGGATTTTGCAACAAAACTTTATTTTGAAAAAGAATAGGGGGTTTTTAAAAATGAGCAAAAAGGCATTAGGAGGAATTGTAATATTGGCTCTTGTGTTTGCAATAGTCCTTGCTTCTTTATTTTTAACCCAGCCTTCTACAGAGAGCCAAAAAACGGTTTCCTCTAACACTATAGGAGTTGTAACGATTGAGGGAGTAATAGGAGACTTTTCAAACATACTTGGAATTCCTCAGTTTACGCCTGATCCAGTAGAGCAGATAAGAAGAGCGCAGGAAGATAACACTGTAAAGGCAATCGTTGTCAAAATAAACAGCCCTGGAGGTTCTGCAGCAAAGTCTGTAGAAATATACACAGAGCTTAAAAGGTTAAAAGAAACAGGGAAAAAGGTGATAGTTTCAATGGGAGATGCAGCTGCATCAGGGGGATACATGGCGGCCTGTGGCGGAGACATAATAGTGGCAAATCCGGCTACAATAACTGGAAGCATTGGGGTTATAATGCAGTATACAAATTATGAAGGACTTTACGATAAATTGGGATTAAAAGAAATCACAATAAAGAGCGGTCCTTATAAAGATATGGGTTCTCCTACGAGAGATTTGACTCCGGAAGAGAAAAAGATATTGCAGGGGATTATAGATGATACTTATGAACAATTTGTAGAGATTGTATCTGAAGGGAGAAAGATGCCCATAGAAAAAGTAAAAGAATTAGCAGATGGCAGAATATTCACAGGAAGGCAGGCTCTTAAAGTTGGTCTTGTGGATAAATTAGGGGATTTTTACGATGCGGTTGACATTGCAGCAAAAGAGGCTGGCATACAGGGCAAACCCGTGTTAAAATATTACACAACTCCAAACCCTTTGAGTATACTTTTTGGAGGCGGGGCAAAGAGCAATTTAGAAGGCACGGGACTTGAGATATTAAGGCTTTTGTTTATTGATAAATGGAGCTTAAATTACAAGTAGAGATGAGTTTGTTATGTGAGGATAAAGTTTATGTTTTATGAAATAGATGGTGTCTTTTATGACAAAGAAAAATTAAGTGAGTTTGTGAAAGAATACGAGCATTCCTGTAATAAACTAAAATGGCATTTGCAAAAATAAAACCCTCCTGGTAAAAAGGAAAGTGAAAAGGAAAGGGGGTAAAAAATGATACATTATATTTATCTTGATGGTATAAATGCACTTAAAGAGTTAAATTGGGAGGCATTTTTAAATAATTATCTTGAAAAGAATCGATTAGTTATAAAGGAATATTGCAATAATTTCTTTTTCACAAAAGAGGTGCCATGGGAAAGATGCATTGAAGAGTATAAAAAGCATTGGTTTGAAGAAAGTAAAAATAGGGAAGATTTGTTTTCTAAGTTTAATGAAGAAAAAATACGCTTTAATGTACCTAAGGGGATAGATAAAATTAAAGAAGTTTTTCCAGAAGCTGAAGATATAGATGTGTATGTGCTTATAGGGCTTTACAGTAGCAATGCTTTTCAATATTTTCTTGAAGGTCGACCTGCTTTAGGTTTAGCAGTAGAGGCTTGTGGGACGACTTTTTTTGGTATACCTATGCCTTATGAAGATATACCTTTATGGCTTTCTCATGAAATAGGCCATGCACTTCGCTATAAAAATCATTCACATCATTTGGCAAAATGGCTTTACCAAAATGGTCTGAAATTAGATAAAGCATTGGAGGAACTTCCGCTTTTTGAATTTTTAATTGATGAAGGCTTAGCAGTTATGACTACAAGATGGGGTTTTCCTGAAGAGCCTTTGCATAAAGTACTAGGATATACAAAAGATGTTTACCACTGGTGTGTAAATAATGAAAAAGAACTTTTGAGTAGGTTAAGAAATATTTGGGATAAACCTCCAGGTAAAGAAGAGTATTTTAGATATTTTAGTGGATATGATGAGAGTATTCCTCCACGCACAGGATATTATATTGGAATGCGCCTTATAGAAAGTTTTATTGAAAGGCACCCTGAAATAGATAAAAGTGAGCTTTTTACAATTCCTGCAGAGGAAATAGTATCACCGTCGTCATAGTGTAAAATCAAGTTAATAATTTCCGAAATGAATGAAGGAGGTTTTTGTCTCAGACATAAACCTCCCTCCCTCCCTCTATTATCTTTTATTTTCTCTTAATATCTTAGTTTTTCTTTAATTTTCTCATCACAACAAGAGCATCTCATGGCTTATATTACCATTTCTTACTTATCTAACCATTAAATGGGTAAGCTTAATAAACCTCATATCCTATTTCCATATTATGGCGGGATAGCTCCACTTATCTCATGGGGTTTACCCTCCCATGTCTCACTGGATCTTAGTCCTTAATTCCTTCGTTCTACCTGCCATGAGGTGGATGTCATTTCTGCTCCATTGCAGGGTCTTTGCCCGTATGGTGATTATTTTTATGACAATTCCCGCTCTTGTTGTCAATATCCCATCTCTTGATTGGTTGTTTTTGTCTTATTCCTTCTTTTACCTTTTATGTCACATCGTTCACACTTTCGCTTTTCATAAAAATCAATTTCTTCTTAAGGGTCAGCTCTTTAGATGTGACTAAGTTAAAGCTGAAGAGAAGATGATTAACCCTTAATTGATTTGATAGTATGTTGGCACTTTTTATGCAGCTTCCTGTAAGCCTGGCCTCTTTATGTCCTTCATCATCTTGATTGGGTCATATTTTACTCCTTTCTTTAATATGACATAAAATATCCTTATCAGTTTGTTGCACAATACTATTAGTGATTGCTTCTTTTTTAGCGGGTTTTGCGCTCTGGTGGTGTAATATTTGTGTAGTTCACGAAATTCTTCGTTTTTTGCGACCAAGGCCATTACTGCATTAAATAGCACACTCCTCAATCGCTTCCTCCCTCTTTTACTTATTGTCGTTTCTCCTTTATGCTTACCAGAGCTATTTTCTATTAGGTTTAATCCCCCTAGTTTTTGTATCTGTTTTGGATGTTCATATTTTTCAATATCTCCTACTTCTGCAATAAAACCTGCTACTGTGTTTACTCCTATCCCTTTGATTTCTAGTAGTTCTTTAACCCCTGGTATCTCAACTATTAATTCTTCCATCTTCTTCTCTATTTCTTCAATTTGTTTTTTTAAAAATTCGTATTGTTCAATGAGAGTCTTTATCTCGTATTCCGCCATCTTTATGCCCTGCTTCTTCCCTATGCTCTCCTTAGCAGTTTCTATCAGCTTTATAGCCCTTTTTTCTCCTACCCCTCTTTGTACTTCTTTCTTCCATATCGATATTATTTCTTCAGCACTCTTTTTTGCTATCTTCTCAGGCGTTGGAAATTCTCTTAATGTGATAAGTGCTGCTTTCCCTTCCCAGTCTGAAAATACGGTGTTAAACTCTGGAAAGTATATGTCCAACCATCTTGTTATTTGATTTTTTGTCATCCCTATTTGTTTGTTCAACCTCTCTTTTATGTCCATCGCTACCCTTAATTCCGCATATACTCCTTCAGGTATTATCGGCTCTACATATCTCCCGTCTTTTACTAGCATTGCTATTGTTTTTGGGTCTTTCTTATCGCTTTTTGTGGGAGAATTGTCATCTAATTCTTTGCTCATCTTTACATGAAATGGATTAACCAATACTACCTTTATGTTATTGTCTTTAAGGTATTGGGCAAAACACAGCCAATATTGCCCTGTCGGTTCTATCCCTACTATTAGTTTGTTTTTCTTATGTCTCTCCATCAAGTCTTTTGCCCAGTTAAGAAATTTTGTCATACCTTCTCTATTGTTTTCAAATCTCAGGTATTTCCCATATTCTACTCCTCTGTAGTCAAATGCTCTGGCATAATGGCTTTCTTTTGCTATGTCTACTCCCGCAATTAATGTGTCTCCATAGTGTAAAATTATCGTAGGATTTTTAAAGTGAAAAAACAAGAGACAACCCCTGTGATAAAATAGATTGTGGAAAACAAAAAACACGAAAGGGGTGTCTCTTGTGAAAAAACATATTTTTGAGGATATTATACTACAAAATGCTCTAAATTTCACTAGGGAAATGATGAATGTTTTTGAGGATTTATTAAAGAATGGAATGAATATTACAGAGCTTGTAGCAAGGATAAAAGAACTTACGGACAAACTAGGTAGAGAGGCAATAGAAGCAATTATTGAGGAGTTAGATAGGATAATAAAAGAAGACAAGAGAAGGAAAGAAAAATGGGTAGTAGAGAGGAAAGATAAAAAGAGATTAACGACAGTCCTTGGGGATATTGAATATGAGAGGACATATTACAAATCAAGGGAGGATGGTAGATATACATATTTAGTGGATGATGCATTAGAGATAGGACGGCACGAGAGGATAGAAAAGGGAGTAAAAATAAAGTTAGTAGAAAATGCGATAGAAGAATCATACGAGAAAAGTAGCGAGAAAGCATGTCCAGAGAAAATAAGTAAACAGACGGTATTAAACGCAATAAGGGAAATAGGAGAAGTAGAGGTGAAGAGAGAAATAAAAGAGAAGAAGGAAGTAAGGGTTTTATACATAGAAGCAGATGAAGACCATGTACCTTTACAAGATGGCAGCAGTGAAACACCGCGATTGATATACATACATGAAGGTAGGGAAGAGAAAAACGGAAGGAACGTACTGAAGAATGTGTATTACAAGGCATACGTAGGAGAGAAAGCAGAAGACATATGGATAGATGTAGCGAATTACATAGAAGAAAATTACAAGGAAGAGAAGATAGAGAAGATATACATAGCAGGAGATGGAGCACCATGGATAAAAGAGGGATTAGAATGGATAGTAAAATCAAGGTTTGTGTTAGACAGATATCATTTAAACAAATACGTATTAAAAGCAACATCAAAAGAGCCAAAGTATAGGGATAAGATATGGAGAGCAATAAATGAAGGGGATAAAGAAGGAGTGAAGAAAATATTTGGTGAGTTAATAAAGATAGCAAAAGAAGAGAAAGAAAAAGAAAAGATAAAGGAAGCGAAGAGATACATACTAAACAATTGGGAAGGGATAAAGATATACAGTGAAGACGAAGATGTAATAGGGTGCAGTGCAGAAGGGCATATAAGCCATGTATTTTCTGCAAGACTTAGCAGGAATCCATTAGGGTGGAGCAGAGAAGGATTAAAGTTAATGGCGAAATTAAGGGTATTTAGCAAGAATGGAGGAGACTTAAGAGAAGTAGAGTGGGGCAAGAAAAAGAATATAAATGCAGGAAGTTACAAATTAACAGAGAAGCAAATAAAAGAGGCAGTAAGGAGAGTTAAAACGTCTACAAATGAAAAAATAAACAATATTACGGTTTTGAATATAGGGAAAGTAACGCCAATATATAGGGTTTTAAGAGCATTAAAATATGCACAAGTTATATAAAGAACATGATAAAACGAAGCCCTGAATTAATTAAGTTTCAGGGGTTGTCTTAAAAAAATCCTACAGTATCTTGACACTATCATGTGTCTCCCGTTACTTGCAAAATCTTTTCATTTTGTTTATACTTCATTTTAGGTACCTCCTGTTTATTTTGATAATTCGAGGTAAGTTCTTAAACTTACACTCTGTATTTTATCAGGAGGTACTTATTTTTTCAAAGTCCATTCTCCCTTATTTTTTATTCATTACAGGAATGCTCTATATAAGTTTTATTTTAAAAAGAATGCATTTCTATCCAAGAGGTTACCCTTCTATTTACCTGGTTACCCAAACTGTGCAAAACTGTGCAGTTTGGGCAGCTGGGGTATTTGTAGTCCGCCCTTCAGACTTTCCCAGTCCCAGCAGGCGGTATTTGGGAAAGCCATAGCCCCTGCCCCAAGAAGCAGGAACTCGCACCCTTACGGGTCTCCCCACTTGCCCTGAATTAGTAATTCCTTCAGGACAGAGAAGTCTCTTTTTACCTTCTCAGGAGAGAGTGGAGTCACCACCGCTACCTTGAGAACTCGCCAGAAATCATAGGCACTAAAACTTGTTCCATCCAGAGGTTTTAGTACCCTTCCTGGCTCACTCTCAAGGCTTTGTAAAATTTCTATTGCTTTATTTATTTCTTTTAAGTGTTTTTTCTTCAACTGCTTGTTTCTGACTGTTTTCTCTACATGCTCTTTTAATTCTTCTAATTCATCTATAGTTAGTGCGTTAAGAAACTTTATATAATTGTCTGGTATCTTTTCTTCTCTGCCTAATCCTCTTCTTGCTATTACATAAGCTGCTGCTATGTCTTTTGTTATCATATACTGCGGTGCATATTTTAACATGCCTATTATTGAGGTGTAAGAAGGATTGACTTCTATTACTTCTATCCCTTCCTTTTTTGCTAAAATTTTTATCTTTTTTAAAAGGGATTTGTAGCTAAAGTTATGTCTTATTCTCCTTGACTTTTTGCCTGAAAAGTCTCCTTTTTCTCCTTTGTTTTTTATGTCTAATTTTTCAATTACTATTGCTTTTCTTTTTTCTTTTGCTATCTTTACTATCTCATGAGCATACTGCCATCTGAAATACTCTCTCTTATCTGAATTGCCGCTTGCAAGTTCCGGCATTGGTATACTGCCATAGCTTATTAGATTTCCTTTTTCATCTACCTCTGCCCATGATATGTTGTCCGGATATGCGTTCACATCTATTCCTATGATTCCTTTTTCTTTTGTTATTTTTATTTCTGGATATTGTTCTTCAATGGCAATGTAGGCGTATATGCTGCCATTTTTGAGTTTTAGTTCTACAGAGTATGGTATGTTTGATTCGGCGATTTCCTGCAGGAGTTCTCCTCTTTTTTTATTCTTTTTGTAGCCTGCTTCTATTTTGGCGTATACATATTTTCTTTCCCCTACATTTATCCTTAAGAAAGTGCCGTTTTTTCTTACTTCTATTCTTGTGTTGAGATTTCCTTTTTTGCTTTTATCCCCTCTTGAATAGAGATTTCCTTTTCTTTTCTCCTGCCACTTAACTTTTAATTTTTCATATGCTTTACCATTCAAATGATGTTTTTGAAGTTTTCTAAACAGTTTTTTTCCGCCAAAAATGACTTTTCTTGGACTTTTACCTAGTTCTTTCGCAGATTCCAGTGTACTCCTTGCTTTCATTATTGCATCATCTACATATCTTGAGTTTAAATTGAATACCTGGGGTAACTTTCTTTTTAAATCTGCTCTTTTTTCTCCTTCTAAAAGTCTGTTATATGCAAATCTCATGCAGGATGACCATCTTCTCATTAAGTCTAATACTATTTGTTTGTCTTCTTGATTTGGAAAAATGAGTTTAGCCTGTATTACTATCATGTTTTTTGCCACCCCTTTGTCCGTAAATTCTTGCTGCAAACGATGTTACTATTGCTATTAAGTCCTTTGCCAGCTCTTTATTTCATTTATTCCACTTGCTATCTCATGTATGACTTCATACTGCCATCCTTGGGAATTAGCGTATTCCTCAAGCCTTCTAATCTGATTCTTGAGATATTCTTCCTGTTTCTTTGTGGACACTCTTGCATACAAAACTACTTTAGGTTTTGGTTTTTCTTCCAGCATGCCTAATAACTTCTCTATATCTTCTTTTTTATACCTTCTGATGCCTTTTGGAGTTCTCACAGGTGTTATTAATCCTTCCTTTTCCTAATTGAGTACATTTCCTTTACTTTTTGCATGCTTAGTAACATTTATTATCACCTAATTAAAATCATATCACTTTGCATTACTATCTTCAACTGTTACCTACCTCCTCCCATTTTATATTGTTCATAAAGGCCTCTATATAGCTTTTTTTATCAGTGCCGTAATCTATAAAATAGGCGTGTTCGTAGGTGTCAAGGACCAGAAGAGGAATCGTCCTTAATACTATGCCGTGGTTGTGGAAGTCCTGAAGGTAATTGTGAAGTTTTAAATCTATAGGGTCAAAGCAAAGGACAGTCCAGCCACGGGAAGCCATTCCACAGGCTATGAAGTCCTGTCTCCAGTTTTCAAAGGAGCCGAAATCAAGTGCAATCATTGGGGCTATTATGCCATCAGGTATGCCACCTGCTCCTCCTAAGTTTTCAAAATATAACTCGTGAAGTTTTACTCCATCTAAATTGTAAGTCTCTTCTAGTTTGAGTTCTCTATATTCACTATAGCTGGCATTTGCTTTTGAACGATCGACTGTTTTTAATTTTTCACGTATTTCGTTTGTCTTTTCTACATATCCATTGTACAACTTGTAGTGTTCTTCAAGAGTCCTTTGAGATATTCCTCTTAAAACTAAATTATATTTTTTTGCTACAAGCTTATCCATATTATTCCTCCTCTTGCATATCTAATTTTAGCATATGAAAAGATATATAATTAGTGCATAAAAAGAATTTATATAGTGATCTATTCAAAATGCTATTTTAATCTATCGAGTAACTTTTGGTACAATCGAACAAAAGGAACCGTCCCTAACGTCGGACTAACGTCTGGATAGTAATTCATTAAAATTTTCATTAATTTTTAATTGAAAATTTGTTATACTACTGGTATAATTTAATTGAGCAAAGAATAAAATAGGAAGGAGGGATGTACATTGATAAAAGTGGGTGATGCAGTTATGAGCAAAAGAAAGTTTTTTAATCTTAAAGATTTGGCTTCGTATATGATTTCCGTGAGTGATTTAGGGAGAGGAAAAGCATCAAAAATTATAGAGAAGGTTGCTAAAAAAAAGGAACATTATATAGTTGTTAAAAATAACAAACCTCAAGCAGTAATTATACCTATCGAAGAATATGATGAACTTATAGAAGCACAGGAAGACCTTGAACTTTTACAGCTTGCAATCGAAAGGACAAAAAATTTAAAAGAAGGAGAAACTTTGCCTTTTGAGGAGATTCTTAAAGAAGATGGATTGACAAAAGAAGAATTAAAAAAGTACATCGATATTGTGGAGATTGAATAATATGCCTCTCCCTCAAAGTGAAGGTGGTTATGGAAAACCTTTGGGTAATAAACAAGGAAACAATTTGACAGGCTTTTTTAAGATCAAGTACAAGAATATAGGAATAAGAGTAGTGTATACACTCGTTAGAGATAAAAAACTCATGAATATAGTAGCGGTTTCTCCAAGAGATGATGATTATTGTTACTCAGTAGCAGAGAAGAGAAGAAGAAAATACGGGAATGATTTATTTACCAAAGGATTCGAAAAGTTAGAAAGTGAATAAAAAACATATGCCAATGGGGCATTTTAACACAAGATTTAGTGTTTTTTATTAAGGACAGTGAAAGGATTCATTTTGAATATGGTAGAATGGTGGTAAAGGGTAGTTCAGGAGGGATAATGAATGGATTTAAAAGAGATTTCAAAGCAGACAGAGGAAGTCATAGAGGAGTTACTTGATATAGCGAATTTAAAGCCGGGGAGTCTTTTTGTCTTGGGTGGAAGTACAAGTGAAATATTGGGTAAGAAAGTGGGAACTGCAGGAAGTCTTGATGTGGCAAAAGCAGTGGTGGACCCAATTTTAGAGGCAATACATAAAAGGGGTTTATACCTTGCAGTACAGGGCTGTGAGCACATAAACAGAGCTCTTTTGGTTGAGGAAGAGGCAAAAGATAAGTACGGGCTTGAAGAGGTAAATGTCATTCCTCATGAACATGCAGGAGGGTCAATACAGACTTATGCTTATCAGCAGTTTAAAAATCCTGTTATGGTAGAAAATTTGAAAGGATTAGGACATGCAGGGCTTGACATAGGGCTTGTCCTGATTGGAATGCATTTGAGGCCTGTGGTTGTACCTGTGAGATTGAGTCGGAATAAGATAGGAGAAGCCACAATTGTTGCTGCAAGGACAAGGCCTAAGATGGTAGGAGGAGAAAGGGCAAGATATAAAAAATTATAAAAGGCACGGGAGGCCGTGCCTTTAATTTATTTATTTACCTGTAAATATCTCACTAAAACTGCAGCAGCTTCGGCTCTTGTGAGAGGACGCTGTGGATAGAAGTATCCGTCTGAACCTCTCATAATATTAAGGCCAGAGATTATTGCCACATATCCTATCATGTTTTTAGGAATTTCGTTTTTGTCTTTAAAGCTTATACTAAATATATTAGGTATTTCTGCAATATATCCGACCTGAAGAGCGTTTACCAGCATTTTTGCAGCTTCTAATCTCGTTACAGGAGAATCAGGGTTTTTCTCCTCTGGCGCTATGATTTTTTTGCTTATAGCAATAGTGTAGTAGGTTTCATAGTCTTTTGAAGATTTTGGCATAGGGTTATAGTAGGGCGGCTGTACTGTTTTTACCAGCATTTTTATAAAATCTTTTTGTGTTATCTCTTTGTCGGGATAGTACTTATCTCCCTCCACTTCAATTATGCCGTACTCTGCTAGAAGTTTTATGTCTTTTTCTGCCCAGTTGCCTTCTATGTCCGTGAAAGTGACCTTTGATTCTTTAACTATTGGCCTTCCCATTCCATCAAGGAGTGTACCTGTTTTAGCATCGATGTAGCCATAGAAATCGAGCTGGTAGACCAATTTCACTTTCGGTGGAGCGTCAGGAGATTTGTAGTCGTAATCTAAAATGTAATTTAATTTCATTTCATAGTTGTCAAGGAGTATTTTGTAAGCTTCATCGAGAGTTATTACATTTTCTGCAGGAGTGAAATTCACATTTGTCCAGTTTAAGTAGTAAGAGGTTATTTCCCCTGTATAAGGATTTAGTGTGATTGTTATGTTATCAAATGGTGCTAAAATTCCATTTACAGTGCGCAAGTATGTGAAAGTATAAAGGTTTGGAGAATAATCTGGATTGGAGGTTTCATTGAAATACTTGGTGTTTTTAAATTTTTCAGGGATTATCCTTTCTAAATATTTTTCTGCAATTTCTCCTAATTCTTTTGATGTATATTTGGGCTGTTTGTCTTTGTCTTCTATGTCTGAAACAGTTTTTGAAAAGTATGTCAGCTTTCCTGTGACTGCATCTACAGACGCATTGACATAAAAGTACTTATTATCTTTTTGTAGGTTCCAGTAGAAGCTCCATGTGGGATTTTTTGCAGGGGCGTAGTAAGTATCAGTGTATAAACTAGCGCTCTCTAGCTTATATCCTTCCAGTGAGAAAGGAAGAGAATTTTTAGCTATTTCCAGAGCTTTGTCTTTTGATATGTATTTTTCAGAAGCCTCTATTTCTTTCTTTTCTTCCGGAGTTAATTGCATCTCTTTTTCACCAGCAGGTCCTGCAGTTCTACCGCCTGGCATAGGATAGTAGTAGAGGGGCTTTTTCACTTCTCCTGTGAATGCATCAATAGGAGCATTTTGGTAAACACCATACACTAAAAGAGTTTTATAGGATTCTTTTTCTAATTGAGGAAGTATTAAAGCATATTGAAGAGTTAATCCAATTTTTTCTTTAAAAATTTTTATGGCTTCCTCTTTTGTAATTATGTTTTCAGGTTTTGGGAATGAATAGTCCTCCCAGTTTTGAAAGTAAGAGGTTACTTTTAAGGTGTTTTTGTCAACATATACGTACAAGCCGTTGTTTGGGAAAGATATTCCGTTTACTATTCTTTCAAATGAAAAGCTGTAATTAGCGTCGTAATAAGCGCCCAATGGATATGAGGGAACTATTTCTTTTGTCTGTTTAAATTTTTCAGGAGTTATCTTTTGCAAAAATTCTATGGCAACTTTTCTAGCCTCTTCTCTAGTGTACTTTGGTATCACTGGCTTGTAAGGCTCCGATGTTGGAGTCCAAGTGGAATAACTAACAATTTCTCCTGTATTTGCGTTTACAGATACGCTTATGGTCCCTTTTGTGGTAGAATTCCAGGTTAAGTTCCATACTTTGTAATTTACATATTCACTGTAGCTGGAGGTAAAGTCATACCCGCTTCCACTTATACCTAGCTTAGTTTTTGCAATTTCAATTGCTTCTTTTAAGCTTATTTTTGTGTCTGCTTGAGCCTGTGCTATAGTTGAGGGCATAACTGCAGCGAAGAGGAATACAAAGGCAATTAAAATAGGGATAAACTTTCTCATGAAGATAGACCTCCCTTTAGTTTTTTCACTATATTAGACGTAAAAAAGATAAAAAAGTTCCCATGAGAGGAAAATTATTTTGTTTTTAAAATGTTCCATATGTTAAGGTCTTCTTGCCCCAATCTCCACACGGCTATACCGGATAGTTTGTAGCTGTCTACTAGAGATAATTTTGCAGAAAAACTTTTTGAATCTTCAAACCAAACTGAGTGTACTTTGCCGTCTAATACGTAAGTGTAAGTGGATTCTTGAGCGGTTTGGTCGTATATTATAGTTACTCCTAAATTTTTTGCTAAGTCCACAGCTTGTTGGTATGTTAGAGTTCTTGGGTAATTTACGCCCTGTGTCCAATCATACCCATAAACAGCCATTCCCAGCCATATTTTTTGAGGAGGTATCACTGTTACGGCGTAATTTAAAACACTTGTGACAAAGCCTATTGAAGAGATCGGACCAGGCTGTGAAAAGTGTTCGTCGTAGGCTAGGATGTATATTTCATCGGCGTATTGGGCGATAAAGGAGTATTGAAAAGCTCCAGAAAATGGATGTCTTGGGTTGTCAGTTAGCTCTGCTGGCACAGAAATTGTGACAGTTCTACCTGTGGGTTTTAAGGTGGCATACAGGTCATGTATAAAAATGTTTAAGTTTTCCCTGTCTTCAGGAGGGACGAATTCAAAGTCTATATTTACTCCGGGATAGTTATTTACTTCAAGCATATTGCGTATGTTTGAGATTAGAGTTCTTCTCAAGTGGGGAGTAGATATTAGGTCGTGGATTAGCTGAGATTTTTTTGGGTCTGAGTAATTGTGAATTATGGGATAAATAGGTAAATTGTTATCAGAGGCAATTTTTTTGACCTCACTGGAGGACATGTCTGCCAATGTGCCATCTTCTTTTACCCCATACCAGAAGGGAATTAATGTTGTTATATCTCTTGCGTGCTGTTGTAAATCAGCAATGGATCCAGGTGCTATATCAAAATACCACTTGTTGTCCATTTTAACCCCTCCGAAAATTTTAAAATTGATTTATATTTTCATAATATGTATAATGGAACTATAGGGCGATAAGGAGTGAAAAAATATGAGAAGAAGGACAGGGATTTTGACAAGTGGGATTTCCCTCATCTTTGTTGGAATAATACTCATTTTAGAAAAATTTTATATTGCCATTCCTTATTTTGTATATGAGATTATATGGCCTTGTTTTTTTATTTTTCTGGGGCTAGAGCTTTTGTTTAGCAAAAAATTGTACGGGGAAGAAAACAGCGGAATAAACGTTGGAGCTATTTTGCTGGCAATTTTAATGTTATTTTTTACTAGCGAAATTTTTTATTTACCGCCTTTTGATTTAAGAATATGGTAGCAGATTGGAGGAAATGTGAATGAGTAAAAGGCTTTACAGGTCGAGGGAGCAGAGGATTTTTGGAGGAGTTTGTGGAGGCATTGCTGAATATTTTAATGTAGATGTGACTTTAGTAAGGCTTATATGCCTTGTCACAGTGATTTTTGGCGGAGGAGGGCTTCTCTTTTACTTGATAGCGTGGATTATAATTCCTGAAAATCCCTATCAGACAGGGAAGGCAGTGGATAAAACGAAAAATGAGATGGGCGAAGTAGGAAGTGAAAAAGAGATTAAAGATAATAGAGCGAATGAAGTGTTGGGATGGGGATTGATAATTTTAGGCCTTTTGATTTTGCTGCCGAAATTATTTCCATTTGTGAGCTTTAGAATGCTGTGGCCAATAGTCTTAATTGGACTTGGTATATGGATATTATTAAAGAGGGATTAGAATTTTAATCCCTCTCAGACTGTTGACAAAATATCGGGAACCCGTTATTATGAGAAGGGTTCCTTGTTTTTTTAACGGTACAAAGCAAAAGAGGAGAGGAGAAGAAAGATGTTATCAAAGAAAGAGGATGCAAGACATCAAATAGAATTTGTAAGCATAGATCAATTAGTACCACAAGACCACCTTTTAAGAAAGATAGAAAAAGTCATAGACTTTAGCTTCATATACGATTTAGTAAAAGACAAATATTCCGAGGGTCACGGCAGACCAAGCATAGACCCAGTAGTACTCATAAAAATACTTTTCATTCAATATCTTTTTGGCATACCATCGATGAGGAGGACAATAGCAGAAATAAAAACAAATGTAGCGTATAGATGGTTTTTAGGGTATGGGCTGACAGAAGAAATACCTCATTTTTCAACATTTAGTCAGAACTACATAAGAAGATTCAAAGGGACAGACATATTTGAGAAAATATTTACGAAGATTTTAGAAGAAGCAATAAAACATGGGCTAGTAAATGCAGAGGAAGTATTCATAGATTCAACCCATGTAAAAGCAAGTGCCAACAAGAAGAAATACACCAAAGAAATAGTAGAACAAGAAGCCAGGACTTATCAAGAAAAACTAGAAGAAGAAATAAACAAAGATAGAGAAGCTCATGGCAAAAAGCCATTAAAGAAAATCAAGAAGATAAAGACGAAAGAAGTGAAAGTAAGCAAAACAGACCCAGATAGCGGAATGTTAAACAAAAACGGAAAAGAAAAAATCTTTGCATATTCTTTTCATACAGCCTGCGATAAAAATGGATTTGTATTAGGAGTAAAAGTAACAGCAGCAAATGTACACGACAGTGTGATGTTTCAAGAAGTATTAGAAGAAGTTGAAAAGAGGGTAAGAAAACCGAAAGCAATAGCAGTAGATGCAGGCTATAAAAATCCGTACATATTAAAGACAATATTTGATAGACAAATAATACCAGCAGTACCATACACAAGGCCAAAAACAAAAGATGGTTTCATGAAAAAACATGAATTTGTTTATGATGAATACTATGACTGTTACATATGCCCGCAGAATGAAATATTAACATATGTTACAACCAACAGAGAAGGATATAGAGAATACAAATCAAACCCAGAAAAATGTAAAAACTGTCCTCTAAGAGAAAAGTGTACCCAAAGTAAAGACTACACAAAGAGGATATTCAGGCACATATGGGAAGGATATGTAGAAGAAGCAGAACACCTAAGGCATACACCTTACTGTAAAGAAGTATATGAGAGAAGGAAAGAGACAATAGAGAGAGTATTTGCAGATTTAAAGGAGAAGCATGGTTTGCGATGGACGACGTTAAGAGGGAAGGAAAAATTGTCCATGCAAGCGATGCTTGTTTTTGCTGCCATGAATTTAAAGAAAATGGCCTTATGGTTATGGAGGAAGGGCAAAGGGCCCTTTGACATTTCAAAACTTTATCCATTATTTGGAGTTTTAAAGAAAATTTTATCCAGATATATACAGCCCCTGCTTTCGGTACTAAGAAAACAGGGGCTAAAATTTTGCTTTGTCAACAAACTGAGAGGGATTAGAATTTTAATCCCTCTTTTCTAAAAGTTCTGAAACAGTGACAAATTTATATCCCTCTTCTTTTAACTTTTTTATAATTTGAGGCAGTGCAGCCAAAGTGCTAGGTTTTCCTTCGTGCATGAGTATTATTGAACCGTCTCTTGTGTGAGACAAGACTCTATTTACTACGCTTTCAACAGAAGGATTTCGCCAGTCGTCCGGGTCCACATTCCACAAAACTACTTTTAGTCCTAAAGCGTTTGAAATCTCTATTAAAGTAGAGTTGTAAGCCCCAAAAGGGGGCCTAAAAAGAGTGGGCTTTATCCCGGTTGCTTCTACTATTATCTGCTGCGTTTTGTAAAGTTCTTCTACCATTTTTTCGGGTTTTAATTTTTTCATATTAAAATGGCTGTAGGAGTGAAGCCCAATTTCATTTCCATTTTCTACGATGTACTTTAAAAGCTCTGGGTGTTTTTCAGCGTGCTTTCCTATCACAAAAAATGTAGCTTTTACATCCATGCTCTTTAATATATCAACGTATTTTTCTGTGTAAATTGGAAAAGGGCCGTCATCAAAAGTCAAAGCTACTTCTTTTCCAGAGGAAGGATTTGAACCTAATACCTTTTTGCTAAAAGCTACAGGGGAACCGAAGAGTTTGTCTCTTTCAGGCCTGTTTACAAAGTTGAGAATAAATTGGCTTATGTTAGGGTCATTGTCTAGATCTTTATTATGTTTTTCTAAGACCTTTTCAGGAGTAGAAGGTTCTGGTGTTGAAGAGACGTAATTTTGCTCCGTTTCGCTTAAAGGACGTTCTTCGCTTGTAATTGTTTTGCTATTGTTAGATTTACTGTCAAGGGTATTTAAATTCACATTTTCTTTTTGGTTTGCAGAATAAAAATTCGTTTGAAGATATTTATCTTCAGTGATGTATTTGTAGGCGAAAGCAACGGAACCTACCAGTATTGAAACTAAAAGTATGATTGCAAAGGATTTAAAGCGCATTTGACCATCTCCTTATGTAGCTTTATTATAGCATTGGAAGGCTTTAAATTTATTAAGAATTTATTAACTTTGTGTTACAGTTTTGTAACTTTTCAATATATTAGACGCTGGAGATGGAGTTAAGTTCCGACTTTACCACCTGTCAATATTACAAAGAGCATTATTGAGCTAATAAAAGGTATTTCTGCAATGTGTTATTATAAACACTTTGAGAGGGGGAGATCATGAAATACAGCACTTTTAGAAAAAGTGAAAGGATAATTTTATACGCTCTTGCATTTGCAGTATGTTTTTTACTAGTTTTGATTTTTTACAGAACTTTTATTGAGATAAACGAAAAGGGATTTGAAGTGTTTGAAACTTTTGCAGAATGGATGGTCTATGTCTTTTCAATGGTTATTTTGTGCGGTTTTTTGCTATCCTTAGCTAATTCCTTTCATGAGGTGCTAGAAGATAGAGTTGTGCTGAGATTTGGCGTGTTTGGATTTGTACATATCAAGTATTCTCAGATTGAAGAAATAGGTAAGTTTGAAGAAAAAAATATACCTTTTTTAGGGATGAGATTTTCTGACGGTGTTTACTACGGGTACTTTGGGAGGAAAGACCTTATCAAGGTAAAACTCAAAAGTGAAGCCGAGTTTTACTATATGTTCCTAAAAAAGAGGAAAGTAAATGAAATTATATTCTGTGTGAGTAAAAGAGATGAGTTTTTAGAAGAGATAAAAAAGAGGCAGGAGAAGTGCTAGAAGCACTTTCCTGCCTCAAATTACTTTCCATCCGCTCACAACCAGGTATTTTATCCCGAGAAAGCTTTTTAATTCAATTGTCAAGTTTTCCAGTTCCCTTTCGTATATTATGCCGTCCACGTACACATTTATTCTGTCTACTCCTATTACATAGTACTTCTCGGGATTTGAGGGGGTTCCGATGAATACTTCAGGGGTGAGATTAGGCTCTATGCAGCAGTTTCGTATGTCGTGGTATTTGATGTATATATTGCCGCCTTTTTTTAGTATATATTCTTTTGCAGCGTCACTAATTTTCAAATAACACACCCCGTTTCTGCATTAATTAAATACGCTTGCTTCAATCTGCTCTTTTGTGAGTTTATCAGTAACCAGCCATTTGTACCACTTGATGAAGGAGTCTACTATTATTGTGATGGCTAATATCATTACTGCTGCAGAGAGAATTACTAGTACCCAATTTCCTTTTGGTAGGTAGTTATTTACAATATTTAAATAACTTGCATATAGAGTAGTAATTGACACAAACAGGAATGGCACAAATGTCACCCATGCGTGCTGGGCTTTGCCTTTTTTAATTATAACAGTTGTACCCAGTGCCAGTGCTATTCCTGCAAGCAGCTGGTTAGAAGCTCCAAATATAGGCCAGATTGTAGATACACTTCCTCCGTAAACAAGGTAGCCCCAGGAGAAGGAGATTAAAAAGCTTGTGATTATTATTCCTGGCCACCAGTTTCTATCTGCAAAAGGCTTGTAAATTAAGCCACCTGCTTCCTGCAAGAGGTATCTCCCTACTCTTGTTCCGGCGTCTATTGTAGTCAGTATGAATAGAGCTTCAAACAATATTATAAAGTGATAGATGTAGGAGCTCAAATGGGCTATCCATGGTATTTTTTCAAATATATAAGTCATTCCAACTGCCAGTGTCACTCCGCCGCCAGGTCTTCCTGCGACATTTTCTCCCACCATCTGAGAGAGGTGTTGAAGCTCGACTGGATGCATTCCTAACTTTTCAAACACTTGCGGGGGAACGTTTATAGCGAAGTAGTCGGCTGGTATTAAGCTTGTTGCAGCAATCAAGGCCATCATTGCGACAAAGCCCTCTGCCAGCATTGCTCCGTATGCGACAGGTAGAATGTCTTTTTCATTTTTGATCATCTTAGGTGTTGTTCCAGAAGATATTAGCGAGTGGAAACCTGAAATCGCACCGCAGGCGATTGTTATAAACACATAAGGCCATACCTTTCCGGGGATTATAGGACCTCCTCCAGCTACATACTGTGTAATTGCAGGCATCCTTATTTCAGGGTTTACAATTATAACTCCTATAGCAAGAAGTGCCATAACGCCTAATTTTAGATAAGTGCTGAGGTAATCTCTTGGCACAAGTAACAGCCATACAGGTAAAACTGCAGCGGCAAAACCGTAGGTTGCTAAAATCACTGTCATTTGCTTGGCATTGAAAGTGAGGAAATGCCCTAACGCTGTCTTTTCAACATAAGGTCCTGCTATAACAGACAATACAAGCAGTATAACGCCTATTATTGTAGCTCCTACTATGTCGTCCTTTCTTATATACTTCATGTGAATTCCCATGTACATTGCTATTAAAATTGTAGCTGCTACTGTAAAAGTACCCCACGGGCTGTTGTATAAAGCGTTTACTACAACTAGTGCAAGTCCTGCCATTGCAAGAACAAGTATAAATAGAACTGCTATAGCTGTAGCTATACCTGATACTTTGCCTACTTCTTTTCTTGCAATGTCTATTATGGAGGAACCATCATATCGGACTGATGCAAACAGTATTACCATGTCATGGACTGCTCCTGCCAGGACGGCTCCGATTAAAATCCATAATGCTCCTGGAAGGTATCCAAACTGGGCAGCGAGCACTGGACCTACAAGAGGACCTGCTCCTGCTATTGCTGCAAAGTGGTGACCAAATAAAACCCATTTGTTTGTTGGCACGTAATCGTAGCCATTTTCAAGCCTGTATGCAGGAGTTGTCCTGTTTTCATCAAATGCTAAAATTTTTGCTCCGATCCATGCTCCATAAAAGCGGTATGCCAGGGCGTAGACGCTTAGTGTGATGATTACTAGTGTTAAGCCATTCATTCACCATCCCTCCCAAGTTGAGTTTAAAATCTTGCATATTAAAATTTATCATACTAATTAAACGCTTTCAGCAATTTTAAGATGAGATGGTAAATTTCTAAGATGAAAGGAAATATGAAAAGATAAAAAGAAATGACAGGGATTAAGTCTCCCTGTCAAGGCCAAGTAAGGCTTTTAATTCTTTTATTTGAGATTTGCTCACGGGTATTTGTGTCTTTTTATTATCTTCCATCACAAGCCAGTATGTTCCTTTAAACCAGGGCAGTATTTCTGCGATTTTGTTTAGATTTACTATATAGCTTTTTTGTACTCTAAAAAATCCTCTATCTTTTAGTTTCTCTTCAAGGCTTTTTATTGTGCCTTTGTAGATGAAGGTTTCATTTTTGGTGTTTATTAGCACATTTCCTTCATGGGCTTCTGCGAACACTATTTCTTCTAAGTCTAAAAGCTTTATTCTCTCGTTCTTTTCCACAGCAAGTTTTCTAATTGGAATTTCAGTTTCTTTGTATAAAGACCTTATTTTTTCTAAGGTTTTATACAGGCGATGATGGCTTATGGGCTTTAGCAGATAATCCACCACACCTATTTCAAAGGCATCTATGGCGTGAATATCATAGGCGGTTACAAAGACTACAAAGGGAGGTTTTCCTATTTCGGAAACCGCTGAAATGTGCCTTGCCAGTTCACAGCCGTGTATTTTAGGGATGTTTATGTCTAAGAATATGACGTCTGGTTTTAGTTTTTCAATCAGATGTAATCCAGTTATTCCATTGTCTGCTTCTCCAACTACCTCTATATCTTCATATTCCTGCAATAGATATTTTAGTTCTTCTCTGGCAGGTTGTTCGTCCTCAATAATTAACGCTCTCAGCTTCTTCATAAATATCATTCCTCTGCAGGTAAATTTTAGGAATTTTGAAGGATACTTTTGTGCCTTCACCTAATTTACTTTCAATTGACAAGGCACATTCCTTGCAAAAAGCCACAGTGAGCCTTTCGTTGACATTGTAAAGACCTATTCCTGCTCCTTTTCCTACTCCCTTCTTAAAGAGATTTTGCAGTTCTTCTTCAGTCATTCCTACCCCATCATCTTCCACATAGAAGCTTATATAATCTCCTTCATCTTTTATTTTTATTTTTACCGTCCCTCTTTCGCCTTTTGGTAAAATTCCATGCTTTACAGCATTTTCTACAATAGGCTGCAGTATAAATGAGGGCATGTAACAGGAAAGCACACTTATATCTACATCTTGCTCTACATTCAGTTTGTCGCCAAAACGAGCTTTTTCAATATACAGATACGCGTTTATATTGTTTAATTCTTCTTCAATGGTTATATATTTTCCTACATTTCTCAGATTGTGCCTGAAATATTCACTCAAATTTATTAAAAGTTCTCTTGCCCTTTCTGGATTTGTGCGTATGAAGGAAATAACAGTATTTAAAGAGTTAAACAGAAAATGAGGGTTTATTTGGGACTGAAGGGCATTTAATTTTGCCTCGGTTGCCAATTTTTTCTGGTACTCTGCATCTGCAATTTCTAGCTGATATGATATCAAATGTCCCAGCCCCTTCGCCAGTTCTATCTCTGTATTGGTTATTACATTGCCGCGCGATTTTTTTCCTCCTTTGTAAAGTTTTAGAGTACCTACTAGTTTGTCATATTTAAAAAGTGGTACAATTACAGCAGAGTGAAGTTCACAGTTTTCATAAGGACAGCCTATTTCTTCTTTAGACTTTGCAATCCTTATTTCTCCTTTTTGTATTGCTTCTTTTGTGGCATTTGTTAGTATGGACATCCCTGGTTTGTGGTGGTCAGAAGCTATTCCGACATGGGCCAGTATTCTCTTTTTGTCAGTGATTGCTACTGCGGAGACATTTGTGCACTCTAAGATTATTTCTGCTGTCTTTTGAGCGGATTCTTCATTTAAGCCTTTTCTCAAATAAGGAAGAGTTTTGGAGGCGATATCTAAAGCTATTTTTGCCTGCATTGCAGCAATCTGTTCTTTTTCGTCGAATATGGATTTTATCATTATCATAAAAATGCCTATTCCTGTAGCATTTACTACCATCATAGGGATTCCTATGATTTTTACAAGTTCAACGGCCTGATGAAAAGGTTTAGCTGTCGCCAAAATTATCAGCATCTGCACTCCTTCGCCTATAAATCCTGCCATAAATGCGTATTCCCAGGGTATATATTCACCTTTGTAGTATTTTCGTATGAGGCCACCTGCAAAACCTTCAATAATGGTGGATATTCCACAGGAGATGGCTGTGAAGCCTCCTAGGAAGAAGCGATGTACACCTGCTATAAGGCCTGCGCCCAGGCCTACAAGAGGTCCGCCTATAAGCCCTGCCACCATAGGGCCCACTACTCTTGAATTTGCTATTGCGTCATTTATGGGGACTCCTAGGTAAGTTCCTGCTATTCCAATCAGGCCAAATATAAGCATGGTGATGAGCAGGTCTTTTTTGGTGAGAGCAGTATTGTATACCATTTTTTTGAAAAATTCGGCTTTTGAGAGGAGAAAGGCTAAAAGTGCAATTATGCTAAATCTTTCCGCCAGAATGATTAAAAGGTCATACATAGGTATTCACTCCAAAATAAAGGAATTTTTGTATTTTTGTCGTAGTAATAATTTGTACCTTGTCACATCTATTGTACAAAAATTTTTACTCTACTGCAATGGATTATTTTAAGGAACAATTTTTAAATAATTTCGTCTAAAAAGTAGAAGGGGAGGTCTAGAAGGTGGGACAGGAGGAACTTTTGGAAAGAGCAAGAAATGGAGATGATGAAGCATTTAGCTTGCTCATAGAAAACTATGAGAAGTATGTGTATAATGTCATATTGAGAATTGTGGAAGAAAAAGAAGAAGCAAAAGATATTGCCCAGGAAACTTTTATTAAAGCTTACATGAGCATAAAAACTTTTAGAAAAGACAGCAGTTTCAGGACCTGGATTTACAGGATTGCTGTAAATACTGCTATGGATTACCTTAGAAAAAAGGTCAGGTCGGAAGTCAACCTTGTGACAGCCGCTGAAGATGAATTAGAAATAAAAAGTTTTCAAACGCCTGAAGAGGTAATTGAGCAAAAGCTCACTGTAGAAATGGTGAGAAGAGAGATAAGTAAACTCCCTGTAGATTACAAAATAGCTCTTATTTTAAGGGATATAGAAGGGATGAATTATGAAGAAATTGCTAGTATATTAAAAGTCAATCTCGGGACAGTGAAGTCCAGGATATGGAGAGCGAGAAATCTTTTAAGAGAGAGGATAAAATCGCTTCCAGAGTTTTCAGGTTTTCAAGAGAGGAGGCGAGAGTGATGGATTGCAAAAGAGCCCTTGAACTTATGCAGGCATATTTTGATAATGAATTAGGGGAGAAGGAAAAAGAAAAATTGGAAGAACATTTGAGAACTTGTGAAAGCTGCAGAAGAGAATTTTTGATGCAGAAAAGAATAATAGAAAATTTGAAGCTACTCCCTTTAGAAGACGTTCCAGAAAGCTTTAATGAGTCTTTGCGCGAAAAAATAGCTAAATTGAAAAAGAAAAGAGAAAACAGAAGAAAAAGTTTTCTAGCTGGAATTTTAGCTGCTTCTTTACTTCTCATGACAATGTTTTTGGTTCATGCTTTTGATATTAACTTAGGAAAATACAAAGGACCATCTTCAGATATTCTCCAGATGGCTGGAGCTGGAAGTGCCGAGGGGAAAGGACTTGAAAGAAAGCTTCCTGCAAATGTTTCAAGGAAAATTACAAAAATTGCTTATATTGACATGGAAGTAAGTAATTTAACTGAGGAATCCGAAAAAATCGTTAAGATAGTAAAAGGCGAAGGAGGGCATGTAGAAAGTTACAGCAAGAAAGAGAGGGAAGTAAAACTTACTCTTAAAGTTAAAGAGGAAAGTTTTGAAAGAGTGATTTCTGAGTTAAAAGAGACAGGGAAGTTTACGAAATTGCAGATTGCCACTAAAGAGGTAGAGCAGCCCGTCAATTGGGCCACAATAGACCTTTTGATAAAAGAAAGAAATGACTTTAAACCGATTGTTGTTATAATTTTAGGCCTTTTAGGCGTAATTTTTGGTGCTTATAAAGGGTATATTTATTTTAAGAGAAGATGACAATTTACATCTTCTTTTTTTTGCGGTATATTAAAATACATAAAGGAGAAAAAATTAAACGGGAGTGGTTTAATGGCAAAGTTTCTGTTAATTGATGGTAGCAGTCTGATGTACAGGGCTTATTATGCCTTACCGATGCTTACTACCAGTGAGGGATTACATACAAATGCATTGTACGGCTTTACTATGATGTTAATAAAATTGCTGGAGGAAGAAAAACCTGACTATGTGGCAATCGCTTTTGACAAAAAAGCTCCGACTTTCAGGCATAAAGAGTTTAAGGAGTACAAAGCCACCAGACAGGCTATGCCAGAAGAACTTTCTGAACAGGTAGAGCTTTTAAAAGAAGTAATTGATGGCTTTAACATAAAGACTTTAGAATTGGAAGGATATGAAGCAGATGACATAATAGGAACAGTTTCAAAGATGGCAGAGGAAAAAGGGATGGAAGTGGTAATTGTCACGGGAGACAGAGACGCTCTCCAACTTATTTCCCCCAGGGTAAAGGTGAAAATATCTAAAAAGGGCATAACGCAGATGGAAGAGTTTGATGAAAAAGCGGTATTAGAAAGGTATGAAATAACTCCGCAGCAGTTTGTGGATTTAAAGGGATTGATGGGGGACAAGTCGGACAATATTCCTGGAATACCTAATATAGGGGAAAAGACTGCTATCAAGCTTTTGAAGGAATTTGGCTCGGTGGAAAATCTTCTTGAAAATATATCAAAATTGTCAGGAAAGATTAAAGAGACAATAGAAGCAAATAGAGAACTGGCTGTCATGAGCAAAAGATTAGCCACTATAAATAGGAATATTCCTCTTGAGATTGACTTTGAAGAGTATAGATTAAAAGAGTTTAATTACAAAAAATTATGGGACCTTTTTAACAAGCTTGAATTTTATAGCCTTCTAGACAGCATCAAAAAGGAAGGAGAAGAGGTCATTCCAACTGTTTCAATAAGAAAGTGGAAAAAAGTTGACATTAGAGAAGTGCCAAGGCTTTTAGAAAGTGCAAAAAATGTTGCCTTTTATCCTTTGATCTATGAGGGGGATGTAAAAAAGATAGCATTTTCTTTTGATGGTACTACCCTTTATTCAGATGTTGAAAGGTTAGAAGACTTAAGAAAAATATTTGAAAGAGAAGATGCTGAATTTGTTTCCCATGAGATAAAAGACTTCCTAGTGAAACTTTCTTACAAAGGCATAGAATGTAAGAGTAAATATCTGGATACTGCTATAATGGCTTATCTTCTCAACCCTTCTGAGTCCAATTACGATTTGGAGAGGGTATTGAAAAGATACCTTAAAGTGGATATATTGTCCCATGAGGAAGTATTTGGGAAAGGAAAAGACAGGAGAAGGTATGAAGAAGTAAGCGAAGAAGTAATGGCAGAGTACATATGTGGAAGGTGCAGCCACTTATTTGAGTTAAAAGATAAGCTTATGGCTTTTATTGAAGAGATGGACATGAAGAAGCTTTTGCTGGAAATAGAGATGCCTCTTGTGGAAGTTTTAAAATCAATGGAAGTGGATGGATTTACACTGGACAGAAATGTTTTAAAGGAGCTTTCCGAAAAGATAGATGAGAGGATTTCTGAAATATTGGATAAAATTTACAAAGAAGCAGGATACCAGTTCAATGTAAATTCCCCAAAGCAGTTGGGAGAATTTCTCTTTGAAAAGCTCAACCTACCCGTAATTAAAAAGACAAAGACAGGTTACTCGACTGATTCCGAAGTCTTAGAGCAGCTTACAGCTTATAATGACATTGTAAGTGAGATAATAGAGTACAGACAGCTTACCAAGCTCAAGTCTACTTACATAGAGGGTTTTTTGCCCTTGATGGACGAAAATGACAGAGTGCATTCTAATTTCAAACAGATGGTGGCGGCGACTGGCAGGATAAGCAGCACAGAGCCTAATCTTCAGAATATACCTGTGAGGGAGGAGTTTGGAAGACAGATAAGGAGGGCTTTTATACCGAGGACAAAAGACGGCTATATCGTCTCTGCAGACTATTCACAGATTGAATTGAGGGTTTTGGCACATCTTTCTGAAGATGAAAAGTTGATAGAAGCTTTTATGAACAATGAAGACATACACTTGAGGACGGCTTCCGAAGTCTTTAAAGTGCCTCCTCAAAATGTCACTCCAGAGATGAGAAGAGCAGCTAAAGTAGTAAATTTTGGGATAATATATGGAATAAGCGATTATGGCTTGGCGAAAGACTTGAAGATTTCGAGGAAAGAAGCTAAGGAATATATTGACAATTATTTTGAAAAGTATAAGGGAGTAAAAGAGTATATAGAAAAGGTGATTCGATTTGCCAAGGAAAATGGATATGTGACTACTATAATGAACAGGAGGAGGTACATTCCTGAAATAAATTCGAGGAATTTCACACAGCGCTCACAAGCGGAAAGGCTGGCTATGAATACGCCAATCCAAGGCAGTGCTGCCGACATAATAAAAATGGCTATGGTAAAAGTTTATCAAGAATTTAAGAGGTTGAATTTAAAGTCCAGGCTCATATTGCAGGTCCATGACGAGCTTGTTGTTGATACTTATAAGGACGAGCTGGAGTTAGTGAAAGAAATACTCAAAGAAAACATGGAGAATGTGATAAAGCTGAAAGTTCCGCTGGTTGTTGAAATTGGGGTGGGTCCTAACTGGTTTTTGGCTAAGTGAGGTGGAAATATGAGAGTAGTTGGGCTCACGGGAGGCATCGGTTCAGGGAAAAGCACGGTGTCTGGAATTTTGGCAAAACTCGGGGCTAAGATAATAGATGCAGATTTGGTCTCCCGTGAGATAATGGAAAAGGGAAAAGAAGCATATAATGAGATTGTAGATTGCTTTGGCAAAGAGATTTTAGATAAAGAGGGAAATATAGACAGAAAAAAATTAGGGTCAATTGTGTTTAGCGACAAAGAAAAGCTCAAAAGATTGAATGAAATCACTCATCCCAAAATAATAGATAAAATAAAGAAAATGATAGAGGAAGAAAAGGATAAAGATAAAGTGATTGTCATAGATGCAGCCCTTTTAATTGAGACAGGGCTTTACAAACTGGTAGATGAAGTTTGGCTTGTGGTTGTAGATATAGACACGCAAATAAAAAGGGTTATGGAAAGAGATGGTTTTTCCTGTGAAGAAGCTTTAAAGAGGATAAAAAGCCAGATGCCTTTAGAGGAGAAAATAAAGTACGCGGATTTTATAATAAATAACAGCAAAGATTTGAGGAAAACTGAAGAGCAAGTACGACTTTTATGGCAAAGATTTGATCGGAGGAGTTACTTTGATTAAGAGATGGGTACTTTTTCTACTAATAATCTTGGCTATTCTTTTGACGTTTGAAATGAATACTCACTATTTTTTGAAGAAATTTTATCCTTTAAAGTACGAAGAATATGTAAATTCCTATTCCAAAGAATTTGGACTGGACCCTTATCTCGTTTTTGCGATAATAAAAGTAGAGAGCAACTTCAATCCCTATGCGATATCGAACAGGAATGCCATAGGTTTAATGCAGATAATGCCTGATACTGGAAGATGGATTGCCGCAAAACTGGGAATGAAAGATTTTAAGGAAGAAATCCTTTTTAATCCAGAGGTCAACATAAAAATGGGGGTGTGGTACCTTCATTATCTTCTCAAAAATTTTGATGGCAATCTAAAGTTAGCACTTGCGGCTTACAATGGTGGATGCGGAAATGTAGACCTTTGGCTTAAAGACAAGAGGTTTTCACAGGATGGAAGACAGCTTCACAGTATTCCATTTCCTGAGACGGATAGATACGTGAAGAAGGTGTTGGCAGTTTACCAAATGTATAAGTTTATATATACAAAAAAGTGAAGAAAGCTGGTATAATAGTAATCGTTGAAAGAAAAAAATATTGGGATAGGGAGGACAAAACAGTTGAAAAAGCTAAAATATTTAAAGGACTTAAAAGAAGTAAAAATTGACAAAGATAGGGAATTTTTTTCGGCTACTCACGAAGAGATAAAGAATGCGTGGACTACTGATGTGTATTTTTTGAGAACACAGGATATTTTAACTTATCTAGGAGTGCAGGATAAAGTAGTCACAGCAGAGATATTTCCTAGAAAAAAAGGAGTTTTTGCTGGCTTGCCCGAAGTTATGAGCCTTCTCAAAGACAAGAACGTAGAGGTGTGGTCTTTAGAAGAAGGAGAGACATTTGAGGCGAAAGAGACAGTCATGAGGATAAGAGGACCCTATAGCGAATTTGGGGTGTATGAAACTGCTATTTTGGGCATTCTAGCCAGCTCTTCTGGATGGGCTACTGCTGCAAGAGAGCTCAAAGAAGTGGCTAAGGACAAACCTGTACTCTGCTTTGGAGCAAGACATGTTCATCCCGCTGTAGCACCTGTTATGGAAAGAGCTGCCTTGGTGGGAGGAGCGGATGATGCAAGTTGTATACTCGGTGCGAAATTGATGGGCAAAGAGCCAAGAGGAACTGTACCTCATGCGGCTTTTTTGATAGTAGGAGATACTTTAGAAGTGGCAAGAGCCTATAGAGATATAACTCCCCCTGATGAAAAGATTACTATTTTAGTAGACACTTTTAAGGATGAAGTGGAAGAAGCTTTAAGGGTTGCTGAATTTCTCGGAGACAGGTTGTACGGTGTAAGGCTTGATACTCCCTCTGAAAGGGGAGGAGTTACACCTGATCTAGTCTATGAATTAAGGCAAAGGCTTAATCAAAAGGGCTTTTCTCATGTAAAGATCATAGTCTCAGGTGGGCTTACGCCTGAGAGAGTCGCACTCCTTGCAGAGAGCGGGGCAGATGCTTTTGGGGTAGGGAGTTATATTTCTGATGCACAGCCTATTGATATGACTATGGACATAAAAGAAGTTGAAGGAGTTCCTGTGGCAAAAAGAGGGAGGATTCCGGGAATAATAGAAAACAAGAAGTTAAAAAAGATTAAGTGATTTCCGGAGATGAGTGTTAATGAAAAGATTTCTGGCTTTTGTTTTTATTTTTGCATTTTTACTGACCGGCTGTAAAATTAATTCTCCAGATATTACTGCAATTCCTGAAAAGAAGGAAAGTAAGAAAGAAGCCTCTCAGGAAGAAATTCAGGAAGGCGGAACTTTGAGGGTTAATATAACTTCTTTTGACACTTTAAATCCTTTTTTGAATGACAATGAAATGGTAAGACAGCTTCTCAATTTAACCCTCGAACCGCTTGTTACACTTGATAAAAGTTTAAAGCCTATTCCTCTTCTTGCCTATAAATGGGAAGTAAATGGATTAAATATAAAATTTTATCTGAGGAAAAATATAAAGTGGCAGGACGGGGAGAGTTTTACAGCAAGAGATGTGAAATTTACAATGGATTCTTTCCTTGACAAAGGGTCCAAAAGCCCTTATAAAGATTTAATAAAGGCGCACATCTCTTCCTACAGAGAAATAGGCGATTATGAGTTTGAAGTAAGTTTAAACGGACCTGTGGCGAATCCTTTGGCTTTATTTATTTTTCCAATTGTGGCTGAGCACCAGTACAAAGACAAAGGAGATATTGTAAACCCTCTACTAGTTCCTATTGGGACGGGTCCATATAAGATTGTCTCTTACGGTCAAGGCAATTCTGTTGTTTTAAAGAGAAATCCGCATTACTGGGGGGAGAAACCTCATTTAGAAGAGATAAATTTTAAAATAGTGTCTGATGAAAATGCCATGATAACTTCTTTTCTGAGCAAAGAAGCAGATTTTACTTTTATTAAGGATGTGGACTGGGATAAGTACAGGGAGAATTCTAGTATAAACATATACAAGTACACGCTGCAAAGGTACGTATTTTTGGCACCAAATCTAAAAAAACAGGTATTTTCAGATGTGGCTGTGAGAAAGGCTATAGCCTATGGAATAGATGTGGACAGGATTTTAAGAGAGGTTTATTTTAAGCACGGATTAAAATCTAATGTTCCGATAAGACCTGATTCCTGGCTTTATAGCCCTAAGATCGCTTCTGTCTACAGCATAAAAGAAGCTGATAAGGTGCTACAGGATGCTGGGTGGTTAAAGGCAAACGGGATAGGCACAAAAGGCGGATATCAGCTTAAGTTTAATTTGCTAGTAAATTCTGACAATCCATACCTTTTAAAAGTGGCGCAGATTATAAAGACCAATCTAAAAGAAATTGGAATTGATATAAATGTAGTCCCTGCTTCATGGGATGACTTGCTTAAATCTGTTTTTTCAGGGAATTTTGATTTGGCTTTAATGGAGTGGAACTTAAACTATAATCAGGATATTTCTTCCATGTTTATGACGAGAGGGAAAGACAATTTTATGGGATATAGCAATCCATCACTTGATGACCTCTTTAACAAAGTATTTTCAGAAACAGATGAAAAAAGTTTAAGAAATAACTATTATAAGGTAGGGGAATTTTTGGCTGAAGAACAGCCAGTGATAGGGCTTTTTTACTTAGAAGGCGCCGTTATGGCCTATGGTAATGTAAAAGGGATTGACCCCACTTCTTTTAATGTTTTTAACAATATTTCTAGTTGGTATTTAAAAAAACAGTATTGACAGGTGAGATAAAAGATTATATAATTTATGACGTACAAGGAAGTTTCGCGGCGGTGGCGGAACTGGCAGACGCGTACGTTTGAGGGGCGTATGGGCTAATCCCGTGTGGGTTCAAGTCCCACCCGCCGCACCAGAGAGAAAAGGGGAAAACCCCTTTATTTTTTTGTGTCACAAAGATTAAATTTTTATAAACTATATTAAGAAAAGATTAAATTTTTGGTTAGTTGTATAATTAAATGCAACAGATAAAAGAATAGAAACCATAGTGAAAATCGTGTATGATATAGGTGTCAACTAAACATCATACAAGGAGGATTTTCACTATGGTTCATAATAATGATACCACAAAAAAGCGTTCTTTTAAACACTTAAGTAGCTACGAACGAGGAGAGATCTATGCATTACTCAAAGAAGGAAGAAGTATTCGGTATATTGCTAAAAAACTTAATCGATCTCCAAGCACTATAAGCCGTGAAATTAAACGTGGAACTACTACACAACTTAGAAGTGATTTATCTTCTTATACAAGCTATTTTCCTGAAACCGGTCAAGCTATCTACGAAAAAAATCGCTCAAATTGCGGAGCTAAATTTAAAGTAGCTAAAGCAGAAGATTTCTTGAAATATGCTGAAAATAAAATATTAAATGAAAAATGGTCACCAGATGCAGTTGTAGGTTATTGTAAAAAGGACCCAAGCTGGAATAATAAAACTATTGTTTGTACTAAAACACTGTACAACTATATAGATAGAGGATTATTAAAAGTTAAAAACATTGATTTACCTTTAAAACTACGCTTAAAACCAAGGAAGAAACAAAACCGTAAAAATAAACGTATTATGGGTAAAAGTATTGATTTTAGGCCTAAAGAAGTTGAAAGCCGTGAAGTTTTTGGGCATTGGGAAATAGATACGTTAATTGGCAAGAAATCTAATGACAAGGTCCTTTTAACATTAATAGAGCGTAAGACTCGCCATGAAATAATATTCTTATTAGATGCAAAAGACAATAAATCTGTTAAAGATGCATTATCAAAATTAAAAGATATGTTTGGTGACAATTTAAGCAAGGTCTTTAAAACCATAACATCTGATAATGGTACAGAGTTTAGTGATTTAGAAAGTGCTCTTTTAGAATATGGCGTAGAAGTATATTATACACATCCATATTCATCTTGGGAAAGAGCTACAAATGAACGACATAACGGTCTTATACGACGTTTCATCCCTAAAGGTAAAAGTATTAAAGATTTATCTATAGATACGATAAAGAGAGTAGAAAACTGGCTTAATAACCTTCCACGAAAATTGTTAAATTACAAAACGCCTAAGGAATACTTTTATGAAGAGCTGGCAAAAATCTGTTAAGCCCATCCCTTATAAAGTTTAGAGCTCGTTCGTGATTTGTCAAGGGGCAGGCTTCGACTGACTTTAACCCTTGACAAATCACGACCTTCGCTCAATTTGTTAACTAAGATGGGCTTAAGGTTATATATGATTTGTTCCAAATCCTATATCTACATGATTTTCATTAGGTGTTGCATTTAATATTGCAATTTATAAAAGATTAAATTTTTTTAAGAAAATGTAATGTAAACATTGACTTTGAAGTTTCTGTATGGTAAGATAGAAAAAAAGACAAGTTTGCAATCTTGCCGAATCCGAAAGGTACGGAGGAACCGCTTTTTGGGGTTAATCTGCGGATTCCCGCAGTAGGGATGCCTTCTGTCCCGCACCCGACAGCTAACTCCGGAGGCATTAAAGGAAGGAGATTTGCAAAATGGAATCGAAAATAGGTAAAATTATTTTTGGTGTTTCTGTCTTTGGCATGACATTAATAGGGAATTCTTTTTTGCATCCAGTTTTTGCAGAGGGATTAGGGGTTGGAAAGGTTACGGGGAATTATGTAAATGTGAGAACAGAGGGGAGCCTCTCTGGCAGCGTAATTACGCAAGTGAGTAAGGACGAAGTAGTTACTGTTTTAGAGAAGCAAGGTGACTGGTACAGGATAAGGCTTTCTGATGGAAGAGAGGGCTGGATTTACGGAGAGTACTTATCAGTCAGGTCTTCTAATGGAGTTTCGCGCGGAGATACGGGTGAAGTTAGCGTAGGAGTTGTGACGGGAAATTATGTAAATTTAAGGAGTGAAGGCAGCTTATCAGGGAAAGTTTTGATGCAGCTTAGTAAAGGTACCCAGGTTGAGGTTTTAGACAGGCAGAACGGCTGGTACAAAGTGAAACTTTCAAATGGACAGGAAGGCTGGATTTACAGGGAGTACTTATCAGTCAGAAGCGGGGTTTATGCATCAAGAGGGGAAGTGGACAGAAGCCTCGTAGATAAATTAATAGATTTTGCCAAGTCTTTTCTGGGTACGAGGTACGTGTATGGTGGAAGTTCTCCTAAAGGTTTTGACTGTTCGGGCTTTGTATCGTATGTATTTTCAAACTTTGGTTTTAGTTTACCCAGGACTGCGGATGAGCAGGCTAACGTAGGGGATACGGTTACTCGCGACAGCTTAGAAAAAGGTGACTTGGTATTTTTTAGAACTCTGGGAAGTAGCATTATAAATCACGTAGGGATATATATTGGAGATGGACAGTTCATACACGCTTCTTCAGGGGCTGGAAAGGTGATTATAAGTCCTCTAAATGAAGGTTATTACCTTTCCCACTATGTAAAAGCAAAAAGAGTGATTAAATAGAGCACTTTAAAAGTGCTCCATAGTGTAAAATTATCGTAGGATTTTTTGAGTGAAAAAAACAAGAGACAACCCCTGTGATAAAATAGAACTTGGAAACAAAACATCACAGAAAGGGGTGTCTCTTGTGAAAAAACATATCTTTGAGGATATTATACTACAAAATGCTCTAAATTTCACTGAGGAAGTAGTAGAAATTTTTGGTGATTTGTTAAACAAAGGAATGAATATTACAGAGCTTGTAGCAAGGATAAAGGAACTCACGGACAAACTAGGTAGAGGGGCAATAGAAGCAATTATTGAAGAGTTAGATAGGATAATAAAAGAAGACAAGAGAAGGAAAGAAAAATGGGTAGTAGAGAGGAAAGATAAAAAGAGATTAACGACAGTCCTTGGGGATATTGAATATGAGAGGACATATTACAAATCTAAAGAGGATGGGAGATATACATATTTGGTGGATGATGCATTAGAGATAGGACGGCACGATAGGATAGAAAAGGGAGTAAAGATAAAGTTAGTAGAAAACGCAATAGAAGAATCATATGAGAGAAGTAGTAAAAAAGCATGTCCAGAGGAGTTAAGTAAACAGACGGTATTAAATGCAATAAGGGAAATAGGGGAAGTAGAAGTAAAGAGAGAAATAAAAGAAAAGAAAGAAGTAAGGGTTTTATACATAGAGGCAGACGAGGACCATGTACCTTTACAGGACGGGAGAGATGAAACTCCACGATTAGTATACATACATGAAGGTAGAGAAGAGAAAAACGGAAGGAACGTACTGAAGAATGTCTATTACAAAGCATATGTAGGAGAGAAACCTGAAGACATATGGATAGATGTAGCAAATTACATAGAAGACAATTACAAAGAAGAGAAGATAGAGAAGATATACATAGCAGGAGATGGGGCACCGTGGATAAAAGAGGGATTAAAATGGATATTAAAATCAAGGTTTGTACTAGACAGATATCATTTAAACAAATACGTATTAAAAGCTACATCAAAAGAGCCAAAGTATAGGGATAAGATATGGAGAGCAATAAATGAAGGGGATAAAGAAAGAGTAAAGAAGGTATTTGATGAGTTAATAAAGGCAGCAGAGGAAGAGAGAGAGAAAGAGAAGATAAAAGAAGCAAAGAAATACATACTAAACAATTGGGAAGGGATAAAAATATACAACGAAGACGAAGATGTAATAGGGTGCAGTGCAGAAGGACATATAAGCCATGTATTTTCAGCAAGACTAAGCAGGAATCCATTAGGGTGGAGCAGAGAAGGATTAAAACTAATGGCGAAATTAAGGGTATTTAGCAAGAATGGAGGAGACTTAAGAGAAGTAGAATGGGGCAAGAAAAAGAATATAAATGCAGGAAGTTACAAATTAACGAAGAAGCAAATAAAAGAAGCGGTAAGGAGAGTTAAAACGTCTACAAATGAAAAGATAAACAATATTACAGTTTTGAATATAGGGAAAGTAACGCCAATATATAGGGTTTTAAGAGCATTAAAATATGCACAAGTTATATAAAAAAGCATGATAAGTTGAAGGCTGAAATTAACTAAGTTTCAGGGGTTGTCTTAAAAAAATCCTACAGTATCTTGACACTATCAAAGTGCTCTTTTTATATTGACTATTTTGATGGCTTGGTATATCATATAATACTGTACATGATATACCTTTTTATGGAAGGAGATACCTTATGAGGGCAGTAAGGGAAGATGTAAGAAATGTAGCGATTATAGCTCATGTAGACCACGGCAAGACTACTTTGGTGGATGCCATGTTAAAACAGAGCGGTATATTCAGGTGGAATGAGAAAGTGGAAGAGAGAATACTTGACTTTAATGACCTTGAAAGAGAAAGAGGAATAACAATATTAGCTAAGAATACGGCGGTAAGGTATAAAAATGTGAAAATAAATATAGTTGATACGCCAGGACATGCTGATTTTAGCGGTGAAGTTGAAAGAGTCTTGAAGATGGTAGATGGAGTGCTTCTTCTGGTAGACTCTTTTGAAGGACCTATGCCCCAGACGAGATTTGTTTTGAGCAAGGCTTTGGAGCTTGATTTAAAGCCAATAGTTGTAATAAGTAAAATTGATAGGCCTGATGCAAGGCCAAATGAGGTCATTGACGAGGTTTTTGACCTCTTTATAGAGCTTGGCGCCAATGATGACCAGATTGATTTTCCTGTTGTGTATACTTCTGGAAAAGGTGGCATAGCAAAATTAGATTTAAAGGAGGAATCTCGTGATTTAAGGCCTCTATTTGAAACTATAATAAAATACATTCCTGCTCCTTCAGGAGACATAGAGGGACCTTTTCAGCTTATAGTCACTACTTTGGACTATGACGACTACATCGGCAGGATTGCTATTGGAAAGGTAGTGAGAGGCAGAATTAAAGCTGGAGAAGAAGTGGCGATATGCAAAAAGGGTGGAAGTATTCAGAAGTTCAACATAAACAACATATACCAATTTGAGGGATTAAGAAGGGTGCCTGTGGAAGAGGCAAAACTTGGGGATATAGTAGCCGTTTCGGGAATTAGAGATATTGAGATAGGAGAGACAATAGCGGATAAGGACAACCCTGAACCTGTAGACTTTGTAGAAATTGAGGAGCCTACTGTGTCCATGACTTTTAGTGTGAATACCAGTCCCTTTGCAGGAACAGAAGGGAAATACGTGACTTCTAGACATCTAAGAGAAAGACTTTTTAAGGAACTGGAGACAAATGTGGCTTTAAGAGTGGAGGAGACAGATTCCCCTGATTCTTTTAAGGTTTCTGGCAGAGGAGAATTGCACCTTTCTATTTTGATTGAGACTATGAGAAGGGAAGGATATGAGCTACAGGTTTCAAAACCTACAGTTATATTCAAGGAAGTAAATGGAGTAAAGATGGAACCTATTGAGCTTTTGACCGTAGATATTCCAGAAGAGTACATGGGAGTTGTAATGGAAAAATTGGGGCCCAGGAAAGCCGAATTGATGGACATGCACACTTTAAAACCGGGGACTATAAGGCTTAAGTTTAAGATTCCTACAAGGGGTTTGATAGGATACAGGTCAGAGTTTTTGACTGATACAAAGGGAAATGGAATAATGACCTCTGTGTTTTACGGCTATGAACCTTACAAAGGTGAAATTCCCTCTCGATCAAGGGGAGCTCTTGTTGCTTTTGAGACGGGTATTGCCACGACTTACGGCCTTTATCACGCTCAGGAAAGGGGAACTCTTTTTATTGAGCCAGGCACCAAGGTGTACGAAGGAATGGTTGTCGGCATGAATTCCCGAAGTGGGGATATTGAAGTCAATGTATGTAAGAAAAAACACGTCACCAATTTGCGGTCTGCAACGGCTGAAGAAGCCCTAAGGCTTTCTCCTGTGAAAAAGATGACTTTAGAGGAAGCTCTAGAATTTATAGATAATGACGAGTTGGTAGAAGTTACGCCTCAGAGCATAAGAATAAGAAAGAAAATTTTGGATTCCCAGCAGAGGTACAAAAGTGCAAAACAAAAATAGAAATGGAGCCTTTTGGCTCCCTTTTATTTATACAAGTCATTTAAAATTTTGTTTATGTAATTTATAGTTTCAGGGTAAGGGGGAATGCCTTGGTATTTTTCTACAGCTTGAGGACCTGCATTGTAAGCAGCAAGAGCCAATCTTACATCTTTATATGTATCTAGTAAATTTTTTAGGTATCTCACTCCTCCGTCTATGTTTTGAGAAGGGTCGAAAGGATTTTTTACATTTAATTCCTTTGCCGTGGATGGCATGAGCTGCATCAAACCCATTGCTCCTTTAGGGGATACAGCAAACTGATTGAAGTTGGATTCGGCTTTTATGACTGACCTTATGAGGTTTGCGTCTACTCCATATTTTTGACTGGCTTCTCGTATTAGTTTTTCAATTTCAGAGGGAGAATCCTTTTGATTGATATTCTCTATTTCGCTATTTAATATTTCTTGAAAATTTAAGGATGTGCTAAATATTTTTACATTGGCTGGGAGTCTACTCTGTATTTCCTTAAATTTTTCCTCAATTATGCTGTTTATTACGCTGTCAATCATAATTTTTTTCACCTCACTTTTATAATTCGACAAAAAATTTCAAATACCTCTTTTTTGTGAGCAAAATAGTAAAAAAGGCCTAGAAAAAATTTTTAAAGGATTTTTAGAAAAAGTATAGTATAATATAGGTGTAACGATTAAGAAGAGGAAGATATGGGATGAAAAACGAGGGAATGCTGGAAGTGCTGTTAGTCATCATTATAATTCCGCTGGTTTCTTTGCTGATTGGTTATTTTATTTCGCAAAATGTTGTGGAACCAAATATTTCAAAAGAAGAGGCTAAGCCTCAGTATATTACAATAAAAGGAATAGATGGATTTGAGGTAGTGGAAAGTGTTCACGGCAAATACGAAGAGGCCAAATATCGCCAAGATTTGCTGAGATTAAACGGCATTTTTTCTTTTATTGAGGGAGACGGTGAGAAATATAAAGTGGTTATAGGTTTGTTTCTGACTAAGGAAGAAGCTCTGGAGTTTGCAGGTTTGATGAGTTCTAAAGGGATTACGCCTGAAGTTTATGCCAAAAAGTCGCCTTATTTAAAAATAAAATATGACAAGAATTTAACATCAGAAATAGAATATTTTACAAACAAATTAGACGAATTCCAGCAAATTTTGGGGTACATTTCTGTTCTTTCATTTAAGAGCTTTAATGGAAGTATTGAACCTCAAGAGGTACAAGAATTGAAAAGAAAAGTAGAGGTGATGAATAAAGACAAAAAGGCATTTAAAGAAAAAGAAGTGGAAGAGATATCTGGAGAGGTCGACAAGATTGTTCAAAAAATAGCAGACAGTGTAAAGTTGATAGAGATTTCCAGCAGCTTAAAAGATAAGAATACTTTTTCACTTTTGCAGCAGCTTTTGTGGAATTCATGGGGAGATTATAACAATTTTTTAGAAAATATTGCGAAATAGCGGGGTGCTTGCTGTGAAGCTTAGGGAGATAAAAGAGATTTTAGAGGCTCAAGTGCTTTTGGGAGAAGAAAAGTTGGAAGAGGAAGTATTTACTGCATGTGGTGCTGATTTGATGAGCGATGTGCTGGCATCTCGGGATGAAAAAGCAGTATTATTGACAGGCCTTACTAATGTTCAGGTGGTGAGAACTGCAGAAGTTGTGGGTGACATAAAATGTATAATCTTTGTAAGAGGGAAAAGCCCAGGAGATGATGTGCTGGAACAGGCAAAAAAAGCAGGCCTTGTGGTGATGAAGACGAAATACCCTCTTTATATTGCCTGTGGGCTTTTATACTCCAATGGGCTGACCTGCAGAAGTGGTGAAAAGAATGGCGCTTTACAGTAAGGAATTTGAAGTAAAAGCGAGAGATTTTGATTCTGCTGGAGAGGTGTCAAGCAATTTAAGGGCAATTTTAAAGCAACTTTCCTTGGCCCCTGATATAGTGCGCAGAAGCTGTATAGTGTGCTATGAAGCTGAGATGAACATCATAATCCATTCTTACGGAGGGACTATTAAGATAGAGATTTTTGAGGACAGGATCAGGATAATAGCGGAAGATACAGGGCCTGGCATAGAGGACATAGAGCTGGCGATGAAGGAAGGCTATTCTACTGCTCCAGAAGAGATAAGGGAGATGGGATTTGGGGCAGGCATGGGACTTCCCAATATAAAGGCAAACTCGGATTTTATGGATATAAAAAGCAGTAAAGATGGCACTGTTGTAGTGGCAGAAATATTGTTTTAAGAGGTGTGTAAGATGACTTATTTTCATTCTGTGACTTTGGATAAGGACAGGTGCAGAGGATGCACCAACTGCATAAAGAGGTGTCCCACGGAGGCCATAAGGGTAAGAGAAGGGAAGGCCAGGATTATAAATGAAAGATGTATTGACTGTGGAGAATGCATAAGAGTCTGCCCATATCATGCCAAACTGGCTGTTACGGATAGTTTGGAAATTATGAAAAATTTCAGGTATAAAATCGCTCTTCCTGCTCCTTCTCTATACGGGCAGTTTAAAGACTTGTCTATCAACCAGATATTGAGTGCTCTTTTAGATATTGGATTTGATGAGGTGTTTGAAGTAGCTTATGCTGCAGAGATTGTTTCTAAATTTACAAGAGAAGCTTTACAGAAGGGGAATCTGAAAAAACCGGTAATTTCTTCTGCATGTCCTGCTGTTGTAAGGCTCATACAGATTAGGTTTCCATCTCTTATTGACCATCTTCTTAATATATGTTCTCCTATGGACACAGCTGCAATAATTGCAAAAAAACAGGCAGTGAAGAAAACAGGGCTTAAAGAAGAAGAAATAGGAGTTTTTTTTATATCTCCCTGTGCTGCTAAAGTGACAAGCATAAGAAATCCAGTAGGCCTAGAGAAATCCAAGATTGATGGAGCTTTTTCAATGAAGGAAATATACGGGAAAATACTTGAAAAAGCGAAAACTACTGTAGTAAGAGATTTGAGCAAAGCTACCATGATAGGAGTAGGATGGGCTAATTCAGGAGGAGAAGCTTTTGGTACTTTTACAGAAAATAGCATATATGTAGATGGGATACACAATGTCATTGATGTCTTAGAAGAGATAGAACTTGGGAAATTGAGTGATTTAGATTTTTTTGAGGGGCTAGCGTGCATAGGCGGATGTATAGGAGGACCTCTGACAGTTGAGAATCCTTTTGTTGCTAAAAATAGAATAAGGAAGTTGGCTGAAAGTCTGCCAAAGAGGGAACAACCTCCCGTAGATGAAGACCTTGTAAGTTTTGAAGAGGTGAAGTGGATAAAGAAAATAGAAAAAAGTGAAGTGATGAAGCTAGACAAAGATATTTCTAAAGCACTGGAAATGATGAAAGAAATAGACAGAACTCACAAGACTTTGCCAGGTTTAGACTGCGGATCTTGCGGGTCTCCCAGTTGCAGGGCTTTAGCAGAGGACATTGTAAAAGGCTGTGCTACAGAAAATGACTGTATCTTCATTTTGAAGGATAAAATAAAAGCCTTAGCGGAAGAGTTAAATGATCTAGCGGGGAAAAAACCACCTGTTATTAAGTAAAAAGGAGAGGAGAATGTATGGGTATTAAAGTAGAAAATCTTCTTAAAAAAGGTTTTTCATTAGTAGCGGGAGAGAAGGGGATCGATAGAGAAATTGAGGGAGTGTATATTTGCGATTTGTTAAGCTGGGTTATGTCTCATGCAAAGGCGAAGGATGCTTGGATAACCATTCAAAGCCACATAAATGTTATAGCTGTAGCTCTTCTTTCTGAAATAAGCTGTGTGATTTTGCCAGAGAATGTCAAGTTAGACGAAGATGCAAAAGCAAAGGCTGAAGAAGAGGGCATTCCTGTTTTGAGTTTTTCTGGAACTTCTTATGAGGCGGCAATAATACTGCACGAGATGATGAAATGATGGTTTACTATGACCTTCACATTCACACCTGTCTGTCTCCCTGCGCATCCGATGATATGACACCTAACAACATAGTCAATATGGCTCTCCTAAAGGGACTAGATGTAATCGCAGTGACAGACCACAACTCAGCTTTAAATGTAGAAGCTGTTTATAGAATTGGGAGGAAAAAAGGCCTAATAGTGGTTCCTGGGATAGAAGTGCAAACTAAAGAAGAAGTACATGTGCTGTGTTATTTTTATTCAGTGGAAGAGTGTATCAAATTTAGTGAAATTATTAACAAAAATATGACTAAAATAAAAAATAATAAAACAATCTTTGGCAATCAAATTGTAATGGATGAGAAGGACAGGGAGATAGGGGAGATGGAGGAATTACTGTTAGTATCTTCTAATTTTACTATAAGCGAGATTTTTCAATACATAGAGGGGAGGGGGGCTGCGGTTCCTGCCCATGTGAATAGGGGAAGTTACAGCATTATTTCTAATCTTGGGTTTATTCCTAATATAAAAAGTTTATCAACAATTGAAATATCTAAGAGCACTGACAAAAAAGTTTTTTTAAAAGAGCATCCAGAATGCAAAAAATATAGAATAATAAGCTCTTCTGATGCTCATCATCTGGGGTATATTTCGGAAAGAGAAGAATTCCTACCTTGTGACTTGTCATTGAAAAGCATTGTGGATTGGCTTTGTGGTTGCTAATTTTTTTGTAATCCTACCAAAATGGTTGTGATTATCAGAAAATAAAAATTTTTTTATAAATGTTTGTTAAAAAATTAATGAAATTATGATATAATATTAACGAATGATGAATTAAAAGTGCTATGATGAAAATTTTGTGAAATTTCTCATTCAAGGAGGGAAAGGCAATGCAGGGCATGAAAGAAGCAAGTTTGGAAGAAAAGCTTGTAGAGAAGTTTGGCAAAGATAAGGTTGAGAAGTTCAAAAAGTCAATAGAAAATTACAGAGAAATCCCCGGTTCACTAATTGCTGTCATGAATGACGCTCAAGAGATTTTTGGATATCTTCCCATAGAAGTTCAGCTTTTCATCTCACAGGAGATGAAGGTTCCTTTGACGGAGATATTCGGGATTTCGACCTTTTATTCAAGATTTACTCTGAAGCCTTCTGGAAAGTACAAAATAAACCTTTGCATGGGAACTGCTTGTTATGTTAGAGGAGCTGCTATGTTGCTGGAAAAAATTAAGGAAAAGTTGGGCATAGAGGTAGGGGAGACAACAGAAGACGGTAAATTTTCTCTGGAGCCAACAAGATGCCTTGGAGCATGTGCACTTGCACCCGTTATGATGATAAACGGCGAAGTTTTTGGAAGGCTTACTCCTAATGACGTGGATGAAATACTGAAAAAATTTGAATAGGGATTTATAAATCATGAAAGAGTTGGCTCTCTATATACTAGATTTGGCTCAAAATAGCGTAAGAGCTGGAGCGAAAAATGTTGAAATTGAAATAGAAGAAAATCCCCAGGAAGACCTTTTGACAGTTTATGTTAAAGATGATGGATGTGGGATGAAAAAGGAATTTTTAGAAAAAGTGACAAGTCCTTTTGTCACAACGCGAAAAGAAAGAAGAGTTGGACTGGGTATTCCGCTTTTTAAGGAACTGACAGAAGAGTGCGAAGGAACTTTCGAAATTTTCTCTGAAGAAGGAAAGGGCACGAGGATAAAAGGGACTTTTAAACTTTCCAGTGTGAATCTCATTCCAATAGGGGATATAGCTTCTACAATTGTGTCTTTAATAATGTCAGCACCGCAGATTGATATTGTCTATAGATTTAAAAAAGGCAGTCGAGAGTTTGAATTTGACACAAAAAAGATTAGAGAAGTTCTAAAAGACGTGAATTTGAATGATGTAAGAGTGCTCTCATGGATAAGAGAGTATGTAGAAGAGGGAATGAAGAAAAGTGAAATGGAGGTGTAAAAATGAAGACATTAGAAGAATTAGAAAGGATTAGAAAGGAAACTCTTGAAAAGATAAACCTCAGAAAAGATAGGTCGGGAGTAAGAATTGCTGTTGGAATGGCTACTTGTGGCATTGCAGCAGGGGCAAGGCAGGTTATGATGGCAATACTGGACGAACTGGCAAAGAGAAATGTGACAAATGTGCTTGTGACAGAGACAGGATGTATAGGCATGTGCAAGTTAGAGCCGATTGTCGATGTTTATATGCCGGGGCAGGAGAAAGTCACTTATGTAAAGGTTGATGAAAAGAAGGCAAGACAAATAGTAGTGGAACATGTGATAAATGGCCACCCAATCAGGGAATGGACTATAGAAAATTACGAGTAAGAGGAGGGATATTAGATGCTTTACAGGTCTCACGTAATGGTATGTGGTGGAACTGGCTGTACTTCATCAGGTTCTGACGAGGTAGCTGAACGTTTCATAGAAGAGATTAAAAAAGCGGGTTTGGACAAAGAAATACTGGTTGTGAGGACAGGATGCTTTGGACTCTGCGAGCTGGGTCCTGTTGTGGTAGTTTACCCGGAAGGGGTTTTTTACAGCAGAGTAAAGCCAGAGTATGTGCCTGAGATCGTAGAGGAGCATCTTTTAAAGGGAAGACCTGTCAGAAAGTACATCTACGGTGAGAGCCTAGAAGAAAAGGCTATAAAGCCGTTGGAGGAGACACCTTTCTTCAGAAAACAGAGAAGAATTGCTCTTAGAAACTGCGGTGTGATAAACCCTGAAGACATAAGAGAAGCTATTGCTTTTGACGGGTATAAAGCGCTTGCGAAGGTTCTTACAGAGATGACTCCTGAGCAAGTAATTGAAGAGGTCAAAAAATCAGGATTAAGGGGAAGAGGCGGTGGCGGATTCCCAACAGGTGTGAAATGGGAATTTGCTTACAAGCAGAAAGAAACCCCTAAATATGTTGTGTGCAATGCTGATGAAGGAGACCCTGGCGCTTTCATGGATAGAAGCATACTGGAAGGAGACCCCCACAGTGTTTTAGAAGCAATGGCAATAGCTGGATATGCAATAGGTGCAAATCACGGTTATATATACGTGAGAGCAGAGTATCCTCTGGCTGTAAAAAGGCTTAAGATTGCGATTCAGCAGGCGAGAGAGTACGGACTTTTAGGAAAGGATATATTTGGCACAGGGTTTGACTTTGACATTGAAATAAGGCTTGGAGCAGGTGCTTTTGTCTGCGGTGAAGAGACAGCTCTTTTAAACTCTATTATGGGTAAAAGAGGAGAGCCGAGGCCAAGACCCCCCTTCCCGGCGGTGAAGGGTGTATGGGGCAAACCCACAATTATAAATAACGTGGAGACTTTTGCAAATATTCCTCCCATCATATTAAACGGCGGAGAATGGTTCGCAAGCATTGGAACAGAAAAATCTAAAGGAACGAAAGTTTTTGCTCTCACCGGTAAGGTGAATAACACCGGACTCATTGAAGTGCCTATGGGTACAACTTTAAGAGAAATCATATACGAAATAGGCGGAGGAATACCCGGAGGAAAGAAATTCAAAGCTGTTCAGATAGGCGGTCCTTCTGGCGGATGCATACCGGCAGAGCTTTTAGATACTCCGATTGATTATGATTCTTTAACCAGTGCAGGTGCGATGATGGGTTCTGGCGGACTTGTTGTGATGGATGAAGACACATGTATGGTCAATGTGGCGAAGTTCTTCCTCGAGTTTACTGTCGATGAATCCTGCGGTAAGTGTGCTCCTTGTAGGATTGGTACGAAGAGGATGCTGGAGCTTTTGGATAAGATAACTTCCGGAAAAGGAGAAGAAGGAGATATTGAAAAGTTAGAAGAACTGGCAAAGACCATAAAGGCAACGGCTCTATGTGGTCTTGGACAGACAGCACCCAATCCTGTACTTTCTACTTTGAGATATTTCAGGCACGAATATGAGGCCCACATAAAAGAAAAAAGGTGCCCTGCCGGTGTATGTACAGCGCTTTTAAGCTTTGTTATAGATCCTGAAAAGTGCAAAGCCTGTGGAATTTGTGCAAAGAACTGTCCTGTTGGAGCTATTTCTGGTAAGCCAAAGACGCCTTATGTGATTGACCAAGAGAAGTGTATTAAGTGCGGAACATGTATTGATAAGTGTCCGTTTGGCGCAATATACAAAAAATAAAAGAGGAAGGAGTGTAAAAGGATGGACAAAGTTCGCGTTACAATAGATGGCATAACTGTAGAAGTGCCTTCCTACTATACGGTACTGGAAGCGGCAAAAGAAGCCGGCATAGACATACCTACTCTTTGCTATTTGAAAGAGATAAATCAAATTGGGGCTTGTCGCATATGTCTAGTTGAGATAGAGGGAGTAAGGAATTTACAGACTTCCTGCACCTACCCCGTGTTTGATGGGATGAAAGTCTATACCAATACTCCAAAGATAAGGGAAGCTCGCAGGCTAAATCTTGAACTCATACTGTCAAATCATGATAGAAACTGCTTGACCTGCGTAAGAAGCACCAATTGTGAGCTTCAAGCCCTTGCTAAAAGACTTGGAGTAGAGGAAATAAGGTTTGAAGGGGAAAATATAAAATACCCTATAGATGATGCCTCCCCTGCAGTTGTGAGAGACCCTAATAAGTGTGTGCTCTGCAGAAGATGTGTTGCAGTGTGCTCAGAAGTTCAGAATGTATTTGCTATTGGAATGGTAAACAGAGGATTTAAGACAATGGTAGCTCCATCTTTTGGAAGAAGCTTAAAGGATTCACCCTGTATTAGCTGTGGCCAGTGCATAATGGTATGTCCTGTTGGAGCTATATACGAAAAAGACCATACAAAGAGGGTTTATGAAGCTTTGGCAGATGACAAAAAATACGTTGTAGCTCAGACTGCTCCAGCTGTAAGGGTAGCATTAGGAGAAGAGTTTGGAATGCCTGTTGGTACCATTGTCACAGGGAAGATGGCAGCAGCACTGAGGAGAATGGGATTTGATGCGGTATTTGATACAAACTTTGCAGCAGACCTCACGATAATGGAAGAGGGTTCTGAGCTTTTAGAGAGAATAAAACATGGCGGAAAGCTTCCTATGATAACCTCCTGCAGCCCTGGCTGGATAGCTTTCTGTGAGAAGTACTATCCGGAGTTTATAGACAATCTCTCCACCTGCAAATCTCCTCACATGATGATGGGGGCACTGGTAAAGAGCTACTACGCGGAGAAAAAAGGGCTTGACCCTAAAGATATATTCGTAGTGTCAATAATGCCATGTACAGCGAAGAAGCTTGAGATTGAAAGAGAAGAGATGATAAGAAATGGAATGAAAGATGTGGATGCCGTGCTTACCACAAGAGAGCTTGCGAGAATGATAAAAGAGATGGGAATCGATTTTGTGAACTTAAAAGATGAAGAATTTGATGAGCCTTTAGGCATGTCTACAGGAGCAGGTGCCATATTTGGGGCTACAGGCGGTGTCATGGAGGCAGCATTAAGGACTGTCGCTGAAATTGTAGAGGGAAGAGATATAGGGAAGATAGATTTTGAAGAAGTGAGAGGTTTAGAAGGTGTGAGAGAGGCTACAATAACAATTGACGGGATGGATATAAAGATTGCTATTGCCAATGGAACAGGAAATGCTAAGAAGCTCCTTGACAAGGTAAAGGCAGGAGAAGTCGAGTATCACTTTATAGAAGTGATGGGATGCCCAGGTGGCTGTATAATGGGTGGAGGACAGCCAATCCACAATCCTAACGAGATGGAAGAAGTCAAGAAATTAAGGGCAAAGGCAATTTACGAGATAGACAAGAACCTGCCTATAAGAAAGTCCCACGAGAACCCGGCGATAAAGAGGCTTTACGAGGAATTCCTGGGTTATCCTTTGAGCGAGAAATCCCACGAACTTCTGCACACCCACTATTCAAGAAAAGAGCTTTATCCTCTCGTGAAATAAAGGAAGGTCCCCAACGTTTGTTGGGGGCTTTGCCATTTTTTTATTCAAAAGTTAGTTATAGAAATATATATAATTTGTGATATAATAAAAAGGAATGATATTTGCCACAAGGAGTGAAACGATTTGAGAAGAGGAAAAAGCGGCTGGACATTGTTGTTTTTGCTCTTAGTAGGACTGATACTAGGTGGTTTTGTAGGAGACCTTTTGGGACGTTTTTTCAAAGAACTTTCTTACGCTCAAGTAATAGGCATGAACAATCCTTTGACACTGGACCTCAATTTTTTAAAGTTCTCTTTTATGCTCACTTTTAAAATAAATATAGGCACTGTAATAGGACTTATATTGGCTATTTATTCCTATTACAAGATGTAGGTGGGATGTATGAAAATTTTTCTCGCGTCTAAATCTCCGAGGAGAAGAGAACTTCTTGAAAATCTAAATTTTCCATTTCAAATTGTGGAGAATGACATTGAAGAGGTTTCAAGCGAAAAAGAACCATCAAAATATGTGATGGATTTAGCCTTTAAAAAGGCGCTAAAAGCAGCTGAGAACATAAAAGAGGAAGCAATAGTGATAGCGGCTGATACGATTGTGGTAGTAGATGGCGAGATTTTGGGCAAGCCAAAAGACAGAGAAGAAGCTTTTTCTATGTTAAAAACTTTGCAAGGCAGAGAACATATCGTTTATACAGGAATAGCAGTAATTAAGCTTCCAGAGATGAAGCATTCTGTCGATTATCAAGAGACAAAAGTGTGGATAAGAAGATTAGAAGATGAAGATATATCAAACTATATAGATACAGGAGAATGCTGGGATAAAGCCGGTGCATACGCTATTCAAGGATTCGGGTCCTTAATTGTGGAAAAAATTGAGGGAGATTATTTCAATGTAGTAGGACTGCCTGTTGCCAAGCTTTTTGACCTGTTAAAAAGGGAATTTGGGGTGAAGTGGGTTGGGAGAGGATTTGAATATAAGGATAAAAGACTTGCCTTATGAAGAAAGGCCCAGAGAAAGGCTAATAAAATACGGACCCCAGGTGCTTTCAAATGCCGAATTGATTGCCATAATAATAGGTACAGGGAGCAGAAGAGAAAATGCTATAAGTTTGGCTCAAAAGCTCATTACAGAGGAGAGAGGATTAAAGTTTATTGTCAACTCAAGTGTGGAAAAGCTTGCGAATATAAGGGGGATTGGAATAGCAAAAGCTGTAAAATTAAAAGCGGCAGTGGAGTTAGGAAGAAGATTGATGCTTTCAACGCAAGGGGAAAATTTTTCTGTAACTTCTCCTGAAGACGTCATAAACCTTTTGATGGAGGAAATGAGGTACCTTTCTAAAGAGCATTTCAAAGTAGTGATGCTAAACGTTAAAAATAAAATAATTGCCATTGAGACGATTTCTATAGGGAGTTTAAACACCTCAATCGTTCATCCTAGGGAGGTGTTTAAAGCTGCTATAGAAAGGTCTGCTTCTTCTATAATTTTAGTTCACAACCATCCGAGTGGAGACCCTACTCCTAGCAGGGAGGATGTAGAAGTGACAAAAAGATTGGTGGAAGCGGGTAATATTCTTGGAATAAAAGTCTTGGACCATGTTATAATTGGAGATGGGAGAGGTATAAGTCTCAAAGAAAAAGGGTATTATGATTTTGAATAAGAAAGGAAGGAGTATACACAGATGAGAGGATTTTCAAGGGATATTGGAATCGACTTAGGAACTGCTACAACCTTAGTTTATGTTCAAGGAAAAGGGATTGTTTTAAGAGAGCCTTCGGTTGTGGCAATGCGAACAGATACAAAGACGATCCTTGCCGTTGGCGAAGAAGCGAAGAGGATGGTAGGAAGGACTCCCGGAAACATAATTGCTATAAGGCCCATGAGGGATGGGGTCATAGCAGATTTTGATATAACAAAAGCCATGCTGGATCACTTCATAAGCAGAGTAAATCCCAGGAAAGGGCTTTTCAGGCCAAGAGTGATAATTGGCATTCCTTCGGGAGTTACAGAGGTAGAAAAAAGAGCAGTAATTGAAGCGGCTTTGCAGGCAGGTGCAAAAGAAGCCCATACTGTAGAAGAACCAATGGCAGCAGCTATTGGTGCAGGGCTTCCTGTAGAAGAGCCTACCGGCAGCATGGTGGTGGATATTGGCGGTGGAACTACTGATGTTGCGGTGATTTCCCTTGGCGGGATAGTGACTAACAAGTCTTTGCGGGTTGGCGGAGATGAAATGGATGAGGCCATAATAAATTATATAAAGAGAGAATACAATCTTATGATTGGAGAAAGAACTGCTGAGGAGATAAAGATTCAGATTGGTTCGGCTTTCCCAAAAGAGAAAGAAGAGTCAATGGACATAAGAGGAAGAGACTTGGTCTCTGGTCTTCCAAAGACTTTGAGAATTACTTCTACCGAGATTCTAGAAGCCTTAAAAGAGCCTCTTTCTAGCATTGTTGAGGCTATAAAGATGACTCTAGAGAAGACTCCGCCAGAATTAGCTGCGGACATTATGGACAGGGGTATAATGCTGACAGGTGGAGGAGCCCTCTTGAGTGGCATAGACAAGCTCATAAGGCAGGAGACAGGAATGCCTGTTCAGATAGCGGATAATCCTACAGATTGTGTAGCACTTGGAGCGGGTAAGATTTTGGAAGAAAGTTCTTTGTTCAGGAGAGTTTTAAGCCCTGCAACTAGAGTTTGAGAGGTGTTTTAAGTGCCCCGTTTTTTTAGAAATAGGCAGCTTATTTTGGTGCTTTTAATAGCCGTGGCGCTTATTGCCGCCATGGCTTATACTTATGATACAGAGAGATATCTTACGAAAGCAGAATCTGTGATAGGCAGTGTGTTTACTCCTGTAGGCAAGGTCTTTTATCGGATGACAAATGGCATTTCTGATTTTTTTTCCTCTATAAGAGAGATTGGGACTTTAAGGGCTACAAATGAAAAGCTTCAAAAAGAAGTGGAGAAATTGAGGAAGGAAAATATAGAGCTTCAGGAATTAAAAAATGAAAATCTGAGGCTAAAAGAAGCGCTTGATTTTAAGACAGAAAATCCAGAGCTTGACCTTAAGTTAGCTTCTATCACAGGTAAAAATCCTGGCAACTGGTTTAATATATTTACCATTGACAGGGGTAAAAGAGATGGAATAAAGCCCGGAATGGCAGTTTTAGACGAAAAGGGAAACATGGTAGGGCAAGTGACGCAGGTGGGTGATAACTGGGCTAAGGTTTTGGCAATTATAGATAGGGATAGTTCGGTAAGCGCTGTAGATGTAAGGACCAGGGATAATGGGATAGTAAGGGGAGATTCTCAAGGGGGACTTGTCATGATATACCTTCCCCTTGATGCGGAGGTCTTAGAAGGAGATATTATAACCACTTCTGGCATGAGCAGATTTCCAAAAGGCCTTGTAATAGGAAAAGTTGAAAAAGTGACAAAAGAGCCGGGAGCACTTTTCAAACAAGCACTTGTGAAGCCGGCTGCTGATTTTGAAAGGCTTGAGTACGTGTTTGTCGTCCTTAACATGACTGAAACGGGGAAATAAAGCTATGAAGAGACTCTACAAGTATTTATTGATTCTTTTGCTGATAATTCTCCAATCTTCTCTTTTTAAGTTTATTGATATCTTAGGCATAAAACCTGACGCAGTCTTTATCTTTGTCTTGAGCTTATCTCTTTTGAACGGGCCTTGGGAAGCGGTTTACTTAAGCCTTTTTGCGGGTCTTGTCCAGGATGTCATCTTTAATAACGCCTTGGGAGTCAGCACATTTTCTTTGCTTGTTGTATCTTATATCACAGGGCTTTTGAGTAAAAATGTCTTTAAAGAAAGCACTTTTGTGGCCTTTGTGTTTACCTTCTTAGGTACATTACTCTACAACTTGATAATCATGTTTTCAATGGTCTTGATGAAGTACCAGTTTAACTTTTTGGAAAGCCTTTTGGATGTAGGGATGATACAATCAGTGTACAATTCGCTCATTGTTGCCTTTGTGTACAGGTACATCGTGGCTTTTAACAGATATGTGAGTGAGAATAAAAAACTTTTTTCTAGAAAAAGTTGGTTTTGAAGGTGATAGAGTTGAGTGAAGCCTTAAAAAAGAGGTTTTACGTCCTTGCCTCCATAATAGGGATACTGCTTTTACTTCTTGTTTCCCGACTGGTTTACCTGCAGCTTATAAAGGGAGACTATTATAGAGAAATTTCCATAAAGCAGGCGATTCGCTTGATTCCCATTGATGCCCCAAGAGGCGAGATTGTAGATAGGTACGGTGTAAAACTTGCTACAAACAGGCCTAGCTTTTCTGTAGACATTTTAAAAGGTGAAGTTGTGGACAGCCATTTGAATGAGACTATATTGAAGTTAATACATTTACTAGAAAAAAATAATGTAAAGTATAAAGATGACCTTCCTCTTTATTTGAACGACAAAGGAGAGCCTTATTTTAACTTTAAAAATCCTGATGAAGGAGATGTCTCACCTGAAACCTTAAAAGAGAGGGAAAAGGCGTGGAAGAAGGCAAACAATATAAATGAGAGCGCCACAGCAAAAGAGACGTGGGATATTTTAATGAAAAAATTTAAGATTTCAAAAGATTTGAGCCCTCAGGATGCAAGAAAGATAATGGTTGTGAGGCAGCTCATGGAAGAGCAGGGATACAATCAGTACCAACCAGTCGAAATAGCAGTAGATGTGGACCAGAAAACAGTGGCAGAGATTGAAGAAAGGCATTTAGAGCTTCCTGGCGTGATGATCAACATAAAGCCGATAAGGTATTATCCATATGGGACCCTATTATCTCAAACCTTAGGCTATATTGGCCGCATTACTCCTGAGGATTTAAAGAAACTAGATATAAAGAAGTACAAGCTGACAGACTTAGTGGGACATTCAGGAATTGAAGCTTTGTATGAAGAGTATTTACACGGGAAAGATGGAGGGCAGCAGGTGGTAGTTGATAATTACGGAAGGCTTATCAAAAATTTAAGCACAGTGCCACCTGTTCCGGGAGATACAGTTTTTCTCACTATAGACAAGAATATTCAAGAGGCTGCAGAGGAAGCCCTCATAAATACTATGCAAAAATTAAGGGAGGGCAAATTGGGGAAACCGCGCCCCAACGCAAAAATTGGAGCAGCAGTAGTTGTGGACATACACTCAGGGAAGATTTTGGCTTTGGCCAGCGTGCCTGGTTTTGACCCCAATATATTTGCTACGGGAAGTCCCCCAAAGGATGTAGTAAATGAGCTTTTTAGGGAAAGAGATGCAACTGTTGATCCGAGCCCTATCTTCAATTACGCCACCCAAGGAGCAGTGCCTCCAGGGTCTACTTTTAAAATGATAGTTGCTCTAGCGGCGCTTGAGACAGGTGTCACTACTGTGGATGAGAAGTATCTAGACCCCGGTGTATACATTACCGGGCAGACAAACTGGCTGTGGAATGAATACGGTAGGACACAGGGCTGGGTCAATGTGTCAGATGCTATCAAGTACTCAACAGACACCTATTTTTATGAGATGGGAAGGAGAATGGGAATAGATAAAATAGTGGAATATGCTAAAAAATTTGGCTTAGACCAGAAGACAGGCATTGAGCTTCCGGAAGCTAAAGGGATTATCGCAAGTCCCCAGTATAAAAGAGAGTTTTATCTGGCACTTATAAGGTCTATGGTAAAAAGCGAAAGAAACCCCGATGGCCCTATAACTGAAGAGCAGTACAATAAAATTGTAGAGATTGTAGACAAAGGAGACTTGAGTGACTACAATACTTTTCTCAAGTTAGAGAAAATGGGAATAAAAGATCCAAAATTGCAGAGAAAACTTTGGGAGATGATGTATTACGCCAGACATTGGAGCCTGGCTGACACCTGCAGTGCGGCTATTGGGCAGGGAGACAATCAGTTTACCCCTCTTGAGATTGCAAGTTACATCTCAACCTTGGTAAATGGTGGAATTCGGTATAGACTCCACCTTGTAGACAAGATTGTAGATGCTGAAGGGAATATAGTCAAAAAGACAGAGCCAGAAATTTTAGGCAAAATAGACATTCCTAAAAAGTACCTAGATGCGATAAAGCTAGGCATGAAGGGAGTTACTGAAAGAGGGGGAACGGCAAGCGCTGCATTTGACGGTTTTCCCATGACTGTAGGAGGTAAAACTGGTACTGCAGAGGTAGGCATAAAGGGAAGGGATAATTACGCCTGGTTCGTAGGTTTTGCCCCCTATGACAATCCTCAAATTGTGGTAGTTACTGTTATTTATCAAGGGGGAGGCGGTTCATACGCTGCTTACGTGGCAAGAGATATATTTGACGCCTACTTTGGGCTGAGCAAAAGCGGAGAAAGAGAGACGTTTAATCTTGTAAATACTCCTTTAAGGTAAAGAGGTTTACCCTCTTTTTTCTTTTATAAAGCAGGAAAAATGCATTTTGTGGAGAATATAGATATTTAGATGAAATTACACTGGAGGTAAATTATGGTAAGAGAGCCTGTGAAGATTCAAGGGACAAAAGAAGGACTTGTAATTGTTGTGGATGAAGATGTGGATATTGAGGTTTTAAAGGAAAGAATTGTAGATAGAATAGAAAAATCTCTTAAATTTTTTGAGGGTGCTACCTTAAATGTCAGGGTGAAAAATTCTAAATTTAAGGATGAGGAACTTGAAGACCTCAAAGATTTTATCCTGAAAAACTATGGAGTAGAGATTTTTATAAAAAAATTTCAGGAAAAGCATATAAAAAACGTCACAGATGACGAAATATTTAATGGGTTGGAAGAAGGGATTACTAAATTTCACAGAGGTACTGTGCGGTCAGGGCAAGTGGTTAAGTACTACGGGAATTTAGTAATAATAGGGGATGTAAATCCCGGTGGGCTTGTTCAGGCCGCTGGCAATATCGTAGTTACGGGGACTTTGAGGGGAATCGCTCATGCGGGTTTTACAGGTAATAAAGAGGCTTTTATTGTCGCTTCCTCCCTTAAGGCTATGCAGCTTAGAATAGCAAACATAATTTCGAGAGCTCCTGACAAAGAGGAGGAAGTGGAGTATCCTGAAATTGCTGTGGTAAGGAAAAACAAAATAATTGTAAGACCACTTTACCACCTCAGCGACTTATGGTAAAATATTCTAAAAGATAATATTAATGGAATGGAGTGAGAGGATGAAGGAAGCAATAGTCATAACTTCTGGAAAGGGCGGAGTGGGTAAAACCACTACTACTGCAAATATTGGTACATACCTTGCTATGAAGGGTTATAAAGTAGCTTTAGTGGACACTGACATAGGCCTTAGGAATTTGGATGTGGTGATGGGACTTGAGAACAGGATTGTCTATGACATTGTAGATGTAGTGGAGGGGCAGTGTAGATTAAAACAAGCTCTTATAAGGGACAAGAGGTTTGACACTTTATACCTTTTACCTGCTGCGCAGACGAGGGACAAGACCGCTGTGACGCCGGAACAGATGAGAAAGTTAATTCAGGACCTAAAAGAGGAGTTTGATTACATACTGGTAGACTGCCCGGCGGGAATTGAACAGGGATTTAAAAATGCCATTGCAGGAGCTGATAGAGCTATTGTAGTGACGACTCCTGAGGTTTCGGCAGTGAGAGATGCTGACAGAATAATTGGACTTTTAGAAGCTGCTGAACTTCATAATCCGCTTCTTGTGATAAACAGGATCAAGATGGATATGGTAAAAAGAGGAGATATGATGGATATAGAAGACATAATTGACATACTTGCAATTGACCTTTTGGGAGTAATTCCGGACGATGAGAACATAATAATTTCTACTAATAAAGGAGAGCCTATAGTTCTTGATGAGAAGTCTTTGGCTTCTCAGGCCTACAGGAATTTAGTTGAGAGGTTTTTAGACAGAAATGTTCCTCTTATAAATTTGGATGTAGGCAATGGCTTTATGGACAGGCTAAGAAGGCTTTTCAAGATGGCTTAAAAGTCAAGGAGGTGTTTTTAGATGGATTTGTTCAAAGCCTTTGGTGGAAAGAGCAACAGTAAAGACATAGCAAAAGAGAGGCTCCAGCTTCTGCTGGTTCACGACAGGATAGATACGTCTCCGCGATTTTTGGAGATGATAAAAGAAGACATTTTAAACGTAATCTCAAATTATGTAGATATAGATGAAAAAGGACTTAGAGTCGAGATTACAAAAGAGAGAAAAAGCGATGACACTTTCATTTCTGCCCTTCACGCTAACATTCCCATAAAAAAGATGAAACAGGTGATAAGGTAAACTGGCGACCAGCCAGTTTTTTTATGTAGTTAAAACTTTTATTGTATGGTATAATACAAATTGGATTTTTTAAGAAGGGAGAATAGCTGTGTTTGATAAAAAGCTTCTTAAAAATTTTGATTGGGGGCTTTTAATTGTGGTTTTATTAATTTCTATATACAGTCTCATAGTTATCACAAGTGCATCTCATGCTCTGCAGACAGGTTCATATAAAAAAGTGATAGTGCAAGCTGTGGCAATTTTGATAGGACTTATTTCAATTGCATTTATATGCCTTTTTGACTACAATGTACTGGCTAAATTTTCCACATTTATATATATTTTAAACTTAATTGGCTTGGCGCTGGTATTAGTGATAGGTAAGGTCAGCAATGGGGCACAGAGCTGGATAAGCCTTGGACCTGTTGATATACAGCCTTCAGAGTTTTCTAAGTTAGCCTTGGTGCTTACTTTAGCTAACATGTTCAGCAATCAGGAAGAAATCAAATCTTTCAGAGAGCTCATAGGCCCTCTTGTATATGTAGGAATTCCTTTTATTGCTGTGATGTTGCAACCTGATTTGGGGACGGGGCTTGTCTTTATAGCAATTTTTTTAGCAATTGTATATATATCTGGAATAAGGACTAAAGTGCTCGCGCAACTTTTTGCAATAGGAATTGCAATGCTGCCTATTGGATACAAACTCTTAAAGCCCTATCAGAGAAATCGCCTTTTGTCCTTTTTAAACCCCGAATTGGACCCAATGGGGACAGGCTATCACGTGATACAGTCAAAGATAGCAGTAGGTTCAGGGATGTTCTGGGGGAAAGGACTTTTTCACGGCAGCCAGACCCAGCTTTATTACCTTCCAGAGGCTTGGACAGACTTTATCTTTTCTGTTGTTGGGGAGGAATTAGGATTCGTAGGTGCTACTTTTCTTATAATCCTTTACGCCATAATGCTTTATAAAGCCTGGAAAATTGCGTATAATGCCAAGGACAAGTACGGAATGCTTGTGGCAGTCGGGATAATTGCCATGTTCACCTTTCACATATTTGAAAATATAGGCATGACAATTGGACTTATGCCAATCACCGGTATTCCTCTTCCTTTTATGAGCTATGGGGGAAGTGCTATGGTAGTGGACATGATGGCGATAGGGCTTTTAGAGAGTATCAGCATGAGAAGGCAGAAAATAAACTTCTGAGGGGGGCATTTTTATGAATATCGCTCTTATTGCGCATGACCAGAAGAAAGAACTTATGGTTAACTTTGCTATCGCTTATAAGCACATATTTGAAAAATGCAATTTGTACGCTACGGGGCACACCGGACAGCTTATAAAAGAAGCAACAGGACTTGATGTTCACTGCCTCTTGCCGGGACCTCTGGGAGGAGACCAGCAGATAGGGGCTTTGATTGCTGAGAATAAAATTGACCTTGTCATTTTCTTGAGAGACCCTCTCACTGTTCAGCCTCATGAACCTGATATACTTGCTCTTTTGAGGGTATGCGATGTCCATTCAATCCCTGTTGCTACTAATATTGCTACTGCTGAAGTGCTTTTGAAAGGAATGGAAATGGGACTTTTAGACTGGAGACAAATTTGATTCATAAGGCGGCCTCCTTCAAAATAAAATGTACATAGAAGGAGGCATTGTCATTATGAAATATTATTATTCCAAGAAGATTAACCATTATAGAAAGTACATAGACCTTTTTGAAAACCAATTGATAATAGCGATGGTGCTTTTGGGGATGGTTCTTCTTTTTAAAGCAATAGATGTGCCTTTAGCAAATTCCTTTATAAATGTTACAAAAAGCGTTTTAACTTACAATATGGATTACGAAAATACAAAAAAAGGTCTAAAATTGGTGCAGTCTAAAATTCCATGGCTTAAAGAAAATGTGGTTAAAGTTTTTTCACAGGCAGAGGAAAAACCTTTTTCTAAAGAAGCTATACAAACATCTTCAAAAATGATGGCTCCTGTAGAAGGCAGAATAACTTCTGGCTTTGGAGAGAGAGTAGACCCTTTTACAAATAAAGTGACAAAACATACGGGAATTGATATCGAAGTGCCTGTAGGTACAGAAGTAAAAGCAGCACTGGATGGGGTTGTGATGCTGGCGACAGAAAAAGAAGACCTAGGGAAAGTAGTTGTATTAAGGCATGAAGGCGATGTAAGGACTGTCTATGCTCATCTTTCAGAGATTTTTGTAAAAGAAGGGCAGCAGATAAGACAGGGAGAGGTAATTGGCAAGTCGGGAGACACAGGAAAAGTTACGGCTCCTCACCTTCACTTTGAAGTTTGGGAAAATGGCAAGCCCATAGACCCTCTGACAAAGGTAGTGATAAATGAGGCTGCCAGTGAGGAGAGAAAATGAAGGTAAAAGTCCACTTTTCTACTTTTGTGTTTGGATTGCTTTTGATTTTTTTAGGCTTTGTGAAAGAACTTTTCAGCATATTTCTTGTGGTGTGTGTGCACGAAACGGGACATGTTTTGGCGGCAAAAAAGCTTAAGGTGGAAGTTTTAGAAGTAAATATATATCCTTTTGGGGGAGTGGCTTTTCTAGATCCAACTGTTTTTATACGTCCGGATTTGGAAATTCTAATAGCGCTGGCTGGTCCTTTTTTTAATATCTTTTTTGCTTTTTTATCTGAGCTATTTTCCCAAATTTTTGATATAAGACTTGACTATTTTATAAAAGCCAATCTGATAATGGCTTTTTTTAATCTTTTGCCAGGACTACCTCTTGACGGAGGCAGGATTTTGAAAAGTTTCCTGTCTTACTTTCTCAGTTTAAGGAGCGCGATTCTTGTTTCAACTTATGGGACCTATCTCATTTCCTTTAGCCTCTTGTGGGTTTCCTTCAAAGACATTTCCCAGGTGAGCAGGAATGTTTTATATACATTTTTAGCAGTGCTTCTTGTAATTGCAGCAAATAAAGAAAAAAAGATGTCTGCTTTTTTGCAGATGAGAAATTTATACAGAAAAAAAGTAGAATTTTATAAAAAAGGAACGATGGCTGTTCACCATCTGGCAGTATCTGAAAAAGCGAAGCTGAAAGATATAATAAAAAATTTTATGCCGTCGAAGTACCATGTTATAATAATATTAGACAGCAATTTGAGGGAAAAATATAGGATGACAGAATCAGAATTTTTTGAAAAAGCTTTAGAATATGGGCTGAACAGCTGTATAGGTGATATTTTGTAAAATTAAGAAAAACACTGGAGGAGGAAGAATGGATATAAAGGAAAAAGTTGATTCCCTCCTTATGAAGGTGAGCAAGCCTACCCGCTATACAGGAGGGGAATTGAATTCAGTCTTAAAAAATCCGAAGGAAGTAAAGGTGAGGTTTGCCTTTGCTTTTCCAGACGTATATGAGGTGGGCATGTCTCACCTTGGGATGAGAATCTTGTACCACCTTTTAAACAAAAGGGAAGACGTGTACTGCGAAAGGGTATTTGCACCTTGGGTTGATATGGAAGCTTTGATGAGGCAAAATAAAATTCCACTTTTTACACTGGAGACCAAAACCCCTCTTTCAGAATTTGATTTTGTGGGCTTTACTCTTCAGTACGAGTTAAGCTATACTAATGTGATAAATATGTTAAATCTTGCTAATATACCTATTCTGTCTAGAGAAAGAGAGGGGCTTCCTTTTGTCATAGCTGGAGGACCCTGTGCTTACAATCCTGCTCCTTTATCTGAGGTCATCGATTTTTTTGTGATGGGTGAAGGGGAGGAAGTAATTCACGAAATAATAGATGCTTACATTGAATGGAAGGAAAGAGGAGGAGAAAGGGAGGAATTTTTAGAGGCTGTCTCGCAGATACAAGGAGTGTATGTGCCAAAGTACTACATTGAGGAGTATGATAAAGACGGAAAAATTAAGGAAATACGCCCTATAAAAAAGGGCATTCCTGAAAGGGTTAAGAAAAGAATAGTAAAAGATTTTGAAAATGTGTATCACCCTGAAGAGCAGATAGTACCCTTTATGGATATTGTGCATGATAGGATAATGCTAGAGATTTTTAGAGGATGTACTAGAGGGTGTAGATTCTGTCAGGCAGGGATGATTTACAGGCCTTTAAGGGAAAAGTCGAAGGAGAAAATTCTTGAGTTGGCGGACAAGCTTGTCAAATCCACTGGTTATGAGGAAATTTCTCTTGCCTCTTTGAGCACTTTTGATTATTCGCAGATAGAAGACTTGATAAAAGAGCTCATATCAAGGTATCAAGAGAAGGGAATAGGTGTTTCAATTCCTTCCAGCAGAGTAGATGCTGTGTCTATAAATTTGCTAAAAGAGATACAAAAGGTGAGGAAGACAGGGCTTACTCTGGCTCCTGAAGCTGGAACCCAGAGGTTGAGAGATGTCATAAACAAAGGAATTACAGAAGAGGACATTTTAGAGGCTACGGCTTCTGCTTTTGAAGCTGGGTGGAACAACATCAAACTCTACTTCATGATTGGACTTCCCACAGAGACGATGGAGGACGTGGAAGGGATAGTGGATTTGGCTTATAAGATAGTTGATAACTACAAGAGGGTGAAGGGAAACATCAAGAATTTGAGAGTTACAGTGAGTACTTCTACTTTTGTTCCAAAGCCCTTCACGCCTTTTCAATGGGTTGCTCAGGATAGCGTAAAAAGGATAATTGAAAAGCAGAATTTCTTGAAAGAGAGGTTAAAAAGCAAAGTGTTGAAGTACAACTGGCACAATCCATACATGAGTTTTCTCGAGGCTGTTATTTCTAGAGGAGATAGAAGGGTAGGAAAAGCGATAATAAAGGCTTGGGAAAAAGGCTGTAAGTTTGACGGATGGGATGACTATTTTGACCATGAAAAGTGGGAAAAAGCTTTTAAAGAAACAGGAGTTAATCCACATTTTTATGCCAACAGAGAATGGGAAATAGATGAAGTTCTTCCTTGGGACGTGGTAGATGTGGGAGTTACAAAAAAGTTTTTAGAAAGAGAATATAAAAAAGCTTTGGAAGGCAGAATTACCCACGACTGCCGCTATTACTGCACTGGCTGTGGAGTGAAGGACTACGACGAGGGGGTCATCTGTTTTGAAGCGCCTAAGAAGTAAGTACACAAAAGGTGAAGAGGTAAAGTTTATATCTCACCTAGACCTTTTAAGAGTGATCCAGAGGGCATTGAGGAGAGCTGATATAAAAGTGGCATTTTCTCAAGGATTTAATCCACATCCGAGAATTTCTTTTGGCCCTGCTTTGATGGTGGGGGCAACTACTGAGGGGGATTACATGGACGTAGACGTGGAAGAGGACATTTCACCGCATGAATTTAAAGAGAGAATGAATGAAGTTTTACCTTCAGGTATTAAGATTGTAGAGGTCTTTGAGGTGGACGTTAGAGATTCTTTATCTTCAAGAATTAAAGGAGCAGATTATTTGGTGGAGGTTTTTTTAAAAAAAGAGGTAGAGGGCTTAGAGGAAGCAGTGAAAAGATTTATGGCGAAAGATACAATAGAAATAGAGAAAGAGACTAAAAAAGGGAAAAAGCTCGTTGATTTAAAGTCTTATCTTGAGGAGTTTTATCTCATTGATATGAATGGGGAAAGGGCAAAATTTTATGTTAAAATGAAGCTGGGGGAAGGTTCTCCTAATCCCTTTCACCTTTTAAAAGCTTTTAATGAATATATAGGGGATGCTTTTGATTTGGAGTATTATAAAATTCACAGAAAGAACATGTTTTTAGAGTGAGGAACTGAGGTGAAAATTTTGAAAAGGCTTATTATTGATATAGATGAAAAACTGTGTCAGATTGCTTTTTTAGAAGATGGGAAACTAAAAGAGTACAGGCCAGAGAGAAAAAACGGCAAAAATATCTTGGGGAATATTTACAAGGGGAAAGTAGAAAACGTCTTAAAGGGGATGCAGGCAGCCTTTGTAGATATAGGTCTTAATAAAAATGCTTTTTTATTTTTAGAAGATGTTGTGGGGAGGGAAGACAAGTCCATAACACAAGTTTTAAAACCGGGTCAGGAAGTGATGGTGCAGGTTACAAAAGAGGCAATTGGCCTTAAAAGTCCTCGTGTTACAACTAATATTTCAATACCGGGCGAATATGTGGTTTTGATGCCTTTTATGAACTATGTGAACGTCTCTCACAGGATTGAAAATCCGGCAGATAGGGCAAAGTTGGCCGAGATTGCGAGAAGACTAAAGCCTGAAGGCATGGGACTCATAATGAGGACATCTTCTAAAAATGCCAAAGAGGAAGAGATAAAAGAGGATATAGAGAAATTACTTTCTGTTTACGAGAAAATAAAAGAAAATTTTAAGTTGCTTCCTTCTCCTTCCCTCATTTATAGCGAGGAAAGCATTGCTGTGAAGTATTTGAGGGACTTTCTTTCTTATGATGTGGACGAAATTGTGATAAACGATGAAGAAGAATATGAGAAAGTGAATCAGTACTTAAAAAAGATTGGAAAAGATATTGAAATAGTTCTTGAAAGAGGGGATGTCTCAGGAATATATGGAGTGGACTTTCAAGTAGAAAAGCTTCTAAACAAAAGGGTTTGGCTCAAAAGCGGAGGTTTTTTGGTTATAGACCAGACAGAGGCTTTAACTGTTATTGATGTCAATACGGGGAAATATGTTGGTAAGAGTTCGCTTGAAGAGACCATATTTAAGACGAATTTGGAAGCGGCGGAAGAGATTGCTTTGCAGCTTAAATTAAGAGATATTGGAGGGATTATACTCATAGACTTTATAGATATGAAAAATGAAAATTTTAAAAAGGAATTGCTGGAATTTTTTAAAGAGAAATTGAAACAGGATAGGGCAAAGTGCACGGTTTTAGGATTTACACAGCTTGGGCTTGTAGAGATGACGCGGAAAAAAGTCAGAGAAGAGATTTCCAGCTTTTTAAAAGTTAAATGTCCGGTGTGTGGTGGTACTGGTACAGTGTATTCTGAGGAGTACATATACAAAAGGCTTAAAAACCAGATTGAGAGAATATTAAGACATGTTTTGGTGAAAAAAGTGATAGTAAAAGGGGATAAAAAAGTGGGAGAAATTCTTAGCAGAAAAAAGCTTATAGAGGAATACGAAAAAAGTCGGGGAATTAAACTCATCTTTGAAGAGGTTTTTAGCGAATACGGTAAATTTGAAGTGGAATTTGAATGAATTGTGTTGACAACTTAAAAGGATAAACTTATTATAAAGATAAGAAATTGTGTTAATGATTTGAAAAAGAGGTGGATTTTTATGAAAGGGCAGTATTACACTATTCTAGCCCTTATATTTGCCATCATAGTAGCAATTTTTGCAATTTCTAACTCTGGACCAGTTGACATAAGCTTTTTGTACTGGCATTATTCTATGTCGCAAGCACTAGTTATCCTGCTTTCGGCGGCTGTTGGAGCTATCATTGTAGGAATAATAGGGGTGTTTGGGCAAATACGCTACAGCGCTACGATAAGAGGGCTTAACAATCGAATAAAAGAGCTTGAAAAGGAAAAAGAGGAACTGATACAAAAAGTGACTGCTCTTCAAAATTACAATCTTGACAGAGGGAAGGAAGAGGGAGAGGGAGAAAAGGGCGCGCAGAGCATTTGACATTGCTTTTTAATTGACAAGTGGTGTTTTATTGTGTTAAAATATCACTTGTGGCCGCTCGAGACGGGTTTTAAAATTTTACCTTGTTCTCGGCGAGACTGGATGGAGGAGGTGCAGTGATGTACGCAATAATTGAAACAGGTGGAAAACAGTACATGGTCAGAGAAGGAGATGTCCTGAAGGTTGAAAAATTGAACTATCCTGAAGGGGAAGTTATAGCCTTAGACAAAGTATTGGCTGTATCCTTTGAAGATGGCAATGTAGAGTTTGGGAAACCATATCTTGAGAATGTAAAAGTGACTGCTAAGGTATTGGAGCATGGGAAAGGGCCAAAGATAAGGGTATTTAAGTATAAGCCAAAGAAAAACTACAGAAGAAGACAGGGACATCGCCAGCCGTACACGAAGATTCAGATTGAGAAGATTGAAAAATAGCCATGATTGAAGTGAAAGTGTGGAGAAATCCTCAAGGGGATATATACAAGTTTTATGTAAAAGGACATGCAGGGTATGACGAGTATGGAAAAGATATAGTGTGTGCAGCTGTTTCTGCTATTTCCCAGACGGCGGTTTTGGGGATAGAGAATATAAAGGGAGTAAAAATTAGAAAAGAGATCGAGGAAGGCAATTTAGAAGTGGAAGTTAAAGAAGTTTTGAAAGAAGAAGACAAAATCAAGCTACAGGCTATACTAGAAACTATGGTTTTGGGCCTTAAGGATGTGGCTAGTGGATACAGTGAGTATGTGAAGGTAGAGGAGGTGTAAGGGATGATACTGCAGCTTTTTGCTCACAAAAAAGGGGTGGGCAGTTCTAGAAACGGACGTGACAGCGAATCCAAAAGGTTAGGCGTCAAAAGGTCAGATGGGCAGTTTGTACTTGCAGGAAATATACTGGTAAGACAGAGAGGTACTAAGATACACCCAGGTGCTAACGTAGGAATAGGGAAAGACGACACGCTTTTTGCTTTGATAGATGGATATGTGGTATTTGAGAGAAAGGGTCGCGACAAGAAACAGGTAAGTGTTTATCCAGAAAGAAAAGTTGCTCAGAGTTAAAATCCTGGTTTACGCCAGGATTTTTTCATAATTTTGATTAGAAAGCGTGGGATGGTTGTGTCGGATGTGGAGGTATTGGTAGAGTACATGAGAAAAAGAAGGCATGAGCTTTTAAATGACCTCCAAGTGATTTTAGGATATGCCCAGCTGGGGAAATTGGATAAGGTGGTTGATTACATACACAGAATGATTGATAATTTAAATGAGGAGAGAGAAATTTTTAACTGTGAAAATCCTCAGGAAATTATAAAAACTCTTTTGAAAAAGGCATAATAATTAGAGAATGAATAAGGCAGGTGATATGGTGTTTATAGATACAGCCCGCATATATATAAAAGCCGGAGATGGGGGCAATGGCTTTATTTCTTTCAGGAGAGAAAAGTATGTTCCTTATGGGGGACCTGACGGAGGAGATGGGGGAAAAGGCGGAGATGTGATTTTTATAGCAGACCCAAATCTTTCTACACTGTTGGATTTTAAGTACAAAAGAAAATATATTGCTGAAAATGGAGAGAATGGCAAGAGTAAAAATCAGTATGGAAAAGATGGTGAAGACCTCTATATTAAGGTGCCTGTGGGTACTACTATCATAAATGACGAAACTGGAGAAGTGATAGCGGATTTAATAAAGCCATATCAAAAGGCCATTGTGCTGAAGGGAGGAAAGGGAGGAAGGGGAAATGCCAAATTTGCCACTCCTACTTTAAAGACTCCCCGCTTTGCTGAAAGCGGTGAAAAAGGAAGAGAAATGTGGGTGAGATTAGAGCTTAAACTTCTCGCAGATGTGGGACTGGTTGGGTTTCCCAATGCCGGAAAATCTACATTACTGGCAAGTTGCAGCAGAGCTAGACCCAAAATTGCCAACTATCCTTTCACGACTCTGACCCCAAATTTAGGAGTTGTGGAGCACAAAGGAAAGTCCTTTGTAATGGCTGATATTCCAGGGCTTATTGAAGGAGCCCACAGGGGTGAAGGATTGGGGCACGATTTTTTGAGGCATATTGAAAGGACAAAAATGCTTATCCACGTGGTAGACGTATCTGGCAGCGAGGGAAGGGACCCTGTAGAAGACTTTGAAAAAATAAATGAAGAGTTAAGACTTTACGATGAAAGGCTTGTGACTTTGCCTCAGATTGTCGCAGCAAATAAGATGGATTTGCCTGAGGGGAAAGAAAAATATCCTAGATTTGAAGAGGAGATAAAGAAAAGAGGATATGAGGTATATCCCATATCGGCTCTTACAAAAGAAGGGCTTGATGCTCTTCTTGACAAGACTATTGAGATTTTGTCTTCTATTCCTGCCGAAAAAATAGAGGAAGTCCCTGAGGTAATAGTCTATAACCCGCCTGAGGAAGAGGAAACCCTGGAGGTAGAAGTCAAAGGAAACACTTATTATCTAAAGGGAAGTAAGATTGACAAGCTTTTAAAGAGGATAAATTTACAGGATGAACATTCTCTGAGGTATTTTGAAATTCTCCTTAGAAAAAGTGGGGTAATAGATGCTCTTAAGGAGAAGGGTTTTAAAAGCGGGGACGTCATAAATGTGAGGGATTTTGAGTTCGAGTATTACGAGTAAAAACTTCAAGTTGTGCATTTTCACTTTTTTAATGTATAATGTAAGTATACATTAAAAAAGCAGGGGGATATAAATTGGAAAGGGAGCTCAGGCTTGGTATAATGGGAGGCACATTTGACCCTATACATTATGGCCATTTGGTCACAGCGGAAGCTGTAAGGGATGAATTTAAGCTGGATAAGGTAATTTTTGTACCTGCTGGCAATCCTCCTCATAAAGTGAAGAGGAAAGTGACGGACAAAAAACACAGGTATTTGATGACTATTTTGGCTACTATAACAAATCCATTTTTTGAAGTTTCTTCGATTGAAATAGACAGAGAAGGCTACACCTACACAATTGACACTATAAAAGAGTTTAAGAAAATGTATGGAGAAAAAACCCTGTTTTACTTTATAACAGGGGCAGATGCTGTATTAGAGATTCTCACTTGGAAAAATGCGGACGAGCTTTTGAGGCTGTGTTATTTTGTAGCCGCAACCCGTCCTGGCATTGAAGGGAATAAGATTGACCAAGAGCTTGACAAGATAAGAAAGCTTTATGGAGATGTGATTTACAAAGTTACAGTTCCTTCTTTAGCAATTTCTTCTACTGATATAAGGGAAAGAGTGGCAAAGGGTAGACCTATAAAGTACCTTCTGCCGGAGCCAGTAGAAAGGTACATCCAGAAATACAAGCTTTATAAAGAGGATGACTCAAGATGAGGTATGACATTGAATGGATGAAAGAAAAACTAAAAGAAATGCTGGATGAAGAAAGGTATATCCATTCTGTTGGGGTTATGGAAACAGCTGTAAAGCTTGCTGAGAAATACGGAGTGGATGTTGAAAAAGCTAGGGTGGCAGGGCTTCTGCATGACTGTGCAAAGGGCTTTTCTGATGAAGAGCTTGTAAAGATGGCTTACAAGTACGGAATTTTCGTAGATGAGGTTCTTCTTAAAGTGCCTTTTTTATTGCACGGACCTGTTGGGGCTTATCTGGCTCAAGAATTGTTTGGAGTGACAGATGAGGAGATAAAAAGAGCGATTGCTCTTCACACTACAGGAGATGTTAACATGTCTCTTTTAGACAAGATTATATTTTTAGCAGACTATATAGAGCCAAATAGGGATTTTGAAGGGGTGGAGGAATTAAGGGAACTTTCTTGGAAGGATTTAGATTTAGCTGTTTTAAGAGCTTATGACAGCACTATATGCTATGTGATAAAGAGAAATATGATACTTTATGAGAAAACCGTGAGCGGAAGAAACGACATTCTTTTAAAATTGGGAGAGGAGAAACATGAGGAGGTTTTTTAAAATTTTCGCTCTATTTTTGGGACTTTTGGTACTCAGCTTGGGGACTGGAGCTTATATATACTTGAAGTCTTTAAATCCCTCTGATGCGAGCTTGATGAACCTTCCAACTAAGGAGGATAAAAAGAACCCTGAGGAGCTAAAAGTGCTAATTTTGGGGATTGACGAGACTTCTCCTGATGACCCTCATAGGTCAGATACTATGATGGTCATTTCCTACAATGTCAATACGCAAAAGGGGTATATTTTGTCCATTCCGAGAGATACCATGGTCACAATTCCCGGCCATGGGGTTCAAAAAATAAACGCAGCCTATCCAATTGGCGGGCCTAAACTTGCCATGGAAGAAGTATCACAGCTTATTGGAGAAGACATCAGCTACTATGTGAAAATTGACTATGAAGGTTTTAAAAAGCTTGTGGACGCTATAGGCGGTGTGGAAATGAATGTTCCTATAGACATGAATTATGACGATTATGCAGGGAATTTGCACATTCACCTGAAAAAAGGGTGGCAGCATTTGGATGGAGAAGAGGCTTTGCAGTTGGTGAGGTTTAGACATGGTTATGCTGAGCAGGATTTAGAGAGGGTAAAGGTCCAGAGGGAATTTTTGTTGGCGGCTTTAGACAAAATTAAAAGCCCTTCTATTCTTTTGAAATTGCCTCAGCTCTTAAGGACGGTCAATCAATATGTGGAGACTAATATTCCCCCTTCTCTGATGGTCAAATACGCCGAGTACGCTGCAAAAGTTAGTAAAAATGACATAATTACTGCTACACTGCCTGGAAACCCTGAATATATAAATGGCATAGCTTACTATGTTGTAGATTCAGAGGAGATAAAAAAATTCATGTCAGATTTACAAAAAGGGGAATTAAATCAGTCTGTTAAAATAGAAGTATTAAATGGGTGTGGCATTCCTGGAGCTGCAGGGAAAGTGGCGGAAATTTTAAAACAGCAGGGCTTTGATGTGGTTCGCGTGGGAAATGTGAATGGAGCTTCTTATGATACTACTCAGATAATTTTAAGAAGTGAGAATAAAAAGGTTGCAAATGAGCTCAAGAAGCTTCTTAAAAATGCTGTGATAGTAGAGGACTACCAGAAAAAAAGCGATGCTGATATAACCATAATTTTAGGGAAAAATGTAAGCTTAGAGGGGTGATTTAGTGATAGAGGCAAAAGAGAAGGTTTATAAAATTTGCAGGGTTTTAGATGAAAAAAAGGCCTTTGATGTGAAAATTTTGTACATTGGCGAACTTACTACCATTGCAGATTATTTCATAATAGCTACTGGTACATCTAGTACTCATGTGCAGGCGTTGGCGGATGAGGTGGAGAAAAAATTAGGAGAAGAAGGTATATTTGTGGACCATGTGGAGAAAGACTTTGCGTCTGAGTGGATTTTGATGGACTATGAGGACGTAGTAGTTCACATTTTTCAGCAGGAAGCAAGAGAATTTTACAGCCTTGAGAGATTGTGGGCGGATGCTAAAGAGATAGTGCTTGACAATAGGCTATAAGGCATGTATAATAACGTTAATAAATTTTTAATCATTTCTTTTTTCACATCCGCACACAATCTGGTATAATAGGGGGATTCAATCCGATGGGTACTCATCCACTGTTAAAAAGCATTGTTCCTATGGTAGAAAGCATTGCGAACACATTTGGGAAAAATTGCGAAGTGGCTCTTCACGACCTTTCATCACCTCAAAGCCCGATAATTGCTATTGCCAATGGCCACGTTACCGGGCGAGAAAAAGGAAGCCCTTTGCCTGATGTCATTCAAAAGGCATTAAAATCAGACAGTTTAGAAGACATGATCAATTTTAAGAACAAGTCTAGAGATGGGAAGATATTAAAATCTTCTGCTATTTTTATAAAAGACGAAAATGGAAGACCTGTAGGGTGTTTGACAATAAATATAGACATATCAGAGTTTATTCTTGTAAAAAATACTTTGTCAGAATTCTGCGAAATATCAGAGCCTTCAGAGGAAAACAAGGAATCCTATACAGGCAGTGTTAGTGATGTTTTGGAGAGCATAGTGAACACAACACTGGAGAGTTTTGGTAAACCCGTAAATTTCATGACAAAAGAGGAGAAGGTGCAGATAGTTAAGATGCTGGATGCAAAGGGCACATTCCTTATAAGAGGTGCTGTAGACTATGTGGCAAAAATTTTGTGCGTGTCCAGATACACTATTTACAACTATCTGGATGAAATAAGAGTAGGAGAAGATTTTGGCAAATACTGACGCTTGCTTCCTTTATTTTACTTTACAAACATTTTATTTTATGATATAATAAAAACGGGCTTTTGTATAATTGAATAACATGCTAAACGCTGAATTCGTTAAGAAGCGGGGGACCCACTCTTTTGGGGTGAATCCATCTTTTAAAAGATGGTAGGGTTATCTTTCGACCCGAACCCGTCAGCTAACCCCGTAAGCGTTGAAAGAGAAGGATATGATAGCATGTAAGGTGTCTTATTGTCTTTTTTGGCACCGAAGATAAAGCTATAGAAGTCCTTCTATAGCTTTTTCATTTCTTTAAAAAGGGGGTGTATGGGCATGAAAATGCCTTATTTTGCTGTAATCGGGGCGGGGAACGGGGGGCAGGCAATTGCAGGACATCTCGCTTTAAAAGGGTTTAAAGTAAATTTATACAATAGAACTTATGAAAAATTGATTCCAATAATACAAAGAGGCGGTATAGAGCTAGAAGGAGAAGTTGAAGGATTTGGGAAACTGAATCTTGTGACTGACGATATAAGCAAAGCCGTAAAAGATGTGGATATGATACTAGTTGCTGTGCCTGCGTCTGCCCACGCCATGATTGCAGAAGAGCTTTTGCCCTACTTGCAAAGAGGCCAGATAGTGGTATTAAATCCCGGAAGAACAGGGGGAGCATTGGAAGTTTACAACATACTTAAAAAGAGAAGTGATTTAGAGGTTGTTATTGCTGAAACTGATACTTTTATCTATGCCTGCAGGTCTTCTAATGGGAAAGCTAAAATATACAAGATTAAAGACATAGTATCAGTTGCGGCAATTCCTAAAGATAAAACGGAAGAAGTAGTGGAAATTCTCAATATCGCTTTTCCACAGTTTGTAGCTGCTGAGAACGTGTTAGAAACCAGCTTCAACAATTTTGGAGCAATTTTCCATCCCGCTCCAACGCTTTTAAATGCTGCTCGGATTGAGACTACCAAGGGAAATTTTGAGTACTATAGAGAAGGGATTTCGCCTTCTGTCGCCAAAATCCTTGAAAAGATTGACAATGAGAGAATGATGGTGGCAAAGGCTTTAGGCGTGAAAACTATCTCTGCTAAAAGATGGCTTAAAGAAAGTTACAATGCCGATGGGGATACGCTTTATGAAGCTATACAGAACACAAAAGCTTATATAGGGCTTATGGCTCCTGATACTGTAAATTGCAGGTATATTTTTGAAGATGTTCCTATGAGCCTTGTGCCTATCTCTTCTATTGGGAAAGAAATAGGTGTAAAAACGCCCACAATTGACGCGATAATACATCTGGCATCCGTGATGCATGGAAAAGATTACTGGGAAATAGGGAGAACTGCCGATAAATTGGGAATACGTGGGATGTCGCCTAAGGAGATCATAGAACTAGTAGAAGGGAAGAGAAAGGAGGTTGCGACAGCATGAGAAAGCTTATCGTGGCTGGTTCAATTGGAAATTGTGTCCATGTTGCTGGAGTGTACAATTTTTTGAGGTTTGCAGAACAGCAGGGTTATGAGACGGTGTTTTTGGGGCCTGCTGTCCCAATAGATAAATTGATTGAGGCTGTAAAAGAGTATCAACCTGAAATTGTAGGGGTGAGTTACAGACTTACGCCACAAGCTTTGGAGAACTTGCTAAAAGAACTTAAAGATAAGATAGAAAAGAATAATTTAAAGGAGATCAAGTGGGTGTTTGGGGGAACAGAGCCTAATGCAGAAGTTGCGAGAAAGTCAGGGATATTTTCTGCAGTTTTTGACGGCACAAAAGGAGACGAGGAGACTATCAATTTCTTAAGAGGGAAAACTGCAACTTCTCAAAAAAGAGTCTTTGCAGATACTCTGATTGGAAGGATTGAGGATAAATTCCCCTATCCCATCATAAGACACCATTTTGGACTGCCTTCATTGGAGGATACGATAGAGGGTGTCAAAAGAATAGCTGAGGCGGAAGTTTTGGACGTAATTTCCATAGCTCCTGACCAGAATGCGCAAGAGCACTTCTTCGATAAAAAATACGACCCAGCTCTGGATGGAGCAGGAGGAGTTCCTATAAGAAAAGAAGTGGATTTAATACGCATATACGAAGCTTCAAGAAGAGGCAATTATCCGCTTTTGAGGTGCTACAGCGGAACCAATGATGTTTTCAAGATGGCTGAAATGCTTTTAAGGACTATAAAGAATGCTTGGGCTGCTATACCATTGAGCTGGTACAATGTGCTCGATGGGAGAGGCCCAAGGGATGTAAGGACTTCTATAAGGGAAAATCAGCAGTTGATGAAGTGGCATGCAGAGAGAGGAGTGCCTGTAGAAGTAAATGAAGCTCATCACTGGAGTCTGAGAGATGCTCATGATGTTATAGGAGTTGTAACTGCTTTCCTCGCGGCATATAACGCAAAGAAAATGGGAGTTAGGGATTATGTAGCACAATTTATGTTCAATGTTCCAGCTTCCATTTCACCTAAAATGGACTTGGCAAAAATGCTTGCAAAAATAGAACTTATAGAGGACTTAGAAGATGAAAACTTCAGAGTGATAAGGCAAGCAAGAGCAGGTCTTGCAAGCTTTCCTTCTGACCTTTTAGAAGCAAAAGGGCAGCTCGCTTCTAGCGCGTATTTGTCTATGGCTATTAAACCCCACATATATCACGTAGTTGGATATTGTGAAGCTCACCACGCAGCAACGCCTGAGGACATAATTGAAAGCGTAAAAATAGTAAAAGCTGTGATAAAAAATACTATGTTTGGAATGCCGGACTTGACTAAAGACGAAGATGTGATAAAGAGGAAAGAACAGCTCAAAAAAGAGGCAAGGATTTTGCTTGAGGCTATAAAAGAAATAGCGCCACACAGCGAAGATCCCTGGTCTGACCCAGATGTTTTGGCAACAGCTATAGAAATAGGTCTTTTAGATGCACCTCACTTAAAAGGCAATAAATACGCCAAAGGCGCTCTTCAGACAAAAGTGATAGATGGAGCATGTTATGCTTATGACTATGAGAAGCACAGAATAATACCAGAGGAAGAAAGGGTAGAAAAAATCTTGAGAGAGTACAAAAAAGAGCATTTCTTTGTGTAAATTGAATTAACAAGAAGAAGGGCGCAGATTCTCTTCTTGCGCCCTTTTATTTTTGCAAAAGGAGGTTGATATCTTGGCAGGTTTGGCTTTTATATTCGGTAAAAAAACACTCAAAAAGGAGGGTACTGCCCTCCTTTTTAATACTTAGAAAATATAAATTTTTTTCTTTGCCTTATTCTTTGCCTTCTCCAGAGTAAAAATGCCATGCTAAAAGAAGCTATGCCAAAGATCAATTTTAGAGGATGTACAATAGGATTTTTTTCCTTTTCATTATAGTAATTCCCCAAGAAGTTTTTATACACATCTTCTGAGGCAATTAGCGGGTTTGTCCCTATCTCCTTTCCGTCAAGTGTGTACTTTATATACCCCAGGACTTCACCTTTTTGAATGGGAGCTTTTATGTCTTCTTTAAGCACAACTTCTGTTTTTATAGAATTTTCTTTACCTTTGGGCACTTCATAATAAAAGTCCTTTTGCGCAATTAAAGGAAGCTTAAATCCGCCTTTCCCAAGTTCTATAGAAGTTATCACTTCGTCCTTTTGCGTTACTTTTACAAGAGAAAAGTTTTGAAAACCGTAATCCAAAAGCTTTATAGTGTCTGTCCAAATGTTTATGCCTTCATCTCCCATTATAACAGAGATGAGCCTGTGCCCATCTCGGGTTGCGGAAGCCACCAACACTTGTCCTGCAGCAACAGTGTAGCCCGTTTTTACTCCATCTGCTCCTTCATAGTGGAAGCGGGAAGGTTTAAGTAAGCGATTGCTTATCCATAAGTCTCTTGGTTTGTCGAACTTATTTGTCGGAGGAATTTGATAATGCAGAGTGCTTACAATTTTTCTAAATTCAGCATTTTGCATGGCGTATCTTGCAATTTGTGCCATATCATAAGGTGTGGAATAATGGTTTTCATCGGGCAACCCGTTCGGATTTACAAAATGGCTGTTGTAAGCGCCTATTTCTCTCGCTTTTTCATTCATCATTTTGGCAAAATTTTCTACGCTCCCACCTATATGCTCTGCAATTGCTATTGCAGCATCATTTGCAGATTCCAGCATTAAAGCGTAAAGCAGCTGCTCAAGTGTGAGTTGCTCTCCTGGAGATAAAAATATTGAATTCCCCTCAATTTTAGTCACATTTTCACTACAGGTGACAACATCGTCTAGCTTTCCCTTTTCCAAGGCAATAATTGCAGTTAGGATTTTTGTAGTGCTTGCTGGATACATCCTTTTGTGCATGTTTTTGTCATACAGTACCTGTCCTGTAGTGAAGTCCATCAATACCGCTGTAGGTCCGACAATTTCTGGAGGTTGTGGAGTTTCTGCATGCGCTGGGACTGAGAGAAAAGCAAAAACAATTATTATAAGTAAAGCAATTATTTTCTTCGCCATTTTTATGCCCCCATCATGTTGTCATACTTAAAGTATACCAAAAAAATGATAAAAATAAAAAGGAATTTTTTAATGGACGTAGAAATAAATAAAGGAGCTTGCAAAATGAGGTGGTTTTATGGTACAATTTACCAAAAGACAGCAATATGCCATCATTGCCATCTTGTCTATAATACTGCTTTTTTCTGGCTATGTGATATACAAAAACTATAAATTAAAAGCTGACTTTGTTATAAATACTTCTCAGGATAATATGCAAGCTGAGCAGTTGCAGGAGCAGAAGCCTGTTGAAATAAAGGTTTATGTCACCGGTGAAGTGAAAAATCCGGGAGTTTACATAATGAAAGAAGGAGAGAGGGTGATAGATGCTATAGAAAAAGCAGGAGGGGTGCTTGAAGAAGCTGATTTGTCCAATATTAATTTAGCTCAGAAGGTAAAGGATGAACAGATGATAAAGGTGCCTAAAAAGGGGGAGAAGGTAGACACTTCTTTTGCTTCAGGGATTGATGGCGCTAAAAAAGTAAACATAAATACTGCTACAAAAGAAGAGCTCCAGACTTTACCTGGCATTGGCCCTGTGACAGCAGAAAGGATTATAGAGTTCAGAGAGACTAAAGGGCCTTTCAAAAAAATTGAAGACATAATGAACGTGCCCAGGATTGGGCCTAAGATGTTTGAACAGATAAAAGACAAAATTACAGTGGATTAAATGAATAGAATTTAGTTCCATATGGAACAAAAAATTACATATAAATGAGGGGTGCTATGAAAAGGGTAATTTCGCTTGCAATTGCAATTTTTTTTGTGTTTAGTTTACTCATGGTAAAAGGTCAAGAAGGGGAAGTGGGAGAATTTTACCAGCTAAAACAGAAAGAGCAGGAAGTAATTTTGGAAATACTTAAATTAGATGTTGAAAAACTCAAGTCAGAAAAAGCGTTAGAAGAAATTTCTGATGAAATTGAAGAGCTGAATGAGAGCATAAAAGAAAAGACAGAAGAAATTAACAGAACTTCCGAAGAGATAGATAAAGAAAAGGATACTATAAAGACCTGGTTTAGGTTTTTGTACATGTCAGGGACTAATGCGATTTTATCTCTTTTGCTGATGGCAGATAATGCGAGCGAACTTCTTCACAGGCTGATTTATGTTGATATAATCACAAACTACTATTATGACAAGCTCGAGAACTTGTATAATCTGGTAAAGTACAAAAAAGAAGAGGAAAAGCAGCTTACCCTTAAGAAGGAAGAACTTTTAAAAAAGCAGGAAGAAGAGAAGAAGGTAATAAAGAAAATAGAGGACTTAAGAGCCAACAAAGATAAAATTTTAGAGGAGATAAGGAAGAAGTTATCCAATTATCAGAAAATATTGGAGATAGTGGAAAACACAAGTTCTTCTCTTTCTTCTCTAGATTTTTTGCTGAGCAGTATTTCTAAGCTTCCGTGGGGAAATCTCCAGCCTAAAGATCTAAAGTTTTCTTTTTTCAGTGCTGAAGCTTCTTTTTATGACAAAGATGTGACAGAGCTTGTGCAGTCCTTTGATGAAAGGTTAAAGAATGTGGAAGTAGTTTTTAAAAAAGAGGGATTTGAAGTAAAAGAAGAAGGAAAATACCTTGCGAAAGGGAATTTTGAAATAGAAGATGACAAGATAAAGCTTAAGTTTATGTCCATAAATGTTCAGGGGATTTTGATTGAAGGGAGCTTTCTTGAAAAGCTAATAGAAGGTTATGATACCAGATTAAATTTTAATATACCTTTAGAAGGTTGGAAGTTAAAGCAGGTTTCAACAGAAGATGGATATGTAAAGATTTTGCTGAAGAAATGAGAAAGCTTAAAAAAGCTCCCCTCTTTCTGATTAGTCAGAGGGGAGACTGCTTTTTCTTGAGTGGGCTATTCTGGCGCATGCGGCAGCTACTATTGCGGCTACCAAGTCGTCTATAAAGGTGTTGCACCTTTTTTCTTTTTCTGCATTTAATTTGCCAATTATTCCCGGCTTGACTTTATCCAAATATCCAAAGTTTGTGAGTCCAATAGAACCGTACACATTTGTTATGCCCAAAGCAAGAATTTCATCAATACCGTATAAAGGTTCATCTCTTTTTAGGATGGATAGAAGAGGTTCCTCTAAGAGGTCTTGTTCAGCCAATTTGTCCAGAGCTATTCCTGTAAGTATTGCGTTTTGTACTTCTCTTTTTTCCAGCACGTGATGAAGGTTTTCTATGCACTCTTCAATCGTTAAATCTTCGTAATACTTTTTCTGAAGGTCTAAGACTAAAACAGCCATATCTTCTAGGTTAACTCCTCTTTCTTTTAATAAGGCTATGGCTATGTCCTTCATAAAAAACAGCTCCTTTAAAAAATTTTACATATACCAATTATACCACATTTTTATTTTCTTGAAAAAATAAATCAGTTAAAGTATAATCAAAAATAGTTTAAACCTATAGAAGAAGGTGAGATGATGAGCGAAGTCAGAGTGAGATTTGCGCCAAGTCCTACGGGTAGTTTGCACATAGGTGGAGCGAGAACAGCGCTTTTTAACTGGCTTTTTGCCAGGCATCACGGCGGCAAATTTATTTTAAGGGTTGATGACACAGATTTAGAAAGGTCTACAGAAGAATCTATGAGGGGAATACTAGAAGGACTTCAGTGGCTGGGAATTGATTGGGATGAAGGGCCTATATATCAGTCCCAGAGATTGGATGAATATAGGAAGTTTGCAAATAAACTGCTTGAAGAGGGGAAAGCCTATTATTGTTTCTGCACAAAAGAAGAGCTGGAAGAGATGAGAAAGCAGGCGGAAAGAGAAGGCAGGCCTTTTATGTACACAGGAAAGTGCAGGAATTTGACAAAAGAACAGATAGAGAATTACCTCAAAGAGGGTAAGAAGCCTGTCATACGCTTGAAAACGCCGAGAGAAGGAAAAACTGTCGTCCATGACATAATAAGGGGAGATGTTGAGTTTGACAATTCTACAATTGATGACTTTATAATAATGAAGTCAGATGGGATGCCGACTTACAATTTCGCTACAGTCGTGGATGACTACCAGATGGGAATTACCCATATTATAAGGGCGGAAGAGCATCTTTCTAACACCCCCAAGCAGATACTCATCTACGAAGCGTTAGGAGTGCCATTGCCCCAATTTGCCCATGTGTCCATGGTTTTGGCTCCTGACAGGACTAAACTTTCAAAAAGGCATGGGGCTACCTCTGTTCAGGAATTCAGAGACCAGGGGTATCTGCCTGAGGCGATTGTGAACTACATCACTCTTTTGGGATGGGCTCCTCTAGATGGGGAAGAAATTTTTGACGTGAGAAAAAGCATAAGGGAATTTTCTCTAGAGAGGGTTTCCAAAAATCCAGCGGTTTACGATGTTCAAAAGCTTACCTGGATAAATGGCCACTACATTAGAAGCTATGACCTCGATAAATTGACACAAGCTATAATACCGTTTTTGCAGAAAAAAGGGCTAATAGGTGAAAATTACGATTACGAGTATATAAAAAAGATAGTGAGTGTAGTGAGAGAGAGGGAAAAAACGCTTGTGGATATAGCAGATGCTATGACGTATTATTTTAAAGAAGTAGAGAGCTACGAGGAAAAGGGCGTGCAAAAATACTTTACCAAAGAAGGGGTAGTGGACATTCTTAAAAAGGCAGCTGAAACGCTGAAAAATTTGGAGCCTTTTAATAAATTTACTGCTGAAGAGGCTTACAGAAAATTGGTTGAAGAGTTGGGCATATCCAGTAGCGCTCTTTTCCACCCGACAAGATTAGCTATTTCTGGCAGAACTTTTGGGCCAGGGCTATTTGATATAATGGAATTTTTGGGCAAAGAAAAGACAGTTGCTCGAATTGAAAGGGCTATAAAATTCATTGAAGAAAACATAAAAGGATGATATCACCTATACAGGGGTGATATCATCCTTTTAACCCATGAAAGGGTGAAATAAAATGTACTTTGTGATTACTGCTGACATAGTAAGGTCAAGAGAGCTTTTAAAAAAGGGAATGCGGCGAGAATTCTTTTTAGAAGCAGTAAATAAAGCGAATAATTTGTGCTCTGAGAGCCTTTCTGTGCCTTTTTCACTTATGAGAGGAGACGAAATTCAGGGACTTGTGGCTGATGCAGATTTTCTGCCTAAAGCAGTGAGGAGGTTAAGGTATAGCTTCCTGCCAGCTATTTTAAGAATTGGCATAGGCATAGGTGGGATTTCTACAGAGGTAAAAAGCACTTCTTGGGAAATGGATGGAGAGGCTTTTTACAGAGCGAGAGAAGCTTTAACTTCCTGCGGTGATAATGTTTTGACTGTGGTTAAAATGGGGAATCCCTTTGTAGAAGGTACTGCTACAGCTTTATTTGCACTTATTGACGCGTTAGAGTCAAAATGGACTATGGGGCAGTGGGAGGCCGTGATTGCTTACGAGATTTATGGGACATATCAGAAAGCAGGAGAGATTTTGAAAGTAGCGCCGCAAAACGTTTCAAAGAGATGCCATGCAGCCAGATGGCCAGCAGTGGTAGAGGGTGAAAAAGCGATTGTAAAACTTTTAAAATTTGCCCTGGAGGGGGAAAAAGACAAGTGAAAGTGTTACTTTTTGCAATAATTTTATTGCTTTTTTCTCACGGGCTGAGTGACTACATATTTCAGACAGAGAAAATGGTGAAAAGAAAAGGAGGTGGAAATTTTAAAGGATTTATAGAGCATTTTTTAATCGTTTTAAGCCTTAATATAGTTCTGATGGCCTTTTTTACAGCAAAGGCTTTTCCTTATCTCGTGATTCTATCTATACTCCACATCTTGATTGACTGGGGAAAGTACAAGCTGTTTAAAAGTGAAAGTTTAACTTCTTTTGTCTTAGATCAATTTTTTCACATTTTCAGTATAGTTTTAATAGGATTGGCAATTGCAGATTTCTTAAGGCCTTTCTTTTTGGGAGCTTACTTGCAACTCTATTTTCAAGTATTTTCAACTCTTACAGTCTATGTTTACGTTGTGTTCGGAGGAGCAATTTTTATAAAATACGCACTTTTAAGCCCTCTTGTGTACATTCCCAGAGCAGAAATTACCACTTCAGGAAGGATAATAGGAATAATAGAGAGGATTTTAATGACGACTTTAGTAGCTATGGGTCAAGTAGCTGCAGCAGGTTTTGTAATAGCTGCAAAATCTATAGCACGGTATAAAGAGCTTGATGACAAAAACTTTGCAGAATATTATCTAATTGGTACAATGCTTAGCATGTTGCTTGCACTTTTGGGAGGAATTCTCATAAGGTTCTTGTACCAAATATAAAAACACCTCCCCTTAAGAAGCGTCGTACCAGGCGATTTAAGGGAGGTACCAAAAACTTGCAATATCAGTATTTTCAAGCTTGGTAGCCCCAAGGGGACTCGAACCCCTGTCTCCGCCGTGAGAGGGCGGTGTCCTAGGCCGCTAGACGATGGGGCCAAAAAATTGGCTGCCGAACTAGGACTCGAACCTAGACCAGGTGATCCAGAGTCACCTGTGCTACCATTACACCATTCGGCAGCGCCCTGACGAATGTTATTATAGCATAGGTTTTTTATTTTGACAAGACCCCTCTTTTTTATTTTTATTGTTTACAATTCTGTGTAAATGATTTATAATTTTGCTGTAGACGTACATACTGTATACAAGGAGGGGAGAAATGTGGCTCACTACATAACTGAAGAATGCATAAGCTGTGGCGCTTGTGCCGCTGAGTGTCCGGTAGATGCGATTTATGAAGGGGACGGAAAGTACGAGATTGACCCTGAAAAATGCATTGACTGCGGTGCTTGCGAGGCGGTATGCCCTACTGGTGCTATAAAAGCCGAGTAAAAATATATACCCCCAAATGGGGGGATTTTTTATTTTACATTGACTAATGCCTTTTAAAGTGATAAAATTTTGCTAAATTAATTTAAAAGAAAAAGGAGGAGTCGGAGGTATGGGATTAGTATATGTAAATGGAGAGTTTGTGGACAGCGAAAAAGCTTGTGTATCAGTTTTTGACCATGGCTACCTTTATGGGGACGGAATTTTTGAGGGGATAAGGGTTTACGACGGAGTCATATTTAAATTGGATGAGCATTTAAAGAGGCTTTACAGTATGGCAAAAGTGCTTCTTTTGGACATTCCTCTTTCTATGGAAGAGATGAAAGAAAAAGTCGTGGAAACAGTGAGAATTAATAATTTAAGAGATGCTTACATAAGGTTGGTTGTCTCAAGAGGAAAAGGGGATTTAGGACTTGACCCTTATAAATGTCCTAAACCTACAGTCGTGATAATTGCAGATAAAATCGCCTTGTATCCAGAATCTATGTATGAGACGGGTCTTAAAATTATAACATCTTCCTTTAGAAGAAATTCAATACAGTCATTGGACCCGCAAATAAAGTCTTTGAACTATTTAAACAACATCTTAGCTAAGATTGAAGCAGTAAAAGCTGGATACCCTGAGGCTTTGATTTTAAATCAAGAGGGTTATGTGGCAGAGTGCACAGGCGACAATATTTTTATAATCTCCAACGGGGTTTTGTATTCTCCACCTTCAGCCGTTGGGGCATTAGGAGGAATTACGAGAGCTACAGTGATTGACATAGCCAGAGAGCTTAACATTCCTTTCGAAGAAAAATACTTTTCTCTGTTTAATGTGTACACAGCTGATGAATGCTTCCTTACAGGTACAGCAGCAGAAGCAATTCCTGTGGTAGAAGTGGACCACAGAGTTATAGGAGACGGAAAACCAGGACCTATAACCAAGAAAATAATAGAGGAATTTAGAAAGCTTACAAAAGTTTTGGGCACAAAGGTGTATGAATAAGATTGCGCATCCTGTGCAATCTTATTCATACAGCGAAAGGGTGAAGAGGATGGATAAGCTTTTTTATGAGGATAGCTATGTTAAAGAATTTGAAGCTGTCATTTTAAAGAGAGAAGAAAAAGATGGAGAAAAAACTGTAGTTTTAGATAGAACTTATTTCTATCCAGAGGGCGGCGGACAGCCTTCTGACACTGGGAAGATAGGAAGTAAAAGTGTAATAAAGGCTTATGAGAAAAAAGGAGAGGTTTACCACGTAGTAGAGGATTTCCCAGAAGGTGAAAGAGTCCACTGTGTGATAGATTGGGACAGGCGATTTGACCATATGCAGCAGCACACAGGACAGCACCTTCTGTCTTCTGTTTTGCTGAAAAAATATGGCGCAGATACAGAGAGTTTTTCTATAGGTGAAAATTCATCTCATATTACAGTTACAAAAGAGTTCTTTACTGAAGAAGAAATTCACGAGGTAGAAAAAGAAGTTAATGGACTCATATATAAAAATCTTGCAGTGAAAAGCTACTTTGCAGATGAAAAGCTTATTTCTAAATTGCCTTTAAGGAAAAAGCCTCAAGTGAAGGAAAATATAAGGATAGTGGAGATAGAAGGAATTGATTATTCTCCTTGCGGAGGTACTCATGTAAAAAATACGGGAGAGATTGGAATTCTAAAAATAAAAAAGTGGGAAAGGACAAATAAAGGGGCAAGGCTTGAATTTGTTTGCGGTTTTAGAGCATTAGAAGATTATCAGAAAAAGAATAGTTTGGTAAATTTCTTGATACAGGTGCTTTCTGAGAAGGAAGAAGGTATTGCAGAACATTTGCAGAAATTGCTTGAAGATTACAGGGAAGCAAAAAGAGAGGTAAATTTCTTAAAAGAAAAGATATTAAAGGAAGAAGCAGAAAATCTGGTTAAAAAATCTGAACTGTACGGTGGAATTCACATTGTTTACAGCTTATACGAGGGAAGAGACCCGGAAGATTTAAAAATGCTGGGCAAATTTGTAACTGCTGAAAGCAAGTCTGTAGCCATTTTAGGCAATAAAAGAGGGGATGTCGCAGATATCGTCGTAGCAAGGTCTTATGACGTAGATATAGTAGTAAATGGTTTTTTTAAGGAAGTATTGAGGACCTTTGATGGGAAAGGTGGAGGAAGTGCGCAGTTTTGTCAAGGTGGAGGTTCCCCATCTCGATTGGAATTGGCAATGGACAAGGCACTGAAGTTTGTAATTGAGGAAATAAATAAAATGTAAAAAATTCTAAAAAGTAGAAGGAAAATTATAACATATATAGAATATATTATATAACGCAAAACGCTAATTCTAAAAAGAGATGGGGAGATAAGGATGGATAGAGAGAGGATAATTTCAGAAGAGCTCAAGATGAACATGGAGATTCTAAAAGCAAAGATAAAGAGCGATGAAACTTTGCATTGGCTTTTTACTAACAGGGGACTGGAGGTTAAAGAGGAAGAAGAGGATTGGAAAATGAAGTATGGGCGAGAAATAATAGAAATCTACGAGAAATTATCAGGAATAGTCAATAAATTGGCGCAAACTTCTCAGCAAAACCTCTTGTAATTTTTGTATTACCATGGTAAAATTGTATATACCAATTCATGTAGAGGGGTAGCCGGCATGAAAAATAACGAAGCATTGGAGAAGCAGATAAGCAATTTAAGGAGAGAACTGGATAATCTGGTCACGAAAGATGAGATCGATTATGAGAAGGTTCTTGATATAAGCCGAAAATTAGACGCTTTGATAGTCTCTTATATAATCAGCAAAAAAGATGACTATTCTGCTGCTGGCAATTATTTATAAATTTTTGTGTCCTCTTTTAAGAGGCTTTTTCTTTTTGTTATTATATTGTTATGATTGAATCATTACAATTGTATGATATAATGTACTTATGGTGCATACACTTATATGGGGGTATGAGACATGGAAAAGGACAATGTGAAAAAGATCGTCTACGGGGCTTTTATGATGGCGTTAGTGACAATCGGCACGATGGTGATTCAGATACCGACGCCAGCTACAAAAGGGTATATAAATGTAGGAGATTCTTTTATATTTCTGACATCAGCCCTTTTCGGCCCGGCTATGGGCTTTATTTCAGGAGGATTAGGTTCTAGTCTGGCAGACCTTCTTTCTGGTTACGCTTACTGGGCTCCATGGACGCTAGTGATAAAGGGTTTAGAAGGACTCATTGTGGGAATTTTGTATAAAGGGCACAGCGAATATGCAAAAATATTTTCTCTTCTTGTAGGAGCTTTGTGGATGGTTTTGGGGTATTACATTGCTGGAGGAATCATGTACGGCTTTAAGGCATCTTTAGTGGATGTGCCGAGCAATTTGATTCAAGGTTTTTCCAGCATAATAATAGGTTATACCCTTATAAAAGCGGTAACTCCTCTGGTAACGCGAACAAAATAGGTTTTAAGAGCATGAGCGAGGGTATATGCCCTTGCTTTTTTTTGTGCAAAAATATATGATTATGTTTGGAAAGAGCAATTTTGAGGTGATAAAAAATGGTAGATACTTTTCTCTTCGACTTGGATGGCACCCTTCTTCCTGTAGATACGGATAAGATGCTTGATGAATATTTTTTAAGCCTTACTAAGAAGCTTTCTTCCTACTTTGACCCGCATTTCCTCTTTAAAAGCATTTATCAGGCTAGCATGGATATGATAAACAATTTAGACCCTTCTAAGACGAATAAAGAGGCCTTTTTTGATTCCTTTCTTAAGATGGTGAATTACCCCCAAGAAGAGATAGAAGCGCTTTTTGAAGAGTTCTACTTGAATGAGTACAAGGAATTGGGCAAAAATATTATGCCTAATGAATATGTGAAAAAATCTCTGGAAATTTTAAAAAAAGAAGGGTTACAAAATTGTGCTGGCTACCAATCCAGTTTTTCCAGAAATTGCAATAATAGAGAGGATTAAATGGGCAGGGCTTGAAGAGGATTGCTTTGATTTTATAACGACTTATGAAAACATGCACTTTTGTAAGCCTCACATACAGTACTATGAGGAGATACTCGAAAGAATAGGGAAGAAAGCAGAAAACTGCTACATGGTGGGAAATGACGTTGAGGAGGATTTGATCGCTTTTAAGCTGGGAATGAAGACTTATTTGATTGAGGATTACATGATAAATAGAAATTCAAAAAAGATAGTTGCCACCCAGAGAGGAAGTTATAAAGATTTCTACGAATTCGTATCAAAGCTTTAAGGAGGTAGCTATGAGATGAAGATAACTGTTTTGGGCTTTTATGGACCTTTTCCCGCTCCTTATGGCGCTACTTCTGGATACATAGTGGAGGATGAGGATACTCACATCTTATTAGATTGTGGAAGTGGAGTGATAAGCAGGTATCAGCGATATTATGACCTTAACGAATTAAAGCATGTGATTTTGTCACACCTTCATTCTGACCATATGTCGGACATGTTAGTTTTAAGGTATGCACTGGATATTTTAAGGGCCAGAGGGACAGTAAATGACCCTGTAAATGTGTATTGTCCGGCTACTCCAGAAAATGTGCTGGAAGAACTTAAGTTTAAGGATGTTTTTAAAATTCACACGATAAATGAGGAAACAGTGCTTAACATAGGGGAAATTGAAATTTCTTTTAAAAAAATGAACCATCCTGTTGAGACTTATGCGGTGAAAATGAAAAAAGGTGATAAGATTTTTGTATACAGTGCCGATACAGTCTACACTGAGGAACTAATTGCCCTTGCTGAAGGAGCGGATTTGCTCTTATGCGATGGGAATTTTCTCACAGGGATGCAAGGACCTCATATGACTGCTGCTGAAGCCGCAGAAATAGCTAAAAAAGCTGGATGTAAAAAGCTTATTTTGACACACCTGTCACCTCTTATATCGATAAAAGACTATTATGACGAAGCAAAAAAAGTTTTTGAAAATACAGAGATTGCGAGAGATTTTGAAGTTTACGTGATCTAGTATGGAAGCACCTTTTTTGTATATAACTACTTTTTTTTCTTTAGGTATTTTGCTTGGAAGGTTTTTATTTTTGCCTTATGTTTTTCTTACTTTAATGGCGGCTTCAGTGGTTGTCTTGTTTTTTGTTTATAAAAAGGGTAAAAACGTGAGTTTGCTTTTGATTTTGCCTTTTGCACTTTTAGGTGCTATTTTGACTGGATTTGCGCTTAATGCTCCTAATCCATATGAAAGGCTAGATGGAAAATTTATTGCCATAAAAGGGAAGGTTTGCGATGTTAAAGAGGAAGAAGGATACGCAAAGTATGTGGTAAAGCCTGAAAATTTGCCCAAGATATTAATAACCCAGTACGGGGGAGAATATCCTAAAAAAGGGGATATTGTGGAAGTGAGAGGAATTGTCTCACTTCCGAAGCCCAGCTCAAATCCAGGAGGATTCGATTATCAGCTTTTTTTGAGGAAAAAAGGAATTTATGCAGTTATGCGCATCCATCCCTATGGTACTTCTATTATAGGAAGAAGAGCAAATCTATTTGAGGAAATTCTCTGGAGGGCTCAAGAAAGGATAAAAGAAAATTTTTTAGCTTCCATGCCTAAAAAGGACGCTCAGTTTCTCATTACCAGTTTTTTAGGTGAAAAAGTTCTAGATGACCAAATTTTGACACAATTTCGCACAGTGGGGATATCCTACATCACCGCAGTTGCAGGGATGCAGGTGGCTATAATTTCCGGATTTGTCCTTTACATCTTGAGTTTGGTTCATTTGACCAGGTACAGAGCTTTTATTTTGCTGCCTGTTTTGATTTTTTATGCTTTTCTTACAGGACTAAATCCCCCTGTCATAAGAGCGGTTGTAATGGCATCTATTGCTGTTATTGGAGCCACTTACGGGAAAAATAAAAATTCAATTAATTCTCTTTCTTTTGCTGCTTTTTTAATACTCCTCTTTAATCCTTTAATGCTGTGGGATGTGGGCTTTCAGCTTTCTTTTGTAGCGACTCTTGCTATCTTGTACTTTTACAGGCCCATTGATGAAAGGCTTTTTAAATTGCCATCTTATTTGAAGGGCATAATAGCGTTAAATTTGTCTGCACAAATAGGCACGATTCCTTTTGTTATGTATTATTTTCACTACATTTCCTTTGTATCTTTTTTGTCAAACATTGCAATAGTTCCCCTTGTAAACATAGCTATAATCCTTAGCTTTTTATCGGCTTTTCTAGGATTTGTATTTCCGACTGCATCAGTTTTTGTAAATTACATAAACATACCTTTTATAGAATTGCTTTTCAAGGTAACATCCTTTTTTGAAAAATTTCCTTACGCCAGTGTAAATGTTTTTATCCCTCCAGTAATCGTTATAGTGCTTTATTACATTGTTTTAGGAATTTTGATAAGTAGAATTGAGTTGAGGAAAAAGAAATTAGCTGTGGCGGCGTCTTTTATGGTAATTGCTTTACTATTTTTCTGGAATTACTTTGTTCCGAAAGATTTGGAAGTGACTTTTTTGGACGTTGGGCAGGGGGATGCTACCTTTGTGAGGACGCCTCATGGGAGAGCTTTTTTAATAGACGGAGGTGGGAATCCTGTTTTTTCTAACTCTTCTTTTGATATAGGAGAAGACATACTCCTTCCATTTTTGTACTATAAAGGTGTCATTAAACTGGATGCTGTTTTTATTTCTCACACAGATATTGACCACATAGGTGGAATTATAACGGTTTTGGAGAATATGAAGGTGGATAGAGTATTCATAGGGGTTCAGAAAGTAGAGGACCAAAATTTTAAAAAGATGATGGAGGTTGCAGGTAAAAAGAGAGTTTCTGTAATTTTTTTGAAAAAGGGAGATAAGGTAGAGGTAGACGGAGTAAAGGTGTATGTTCTTCATCCAGATCCGGGCAATTTAATAGAGGAGAATCCCATAAATAACAATGCACTTGTGTTTAAGATGAGGTACGGAAATATAAGTTTTCTATTTACAGGAGATATAGAAAAGCCGGCAGAAGAGGTTTTAAAGGAAAGCGATTTAAAAACGCACGTATTAAAAGTTGCCCATCACGGTTCCAGTACTTCTTCAACTCCTGAGTTTATAGAAAAGGCAGATCCTCAGGTTTTTGTGATTCAGGTGGGGAAAAACAGTTATGGACTGCCGAGTGAGAGGGTGGTAAAATATTTAAAAGAGAGAGGAAAGTTGTACAGGACAGATGAAAATGGTGCTGTAATTGTAAGGACAGATGGAGTAAAGGCTCGCATATACCCCTTTTTAAAAGGAGTGAAAGAATGAACTATAGGGAATTTGTAGAAAGCATAAAAAAGGGACAGATAGCTCCTTTATACCTTTTTTACGGAGAAGAGAGATTTTTGCTTTTAGATGCTGTTAAGAGGTTGAAGGCAAGGCTCTTGGTGCCAGAGTTTGAGGATATGAATTACATTGTAATTGAGAGGGAAAATCCGGAGGAATACGTAGAAGCCATCATTGAGAATTGCGAGACTCTCCCTTTTTTTTCAAATTATAAAATTGTAGTGGTGAAAAATGAAGAAGAACAGCTTTCCAAGATAGGTGATAAAGAGTTAAAAAGGCTTACTGATTATTTTAAAAACAGGGTGCTAGGAAATACTAGTCTTGTTGTTGTAGTTGTAAGTGGTGAAAAAATAGATTCGAGAAAAAAATTGTACAAGTTTATGGAAAAAGAAGCTGCTGTGGTGGAGTTTAAAAAGCTCACTCCGGAAGAGGCAGTTAATTATGCCGGCTATTTCTTAAAAAAACACGGTAAAAAGGCTGCAAAAAAGGATGTAGAATCTCTTGTGAAAAACATAGGAACTGACCTTTACTCAATTGTGAACGAGCTGGAGAAAGTGATAGCCTATTCAGAAGGGGAAACGCTTGATTTGGAGGAAGCAAGAGAGGTGCTTTCAGTTACTCTCCAGCAGAACGTGTTTCACCTTGTGAATGCAATAGGGATGAAAAAAGAGAAAGAGGCTTATAGAGCTCTTTATGCGCTTCTTTCAAAAGGGGAAGTGCCGCTTATAATCTTAACGATGATTGCAAGGCAGATAAGGCTTATTGCAAAGTTGAAATCTCTAGAAGGAAAGGCTTTCGATAAAAAGTCTATAGCCAGTTACTTAGGCATTCCTTTCTTTGCTGTAGATGATATCGTAAGGCAGAGCAAGCTTTTTACAAGAGAAGATTTGTATAAGGCGTACAAAGAGTGTTTGAGGTGCGACATAGCATTAAAAAGCGGAACAGAGCCTTCATTTGCGCTGGAAAATCTCATAAAAAAATTATGCAAGCAATAAAAAAGCGTACTTTGAAGGTACGCTTTATTCATTGCTTGCAGATTTTAGCAGAGCGTTAAATTTTGCATAAAGCTTCGATTTTTTCCTGGCAGCAGTGTTTTTATGGAGCACACCTTTGCTTACAGCTTTGTCTAGCTCTTTTACTGCCAGTCTCAATCTCTCTTTGATGGCTTCTATGTCTTTTGTAGCCAGACTTTCATTGAACCTTCTTATAAAAGTCTTCACTCTTGACTTTATCATTTTGTTGCGAAGAGTTCTTTTTTTAATGATGGCTATTCTCTTTTTTGCTGATTTTGTGTTTGCCAAAAGGTCCACCTCCTCAATCGAATTTAATTTTACCATGAATAAATTAGTTTTTCAAGAATTAATACATCTTTTACTTTACCACAAACGTATAAAATTTGTCAATTTGTCTATCATAAATAGAGGAGCATTCCTGTAATGAATAAAAAATAAGGGAGAATGGACTTTGAAAAAATAAGTACCTCCTGATAAAATACAGAGTGTAAGTTTAAGAACTTACCTCGAATTATCAAAATAAACAGGAGGTACCTAAAATGAAGTATAAACAAAATGAAAAGATTTTGCAAGTAACGGGAGACACATTAATTGCGGGAGTAGACATAGCAAAAGAAAGCCATTATGCCAGAGCATTTGACTACAGAGGAGTAGAATATGGGAAATACCTGAGATTTGAAAACAATAGAGAAGGTATGACAAAATTTCTTAACTGGGCAAAAGACTTGATGGAGAGACATAAGAAAAACAAACTAATAGTAGGGATAGAACCGACAGGGCAATATTGGCTGTGTTTTGCCCAATACCTTAAAGACAATAACATAAAGGTAGTATTGGTTAATCCATTTCATGTAAAGATGAGCAAAGAATTAGATGACAATTCTCCCACAAAAAGCGATAAGAAAGACCCAAAAACAATAGCAATGCTAGTAAAAGACGGGAGATATGTAGAGCCGATAATACCTGAAGGAGTATATGCGGAATTAAGGGTAGCGATGGACATAAAAGAGAGGTTGAACAAACAAATAGGGATGACAAAAAATCAAATAACAAGATGGTTGGACATATACTTTCCAGAGTTTAACACCGTATTTTCAGACTGGGAAGGGAAAGCAGCACTTATCACATTAAGAGAATTTCCAACGCCTGAGAAGATAGCAAAAAAGAGTGCTGAAGAAATAATATCGATATGGAAGAAAGAAGTACAAAGAGGGGTAGGAGAAAAAAGGGCTATAAAGCTGATAGAAACTGCTAAGGAGAGCATAGGGAAGAAGCAGGGCATAAAGATGGCGGAATACGAGATAAAGACTCTCATTGAACAATACGAATTTTTAAAAAAACAAATTGAAGAAATAGAGAAGAAGATGGAAGAATTAATAGTTGAGATACCAGGGGTTAAAGAACTACTAGAAATCAAAGGGATAGGAGTAAACACAGTAGCAGGTTTTATTGCAGAAGTAGGAGATATTGAAAAATATGAACATCCAAAACAGATACAAAAACTAGGGGGATTAAACCTAATAGAAAATAGCTCTGGTAAGCATAAAGGAGAAACGACAATAAGTAAAAGAGGGAGGAAGCGATTGAGGAGTGTGCTATTTAATGCAGTAATGGCCTTGGTCGCAAAAAACGAAGAATTTCGTGAACTACACAAATATTACACCACCAGAGCGCAAAACCCGCTAAAAAAGAAGCAATCACTAATAGTATTGTGCAACAAACTGATAAGGATATTTTATGTCATATTAAAGAAAGGAGTAAAATATGACCCAATCAAGATGATGAAGGACATAAAGAGGCCAGGCTTACAGGAAGCTGCATAAAAAGTGCCAACATACTATCAAATCAATTAAGGGTTAATCATCTTCTCTTCAGCTTTAACTTAGTCACATCTAAAGAGCTGACCCTTAAGAAGAAATTGATTTTTATGAAAAGCGAAAGTGTGAACGATGTGACATAAAAGGTAAAAGAAGGAATAAGACAAAAACAACCAATCAAGAGATGGGATATTGACAACAAGAGCGGGAATTGTCATAAAAATAATCACCATACGGGCAAAGACCCTGCAATGGAGCAGAAATGACATCCACCTCATGGCAGGTAGAACGAAGGAATTAAGGACTAAGATCCAGTGAGACATGGGAGGGTAAACCCCATGAGATAAGTGGAGCTATCCCGCCATAATATGGAAATAGGATATGAGGTTTATTAAGCTTACCCATTTAATGGTTAGATAAGTAAGAAATGGTAATATAAGCCATGAGATGCTCTTGTTGTGATGAGAAAATTAAAGAAAAACTAAGATATTAAGAGAAAATAAAAGATAATAGAGGGAGGTGATTTGATGCTTCAGACGATAATTCGCTTTATTGTCTCTGCTATTGTGCTTATGGTGGTAGGGTATCTTGTCCCCGGATTTAGTGTTGCAGGATTTTGGGGAGCCCTTATTTCTGCAGTGGTAATAGCCATACTCGGCTATATTGTGGAGCTTATACTGGGCAAAAACATTTCTCCAAGAAGCCGTGGGATTGTGGGATTTATTGTAGCGGCGGTTGTGATATACATTTCACAGTTCATCGTTCCTACCATCCATACCACTGTAGTAGGAGCTCTTTTGGCTGCTTTTGTAATAGGTTTAATAGACGCCTTTGTGCCCACTGAGCTGAGGTGATAATTGTGCTTGGGATAAGAACTGACTTGGCTTTAGAAGCCCGCGAGCTTTATAAAGAGAGAGAAATACCCGGAGTCAGCATAAGGGAGGAAGGAGAGGAAGGGATAAAGATTACCAGAGTTAAAATACTTGATGAAAGAGGAGAAAAGGCGATGGGGAAGCCTGTAGGGGACTATATAACCATTGAAGCCCCTGGGCTTTTGGAAAGGGACTTGGATTTAGAAGAGAGAGTCGCAAAAGTCCTGGCAAATATAATATCTGAGCTTGCACAGCTTAAAAAGGACAGCCATGTGCTAGTAGTAGGGCTTGGGAACTGGAATGTAACTCCAGATGCTTTAGGACCAAGAGTGGTATCCAATATAGTTGTGACAAGGCATCTTAAAGAATATGCGCCCCTACAATTTGGAGATGAGATAAGGTCTGTGAGCGCTTTTTCTCCAGGGGTATTGGGTATAACCGGGATTGAAACTGCCGAAATTTTAAAAGGAGTAGTGGACCGGGTAAAACCGGATCTGGTTATTACTATTGACGCTTTAGCTTCAAGAAGGTTAGAAAGGCTTTCCACCACAATACAGATCTCAAACACGGGGATAAGCCCAGGGTCGGGTGTAGGCAACAGGAGGCTTTCTATTACTTCAGAAAGTTTAGGAGTTCCTGTAATAGCAATAGGCGTGCCCACAGTGGTGGATGCTGTGACAATTGCCCATGATACTATTGAATATCTGGTAAAGGAGTTGTCAGAACAGACCAGTAAGGAGAGCGTATTTTACAAGGTTTTAGAGAATATGAATAAGCAGGAGAAATACAGTTTAATTGAGGAGGTTTTGTCTCCTTATGTTCAAAATCTGGTGGTCACGCCAAAAGAGATAGATCTTTTGATTAAAAATATAGCTTTAGTCATTTCCAGGGGAATTAACCTGGCTCTTCAGCCAGGCCTCACAGAGAAGGAGATGAACCAGCTCCTTCACTAAATATGGTACTAAAGCACCTCTTGTTGGAATAAATATATGAATATAAAACCAAAGAGAGGTGCTTCTTTTGTACAGGGGAAATATATTAAAGATAGGGAAATTGCTTTTTTTGCTACTTGTGCTCCTTAATTTGCTTTTGTATAATTGGATGATACAGCCAGAGAAAGTCACTGTAAAACAGGTCATTGAGGATTCTTTTTCAGAAGAGTATGACAAGTTGGACAGCCTTTTTGTGACTTCCATTAACTATTCTTTCCCGGTGGTGGAAGTCGCTTTTGCATCTTGTGGATATACAGGAAAGGATTTGACTTTTTCAGCTTTTTTGCATGCTAAGATTAAGGACCCGCTTAATTTGATAAAATTTCAAATTCCAGTTTTTGCTCAAGTGGATTACAAGAAATATCAAAAAGTTACCCAGGTAACAAAAGGCGAAGAAGAGAAGGTAATAATACCTCCGCCTAAAGTAGCAGAGGAAAGAAAAGAGGAGAAAAAAGAACCCTCTGGGGAGGAGAAAAAAGGGGATAATTCAAAGCCCTATCTTTTGATATATCACACTCATACAATGGAGGCTTTTGCTGCAACCGAAGAGAACAGGTATGTTGCGAGATATGGGTACGACAGAACAGATGATTTAAACTACACTGTGGCGGAAGTGGGAGAGTATCTTGCTGAATATTTAATCAAAGAAGGGATTCCCGTCTTGCACGACAAGACCATTCACGATTATAATTATGATAAGTCTTATGTTAATTCACTGGTGACGTTAAAGAGAATTTTAAAGGAGTATCCTTCTATAAAAGCCGCAATTGACCTGCACAGAGACGGATATGGAGCGGTGATGAAACCAGGAGTGGAGTCTATACCTGCACTTAGCAGTTTGCCGAATCAAGAGTTTAGGAAGAAATATACTATAGAGATAAACGGAGAGAAAGTGGCGAGAGTTTCCTTCATAATAGGTTCGAGGAGAACCCCTGAAATGAATGAGGACTGGCGAAAAAATTATGAATTTGCAAAAAAGATAAGTGACAAGTTGAATGAGCTCTACCCCGGCCTTTCTTTGGGAGTGCAGGTCAAACCCTACAGCGAGTATAATCAGCATGTGCTTGAAAAGGCAATTCTCATAGAGCTGGGTAGCAATTACAATACTCTGGAAGAAGCCATTGCTACCACAAAATATTTGGCAAAAGCTATAAGTGAGGTAATAAAACAACAGGAGGGCTTCAAGTAGGAGGTTGGAAATGAGAGTAATCAGAAAAGTACTAATCGCAGCGTTTGTATTATCACTATCTTTTCAATTTTTCATGCTAACTTTGGCTTATGGTTTTGATTCTAAAAAGGTGATAATTTTTATAGTGGACAGAGTAAACTTAAATGACTACCTGTCCAATGACCTTCCCACTATAAAGTATTTGATGGAAAATGGCACATACGGATTGATGACTGTAAACTCTGATGGGGCAAAGACCCCAGAAAATGTGTACATGACCCTAGGGTGTGGTACAAGGGCAGTAGGTTCTGAAAAGGCTTTTTTAAATTTTAACGCCTCAGAGCTGGTTTATGGGGAATCAGCAGCTTCTGTGTTTAAAAGGAATACCGGTTTGAAGCCGCAGTTTTACAATATTGTCAATTTAGATATAGCTCAAATTGAAAGAAATAACCTTTTAAGAAATCACATTGTCATTCTGGGTGCTATGGGGAACCTCTTAGAAAATACTGGCAAGAAGATTGCTGTTTTGGGAAATGAGGGAAATACCATTGAACCTAAAAGGTATGCTCCTTTGATATTTATGAATGAGAAAGGGATTGTAGAATTTGGCGATGTGAGCGATTCTGTTTTGAAGAGAGATGTGATGAGCCCTTTTGGCGTATCCACAGATTACGAATTTCTTTATCAAAAATACCTGGAGTTAAAAGACAAGATGGACTTGATAGCCTTTCAACTGGGGGATACTTTAAGGGCTAATGACTATCAAAGGTTTGCAATGGATAGAATAAATGAAAAATATAGAAAAAAGGCATTGAGAGAGGCAGACAGCTTTATTGAAAGGGTTATAAAGGAAGGGGATTCTAATACTTTGTACATAGTTTTGACTCCCCTCCCTCCTTCTAAGGATATGTCTTTAAAAAGCTATTTGACTCCTTTTATTTTATTTGGACCGGGTTTTACAGAAGGGTACGCCATTTCAGACACTACAAAAAGGACAGGCATTGTGTCTAATACAGACTTTATGCCCACAATTTTGAAATATTTGGGTATACCAATTCCAGCTTATGTTACGGGGCATCCTGTATATAATTCTGGAGTAAAAGGTTCACCTCAAGAATTATTGAGGGAAAGCGAAAAATTGGTTTTTAATTATTCTTCAAGGCCGCTTTTTTTGAAAGCTTATGGAATTTTTCAAATAGGAACTTTTATCCTCATAGGTTTTGCAGCATTTTTATTAAAGAAATATTCTCATTACAGCAAGCATTTGCTCTTTTTTGTGTCGGCGATGCCTCTTTCTTTTCTGTTGCTGCCCCTTTTTAATTGTTATACTTTTATGAAGGCAATGTTTTTTCTCATAAGCATAAGTGTTGTTTTGGTGTTTACATTGGGCAAGATTGTGCAGTATGGTTATTCTTTTTACTTCTGGATATCTTTAGCAACAGCCTCTGTTTTGATGGTAGACCTCGCTACAGGGCAGCATTTGCTTAAGAATTCTCTTTTAAGTTATGATGTGATAGCTGGAGCGCGCTTTTACGGCATTGGAAATGAATACATGGGAGTTTTAATCGGCGCTACTTTCTGCTTTACAGCGCTTCTTTTTGAGAAATTTTCTAAAAAAACAGCTCTGTTTTTGGCATTTTTTATCTACGGCTTAGTCCTATTTTTTATAGCCTCCCCAGCCCTGGGAGCCAAAGTAGGGGGCGCTATAACTGGTTTTGTTGCCTTTGGAATTTCAATTCTTTTACTGAGTGACAAGAGAATTGACGCAAAAAAAATCTCTTTTATTGCTGTATCAATTTTAATGCTTTTGGCGGGGCTTTTTTATGTTGACTATTTGAAGCCTTTGTCACAGCAGACTCACATGGGACAAACTTTTGCTCTGGTAAAAAGCCACGGCTTTAAAGCTTTGTTTCAAATTTTTGAGAGAAAACTTTTGATGAACTACAAGCTCATAAAATACTCTATATGGTCCAGGGTTTTACTTGCACTTTCTGCTATTTTGATTTTCTTGTTCTTTGCTGTAAGGGAAGTTTTTATAGAGGTATTAAAAGAACATCCTTATGTTTTTAAAGGAGGCATATCGACCCTAGTAGGAGTGCTCATGGCTTTGGCTTTTAATGATTCTGGGGTGATAGCTGCTTCTACTATGTCGGTGTTTTTTGGACCTCTTTTTCTTCACCTTGTGATTGATAAATTAAAACGAGGATAGGTGGTTTTTATGGATAAAAGGAGAGTGTTATACATTGTGAGAAAGTCTGAAGGAGGGATGAAGAGGCATTTGCTCTCCCTTCTTCGCTTTTTAGATAAAGAGAAGTATTGTTTAGGTGTTGTATGCTCGTTTGAAAAAGATACTATTGACTATCTCAAAAATCAGGGGATAGAGGTTTTTGAACTTGAAATTGGAGATGGCTTCAATGTAAAAGAGGACCTAAGTATTATTAAGAAAATAAGGAATATAGTAAAAGAGTTTAAAGCTGACATTGTGCACATGCACGGTTTTAAGGCATCTTTTGTCGGCAGGATTGCCTGCTTTAATTTGCCTGTAAAAACCATTGTGACGTTTCACAATTTTCCTGGCTACAACAATATGAGCGAAATGAAAAGAAGAGCGCTTCTTTTTTTGATAAAGTTTTTAAATAAAAGGACTGATCAGTTTATCGCTGTATCTGAAGCCCTGAAAAAAGAGATGATGGCAAGCGAAAGGATAGAGGAAGACAGAATAGAAGTGATTTATAACTGTATTGACGAGACTCTTTATAAGATGGGAGAATTGGATTTAAGAAAGGAGTTTAATTTACCTGAAGACTCCTTTATTGTAGGAAGTATTGCCAGACTCATCCCCTCAAAAGGAGTACAGGATTTGATAGAAGCTGCTCATCTAATAAAGGAGGCAGATGTTTTCTTTTTTGTGGCGGGGGATGGCCCCTATAGAAAAAGTTTGGAGGAAAAGATTAAGGAAAAAGGGCTTGAAAGCAGGTTTTTTTTGCTCGGCTTTAGAGATGACATACCTTCATTTTTGAGAAATTTAGATGTTTTTGTACTTCCTTCCCATGAGGAAGGATTTGGAATATCTGTAATAGAAGCGATGAATGAAGGAGTGCCGGTTGTGGCTACAGCCGTTGGCGGAATACCTGAGATAATACAAGAAGGCGTAAATGGCATTTTGGTAGAAAAAGGAAATATAGAATCACTTTCTAAAGCTATAAAGAGCCTTCTTAAAGATGCTCACCTTAAAGAGACGCTTTCTCTTAAAGGCAAAGAGGCGGCGAAAAAATTTAGCTGTGAAGAGATGGTCAAAAGGGTTGAAGAATTGTATGAGAGAATAAAGGGTTGAGGGAGTATGAGGCTTACCAGGACAAAAGAAAGGAAAAGGCAAATTAGAAGAAAAAGACTTGTAATATTTGCGCTTTTGTTGTACATTGTTATTGTGATAATAGGGCTTTTGACTGCCGACTACAATTTTAACAGGGTCTTAAGTGGAGAAGGGAAGATAGGAATTTTTAAAATAGAGCTTTTTGACGAAAAAATATTCCTTAAAGTCTTGGGAAAGGAGTTTATAATCAGGAAATAGCGCTATTTTAGAGGGGGAATAAAATGTCTGAAAGGATGAAGTACATTCGCAATTTCTGCATCATTGCCCATATTGACCATGGGAAGTCAACTTTAGCGGACAGGCTCATTGAAAAGACAGGGTTTTTGTCTGAAAGGGAAATGGACAAGCAAATTTTGGACAACTTAGAGCTTGAAAGAGAAAGGGGCATTACAATAAAATTAAAGCCTGTGAGGATGATTTACAAGGCCAAAGACGGCAACGAATACGAGCTAAATTTGATAGATACGCCGGGACACGTAGATTTTACCTATGAGGTTTCTCGAAGCATTGCCGCTTGTGAAGGAGCGCTGCTTGTAGTGGATGCAAGCCAGGGCATTGAAGCCCAGACTTTGGCTAACGTTTACCTGGCTCTTGAGCACGACCTTGAGATAATACCTGTTATAAATAAAATTGACCTTCCATCTGCCGACCCCGAAAGGGTGAAAAGAGAGATTGAAGATATCATAGGAATAGATGCGAGTGAAGCGCTTTTAACTTCTGCTAAAGAGGGAATTGGGATAGAGGAAGTTTTAGAAGCGATTGTGAAAAGAATACCGCCTCCCCAGGGAGATGAGGACAAGCCTTTAAAAGCTTTAATTTTTGATTCTTTCTACGACAACTACAAGGGAGCCATAAGCTTTGTCAGAATAGTTGACGGTAAAGTTAAACGGGGCATGAGGATAAAGATGTTTTCTACAGGAAAAGTGTTTGAAGTGACAGAAGTTGGGAGTTTCAGACCCGACCTTTATCCTGTGGAGGAATTAAAAGCAGGAGAAGTAGGATACATTGCGGCCAATATAAAAAATGTGAAGGATACCCGCGTTGGAGACACAATAACTGACGCTGATAATCCGGCGGATTCGCCTCTTCCGGGTTACAAAGAGGTCGTCCCAATGGTGTTTTGCGGAATTTATCCAGCTGACGGGGAGGACTATGAAAATCTAAAAGAGGCTTTAGAGAAACTTCAATTAAATGATGCTTCACTGGTGTTTGAGCCAGATACTTCTGCTGCTTTGGGTTTTGGATTCAGATGCGGTTTTTTAGGACTTCTTCACATGGAAATCGTTCAGGAGAGGTTAGAGAGGGAGTACAATTTAAACCTTGTGACGACTGCTCCCAGCGTAATTTACAAGGTCTACAAGACTAATGGAGAAGTGCTGGAGCTTGACAACCCTACGAAAATGCCTCCTCCAACCCAGATTGACCACATTGAAGAGCCTATTGTAGAGGCCACAATAATGGTGCCAACAGACTACGTAGGACCAGTCATGGAACTTTGTCAGGAAAGAAGGGGAGTCTATCTCGGGATGGAGTACATTGAAAAAACGAGAGTGCTTTTAAAGTATGAAATGCCTCTCAATGAGATAATCTATGATTTTTTTGATGCTTTAAAGTCAAGGACTAGAGGATACGCTTCTTTGGATTATGAATTTAAAGGATATAAGAAGTCGGACCTTGTGAAGCTGGACATCTTGGTAAATGGCGAGGTTGTAGATGCTCTTTCCATGATAGTTCACAAGGACAAGGCGTACGAAAAAGGAAGGAAAATAGTTGAAAAGTTAAAGGAGAACATTCCGAGACATTTATTCGAAATTCCAATACAGGCTGCAATTGGGTCTAGAATCATAGCAAGAGAGACGGTAAAGGCTTTGAGGAAGAATGTGCTGGCGAAGTGCTATGGCGGTGACGTCACGCGAAAGAAAAAGCTTTTGGAGAAGCAGAAGGAAGGTAAAAAGAGGATGAGACAAATAGGGACTGTGGAAATACCGCAGGAAGCTTTTATGTCAATTTTAAAGTTGGATGACCAAAAATGAGGGAAATAGGTATATACATTCACATTCCTTTTTGCAAGAAAAAATGCTATTACTGTGATTTTAATTCTTACGCCGGCTATGAACACTTGATGGAGGACTATTTAAAGGCTTTGCTTGAAGAGGTTAAAACATATTCCGACAGAAGCTTTAGGGTTATTTCTGTGTATATAGGAGGAGGTACTCCCAATTTCCTCCCTCCTTCCCATGTAGAAAGAGTGCTAAGTGAAGTTCACAAAGACTATAATGTATCGAGGGATGCTGAGATTACAATTGAAGTAAATCCCGGGCTTTTGACAGAGGATAAATTAAAAATTTACAAGATAAACGGCATAAACCGAATAAGCATGGGACTTCAGGCTTTTCAGAATCGCCTTCTTGAGTATATCGGTCGAATCCACACAGCAGAAGACTTTCTTGAAAACTACGCTCTTGTGAGAAAATATTTTGACAATGTGAATGTTGATTTAATTTACGCCCTGCCAACGCAAAGTTTTGAAGAGTGGCAGGAAACTTTGACAAAAGTTGTAGAATTAAAACCTGAACACATCTCTACTTACAGCCTCATTTTGGAAGAAAATACCCTCTTTGGAAGACTTTATAAGGAAAATAGGCTTCCTGTGGTGGGAGAAGAAGAGGAACTTAAGATGTACCACTGGGGAATAGAGTTTTTAAAAAGCAAGGGATACTGCCATTATGAGATTTCAAATTTTGCTCTTTTAGGATACCAGTGCAGACACAACATTTTGTACTGGGAGTGCAGAGAATATTTAGGCTTTGGAGCAGGTGCTCACTCTTACTTTGAAGGTACAAGGTGGAACAATGTAGAAAGAATAGAGAAATATATTGAAGCCATTTTGAAAAGAAAAGATGCTAGAGAAGAGATTATAAACTTAAGCTTTGAAGACAAAATGTCAGAATTTATGTTTTTGGGCTTAAGAATGAGAAAAGGGGTGTGCGAAGAGGAATTCAGAAAAAGGTTTGGAATCAGTATGTTTGAAAGGTACGAGGAGATTTTCATTAAGTATGAGAAGATGGGACTTATCGAGAAAGATAAAGATTGTGTGAGGCTGACAGAGAAAGGGATAGATGTTTCAAATGTGATTTTTGAAGATTTCTTGCCCTAAGGCACCCTAAAATGAGTATTGACAAAAAATTATAAGAGTGGTATTTTAAAAACATGGATTAGCACTCAATGAGTGAGAGTGCTAATAATACATGGGGTGGTGAAAATGCCGTTAGATGATAGGAAGAAAAGGATTCTCTTTGCTGTTGTTACTGATTACATCATGACGGCAGAACCAATAGGGTCAAGGACTATTGCAAAAAAGTACAATATGGGCATAAGCTCTGCGACAATAAGAAATGAAATGGCTGATTTGGAGGAAATGGGATATTTGGAGCAGCCTCACACTTCTGCTGGTAGAATACCTTCTGACAAAGGTTATAGATTTTACGTTGATACTATTTTGCAGAATTTCATGAAGGAGGATTTAAGCCCTCCTCCGAGGGTGAGAGAAGAGGTCATAGCTGAGTTCGATGAGATTGTAAAAAAGTATGCGAAAATTCTGGCGGATATAACTCACCACACCACTGTTGCAAAAATGCCAAAGCTAAACCCTGACAAGATCAAAAGGTTGCAGCTTATCCCCGTGGCTTCAAATAAGATGATAATGGTAGTGATTACTGATACAGGAATTGTGAAAAATTATTTGCTGAATTTGTGCCAGAGTGTAGATAGAAATGTGTTCGAGTTTTTAAACAACCTCTTGAATGACAAAATTGCAGGAAAAAGCGAAAAGGCGATTTTTAACTTCCTTGAAAAGGAGCTAAAAGACACTCTAGGAGATATGGCTTTTATGGCGGATGAGCTTATAAAGACCATACTTTTGAGTTTAAAGCAGTTGCAGGAGACAGATGTTTACACTGATGGCACTTTACACATTCTTGATTTTCCAGAATATAAGGACTTGAACAAAGCAAAGAATTTTTTAAGCCTTCTGGACAATAAGTCCTTACTAAATGAAGTTTTAGAACCAGTAGATGACTTTGTAGATGTTAAAATTGGGAGAGAAAACAGATTTGAAGAGATGAGAGAACTCAGTGTTATAAAGACCACCTATAAAATAAATGATAGGGTAGTTGGAACTATAGGAATAATAGGACCTACCCGAATGGACTACAGAAGGCTTATAAGCGAGCTTACGCTTATGACGAGAGAACTTTCAAATCTCTTGTCTTCGATATACAATGATGAAGTATGACGGGGTGATATAAGTGGAAGAATTGGAAAAAGACAAAATTGAAAGAAATGAAGAGATGAGCGAGGAGGTAAAAGGAGAGGGTCCTCCTTCTGAATTGGAGCAATCGGAAGAAGTGGTGGAAGAAAAGATAGAAACAGAAGTAGAACAAAAAAAGGAACCTTCTCTGGAGGAGATAGTTGAGGAATTGAGGAAAAAATTAGAAGAAAAAGAAAAAGAAGCGAAAGAGTATTTGGACATAGCTCAGAGGATAAAAGCCGAATTTGATAATTATAGGAAAAGAACAGAAAAGGAAAAAGCTGAAATGATAAGTTATGGACAGGAGCAGGTGATAATAGAACTTTTGCCTGTTATTGATAATTTTGAAAGAGCTTTGGCAAATGAGGGAGATTATAATTCCTTAAGAGAAGGGTTAGAATTAATCTACAGACAATTTAAAAAGGTTTTGGATAAATTTGAAGTGAGAGAAATTGAAGCTGAAGGGCAGATGTTTGACCCTTACAAGCATCATGCCCTAGCGCAGGAGGAAGTGGAAGGCAAACAGCCGAATGAAATTATAGAGGTGTTCCAGAAGGGTTATTATTTGAAAGATAAAGTAATTAGACCTAGCTTAGTTAAGGTAGCAAAATAAAAAAGGAGGTTGATTGAGATGGGGAAAGTGATTGGGATTGACCTTGGAACAACTTTTTCATGTGTAGCTGTGATGGAAGGCGGTCAGCCCGTAGTAATACCTAATTCTGAAGGAACTCGTACCACTCCTTCTGTAGTAGCTTTTACTAAAGAAGGAGAAAGGCTTGTAGGGCATCCGGCTAGAAGGCAGGCTATAATAAACCCTGAGAGGACCATAATGTCCATAAAGAGGCATATGGGTACAGACTATAAAGTTAAAATAGACGACAAAGAATACACTCCGCAGGAAATTTCTGCAATGATTTTGCAGAAATTAAAGGCAGATGCTGAGGCTTACCTCGGAGAAAAAGTCACTCAAGCGGTCATAACAGTACCTGCATACTTTAATGACAGTCAAAGACAGGCTACAAAAGATGCTGGAAGGATAGCAGGGCTTGAAGTTTTGAGAATAATAAATGAGCCTACGGCAGCAGCTTTGGCTTATGGTCTTGACAAAGAAGGAAACCAGAAAGTAATGGTATACGACTTGGGCGGCGGTACTTTTGACGTTTCCATACTTGAGATTGGCGACGGAGTCTTTGAAGTTTTGGCCACAAGCGGTAACAACCACTTAGGTGGAGATGACTTTGACCAGAGGATAATAGACTGGTTGGCAGATAATTTCCAAAAAGAGCATGGAATTGACTTGAGAAAAGACAGGATGGCTTTGCAGAGGTTGAAAGAGGCTGCGGAAAGGGCTAAGATTGAACTTTCTTCTGCTATGGTGACAAATATAAACCTTCCTTTCATAACAGCAGATGCTTCAGGACCTAAGCATATAGACGTAAACTTGACGAGAGCAAAATTTGAAGAATTGATTTCAGATTTAGTCGAGTCTACAGTTGGGCCTGTTAAGCAAGCTTTGAGCGACGCAGGATTAAAGCCTGAAGATATAGACAAGGTCCTTTTGGTGGGAGGTTCTACAAGAATACCTCTTGTTCAGGAAACGGTCAAGAAGATAATGGGCAAAGAACCTCATAAAGGAATCAACCCAGATGAAGCTGTTGCAATAGGAGCTGCTATACAGGCTGCTGTGCTCGCAGGTGAGATCAAGGACATACTGCTTCTCGATGTTACTCCGCTTTCCCTTGGAATAGAGACTCTGGGAGGAGTTTTCACAAAAATTATAGAAAGAAACACTACTATTCCTGTAAGAAAGAGCCAGATTTTCACTACAGCCGCAGATAACCAGACTTCTGTGGAAATTCACGTACTACAGGGAGAGAGGCCTTTAGCTAAGGACAACAAGAGTTTAGGTCGCTTCATACTCTCTGGTATTCCACCGGCGCCGAGAGGAGTGCCTCAGATTGAGGTTACTTTTGACATAGATGCGAATGGAATTGTACATGTTTCTGCAAAGGACCTTGCCACAGGAAAATCCCAGCAGATAACCATAACAGGTAGCACCAACCTGTCCGAAGAAGAGATACAGAGGATGATAAACGAAGCTAAGCAGTACGAAGAGCAGGACAGAAAGAAAAGAGAAGAAATTGAAATAAGAAACAGAGCTGACTCTCTGATATATCAGGCAGAGAAAACTATGAAAGATTTAGGAGATAAGATGACTCAGGCAGAGAAGGATGAAATTAATAAGGAGATAGAAAATGTAAGAAAAGCCCTTGAAGGCACTGATGTTGAGGCTATAAAGGCAGCTTCTGAAAAGCTTTCTGAGGCTTTCTACAAAGTCTCAACAAGACTTTACCAGCAGGCGGCAGGCAGTGCAAATCCTGGTGGCAGCCAGGGCACATCTCAAGGGAATGTCTATGAAGCGGATTATAAAGTGGAGGACGATAATAAATAAATTAGAACCAGGTTTTTCGCCTGGTTCTAATTTACGTAATGAAAGGCAGGTGAGAGAGTGCCTAAAAAGGATTTGTATGAGATACTGGGTGTAGATAGGAATGCAAGTCAGGAAGAAATAAAAAAGGCATACAGGCGACTTGCAAAGAAATATCATCCAGACCTAAACCCTGGGGATAAAGAGGCCGAGCAGAAGTTTAAGGAAATAAATGAAGCTTATGAAATACTTTCTGACCCTCAGAAAAGGGCCCAGTACGACCAGTTTGGCCATGCTGCTTTTGAACAGGGAGGCTCCCAGCAAGGCGGATTTGGAGATTTTGGTGAAGGCGGGTTTGACTTTGATTTTGGTGGTTTTGGAGACATATTCGGGGATATTTTCAGCGACTTCTTTGGCACAGGGAGGAGAAAAGCGGAGAAAGGGCCTAAGAAGGGCGCTGACATAAGGTATGATTTGACATTAACCTTTGAGGAAGCAGCTTTTGGAACGGAAAAAGAGATAGAAGTAGAACGCTTTGAAGTTTGCGATGTGTGCCACGGTACAGGTGTAAAGCCGGGTAGCCGTCCTGAGACTTGTCCTGTATGTCATGGCACAGGAGAGATACGGCAGACCCAGAACACGCCTTTTGGCAGAATTGTAAATATAAGGACTTGCCCGAGATGCCATGGGGAAGGAAAAATTATCACAGACCCTTGTCAAAAGTGCGGGGGAACTGGTAAAATTAGAAAAAGGAGAAAGATTAAAGTCACCATTCCTGCTGGTATAGATGAAGGGCAGATGCTTACCTTAAGAGGCGAAGGAGAGCCAGGCTTAAGAGGAGGTCCTAATGGAGACCTTTATATTGTCATCCACGTGAAACCTCATGAAATTTTCAAGAGGGAAGGCTATGATGTATATGTAAAGATACCTATAAGCTTTGCAGATGCAGCCTTAGGAGGAGAGATTAAGATACCGACCTTGGATGGAATGGTGAGCTTTACAATTCCAGAGGGGACCCAGACAGGTACCAAATTTAAGCTAAGAGGCAAAGGGATTCCCCATATAGGTGGGAGAGGGCGTGGAGACCAGATTGTCGAGGTGTATGTAGAAGTTCCAAAGAGATTGTCAGAAAAGCAGAAAGAACTTTTAAGAGAGTTCAAAAGATTAGAAGGCGAGAATACAGCAGAGCACAAGTCCTTTTTTCAGAGAATGAGGGACGCTTTTGGAGGAAGTTAAAATTTAGAAAAAGGTGTTGAAGGAAATGAAATGGTTAGAAATACAGGTTACAACTTCACAGGAAGCAGAAGAGGCTGTCACAGGCATTTTGTACGATTTAGGAGCAGGCGGAGTGGTTATAAAAAATCCTAACGATGTAAAAGAACTGGCACAGACTAGTGAGTGGGATTATTTTGACCCTTCCCTTCTAGAAGAAGGAGAAGAGGTAAAGATTTCGGCCTATTTTCTAATCACTACTGATATAACAGACAAAGTAAATTTTTTAAAAGAGAGGATTTGGGAACTCAAGTCTTTTGGGATAAATGTGGGAAATGTCAAGGTAGAGGTTTCTGAGGTGGACGAAGAAGACTGGGCAGACAGCTGGAAGAAGTATTACAAGCCTTTAAAAGTTGGCAAAAGGATTGTCGTAAGGCCTTTATGGGAAGAATACAGCCCTAAAGAGGGAGAAATAGTTATAGACCTTGACCCTGGAATGGCTTTTGGCACGGGTACTCATGAGACTACAAAGATGTGCCTCCAATTTTTAGAAGACATTGTAAAGCCAGGAGCAATTGTGTTTGACGTCGGTTGCGGTTCAGGTATACTTTCTATCGCCGCTTCTAAATTGGGAGCATCTTATGTGTACGGAGCGGACGTAGATGAAATGGCGGTGAAAATAGCTAGAGAAAATGTAAAATTAAATGGTCTTGAAAATGTGGAGATTTTTCAAAGCGACCTCCTTAAAAATTTTAGAGGAAAGGCAGATGTGATAGTAGCTAACATTATTGCAGATGCAATAATTAGGCTTATTCCTGATGTTTTGCCTCATCTTAAAGAGGAAGGTTTATTTTTAGCAAGCGGCATCATTAAAGACAGGTTTGAAGAAGTGAAAGAAAGAGCAGAGGAATTTTTTGAAATAATTGATATGAAAGAAGAAAAAGAGTGGTTGAGCATATTGATGAAGAAAAAGGGATAGAAATGAGGAAGATCTTTGTTGAAAAGGGCAAAATAAAGGGAAAATTTGCCTATGTAGATGGGAAGGATTTTCACCATCTCATTCATGTATTAAGGTATAAGGTGGGAGATAAAATTGTGGTATCTGATATGGCAGAGGAGCATCTGGGAAGGATTGAAAAAATAGAAAAAGATAGGGCTATTTTATTTTTAGAAGAAAAAATGGAGGGCAATGCAGAAAGTCCTCTAGAAGTTTTTTTATTTCAAGGGATACTCAAAGCTGACAAGATGGACCTTATAGTTCAAAAATGTACGGAAATAGGGGTAAAAAGGATTATACCTTTTGTAAGTGAATTTTCTGTTGTGGATATAAAGAGAGCTAACATAGATAAAAAAGTTGAAAGGTGGAAAAAAATTAGCGAAGAGGCTTGCAAGCAATCAGGAAGAAATATTATTCCTGAAATTTCTGCACCTGTATCTTTTAAAGAAGCGATAGAGAAAGCAATGGAGTGCGACCTTGCGATAATCCCTTATGAAAAAGAAGAAAAGAAAAGATTAAAAGAAGTGCTAAAAGATGTCGAAGATGCAAAGAAAATAGGGATATTCATAGGTCCTGAAGGAGGTTTTTCACAGAAGGAAATTGAGAAGGCTATAAATAATGGAATTGTACCCGTTACTCTAGGGCCTAGGATTTTGAGGGCAGAAACGGCAGCCATTGCAGTTTCTGCTATAGTTATGTACCAGCTTGGAGACATGGGGTAAACCTGAAGGATAAGGGTAGTAAATTTTGATTTTTTGTGGTAAAATAAAAGGAGAAATATGAGATTTGAGGAAAGTAGTGACTAGAATAAAAGAAAGGAGTTAAAACTATGTTGAGTGAAAGAATGTTGGAAGAACTTAATAAACAGTTGAATTACGAAATTTACTCTGCCTACCTTTATGTGGCTATGGAGAATTATTTTCAAGAGAAAAATTTAGAGGGTTTTGCAAATTTCTTTAAAGTGCAAATGGAAGAAGAACTTTCCCATGCGAGAATTTTTTACGAATACATATACCGCATGGGAGGGAAAGTCACGTTATATCCAATTGAAAAGCCAGAGGAGAATTTTGAAAGCATTTTAGATGTTTTTAAGAAAGCTTTGGAGCATGAAAAAACTGTGACACAGAGAATCCATAAGCTCGTTGATTTAGCGATTGAAGAAAGAGACCACGCAACTAATGCTTTTTTGCAGTGGTTTGTGAATGAGCAAGTAGAAGAAGAGGAGAGTTTTCAGAAAATAATAAACAAGCTAGAATTGATAGGTGACAGCATGCAGCCTATATTCATGTTAGATTCAGAATTAGCTAAGAGGACTTTTGTATTACCTGCTCCTTTGGCAAAAAGTGAGTAATAAATAGAATAATATAGGGTATGCTATAATAAATGGCATACCCTATTTCCTTAAAAAATTTTACTGAAAAAGTTTGAGTAATTTTTCGGCATTTTTAGGATTTAATTCTGCATCTACTAGAGGAGGCCCATTTTTTATAAAATCAAATTGGTCTTCATAAGTTTCTTTTTCTACTTTGTAGATTATTCCTATAGGGATTTTATCGCCAAATTCCTGTGCTTTTTTGAAAGCTTCTTCTTTATTTGTATAGTCATAATCTTCTGGCAAGTGATAAACTCTTTCTTTATACCAAGCAAAAGTGTTGACTCTGTTCCAGACAACACAAGGCTGAAGAATATCCAGTAGAGCATAGCCTTTATAGGTTATAGCTTCCTTCATCAAATTTACAAGATGCGGTATATCCCCAGAGAACCCCCTTGCTACAAAGCCGGCTCCCATTGTTAAAGCTAAAGCTATGGGATTTAAAGGTTCTAATTTTACACCATCAAATTGCAGTGAAGTTTTCTGACCCTTGGCAGTTGTTGGCGAAGCTTGTCCTTTTGTCAAGCCATATATTTGGTTGTCGTGTACAAAGTGAGCAATATCTATATTTCTTCTTATCGCATGTATGAAGTGATTGCCACCTTCCCCATATGTATCTCCATCACCTGATTCTACAATTACTTTTAAATTTTTATTAGCTAATTTTATACCAATAGCAGGAGGGACAGCACGCCCATGCAAGCCATTAAAACCATTTATTTTTATGTAATGGGGCATCTTTGCACCTTGCCCTATACCCGTTACTAAAACTACTTCATGAGGATTTAGGTTTAATTCTTCTAATGCCTGTTTTAGAGCTGTTCTTATCATGTAATTACCACAGCCAGGGCACCATGAAGGCTCATAAAGCTTGTATTCGTACTTCATACTAAAACCTCCTTCAGCTTATCATATATTTCATCACTGCTAAAAGGTCTTCCATCGTATTTTAAAATTTTATGGGTAGCTTTTATTAAAACTTCTTGCCTTATAAGTTTTTCTAATTGTCCAGTGGCATTTTGTTCTATATCTATTATTTTTTTAGCGTTTTTACTCAGCTCTAAAAGTCTTTGTGTCGGTAAAGGCCATATATCGCCAAATATTAAGGCTCCTACTGACAATCCTTCATCAACCAGATTCTCAACTGCTTCTTTTATTGCGCCATAAGTTGAACCCCAACCTATTATTAAGTTTTTAGGATTTTCTTTCCCTATAAACCACGGCTCCTGTATTTCTTCTTTTAGATATTCAAATTTTCTTAGTCTTTTGTCTACCATAGCTTTTCTTATTTCAGCGCTTTCTGTTATGTGCCCCCATTCGTCGTGTTCATCGCTATCTACTAAAACGACTTGTCCAGGTATTTTTCCAGGCAATATGCGGGGAGATATACCTGTTGGCGTTATTTTGTATCTCTTGTATTCTTCCTCTGTGATAGCTTCTTCTCCAGATATATATCTTTCTATGGTAATTTTATCAAAATCAAAGCTGTTTACAGTTTTTAAACTATCTGCTAAATGCTGGTCACTTAAAAGTAAAACGGGAATCTGATATTTTTCGGCTATATTAAAAGCTCTTGCTGTTTGGTAAAAGGCATCTTCTACATCTCTTAAAGCGATTACCATTCTTGTAAATTCACCATGTCCTGCATGTATTACAAATTGCAAATCAGCCTGTTCAGTCCTAGTGGGGAAACCCGTTGCTGGGGCAGGTCTTTGCACGTCAATAACTACCACAGGGACTTCAATCATTCCAGCTAGACTAAGTGCTTCTACCATTAGCGCAAAGCCGCCGCCGGAAGAACCTGTCATAGCTCTAACACCAGCATAGGAGGCGCCTAATGCCATATTAAGAGCAGCTATTTCATCTTCCACTTGCTCTACTGCTATTCCCATTTCATTGGAGTGATAGGACATAAAGGTGAGTATTCCAGTAGAAGGAGTCATGGGATATCCACAGTAAAATTTACATCCAGCAGCAATTGCACCTAAGGCCACAGCTTGATTTCCATTTATTAGTATATTTTTATCTTCTGATGTTTTTAAAGAAATTTCTGTATCAATAAGGTCATAGCCTTTTTTTAAGGCTTGTAAATTTAGTTCTGCTATATCTTTATTAAATTCTTCTTTTATTGCTTTTTCTCCTATAGAAAAATCCAAAGAGAAATATTTAAGAATAACACCTAATCCAACTGTTGTAAATACTTTTTGATTTTTTAGTTCTTTTGCAGTTTCTAAAAGAGGAAGTGCCAATGCTTTTCCTTTTATACCCTCTAAAGGGATATCTTTGTCACATATTATAACACCAGTTTTAGTTAGATTTTTACTGTGGATTTCAATTGTTTCTTTATTTAATGCAAATATTATGTCATTTTTTGAAATGTGAGAATGTAAAGGCTTATCTGAAAATCTTACTTGTATAAAATTATGTCCACCTCTAATTCTAGACATGTAATCACTATTGGAAAAGACATAAAAACCGTGTCTTTTCAAGATCTTTGCTAGAAGATTTGCAGTTGTGTCAATGCCTTGCCCTGCTTCTCCTCCAATTAAAATTGTGTAATCCATTTTTCACCTCTCCTTAAATAATTATTAGTTGAAACTTTTTTTCATTATATCATAATTTTCTTTAAAATAAAAGTACAGTTTTGTTAATTTTAACAGCGATAGCTTTCTTAATATGTGGTATAATATAAAAAGACTTCAAAGGGAGGAGTATTGGGAAAGTGGCAAAAGTTGCATTTTACACTTTGGGATGCAAAGTGAATCAATATGAGACAGAAGTCATGGCAGAGCTTTTTAGAAAAGCCGGATATGAAATTGTAGATTTTGATGAAATAGCAGATGTGTATGTAATAAACACCTGCAGTGTTACTGCGAGAAGTGATATGAAGTCGAGGCAGATGATAAGAAAGACGAGGAATAAGAATCCAGATGCAATAGTGGTGGCAGTGGGTTGTTATGTTCAAGTAAGCCCTGATGAAGTTTTTTCAATGCCTGAAGTGGATATAGTAATAGGCACAAAGGATAAAGATAAAATAGTTGATTTGGTGAAAGATTTTGAAAATGAGAAAAAGAAAACTAAGCTAATAGAAAATATAATGAAACAGAGAGATTATGAAGAGTTTGGTATTACTGGGTACACAGAGAGGACAAGGGCTTATATAAAAATTGAGGATGGCTGCAACCAATACTGCACGTACTGCATCATTCCTTATGCCAGAGGGCCAGTTAGGAGCAGAAAGCCAGAAAACATAATAAAAGAGGTCAAGAAGTACGCAGAACATGGGTATAAAGAAATAGTTCTCACAGGTATACACATTGCTTCTTACGGCAGGGACCTTAAAAATATAGGGCTTTTGGATGTAATAAAAATGGTTCACGAAGTAGAAGGAATAGAAAGGATAAGGATAAGTTCTATTGAACCCACCTTTTTGACAGAAGATGTGGTAAAAGAATTAGCAAATCTTCCTAAAATGTGCAGGCATTATCACGTGTCTCTTCAGAGCGGATGTGATGAAACGTTGAAAAGAATGGGAAGAAAATACACAGCTTCTGAGTATAAAGAAGTGGTGGAGAGGCTAAGAAGGTACATTCCTGATGTTGCGATAACTACAGACATAATGGTGGGATTTCCTGGGGAGACAGAGGAGGAGTTTGAAAAGAGCTATAAATTTGCTGAGGAGATATGCTTTGCTAAAATGCACGTATTCAAGTATTCTCGGAGGAAGGGCACAAGAGCGTATAATTTTCCGAATCAGGTCCCAAATAAAGTAAAAGAAGAAAGGAGCAAAAAGCTTTTACAGCTCTCTAAAGTTTGTGAGAGAAAGTTTAAGGAAAGATTTTTAAATAGGACAGTAGAAGTTCTGTTTGAGCAGAAGGTAAAAGATTTAGATGGATATGTGGAAGGGCTTACAGACAATTACCTTAGTGTGGCAGTTAAAGGAGAATTAGAAAATTTGAGAAACCGCATCTTGCCTGTTAGAGTAAAGGAAATAAAAAATGATTTATTGATAGGAGAAATTGAAGGAATTTATTAAGATGTGTAGAATATAAAAAGAGGAGGTGAAAAAGGTGTCGGAATGCATTTTCTGCAAAATAGTAAACAAAGAAGTTCCTTCTAATATAGTGTATGAGGATGATTTAGTTGTAGCTTTCCGCGATATAAATCCCCAAGCTCCTGTACATATTCTAATCGTGCCAAAAGAACATATACCAACCCTTTTAGATGTTACTGAGGAGAACAAGCACCTGATATCTCGTGCTTACATGGTAGCAAAGGAAATAGCAAAAAAAGAGGGTATTGACGAAAAAGGCTATAGAATTGTGACAAATTGTGGTAAAGATGGCGGACAGACAGTCTATCACCTTCATTTTCACCTTTTAGGTGGAAGGTTTATGACTTGGCCTCCAGGGTAAAATTATTGACACTTCGTGGATTTAGGAGTATAATAAAGTGAGAATTTTCAAGCTCTTAGTCACAGCAACAATTGCAGCTTGCCTCGAGCAGTTTATTTGGAGGGAGGGAGAGTAGTGGCTGAAGTAAGAGTCGGCGAAAACGAGTCTTTGGATAGCGCTTTAAGAAGGTTCAGACGTCAATGCTCCAAAGCAGGAGTTTTGTCAGAGCTTCGCAAGAGAGAACACTATGAGAGTCCTAGTGTAAAGCGCAAAAAGAAAGCCGAAGCTGCAAGAAAGAGAAAATATAAATATGGCAGATAAAAGGATGTGGTATAAATGACCCTGAAAGAGCGCATATACAAGGACATGGTAGAAGCCATGAAGAGCAAAGACGCTTTTAAGAAAAACATTCTAAGCATGGTCAGAGCTGCCATACTTCAGGTGGAAAAGGACACGCAGAAAGAGTTGGACGATGAAGGGGTCATCAGTGTAATTTCAAAGGAGATAAAACAGAGAAAAGAAGTTTTGCCTGAATATGAAAAAAGTGGAAGACAGGATCTAGTAGATAAAGCAAAAAAAGAAATAGAAATTATGGAATCTTATTTGCCAGAGCAGCTTTCAGAAGAAGAGATAGAAGAGATGGTGAAAAAGGTCATTGAAGAGACTGGGGCAAAGAGCAAAAGTGACATTGGAAAAGTGATGGGCAAAATCATGCCGATGGTAAAGGGAAGAGCAGATGGCAATCTGGTAAGAGAAATAGTCACAAGGCATTTAGAAGGATAAAAAAGGAGAGAGCACCTCTCCTTTCAGTTTGTTGACAAAACCCATATTAATTTAAGTGGCATTTTGTGTTAATGCTCCGGAGTTGCAAAGCGACTAAACTAAGGCTCACTTTTCGGGCTCCGGCGGGGTCCCGACCAATTCGCCCTTCGGGCTCAGGTGGTCGCTCGCTTCGCTCGCCCCGCCTTCGCCCCTCAAGTTCGCCAAGTTTAGTTACCGCTTTGACAACAAGTCGCATTTACACACAAAATGCCACTTTTAAACTTTGTCAACAGTCTGAAAGGAGAGAGCACCTCTCCTTTTTGTTTTTTACTCTTCCTCAAAAATCTCTCTAATTTTTCTGTAATCTGATGTGTATGCCAGTGCTGCCATTAATTTTACTCTTGCCTTTTGACCTGATAGATTTCCTCCAAAAATTACCCCCAGAGATTCGAGGTGTTTTCCTCCTCCTTCATAAGCATAGGAAGGATGTACTCTTCCCATCGGGCACCTTGATACGAGAACTACAACTGTTCCTTTAGATATAGCGTATTTTATTCCTTCTGCTACTTTTGGAGGCACATTTCCTCTGCCCGTCCCTTCAATGACAATGCCTCTTTCTCCATTTTCTACTAAAAATCTTATCAGTTTGTCATCCATTCCAAACACTACTTTTAAAAGGCTTACGCGACGTTCCAGTTTTTTTGTGGGAATGTACTGCCTTTTTTCTACGTTTCTATAAAAATACACATTGCCACTGTCCACATACCCCAGAGGACCTGTTTCAGGGCTTTTAAAAGTGTCAAGACTTGAAGTATGGGTTTTCGTTACATCTTTTGCAGAATGAATTTCACCGTTTAGCACTACTAACACGCCTCTTTTTTTGGATTTTTCTGAAGAGGCTGTGGTGAGAGAGTCAATTAAATTGGAAGGCCCATCATAACCTGCTTCAGAGGAATTTTTCATTGCGCCAGTTAAGACAATAGGTTTGTCAAAATTTGTGGTGAGCTCTAAAAAATAAGCTGTTTCTTCTAATGTATCAGTGCCGTGGGTTATCACAACTCCTTTTATTTCATCTCTTTTAAGGGTCTTCTCTACGACTTCTCTTAATTCTTCCAAAAGTTCTACTGTGAGATGAGGACTAGGGTAGTTTCCAAATTCTATAGTTTCAATTTCTAAAACGTTTTCTCTGTGAGGAATAATTTCAAGCAGGTCTTTTCCCGTGAGGGAAGGGACTGCCCCTTTCAGATTGGGGTCTTGCTTCATCGCTATGGTTCCACCTGTAAAAATCACAGCCACTTTACCCAAATTTCATCCCCCCAGTTTTTTTCTATCTCCATTATAGTATATTTTTTGCTTTTGCACAAATACGCGAAACTTGTCTTAAAAGCATAAGAGAATTTTTTGTTTTTCTTATACATAAAATTTAAAAGAAGGGGGGACTTCCATGAAGCAGAGCTTAAAAGATGAGCTCATAAACGCGATAGATTTCCCAAAAGATGCGCTACTTAATCTTCCTAAAATTACGCTGATTGGCAAAAACCACTTGACTGTTGAAAACCATAGGGGCATTGTGGAGTACCTCCCTGAAAGAGTAAGAATCAATTCGACAGTGGGAATTATAAGGGTTATAGGGGAGAATATGGTTATAAATTCCATAATGACTGAGGTTATCACGATCACAGGTGAGATAAAGAGTGTTGAAATAGTGGTATGAGGGGGATAGGCTTGGTTTCAATAAAATTATGGAATTTTTTAAGAGGATATGTTATTATAAAAGTTGAAGGACTGGCAATTGAAAAATTTCTAAACCTTGTGATGGTGAATGAGGTTTATATATGGGATGTTGAAAGAAAAAATTACACCACCCTTACAGCGAAAGTCAGCACAAAAGCTTTTAAAGAAGTTCTTCAGTACGCCAAGAAAACTGGATGCAGCGTCTTTATAGTTTCAAAAAATGGATTGCCTTTCGTAATTTTTAGGTTAAGGAAGAGAAAGGGTATTGTCTTAGGGTTTCTTCTCTCTGTGTTGCTTGTGTACCTTTTTTCTACTTTTATATGGGAAATTGATGTAAAGACTGTAAATGGCTTAAAAGAAGAGGAAGTTGCCAAGAAATTGTCAGAGATGGGCTTAAAATCAGGGGTTTCAAAGTTTAAAATAGATATAAATAAACTGGAAAAGGAATTTTTGTTGAATAATGAAGAGGTTGCTTGGATAGGGATAAATGTAAGGGGTACTAAGGCTTTTGTAAAGGTAGTGGGAAAGACTAAACCGCAAAAAGTATTGTCAAAAGAAGAACCTTGCAATATAATAGCTAAAAGAGACGGCATAATTTATAAAATGACGGTTTTGGAAGGAGAAGCTGTTAAAAAAGTAGGAGACACAGTAAAAACAGGTGACATACTCATAAGCGGTATAATTGAAAAACCTGGGCTTGACACAATGTTTGTCCATGCGGATGGAGAAGTTTTGGCCAGAACCTGGTATGAGATTTCTGTAGAAGAGGAGTTAAAAAGGACAAGATGGGTAAAAACAGGGGAAAAAATAGTAGCGACAAAAATTATTATAGGGAGCAATACCATCACTTTTACCTCGAGGAAAATCGAATTTGAAAAGTTTAAAAAAGAGGAGAAAAACTTAATTCCCTATGAGGCGCCTTTTAAGATAGTTAAAGAGGTCTACTATGAAGTGAAGCCAGAAGTGGAAACTGTGCCTATTAAAGAGGCAAAAGAGAAAGGGCGCAAAAAGGCTTTAGAAGAGCTTGAAAAAGTGATAAGTCCTGGAGGTAAAGTGGTGAACAAAAAAGAAAAATATGAAGTGATAGATGGAAGGATATTAAGGGTAACTGTTATGGCAGAGGTTTTAGAGGATATTGGGGTGAAAGAAAAAATTTCTTATACAGGAGGGGAAGGAAAAAAGATTGATTAAGGAGCTTGCTATCAATATTGACAATGTGGAAGAGACTGCCAATTTGTTTGGCAATTTTGATGAGAATATAAAGTTGATAGAGAAGGGGCTGGATGTCAAAATAGTCGTAAGAGGTGGAACTATAAAAATAACTGGAGAGGAGAAAAATGTGGATTCTGCTAATAAGCTTTTTACTAAGCTTATGGATATGATAAAAAGAGGAGATGTCATCACTACTCAAAATGTGCTTTATACTATGAACTTAATTGATGAAGGGGAAGAGGAAAAGCTAAAAGAGCTAATGTCAGACATAGTGTGCATAACTGCCAGGGGAAAACAGATAAGGTGCAAGACTTACGGACAGCTAAGATATGTAGAGGCCATAAGGAAGAATCAGATAGTTTTTGGAATAGGACCGGCAGGGACGGGGAAAACGTATTTGGCAATGGCTATGGCAATCACTGCCCTTAAAAACAAAGAAGTGGGGCGAATAATTCTTACGAGGCCGGCTGTAGAGGCAGGAGAAAAACTAGGATTTTTGCCGGGAGACCTGCAGGAGAAAGTGGACCCTTATTTGAGGCCTCTTTACGATGCTCTTTATGACATTTTGGGAGCTGAAGTGTTTCAAAAATACATGGAAAAAAGTTTGATTGAAGTGGCTCCTTTGGCTTATATGAGGGGGAGAACTTTGGATGACTCTTTTATAATACTGGATGAGGCTCAAAACACCACTCCTGAGCAGATGAAGATGTTTTTGACAAGAATCGGATTTGGGTCTAAGGCTGTGATAACAGGAGATGTGACTCAGATTGACCTTCCAAAGGGGAAAAAATCAGGGCTTAAGGAAGTAATGGAGATATTGAGAGGAATTGAAGGCATAGAATTTGTGATGCTTTCGGAACAGGACGTAATAAGGCATCCCCTTGTTGCAAAGATTATAAAAGCCTATGAGGAGTACGAAAAGAGGAAAGAGGAGAGCGATTTGGAAAAAGAGCGAGGGGAATAATTTTATGAGCAAGTTGGACAAACTTAAAAATTTTTTAAATAAAGACCCGCTCATAATCATTTTTTTTGTCGTTTTTTATTTTGTTTCAAGTTACATGCTGATATATACCAGTATAACTCCTCCGAAATTCGATTTAAAGGCAGGAGATGTGGCACCTCAAGATATAAAAGCACCTAAAGACGTGATAGATGTCATCGCAACCCAAAAGAAAATTCAGGAGGCAGTAAATGCAGTCAATCCCAAATACGACTACAATGAAAACATTGCTAAAGAATCTTATCTAAAACTGGCAGACTTTTTTAATAAGCTGAGGGAAGTTAGAAAATCTTCAGAGAGTGAAGAGCAAAAACTGCAGGACTTTAAAAACATCACTCCTATCAACCTGGAAGATAAGGATATAGCTTTTTTGCTCAAAATAGATGACAGCACTCTTATAAAAATGGAGACTGTGATACTTTCTGCAGAAAAAGCTATTATGGCGAGGCAGATTACAGAAGATGCTTTGCAGAGCGCTTTGAATGACGCAAAAAGTGTAGTGGAAAGTTCTGATATTCCGGTTGATGCAAAGCCTGTAGCTGTAGAAATTTTGTCTTCTGTCATAGTGCCTAACATGATTTACAATGCGTATGAAACGAATCTTGCAAAAAAAGAGGCAGAAGAAAAAGTCCAGCCGGTAATGTACAAAAAAGGTCAAAACATCGTTGTGAGCGGAGAAATAGTTACGCCCGAACAGATAGAAGTTTTAAAGTCATTAGGGCTTTTGAAAGGCACTGACAAAATAGATTATGCTTTGATAGTAGGGTTATTTTTGATTTTGTCTCTTTCTTTGTTTCTTTCAGTTTACTATATAATAAGGCTTGACAAAAAAATAGCGACAAAGAAGATGTACATTGAGCTTTTGTGCCTTACTGGGATTTTGTACCTTGTGTTGGCGGTGGCTTTTAAAGGCATAGAGCCTCTTTTAATACCTGCTGCCATGCTTCCAATGCTTGTCTCCATCCTCATAGACCCTTATATCGCCATCATGGTAGACATCATATACTCTCTTTTAGTTGGGTTGATGGTAAGCTTTAACCAAGCCTTCATCTTCATGTCTTTACTAGGAGGCTTAATTGGGGCTATTAAGCTTTCTAGCGCAAAGCAGAGGATGGACTTTGTAAAGGCTGGACTTTATGTTAGCGCTGTTAACTTGGTGAGCATAGTTGGAGTAGGGCTTTTAAACAGCAATGACATAGTATCTGTTTTAAAAAGCGGCTTGTGGGGGATAATAAATGGAGTTTTTAGCATAATTTTAGTGATTGGGACTTTGCCTTTTTGGGAAGCTGCTTTTGACATTTTGACTCCTTTGAAGCTTTTAGAGCTTTCAAATCCTAACAATCCGCTTCTTAAGAAGTTGATGATGGATGCTCCTGGCACCTATCATCACAGTATGATAGTGGCGAATCTGGCAGAGGCAGCTTCTGACGCTGTTGGAGCAAACAGCCTTCTTGTCAGGGTAGGAGCTTACTACCACGACATAGGGAAGATAAAAAGGCCTTATTTTTTCAAAGAAAACCAATTGTCAGACGAAAATTTGCACGACAAAATTTCTCCAGACTTAAGTACATTGGTAATAATTTCTCATGTAAAGGACGGAGTGGAACTGGCTAAGAAATATAAACTTCCTCCACAGATAATTGACATGATAAAAGAGCACCATGGCACTACGCTTGTAAAATACTTTTACAATAAAGCTCTTCAAAAAGAAGAGGGTGTCTGTGAGGAAGAATCCTTCAGATATCCAGGCCCCAAGCCTTCTACTAAAGAGTCGGCCATTCTGATGCTGGCTGATTCTGTTGAGGCGGCTGTGAGGTCTTTGTCTGACCCGACAGAGGAAAATGTAAGAAACATGATAGAGAAAATTGTGACAGATAGGTTAAACGACGGACAACTTTCAAATAGCGACCTCACTTTAAAAGATATTGAGACGATTAAGGCTTCTTTTCTAAATTCGCTGGCAGGTATGTTTCACAAGAGAATTGAGTATCCTGATATTGAGACAAATCAAAACAAAGAGGTGTTAGAATGAACGTCTTGATTGATAACAGGCAAACTAAAGTGGATGCCTCAGGTTTGGAAGCCCTTGTTGTGAGGGCAATTAAAGCTACTTTAGAAGAGGAAGAAGTTGTAGATGAAGTTGAAGTTAGCGTCTCTTTTGTGGACAATGAGGAGATAAGGAAATTGAATAAATACTACAGAGGGATTGACAGCTCTACAGATGTGCTTTCTTTTCCTCTTATGGAATTTGAGGAAATTGAAGAGGGAGAAGAAGATGAAAAAGATGCTGAGGAAATATATCCGATAGGAGATATAGTAATATCTTTAGAAAAGGCCAAGGAACAGGCAGAAGAATACGGGCATTCTTTTGAAAGGGAAGTAGCTTATTTGACTGTTCACAGCATGCTTCACCTTTTAGGCTATGACCACGAGACGGAAGAAGAGAGAAAATTGATGAGGGAGAAAGAGGAAAAAGTAATGGAAAGGTTAGGCCTTAGGCGGTGATTTTGTGAAGTCAAGAAATTTAATAGATAGTTTTAACTATGCCATAGAGGGGATTCTACACGTTTTTAAAACGCAGAGGAACATGAAAATTCACTTTGCAATAGCAATAGCTGTGCTGTTTTTTTGCCTTTTTTTGGACCTTACTAGAGTAGAATTTGTAATAATATTGTTTACAATTTCTCTGGTATTGATTGCGGAGATGATAAACACTGCCATTGAAACTACCATTGATATGTTAGTGAGGAATTACAACCCAATGGCAAAGATTGCTAAGAATGTAGCTGCTGGGGCAGTATTGATAGCTGCAGTGAATTCTGTGCTCGTCGCCTATTTGATATTTTTTGACAGGGTAAACCCCTGGACGAAGATAGTACTTGTAAAAATCAGGGAGTCACCAATTCACGTTACAGTAATAAGTATTTTAGTGGTAGTTTTTTTGACTTTGATTTTAAAGGTATACTTTAAAAAAGGGACTCCGATGAGAGGCGGAATGCCCAGCGCTCACAGTGCAATTGCCTTTTCAGTGGCCACTGCTATCACTTTCATGACAGCCAATGCCTTTATTTCCACTTTGAGTTTTTTATTAGCTCTTATGGTAGCAGAGAGCAGAGTGGAGGGCAAGATTCACACTTTTTCTCAGGTTTTTGTCGGGGCAATTTTAGGGATTTTGTTTACAGTGTTAATTTTTCAGATTATAAGGTGAAGGGAAGGTGAAAAAATGGCCTACAGAGCTGGCTTTGTAGCGTTGATTGGAAGGACAAATGTAGGAAAATCAACCCTTTTAAACGCCATATTGAAAGAAAAAGTTGCTATTACTTCTCCAAAGCCCCAGACCACCCGCAATACCATAAGGGGTATATTGACTACAGAAGATTACCAGATTATTTTTGTGGACACTCCTGGAATTCATAAACCTAAATCTAAACTGAGTGAATTCATGATTGAAGTAGCAAAAAGGACTCTAAAAGATGTAGATTTAATTTTGTACATGGTGGAGCCCGATACTTCGATAGGCCCTGGAGATAGGTATATTTTGGATAATCTAAAAGAGGTGGATACTCCAGTTATTTTGGTGGTCAATAAAATTGACTTGGTGCCTGCTGAGAGAGTAGAAGAGGCTATTAAGGTTTTTAAAAGCGAGTACAATTTTAAGGATGTGGTGGCCATTTCTGCTTCTTTGGGCACTAATGTGGAGGTTTTGAAAGAGAAGATAGTTTCTTTCTTGCCAGAAGGACCTAGGTACTATCTTGATGACTATATAACTGACCAGCCCGAGAAGTTGATAGTTGCGGAGATAATCAGAGAAAAAATGCTTTATTTTCTGGAGGAGGAAGTTCCTCATGGAGTCTATGTAGAAGTGGAATCCATAAAAGAGAGGGAGGACAAAGAGATAGTAGACATTGACGCTTATATTTACTGTGAGAAAGAGTCCCACAAAGGAATAATCATAGGAAAGAATGGGCAGATGTTAAAGAAGATAGGGCAGGCGGCAAGGCAGGACTTGGAAGAATTTTATGGAAAGCAGGTATTTTTGCAGCTGTGGGTTAAAGTGAGGAAAGGCTGGAGGGACAATGAGAAGCTTCTCAGGAAATTGGGCTATGCCATTGACAAGTAAGCTTTTAGAGTAGTAAATTATAGGAGAAAGATGTTGAAAAAGGAGGAATCTTTAATGAACATAGCTAAGATGATAGACCACACTCTTTTAAAGCCAAATGCCACAAAAGAAGAGATAAAAAAGGTCTGCGAAGAGGCGAGGGAATACGGATTTGCTTCAGTGTGCATAAATCCATGTTTTGTTGATTTGGCCTATGAGATGCTAAAGGATACTGATGTGAAGGTATGCACGGTTGTAGGTTTCCCTCTGGGAGCTAATACAATTGAGACAAAAGTGGTTGAGGCAGTGGAAGCGGTTAAAAAGGGAGCTACTGAGATAGATATGGTGCTTAATATAAGCATGCTGAAAAGTGGCGAATATGACTATGTGAAGAAAGAAATAGGGGAAGTAGTAAAGGCTGTGAAATCCCACGGGGACATAGTTGTGAAAGTGATACTGGAGACTTGCTATTTATCTGATGAGGAGAAAATCAAAGCCTGTGAGATTTCAAAGGAAGCAGGCGCTGATTTTGTAAAAACTTCTACAGGCTTTGGGCCGGGAGGTGCTACAGTAGAAGATGTGAAGCTCATGAGAAAAGTGGTTGGAGAGAATTTTGGAGTAAAAGCTTCCGGCGGAATAAGAAGCTATGAAGATGCAAAAGCGATGATAGAAGCAGGGGCTAACAGGATTGGAGCTAGTGCGGGTGTTAAAATAGTAGAGGAGTGGAAAAAACAAGGTTTAGGTTGATAAAAATGCGCTTTTTAAAAACAGAGGCAATAGTTTTAAAGAGCAATTTGATAAGCGAGAAGGATAAAATTGCTACTCTTTTCACCAGAGATTACGGGAAACTGCAGGCGGTCGCTAAAGGAGCTAGGCGCTCGAAAAGCCGGTTTGTAAATGCTGTAAGGCCTTTTATTGTGGCTAATTACGTGATTTTTGAAGGTCAGAACTATTACTACATTGACCAGTGGGAGCTTGTAAAAAACTTTGAAAACATAGAAAAAGACCTCAAAAAGTTTGCTTTGGCTTCCTATATAAGTGAGACCATTTCAAGAGTACTAGAGGAAAAGCAGAAAAACACAAAACTATACTTTTTTACAAAACATTCGCTGGAAGCTGTAGAGAGTTTAAACGTAGAGACATCTATTTTTCTCTTTTCTTACACTTTAAAATTGATATCCCTTTTGGGCTACATGCCTGTTTTGGACAGCTGTGCTGTTTGTGGGAAAAAAGAAAATTTAAGTTATTTTTCTTCTTCTTGCGGTGGGGCTGTTTGTAAAGATTGTAACGAAACTTGTAAAGATGCAAAATTTTTAAATAAAAAAGTCTTAAAGTTTTTGCTGTATCTTTTAAAAGCTAAGTATGAAAAGCTTGAAAGAATTTCTGTGCCAGGAGTTATAAAAGAGGAAGCGGATAAAATAATAACAGAGTATGTGAGAACTCACCTTGAAATGGACTTTAAATCCAAAGACTTTGCCATGAAATTGAGCGATTAAAGAAGGGAGGGAGAAGAATGGTGGACGAACAACTGGAAAAAATAGACATGATTGTGGAGAGAACGGGGGTAAGTTACAAAGAGGCAAAAGAGGCTCTGGAAAAAGCCAATGGAAATGTGGTGGACGCCTTAATATACATTGAAGAGAACAGAAAAAGTTGGACAGAGTCTTTTACAGTAGCAGGCACAGAGGTAATGGATAAGATAAAAGACCTCATTAAGAAAGGGAATGTCACAAAGATAAGAATCAAAAAGGATGATAAAGTCCTTGTAGAGATCCCTGTCACTGCAGGAGCCATTTCAACAGTAGTAATACCGCAGCTTACACTTTTGGGAGCGGCGGTGGCTTTTCTGGCTAACTGTACCATAGAGGTAGAAAAATACGATAAAAGTGTTATAGTTTTAAAAGAAGAGAAGAAAAATGATTGACATATATTACTCAATTTGATATTCTAAAATAAGTAATGCTAAAACCTTTCTCCCCGAAAGGGGATGAAGGGTTTTTGTATAATTGGGAAAAGGAGTGTTATTGATGCCTGTCAAAGTTACAATGGATAAAATAGTGGCTCTTGCAAAAAACAGGGGTTTTGTGTTTCCTGGGTCTGAGATATACGGCGGGCTTGCGAACACATGGGACTATGGGCCTTTGGGAGTGGAGATGAAAAACAATATAAAAAGGATATGGTGGAAGAAATTTATACAGGAAAGCCCTTATAATGTGGGAATTGATTCTGCTATTTTGATGAACAGAGAAGTGTGGGTTGCTTCAGGTCACGTGGCTAGTTTTAGCGATCCTCTGATGGACTGCAAGGAATGCAAGTCTCGCTTCAGAGCTGACCAGCTAATTGAAGATTACATAAAAGAAAAGGGACTTGATATTTCGATTGAAGGATGGACAAATGAGCAGATGATGGAATTTATAAAAGAGCACAAAGTTCCATGTCCCAAGTGTGGAGCCCACAATTTTACAGAGATAAGGAAGTTTAACCTGATGTTTAAAACTTATGTAGGGGTTACAGAGGATTCAAAATCTGAAGTTTTTTTGAGGCCTGAGACAGCTCAGGGAATATTTGTGAATTTTAAAAATGTCCAGAGGACAAGCCGCAAGAAAATTCCTTTTGGTATCGGGCAGATTGGCAAATCTTTTAGAAATGAAATTACGCCTGGCAATTTCATATTTAGAACGAGGGAATTTGAACAGATGGAGCTGGAATTTTTCTGTAAGCCAGGGGAAGACATGGAGTGGTTCAATTACTGGAGACAATTTTGCATGGATTGGCTTGTAGAATTTGGCTTAAAGAGGGAGAATTTAAGGTTCAGAGACCACAAAAAAGAAGAGCTGTCTCATTACAGCACTGCCACAACCGACATAGAGTACAATTTTCCCTTTGGATGGGGAGAACTGTGGGGAATTGCTAATAGAACTGACTATGATTTAAGACAGCATATGGAACATTCGGGAGAAGACATGACTTACACTGACCCTGTCACAGGAGAAAAGTACATACCCTATTGTATTGAGCCTTCAGTGGGAGTGGATAGACTAATGCTTGCTTTTTTGGTTGATGCTTACGATGAAGAGGAAGTGGAAGGAGAAACAAGAGTAGTTTTAAGGCTTCACCCAGCTATCGCACCTGTTAAAGTGGCGGTTTTCCCTCTTTCCAAGAAGCTTAATGAAGCAGCTTATAAAATCTACTTAGACCTTAAAAAGAAGTTTCCTGCAGAGTATGACGAATCAGGTAGCATAGGAAGAAGGTATAGAAGACAGGATGAGATTGGAACGCCTTTCTGCGTAACTTACGATTTTGACTCAGAAAATGACCACAAAGTTACAATAAGAGACAGAGATACTATGGAGCAAATAAGGATAGACATAGACCAAGTGGATAAATACCTGGAGGAGAAACTCAAGTTTTAAGGGGAATCAGTTTTCGCTGATTTCCCTTTCTTAAAAATTAAAAAACAAGTTGGTTATGCCTTTATTTTGTGGTATAATTATAGTAAAGTGTTAAACAGAAGACCAGAAAACGTTTATGAAAACTTTTGAAGGGGTGATAAAGATTCAACTGACGCCTAGACAGCAGATCATTATCGATATTGTAAAGAAATATCAACCCATTACAGGAGAACAGATTGCTGAAAAACTGAATGTAACTCGAGCCACATTAAGACCGGATCTGGCGATCTTGACTATGTCCGGGATCTTGGAAGCGAGACCTAAAGTCGGCTATTTTTACACTGGAAAATCACCCCTTAGTCTGATACAGGATTATATAAAAAGCATAAAGGTAAAAGATGTAAAGTCGGTGCCTGTAGTGGTAGAAGAAAGTACTCCCGTGTATGATGCGATTGTAACTCTTTTTTTAAAGGATGTTGGGACAATTTTCGTACAGGATGGCGGATTTTTAACCGGCGCTGTATCCAGGAAGGATTTTTTAAAAATTGCTATAGGCAATACCGATATTTATAAGGTCCCGGTGGGAATAATTATGACCCGGATGCCGAACATCATCACAACTTACGACGATGAGCCTGTGTATAACGCTGCTGTGAAGATTATTGAGCATGAAGTGGACAGCCTCCCTGTTGTGGAACCTGTAGTGGGGAAAGATGGAAAACAGGGGTACAAGGTGACAGGTAGACTGTCAAAGACCAATATAACCAGACTTTTTGTGAAGCTAGGGGAAGGTTAGGGGGACTGTGGATGCAAGAAGGAGTATCGATATACTTAGTGTCTGATTCCAATGTAGACACTGCGGAGAACATCGCAAGCATTGCTGCTGCTCATTTTGATACTTTTATTGAAAAAATAAAGAAGTATTCCTATGTCGGGGATATTAACCAAATTGAAGATATTGTAATGGAAGCAGCTAATGATTCAAACAGCATAATAATACACACAATGGTAGTAAAAGAGCTAAAAGAATATCTCCAAAAGAAGGCCCAGAAATTTGGAATAAAGATAGTTGATGTAATGGGACCAGTTATAGATGCTATAGAGGACAGCACTGGCATATCACCCCATACAGAGCTTTTGAGGGACAGCAAAGAGGACTATCTAAAGAAAATAGAAGTGATAGAATTTGCAGTAAAATATGATGATGGAAAAGACCCGATGGGAATACTATTAGCAGATGTGGTTGTGATAGGAGTATCAAGGACTTCTAAAACTCCCCTTTGCATGTACTTGGCTCACAAATATATAAAGGCTGCCAATTTGCCTCTGGTTCCTGAGATTGACCCGCCGAGGGAGCTTTTTGAAATAAATCCCAAGAAGATCTTTGGACTTACTATAGACCCTGAAGTTTTGGTGAAAATAAGAAAAGAAAGGCTTAAATCTCTAGGCCTTAATGACAATGCTCTTTACGCTACAGAAGAAAGGGTTAAAAAGGAGATACAGTATGCTGAGGAGGTGATGCAAAAGTTAGGCTGCACAGTGATAGATGTCACCAATAAGGCTGTAGAGGAGACAGCTAACATAATATTAAACGTGTTAAGAGGAGGAGAGAGTACATGACTAAAAAATATGTGTATTTTTTCAATGAAGGCGACGCCTCAATGAGAGACCTCTTGGGAGGAAAAGGTGCAAATTTAGCCGAAATGACGAGATTGGGATTACCTGTTCCGCCAGGGTTTACAGTTACCACAGAGGCTTGTACAAGATACTATGAAGATGGGGAGACAATTGCACCAGAGATAGTTGAGCAGATTCATGAGTACATGAAGAAGTTAGAAGAGGTTACTGGGAAAAAATTTGGAGACCCAAATAACCCGCTTCTCGTATCTGTCAGGTCCGGCGCAAGGGTTTCAATGCCTGGAATGATGGATACCATTTTAAACCTTGGCTTGAACGACGAGACCGTAGAGGGCCTTGCAAGAGCAACTAACAACGAGAGATTTGCTTATGACAGCTACAGAAGGTTCATCCAGATGTTCTCCGACGTAGTTATGGGGATTGACAAGAACAAATTTGAAGCTATTTTAGATGAGATCAAGGAAAAAAGAGGTGCTAAGTTTGACACAGACCTTACAGCAGAGGATTTAAAAGAAGTTGTAAAGAGATTCAAAGAATTATATAAACAGGAAAAGGGAGTAGACTTCCCACAGGACCCTCAAGAGCAGCTTTTGGAAGCTGTGAAGGCTGTTTTCAGGTCCTGGAACAACCCGAGAGCTATAGTCTACAGAAGGTTAAATGATATACCGAGCGACTGGGGAACAGCAGTAAACGTGCAATCAATGGTATTTGGCAACATGGGTAACGATTCTGGTACTGGCGTTGCATTCACAAGAAATCCCGCAACTGGTGAAAAAGCTCTATTTGGTGAATTCTTGATGAACGCTCAGGGCGAAGACGTGGTTGCAGGTATAAGAACGCCTCAACCAATTTCTACCTTGAAAGAGACAATGCCAGAAGTTTATAACCAGTTTGTAGAAATTGCTGAGAAGCTGGAGAAACACTACAAAGACATGCAGGATATAGAGTTTACCATTGAAAGAGGAAAACTCTACATGCTACAGACAAGAAATGGTAAGAGAACTGCTCAGGCCGCTATAAAGATAGCTGTTGACCTTGTAAGAGAAGGCCTAATTGACGAAAAGACAGCTGTATTAAGAGTAGATCCAAAACAGCTAGACCAGCTCTTGCATCCTACTTTTGAGCCAGAAGCGTTAAAGGCTGCCAAACCTGTTGCCAAAGGATTGCCTGCATCTCCTGGTGCTGCTTCAGGAAAGGTGTACTTTACAGCTGATGAAGCAGTTGCTGCTGCAAAATCGGGAGAAAAGGTAATACTTGTAAGGACAGAGACCTCTCCTGACGATATTGAAGGTATGGCCTCCGCAGAAGGAATACTCACAACTCGCGGTGGAATGACATCTCACGCTGCTGTTGTAGCAAGAGGAATGGGTACTCCCTGCGTAGTTGGATGTGGAGATGCGAGAATAGACGAGCAGGCGAAGGTAATGAGAATTGGCGATATAGTTGTGCGCGAAGGAGACTACATATCAATAGATGGTAGCACTGGCAATGTGTACATCGGAGAAATAAAGACAGTGACACCTGAAATAAGCGGAGACTTTGCTATACTGATGGGCTGGGCAGACAAGTACAGAAGACTGAGAGTCAAAGCAAATGCGGACACGCCAAGAGATGCAAAGATTGCTCTTGAATTTGGCGCAGAGGGAATTGGACTTGCTAGGACAGAGCACATGTTCTTTGATGAAGAAAGAATTCCTGCTATGAGAGAGATGATTATAGCCAAGACAGAGGAGCAGAGGAGAAAGGCATTAGAGAAGATACTGCCTATGCAGAGGTCAGATTTTGAACAGCTGTTTGAGATAATGGGCGAATATCCTGTTACTATAAGGCTTTTGGACCCACCACTTCACGAATTCTTGCCACACCTTGACGAGGAAATAAGGGAACTTGCTGAAGACATGGGCGTTCCATTCGAAGAATTAAAGGCTACAGTAGAGAGCCTGAAAGAGTTCAATCCAATGCTTGGACACAGAGGATGTAGATTGGCCGTAACATATCCTGAGATAGCTGAAATGCAGACTAGAGCTATAATAGAGGCTGCAATAAATGTGAAGAAGAGAACCGGCAAAGACGTCAAACCCCAGATAATGATACCACTTGTGGGCGAATTGAAAGAGTTCAAGTACTTGAAAGACATAATTGTAAAAGTAGCAGATGAAATAATAAAACAAAGTGGTATTGAACTAAAATACCTTGTAGGTACAATGGTAGAAGTGCCAAGAGCAGCATTAACTGCAGATAAGATCGCTAAAGAAGCTGAATTCTTCTCCTTTGGTACAAACGACTTAACTCAGATGACCTTCGGATTCTCAAGGGATGACGCTGGTAAATTCTTGGAGACTTACTATGAGAAAAAGATATACGAATTTGACCCATTTGAAAAGTTAGATCAGGAAGGTGTAGGCAAACTTGTAGAGATGGGCACAAAGCTTGGCAAGCAGACGAGACCAGACCTCGAAGTAGGAATATGCGGAGAGCACGGTGGAGACCCATCTTCCATAGAGTTCTGCCACAGAGTGGGATTAGACTATGTATCTGCTTCACCTTACAGAGTGCCTATTGCAAGATTGGCAGCTGCACAGGCAGCTATAAAATACGGAAATTAACTTACAAAGGCAGCTTTTGCGCTGCCTTTGTATTGTTTTTTCAGAGAACATGTTATAATATTAAGTAAAAATGGCAATTTAATAATGGAGGGATTAAAATTGGACAGAGAAAAAGCATTAGCTTTAGTCAAGGAGTATGTGTCGGACGAAACCCTTATCAACCATATGATAGCTACAGGTGCTATAATGGGAGGACTTGCTAAAAGGCTTGGACAGGACGTGGAAAAATGGGTGGTTACAGGAATAGTCCATGACATCGACTATGAAGAGACAAAGGACAATCCAGAGCTACACAGCATAAGAGGAGGAGAAATCCTAAAAGAGCTGGGATTTGATGAAGAAATTGTTCAAGCGGTAATCGCTCACAACGAAATTCACGGTGTTGAGAGAAAGACGTTACTGGATAAGGCGCTTTTTGCAGCAGATCCTCTCTCAGGGCTTATTGTAGCTACCGCTTATGTTATGCCTTCAAGAAAATTAGAAGAGGTAAAGGTAAGCTCTTTAAAGAAAAAATTTAAGGATAAGACTTTCGCAAAAGGTGCCAACAGAGATCAGATAAAGACCTGCGAAGAATTGGGGATTTCTTTAGATGAATTCTTGGAGATAGGTCTAAATTCCATGAAAGAAATTGCAGAACAAATAGGACTGTGAGGTATGAGGTGTAATGAAGATAAAGGAACGGTTATTGCAACTTTTAAGAGAAGAAGATTACAAACCTTCCAAAATTGAGGAAATAATGGACATGCTGCACATAGACTACAACCAGAGAAAAATATTAGAAGCTACTTTGAAAGAAATGGAGAAAGAAGGACTGGTATTTAAAACTAAAAGAGGTAAATATGCCCTTCCAGAAAGGCTTGGCCTTGTAAGAGGGAGAATAGATGGACATCCTAGAGGGTATGGGTTTTTAATTCCTGAAGAGCAGGGAATTAAAGACATATTTATACCTATTAGCGGGATGAACGGAGCAATGGATGGAGATCTAGTTCTTGTAAGGGTCATAGAAGGTGCTGAAGGGAAAAGCCAAGAAGGCGAAGTAGTAAAAATTTTAAAAAGAGCTAATACGACAATTGTCGGAACTTACGAAAAAAATAAAAATTTTGGCTTTGTGATACCGGATAATAAAAAGATACATCAAGATGTATTCATTCCAAAAGGGGAAGATAAAGGCGCTAAAACTGGAATGAAAGTAGTAGTAAGAATTACTAAATGGCCTGAGGGAAGAAGAAGTCCTGAAGGAGAAATAATAGAAGTTTTAGGGTACAAAGGAGATCCGGGGATAGACGTAAAGTCAATTTTGAGGTCTTATGACATTCCGGAGACATTTCCTAAAGAGGTTCTAAAAGAAGCGGAAGAACTTCCAGAGGAGATACCGGAAAAAGAAAAAAAGAGGCGGGTTGACCTCACAAAATTAAAATTTGTCACTATTGATGGAGAAGATGCGAAAGACTTGGACGACGCTGTTTATGTGGAAAGACTTCCAAACGGCAATTATCTCTTGTATGTCAGTATAGCAGATGTCAGCCATTACGTTAAAGAAGGTACAAATCTTGACAAAGAAGCTCTTAGAAGGGGTTGTAGCGTTTACTTTCTCGACAGAGTGATACCTATGCTTCCTCCAAAGCTTTCAAATGGCATATGCAGTTTGAATCCGGGAGAAGAAAGGTTGAGCCTCACGGTTAAAATGGAAATAAATACAAGGGGAGAGATAGTAGACCACGATATTTTTGAGAGCATAATAGAGAGCAAAGAGAGAATGACTTACACCAGCGTTTATAAAATTCTTGAAGAAAATGACGAAGAGCTGATAAAAAGGTATTCCCATCTTGTAGAAGACTTTAAGCTAATGAAAGAACTGGCACTTGTGCTTTTAGAAAAAAGAAAGAGAAGGGGGAGTGTGGACTTTGACTTCCCGGAAGCTAAAGTGATTGTGGATGAAAAGGGAAGACCTGTAGATATTGTAAAGGTAGAGAGAAATATTGCCCACAAAATAATTGAAGAATTCATGCTGGCAGCCAATGAGACGGTAGCTGAACACATGCATTGGTTAAACGTTCCTTTTGTCTACAGGATTCACGAGCATCCTGATATAGAGAAACTACTAGCTTTTAATAAATTCATCCACAACCTGGGATATCATATAAAGGGAGTAGAAGGCGGAGAAATTCATCCCAAAGCTTTGCAGGACCTCATAAGGCAGGTCAGAGGGAAAAGTGAACAAAAAGTAGTAGAGACTCTTCTCTTGCGCTCTTTGAAAAGAGCAAGGTACAGTCCTGAAGACATAGGGCATTACGCTTTGGCAGCAAAGTATTACACTCATTTTACCTCTCCTATAAGGAGATATCCAGACCTTGTGATTCACAGGATAATAAAAGAATACATAAATGGAAAACTTACAGAAAAAAGGCAGAGACATTACAATAGGATCCTTGAGGATATTGCAGCAAGAGCCTCAGAAAGGGAAAGAGCTGCGGAAGCCGCAGAAAGAGAGATAGAGGAGCTCAAAAAAGTGGAATACATGGCAGATAAAGTAGGAAATGTGTACAAAGGCATAATTTCCAATGTCACCAGTTACGGCTTTTTTGTAGAACTCGATAACACCGTTGAGGGATTGGTGGATGTAGCGTCATTGGAAGATGATTACTATGTATTTGACCCTGAAAGATATGTTCTGGTAGGGGAAAGGACAAAAAAGGTGTACTCTATAGGGAAAGAAGTTTACGTTAAAGTAGCCCATGTAGATGTGGATAATAGGGAGATAGATTTTGTACTGGTAGAAGAAGATAGTTGACAAATTTTTTGAAATAAATATAAAATAATATATGGAGAGATAATATATGGAAATGGGGGAGGTGGCAACGGTGCAAGTGATACTCTTGCGAGATGTTGCTGCTAAGACCCCTAAACTTTTTGGCATACCTTCTGGAATTCCCGGACTTGATGAGCTCTTTTATACGGCGGAAATTGAAGAAGGGGAGATAGTCAGGGTACCCCTTCAAGGGCTTCCCTCAGCTTCTGTGATTCATTTAGCAGGAGTGCCCGACACAGGGAAAACTCTCATGGGGCAGCAGTTTGCCATAACGCAGGCGGCGAGAGGATATAATGTGCTTTTTGTTACAGTAGAAGTCCCGGCGGTTTTTACTGTGCAAGGTTTGAAACAGCGCTGTAAGGGCTTGGGAATTGAATGGGGAAAAATTGAAAATTCGATTTACCTCCTTGACCTTTCACATCAAACTGAGCTTAAAAGCAGTGTAGATGAGCTTACCACCAAGCTTGGGGATATAATAAGAGAAAAAAATATAAAAGCTTGCGTGATAGACTCCATCACCGGGCTTTATGAAGGGCAGGAAATGGTTGCGAGAAAATTGGTGAGAAGGCTTTATGAGGTAATGAAAGATAATTATCAGACAGCTATATTTATATCTCAGAAAAGAAGCAGCCATGAAGAGTTATCTTCAGAAGCTGCAGGCGGATACGCCGTATCCCATATACTGGACTGTAATATAGTATTAGCAAAAATTGTAGCCAGCAGAACTACTGCTTCTTCATATGGAGTTTCGCCAGGAGAAGTGGTGAGGACTATAAGGATTGACGGATGCAGGATGTGTGGGCATGATACTAGAGTGCATATTCTTCACATAGATGATTTAGGCATAGTCAAAGTGGGAAAAGCTTTGAGTGAAAAATAATTGCACTTGACAGGGATTAAAAATGTGCTATAATATAATAGCGACAGCAAAGGGCCCTATTTGTGACACACAAATAGGGCAATTTTCTCCTAAAGAGGGTGTTGGGACTTTGTCAAAAGAAAAGGAAGAGATAAAAATAATTGCCCAGAACAGGAAAGCCTTTCATGACTACTTCATCGAAGAAACCTATGAAGCGGGTATAGAACTTGTGGGGACAGAAGTTAAATCTGTAAGGCAGGGTAAGGTAAATTTAAAAGACAGCTTTGCAAGAGTAGAGAACAATGAAGTTATACTTTATAACATGCACATAAGCCCTTATGAAAAAGGTAACATCTTCAATAAAGATCCTTTAAGGCCAAGAAAGCTTTTGCTCCACAGGCACGAGATAAATAAACTTTCAGGATATGTGTCAAGAAAGGGATACACTCTAATTCCTACTAAAGTGTACCTCAAAAGAGGCCTTGTGAAGGTGGAATTGGCTGTTGCAAAAGGTAAGAAGCTCTTTGACAAAAGAGAAGACATTGCAAGAAGAGATGCAAAAAGAGAATTAGAGAAGCAGTTTAAGGAAAAACAGCTTGGCATTTAACGTGGGGGTGTGTTGGTTTCGACGGGGGCGGTCGAGGTAAAAGTAGCGAGCCGAGTTCTCCACCAGCTCGTAAAAAAGGTGGAAAAAAATAAACGCAGACAGAGAACTCGCTTACGCTGCCTAATTAAAGGCGGCCGTCCAGCCTGAAATGCCCACGTTTCAGGACTGGGCGTCAAAAGAGTGGGGAACTGGTTTTGCCTGCGCCTCGGGGCAAAACCGGAATAATGAGGCTACCGAAGCGGTTATCCTGTCGCTGGGAGAACCGCTGAGGGAAAGCTAAAACAGCGACTGCGCTCGGAGAAGCTTTTACCGGGACGCCTTCGGACCGGGGTTCGAATCCCCGCACCTCCACCATAAAAGATAAACTGATCCACTTTACGGTATAACCGCAAAGTGAATCAGTTTATCTTTTTTCATTATCTTCTTCGAGCAAAAATGCATTTTGCTATCACCTTCTTTGAAGTGTAATAGTTCATACTTGTAGTATATGCAAAACTAATAGAGGCGTTCGATTTTCTCTATTATAGACAAACGATTGAGTTTGTGCTATAATATTAATCGCAGTGGCAATTTCACATAGACTTGGGGCTGTAGCTCAGTTGGGAGAGCGCCACAATGGCATTGTGGAGGCCGTGGGTTCAAGTCCCATCAGCTCCACCAGAAAAATCAAGGGTTCTCGGTACATATAAAGTACCAGAACCCTTTTTTGGTATTCTTATTTCAGTTTTTCAATTATAGCTTTTACAAAAGCTACTAAATCATTGGGAGTTCTAGAGGTTATTAGATTTCCATCTATTACTACTTCTTCGTCTACGTACTGAGCTCCTGCATTTATTAAGTCATCCTTTATTGAGAAAAAGCTTGTGACTCTTTTACCTTTTAAGTCGCAGCTTGAAGCCATCATCCAGGGTCCATGGCATATCGCAGCAATTATTTTTTGCTGTTGGCACATCTCTTTAACGAAATTTACAGTATCCTGGCACCTTCTCATGTGGTCCGGAGAATAACCTCCTGGTATTACCACAGCATCATAATCATCGGCTTTTACTTCTTTTGATGCGTGAGTGCTTTTCATAGGATAACCATATTTGCCTGTGTACACTTTATCTTTTTCTGTCCCCACTAGGTGAACTTCATACCCTTCTTCTTTCAATCTGTAGTATGGATATAAAAGCTCGGGCTCTTCATAGAGGTTTTCAATTAAAATGGCTACTCTTTTCATTTAAACCACCTCGTTTGTTCATGGTTTGTCTTTATTTTAGCCTTATTGGATACTTATGTCAATCCCATTAATGGCTAAATACATCTAAATCTATTTCTTGGCCTTCAAAGATGGTTGTTTTAATTTTATCTCCTACCGCTCTTTAAATACTCCATAAAAGCTTTAAACGTAGGGGAGAAGTATTTATCCTTGTGATAGATTATATTGAACATTCTCTTGAACTTTATACCCTCTATTTCTATTTTTACAAGGGTGCCTTTTTTGAGCTCTTCTGATACGGCAAGTTTTGAAAGAACTGATACGCCCATATTTAATTCAACGGCTTTTTTTATGGCTTCTGTATTGTTAAGTACATGTTTTATATGGTATTTTAAGTTGTTGGCGGACATTATTGTTTCAAAAACTTCTCTTGTGCCACTTCCCTTTTCACGAATAATTAATTCTTCCTCCTCAATTTCCCACGGCTCTATTACTTTTTTTAAAGCCCATCTGTGGCCTTTGGAACATACAAGGTATAATTCATCTTCTATAAAAGGTTCTATAATGATATCTTGTGAATGAATGGGACCTTCTACAATTCCTATATCTATAGAATTTTCTAAAATTTGCTTTTCTATTACTGCTGTGTTGTCAATATTAAAAAATATAGAGGTATTTTCGTATTTTTTGCGGAACTCACTGAGTATTTTTGGAATTAAATAAGTTCCTATAGTTGTACTTGCACCTACGCGAAGTTTTCCAGTTTTTAAATTTGAAATGTCTAAGAGGGTATTTTCAGCTTCTTCAAGTAAAGAGATTATTCTTTTTGAATATTCTCTTAAAATTTCGCCTGGATAAGTGAGGTAGAGATGTTTGTTAATCCTTTCAAACAATTTTATATTTAGCTCTTGTTCTAATTCACCTATAGTCTGGCTTATGGAAGGTTGAGTCATGTACAGTTTTTTGGCTGCCTTTGACATGCTTCCTTCTTGGCATACAGTTAGAAAAATTTTTAGCTGGCGTAAATTCATAAAATCACCTCATAAGTATATGCTTATGTATTTAATAAAATTATACTATTTTACTTATAGTTGTTCAATCGCTACAATATAAAATGTGGTGAGGTGATTTAAAATGCTCTTAAAAGAAGGGAAAATAGGCGGGTTACATTTAAAAAATAGAATTGTGATGCTTCCGACCGTTACAAATTTGTCAAAGGATGGCTACGTCACAGAAAAAGAGATAGAGTACTACAGAAGAAGGTCAAGGTCAGTTGCTTTAGTGATCGTAGGAGCAAGTTTCGTAAATCCATTAGGCAAGTTCTTTCCCAATCAAATAGGAATAGATGCAGATGATAAAATAGAAGGTCTTAGCAAATTGGCAGAGGCAATACATCAAAATGGTGCTAAAGCAGCAATTCAACTGGCAATGCACAATCCAAAGTACAAACCAACAGATTTTCCAAAAGAAAAAATAAAAAACTTTGTGAAGGATTTTGTCAGAGGAGCGATAAGAGCAAAGAAAGCGGATTTTGATGCAGTAGAACTGCACTTTGCCCATGGATGGTTTGTAAGTCAGTTTTTGTCACCAAATACAAATAAAAGAGAAGATGAGTATGGGGGAAGTTTAGAAGGAAGGGTAAGATTTGCCGTTGAAATCTTAAAAGAGATAAAAGATGCTCTACCAGATTTTACGGTGATTTGCAGGATTAATGGAGATGATTTCACGGATGGGGGATTCAATATAAAAGAAAGTATTGAATTTGCCAAAATACTGGAGAAAAATGGAGCTTCTGCTATAGATGTATCTTCAGGAGTGTCTTCAACTTCTGAGTATCATATTTCTCCAATGGGGATAGAAGATAGACCATTATTACCTTTTACTAAAAAGATAAAGGAAAGTATTAGTATTCCTGTAATTGCTGCTAATAAGTTAGGGGATGTTTACGACTGGGAAAGGATTTTAGAGGAAAGAATAGCCGATTTTATAGGTATTGCCAGAGGTTTGATTGGAGATCCCGATTTGGCTGAGAAATTGATTAAGGGAGAAGAAACAGATATAAGGTATTGCATTCACTGCAATCAAGCTTGTATTGCTTATATACAGAAAGGGCTTTCGGTTTCTTGCATGATTAATCCAGAGGTAGGAAGAGAAAGAGAGTTTGAGGTAAAAACTGATAAACCGCTAAATATAGCAGTAATTGGCGGAGGTCCTGCTGGAATGTCTGCAGCTAAATATCTGGCAAGAAAAGGCCACAATGTTACACTTTTTGAAAAAGAGAATAGGTTAGGAGGACAGTTAAATGTTGCTCAAATTCCTCCTCACAAGCAAGAGATTGGGAGAGTTATTGAATATTTGAAAAGGGATTTAGAAAAGTACAATGTGAAAATAAATTTAAATACAAAAATATCTTTACGAGATATTAAAGAAATGCAGTACGATAAAATTATTATAGCTACTGGTTCAAAACCAGCAAAAATGAATTTAGATACAGATATTGCACCTCTTACAGCCATTGAAGTACTAGAAGGCAACATTCCAGAGGGTAAAAATATAGCAATAATTGGAGGGGGACTTACAGGGCTTGAAACGGCTGAATATTTGGCAGAGAAAGGGAAAAAGGTGACAGTTTTTGAGATTAGAAGTGAAGTGGGCGAAGGAATATATCCGATGGTGAAAAAGCTACTTCTTCAAAGACTGGAAAATTTGAAAGTCAATATAGTGACTGATGCCGAAGTGAAGGATATATCAAAAGGAAAACTTATGTACAAGGTAAAGGATAGATTTGATGTAATTGAGGTAGAGGCGGTAGTATTGGCGGTTGGCAATGTTTCAGATGAAGAATTTTCAGAACTAAAAGGCGATGAGAGAATTTATTTCATTGGGGATTGTAAAGAAGTAGCATCTGCGGTAGAGGCTATAAGGGAAGGGGCAGAAGTTTCACTTTTTATATGAGAGGTGAGACTAGTGTTGATAAAAGGAGAATATGTTGATATAAAAGGCAGTAAGATTCATTATTTAGAATTAGGAAGAGATGACACACAAGACCTTGTAATGCTACTCCACGGCAAAAGATATACTGCTTACGATTGGGTGAATTCAGGAATAGCTGAGAATTTGGCTAATAAAGGATTTAAAGTCATATGCTTAGAATTGCCCGGGTATGGGGCTTCAGAAGAGAGCGAACTTGAAAAAGAAGAAGTGCTGTTTGAATTCGCAAGTAAATTAAATTTAGCCCCCTTTCATTTGGTAGGTCCTTCTTTTAGTGGTGAAATATCATTGCGATTTGCACTCAAACACAGTAATATGCTGAAAAGTCTGACGGTAGTAGATAGTATAAACGTGGACCTCTACAAGGAGAGATTAAAAGACATAAAAGTAAAAACTTTGATTGTGTGGGGAAAGCAAGATAATATTGCTCCTTATGAGTTTGCAGAGATGTTAAAAGAAAATATTCCTGGAAGTTCTCTATATGTATTTGAAGATTCAGGTCATACTTGTTATTTTGACAATGCAAAGAAATTTTCTAAGGTGTTGGGAGATTTTTTTAGAGAATAAAGGGATACCGTTAAAGGTATCTCTTTTTTTATAGTTGACAAATGCGAAAAATACTGTATAATGTATACAGAACATCCCACAACAGTAGGGGAGTATTTTGTTGGAGGTAGAAAAATGAGAGTAGCAAGAATTGATGAAAAGATATGTGATAAATCACCTTTTTGTCCAGCTGCAGCAAGTTGTAGGTTTAAAGCTTTTAGAGTGATCCTGGGGACTTCTTTTAGAGTCAACATAAGTATTGATGAAGAAAAATGTACAGGTTGCGGTGTATGCGTGAGGTATTGTGGACCTGGAGCAATCAAGCTTATAGAAAAAGAAAAGGCTTCGTAAAAAGGGAGGCTATTCTGCCTTCCTTTTTATTTGGCTTTTTCTACTAATTCAATCCTGTGCATAGTAGAGGGATGGGAGTAAGAGAACCATTCTATAAAAGGGGGAGGAGATACGTCCAACAAACTTCTTTTTGCGAGGTCAATTTGAAGTTTTATAACAGGTTCTTTGCTGTGAAGGAATTCAACGGATAGTAAATCAGCCTGTTTTTCCATCTGCCTTGAAATGTAATTTTGTATAGGATTTGTGTCAAAATTGATAAGCAAAATAAACAAGTATATTACCGATAACACAGCTGGAGTTATTTTAATATTGGGATGAATTGTAATACTTGAGTGAATAAAAATATTAAGTAAGTAAAGTCCTATGAAAAGTCCGATTGTACCTATAAGTAAGCTTTTTAGCACATGATTTTCTTTCCAGTGACCTGCTTCATGGGCTATGACCGCTTTTATTTCATCATCTGGATAATTTTTTAGTAGCGTATCGTAAAGCACAATTTTACTTGTGCTGCCAAAACCATAAAAATAAGCGTTTGCCAGCGTTGTGCGTTTACTTGCGTCCATTTCTTGAATTTTATCTATTTTTATTCCTGCATTTCGAGAGATTTCTTGTACCATATTTATTATCTTAAGGTCTTTGATTGGGGTGAATTTATTAAACATTGGAGCTATGAAGTTTGGATATATGTAAATTTGAGCAAACATTACGACGGTGAGGAAGAAAAAGGCGGCTATCCACCACGTAATGGGCCATTTGTTTAAAAATATAAAGAGTAACAGTACCCCAATGGAGGAAAAAATAAAATCTAAAAGACTGCTTTTAAAATAGTCACTCCACCAAGAGGCCATTGTCTGAACGGAAAATCCCCATTCCACCTGGACGAAATGGTTTATTAAACTGAAGGGGAGAGAAATTAATCTTAAGATTAACCATAAAGCCATGAAGTATAAAAAGACATTCAAATAATATTTTCCACAAGAAACTTTTTCTGTATATCTTGAAAACAAAAGGGATCCTCTTCCAAAGGTAAACCATATTAAAAATAATGCCTTCGCCATGAAAGAACTTATATAGATTAAGCGGTTTATTTTGTGATATTTTTGAGCTTTTGCGATTTCAGCAGGGGAAAAGTATTTGTAGACATCATGGGGTATATTTCCAGGAAATAATGTATAATAAAGGTACAAAAAAGAGAATATTCCTGCAATTAAAATGAGCAAAAACCATAACTTGTTGAATTTTACAAATTCCATTTTCTTCAGTCCTTTCAAAAAAGATATCTGACATTATTATATATCATTAAAGAGGAAAGTAGTACCAGCAGTTTGCTTTTTTGAAAAAATGTATATATCATATAGTTGTAAGTGAAAGTAAGTGAGAGGGATGAAGATGAAAGTTCTTCTAGTTGGGATAAATGCCAAGTACTATCACACTAATTTGGCTATAAGAAATATAAAAAAATTTTGCCAGCCATATGATATAGAGATTTTTGAAGCTACTATAAATGACAGTACAGATTATATGCTGGAAAGCGTAATTGAAAAGAAACCAGACGTGGTAGGTATTTCATGTTATATTTGGAACATTGAAATTGCCCTTAATTTAGCTGAAAATATGAAGAAAATACTTCCCAACGTAGTGATGGTATTGGGAGGCCCGGAAGCGTCTTATGATGTAGAAAACCTATTATCAAAAGGCTTTGTAGACTATGTAGTCATTGGAGAGGGAGAGATTGCTTTTAAAGAGTTATTGGAGGCGCTGGAAGGAAAAAAAGATTTAAAAGAAGTTCCAGGTATTGGCTATAAAGTAGAGGAAGAAATAGTAATTCAACCGCAAAAATATTATGTAAACTTAGATGAGGTTCCCATTGGGTACGATGAAGAAGAAGATTTATCTGACAAGCTTGTGTATTATGAGACTTCAAGGGGATGCCCTTTTAAATGTGCGTACTGTCTTTCCTCTATCGACAATGTGCTAAGATATGAGAGCTTAGAGAAGGTAGAAAAAGATTTGAAATGGTTTGCAAACAAAAATGTTAAGATTTTAAAGCTTGTAGACAGGTCCTTTAATGCCAACAGAAAAAGAGCCAGAGAGATTTTATCTATTATGAAAAGGATAGAAGGAGAGATGGTATTTCACTGTGAAGTGAATCCAGAACTTGTAAACGAAGAGTTTATCTCTGAGCTTGAAGATTTAAAGGGAAGGATTCAGTTTGAAGTGGGAGTGCAGACTACTAATAAAGTTACACTTAGAAAAATATCCCGTACTACCGCTGTTGAAATGGCTTTAAAGGGGATAGAGCTTTTAAAAAAAGCGGGTATAAAGCTTCATGTGGATTTAATAGCGGGACTTCCTGAGGATAGTTTAAAGACTTTCAGCAAAGCTTTTGACGATGTGTACAATTTGAAACCGGAAGAAATACAGTTGGGATTTTTAAAAATTTTAAAAGGTACTCCTCTGGCTAAAAAAGTGGGGGAGTTTGGGATAGTTTATGACAGTAAACCTCCTTATGAGGTTTTGTATACAAAGGATATAAGCTATGAGGAGCTAGTAATATTAAAAGGGATAGCGTTTCTTATAGACAAATACTATAACTCAGGTAAATTTTTAAAAACCCTCGAGTACTTAGAAAAGTATTTTAAAAGGCCTTTTGACTTGTATTTTGAGTTTTATAGGTACTGGAAAGAAAATAAGCTTTTTTATAAGAATCATTCGTTAAAGGCTCTTTATAATGTTCTTTACGATTTTAGTGTTAAAAACATTGGATTAGAAGAAAATATAATAAAGGACTTGTTGAAGTTTGACTTTTTATACTCCACTAATGCCAAGGACTTGCCTGACTGTGTAAAGGAAAAAGATAAAAAGATACCTGACCTGTTTAGGGATTACTTAAAAAATGAAGAATGGCTAAAACAAAACCTTCCGCAGGCCGTAGGGCTTTCCAGTCTTGAATTATCAAAAAGAGTTTCTTACGCTTTTTTTGAGTACGATGTGACGGAAAATTTGATGAAAAAAGATTTGATAATAATTTTTCTTCACAGTGAAAAGAAGACCTATTTAGCAAAAATAGAATTATAAAATTTCGCTTTTTTAGAAAAGTGTGATAGAATTTTTCTGTAAAGTAAATCTTGGGGAGGTATTTTTATGAAAACTTTGGTAATTGCGCACAGGGGAGATTCTAAAAATGTACCTGAAAACACCATCGCTGCTTTTAAAAGGGCTATGGAATTGGGGGCGGATGGTATTGAGCTGGATGTACAGCTTACAAAGGATGGGCATCTTGTGGTGATCCACGATGAAACAGTAGACAGAACGACAAATGGAGAGGGCTTTGTGAAAGATTTTACGCTAGAAGAAATTAAGAAGTTGGATGCAGGTATAAAGTTTGGTGAGAAATTTGCGGGAGAGAGAATACCTACTTTGTATGAGGTTTTTGAACTGATTGGAGATAAAGACTTTCTTGTAAATATAGAGATAAAAAGTGGAATTGTGCTTTATCCGGGAATTGAAGAAAAATTGATAAAAGCAATAAAAGAATACAATTTTGAGGAGAGAGTCATTATATCCTCTTTTAATCATTATAGCTTAAGAGATGTAAAGAAAATGGCGCCCCATCTTAAGATAGGTCTTTTATACCAATGTGGGCTTGTAGAGCCTTGGCACATGGCACTTCGCATGGAAGCTTATTCGCTGCATCCTTTTTATTTCAACATAATACCCGAGCTTGTTGAGGGTTGCAAGAAAAACGGTGTTAAATTATTTCCTTGGACAGTTGACAGAAAGGAAGACATGGAAAGAATGATAAAGGCTGGTGTAGACGGGATTATCACAGATGACCCAGAGACCTTGATAAATCTTGTGAGGAAAGGGGGATAATATGGTTTTTGATGAAAACAATCAACTACCGCTAAACTATTTTAAGATATTCAATTTAGGACTTGGTTTTATGGTGGTCTCTATGATATGGGCTGCTTATAATGCTTATATGCCCATTTTTCTCGGGAATTTTACTAAAAGCAATACATTGATCGGTTTTGTGATGAGCTGGGATAATATAGCTAATCTCTTTATACTTCCTGTTTTCGGAGCTTTAAGTGACAATACGAGGACTTCCATAGGCAGGCGAATGCCCTATATACTAATTGGTATGCCAGTTGCTGGCATTTTGTATGCAATGCTTCCCTTACAGACAAAGCTATGGGCTCTTCTTATCGTTGACCTCATGTTTAATATTGTCGTTGCAAGTTATAGGACTCCGCTGGTGGCCTTGATGCCAGATATTGTTGAGGAGCAGCACAGAAGTAAGGCCAATGGGGTAATAAATTTCATGGGAGGATTGGGGGCTTTAATAATATTTTTTATAGGTTCCCAGCTTTATAAATTAAATAAAGCCTATCCCTTTTTTCTTTCAGGAATTCTTTCAATAATTGTGCCTGTAATTTTATTTTTGACAATAAAGGAACCTAAGTCTTTTGTTATTGAAGAAAGAAAAGAAAAGCAAAGTATAATAAAAGCCCTTATAACTGTTGTAAGGGACGAGGACAGAGCTCCCTTTTACACGCTTTTGTCAATTTTTATGATGATAGCAGGTTTTGCTGCAGTTGAGACTTTCTTTACAAGGTACTGTAAGATAGCTTTGGGAATTGATGAAAGTGTATCATCTTTTACGATGGGGTTTTACGCTTTGGCTTTTTTGATTTTCGCACTGCCAGCGGGATTTATTGCTTCGAAGATAGGTAAGAGAAAAACCATGATGATAGGCGCATTTGGGCAAGCGATACTATTTTTGATTTTCATGGTGGTTAAGGATTTCAGGATTATTCAAATCTTAATGCCTTTTGCGGGAATTTTCAATGCTCTTTTTACAATAAATTCTTATCCGCTTGTCGTAAGTTATACTTCTTCTGAAAAAATAGGAACTTACACGGGACTTTATTACTTTTTTTCTTCACTGGCGGCTATAGTTACTCCTTCTACGTTTGGCGCAATTATGGATTATATCGGTGTGAATAAACTCTTTCTAGCAGCTTCAATTTCTGTTTTTATTTCCTTTGTGTTTTTGTGGCTTATTGGTAAAAGAGGTGAAAAGCCAGAGATTTTGTGATATAATTTTAACTGTACACAAAAATAAATTTATAAATCAGGGTGATCTGATGAAAGAGAAGATTAAATTGATAAAGGGGAACATCGTAGACCAGGAAGTAGATGCCATTGTAAATGCAGCTAATTCTTCTTTGATTGGAGGTGGTGGGGTAGACGGAGCAATCCATAAAGCAGGAGGTCCTGCTATTGCAGAGGAGCTTAAAGTTATAAGGGAAAAGCAGGGAGGGTGCCCGACTGGTCATGCGGTTATAACGGGTGCAGGCAATTTGAAAGCCAAGTATGTCATTCACGCTGTAGGGCCTATCTGGAAAGGCGGCAATCATAACGAAGATAATTTATTAGCAAGTGCCTACATAGAGAGCTTAAAATTGGCGGATGAATATAATGTAAAAACTATTGCTTTTCCCTCAATAAGCACAGGAGCCTATGGTTTTCCTGTGGAAAGGGCAGCGAGAATAGCTTTAAGGGTAGTTTCTGACTATCTTGAGGGAAGTAGCATAAAAGAAGTGAGATTTGTTCTCTTCAGCGATAGAGATTATGAAGTGTATTCAAAAGCTTATGAAGAGCTGGATAAATAAAAAGGATAGGCGGTTTGACCTATCCTTTTTATTTTACTATTTTTTGGGCGATTAAGAATAACATTAGCACTCCAACTAGGAGTCTATAATACGCAAAAGGTTTTAAAACATGCCTTTTGAGGTAGGCCAAAAATTTATCGACTACGATCAAAGCAGTTATAAAGGACATTATAAATCCTACTGCCAGCGCTTCCCATTCTAGTAATGACATGGAGGTAATGTTTTTCACAAGTTCAAAGCCTGTAGCAGCAAGCATTGTGGGAATAGCCAAGAAAAAGGAAAATTCAGCAGCTGCTCTAACTGATAGGCCTACCAGCATTCCTCCCATTATAGTGGAAGCAGACCTTGACATTCCTGGGAATAAAGACATCACTTGGGCTACTCCAATCCAGAAAGCTTTAGAAGTGCTTACTTTGTCCATGTTATCAATTTTATACTTTTTGCCGAATATATCTTCTATCACTATCATCATTATTGCACCTACTATCAGGGCTATTGCTACGGTAAATGGAGAAAATAGATGTTCTTCAATGTAGTGATGGGTCAGTATACCAATTATCGCAGCAGGCAAAAAGGCTATGAACGTTTTATACCACAGATTAAATCCCCATTCTCCTGGCTTTAAAGCCTTAAGGGAGGAGAGAATTTTGTCTTTAAAATAATACACTACCGCTAAAATTGCTCCCAGCTGAATTACAATTTCGAACATTGTAGCAAACTTTCCTGTAAATTTGATAAAACTTCCGACGATTATGAGGTGGCCAGTGGATGAGATTGGAAGAAACTCAGTTAATCCCTCTACGATGCCCATTATAAAGGCTTTGATCAGTAGCTCCATTTTCATACCCCTTTATATAGAATTTTTGTCACCTCTATCTATTTTATATGATAATGATGGAGGAATCAATCAAGAAAATGTAAATTTAATCTAAATTTAATCTGTTTTCTGTGTTATAATTGGAACTAAGTTAAGAAAAAGGTAGAGGGGGAAAACTCATGGTTGAAGGGACTCTTTCTTTTATAATAGCAGTCTTGATATTGGTGTTCATACTTTGGGTTTTGGGGAAATCACTGAGATTGCTTTTAAAATTTGCCTTAAACTCTCTTGTAGGATTTATAATGCTTTTATTTTTTAATTTTTTTGGCGCACTTTTTAATGTGGAACTGCCTGTAAATATAGTGACTTCATTTATAACAGGAGTTTTTGGAATAGCAGGAATAGCAATTTTGCTGATATTAAAATACATGTTTCACGTGATATGAAAGTCCCTTCTTAGTTTTTGTTTATTATTTTCTATTTTGGGAATTATATAACTGAAACCCTTGGATATGGAGGTAGTGTATGGACATAAAAAGAGCTGTATTGGAAAATTTAAAGAGAAGGTCAAAAGAAGAAATAAAAGGTTTTATTCAGGAGGTGGTGGACAGCAAAAATGAAAATGCAATTCCCGGACTGGGGGTGATATTTGAAGCTGCATGGGAGAAAATGACTGAAGAGGAGAAGGACAGCATGATGAACCTGATAATGAGGGGGATATCTTGAAAGCCGAGGTATTTTTTACCTCGGCTTAATTTGTTGATACTTCATCAACAGGCTAGTTTTTATAAAAGTATGACTGTTACAATGTAAGCTGAGATAAGCCCCAGTACTGCAGGTATAAAATTTCTCTTAGATATTTTTCTGGAGTCAACATCTATTACAGCTGACACTACGGCTGTGCTCCAGGGTATTAATGTACCCCCTCCTGTCCAGACTGCAGCTAACTGTCCTATAGAAGCTAATAAAGCTGGGTTGAGGAAAGCTGCTGAGGAAAAAGTCTTTGCTAAAGCGCCTATTAAAGGAAGGCCTGAAAATCCCGAGCCAGACATTCCCGTGAGAATTCCCATTGCCAGTTCCAAAAGGGAAGCAGTGTATTTATTAAGAGGTATATGATGAGATAGGTAAGTTCCAAGGTCTACAAGATATCCTCTTGCATGAGGACCTATTACTTGCTTTGCCATACTGGTTTCTCCCAACAGAAAGAATGCACTTATTATTATAACGGGGGCAAAGGTCCTCATGCCGTTTAAAAAACCTTCTCTTAAGTAATCTCTTGTTTTATCCAGAAAATTTTCTTGAATTGCTGCAGAAGCTATTAAAACAATTATGGCTGTTCCACCTATTAAGGCAGTGGCTCCGCTGGAATGGATTTTAAAAAGTATCATTATGAGAACGTCTATCAAAAAGAGCACTACTGCTATTACTGATACTGTATAACTTTTAAATGAAACTGGTCTCCCGTGGATCGGTTTTGTCTCTACGTATTCTGAAGGTGGATGGTGTTTTGATGTATAAAGAACACAAAAATATAAAGATACACTAGCTACGACAGAAGATACTGCCCAAATTGGCAGAATATTCTGAACCAGCTGATGCGTATTTATTCCCGCTGCTTTTGCTGTTATTGAAGGAGCACCCTGTATAAAGAAATCTCCTGAAAGCGCTATGCCAAATCCAAAAACGGACACTATGGAAGCTAAAGAAACTTTGTCAATGCCTGATTTTAATGAAGGAATTATCAATACTGTACCTATGAGGCCTACAGCAGGGGCAGGCCACATGAAAAAAGAAAGTAGCATCATAAACAGACCTATTATCCAGAAAGAATACGTGGGGCTTTTTAGATGCCTTATAAAAGGTTTTGTCAATATTACGTCTGCTCCTATGTCGTCCAGAGCTTTTGACATAGCTATTATGAGGGAAATTATCACTATTATGTGCCACAGGCGTATTCCTGAAACCAATATGGCAGTGTAAATTATTTGTATTGCTTTTATCACATCCTTTGTAGCCAAAAGCCCAATTGCAAAAATTGCTATGATAACAGGCAGGATTATATCTTTTCTCATTAAAAGAAGTATAAGTATAACTAAAATTGCAATAAAGTAAGCTATTTGAGATGCTGTAAGCTCCACACTTTTTCACTCCCTTTCTTTTTTACAGTTTATATGGTAGCTAATTTTCTGCATTTTTATACTGGAGTATTTAGGTTTTAAATTGAAATTATGGCAATATAAAGCACATAATAAAAATTTTCAAGAAAAAGTGTTTATTTATTTTTTGTCATTTGTTATAATATACTTGAGAATAAAAAACAGGAGAGGATAGTATGAAAGCAATGGTCATAAAACCGGGAGTAAGCAAGATAGGAGCAGTTCACTGGGAGAGAAGGTTGTTTGACTCGTTAATTCCCCTGCCAGATGGTACTAGCTATAACGCTTATCTGGTAGAAGGCAAGGAGAAAGTTGCGCTTTTGGACACTGTTGACCCGATGACAGAATATATTTTGATGGAACAACTGAAAGATGTGAAAAAGATTGATTATATAATAGCTCATCACGCAGAGCAGGACCATTCAGGCAGTATCCCTGCAGTTTTGGAAAAGTATAAAGAGGCGAAGGTGGTGTGCACTCCAAAGGCTAAGACTTTCCTAATAGATCTCCTTCCCATACCTGAAGACAAATTTATCACTGTGGAAGATGGAGATACTTTAGACCTTGGAGGTAAAACCCTCAAGTTCATACATGCCCCATGGGTTCACTGGCCTGAGACGATGTTCACTTACTTGGTGGAAGACAAGATACTTTTTACATGCGACTTTTTAGGTTCACACCTTGCGACTTCTGAGCTTTATGCTACAGATGAATGTAAAGTATATGATTCAGCTAAAAGGTACTATGCAGAAATAATGATGCCTTTTAGGAACTTTATAGAAAAGCACCTTGAGAAAATAAAGGATTTAGATATAGAAATAATAGCTCCAAGCCATGGGCCTGTTTATAACAACCCCGAGTTTATATTAAATGCGTACAGAGAATGGGTTTTAGACAAGCCTAAAAACATTGTGTTAATCCCTTATGTGACAATGCACGGCAGTGTAAAGAAAATGGTAGAATATCTAGAGGCTGCTTTAGTAGAGAGGGGAGTTATTGTAAAGCCTTTTGACCTCTCTGTAACTGATATAGGAGAATTTGCAATGGCTTTAGTGGATGCTGCCACAGTCGTCATGGCCACTCCTACTGTGCTGGTAGGGCCACACCCAATGGCTGTTTACGCCGCTTATCTCACAAATGCTTTGAAACCTAAAGTTAAATTCATTTCAGTGATTGGCTCCTACAACTGGGGGAGCAAGGCTGTAGACCAGATTACTCAGATGTTTGGTAACTTAAAAGTAGAATTTATTCCTTCAGTATATATAAAAGGCTATCCAAAAGAAGAAGACTTTAAAGCTCTTGATGCACTTGCTGAGGAAATTGTAAAAAGGCACAAAGAAGCAGGAATTATGTAAAAAATCCCTGGCTTTTTATGCCAGGGATTTTTCTCTTATCTCCTCTATTAAGGCTTTGACTTTTTCTTTTATTATGTCCCTTACTTCTCTAAACTTGTTCATTATCTCTTCTTCTGTGCCTTCCGCTCTTGCAGGGTCTTCTAATTCCCAGTGGAGGCTTTTTACAGAAGGAGGCAGAGCAGGACATTTGTCTCTAGCATCTCCGCACAGCGTTATAACATAATCTGCTTTAAAGAGGATATTTTCGTCTATTAAGTCTGAAGTTTGGTTGCTTATGTCGATACCTATTTCTTTCATGACTTCGACGGCTTTAGAGTTTAATCCGTGAGCTTCTACACCGCCACTATATACTTCAAAATCATCTCCACCGTAAAATTTGCCAAATCCTTCTGCCATCTGACTTCTACAGGAATTTCCAGTGCATATAAAGTACAAAATCTTCTTTGCCATCGTAACTCCTCCTCCTCATATTCCTGCTTAGCTATATTATAAAAGCTTGTCAATCGAAAAACAATGTATTTTTTTGTTAAGAATATGTTAAAGCGTTTTGAGTAAAATAGAATAAAGAGGTGATGCAAAATGATAAATTATCCTTACGGGCAAAATTCGATAGCTCCAGGCATAGTTTTACCTTCAGAGGCAGATAGGAACAATCTTAAAGTTCCGACAGACTCTTTTAGTATATACGTAAACGGAAGATATGTAGGAGAAAAAATTCTCGTAGCGCAGGGAGATTTGGGGGAAAAAGCGGTAAAAGATTATCTTTTGAATCAGGGATTTACTGATTTTAGTTATACGGTGGAAGGGAAAAATATTTACATTGAGACTTACGATGAAAGGGAAAAGGATATGGTAGACTATTTAAAAGTGTACCTGAGGATTCGATAAAAGGGACGATGCAGTCCCTTTCTAAATTTTTTACACATTTTTAACAAATTTTTAATCTAATAAAGTTATAATATTTGTGGCAAATCATATGTGAATGGGGTGGAACATGCTAAAAAGAGCGATTGCTTTTATAATTTTTGAGGTACTTTTTGTTTCTATTACCATGCCCGTTTTGATGTTTTACGGTCCTTTTACAAGGGTGAGAGATACTTTTGTCGCTACTGCCATGACTACTTTTACCCACCAATACCTGGCTACTCTGTTTTTGCCCAAAAAGGTGATAGATAAAATAATGTCTGAAAGCAAAATAGAAAGTGGTAGAACTGATAAAAATTTAATACATGTGAACGGGGGAAAGGATAGAAGGATTGAACTTTATAATGTGTACGGCAAGCATTTTGAAGGAAAAGTGATTTTGATTCATGACCCTACTAGAGTAGAAGTAGGGACATCTAGTAAATTCCCATATGAAGGGGAGACCACAAGTGTAATTGCGAAACACTATAATGCTCTAGCGGCTATAAATGCTGGAGGCTTTGGAGACAGCAGTATGAAAGGTATAGGTGGGGCTCCTCAGGGGTTTGTGATACACAGAGGGAAACTACTGTATACAGAGATTAAAAATCCGGATGAAAAAGTGGATTTAATTGGTTTTACAAATGATGGTAAGTTGATGGTTGGAAAGTACAGGTACAAAGAAGTACTCAATATGGGCATAAAAGAGGCGGTAAGCTTTGGGCCAGCCCTTGTCATTAACGGACAAGCCATGATAAAAAAAGGAGATGGAGGTTGGGGGATAGCTCCTCGAACTGCCATAGGTCAGAGGAAAGATGGAACAGTGATTTTTTTGGTGATAGATGGCAGAACTTTAAAGAGCATAGGTGCTACTTTAAAGGATGTGCAAGATATAATGCTCAAATACGGAGCTTATAATGCAGCTAACCTCGATGGGGGTTCTTCTACAACGATGTACTTTAAGGGGAAAGTGATAAATCACCCTTCTGATGCTCTGGGAGAAAGAGCCGTTCCTACCATATTCTTTGTAAGATGAGGAGGATTTTTGAGGTGAAGATTAAGAAGGTCTTAAAATGGGCATTTGCTACTCTGGCATTAGAACTGGCATTTCTTTACTATTTAAACAATGTATTTTTAGTAGATTCAACTTTTATAAAAAGTGAAGAAGTTTTTGGAAGTATTTCTCTGCCTCCTCTCATAGAGATAAAAATTCCATCTTATGCTAAAGATGTTCATGTCTCTTATGATGGGAAATACATCTCATATGACGAAGGAGGTAATTTAATTATAGCTGATGCCAAAACAGGAAAGACTGTAAAGGTAATTGAGAAGGCTACAAAAGAAGGAGATTATTATACATGGCTTCCAGACAGAAATAGAATTTTGTATTTTTCTCGAATGGACTCTCTAACTGGTACAAAAGTGGAACTGAAGTCCTACGATGTAGACAATGACTTATACAATACTGTGTATATAAAGATATATTTGCCCTCTAAGAGCGCCATTAGTTATGTAACTTTATCTCCTCTCACAAACGTGATCTATTTGAAAGCTACTACTCCGTATGGAGACAGGCTCTATCAGGTGAATATAATGGGAGAGGTAAGGCGAATTTACCTTCCTGTAAAGAGGATAGAGAAAATGGTAGAAACCCAAAGAAAGGACAATTTAATTTATCAGTCTGATGATGGAAGACTGTATTTACTAAAAGATGGAAGAAAGCAGGTTTTGCTCAGTGCTAAGAATAAATACGCTCTTTTGGGAATAGATAGAGATGATAATGTCTATATTGGAAAGATGGGTACAGAAGGAATAGAGGAGATATATTATGACAGTGTAGATAAGCCTATAGGCATGTGGCATAAAATTTCACTAAAAAGAGGACAAGTTTTAAAGGATCTGGTTGTATTATTTAATGAAAAAAGTGTTGGGATTATAACTGGAAATAATAGGCTTGAGGATTTGCGGGGAAATGTAATCTCTGAAGCTAAAGGAAAAATTATAGAAATTACTAGGGATTATATAGTATATAAAAATGGGGATAAAATAATATTGAAGCGATTTAGCAGGGATTAACCCTGCTTTAAAATTTTAAAATATGTGGTATAATAATATAACTACTCAAGATAAAAAGTATTAATTGACAATAAATAGTTGCACGGAATCGTTTAACAACATTTTCGTGAGGTGATCAACATGAAAGATAAAGACCTTTCAAACGTGATGGTCATATTCGGTGGAACAGGAGATTTAACCCATAAAAAATTGATGCCGGCCCTTTACAACTTAAGATATCAAAATATCCTGCCTGAAAATTTTGCTGTAGTTGCTATAGGGAGAAGAGACAAGACTGAAGAGGAATATAGAAATGAGATGCTGGAGTCTGTTAAAACTTATTCTAGATTTGACATTGACGAAAAAATCTGGCAAGATTTAAGTAGCAGGATATTCTACAAAAGATTTGATTTTAACTATGACAACGGATATATGGAACTTAGTTACTTTTTAGATGAACTGGATAGGAAATACAATACACAGGGCAACAGGGTATATTATCTTGCAGTTGCACCGGAATATTTTGGCATCATTGTGGAAAAGTTATACAGACACGGAATGGTAAGTAATGAAACTTCATGGCAGAGAGTAGTTATAGAAAAGCCTTTTGGAGAAAATTTAGAATCTGCCCGGAAACTAAATAAAATGATAACAGATGTCTTTACAGAAAGAAATACTTATAGAATTGATCACTATTTAGGAAAAGAGATGCTACAGAATATAATGGTCATCAGATTTGCCAATGTGTTTTTTGAGCCAGTTTGGAACAGAAGATATATAGACAATGTGCAAATTTCTTCTAATGAGACGGTAGGGATAGAAAATAGAGGAGGATACTACGAGAAAGCAGGAGCTTTGAGGGACATGGTTCAAAACCACATGATGCAGCTTCTGACCTTGACGGCGATGGAACCACCTGTAAATTTGGATACAGAATCTATAAGGGATGAGAAGGTGAAGGTTTTAAAATCCTTAGAGATTATGACTCCTGAGCTTGTAGAGAAAAATGTGGTGAGAGGGCAGTATGTGGGATATAGGCAGGAGGAAAAAGTATCTCCAACTTCCAATACAGAGACTTTTGTGGCATTAAAAGTGCACATAGAAAATTTCAGATGGGCAGGAGTTCCTTTTTACATCAGGACTGGAAAAAGGATGCCGGAAAAATCCACACAGATTGTCATCCAATTTAAGCCTCTGCCAGGTATTTTGTATTTCAAAGAGTATAAAAATTTGCTTCCCAATTTGCTTGTAATAAAAATTCAGCCGGAGGAAGGAGTAAAACTTCAGTTTAATGCCAAAGTGCCGGGAGCAGGAGATATAACTATAGAGCCTGTAAATATGGATTTTTGTCAGAACTGCCAGATATCCAATAATTCTCCAGAGGCATATGAAAGACTTCTTTTTGATGTGATGAGAGGAGATTCTACTTTATTTACTCGCTGGGATGAGGTAGAATATTCTTGGAGGTTTGTAGATGCTATTGCTAAAGCATGGGCAGAAAAAACACCCGATTTTCCTAATTACTATCCAGGGACCTGGGGTCCTAGTGAGGCAGAAGAGCTTTTGAGAAGAGATGGAAGAATGTGGTGGAATGTATAGGATAGGGGGATGGAAAGTGAAGATATACGATATTTCTATGGAAATTCATGAAAATATGACTGTCTACAAAAACAAGGAGGAAAAAAGGCCTCAGCATACTATTACAGTCCAAAAAGGGGATGTAACAGAATCACGTATATGCATGGACATGCACACAGGGGCTCATATTGATGCCCCTTTGCACATGATTAATGGCGGAGATACCATAGAAAATTTGGACCTTAGTAAGGTTATAACGAGATGCAAAGTGTTTGATTTCACACATATATCTGATAAAATAACAAGAGAAGACTTAAAGGACAAAAATATTGAAAAGGGCGATTTTGTGATTTTTAAAACTCGAAATTCTTTCAGGGAAGATTTTGATTTTCAATTTGTCTACCTTGAAAAAAGCGGTGCCGAGTTTTTAAAAGAAAAAGGCGTAGTTGGAGTAGGAATTGATGCTCTCGGGATTGAAAGGGATCAGCCGGAACATGAAACCCATAAAATCCTTTTGGGGGCTGGAGTAGTAATTTTAGAAGGGTTGAGGCTAAAAGAAGTCGAAGAGGGGGAGTACTTCTTATTTGCTGCTCCTCTCAAAATAAAAGGAGCAGAAGCAGCTCCTACCAGAGCGGTTTTAATAAAGGAAGAATGACTATGAGATTAAGATTATCTCGTTTTAAAAATTTCATTTTTGGCGAAGTACTGCATGATAAAGAAAGTGAAAATGAATACATAAGCCTATTATTTGAAAAGTACGGAGAAGATTTTTTCAAAAAGGTGTATTTAAAACATCAACAGGGCCTTTCTATTGACCAGGCTTTTAAAGAGGTATTGATAGAGGAAAGCAAAGTAAAAAAGATTAGGGTAAGGAAAATAGGGAAAGAGTAAAGGGGATTGATATGAGGGAATTTTCTGTTTTTGATATTATGGGGCCTATAATGATTGGCCCGAGCAGCTCCCATACTGCGGGGGCAGCCAGGCTTGCTAAAATTGCTAGAAAGATTGCGGACGATGAGATAAAAGAGGTGGAATTTATTTTATACGAATCTTTTGCCAGAACCTATAAAGGCCATGGCACAGACAGGGCGTTACTTGCAGGGATATTGGGATTTGATCCTGATGACGAGAGATTGCCTCGTTCTTTTGAAATTGCTGAAGAATTAGGACTTAAGTTTAAATTTACTGAAAGCGATGAAGAAGCTCCCCATCCAAACACAGTGAGGATGATAATTAAGACCTCTGATGGAAAGACTTATAATATTTTAGGCTGTTCTGTAGGCGGAGGTAATGTCCTTTTAAAAGAAATAAATGGCATAGAAGTAGAGTTTACTGGGGAGTATGAGACTTTAATTACCACCCATATAGATAAGCCTGGGATTGTGGCTGCTGTGACCAAAGTGCTGGCAGACTGCAATATAAATATTGCCTTCATGAGAGTTTACAGGCATGCAAAGGGCGATAAAGCCATAATGGTCATAGAGTCTGACCAGGAAATCCCTGAAAGAGCTAAAGAAGTGATTAAAAATATTGATGGAATTTTGAATGCCATAATTTTAAATCCTGTGTAATGGAGGGCATGCTTTTATGTATCAATTCAATTACGGATATGAACTTTTAGAGCTTACAAAAAAGTTCAATAAGCCTATATCGGAAATTGTAATGCTGGCCGAACAGGAAAGAACAGGAGAGGACTTAGAAGTTATTTTTGAAAAAATGAAGAAAAATCTTCAGGTGATGAGAGAAGCTATAAATAAAGGGTTAAATGAGGATATAAAGTCTGTGAGCGGTTTATCAGGAGGAGATGCCAAAAAGCTTTATGCGAGGATTGTGATTGGAAATACTTTGTCCTGTGAAACAATGGCAAAAGCTGCAGCTTCTGCTCTTGCCGTAACAGAGGTAAATGCCTCAATGGGGAGGATCGTGGCTGCTCCTACAGCAGGCTCAAGTGGTGTGATACCAGGTGCTTTAATTACTGTTGCAAGGAAATTTGGCAAGAGTGAAGATGACATGACAAAAGCGCTTTTTACAGCTTCAGGAATAGGAATTATAATAGCAAAAAATGCTACTTTAGCGGGAGCCGAAGGAGGGTGTCAAGCAGAAGTAGGGTCTGCCTCGGCTATGGCAGCAGGGGCTTTAGTGGAACTCATGGGGGGAACCCCTGAGCAATGCTTGACAGCTGCTTCTTTTGCCATAATGAACTTATTGGGACTGGTATGCGATCCGGTTGCCGGATTAGTAGAAATTCCCTGTGAGAAGAGAAATGCCTTAGGAGCTCTCAATGCAATGATATGTGCTGATTTTGCTATAGCGGGAATGGACAGTGTAATACCTTTTGACGAGGTTGTAGAAACTATGTACAGGGTAGGAAAGGCTATCCCAAGTGCCTTAAGAGAAACAGCAGAAGGGGGGCTTGCCAAAACTCCAACAGCAATGAGACTTAAAAAAGAAATATTTGAAAAAGAAAAGCGGGGGGATTAAACATGGGAAATTTAAGAGAGAGAAGTGAAATAGATGAAAGATATAAATGGAGGTTGGAAGACATATATGAAAATGAAGAGTTGTGGGAAGAAGACTACAGGAAGGTAAAAGAGCTCCTAAAAGAGATTGTAAAGTTTAAAGGAAAAATTAGAACTTCTAAGGACTTATTGGAAGTTTTGAAGCTTAATGACCAAATTGGGATGACAGCCAGCAAGATTTTCGCCTATGCCAGAATGAGAAGAGATGAAGATAATACCAATTCTAAATATCAGGCATTGTCTGATAAAGCGATGAGACTTAATATTGAAGTCATGAGTGCTACTTCTTTTATAGTTCCAGAGATTTTGTCTATTGAGACTGAAAAATTGAGGAACATGATAGAAGAATTAGAGGAGTTAAAAATTTATAAGCAGTATATTGAGGATTTAATTAGATACAAGCCTCATGTGCTTTCACCGGAGGAAGAAAAAATACTAGCAGAAGCAGAGACACTGGCAGAATCTGTTTCAACTATATATTCTATGTTGAATCACGCGGACTTGAGATTCCCGACAATTAAGGACGAAAATGGTAATGAAGTGGAGCTTACTCATGGAAATTTTATAAGCTTTATGCAAAGTAAGGATAGAAATGTCCGAAAGGCTGCCTTTGAAGCACTGTATGATACTTACAAAAAATTTATAAACACTTTTGCTTCTACTCTGGCTGGCAGTGTAAAGAAAGATATTTTTTATGCTAAAGCCCGTAGATACAATTCTTCTTTGGAGGCTTCACTTTTTGAAGACAATGTCAGTGTAGAGGTTTATAATAACCTCATAGAAACAGTACATAGTAGGCTTGATGTTTTACATAGATATGTAAGGCTTAAAAAGAAACTCTTAAAATTAGACGAACTTTACATGTATGACTTGTATGTTCCTTTGATACAAGAGTATGATAAAGAGTTTACATATGAAGAGGCAATTGAACTAGTTTTGGAAGGCCTTAAGCCTTTGGGGGAAGAGTACATAGATTTACTAAAAAAAGGTTTTGAATCTCGTTGGGTAGATGTGTATGAAAATAGAGGCAAAACCTCTGGAGCTTATTCATGGGGTGCTTATGGTACACATCCTTATGTGCTTTTAAATTTTCAGGGTAAATTAAATGATGTATTTACAATTGCCCATGAAATGGGACATTCTTTGCATACGTATTATTCAAATGCGACACAACCATATGTGTATGCAGGTTATAAGATTTTTGTGGCAGAAGTAGCTTCTACCTGCAATGAAGCTATACTTATGGATTATCTTTTGAAAAATTCCAAAGATGAAAAGGAAAGACTTTACGTACTAAATCATTTTCTCGAGGAATTTAGAGGGACAGTTTTCAGACAGGTCATGTTCGCAGAATTTGAAAAATTAATTCATGAAATGGCAGAAAGAGGAGAGCCTCTTACGGCAGAGGTATTGAACAAAAAATATTATGAACTAAATAAACTTTATTACGGAGATGATATAGTAGTAGATGAAGAAATAAGCTACGAATGGGCGAGAATTCCACATTTTTATAGAAATTTCTACGTCTACAAATATGCTACAGGATTTTCTGCGGCAATAGCTATTTCACAGATGATACTAAATGAAGGAGAAAAGGCTGTGGAGAGATATAAAGAATTTTTAAAAAGCGGAAGTTCTGACTATCCACTGAACCTTTTAAAGAAGGCAGGGGTAGATTTGACTACTCCAAAGCCAGTGAACGACGCATTAGATGTTTTTGAAAAATTACTTGATGAGTTTGAAAAGATGGCATGAGACAAGGGGGACAAAAGGAACCGTCCCCTTTGTCTGGTGTAAAAAGAGGTGGGAGTATGGATGAAGTGATTGTTGAATTGAAGGAAAGGTCTTATCCTATTTATTTTGACTATGAAGGTTTTGATAGAGTTGGAGATTTAATTAAAAAACATGTGAGAAGCAGCAAGACATTTGTTATTACTGATTCTAATGTTTATCCTTTGTATTTTGAAAAGATTGAAGAAAGCCTTAGAAAAAGTGGATTCGATGTCTTATATGAAGTTATACCTGCTGGTGAGACGAGCAAAACTATGGAAATGGCACAAAGACTTCTTGAGGTAGCTTATGACAGTGGTCTTTTAAGGGATAGTTCTATCATTGCACTGGGGGGAGGAGTTGTTGGAGATATAGCCGGGTTTGTTGCTGCGACCTATATGAGAGGAATTGATTTTATTCAGATTCCTACGACATTGTTAGCTCAGGTAGACAGCAGTGTTGGTGGTAAGGTAGCGGTAAATCTAAAAAAAGGTAAGAATATAGTTGGAGCTTTTTATCAACCTAAAATGGTGTATATTGATACTTCAGTTTTGGGGACTTTGAATAAAAGAGAAGTTCTTGGTGGATTAGCTGAAGTAATCAAGTATGGAGTTATATGGGACTTTGATTTGTTTACCTATATTGAAGAAAATTTGGGTGATATTTTGAGATTAAAAAAGGAGGATTTGACTTATATAGTTAAAAGGTCATGTGAGATAAAAGCTAAGGTTGTATCATTGGATGAAAAAGAAGAGAATTTAAGAGCGATATTAAATTTTGGGCATACAATAGGTCATGCTATTGAGGCTTTAACAGGGTATGAGAGATATATTCACGGAGAAGCTGTGGCAATAGGAATGGCGTATGAGGCACGGCTTGCATTTAACTTGGGATATATTGATGAAGGATATTTAGAGCGCATATTGAATTTAATTAAAAGAGCGGGACTGCCAGCTGACTATGAGGGTATTGAAAAGACGGATATGCTAAATGCCATAAAGCTTGATAAAAAAATGAGAGAAGGGAGAATAAATTTTGTTCTACCTGTAGGTTTAGGCAAAGTGGATATTGTGAGTGTGAAAGAAGAAGATGTATTAAAAGTTTTGAAATAAGGCGGGTACACCGCTTTTTTTATTATCCTTTTATAAGGTTTATGAAAAATTTACTTGACTTTAATTAGGCAAAGTATTAAAATATCAGCAATATAGTATGATAAGGGGGTGTAGGATGAAAGTTGGGTATTTAGGGCCTAAAGGTACTTTTTCTGAAGAGGCTGTTTTTAAATATATAGAAGGAATGAAAGAGTGTGAAGCTATAGAGTTTGCTACCATCCAAGATGTAGTTAAAAGTGTAGCGGAAGGGACGTGCGATGAGGGCATTTTGCCTGTTGAAAATTCTATTGAGGGTTCTGTCAATGTATCACTGGATTTGTTGATAAACGATGCCGAGGGTATTTTGGTCAGAGGAGAGGTGATAATTTCTATTTCACAATGTTTGATTTGCGATGACTTTATTGACTTTAAAGATGTACATTGTATACTTTCTCATCCTCAGGCTCTTGCCCAGTGCAGGGAATACATATTGAATAATTTCCCAACGGCTGAAGTAAAAACTACAGAAAGCACTGTAAAGGCTTTGTTAGGGGTAAATGCTAAAAAAGGGATAGTTGCTATTGGGCCGGAAAGAGCTGCTTGGCTTTACAACCTTAAGATATTAGAAAAAGATGTGCAGGATATAAAGGAGAATTACACAAGGTTTCTGGTTATTGCGAAAAGAGACAGTGACTATACAGGGGAGGACAAGACTTCAATAGTTTTTTCTGTGCCGAATGTTCCTGGAAGTTTGTATAGGGCTTTAGGAGTGTTTGCAGAAAAGAATATCAATATGACAAAAATTGAGTCAAGGCCTTCTCGCAAAAAGTTTGGGGAGTACGTCTTTTGGGTAGATATAGAAGGCCACAGAAAAGAGGAGAGGATAAAAGAGGCTTTGGAAGATCTGAAGATAAAGGCAGATTTTTTGAAAGTGATAGGTTCTTATCCAAAGTTCAAGATGGGAAAATAAAGGGAGGAGAAGAGGTATGGTAATTGTAATGAATATAGATGCTAGTGAGAAACAAATTTCCGAGATTACAAATCTTTTAACTTCTCTCGGGCTGGGTTATCACATTTCAAGAGGGGAAGAAAAAATAGTAATAGGTGTGATAGGGGATAAAAGGAAACTTGATGGAAAAGCGATAGAGATGATGGAAGGAGTAGAGAAAGTAATTCCAATAGTCGACCCTTATAAGCTAGCTAGCAGGATATTCAAACCAGAGCCTACTATTGTAAAAGTTGGCGATATTGAAATAGGAGGCAAAAATATTGTCATAATGGCAGGACCTTGTGCTGTAGAGAGCCGAGAACAGCTTTTTGAGAGTGCTATGGCAGTGAAAAGGGCGGGAGCTCACTTTTTAAGGGGAGGGGCATATAAACCCAGGACCTCGCCTTACTCTTTCCAAGGGTTAGAGGAGGAAGGATTAAAAATGCTCAGTGAAGCGAGAGAGCTTACGGGTCTTAAAATTGTCACGGAAGTGATGGACGTGCATTCAGTGGAAAAAGTTGCGGAGTATGCGGATGTCCTTCAAATTGGAGCAAGAAACATGCAGAATTTCTCACTTCTTAAGGCGGTAGGGAGGATGAATAAGCCTGTACTTTTAAAAAGGGGGCTTGCCGCGACTTTGGAGGAGTGGTTGAGCGCTGCAGAGTACATCTTAAATGAGGGAAATAAGGATGTAATTCTCTGCGAAAGAGGTATAAGGACTTTTGAGACTTATACCCGCAATACTTTAGATTTGAGTGCGGTTCCAGCCATAAAAAAACTGAGTCATCTACCTATAATAGTAGACCCCAGCCATGGAACTGGTCGGTGGCACCTTGTGCCTTCCATGGCCAAAGCGGCTGTTGCTGCAGGAGCGGATGGACTTATCATAGAAGTGCATCCTGACCCTAAAAATGCTCTTTCTGATGGGCCTCAATCTTTGACCCCAGACAACTTTGAAAGCTTGGTGAAAGAATTAAAAATTATTGCTGAAGCTGTAGGGCGGGAACTGGCATGATAGAGAAGGTAGCTGTTGTGGGACTGGGCCTTATAGGCGGGTCTATCGCAAAAGCTTTAAGAAAGTATACAGATATAGATGTTGTCGGGGTGGATATTGATACAAAAACTTTAGATAAGGCTTTAAGAGAGGGTACAATTTCTGAAGCCTTCAGGGAAATAAATTTTGCACTTGATGTAGATGCTCTTTTTATCTGCACTCCTGTTGGTAAAATAGCTGATAGTGTTAAGAAGATATATCCTCATCTTAAAAAGGGATGCATAATAACTGATGTTGGGAGCACTAAAAAAGTTGTCATGGAAGAGATAGAAAAATTTCCACCTTCGGATTTTTACTTCATTGGAGGGCATCCTATGGCTGGCACTGAAAAGGCAGGGTACGATTATTCTCACCCTGACCTTTTTGTAAATTCTTTTTATTTCTTGATTCCTTCTAGCAGTGTGGAAGAAGGGATTTTAGAGATTTTTGTAAAAGAAATAATAAAAAAGATAGGTGCAAAACCTGTCATTGTAGATTATAATGAACATGACAGGATAGTAGGAGTTATAAGCCATGTTCCTCATATAGTTTCTACGGCACTTTCTAATTTTGCACACAGAGAATGCAAAGATGCCTTAAAATACGCTGCAGGAGGATTTAAAGATACTACGAGAATCGCTCTTTCTCAGACTGAAATGTGGAAGGACATAATTTTTAGCAATAGAGAAGTGGTTCTTGATTTACTAAGAAATTATAAAAACCTCCTCGAAGAATTTGTGTATCATCTGGAGAGAGGAGATGAAGAGTTTTTAGTGGACTTCCTTGACAAGGCCCGAGAATGCAGAAAAATACTAGAGGTATGAGGTGAGAAAATGGATGTAGAGGTAAAAAAGAAAAACAGCTTAAAAGGTGTTATTTCTGTCCCGGGAGACAAATCTATATCTCACAGAGCTGTTATGATAGGTTCAATAGCTGAAGGGCTAACAGAAGTAGAAAATTTTCTTGTTGCTAAGGATACTCTTTCTACTGTAGAGTGTATGAGAAAACTGGGTGTAGACATTAAATTGGAAAGAAATAGAGTGAAAGTGTATGGAAAAGGATTGTACCTTAGTAAGAGCAGTGAAGTGTTAGATGTAGGAAATTCTGGGACAACAATTAGGCTTTTGATGGGAATACTTGCAGGGCAAGAGTTTGAGACAATACTCACAGGGGATGATTCTATCAAGAGGCGGCCTATGGGAAGAGTGATAGTGCCTCTTACTCTCATGGGGGCTAAAATAGAGGCAAGGGAAGGGAATTTTGCTCCTGTCAAAATAAGAGGTGGAAAACTTCGAGGAATAGAGTATAAAATGCCTATTGCCAGTGCACAGGTTAAATCTAGCATAATGCTTGCAAGCCTTTATGCAGAAGGAAGGACAGTGATTGAAGAGCCTGCTTTATCGAGAAATCATACGGAGCTTATGCTTCAAACTTTTGGTGCAAGGATAGAGATAGATGGAAAGAAAATATTTTGTTATCCGGGAAGTAAATTAAAAGGGCAGAAAATTATAGTGCCTGGAGATATATCTTCTGCTGCCTATTTTATAGTGGCAGCAAATTTGCTTCCTAATTCAGAGGTGGTTATAAAAGATGTGAATGTAAATCCTACGAGAACAGGAATTATAGATGTTTTAAAAGGTATGGGAGGAAATGTTGAGCTTATAAATGAAAGATATGTGAATAATGAAAAAATAGCGGACATTGTAGTTAAAAGTTCTAAATTAAAGGGTATAGAAATCGGCGGAGACCTTATTCCTAAGCTTATTGATGAAATTCCTGTTATCGCAGTTGCAGCAGTTTTTGCTGAAGGAACCACTGTGATAAAAAATGCAGAAGAATTGAAGGTAAAAGAGAGCAACAGAATAAAATCAATGACATCAGAGCTTGGGAAAATGGGAGCTAAAATTTTTGAGACAGAAGATGGAATGATTATAGAAGGGACAGGCTTTTTAAGAGGAGCCGAAGTTGAGAGTTACAACGACCACCGTGTGGCCATGTCCTTGTGGATTGCTGGCCTTTTAGCAGAAGGTCGGACCATAATTAAGAAGGCTGAATGCGTCGACGTTTCATATCCCGATTTCTATAAGACATTTGATATGCTATAATTTTATTGGTGATGGCCAATGAAGGAAAAGATACTGATTGTAGAAGATGAAAGACAGATAGCGCGTTTTTTACAATTGGAATTCGAACACGAAGGCTATGAAGTAAAAATAGTTTACGACGGAACCTCAGGCGTGAAAGAAGCTTTAGAGGGCGATTATGACCTTGTGCTTTTGGATATAATGCTTCCAGGAATGGATGGATATGAAGTTTTGAAAAAAATAAGAGAAAACTCTGACATACCTGTTATAATGCTTACAGCAAAATATGAGGTGAAAGACAAGGTAAGAGGGCTAGACATTGGTGCAGATGACTATGTAACTAAGCCTTTTTCTATAGAGGAGCTTTTCGCTAGAGTGAGGGCTGCATTGAGAAAGAGAAATCCCAGTATTAAAAAAGATGTGCTGAAGTTTGCTGGTATTGTTATGGATTTGACTACTCATGAGGTCAGGAGGCAGGGAGTAAAAATTGACCTTACGAAAAAAGAGTTTGACCTTTTAGAATTTTTAATGAGAAATGCGAATATTGCTCTTTCTAGAGAAAAAATTCTGCGGTCAGTTTGGGGATATGACTATTATGGGGATACCAATGTAGTAGACGTGTACATAAGGTATTTGAGAAGCAAAATTGACGACCCATTTGACAGAAAATTGATTCACACTATAAGGGGAGTAGGTTACAGTTTGAGAGATGGTGAAGATGAAGATTAAATTGTTACCTCAGCGCATAACTTTAAAAATAGCGCTTCTTTATTCAGCAGTTTTTTCATTTGTGCTGATTTCTTTGAATGCCTCAGTGCTTTACACTTTGAAGTATTACCTTATATACCAATCAATGGAACAGGTGTCAACTCAAGCAGAGGTTATAAAGGCAAAACTTAGTGAAGCAAAACAAAATATGGACGGAGCTTTAAAAGACACAGCATTTTCTGGGATACCTGATGAAAATATTTATGTAAAAATATTTGATTCAAAAGGGCGATTGCTGTATTTATCTAAAAAATTAGAAAGAGTTGCGATTCCATATAATACTAATCTAGAAGTTCCTGTTAAGGTTGATGAATTTGATAAGGATTTAGTTTACTTAAATACAGTATTTAAAAAAGGCGATGCTACATTTTATATACAAGTTATAAAGGATATGAAGAATGAGTACGCTTTTTTAAAGCTTCTTTTTATTTTGATGTTTTTTGCTGATGGAGCTGGTATTTTCATTTCATTTGTGACAGGTTATTTTGTTACAAAAAGGGCATTAAGACCTGTAGATTACATGATAAAAGAAGTGAAAGACATAGATGCAAAAGGCTTAAATAAAAGACTTAAAGTTTACGGAGAGGAGGATGAACTCACAAGGCTGGCAAAGACCTTTAATGACATGTTGGACAGGCTTGAAGAGTCTTTTGCGCGTCAAAATAGATTTGTGTCTGATGCCTCCCATGAATTGAGGACTCCTATTTCTGTCATAAAAGGATATATTGACATGCTAGATAGATGGGGAAAAGACGACAGAGAAGTATTAGAAGAAGGAATTAAAGCCATAAAGAAGGAAACTTTAGAGATGGAAAGTCTTGTTGAAAAACTTCTTTTTTTAGCGAAGGGCGATGACAGGTCAATAAAGCTGGAGAGGGAAAGTTTTGATTTGAAAGAGATAGCAGAAGAAGTGGTCAGAGAGATTAAACTGATTTACGAAGGAAAAAATGTATCATTAAAAGGGGAAAATGTGAGAATAAATGCAGATAAGAAGCTTATAAAAGAGGTTTTGAGGATACTCCTTGATAATGCGGCAAAGTACACCTCAAAAAATGGCAACATAGAAATTGAAATAGGAAGTGGTGACGAGGCCTATATAAAGGTTAAAGACGATGGGATAGGAATACCCGAAGAGGATTTGCCGTATATTTTTGAGAGATTTTACAGAGTAGACAAAGCTAGGTCTAAAGATACAGGGGGCACGGGCTTAGGTCTTTCTATCGCAAAATGGATTGTAGAGGAACACGGTGGAGTGATTGGGGTAAAAAGCGAGGTAGGGAAAGGAACGGAGTTTACCGTGATGCTTCCGCTTATCAATGACAGCAAATGACTCTATTCCCATCAGTTTAATATGGACAGAGTTTTTGTATTCCGTGTATAATTTAGTTAAAACATGCCGAATCCCCGATAAGGGGTACGGGGGATGTAAATTTGGGGTGAATCCACGTATTGTGGTAGGGTGGCCCTCACCCGAACCCGTCAACTAACCTCGGAGGCAAAGGGGGTAAATCATGTCCAAAGTTCACCTCAAAGTAAAGCCTCTCATCGCATTAATTATCGGAGGACTATTTTTATTTCAAGCTGCCTTTGCCGCTACTTATACTGTGAAACCAGGAGATACTTTATGGGGGATAAGTCAAAAATACGGCATTACTTACACTAAATTGATGGCTCTAAACGGGTTACAGACTACTACAATATATCCTGGCCAAGTGTTGCAAGTGCCTGGTAATGATAACACATATGTGGTTCAAAAAGGCGATAGCTTGTACTTAATAGCTAAAAAATATGGAATTACCGTAGATGCGTTAAAAGCTGCAAACGATTATAAAAGCGATATCATATATCCAGGTCAGGTGTTTATCATACCAAAGCCTGTTAATTCTTCCTCTCGAACATATAATGATGTCAGCAGAGGTTATGTTCAAAGGAGTGTAATACCTTACACTCCAGAGGAATTTGACCTTCTTGCGCGACTCGTTACAGCAGAAGCGGATGGAGAGCCGTATCAGGCTAAAGTAGCAGTAGCAGCTGTAGTGATAAATAGAGTGAAAAGCGGTATTTTTCCCAATACTATAAAAGATGTCATATATCAAGTGGATGCGTGGGGGAATTACCAATTTACTCCTGTACTCAATGGCTGGATAAATAGGCCTGCATCTACAGATGCTATAGCTGCTGCAAGAGATGCTCTAAATGGCATTGACCCCACTAATGGAGCTTTATATTATTTTGACCAGAGCTCCACTAATGCCTGGTTGTGGTCCTTACCCATAGCGGCAAGAATAGGCAATATGGTTTTTTGTTACGGGAAATAAAGCGATGAGAGGGGTAAGAGGCGGAGTAACCGCCTCTTTTTTACTTTTATTTGTAAAAGAGCTTATATAACAGGGAAAAGGCAAATGCTATAAAAACTGCAGAAGATATGTATTTTAAATAGTTGTGAGAAATTTTTTTATTGAAATAAGAACCTATAATTATTCCTATCACATCTGCCATGAACATGCCTAGAGTTGTTCCCAGAAGTATATAAAAAGGCTGACGATAGGAAGCAGTTAAAGCAATAGTGGTCAGCTGTGTTTTGTCTCCAAATTCTGAAAGGACGTAAGTGATTATTATAGTTAAAAGAGGAGGATAATGAGAGGTTATTATTTTTCCGTTTTCTGACTCTTTATGGCTCAGAGAAAAGACTCCAAAAAATAAAACCAAAAGAGCAGCCAAAAATTTCATATAAAAGTTTGGTATGTGTTCTCCCATATATGAACCAAATAATACTGCAATACCGTTATTTATTAGTGCTGCAATTAATACACTTACTAAAACGGTTCTGGCTTTGAATAAAGAGGCAAATGCTATTGACATGAGTTGTGATTTGTCTCCCATTTCAGAAGCGAATACTAGAAAAAACGAGGTAAACAACGTTTCCATTTTAGTTCCTCCCAAAGTATTATACAGTAGTTATTGTAAAAAAATTATCTTTTCGTGTCAACTTGTAAGTCAGTTGTTTTAACACCTAAAAAATGTTATTTTTAGATTAGAAAAATTTTGGAGGTGTTTTTATGTATTTAATAAATTACACTTCTGATGACTTTCAAAAACATCTGCAAAAATCAGATACAGTAATAGTGCCTATCGGTTCTGTGGAAGCTCACGGTCACCACCTTCCTCTGGGTACAGACATTTTTTCCCCCAGGCTTTTTTGCCAGATGATTGAAGAAAAAATTGGTGATTATGTGTGGATTGCTCCTGAGATACCCTATGGTCAAAGCTATGACCTTTCAGTCTATCCCGGAACAATTCACGTGCCTTCAGAAGTATTAGCAGAATACGTATATGCTGTTGGAAAAAGCTTGTATGAAAACGAGCTTAAAAAGCTTATATTTTTAAATGGGCATGGAGGAAATATCAATGCTTTGAACCTTGCCAGTGAAAAACTGGCGCAGCTGGGTATGACGGTGTTGACAATAAACTGGTGGTTAGACTTTTCAAAAGAGATTCTTACCATCACAGAAGGGCAGGGACATGCGGGAGAAGACGAGACGTCGGCTATTTTATATTACGATGAGAGGCTTGTGCAAATGGACAAAGCGACAAAGAATTTCAAGAAACCTCTTTACAGGGTTTATTTTAAGGACAGGGGAAAAATACTTTATGAAAATGCTATGTCAGGTGATGCTACACTTGCTACAAAAGAAAAGGGGGAGAAAATCTTTAAACTTCTGACAGAAAAGATTGTTGAAATAATTTTAAATGTGCGAAATGGAAAATACATTGCAGATTAGATAAATTGCCAGTTTAGTTGTCTTGTAACGAATTACATTTTTTCTATTTAAAAAGTTGTTTGCAGTCTAAGCCGTAAAAGCTATTTAGCTTTTATGGCTTTTATTTTGAAATTTTTTCTCTTCTAAATTGCATTTTTTATTGTAGATTTAACTTTTTCGTGGTATAATATAAACAACTATTATAACCTGGTATAATGATTAACTTATATGGGGTGAAATTATGATTAGAGAGGATATATTTGGGAACTATCCTCAGATAGCTCACAGCGCTTATGTAGATGATACAGCGATTTTAATAGGTAATATTGTGGTGGGGGAGAATGTATACATTGGGCCCAATGTCGTCATAAGAGCAGATGAAGTTGATGAAAATTACAGAGTAGGCAAGATAGTCATAAAGGATAAAGCAGCGATTTACGACGGAGCAAATATCAATACCACAGGGGCTTCTGAAATAACAATAGGAGAAGGAACAGTAATCTCCAACGGCGTCATAATTAAAGGAGAGTGCCACATAGGAAATTACTGTAGTATAAATGTAAAGAGCATAATATTTAATTCCTATATAGGCGATAATTGCTATGTAGGGATAAGCGCTGTGCTGGAAAATGTAAAAATGCCAGAGAATACTATGGTGGAATCAGGTGTGTTTTTAAGGGAAGATAACATAGCTAGTTTGATAAAACCTGTCCCTGAAGGCAAGATTAATATTGCTGGAAAAATAACTCTTTCAAATAAAGTCCTGATAAACTGGTACAAATTATCAGGATATTAATCATTTTTCTTTTTCCAGAAGTCTCCATGCTGTTTTATCAATGAGGCTTTTTCCTGAAGTAGTAAAGGTAGAAAGGTAAATTGCGTCAAAATCTTTATCTACAGGAATAGATATATAAACTATTCCATTTTTTATATAGCCTTTTCCCTCTGAGGAAGAAATTTTTCCATTTTTAAATCTAACATTTATTCTGCCAATTTCACTGTGGTCTTTGAACAGTATAGCGTTTAAATTGTACTCATATTCTTTTTTCGCATTATTTCTGCATTTTATCGCTGTGGTTAAGATATTAGTTTTTACATACCCGTATACGGCCGTGATATCTACACTGCCATTTTCATAATCTCTTAAGTTATCTCTTTCAGGATCCAGTATGATTTTATATTCTTCGAAGTTCAAATTTTTGTTGTACTTTCTCAATGTGCCATTTCTATAAAAGCCGTAAAGCTCTGTTTTTCTATCAAAAGCGAGTAGAAAATCTTTCATTACTTTCATTTGGGTTTTGTACATGATTATAGCTTTACCTTTTTTCTCTACCTCCTCTTCAGAAAGAGGATATAAGTGCCATTCTGTACCTGTTTTTAAAAGAGGTTTAGGAGGGTTTAGATTTAAATGGGGGTGCTTCCCTAAAGGCAAAGGCCAGTCAGTGCGATGAACAATGTACAAAAACTGAGGTATTTGGTCTTTTTTCAGCGTGTACAGTGTGTATTTTACAAAGCTGTTTGTTGCCCAATGGTCTGGATGAAGTTCATTCGGATGAGGATAAACAACTAATGTAGGGTTATACTCTTTTATGATTGATTTCAAATCTTTTAAAACATTTTCTCCTTTATGTTCTGTGCCTTTTGAATAAGAGTTTATATAAGGGCTGTGAGTTTTTTTAGTTCCTGCGCTTTCTAAAGTTCTTTCAAAATTTTTCCACCATAAGAGTACCAGACCTTTATCGGGATATCCCAAAAATATGATGTTTTCTTCTTTGACTCCCAGATATTTCAGAACGGAAATAGTTTCTCTCTGTCTTTCATATCCTAAGCGCAAAAAATCATGAGGAGTAGGTTTTATAGTATTGTAATTTTCTATCACTGCCCTTTTAAAGGAATCTCCATTGGTCATCACTACCACCTTCACTTCTCCGCCGTACTTTAGGGTATCTTGAATTAAGCCTCCAGCTGCTAAAGTTTCGTCATCCGGATGTGGTGCAATGATTAATACCCTTTGATACATAGAGGGAACAGGGTATAATTTTTTTACAGCACTTTTTCTTTCGTAATTGTAACTGCTAATCTCTATTGAACCGAATATTGCCAGAATAATTAATAAAAATACAGCAACATGTCTTACTTTTTTTGACATTTTTCTCCCTTCCTTTCTGCCTTCTAGACTTTATTATTTACACTTTCCAGCCCTTTTATGGTATAATAGAGCCGAGAAATGAAATAACAGAAAATTAGTGGGGGTCAAGATGATGAAAGTGATGATAGTAAGAGACTATGATGAAATGAGCAGAAGAGCTGCAGAAATTGTAAAAGAGCAAATTCTGAAAAAACCCGACACTGTTTTAGGGCTTGCCACAGGTTCTACTCCTTTGGGCATGTATAAGTATTTAATAGAAATGCATAAAAATGGTGAAATTGATTTTTCAAATGTAATTACTTTTAATTTAGATGAGTACATAGGACTTTCTCCTGACCATCCGCAAAGCTATCATTATTTCATGTATGAAAATTTATTCAATCACATAAATATTAAAAAAGAAAATATACATATTCCAAATGGAGTCGCCGAAGATTTAGAAGAGGAATGCAAAAGATATGAAAGGGAGATAAGGAGAATAGGCAGGATTGACCTGCAGATACTAGGTATTGGGGTAAACGGCCATATAGGTTTTAATGAGCCAGATGAAAGCATTGAAACGAAAACCCATATAGTGACGTTGACGGAAGAGACTATAAATGCTAATAAGAGGTTTTTCAAAAGCATAGAGGAAGTACCAAGAAGAGCAATCACTATGGGATTGAGCAGTATTATGAAGGCAAGAAAAATTATGCTTTTAGCATCAGGAAGTAATAAAGCTAAGGCGATAAAGGAAACTTTAAAGGGGAGATTGACAACAAAAGTACCTTCTACTGTTTTAGCCCTACATCCTGATGTCACTATAATAATAGATAAAAGGGCAGCTTCTCTTCTCACGGATGAGGAGCTAGCCAATGTGGAATTGATAGATTAGGGCGCAAGCCCTTTTTTATTTTGTATAGCTTTTTACTTTGGGGTATAATAGGTTAGAGGATTACATAAATTGGCTTAATAGTGGTGAGAAAGATGATAAAGATGTTTTTAAAAGGATTTGAACTTTTAAGCCATAACAAGTGGAATAGGGAAAGAGTTCTTAAGTACAGTGAAAGGAAAATGAGAGAAATTGTAAAATATGCTTACAATTCAAGTAGATTTTATAAGGAATTTTATACAGAGCATGGGATAAAAGAAAAAGACTTAGATGTCATACCAATTGAAGAATTGCCTATGATAGACAAGGATTTGGTTAAAAACAATTTTCTTGAGATAATAACTGGCAATATATCTATGAAAGATATAGAAAATGCTATTAAAAGTGATGAACTTATGGTTAAAGTAGGCAAATATATCCTTGTTCATACTTCGGGAAGTACAGGAAAACCATGTAATTTTCTTTATGACGAGGAAGGAATTGATACAATAGAGGCGAATATGGTTCGCATAAGCGTAGGAGGTAAAAATTCAATTGAGCTTAAAGATTTTCCCATAAAAGTGCTGTACATCGCCGCTGTAGGAAGTGGTTATGCTGCTACAACTCTTGCAATGAGTGGAATTAAAAAGTATAAAGCTAAAAGCATTGTAGTAGACATAAAAGAACCTATTGATACTTGGAAGGGAAAAATTGAATCTTTTAAACCTGTGTATGTAGCTGGCTATCCTTCTTGTGTAAAAATACTGGCGGATATGAAAGAAAAGGGAGAAATTGATATAAAACCTAAAAAGGTAATAACAGGAGGAGAGCCTTTAAACAAAGAAGTCAAAGAATATTTGGCTTCTGTCTTTGACGCCGATATAATAGACTATTATGGCTGTACTGAGTCCATATTTTTAGGAATGGGATCTAGCTGGTATGAAGGCATGTATTTGATGGATGACATGAATTATGTGGAAGTAGATGAATTGGGCAGACTCATCATAACTCCTCTTTACAATAAGGCTTTTCCTCTCATAAGGTATAGATTGAAAGATGTGGTAGAAGGCTTTGACAAATTTCACAAAGGCGTTTTGCCTTACACTTATATCAAAAGAGTTGTTGGAAGAGAAGAAGAGATGATGTGGTTTAAAAATGAAAAAGGGGGAAGTGATTTTCTCCATCCGCTTTTTATTGATGACCTTGACGTTCAGGGGCTAAAGGAATATCAATTTGTCAAAACTTCAGAGGAAAGTTTTGTGTTAAATTGTGTAAAATTTGACGATTACAGCAGTGACATAGAAAAGCAGATAAGAAGGCAAATCGATGAGTTTTTGATGAAAAAAAGGTTAAGAAATGTGAGGTATGAGATACGCTTTGTAAAAGAATTGCAAATCGATAAAAAGACAGGGAAGGCGAAAATGGTCATAGATTACACAAAAGATAGAAGGTAATTTTTAGCTTTTTTATTGTTATTTTCAGAAGAATGTAATATAATATTTACTAGTTATACCCCATAGGGGAGGGAGGTGTACCTGTGCCAATTTACACTGCTTTTGCGGCAGGGATTGTTTCTTTTTTGTCGCCGTGCGTTCTTCCGCTCATTCCCGCTTATGTTTCCTATATTTTCGGCAATAGAAAGAACAATATAGTGAATTTGATTCTCTTTGTACTGGGGTTTAGTTTAATTTTTGTGTTGATGGGAGCAACTGCAAGCCAATTGGGGAAACTTTTTTTATCTTATAAAGATGCTTTTAGGAAGATTAGCGGGATAATAATAGTAATTTTTGGGCTTCAGATGACAGGACTTTTTAGGCCTCTTTTCTTGAATAAAGAAGTGAAGCTAATAAATATGGAAAATATACAGACAGGCTATATAGGTTCATTTATACTCGGGGTTACATTTGCAGCAGGCTGGACGCCCTGCGTAGGTCCTATTTTGGCTTCTATTTTGTTATATGCTAGTTCTGTAAGTACTTTAAGCGTAGGGGTAATACTTCTTTTTGCCTATTCTATGGGGTTAGGGATTCCTTTTATTGTTACAGCCCTTTTGATTGACAAGTTTAAAACCATGTACAAGAAAATTAATAAGATACTTCCCTACATAGAAGTCGCAAGTGGTGTTATTTTGATAATATTTGGCATTTTACTGTATTTTAATATGCTTATAAAAATAACAGGATATCTTTATTAAGAGGTGGTAAAAGTGAAGAATAAAAGTTTAATTTTTACAATTGTTGCAATTGCGCTTATAGGAGCTTTGATTTTTGTTTTAAATAGCTACACTAAAACCGCAGAACCTACCCCTTCAAAAGTGGAAAATCAAACTAAATCAAATTCTTCCAATGAGGAGCGCAAAGTAGGAAATGAAATAGGGGATATAGCTCCTGATTTCACTTTAAAGGACCTTAATGGCAATACTGTTACCTTATCAAGTTTGAGAGGAAAGAAAGTAATACTCAACTTTTGGGCTACTACTTGCCCTTACTGTAAGATTGAGATGCCTGCTTTGGATAAGTTTATAAGGGCGCATAAAGATGACACTGTTTTGTTGGCTATAGATTTAGGGGAGAGCGAAGCGAAAGTTAGACAGTATTTAGAAGGAAAGGGATACCAGTTTACTGTGCTTTTGGATTCAGATTTGAGCACAGCCTACGATTATAAAATACAGTTTATACCGGTTTCTTATTTTATAGACAAAAATGGGGTAATAAGGGCCATCAGCAACGGGGCTATGACCTACGATGAAATAGAGGAGTACTACAAAGCGCTTTCAGAATAAAAAAGAGTATCTCTCGTGGGGAGATACTCTTTTTTATGCGATTACATTTAGAGCCTGTCTGTAATTTACCACCTTTATATAATTTGCCTCTGGGTCTTCTGTGCCTTGAATGCTTAAATTTGCCTCTTTCATTTTTTCGACGTATTCTATAATTTCCATTGTTATTCTTTCGCCAGGGCAGAGCACTGGTATTCCAGGTGGATATGCCATTAAAAATTCTGCGCTTATCTGCCCTACACTTTCTCTCAGAGGAAGAGCCACTGTAGGAGCGTTAAAGGCATATCTAGGTGAAACTACTAATTCGGGAATTTCTGGAATATCTATTGGCTTTGCTACTTCTATGTTTTCGTCGTACAATTCGTCGCTTATCTCTCTTAAAGCGCGAAGCAAGTAATCTACTTTTTCTTTTGTGTCTCCAATTGAGAATACGCAGAGGACATTGTACATGTCCGAAAGCTCTACTTGAATGTAGTATTTTTCTGCTAAGATTCTTTCCAGTTGATGCCCAGTTATACCTAATCCTTTGGCAGTTATGGTCACTTTTGTAGGGTCAAAATCATAAGCGCCATCGCGACCTACTATTTCTTCGCCAAAGCAGTAAAGCCCTTTAATTTTATTTATCTCTCTTCTGGCGTATTCAGCTAATTCGATAGTCCTGTCCAGAAGTTCCTTTCCTTCTGTAGCCATTTGCATTCTTGCTACGTCCAGTGACGCCAGGAGTATATATGAAGGGCTTGTGGTCTGTAATAAGCTCATCACCTGCTTTACCCTGTTTATATCTATCCTGTCTCCTTTTACATGAAGCATTGAACTTTGTGTCATAGAACCAATAATTTTATGAGTGCTTTGAGCGCATATATCGGCTCCTGCTTCCATAGCCGAAATGGGCAATTTTTCGTTAAATTTAAGGTGAGGGCCATGAGCTTCATCTACCATTAAAATTGCTCCATAATCGTGGACAATTTCAGCAATTTTTACTATGTCTGTAGAAACTCCGTAATAAGTTGGGTTGATGATTAAAACCGCTTTTGCATCAGGATGCTGTCTTAAAGTTTTTTCGACCGTCTCAGGGGTGACGTTCAAGGCAACCCCGATATTTTTGTCAATTTCTGGCTGCATGTAAATTGGTATAGCGCCACTTAATATGATTCCGGAGGTCACAGACTTGTGAATGTTTCTTGGTACAATGATTTTTTCATCTTCTCCCATTACGCTTAAAATCATAGCTTGGATGGCTCCAGAGGTTCCGTGTATTGAGAAAAATGTTGCGTCTGCTCCAAAAGCTTCTGCTGCCAACTCTTGAGCGTATTTGATAGGACCTGTTGGTTTGTGCAAGCTGTCTACTTGCTGAAACACAGTTACATCCATTGAGAGCACATTTTTTCCAACAAAGTCTAGAAATTTTTTGGCCATTCCCTCCCCTTTTTTGTGTCCCGGTACGTGGAAGGGAATTGTATTATTATTCACATATTCCATTAGAGCGTCAAATAAAGGGGTTTGAGTTTGATCTAGCTTTTTCAACCCTTTTACACCTCTTTCATAGTTTTTAATCTTTAAAAAACCTCCGGATTGAAACTTATTAATAACTTCAATTCATTATAAGACATATCCATTCAAATTTCAATAATAAATTTTGCGTTGAGGAGTAAATTGTTTGTAAAATTTTTGTGACATCTAAAAGGCTTATGGCACTATACTATATACTATGTTAATAAGCTTAAAATGTCAAATACATTTTATTGAAGGAAGAGGTTTACAGGCATAATTTCTAATTTGATTTTTATTAATTTGCTTGTATAATATAAGAAAGTCGCTCAAAAAAAGGGGTGAATGTATGCTCAACAAGCATTTGATCGAAGAAAGTACGGAAAAATTGAAAAACATGGGATTTGATGTAGAGGAAATACAGGGCGAGGTTGAACAATTGATAGAAGAGTTTGAGGAGTTTGTTGATTATAAAGTAAAATATGAAGTGTATGATGAATTCAATATATCAAAAGACAGGATAAGTGTAGGTAATGGGGAATTTCTACATGGAGAATATGTGGTTGAAAATTTGAAAGGCAGTGATTATATAGTTGCTGCAGTCATAAGCTTGGGGGAGGGGATTGAAAGCAAAATAAAAGAATTTTTTCAAAAAGGAGAGTATACAAAGGGATTTATTTTAGATACCATCTCAAATGTGTTTTTGGAAGAAGTTACCTTGGACTTTTGGAAGGACTTAAAGAAGAAATCGGAAAGTTACGGGAAGAAAATAACTCCAGTATTTTTCCCAGGAAATAACTGGGATATAAAAAATCAGTTGGCTATTTTTAGGTTAGCAAGGGCAGAGGAAATTGGGCTGAAGATAAATGAAAATTTTATGATATTGCCAGAGAAAAGCGTCTCCTTTGTATGTGGGATAGGGGAAAATGTTAAGACCTGTGAGATAGCAGCAAGTTGTGACAATTGCCCTTTAGTAGATTGTATATACAGGAAAAAAATTATGTCAAAACAGTTGGGGGAAAAGAGATACAAAGTCGTAGTATACTTTGAGGGGAAAGAAAAAGAGTTGGTAGCGAGAGAAGGAGAGAACCTTTTTTACTTGCTTTCAAGAAATGGCATATACTTACCTAACTCTTGTGGAGGAAACAGGATTTGTGGCAAATGTAGAGTTAGAGTAGATAAATCTTATGAAGTTTCTGAGCAAGAAGCCTATTTTTTGTCAAGAGAAGAAATAGAAAAGAATGTAAGGCTTGCTTGTTTTGTAGAAGTTCACGAGGACTTGAAGGTACAGGTCTTGTATAAAGAAGGCAAAGCCAGGATCTTGACTGAAAATAAGAAAGATATTGAAGTGCCTCTTGATAGTCGAATAGATAAAAGACCTGTAGTTATTGCTTTACCTACGTTGGAAGACCAAAGAGATTTTGTTGAAAGGGTGAAAGAAGCTGTAGGAGAATTTTTAGAGATTCCTTTGAGTGTGGTAAGAAATATACCTTCTTTTTTGGAAAAGGAAAATTCGAAGGTTACTTTGGTTTTGAGGAAAAGTGAGCTTATTGCCATAGAAAGGGTAGATCTGGCAAATAAAAAATACGGGATAGCCTTGGATATAGGAACTACTACTATTGTAGCCTATTTGTATGACCTGGATTCAGGGAAACAGATAGATGTATATTCTTCTTTAAATCCTCAGAGAAATTTTGGAGCAGATGTAATTTCAAGGATAGAATATGCCCTTAAAGAGAGAGATGGGCTTAATACTTTGCATTTTCTGCTGATTGAAGAAATAAATAAGGCAATTTCAGAATTTTCTTGGAGGAATAAAATAGAAAGAGATAATATTTACGAGATTGTAGCAGTTGGGAATCCCACGATGATACACTTTTTGCTGAAGGTGGATGTGAAGAATATAGCTGTTTCACCTTATGTACCTACTTTTACTTCTATGATGGAGATAAAGGCTAAAGATTTGGGGATAAAGATAAACGAAGAAGGGTATGTGATCACATTGCCATTGATTTCAGCCTATGTAGGTGCAGATACTATAGCAGCGGTGTTGGGCAGCAGAATGGATTTAGAAGAGGATATGAGCTTGCTCATAGATATAGGGACTAATGGAGAGATGGTCTTAGGCAATAAACATAAAATGATAGCTTCTTCTGCGGCGGCAGGTCCTGCTTTTGAAGGAGGAGGTATTACTTTTGGCATGCCTGCTCTTGAAGGAGCAATAGATCATGTAGATTTTGCTAAAGTTCCCCCTTACACTACTGTGGGGGGGAAAGAGCCAAAAGGCATATGCGGGTCTGGCATTGTAGATGCCATCTCTGAATTATTAAGGTATGGAATTATAGACAAGACAGGGCGAATTGTAAAAGATGTGGAGCTTTTTAAAGAGAGAGTCGGGGTTTTTAAAGGAGAAGATGCTTTTTTGATAGGAGGAGATATATATATAACGCAAAGAGATATTAGGCAGATACAGATGGCAAAAGGGGCTATAAGGGCAGGAATTGACATCATGCTCAAAGAAATGGGAATAGACGTAAAAGATGTTAAGAAAGTATTTTTGGCGGGAGGTTTTGGGAATTACATTTCACCTAAAAGCGCTGTTGAGATAGGCCTTATACCAAAAGAGTTGGAAGGAAAAGTTTTACAAATAGGAAACAGTGCGGGAATGGGGGCTGTCATGTGCCTACTTTCAGAAAAAGAGTTAAAAAGAGCTGTTGGCCTAAAGGACAAGATCAGATATATAGAACTTTCTACGCATCCTGATTTTCAAAAGAAGTTTATGGACGGGATGTATTTCTAAGTAAGGAAATTAAATCGTGGAAAATTAAGCTTAAGTTTGGAAAAAGCAAGGGAGTCTTATTGGAATATTTGAGGTAATCTTCTTTGAAGAGCCGACAAACAAAAAGGCAACTTTCAATGGAAGCTTCAGATATTGCAAGTTTTTCAACTCCTTTTAGTATAGTATCAATGGAATCATAACATTTTTCGGCAAAGTATCAAAGTAGGAGAGAAAAAGGTATTGAAATTTTTATTAGTCTGTGGTATTATATCAAATGTAACAGTTGCCGAAGTGGTGGAACTGGCAGACGCGCTGGACTCAAAATCCAGTGGGGCTCACACCCCGTGCGGGTTCGACTCCCGCCTTCGGCACCAGCTTAAAAATCAAGGTTTCCAGAGTTTTGAACTTTCTGGAAGACCTTTAAATATAGACCCAGTAATGCAATTAGATTATGCTTTAAAGGGTATCCCTGAAGAGGATACCTTTTTTTATTGCTTGTTGCAATACCTGTTAAATAATTACATACCGCTAACCGTATATAATAGGATGTCACCATGATACATGAATTAAAGGCAGAAAGTAAGAGTGTTCACTGATTGAGCGAAAAAAATAGCTTTTTTGGGAAATTTAATTAAGAAAATATCTTAGAAAAAAGGTATACCTGAAATGAAATCTAGTCTCCAAAAAATAATAAAGTCTGTCCTATGTTTATCAAGCAGTAGTTTATAATGGGCATTTTAAGTTTGGAGTTACAATGGCTATTATGATGAGAAATACAGTGTTTGCAGAAAATGAATAGTTGGAATTGAATGAGTTGTGAGCTTAGGCTATTCTTGTGCCTTAAAAGGAAACGGAATACTTTTCTATTAGCAATTTTTTCTGTGTGTAAAGGGACTATTAAAAATTTGGAATTAACTGTAGTAAGCACATTGGGAGTTTTGATAAAGGCGAAAGAAAAAGGAATTTTAAAAAAGTAAAACCGCTCTTAAATGAGATGATATAGGGAAAGGCTACATTTGCAGAAAATTATGCAATAAAATTTTAGAAATTTATAAGGAAAAAGTAAACGCACTGAAAAAGGCGTTTTTATTTTTGTAGAAATTTAGAGGCGGAAGGTGAAGCTGGAAATTAGAAATGAACGGATAGCGTAAAATTTCAATAAGTAACTGAGCAGGAAAATTAAGTATGAATGTGGAAAAAAGACCTCACCGGGAGAGAATCAAAAACCAAAGCGAAGAAGAACTAGCGTTGATTATTTAAAATAATGGGGATTTTCAATATAATGTCACCTCCCTCTATTATCTTTTATTTTCTCTTAATATCTTAGTTTTTCTTTAATTTTCTCATCACAACAAGAGCATCTCATGGCTTATATTACCATTTCTTACTTATCTAACCATTAAATGGGTAAGCTTAATAAACCTCATATCCTATTTCCATATTATGGCGGGATAGCTCCACTTATCTCATGGGGTTTACCCTCCCATGTCTCACTGGATCTTAGTCCTTAATTCCTTCGTTCTACCTGCCATGAGGTGGATGTCATTTCTGCTCCATTGCAGGGTCTTTGCCCGTATGGTGATTATTTTTATGACAATTCCCGCTCTTGTTGTCAATATACCATCTTGACTAGTTGTTTTTGCTTTATTTCTTCCTTTACCTTTTATGTCACGTCGTTCACACTTTCGTTTTCCCTAAAAATTAATTCTTCTTAAGGATCAGCTTTTTAGATGTGAGTAAGTTAAAGCTGAAGAGAAGATAATTAACCCTTAATTGATTTTATAGTATGTTGGCACTTTTTATGCAGCTTCCTGTAAGGCTGGCCTCTTTATGTCCTTCATCATCTTGATTGGGTCATATTTTACTCCTTTCTTTAATATGACATAAAATATCCTTATCAGTTTGTTGCACAATACTATTAGTGATTGCTTCTTTTTTAGCGGGTTTTGCGCTCTGGTGGTGTAATATTTGTGTAGTTCACGAAATTCTTCGTTTTTTGCGACCAAGGCCATTACTGCATTAAATAGCACACTCCTCAATCGCTTCCTCCCTCTTTTACTTATTGTCGTTTCTCCTTTATGCTTACCAGAGCTATTTTCTATTAGGTTTAATCCCCCTAGTTTTTGTATCTGTTTTGGATGTTCATATTTTTCAATATCTCCTACTTCTGCAATAAAACCTGCTACTGTGTTTACTCCTATCCCTTTGATTTCTAGTAGTTCTTTAACCCCTGGTATCTCAACTATTAATTCTTCCATCTTCTTCTCTATTTCTTCAATTTGTTTTTTGAGAAATTCGTATTGTTCAATGAGAGTCTTTATCTCGTATTCCGCCATCTTTATGCCCTGCTTCTTCCCTATGCTCTCCTTAGCAGTTTCTATCAGCTTTATAGCCCTTTTTTCTCCTACCCCTCTTTGTACTTCTTTCTTCCATATCGATATTATTTCTTCAGCACTCTTTTTTGCTATCTTCTCAGGCGTTGGAAATTCTCTTAATGTGATAAGTGCTGCTTTCCCTTCCCAGTCTGAAAATACGGTGTTAAACTCTGGAAAGTATATGTCCAACCATCTTGTTATTTGATTTTTTGTCATCCCTATTTGTTTGTTCAACCTCTCTTTTATGTCCATCGCTACCCTTAATTCCGCATATACTCCTTCAGGTATTATCGGCTCTACATATCTCCCGTCTTTTACTAGCATTGCTATTGTTTTTGGGTCTTTCTTATCGCTTTTTGTGGGAGAATTGTCATCTAATTCTTTGCTCATCTTTACATGAAATGGATTAACCAATACTACCTTTATGTTATTGTCTTTAAGGTATTGGGCAAAACACAGCCAATATTGCCCTGTCGGTTCTATCCCTACTATTAGTTTGTTTTTCTTATGTCTCTCCATCAAGTCTTTTGCCCAGTTAAGAAATTTTGTCATACCTTCTCTATTGTTCTCAAATCTTAGGTATTTTCCATATTCTACTCCTCTGTAGTCAAATGCTCTGGCATAATGGCTTTCTTTTGCTATGTCTACTCCCGCAATTAATGTGTCTCCCGTTACTTGCAAAATCTTTTCATTTTGTTTATACTTCATTTTAGGTACCTCCTGTTTATTTTGATAATTCGAGGTAAGTTCTTAAACTTACACTCTGTATTTTATCAGGAGGTACTTATTTTTTCAAAGTCCATTCTCCCTTATTTTTTATTCATTACAGGAATGCTCCATTATTTTTTATATTTTACTTTTGACTATTTTTTCTAGCTGGATTAATCGGTTTCAGAAATGCAGTAAATGATTCTCTATATTACAAATTTTAATAATTTTTCAAAAAAAAAAAAAAAAAAAAAAAAAAAAAAAAAAAAAAAAAAAAAAAAAAAAAAAAAATATTAGATAATTCAAAAGGATTTTATCGAATTTTGTCGAATATAAATAAAAAAAGAGGATTAGGTTATTTATGGGGAGGGTTTATTGCATGGGAGAAATCCCATTTGAGCAATCATATGCGATTAAAGATTTGGGTAACGAGTTAGAGAAGTTAATGAGAAAAATTAATGGCTTAAATTTACCTCTTTATGATGAGAATTTTGCTCTAATTTGTGAACTACAAATAGACATGCCACAAAACAAGCACGAGGAAGAGTTCATAAAGAGAAAAACAAAAGATTTTTTAAGAAATGCGTTAGATACACATTTTCTTTTTACTTTACCTAAAACCGATGAAATATTATTATTTCTTGGGTTTGATAGAAATAGATATGAAAATCGGACATATAGGAATATGTTAAGAGAAGTTTTTTGTAAACTGCAAAGAGAAATACGCACTTTAACTTCACATTTCAAATTAGTAGTAGGAGTCAGTTCATCAATAAAAGGGGAGTTTTCCTTTAAAAAAGCCTATACTGAGGCTCATGTAGCGAAAGAGGTAGGAAAGAGGATTTACAAGGAAGAAACCCTTACTTTTTATGACGATTTAGGTATATACAAATTTTTGCGTTTTGTTGATAGAGAAGATATTTTGAAAGACGAAAGTATCCGTTGTATTTACGAATATGACAAAAAGCACAATACAAATCTACTAGAAACCTTAGAAGCATTTATGGATAATAATGGAAGTATAAAGAAGACGGCTGAGAAAACTTTTATGCATCCAAATACGATTAAATATAGGTTAAATAAAATAAAGGAATTGGCAGGAGAAGATATACTAAAGGACGAAAGTAAGAGATTCTACTACTATCTATTGACAAAAGCAATAAGACTAATTTTGGATTTGAGTAATGTGTTTACTATTCATAGCAAAAAATACACAACATGCTATTTTTTTTGTCCTTTTAAGACATATGTTTTTTCCAATACTGTTATTATAATTAAATTTAAGCGAAAGCTCCAAAATTATAGGAGGTGAACTTTAGATAGCATAAAAGCACAAAAGAAAAAATGTTAAAGGAAGGTAGAGCATGACATCTGACGTTACTCATTCTTTATTTTACATGCTACTAGCAAGAGATAGAGCAACAGCCATTCATTCTCGAAATGTGGCAAAATACGCTATGACGATAGGCGTTGCATTGGGCTTAGATTCAGAGGATATGAAAGAACTATATATAGCTGCTCTATTGCATGATTGCGGCAAGGTTGCATTGCCAGACAAGCTTTTAAAAACGTCTAGAAGCTATACACGTTGGGAAAAACAAATGATGCAGCAGCATGTAGTAATAGCAAAAAAGTTGTTAGTAAATCTCGGTTTCCCCAAAAAGATTATTGACGGCATTTATTATCATCACGAAAGATACGACGGTATGGGTTATGTGGAAGGTTTAAGGGGTGAAAGCATACCACTTTTCGCACGAATAATTGCTATTGCAGATGTATTTGACGCGCTTACAAGCAAAAGACCTTACCGAGATCCGTTATCCATTCAACAGGCTATTGACGTATTAAAAGAATCAAAAGGACAGTTTGATGAAGAATTGTTGGACATTTTTTTAAGATATATTAACAAATCATATGTCGATACTGTTAAAAATATTTAAATTCAAAAATTTTACAATATTATGGGAGGTTTAAAATATGGCTGAAAAAAATCATAAGACACTTGCTCCTTTGAGCGGAGAGACCACAAGTACAACTAGCATAAATACAGCCATGGAGGGGGTAGATAAAAAGCAAATTGAAATACAAAGGAAAAAGGCGCGCACCTTTGCAAAAAGGCAACAGGCAGCGGAAAAAATTGCAGCAGCAACAGAAGAGCTTTCATCTGGAGTTGAAGAAGCTTCAGGAGCAATTGAAGAATTGAGATCTTCTATGGAACAAATTGCTAGCGGGGCAGAGGAAGCAAGCAAAGCAATTCAGGAGTCACTCGCAGCAATTGAACAAGTAACCAAAGGAGCAGAACGTTCAGCAGAGAATGCCCAGAGGGTATTGGATAGGGCTAAGGCTATTCAGTTACTTGTAAAAAAGACAGCTGAAGACATAGAAAAGCTTGTAGAAGGTGTAAATAAAGCATCGGCTAAAAATGAAGAATCAGCAAGACTTGTAGCACAACTAGAAAAGCAAGCAGAGAATATAGGTGATATAGTCAAGACAGTTGGGAGAATAGCAGATCAAACTAATTTACTGGCATTGAATGCAGCCATAGAGGCAGCACGGGCTGGAGATCACGGCAGAGGATTTGCCGTAGTCGCTGATGAGGTAAGGGTACTTGCTGAAACTTCGGAAAAGGCGGCTAATGATATAAGAGAAGTAGTAAACCAAATTCAGCAAGAAGTTAAGGTGGTAGTAGATGCCATTAATGGAGCAGCAGCCAAAGCACGTTCACAGGTTGAAAGAGGGAAAACTATAAGTGAAGGTCTTGTTTCTATTCTCACGGCAATGGATGAGGTAGTAAAAGGGGTGTCTTTGATAAATGATCTCAGTCGTCAATCGTTTCAAGCTGTACAAGAATTCCAAAAAGGAGCGGAAATAATAGCAAGCAATGCCGAAGAGCAGGCTAGTGCTACAGAAGAGTCACTTCAAGCGATAGAACAACAAGCAAAAGCTCTCGCTGATGTAAGTCAGGCGGCTGCTGAACTTGCTGAGATGGCAGAAGATTTAAGGACGTCCACTGATACTCAAAAATCGGCTGAAAGCTTTGCAGCTGCGGCAGAAGAACTTTCCGCTGCGATAGAAGAATTAAGCAAATCAGCAGATCAAATAATGGTTGCACTTTCCCAGATATCCAAAGGTGCTGAACAGCAGGCAAGTGCAGCAGAAGAATCTTCCAGCGCTGTTGCTCAGGTAGAAAAAGGAATGAAGACGATTGGCGAGCAGGCGCAGTCGGCTTTAAATAAAGTGATGGAACTTTCAAGGTTACTTGAAACCAACAAGAGCAATGTAGATCAGCTTATTGCTGGTATTGAAGATGCTCTTAATGAAAACAAGCTAAATATAGAAAAAATAAAAACGTTGGAGTCTATGGCTAAACAGATCAATAAAATTGTGGATACTATTGTCACAGTTGGTATTCAAACAAACATGCTTGCGGTAAGCGGAGCTATAGAAGCTGCAAGAGCAGGAGAATACGGTAAAGGCTTTGCAGTTGTTGCATCGGACATAAGAAATTTGGCGCAAGATAGTACGAATAATGCAGAGCAAATCAAAGAACTGGTAAGAGCTATACAGGAGCAAATAGAAATAGTGCTTGAAGATGCAGAGGCAATAGGCGATTCTACTGTTGAAGAGGTAGAAAAAGCTAGAAGTACTTCAAAAGATTTGGAGCAGATAGAAAAGGATATGAAGGAAATGGTAAAAGCTAGCGAAGAAATTGCAGAAGAGGCTAATCAGAGTATATTAGCGATAGGGCAAATAAGGGAAGGAATAGACCAGATTGCATCTGCAGCCGAGGAGGCTTCAAGGGCTGCACAAGAAGCAGCTGCAGCCGGTAAGCAACAAGCAGCGGGTATAAGGGAGTTAGCACAAGCTATTGAAGACATTGCAGCACTAGCCGATGAAATGCAACAGCTTTAAGATTTAAATATATTGGTTAAGGTGATGGTTTTATGGAACTGATAAACACAAAAGATGTGGCAAGGAAAAATGGCCTTCAGTGTGTTACATTTCATTTGGGCGATGAAATATATGGCATAGATATGCGATATCTCCAAGAAATAATAAGGGTTCCTGATGTAGTAAAAGTTCCCGGCACTCCTTCATATATTCGTGGTCTTGCCAACTTGCGAGGTACAATCTTACCGATCGTAGATTGCAGACTACGTTTGGGACTCAAAAGAAATGAGGATACTGAGGCAAGTCGTGTGATCGTGCTGACAGCGGGTAACAAGAAATTAGGGTATGTGGTTGATCAGGTGGTTGGAGTAATATCTATCCATGAAAAGGAAATAGAAAAGGGGTCTGGCTCAGAAACTGCTGCAGACTTTGTTGAAGGTATTGCCAAAATTGAAAAAGGCAAAAAGTTGATCATGCTGCTAGATGCCAAGAAACTTCTAAATTTCCGCGATGGAGAAACTATCAAAGAAGAGGTGGAAGTTAGTAAGAACAATATAATTGACATAGTTCAAGAAAGCGAAAAGAAGAACACAGATGCTAACGGTGAACAATTGGAGATGATAAGTTTTAAGATAGGAGAGGAAGAATACGGTATTGAGGTAGGCAGTGTACAGGAAATTGTTCGTTTTTCTGGTGAAGTTAGTGAGGTCCCCAATACACCACCTTATGTCCTTGGTGTTATTTCTCTTCGAAATAAGGTATTACCCATTGTTAGCTTACGACGATTGTTTAATATGGAGGAATGCTCTTTTGATGAGAGGTCGAGAATAGTAGTTACAAGTATAAGTGAAAATGGTTTTACATATGCTGTGGGGCTTAAAGTTGATTTGGTTTTGGAAGTGTTGAGAATAGATAAAGTTGCGGTTACTCCTGTGCCACCTTTATTAAAGACAAAAGATAGTGAAGAAATAAGTGGTATATGTAAGCTGAATGAAGGTAGCCGCCTAGTTTACATACTTGATCCCAAAAAGCTATTTTCATATAGGTTAAGAGAAAGTGCTGATATATTGAGGGCACAGGGTGGTGATGAAGAGATGAAGGTTGTTGATACGAAGGACGAAGAGGAGCAACTTGTAACTTTTTTGGTAGATGGTATAGAATGCGCATTTTCTATAGAGGATGTAAGGGAGATAATAAGACCAACAGAAATAATAGCGGTTCCTAAGGCACCGGATTTTGTGGAGGGTGTTATAAACCTGCGAGGTACGATTGTACCTGTTATCGATCTTAGAAAAAAATTTGGATTAAAAGAGAAAAATCGGGATGATCGCAATAGGATAGTGATCGTTGAAATTTCTGGAAGGCACACCGGTCTAATCGTTGATTCAGTTAAAGAAGTAGTAAAAATTGGACATTCTCAGATAGAGGATGCGCCAGAGATTCTGATGGATGAAATAGACCAAAGGTTTATAAAAGGAATTGCGAAGTTTGATGAAACGAATAGAATGATTATTTTGCTATCTGTGGAAGAGGTGTTGTCAGGAAAGGAGAAAAAAGAACTAATGGCAATAGAGGAAGCAGATAATTGACGCAAGGGTTTGATAGGAGAGAAGTGTTAATTATGAAGAAAAAAATTCGCGTACTCGTAGTGGATGACTCTGCTTTTATGCGGAGGTGTTTAAAGGATATACTTGAAAATGAGGAAGACATGGAAGTAATTGATACCGCTCGTGATGGCAATGAGGCAGTAAAGAAGGCAGTAGAACTTCGCCCTGATGTGATAACTCTTGATATAAATATGCCAGTAATGGATGGGCTTACTGCGCTGCAGTACATAATGTCTCTTGCGCCATGTCCTGTTGTAATTATTTCATCTCTTTCTACAGAAGGAGCTTTAACCACATTTGAAGCTCTCGAACTTGGAGCTGTTGATTTTGTGGCAAAACCAGGAGGCACAGTTTCGCTGGGAATAAAGCAGCTTGCAGACGAAATTGTATCAAAAGTGAGGATAGCTGCCTTATCTAATAAGGAGCTACTAAGTTCTTCAAGAAACTTTAAAAAGTTATTGAAACGTAGAAATCAGGAAGTAACTAGGAAAGTATATGAAAATAAAATTTCTAAAAAAGAAATTGTGGTAGTAATTGGAGTTTCTACAGGGGGACCGAAAACATTGATGGAAATTTTACCTTATCTTCCTTCAGATTTTCCGGCAGCTGTGTTGGTAGTTCAGCACATGCCGCCAGGTTTTACCCAATCTTTTGCTCAACGTCTAGATCAAAGCTGCAATTTAAAGGTAAAGGAAGCGGAAGACAAAGCGTTTATAGAACCTGGAACAGTTATCATTGCAAAAGGTGGATGGCACCTTGTGGTGGAAAGAGATTCAAGAAGTTCTAAGCTTATTACTAGATTAACTCAGAAGCCTGAAGAGACACTTTATAAGCCTTCTATTAATGTTACCATGAAATCGGTACTTGAAAATGTAGATGGCCGGAATATTATAGGTATACTTTTGACGGGTATGGGTGACGACGGTGCAGATATGATGGTTGAAATAAGAAAACGAGGTGGATTAACTATTGCAGAATCACAAGAAACTGCTATAGTATATGGTATGCCAAGAGCAGCTGTAGAGCGTGGTGGAGCTGAGATAGTGGCACCTGCTTATAAGATAAGTGATATCTTGTTAAAGAAGGTGAATGAGTATGCAAGAACCTCAGAATATTAATGAATTAATCAGGCTAATGAAGAACGGCAGAAATGAAAGCGAACGCATCGCGGCAGCACTCGATTTGGGGAATTTTAAAAGCAAGGAGGTAGTAAAAGCCTTGGTGGAGCAACTTTGTATAGAGACAAGTAGAGCAGTACAAGAATCAATAGTAAGTTCTCTTATAAAAATAGGAAACGAAAATGTTGCAGAGCTTGCTGTAGAGTTACTTAAAAGCGATGATGCTTATCTTAGGAATGTTGGAGTAGAAATATTGGCAACCATAGGGGATTCGGCTCTTGAGGTTTTTGAAAGAATGATAATGCATCCTGACAAAGATGTGCGACAGCTAGTGGTTAATGCTATAGGAGAAGGACAATTGAAAGAAGCTGTCATGATTTTAAGAAAAGTTGTAGAGGAAGATGAAGAAGAAAATGTTGTGGCGGCAGCAGTTGAATACTTAGGCGAGATTGGCGGTAGTGATGAGGACAAAAAGGCAATAAAGCAAGCTTTAAATCGATTTTCTAGTCCTTTTTTTCAATATGTTGGAGAAGTTGCGCTAAAAAAATTGGGAGGATAGAAATGAGGTGTACAAGTGACAGCTGAGGAATTCATCAAGTTAAGAGATTTTATCTACCGGAAAACAGGAATATATTTTGAGGAGCAAAAAATGTATTATGTAAAAAACAGGGTAGAAAGCCGGATGGAGGCTACCGGATATGAAAATTTTAGGAGCTATTTTACTTGGCTGCGATTTGATGTAACGGGTCGAGAACTTCAACAATTGCTTAATGCTTTAACAATCAATGAAACATATTTTTTTAGAGAATATTACCAATTGAAATGTTTTGCAGAAGAAGTTTTGCCTGAAATTTTGGAGAGAAAACGTAAAGAAAACAGCCGAAAAATCAGAATCTGGTCTGCAGGTTGCTCCACGGGAGAAGAACCGTATACACTTGCCATAATTATGAAGGAAATGCTTGAAGATGTAGATGATATAGACTGGGAAATTTATGCAACAGATATAAACACTGAGGTTTTACAAAAAGCCGAGAGAGGATTATATTCACAAAGAGCTGTTCGACTTGTACCAGAAGAGTATAAAAAGCGCTATTTATATAAAAAAGGAGATTTTTATGAGGTAATACCAGACCTTAAAGAAAAAATTATATTTTTTCAGTTAAATTTAATGGATGCAGTGGAAATGCGAAAAATGAGGAATTTTGATGTGATTTTTTGCAGAAATGTACTCATTTATTTTGATGATGCATCTCGAAGGCAAGTAGCAATTTATTTTTATGAAGCTCTTGTAGAAGGAGGTTATATATTTTTAGGCCATTCAGAGTCAATGAGCCGTATTACACCCATCTTTAAACTGCGAAAATTTAAAAATGCGTTTGTGTACCAGAAATGAGGTGAAAAGAGTGAATCCCAGCGTATTAATTGTGGATGATTCTGCGGCAGTGCGTGGTTTTCATGGCTCGATACTTCGGAATGTTGGCTTTGAGGTCGAAGAAGCTGCCAACGGTTATGAGGCTTTAGAAAAGTATCTTGCAAAAAAATTTGACCTTTTATTAGTTGATGTGAATATGCCCAAAATGCATGGATACGAGTTGATACGGCAGATAAGAGAACAAGAGCTTCATGGTTTTGTGCCAGTGATTGTTATATCTACAGAATCAGGAGAAAATGACTATTTAGAAGCGTTTCGAGTTGGGGCAAATCTTTATTTAGAAAAACCGGTTGATCCGATATGCTTGCAACTTTCTGCAAAAATGCTTACAGGGATAAGGTAGGGATGACTGAAATGAAGAATGAATCCAATGGATTTATAAAGAATGCAAAAAAATTGCTTGACAATATAGGCTTTTTTGTGCTTGGGTTAGAAGATGCTTATGAGAAAGATAAAGCAGCTGAAGAAATTTTAAGCAGATTGAGTGAGTTATTGCAATTATGCAAGTCCTATGATTTTAATAAACTGAGTTCTTTTATAGAAAGTTTAATAAAACTGATTAAGGAAATAGCACAAAAAGAGAAATTTCTCGATACGGAGATAAGTGATTTTTTACTGGATTCTTTTGAGAGGATAATAAGTTTAGTTGAAAACGCTGAAAAAGAAGGACTTGAGACATTAAAAGCGCCGGAGCTAAAAGAATTTGAAGGCAGAATATCAGAGTTTTTGGATGAAATGGATAAAATGCCTCAAGCTTCTGTGATACATACAGACGACATGTTACGCACTATTTCCAAAGACAAAAAGATTTTTTTAAATGAATTAATACAAAAAAGCGAAAATGTTTATGAAATACTACTTCAAGTAGTAGGTACAAAAGCTGTAGAAATTGATGTAACGGAATTTTTTGACAAATTAAAAGAAATTGGAGAGGTTACACATATTGATGCTGATACGCGAAAATTACCTTTACTAGAAGAGCTTGATCCTTCTATCCCTTATATATCTTTGACTTTTGTATTGATATCTGATAAAAATGCCCAAGAAATAGAAGATACACTGTATAAAGTAATAGGAACAGATACTGATGTAAAGGTACTTGTGTCACCGGTATTTCCTGATGCAATTGAAAAATTTACGACATCGAAAGGCGATTCTTTATCAGCTATGTCGGCTGGAGAAGACAAGGTACAAGAAGTCATGGATATGATAATTTCACAGCAGGAGGAGTTCTATAAGATTGCAGAGACGCCAGAAGACCGGCGCTGGAGAGGAAACATGGTTATAAATGTGCTTCAAAGGATAGCAGAATACATGGGTTGGGTTACAAAAAGTGGAAATTTAGTTAAAATGATTAAAACAAACAAAATCAAATTACCAGAAAGATTTGTAAATCTTGTGAATCTTATAATAAACAACGACAAAAAATTGCAGGAAAATGAGTCTAAAGATAGGGGAGTTTATGCAGCAAGAACTGAGAATGAAGAAATAGAAAGGCGTGAAATTAAACAAGGTGAAGAGAAAATCTTGCAAGAGTATAATGAAAGTATTTCCAGAGATATGACGAACAATAAAGGTTTTTCAGAAATCGAAACTACGAAGACGCTGAAAGTAGACCAGACTAAAATCGATGAGCTTATGAAGTTAGTAGGAGAACTGGTTGCAGTCAATAATGGACTTTCGTTTATGATAAAAAAAATCGAAATGGAATATGGATCAACAGATGTAACAAAAGAATTAAAAGATAAGCAGGTTTTGTTAAAGAGGATAGGAAATGACTTACAGGACATAGTAATGAGCTTGAGACTTCTTCCAATAAAATATATATTTGATCGTTTTCCCAGAATGATTCGCGAGATTAGCAGAAAACTTGACAAGAAGGTACGTCTTGTTACCGAGGGGGAGGAAACCCAGATAGACAAGAATATTGTAACGGCGCTTTATGATCCAATGTTACACATTATAAGGAATGCAATCGATCACGGAATTGAGAAACCAGAAGAACGGTTAAAAAAGGGAAAATCCGAAGAAGGTTTGTTGGTTCTAAAGGCACAAAAAATAGGAGATAAGGTTATTATTGAGGTCAGAGATGATGGACGTGGCATCGATACTGAGGTAGTAAAAGCGAAGGCAGTTCAAAAAGGTTTTGTATCTGCTGAAAAAGGAGCGACGATGGATGAACACGCTGTTTTGGAACTTCTGTTTATACCTGGTTTTAGTACTTCAGATGACGTAACGGAGTTGTCTGGTAGAGGTGTGGGAATGGATGTCGTGCGTGATACAGTGAGAAGACTGGGTGGTAATGTGCGTTTGATGAGTAAAGCGGGAGTAGGTACTTCTGTATACCTGGAACTGCCTGTGACAATGGTAACATCCAGGGTGCTGTTATTTACTTTGAAAGAGCGCCGTTATGCCTTGCCCCTTGAAAGTGTAGGAGAACTAGTAAAAATAAAGGCTGAGGATATAAGAAAGATGAAAGGAAAAGAAGTAGTAGTATTGAGGGGAGAAATAATGCCACTTTTGAGACTAAAGGAATTTATGGGACTTCAAAATGATGCGGAAGAAAAATTTGATACAGAATATTCACTTGTTGTACTAAATAATGGCGTGGCGGTGATGGTAGATGAATTTATTGGTGAGCAGGAGATCATTATAAGGCCACTTCCGGAGGAACTATCTTCAGTATATTTTTTGGGTGCGGCTATATTGGGAGATGGGGATATTGTTCTTGTTCTAAATCCTGAAAAATTAGGAGGAGGCATTTAAAGTGATGTTGGACTATCTTGATGCCTATGTTGAGGAGACGGAAGAACAGCTTTCAAGATTGGAACAGCTTTTTTTGGAAATAGAGAAAAATACCAACCAAGCAGAAATTTTAAATGAAATTTTTAGGATTATACATACAATAAAAGGTTCCTCAGCTACAATGGGTTTCAGCATGGTGGCAGATTTTTGCCACAGATTAGAAAATCTTTTTGACAAGCTGAGGAAGGGTGAATTTGGCATAGATGACTATTTGATAGATGTACTGTTTAAAAGTTTTGATACTTTGAAAGAAATGGTGTCAGCATCTATAAAAGGAGAAAACTATGATAGCTATATACTAGAAGAGTTGATTAACGCTATAGATAGTTTTAAACAAATGAATGCCAATAATAATGGTAAGAACATAGAGGTTGAAAAAAAAGAAAACCAGGTAAATAACAATATTTTGGAAATATCAGTTGAAATAAGCAAGGATTGCATAATGAAAAATGCACGGGCTCTTATAATTGAAAAATATATTGAGGAAATGGGAAATGTGATAAGTTTTGAACCTTCTGTTGATATGCTACAAAGAGAAGAAGTTGTAGGTGAAAAGATAACGGCAATATTGGAAAGTCGGCTAAAAATCGAAGATGTAGTCTGGAAGTTACAAAATATACCAGATGTTGTTAACGTAGAGGTGAAGCAGGACTATAGAAGCAAAGACGTTGTCAAAATAAATATAAGTACGCAGAATAAAATAGAAGATATTATGCATTTAAAAGAAGTTATGATGAAAGCTAACGCGGTAGAGCTCGAATTTGAAGAAAAATCCAAGATGAGTTTTGCATTATTGCAGCTTATACTTGCTGCATATAGAGAAAATAAAGAAATTTATTATAAAACAACTAGAGGCAATGTGGCAAAAATGCTTAATTTAATGGGGATAAGGCCACAATTTGCACTATGTGAATGAATTTTCTATTACTCCCATCATAAAGACTTCTTTCTCCTTTTTTGTTTTTTTATTTTTGCCAACAGTAGTTTCTTTTAAGGATAGACTTTATTGTATTTCTGCTTACTTTTAAGCTATATTTTCTATAAAAGTACGAAAATAAACAGCTATATCTAAAGACAGTTTTTTTTTGCTTCAGAGATGATAAGATTTTCTAATTCAGAAGAAGTTTTTCTGGGAGGATTTTTTAAGTTTTCTTAATTTATCATGTAAAGGACCCATTAATGGCTCTACGAACAGTGTGACTTGAGATACTCAATATTTTTGCTGTTTACAACTTCTCTAGTTTTTTCAGGGGATATTTTTTTAAGGTCATTGTATGTTATAATATTTATCGGCTGATATAATGTTTTCTTCACTGTTTTTGTATTACGAGAATTTCTACTGGTTATGATAATTGACAATAGATACAAACCTATCTATAATGAAAGAGATAATATGGCTGGTCGTATTTTAGTATATGAGTGGAGTTTTCTAATAATTGACGGAATTTTAAGAAAAACCAGAGAGATTGGTTCTGTTGGAATAACCATAATGAAAAAGATTGGTTAAAATATATTAATTGGAATAAGTAAAAGTAAAATAACAAAGACAAACGGTAAAATGTCAAGGGGGTAATTAAAAAATTTTTGAGGCATTTAAAGGGCAAAAAGACAAAAAAATACCCTTCTTCCAACATGCCAATAAATGGAATTGGAAGTTCCAAAATAGAGTTCTTTATTAATTTTTAACAAAAGAGTATTTAAATACTAACAACACCTCTTTCTTGATATATTTGACCTTTGCTGAGCATTGCAAAGATCAGAGGGATTAATCTTCTAGCAGTTAAGACGAGGGCACGTTTATGTTGGTGTTTAGGTACCTCGCGATACTTCTTGTTGTAGTACTCTTTAAACCTCACTGTGTGCACCCTAACACAGTTAGCGGCTTCAACAAGATAGTATCGCAGGTACTGATCACCACACTTAACCAAAGAAGTATCCTGGGCATTGAAATTACCAGACTGGTATTTATTCCAGATGAGGCCGGCATACTTGGCAAGAGCAGCTTCATTATTAAACCTTTTGATATCTCCAATTTCGGCGATGATACCAGCAGCAAGGACGTCCCCAATGCCGGGGATAGTAGTTAGAGTTTGATTAAAAGCTTTAAGCTGTCTTTAAACTTGCCGTCAAGCTTTTTAAGTTGGGATTCAAGGAAGCGAATATTTTCAAGTGTCATAGAAAGAGCTAAGTCGTTTGCTTCAGCAAGATCAGGGTGAAGCCTGTAAGCTCTGTTAGCAGCAGCTTTTAAAGTTTTGGCGATTTGAGTAGGGTCTGAGAGTCTGTTATTGCCGTTTTTCACAATAAAGTCGATAAGGTTATCAAGAGGCATGGAAGCAATATCATCAGGAGTAAAATTTTCAATGATAGCTAAGGAAGCTTTACCAAATATGTTGCTAAAAGGGCACTCTGAAGGATAGGTTGAGAACTTGAAGGAAATAAGGTTTAGGGCGCGATTTTTTTCGCGGACCAGACTGCGGACAATATGATAACGCATGCGAGTGAGTCTTTGCAGTGCAGCGTATCTTAAATCTGGCAGCGGAGTTGGTTTGACTTGACCAAATCTAACACATTCAGCGATAACAGTTGCGTCAACAGAATCTGTTTTAGGGAGATGGATATAAGCACCCTTGAAAGATTTAATGATAGAAGGATTGATGACGTAGAATAGAGGATTAAAGGGAGCAAGTTCAGGAGAAGAAGCCAGGAAAGTATGCAAATGCCAGGCATAGTGTGAAGTAGCTTCCATGCCAAATTTAATGGATGAAATATTGAACTGTTGAGCAAGAGAGATAGTGAAATCTATAAGCTGCTGAGCGCCATCTAAATCATTGGGGAAGAATAAAGCTTTTTTAACTAAGCGGTTACCGGCCTCATCAATAAAGGAAGCAGCATTTAATTCGCTAGAGATATCATGCCCACAATAAGTGTAGAGCTCATGGATAAATTCACGCTCCTTTTTGCAAAAAGTTTTTTGAAGGTCCTTTGTCTCTTAAGTTTTTGTAATACACCCTCGCCGTGATTAGTGCTCAGATTTAGCTTATAGGGTGCCTGACCATCGATGCTCAAGCGATGGACAGATAAGCTAAAGAGGCACAACAAACGAGTATGTATTACTCAAATAACTCCAGAGGTTCAGTCTTTGCCGAGTGGTAATGCTGCTTTACCAGCATGCCACAGGAGTGAGTCAAAAATACCTCAGTAAACTTAAAAGGGACCTTCTACTTTTAAGTTTATCAGAGACAAAGGACCATTTAAATAAAAATGAGAAATTTAATTATGAGATTGTTTTACCAGGGTAAAAATGGTTTTTAAGGATTTAATTTGTGTGTTTATTATTAAATTTTTAATGTGGATTACAATCATATTATACGAGCATTCCTGTAATAAATTAAAACAGCCTTTGCAAAAATAAAACCCTCCTGGTAAAAAAGAAAGTGAAAAGGAAAAACAATAACCAGGAGGGTGATACACATGAACAAAGTACAAAAACTACTTTTAGTCCACAGTTCTGATATAATTTTTGTCGGGGTCGATGTAGCTAAAAAGACCCATTATGCAAGAATAATAAATCACATAGGACTTGAAGTAATAAAACCCTTCAAATTTAATAATAGCATAGATGGATATGAACGTCTAGTATCCAAAATACTTGAAGCCAAAGAAAAATCGAAAGCAACAAAAATATTAATAGGTTTCGAACCAAGCGGTCATTATTGGAAGCCACTTGCATGGTTTTTAAAAGAAAAAGGATATACAGTAGTGATAGTAAACCCATATCACGTAAAACAAAGGAAAGAAGAGGAGGACAACAGTCCATCAAAAAACGATAGAAAGGACGCGTTAATAATTGCAAGACTAATAAAAGAAGGGAAATTTGTAAACTGTCTTTTACCTCAAAACACATATGCAGATTTAAGAAACCTTTCAGTTGCAAGAAAGCAGTTAATAAAGAAACTAAACAGTGTAAAGAATAAAATTATTGCAATATTAGACGAATACTTTCCTGAATTTGAAGAAGTATTCAAGAATTTGTGGGGGAAAGCAGCCTTATGGATATTGAGGAACTGTCCATTTCCCAGCATAATACTTAAACTGAGCAAAGAAGAAATAGCAGAACAGCTAAAGAAAGCCACTAATAACAGGGTAGGCATGAAAAGGGCAGAAAAGCTCATTGAAGCAGCAAAAAAGTCAATAGGTGTAAAAGAAGGGATAAAAGGGGCACAAATACGTTTAAACATTTACCTTGATGAATTAGAATTTTTAAAAACACAATTAGAAACCATAGAAAAAGCTATGGAAGAACTGCTCAAAAAAATAGACATAGCAGAATATCTGTTAAGCATTCCAGGCATAGGAGTAATAACAGTAGCAGGATTTTTAGCAGAAGTAGGGGACATAGGGAAATACACACACTATAAACAAATCCAGAAACTTGGGGGATTAAACATAACGGATAACCAATCAGGGAAACACAGGGGGAAGACCAAGATATCAAAGAGAGGGCGTCCTGAGTTAAGAAATCTTCTATACAAAGCAAGCCTGACATTAGTAGCCAAAAACAAAGAATTTAAAGCACTTTACAACTACTTTTTAAGAAGGCGAGAAAATCCTTTAGAGAAGAAACAAGCATTAATTGCGATTTCAATAAAACTCATAAGAGTTATGTTTACGCTTGCTAAGAAGAAAGAAAAATACGATTCACAAAAAGTACTTGGAGAATATCGTATGAAGCAAATAAAGGAATTAGTAGCCTAGGGGGCAACAAATCAATTTAGAGCAAATAAGGTTGGGGAAGCTGTAGTACCCCCCATAAGGGCAAGACCCTGAATACGAGTAAGAAGCTCCCCAAAAGCCCTCAAAGGCAGGAGGAAGGAATGTAATTAAGGGCATGACCCTGAGAGACATGATAGGGTAGCCGAGGGCTAAGTAAAAAAACATAAAAATATGCTAATAAAAGGCAACCGTGAAATAAGTTGCCTAAGGGAGGTGTTGTGTTGTTTTAAAAAGGCTTTATTTGAAAAAGGTAAAAAGAGCTCAAATTTAGTGAAAAAATGAGATTTTTCAAGCTTGATTGAGCTAATTACAAAATATTGAGATAGGAGTGGGTACGGTGAAAGAGACTATTATTTATAATTTAAAAACGCTTGTAGAAGAAATAGCAGAATCAGATAATACTAAAAAAGAATGGGAGGATTTTTTGATTAGTCTCGCAGATGCCTTTGGCAGTGAGGATATGAAAGGAAGGATAAAAGAACCTCTCAAAAATTTGCTGAATTTTATTGATGTAAGTGCTCTGGTAAGAGGGATGGAGCTTTTGAATGCCAGAATTGAAGGGTTCCCCCTTCCAGAAATGTTAAAGGTCGTAATCGAAGTATTGGACGAGATAAAAAATGATAAGGAGATGCGCATAAGAGAGCTGGGACACGTACTTGCCGAACTCGCAACCCCTATAATAAGGATATGGCGTGATGTACTCCTGGTACCTCTTATTGGTACACTTGATAGCCACCGAGCACAGAGCATGGCTGAAAAACTTCTTGAAAGAACAGCAAGTACTAGGGCAAAGGTGGTTATTGTGGATGTGACAGGAGTGCCAATGATCGATACGATTGTCGGGGGATTTTTAATAGAAATGTTTAACGCAGTAAAATTGCTTGGCAGTGACGTAATTCTGACAGGTATAAAGCCGGAGATAGCTCATACTCTTGTAAAGCTGGGTGTCGATTTCAATATGGTAATTATAAAAAGAGACTTGGAAAGCGCTCTTAAACATGCAATTGAGATAACATCTGATAACAGAGGAGGAAGATATGGACAAAAAAGAGGGAGCGACTATGAAGAATAAAGTAGTGCCAACCATTAAGCTTTATGATTATCTACTTGTTCCAATACAAATTGAACTTGATGACAATACAGTTGAGAGACTGCAGATGCAGATACTCCATGAGATACATGAGAAGGAAGTTCGGGGAATAATAATCGATGTTAGTATGGTCGATGTAATCGATAGCTATATATCTTTTGTTCTTTCGGAAACGGCTGGCATGGCTAAGGCTATGGGATGCTATGTCGTTATATGCGGAATTCAACCTCAGGTAGCGCTTACGCTATCCCAGATGGGCATCAAACTGAAAGACATAATCACTGCCCAGAGCCTTGAGGATGCTATAAATATTCTTGATAAATTGGAATAAGAGATACTTTTTTGATGCTTTTTTGCTTTTAAAGGGGTGATACTAGGTGATAGAAGTGAATCCCCAGGATTACGATATAGTATTGAAGATAAAAGATGAAAGCGATATTGCGGTATCAAGGCAGATGGCGAAAAATTTTGCACAGAAAATGGATTTTTCTCTGGCGGATGTTACCAAAATAGCTACGGCCGTGTCGGAACTGGCAAGAAATATATACAGATACGCAAAAGAAGGATATATTTACATCAGGAAAAAAGAAGGAGGTTCAGAAAAAGCGCCCGCCATAGAGATTTTGGCGTGCGACAGGGGACCTGGGATAGAAAATGTGGAACTAGCCATAAGCGGAGGATATACGACTTCGGAAAGAAGCCTGGGGTTGGGTCTTGCAGGAATTAGAAGACTTATGGACAGCTTTCATATTGAATCTGAAGTTGGAAAGGGAACGGTTGTTATTGTTGAAAAAAGGAGGCGCGTGTTTTGACAGAAAAGCTGGAGGTTGATATTGCTGTTAAAGCTGATCTTTTTATTCTCGAATACCGTCTCAAGAAATTTATGGAAAAATTCAATATAGATATTCCTTCCGCTTTGCTCGTGGCCAGAGAACTGGCCACTAATATTTTGAAATACGGTAAAAAAGGTTTTATAGAGGTAAAGTTAAAGGAAGATGGTTTATGTCTCGTGGCTGAAGACATAGGAAAAGCTGACGTGGATAACGGCGAAAAAAGGCCGGCCGGAGGACTTGGAATAGGACTTGAAGTGGTAAAAAAAAGTAGCAATGAGTTTGAAATCGAGCGAAAACCTGGCGGGTGAACAAGAGTGAAAGCTACTCTTAAAGCATCTAACCAAAAGGGGAAGAATTTTGTTTTGCAAGTCGGGACGGCATCAAAACCGCATTATCTTGAGGAAGAGAGCGGAGATGTATGTGTGTGGAAGAAGATGGGCGAAAAATATATGTTATTTGTAGCGGATGTCTTGGGCCACGGAAGAAAGGCGTACGAAGTTGCAAAAGTTATCGAACTTTACGTAAAGAATTCAACCGAAGGAAATATAGATAAGATATATGCGGATCTTGAAAGGCTTGTAAGGGGTACGCGGGGCTGCGTTGCTTTTGTTGCTCTGGTTTCTGAATCTATGATAGAATATATAAACGTGGGCAATATAAAGGCTTGGATTGTCGATGCTGGGACTGTAAGGAGAACAATGGGAGTGAGCGGTGTTATTGGTAGGATGCCGATCAGCCTAAAAATATTTAAAGAACCGATATCATTGCTTCATTCTACATTAGTGGTCTGTACCGATGGAATAAAGAATCAGTTTATTCCATCGCCTGATATGGATTGGATAAGAACATTAAGTCCTAGAGACGTTGCTTTAAAAATAATAAAGGAATTCAGCATAAAAGAAGATGATGCTACCGTACTAGTAGCAAGGGGGGAAATGGGGTAATGACAAATCTCAAAGGTTTTATGATGGAATATAAAAATTACCTTTCAGAATACATTTTAAAAGGCGGACAGGATGAGATACTGTTTGAGGCATACCAGCACCTTATAAAATTATTGGACGATTCTTCAGCTCAAGCCGCAAATATTTTAGATATTCATAATCAAGTTCTGAAAGACGTTCTTAATATAAAGCAGGATAACGATATGGTACAGTGGATTTACATTGAAAGAGCCACAGAATTTCTGGCCCAGATACTTATAGCAACAGACGCTTTACTCCTTTCTCTGAAAGAGAGTGTAGAAAGAGATCCATTGACAGGGCTCTACAATAGATTGGCTATTGATAGAATTCTTTCGAAAGTTTGGCTGAATACAAATATGACCAAAACACCTCTTACAGTAGCCATGCTTGATTTGGACGATTTTAAACATGTTAATGATAAATACGGACATCTGATCGGCGACGAGTTGTTGAAAGAAGTGAGCACTGTTATAAAAGCTTGCCTCAGGGATAAAGATGTGGTTATGAGGTATGGAGGCGAGGAATTTCTCATATTGCTGCCAGAAACAGAAATTGAGGGTGCCAAAAAAGCTCTTGAAAGGGTAAGGAAAAAAATAGAGGAAGGGATTTTTACAGAAGCCAAGATTAAAGCTACTGCCAGCATAGGTGCGGCAGTATATCCGGATGATCGTCCTTTAAGTATGGAGCATTCCTGTAATGAATAAAAAATAAGGAGGGTGCATAGTGTAAAATTATCGTAGGATTTTTTGAGTGAAAAAAACAAGAGACAACCCCTGTGATAAAATAGAACTTGGAAACAAAACATCACAGAAAGGGGTGTCTCTTGTGAAAAAACATATCTTTGAGGATATTATACTACAAAATGCTCTAAATTTCACTGAGGAAGTAGTAGAAATTTTTGGTGATTTGTTAAACAAAGGAATGAATATTACAGAGCTTGTAGCAAGGATAAAGGAACTCACGGACAAACTAGGTAGAGGGGCAATAGAAGCAATTATTGAAGAGTTAGATAGGATAATAAAAGAAGACAAGAGAAGGAAAGAAAAATGGGTAGTAGAGAGGAAAGATAAAAAGAGATTAACGACAGTCCTTGGGGATATTGAATATGAGAGGACATATTACAAATCTAAAGAGGATGGGAGATATACATATTTGGTGGATGATGCATTAGAGATAGGACGGCACGATAGGATAGAAAAGGGAGTAAAGATAAAGTTAGTAGAAAACGCAATAGAAGAATCATATGAGAGAAGTAGTAAAAAAGCATGTCCAGAGGAGTTAAGTAAACAGACGGTATTAAATGCAATAAGGGAAATAGGGGAAGTAGAAGTAAAGAGAGAAATAAAAGAAAAGAAAGAAGTAAGGGTTTTATACATAGAGGCAGACGAGGACCATGTACCTTTACAGGACGGGAGAGATGAAACTCCACGATTAGTATACATACATGAAGGTAGAGAAGAGAAAAACGGAAGGAACGTACTGAAGAATGTCTATTACAAAGCATATGTAGGAGAGAAACCTGAAGACATATGGATAGATGTAGCAAATTACATAGAAGACAATTACAAAGAAGAGAAGATAGAGAAGATATACATAGCAGGAGATGGGGCACCGTGGATAAAAGAGGGATTAAAATGGATATTAAAATCAAGGTTTGTACTAGACAGATATCATTTAAACAAATACGTATTAAAAGCTACATCAAAAGAGCCAAAGTATAGGGATAAGATATGGAGAGCAATAAATGAAGGGGATAAAGAAAGAGTAAAGAAGGTATTTGATGAGTTAATAAAGGCAGCAGAGGAAGAGAGAGAGAAAGAGAAGATAAAAGAAGCAAAGAAATACATACTAAACAATTGGGAAGGGATAAAAATATACAACGAAGACGAAGATGTAATAGGGTGCAGTGCAGAAGGACATATAAGCCATGTATTTTCAGCAAGACTAAGCAGGAATCCATTAGGGTGGAGCAGAGAAGGATTAAAACTAATGGCGAAATTAAGGGTATTTAGCAAGAATGGAGGAGACTTAAGAGAAGTAGAATGGGGCAAGAAAAAGAATATAAATGCAGGAAGTTACAAATTAACGAAGAAGCAAATAAAAGAAGCGGTAAGGAGAGTTAAAACGTCTACAAATGAAAAGATAAACAATATTACAGTTTTGAATATAGGGAAAGTAACGCCAATATATAGGGTTTTAAGAGCATTAAAATATGCACAAGTTATATAAAAAAGCATGATAAGTTGAAGGCTGAAATTAACTAAGTTTCAGGGGTTGTCTTAAAAAAATCCTACAGTATCTTGACACTATCATAAGGGAGAATGGACTTTGAAAAAATAAGTACCTCCTGATAAAATACAGAGTGTAAGTTTAAGAACTTACCTCGAATTATCAAAATAAACAGGAGGTACCTAAAATGAAGTATAAACAAAATGAAAAGATTTTGCAAGTAACGGGAGACACATTAATTGCGGGAGTAGACATAGCAAAAGAAAGCCATTATGCCAGAGCATTTGACTACAGAGGAGTAGAATATGGGAAATACCTGAGATTTGAAAACAATAGAGAAGGTATGACAAAATTTCTTAACTGGGCAAAAGACTTGATGGAGAGACATAAGAAAAACAAACTAATAGTAGGGATAGAACCGACAGGGCAATATTGGCTGTGTTTTGCCCAATACCTTAAAGACAATAACATAAAGGTAGTATTGGTTAATCCATTTCATGTAAAGATGAGCAAAGAATTAGATGACAATTCTCCCACAAAAAGCGATAAGAAAGACCCAAAAACAATAGCAATGCTAGTAAAAGACGGGAGATATGTAGAGCCGATAATACCTGAAGGAGTATATGCAGAATTAAGGGTAGCGATGGGCATAAAAGACAGGTTGAACAAACAAATAGGGATGACAAAAAATCAAATAACAAGATGGTTGGACATATACTTTCCAGAGTTTAACACCGTATTTTCAGACTGGGAAGGGAAAGCAGCACTTATCACATTAAGAGAATTTCCAACGCCTGAGAAGATAGCAAAAAAGAGTGCTGAAGAAATAATATCGATATGGAAGAAAGAAGTACAAAGAGGGGTAGGAGAAAAAAGGGCTATAAAGCTGATAGAAACTGCTAAGGAGAGCATAGGGAAGAAGCAGGGCATAAAGATGGCGGAATACGAGATAAAGACTCTCATTGAACAATACGAATTTTTAAAAAAACAAATTGAAGAAATAGAGAAGAAGATGGAAGAATTAATAGTTGAGATACCAGGGGTTAAAGAACTACTAGAAATCAAAGGGATAGGAGTAAACACAGTAGCAGGTTTTATTGCAGAAGTAGGAGATATTGAAAAATATGAACATCCAAAACAGATACAAAAACTAGGGGGATTAAACCTAATAGAAAATAGCTCTGGTAAGCATAAAGGAGAAACGACAATAAGTAAAAGAGGGAGGAAGCGATTGAGGAGTGTGCTATTTAATGCAGTAATGGCCTTGGTCGCAAAAAACGAAGAATTTCGTGAACTACACAAATATTACACCACCAGAGCGCAAAACCCGCTAAAAAAGAAGCAATCACTAATAGTATTGTGCAACAAACTGATAAGGATATTTTATGTCATATTAAAGAAAGGAGTAAAATATGACCCAATCAAGATGATGAAGGACATAAAGAGGCCAGGCTTACAGGAAGCTGCATAAAAAGTGCCAACATACTATCAAATCAATTAAGGGTTAATCATCTTCTCTTCAGCTTTAACTTAGTCACATCTAAAGAGCTGACCCTTAAGAAGAAATTGATTTTTATGAAAAGCGAAAGTGTGAACGATGTGACATAAAAGGTAAAAGAAGGAATAAGACAAAAACAACCAATCAAGAGATGGGATATTGACAACAAGAGCGGGAATTGTCATAAAAATAATCACCATACGGGCAAAGACCCTGCAATGGAGCAGAAATGACATCCACCTCATGGCAGGTAGAACGAAGGAATTAAGGACTAAGATCCAGTGAGACATGGGAGGGTAAACCCCATGAGATAAGTGGAGCTATCCCGCCATAATATGGAAATAGGATATGAGGTTTATTAAGCTTACCCATTTAATGGTTAGATAAGTAAGAAATGGTAATATAAGCCATGAGATGCTCTTGTTGTGATGAGAAAATTAAAGAAAAACTAAGATATTAAGAGAAAATAAAAGATAATAGAGGGAGGAGATCGTAAAATTTGCAGATGCAGCGCTGTATGCGGCTAAAACAAAAGGCAAGAACAGGCTTGTTTTCTATAGCCATCTGAACAAACAAAAAGATTAGAGGAGTGTAATTTGATGGAAAATATAACTATAGGCCGATATATTAATTTACCTGTAGTTTCACAAGATGCCGATTTAAGAGAAGTTGCAAGAGTAATGCTTGAAAGTAAAGAAGGCGTGGTTATCGTAGAAAAAGAAGACGGCGCAAAGGGGTACATTGACTATAACGGAGTGCTAAAATGGTTTCTCATGGGAGATGAAGCTTCAAAGTTTAAGGCTAAAGATGTTGCTATCTTGATAAAAGACGAAGATAAAGTGGAAGCGACCATGAATATAGAGGATCTTGTCAAAAGTGTAATTACACACAAAGACTGTCGGTTATTTACCAGCACAAATGGAGGAGTAATAGCTAGACTTTCTCTTGAAAATTTAATTGAGGAACTTGCAAAGTCGCGTAGTGATGAAAAGGAAAAAAGGGAAGGGCTGGAACGCTTAATAGGGATGGTGATAGACCTCTTACCTTTTGGAGTAGCGCTGGTTTCGGAGATTGGTGAAATCATACGGGCGAATAAGCTTGCGATGGAAATAATATCCGAAAATCCAATAGAAGTTGAAGAAATAAGAAAAATGATTAACGATAATCGAGGAAAAATATTAACAACCAAGGCAGGAACCTATTATAGGATGAGTACGAATATTTTAGGTGAGACAAATGACTTTTTAGTTACATTTACCGATATAACAGCGGAATACAATATGATGCAAAAACTGAGAAGTAGTCAAAATGAAGTGGAAACGGCATTTTCGATTATGCTTCCGGACCAGCGCATAGAGACACGATTAAAATCCATTCCAGAGTATATGGATGAGTACGATGAAACTACAGGCATGGTGAAGATAACCGGTATAATCAGAAATGGTGGTTTCAGGCACGTGGTAAACATGCTTAAATTAATTGCAGATGCTTTTAGACAAGGTCTGATGGAATTGCCTGGGATGGATAAGAATGCACTTGTACAGGCAGCTGTTCTGCATGATATTGGGAAAGTACAGCCGGACTTGAAGATAGGAGATATAGTAAATCCGAAAGAAGTGTTTGAAAAGGGTTATTTTCATGCATTTCGAAGCGCTGATTTAAGCAAGGCGTTATATAATATAGACGATAAGGTGTATTATTTGATAAAGTATCATCATCATCTTGAAAACGAACTGCCCTCCGACTTCCCTGAGGTTCTATTGCCAATGTACAGATTTTTCAGATTAATTGATGGTCTTTCAGCTGGGATTACTCGCAGAGGTTCTAAAGTATTGATGAAGATAAACGGTACCAGAATTTATGTGAAGGAAGAAAGTAGTTTTCCATCTTACAATCAGGAAATTGAAATGGACATTTACACTGGATTTTTCAATAGCAGGAAGTTGTAAAGTGCAAAATAATATAGGTGTGTTGAGTTACTATTTATAATGCATATATTGAAAATGCTCAGATGCTTTTAGAAAAACTTAAATCTAATACAACTATTAATGCTCAAGAAATAGCAAAGCTTGTTGAACTTACATCAAATACACAAAATAATATAGAAGCTTTAGTCAAATTAAATGCTGAAACTGCAGCAAATGTTGTAGATAAAGCAAATTTAGCATATTCAAAATCAAAAGTAATTTTTTTAGTAGTCTCTATTTTACTTACAGCAATATCCGTAATAACGGCACTTGCAATAACAAGATTACTGAGAAATTCTATTAAGCAAGTCAACATTCTTGCTGAGAGATTATCAAAATATGATTTTACAGCTGAAACTGATGATGAGGGTAAAAACGAATTTACTGAAATGAATAGATCATTAAAAACCGTAATTGAAAATATAAAAGAAGCAATAAGAACAGTTAAAAAAATGTAGAAACTTTAAGAGCAAATTCAGAAAACTTATCAGCAGTATCAGAAGAATTAGCATCATCTTCGCAAGAACTAGCAAAGACTATACAAGAAGTCGCAGAAGGAGTAACTGCTCAGGCAAATGATCTCCAGGATATAGTAGGTTTAATACATGGTTTAACTCGAAATGTAGAAAATGTCTATAAAGAACTTCAAAACGTTAAAAATGAAACAGGCAATACAGCAGATAGGGCTAACAATGGTAAAAAAGAGATGGACAAGCTTGTTAAGTCAATATAGTTATATCAAAGATTAATAATCTTACAAAATCAATTAAGGAAATTAGCAACATAACCAATGTAATAACATCAATATCAGAACAAACAAACCTTCTAGCATTAAATACGACTATCGAAGCAGCCAGGGCTGGAGAAGCTGAAAGAGGATTTGCAGTGGTTGCTGAAGAAGTTAGAAAGCTTGCGGAAGAATCTAAAAAATCAACCAACGAAATAATTGAATAAAAACATCAAATGAAGTAGATAACTTTATAAAATCTCAAACAAATGTAGTAGAAAACACTGTTGAGGCATTTGGCAAAATTTTAGAATCGGTTGAAAACATAGCACCATTTATGGATAAGACTTATAAAGGAATGGATGAAATAGTAAAATCTAAAGATGAAATATTATCTAAAGTAGAATCAGTAAGTGCCGTAACACAAGAGAACTCTGCGGCATCAGAAGAAGTGGCCGCTTCATCAGAAGAACTTTCAGCATCATCAGAAGAAGTGGCTGCAATAGCACAGAACTTACATTCAATGGCTATACGCTTAGCAAATGTGGTAGATAAATTTAAAGTTTAAATTAAACTAAAATTGTGTTAGGTAGTAATGACTGATTATTACTGCCTCAGACTGTAGACAAACTCTACGGAATCCCGTGTAATAAAAAGGATTCCGTAGTTTTTTATCTTCATATGGAAGAACAAAAGATAAGGGAGAGAAAAAGTATTCAAAAATGACCCCTCTTTCATTAATCTTGTAGATAAATTGCAAAAAATATTTTTAAGCTCCAGTGAAGAAACAGGTTCCATCAAGCTTTTTCCATAAGATGTTTCAGAAGGGATTATTAAAAACTGGGGATATATTGTGTATAGAAAACTTTGGGAAGAGCTTGAGATAGGTAAATTTCTCAAACAGTATAGCTCCCAAAATTCCAAGATAAAGTTTGACATTGATAAAGTGGCATTAATTAGCATATGAAAATAATGTAGTGGCAAATTTCACGCCCATTTTTTGTCAATACCTGTATTTCCAAGCCTTTTGGGTTTCGAACTGACAAAGTCAAGAAAAAATAGTGAAATAAAAGAAATTATAGAATTAATAAATAGTACTTGAATTTACTGCAGTTATAAAATTTTCAACATTAATTTAGAGGTTTTTAAAGAATGAAAACCGTTTTTATATACGGAATGAAGTAAATTATTATAGCTAAAATTATTGTAGCACAAAACAGCTAAAATATAGTATAATAATTATAGGCAATACACGGGGGTGTTCAAAGATGATGCAGGTTAGTTCCACAGAATTTAAAAACAATGTAGGAAAGTTTCTAAAACTCTCAGAAAAGGAGGACATTTTAATTTTAAAAAACGGAAAGCCTGTAGCAAAGCTTACAGCTGTATCAAAAAATGAGAAAGAAATTGCTTATGATAGGCTTTTAGAAATGATAAAAAAGAGTAAACCAGTTACCGAAGAAATTGATTTGAAAGCAGCAAGAGAGGAGAGACTGAACAAATATGATAGTGCTACTTGATACAAACATTTCTCTCGATTTTTTACTCAAAAGAGAACCATTTTTTGAACCAGCTAGTAGAATATTAGAAATGGTTAAAGACGATAAAATAAAAGCTTGTATAACTGCTTCGTCAGTTACAGATATTTACTATATTATGAGAAGATACAAAAGTCAAGAAGAAAGAGTGCTTATGTTGTCAGAATATCTTAAACTTGTAGAAATAATAAGTACTACTAAAACAGATATTATAAAAGCTTTAAAGATGAAGAACACAGATTTTGAAGATGCTGCTATGTTTCAAAGTGGGAAACGAAGAAAAGTTGATTATATTGTAACTAGAGACAAGATAGAATTTACTGACAAGATAGTTAAGATTGTTACCCCGGAGGAATTTTTGAGAATTGTTAGAAAATAAAAATAAATTAAGAATTAACACATACAAGAGGTGGAGCAACCGCCTCTTTTTTATCGATAAAAATTAGAACGGAAAGAAGAATGCGATGAATCCTATAAAAGAAGCTGCAGAAGCATTAGGGGTATCAAGGGATGTTATTTATTGTATGGTTTACCGTGGAGTACTTCCCCATAATCGGACCCAGGGTAAAGGAAAAAAGGGTAAAATACTCATTCCTAAAAAAGCTTTAGAAAAGTGGCTTATGGGAAAACAAAGGATAGAGCAAAAGATAAAAAAGAAATAAACGATTTAAAAAAGCTTCTTTTTTATTTAAAACCAGAATGATTAAACGCTTTTGAAAAATAATTTTGCAAAAGGGTAGAAGAAATGTCCAAGATCCTCACTGTAAAACAGGCAGCACAAGAATTTTTTGGTGGCACAATATCACAAGAAATGATTTATGTTCTTGTGAGACAAAAAAAGATACCTCATGTACGCCTAGGAAGCCGTATCCTTCTGGATGAAGAGGTACTACAACGGTGGTGGGAAAAAGAATTAGCTAAAAATCGACAAACATAAAAAATAAAAGAATAAAAAGTAACATGATAAAATATAAAATAGTCTTTCAACGTTAGTAGATAATAAATAAACCTGTAGTTTAGCCCTGTTTTTATTATGTTGGAAATTTTTTTGATATTGATTGGGAGTTTTACTATTTTGCTGCGAGTTTTAGATAAGAAAGAGACTTTGCAAATAGCGTGCTGATTTCATGGTAATGTAGTAATGCAGTTAGTAATGCAATAACGTTAAAAAAACATTAAAAAGACTTAAATTAACGCGTGTCAATAGCGGATTTAAATTGACCCATTTTCAACGATTTTAAATTGCTCCACCAAGCTTTTTAAAATTAAGTCTTGATATGCAGGTTACCATATAGGCCAGTTCTTAACCTATCCTTCAGGTGGCAGCTGCTTGTATTAATAAATACTTTGTGTCAAAATCAAAACTTATTTCTCCTACAGTGCCGGCATTTAATAACAACGAAAGCAATTCACGACAGCAATCTACGTCTTCTGGTACACTTTAGATATGTGACGCTTTTTATAGAAGGCAAAGTCTTTGCAGAGGAATTTGAAATAGAACCCAAGTTGGTTAACTGGTTGTGTAGACTCAGTACTAACAATTGCAGACATCAATCTACCAGATCAGAATGGCTTTGAATTTATTCGGAACTTGAAATCAGAGGAAAAGTACAGACACATTCCTGTGATAATTTTGAGCATAGATGCTACCGTACCCTCAATTAGACGGGCAGTGGAAGCCGGTGCAGTGGATTATCTTGTTAAACCCTTTAAAGCAGAAGAACTTGTGAAGCGGGTAGTAAAATTAGTAGGGAGTGTCAAAAAAGAAGATCGCTATCCCGAACTTAAAGACCTGCTGAAAAAAGAAGTAAACCGTGCCAGAAGAGATAATGTCAATCTCTCGCTGGTTCTGGCACATTGCGAAGGAAAAATTGCAGGTCAAATTTCAAAAATAGCAGAGAAGATAAGAAGTAAACTTCGCGATATAGTGCGGTATTTGAAATTAACGAAAATACTCTGGTGCTTGTTCTTCCTGTGACGGGAAGAAAAGGCGCGGAAGTTGTAGTGAAAAAGATTTAGGGCGAACTGCGTGGCAGCTGGCGTTATGCCATAAGTACATATCCTGATAATGGGAAAGATGAAGAGGAACTTATCAATTTTGCAAAAGAAAGCTTGATGAAGGGAGAATCAAATTCATCTCAGGAAGATGATAAAGAAAAAGAGGAAAAATAAAAGCAATTGGACTTAAAAAGATATTCATAGTACCAGATAGGTACTCGGCCAATTCGCCTTTCAGGCTCAGGTGGCCGCTCGCTTTGCTCGCCCCGCCTTCGCTCCTCAAGTTCGCCAAGTTTAGTTACCGCTTTGACAACAAGTCGCATTTACACACAAAATGCCACTTCTTTATTTTGTCAACAGTCTGAGTACCAGATAGGTACTTTTTATTTTTTATCTTTCTTAAAAGAAGGAATTTGAAGAAATATGTAGAAATAAACAATACAGGCTGGGAAATTGAACTTTGTAAAAGGCAAAAGGATCTAGGCAATTGCACGAGAAACAGGTAAAACGCAGGGTGGGTCAATTTAAAAACCGTTGAAAATGGGTCATTTTAATCTGCTATTGACACTGATATTGATGAATCACATAGTTATATCACAATAGGCATTCTAAAAATTTTATTCCTGCAAATGTTTTTCCTTAGGGAAAGAAGAAGAAGGCAACAGCCCATCAAAAAACGATAGAAAGGACGCGTTAATAATTGCAAGACTAATAAAAGAAAGGGAAATTTCTAAACTGTCTTTTACCTCAAAACACATATGCAGATTTAAGAAACCTTTCAGTTGCAAGGAAGCAGTTAATAAAGAAACTTAAACAGTGTAAAGAATAAAATTATTGCAATATTAGACGAATACTTTCCTGAATTTGAAGAAGTATTCAAGAATTTGTGGGGGAAAATAGCCTTATGGGTATTGAGGAACTGTCCATTTCCCAGCATAATCCTTAAACTGAGCAAAGAAGAAATAGCAGGGAAGCTAAAGAAAGCCACTAATAACAGGGTAGGCATGAAAAGGTCAGAAAAGCTCATTGAAAGAATTTGAAGAGCAGCATTTCTCAAAAGAAGATACCGAGCGAAAAGCAGGGACATAAGGATGAACCCTTTCAATACCTTTTTCAATATTTCAATTCTATACCCAACAATGGAGGGATGAAGTATGGATGTTGTAGGGTTTGTAAATGGAAAGATTTATACACGTTTTAATCCAAAGAAGATCGTAAATGCGTTAGTAGTGGTAAATGAACGAGTGGTCTATGCAGGAGAAAATGAAAAAGCAAAGGAGATTGTAAAATTTCTAAATGGGGAAGTAGTTGATTTGGAAGGCAAAACCGTTCTACCAGGCTTTATAGACTCCCACATGCATCTTGACGAACTAGGAATGTACCTGAATATGGTTGACTTAAGAGGGGTTAGAAGCATAAAGGAGCTGAAGAAGAAAATCGGGGATTATGCCGAAAAAGCGCAAACTACTTGGGTTATCGGGCATGGTTGGGATCAAGAACTATTTGAGGAAAAGAGCTGGCCAACAAGATGGGATTTAGACGAAGTTGTAAAAGATAGGCCTGTTATGCTTTCAAGAGTTTGCTTACATGCAGGTGTTCTTAACACTAAGGCAATGAAACTCACTGGACTTTTAGAAATTGACTCTCCTGGAGTAATAAAGAACGAGGATGGAGAACCTACTGGGATAGTTGAAGAAGAGGCATTTGAACTTGCGAGAGAGAAATTCAAGGAAACCTTGACTTTAGAAGATTATGAAAAGTTCTTTAAAAATGCAATGAGCTTTGCTGCCTCCCAGGGGGTAACTACAGTAGGCTTTGTAAGTTGTGATGAGAAATCGATACAAGGACTTAGCAGACTAAAAGAAAAAGTGAACTTCTTAATAAGAGTTATAGTTTATCTAGAGCCGGGCAGAAGAGAAGTGAGCAATAAGGGAATGTACGGGAACAAAGATATTTTAGAGTCACTCAAAAAGCTTGGAACTAAGAGAGGGTTTGGAGATGAGAAGCTCAAGATTAATGGGATTAAAATTCTTGCCGATGGGAGCTTAGGGGCTAGAACTGCCTGGCTTTCCAAACCGTATAGTGATGAACCATCTACAAGCGGTTATCCAAACATTGATAAGAAAACATTAAAAGAGCTTATTAAAGAAGCACATGAAGCTGGACTGCAATTGGCGATTCACGGAATCGGGGATAAAACAATAGATATGATCCTCGACGCTTACGAGAATCTTGGAGATATTAAGAATGGAAGGCACAGGATAGAGCATGCGTCGATTTTGAGAAAGGACCAAATCAAGAGAATAGCAAGACTTGGAGTGGTAGCTTCAGTACAGCCACGCTTTGTAATAACTGACTGGTGGGCAAAGAGCAGGGTTGGAGATGAAAGGGTTAAGTGGATTTATCCATTTAAGAGTATGCTTGAGAATGATGTAAGCATTGGCTTTGGAACCGATTGCCCTGTTGAGGTCCTTAACCCATGGGAGACAGTTTATGCAGCGGTAACTAGAGGAAAATACGAAAATGTGCCCTATTATGAAGACAGTAAAGAGGAGTGCTTAACATTAGAAGAAGCTCTCTATGCCTACACGTTTGGTTCTGCCTACATAATGTTCGAAGAGGTCAATCTGGGAACTCTCGAAGAAAGAAAGCTGGCGGACTTCATAGTCGTTGATAGAGATCCCTTTGAAGTCGAGGAAAATGAACTGAAAGGAATAAAAATCTTGGAAACCTATGTTGGAGGTAAGAGAGTATTTTAATTCCTTGGTCAGGTCCAAATTTTTGTGTAAAATTCCTCTGGTTAGACATTTATGATGCAATAAGCATCACCAGCAGAGGATGAAAATACTCATAAAATCTAGTATAATTTTTTTAGCGGCTGGTGAAGGCAGGTCGTTTTTATTTTGATGCTTCGAGCTCGATGGTTAGACTGAACCACAACGACCGGGTGCACCACAGACTGTTGCTCCAATATGGAAGCACGCGGGATAGAATAATCGATAGAGGTTGTTGCACCAGCCCTTCAAATTTAAAAGCCGCTGGACAATGATACAAATGGAAGTTATATATCCACGCTGTTGTGGCTTAGACATTCATAGAAAGACTGTAGTAGCTTGTGTAATTACACCAGAAGAAAAAGAAATACGTACATTCTCCACAATGACTGAAGATATACTAGCTATGGTGGACTGGATTAAAAGTAAAAGGTGTACACATGTAGCGATGGAAAGTACAGGTTCTTACTGGAAGCCCATTTACAATATTCTTGAGATTGAGGGGCTCAATCCAATGGTAGTAAATGCTAATCATATTAAGAATGTACCGGGCAGAAAAACGGATGTAAAGGATGCGGAGTGGATTGCAGGATTATTGCAGCATGGTTTACTGCAGGGCAGTTATATTCCTTCAAGAGAGCAGCGGGAATTGCGGGAATTAATAAGATATCGACGGAGCTTAATAGAAGAACGTGCCAGAGAAATAAACCGGATGCAAAAAGTATTAGAGGGAGCAAATATTAAACTTGCTTCTGTAACTACAGATATACTGGGGAAATCATCACGTGCGATGATTGAAGCTATAATTAATGGAGAAGAAGATCCTGCCATTTTATCCGAATTGGCTCAGAAACGATTAAAGAATAAGAAAGAAGAACTAAAGAAAGCTTTAAATGGTTTAATAGGGCCACATCAAAGATTAATGTTAAAGACACAGCTGGCACATAATAGATTTTCTCGATGAACAAATAGCCTTATTGGATGAAGAGATAAAGAGGCGAATGCTCCCTTTTGAAGAGGACTTGGAACGTTTAGACACTATTCCTGGAATAGGCAGACGCACATCTGAACACATAATAGCTGAGATTGGGACTAACATGGACCAATTTCCTTCGGCTGCGCATCTTTGCTCCTGGGCGGGGGTAGCTCCAGGTAACAATGAAAGTGCAGGGAAAAGAAAATCGGGTAGAACACGAAAAGGGAACGAAAAATTACGGTCTGTGTTAGTAGAAGCTGCAAGAGCCGCTGCTCACACGAAAGATACATATTTATCAGCGCAATATCACCGTATAGCTGCCCGGCGAGGAGCCAATCGCGCTGTAGTTGCTGTAGCTCACAGTATTCTTACGATTGTGTATTATTTATTAAAGCGAAAAGAGAGATATAATGAGTTAGGAGTAAACTATTACGAAGAACGCAAGAAAGAAGCAATTGTGAAACAGTCCATCAAGAAATTAGAGGCATTAGGATTAAAAGTCACCGTGGAGGATACAGCGTAAGGTTTATGCACAATTTAATACAATGCCTCATAATACCTATAGAGTAATTTTTTAAGCGGAATACTATAGGTTTGTATAGTTATTGTTTTTTTGTCTTTTTTAGCGGTGTTTTATTTTCGGGATAGAATATGAACCTTCTTTATCACTCTGTTCAATTCATTGTACTGTCGCTGTCCCTTGGTGTTAGGGATACGCTACGCCTGACTTTTGCCCTCCTTGATGCTAGGTTATTAAAAAATAATTGGGCAGTAGTAAAGAAGGTTATTTTTCTGAAACAACCCTATTATTTACTTTTCTCATAATTTCTTTTTAATACTCTAAATGTGATAGTTTTCTGGTTTGAGTTCTTTTTATTCTAAGGAGAAGACGTAGGAGAAGGGTTAAGAGTTTCATTACCAATACTGAAAGGCCATTTGCGAGCAAGCTATGGATAAAATATGTTTTAAAAGTTATTAGCGGTGAAGTCAGCTACAAAAAATTTTTATCTACGACATCTTGACACGCACAGAAAGTTAAAAAGTAGTTGATAATTTATTAAGTTTGAAGTACAATGAAAGTAAGAAAAATCTTATTTTCAATGCGTAAAGGAGGGATAGTATGGAATTGGCAAAAGTGACAACAAGAGGCCAAATTACAATTCCTAAAGAAATACGTAAAAAATTGAACCTTAAAGAAGGAGATAAGGTAGTTTTTATTGAAGAGAATGGGAAAATTATTATAGAAAATTCAGCAGTGTTTGCACTTCGTCAAATACAAAATGAATTTAAAGGGGAAGCAGAAAAAGCTGGTTTAAAAAGTGAACAGGATATAGTTGATTTAGTTAAAAAGATCAGGAAAGAAATGTGGGAAGAGCAACATGCGAATAATGGTTGATACAAATGTTTTAATTTCTGCTATATTGTTTCCCAATACACAAATGGATGAAATAATGAAAATTATAGTAGAAAAGCATAGGTACAAGGGATAAAGATCTTCTTGATGTTAAAATTGAAAAACCATTAATTTTGACACCGGCGCAGTTTCTAGAAAAGTTTGGCTAAGATGCAATACATTTATAATTTTGCAATTATTCTAGCTATAAAAAATTACACGGATTTTGTAAGGACCTATGAAAAATAATTAAGAAAGAAGGTTTTGAAATTGAAAAAGATTTTTCTTGCTATCGCGACAGTGCTGGTTTTATCAGTAGTTTTTACAGGCTGCACTAGGGAAAATCAAAGCCCCGAAAGTAGTTTACCCAAGGAAGAAACAAAAGTGACCGATTACTTTCCGGTTTCGGAAAATCTTTATTGGAAATACGAAGGTATCGGCAATGAATTTGCAGGTGGAAGAGTGGATATAGAATTTATTGAAGGAAACAGAGTTCAGTTCTCTTATGACAATGGAGGTACTGTTGTAGCAAAAGTTTTTGAAGTAAGTAATGAAGGCGTGAAGGTGATTAATTCTATCGAAGAAAGTTATTACAGGATAAACTATCTTGCAGAAGAACCTACCCATGAAGAGTATTATTTAAAATCACCCATAAAAGAAAAAGTCAGCTGGCAAGACGGTAGCATTGTCTGGACTATTGAAAGCTTAAATGAGAAGGTAGAAGTACCTGCAGGAGAATTTACATGTATTAAAGTTGTGGGCAAGTCTGGAGATTTTGTATTAGAAAGATATTTTGCAAAAGGTGTAGGGCTTGTCAAACAAAGATTTGCATCTGATAACATGACTGTAGAAGACAATCTTTCTAAATTTGGCGATGCTGAAAAAGACAACTGCCTGCCTGCAAAAGAGCTGACAATTTATTATCCTTCAGAAAACGTGGATAAATTGCTGGAAGATAGGGTAGTAGAGAAGTTTAAAACCGGCGAAACTCTTGTGGAGAGGATAACTGAACTTTTGAAAAGCGAAAAGTACAGAGTACTGAGCAAAAACACACGACTCTTGGATATAAAAAAAGGAGAAAATGTTCTGAGGCTTAATTTTTCTAAAGAACTTATCACTGAGATGAATGCCGGCTCGGGATATGAGGCGCTACTTATAGACAGCATAGTAAACACCTACGGCTATAACTTTGGAGTAGAAGGTGTCATCTTAAATGTGGAAGGTAAGGGATACGAGTCCGGGCATTTTGTCTTCGGCAAGGACGAAGTTTTGAAGGTAGACAGGTAATTGTGCTGAGGATTTCAATATAAGGCGCAAAAAATTTTCTAAGATAGTGTAAAATTTCAGTAGGTAACGAAGCAGGAAAATGAGGTATGAGTGCAGAAAAAAAGACCTCACTGGGGGAAAATCAAAAATCAAAACAAAGGAAGGTGAGGTCCGAGATGAAATAAAAAAGATAATGCAGCCGACAAAGCAGGAGGAAAAAAGAAAATACGCGGAAGAAGACATAGAAGAATGGTTAAGAGTTTCATTACCGATACTGGAAGGTCCATTTGCGAGCAAGCCATGGATAAAATACGTTTTAAAGGAATTAATACGAGTAAATGGATTAGCAGTAGGTATTTGAGTAGTAAACAACTAGTATATATTTTTACATTAAAAAAGCAAAAAAGAAAGCGGATATTTATGATTTGTTGAAGTAATAATTTAACATAATTAGCAATATATATAAACTACTAATTTTAAACTCCTAGATTTTTAACGGTGAGGTCAGTTATAAAAATTTTTTACCTACAGAATCTTGACGCAGACGTGGATGGCAAAATGCTTTTAAACCCTTTTAAAATGTGGTATAATAAAATCAATTCCGGCAAAGTAGATAGAAATACTCAAAATTTGCTTTATGACAGGAGAGTTTAAGATGAAAGTGAAAGAGATTTTAGAAAAAGCGTATCATGAGAGCAATCTCACAAAGGATGAGATAAAACTTTTGCTGATGGCAGAAGGTGAGGATAAAGATCTTCTTTTCAAAACAGCAGACAGGGTAAGGAAAGAGCACGTTGGCGACGAGGTTTTTTTGAGGGGACTTATTGAATTTTCAAGCTATTGCAAAAACGACTGTTTTTACTGTGGACTGAGGCGCAGCAACCAGAATGCTCAAAGGTACAGAATGCAGGAAGATGAGATAGTAGAAGTTGCAAAAAGAGCATATCAAATGGGGTACCGCACTGTGGTGCTGCAGTCTGGTGAGGACATGTATTACACCAAAGACAGGCTGTGTTCAATCATAAAGAAGATGAAAAGGGTGGTTGACGTTGCTATAACACTTTCGATTGGTGAAAGGTCGTATGATGAGTACAAGGTGTTTAAAGATGCCGGGGCGGACAGGTTTCTGATGAGGTTTGAAACTTCAAATGAAAAGCTATATAGAAAGTATCATCCTGGCATGAGCTTTGAAAACAGGATAGAGTGCCTTAAGTGGCTCAAAAAACTTGGGTATGAACTTGGGACAGGTTTTTTGATAGGCCTTCCAGGTCAGACGTTGGATGATTTGGCACAGGACATAATTCTTGTAAAGGAATTGGATGCAGATATGATAGGCATTGGACCTTTTATTCCTCATCCCCAAACGCCTCTAAAAGATGCAAAAGAAGGTTCAGTTGATTTGACGCTCAAGAGCATTGCCATTTTGAGGCTTTTGAATCCAGATGCTAATATTCCGGCAACAACTGCACTTGGCACTTTAGACCCGCTGGGAAGACAAAAGGGGCTCATGTGTGGTGCAAACATTGTAATGCCGAACGTCAACAGGCTTGAGTACAAGCTCAAATATGAGCTGTATCCTGGCAAGATTTGCATAAATGAGGATGCGACAAAGTGCAGAGGATGCATTGAGTCAATCATTGTTTCGGTGGGCAGGAAGGTCGGGCAGGGGAAGGGACAGAGCAGGCACTACAAAAGAGCTTCTGTGAGCTAAATTGTAATGTGTCATAGTTTCATTCAATAGCTTTTTATTTTTGGGCAGGTTATCCCAGGGCAACGAAGAAATGTCAAAAAGTAAAGAAACGTAATTAGAAAGCTGATCCAAAACAACCACAGGCATGAAACCAATTGTAGGATGATAAAGGCAGCGATAAAACTTTAATGCCTCAACAGGAGTCATTCCATTCATGTTTTTGCCGAAATGCGGCCGTCTGTAGTTGAAATATAGTATCCAATTTTGCGCCATGTTCAGAAACGAACTCCTTGAAGTTGCCTTATTCAAGTTTAAAGCATAAAACTCCTCATCATCAGTGCGGTGAGAACGCTCAACGAAGCAATTTGTCTTCTTGTTTCTCTCCGGGATATTAAGCAAAGATACATTCCAATGATCGAAAATAAGTTTTTGAATGAGTTTTCTTTTGCGAGAAGTGGCACTGCCTCCAAACTCTGCTCTGTTATCTGTTTGGAAGAAAAGTTGATGTTTTACACTGAAAGCTCTAAGCCATGCCGCCACAAGCAGCATGAAAGTCAGGCTGTTTTTGAAATCGAGGGAATCGGCATACGCGATAAAGCGCAATCTTGTTTTAATATCAATAGCAGTGAACTGATAAAGAGGGAGCTTATTTTTAAAAATAGAGGCATATGCTTCTGGAGGCAAAGCCGATTGATCGGCGATATGCTTTGAATCGAACTGCCAGAACTGCAAAGGTTCAAAAGCGGAGAAATCCGCAGCGAAACGGCGAGAGTCTGTAATTGTTATATGTTTCTGGCATCGGATGCCGTAACGTCTTCTGATATTACGGATGGTAAAAGGAGAAAGCTGGATATTGAAGGTATTTTTGATGAACAAAGCCCATCTTTTAGAGTCTAGATTAGTTTCTTTTGCTAAAGTTGCGACCAAATTTTCGATATGTTCTGGAGTTCTGGTAGGCATGCGGAATTTAGGCCCTCGTTTTTTGATACAGGCTGATATATCGCCGTTAGAAAGCCTGAAACGCTCTTTTAATTTATACACCCACCTTGGAGTAACACCCAAGATTTTAGCGGTTTCTTTAACGGAATGAGACTCAAGCAAAGAGATAGTAACTTGAGCAATAGCCTGGGGATTACCCGAAGCTTTAAGTTTTTGGTATAATGTCATTGGGTGGGTTCCCTCCTTAATGGGTTTTTATTGTGCCATATCCATAATACCCCAGGGATACCCACCCTTTGCAATGTCTTTTTCACTTTAATAAAGTAGTGTGAACGAAACTGTGGCTCATTTACAATCCAAAGCATGTTATGTCCTTGACAATTTAGAGAAAGACATTTAAACTTATACTTATAGATACGAAGATTTGCTTACATAAATCGCCATATTGATGATATTTTTACACAGTTAAAGCTGGCATAGGCAAAGTTTAACTATGTGATGGTAATATTTGTTATTGAATTTTCTCATCTATAGGAAAAATTTAAAAGAAGAAGAAGGAAATAAACTTGACATATGCTAAAAGGCAGAGGAGTAAAAAAGTAAGGTAAAAAATGATTTCTATCCCTGCCAGGCTGCCGAAGCATATGTCAAGTAGGTATATCCCCATGTTGGCCCAAAATACAGGCTGTTTGAAGGTATATCTACTTGGACAGAAGGCACCTGGTTATGATAATAATACTAGGTACTTTTTGTTTTGTACAAAAAAAGAAAATTTGATTCTAGTGTAAAAACCCCTTTTCCTTTCCCACAAAGCATAAATATACGAAACAGCGAATAAATAAAACTCATTGGATACATAGGTGGTATACAAATTTTCCCAAACTTATGCTAAAATTAAGGAAGAAAAAACCACAGTAAATAGGGGTGTTACAATTGTTCAGAGAAAACAATCATAACCGCAGGAAACATTATTTGGAAGCACCAATTTTATGGACTCAAGAATAAAGACCGAACTCGAAAAATCATGGGCACCCATATTCTATAAATACGTGTTCTGCAACATCGATGAAAAACCCTTTTCAGTCTTATACAGTGATACAGGAAGGCCTAACTTCCCGGTTAACATACTCCTTTCCCTGGAATACATAAAACACCTTAAAAACTACTCTGATGATGAACTTATTGAAAACTTTAACTTCAATTACCTGATAAACTATGCCGTAGGAATAAGAACATTAGGAGGCATGAATCTTTCAGAGAAAACCCTGTATGACTTTAGAGCAAGGATATACCAATACCTCATAAAACATCCTGAACAAGAAGACTTAATATTCGGGCAGTTTTTAAATCTTACCAGGATTTTTGCTAAAGAAGCAGGCATATCCATGAAAGAACAGCGCATGGACTCTACCATGTTCATGTCAAACATCAAAAAAGCAGGAAGAATTGCTCTTGCCTTTGATGTACTTTACAGGGCAGTAAAATCCATCCCTGAGGATAGACTTTCAGAGAACCTGAAAGAAGTCCTTAACCCTGAATTCAAGACAGAAGTGATACATAAAACCAAGCCTTCAGAAAGCGAAAGCAGGCTCGAAATGCTCTTGAATCTGTGCCAGGAAGCAAAGGAAACAATCGAAAACATTCCCTGACTTGGGAAATCCGATGCATATAGAATCCTCACAAGATTCCTGTCAGAACAGGCATACTACGACGAAAAAACCAGGAAGCTCAAGGCCAAAGACAGCAAAAGCATACCCAGCGACTCCCTTCAGTCAGCATACGATGAGGATGCTACCTATCGCAAGAAAGGGAACAAAGCTGAAAGCGGATACGTTTTAAACCTCAGCGAAACCTGTTCAAAAGAAAATCCCTTCCAGCTCATAACAGACTATACGGTAGAAAAAAACATAAAAAGCGATGTAGAACTTTTAAAAGAAAGACTACCTATTGTAAAACAAAATACCGAATGCCAAGAAGTCTATGTAGACGGTGGTTATTACTCCGAAGAAGCAGTGCAAATTGCAAAAGAAAACGGGGTGGAGCTTCACTTTACCGACTTAAGCGGTAGGAAGCCCATCTCTAGGATATCAGTGACCGAATATGAAATAGATGAAGAAACGAAAGTGATAACGAAGTGCCCAAAGGGAATAATACCCATCCATGCCGGTGTTAAGAAGGGGCAGACGGTGGCCCATTTTCCAAAAGAAGCCTGTGCGATGTGTAAATTGAAAAATCAATGTTACTGTAAAGAACAGAAAAAAGATTACGTGGTAAGGATAAATCTAAAATCGATAGAAGCAGCCAAACAGCGGGAAAAGATAGAATGTAGGCGTGAGGAAGACAAGAGCAAAAGAGCTGCAATAGAAGGTACCAATTCAGCCTTGAAGAGGGGTCACGGTTTTTCGAAGCTTCGAGTAAGGAGACTTGTAAAATGTAGAGTAAACGTAGGCTTAAAGGTATTGACCCAGAACTTTAAGCGTTTTGCAAGATATATGTTGGAGCGAGCTAAAAAAGCTATTCCAAAGATCCAAAGGGGAAGCGTGCCCATATTGGCTCAATAAATGGTAATAACGTATTATAAAGGTAAAATATAAGCTTTTCTTGGTAGACTTTACACTGGATTTTTGTTATCATAGGTGCAAATTACCACAATTTACCTAAATAAATTTGTCAAAGTACAGAAAAGCAGATTCTAAAATTGAGTTTCTACACTACTAGAATCATTATTAAAAAATAAAAATTTTAACGAGAGGAATCATGACTGTTTCAGGAACATTTTATTTTTGTGGTATTAGTGAAATGTGTAACAAATAGGTTTATAACAAAGCAGGTAAGAAGAGCATATTCCAAGATATGTTAATAGAGTAAGCTGCCATTCAAATACCTTATGCTTTGATACTGAAAAATATGAAAGGCCATGTGGACAATATTTATGTACCCTGTTTTTTCATAGAGGCCATTAGGATGTGAAATTGGTACAAATAGTGATTAATTGGGTAAGTAAAGTTGTATTTAAAAGGCTATTTAGTAGATAATTGGGGAATTAGATTAGGAGGCGGAAAAATGTCTTACGGATTACGAAAAATCCGCGTTTTTTATGAAAACGGTGACTTATCATCTTATTTACAAGAAATACAAGAAGCCTTAAGAAAAAGCATTTTTGAGGAATCAGAAAACTATTTATTGAATGTTAATGAAGTAGAATACATTGAATACAAAGTTAATGAATATAAAATAGAACCTCTTAGACTAAAATACGAACAGGCTTATGCAGAGCAAAAAGAAGAGCTTATTCCAGCAGAGTTATTTCCTAACGATTTTTTTGTATATGCGGGTAAATCTTATCCCAAAATGGTAATTTATTTCCATATACCAGTTGAAGGAGAGCTAAAACTTCTTACTTATACACCAAGTACCAGACTTTTATGGACGGAAGAAATGTTTATAGACAAATCAGAATTAATTTTTCGAAGAATTCAGTTTAGAGATAGTATTGAAGAAATTAATAGAGATTACGAATCAACCGTAGAGAAATTAAGAACAATGGAGGCTCATATTAACGAAGAAGTAAATAGCTTTAATAATACATTACGGACAAAAGTAAAAGAGATTTTCAGGAGTCGAAAACAGGAGTTGTTGAAAAGGCGAAACTTACTTTCGAGTTTAGTTGTTCCAATCAAACGTTCTGAGAATGTTCCAGAAACTTTTGTTATTCCTCCCCCAGGAGTAAAAAAGAAAATTGCAGTAAAGCCTCAAGTTTTTGATAAGGGATTTACTCCAGAACCAGCACTTGATATGCAAACATATAGAGATATTCTTAAATTAATCCATGAAATGGGAAAAGAGTTTGAAAGGAAACCGTCCGTTTACTCAGGCAAAAGCGAGGAGCAATTGAGGGATCATTTTTTAATGCTGCTTGAGCCTCATTTTGAAGGTTCAGCAACAGGGGAGACTTTTAATAAGAACGGAAAAACAGACATACTTCTGAGATATGAAGGTAGTAATGTCTTTATTGCGGAATGCAAATTCTGGAGAGGGAAGGCTGCTTACCTCAAGGCGATAAGTCAACTATTAAGCTATTTGACGTGGAGAGATTCTAAGGCAGCGATAATTTTGTTTGTAAAAAATAAGACTATATCTGATGTATTAAGAACGATTGAGGAGGAAACGCCTAAACATAAGAACTACCTTGGATTTGTTAATAAAGAAGATGAAAGTTGGTTTAATTACCGTTTCCATATAAATGGTGACCGAAACAGAGAAGTGAAATTAGCAGTAATGGCATACCATCTTCCATGAACTGACGCATATTTTTATAATAACTAATTGAGTTTTTTATAACCTTGGCATTGAAAAACTTCAAGAAATAAAATGATTTTTGCCAACGAAATATATGTATTGCTTTTTAGAATTAAACCTTGATCCTTACTACTTATTTCCAAACTATATATTTCTCATTTATACCTTTTCTCCATGCGAAAAAAGTGGTTCTATTGAGGGGTAAAAAAGGGAAAAGGATTAAGGATTAAATCTTTACGGAATAACAAAAGGATAAGTAGTAAGGCCTTGAAAAAGAAAGATTACACCACTTATCCCTTTTTTCTTTGAACCATGATCCTGCCCCTTTGGAAAAACTTTTTTTACGCAAGTTTCCATCCCATAAAATTTCATGTGGATTTTACACGGGTTGGAGTGGAAGGAAAGGGTTCTAGAAAAATGGTTCGGCGGATAAAAAAGTATTGACAATTGTGGATTACAATTGTAATCTAATGATAGACTACAATTGTAATATAAATTGGAGGTGATATTAATATGAAAAAAATGCCTAAAATATCAGAGTCCGAATTAGAAGTAATGAAAATAATTTGGGAACTTAAACAAGCATCAAGTTCGGAAATTGTAGAAAGGCTTGTGAAGACAACATGTTGGAAACCGAAAACTATTCATACTCTTATCAATCGTCTTGTAGAAAAAGGAGCTTTAAAAGCCGAAAAAAGCAAAGGAAAAGCGTATATTTATTTTCCTGTAATAAGTGAAGAAGAATATAGATCTCATGCCAGCAAAACCTTTTTGGAGAGGGTATTTAACGGGTCTTTAAGCTTGATGCTTGCAAGTTTTATAAAAGAACAAAAGGTCTCCAAGGAAGAAATCGAAAAGTTGAAAAAACTTCTGGATGAGGAAGTGTGAACATGGAAAAGATTTTTTATACCGTATTTTTAATTTCTATTCAGGCTTCTATAGTTGGGCTTTTTATTGTTCTTGTAAAACGAATTTTAAACAACAAAATTAGTCCGGAATGGCATTATGCTTTGTGGGTCGTGCTTATTTTAAAACTGATTTTACCGTTTGGTCCGGAAAGTGCCTTAAGTTTTTTCAATTTAATGCCCCAAGTTGAACAAAGTGTTGATTTTTTGCATTATCAATCATATCAGGAAAATATTTATAATAGGCCTGTTATTAATGATCGATTTGAAAAAGATAATATTTCAATAGTGGATGAATCGACAAGACTTTCTGATTCAAAAAATGAGGTAAAGATCTTGGCCTATATTTGGATTACTGTTGCAATGATATTTTTTACATTTATTATATTATCCAGTTTTGTATTCCACAAAAAAATTAAGAGACGCGGAAAATCCGCACCCGATTCATTATATAGTATTCTGGAAAAATGTAAAGAAAGGATGTATATGAAAAATAATATCAAAATAGTTGTTCAGGATGTGATAAAAGTACCCGCCATTTTTGGAATTTTTAAGCCGTACATATTGATATCACCAGAAATTTTAAAGCTGAATGAAGAAGAAATATCGTATATTTTCATTCATGAACTTGCCCACTTGAAGAGAAAAGACCTTCTTGTAAATTATCTGTTACTGGTACTGCAAATACTGCATTGGTTCAATCCTTTTATATGGTATTTTTTTAAAAAAATTCGTCAGGACATGGAGGTAGCAGCCGATTGGAAAGTACTTGATATTTTGGAGAATAATGAACGAAAGAAATACGGGAGAACTCTAATAACAGTGCTGGAAGGTTTAAATACTCCGCATATATCTTTTAAGCTGGTTGGGATGATGGACGATAAAAGTAATATAGAAAGGAGGATAGAAATGATAAAGATAATGGATATTTTTAAAAATAGAAAGAGATTTTTTGTTATCACGGGTTTAATTGTGTTTATAATCCTTACCGTTTTCTTATTAACCAATCCAACATCAAAAACTTTACTACAGATAGGGTATTACACTATTGAAATACCTACCGATTGGAAGGTAAAAACAGACACACCTGGTTTAATTACAGAAAAAAACACTATTTTAAAAATTATTACCACTACGAGAATAATATCAAGCGGGGAACTCGTATTTGAAAAGGATAACGTTCCTGTCGGAGGAGTTCAGATAATAGGTTATGAGCCGAATCAACTTTTGTTTTTGCCTAACCATTCGGAGGTCAAGAGTAAAAAGGAGATAGAAGGATTAATTACAAAGGCGGTTTTGGTAAACCTTGATATAACTCCTCCTGCAGCAACCGGAGATAACTCAATAAAAAACGAGAATCATATATATTTAATTTTTGAAGAAGATGGGATTGCTTATGATATTTACGCTGATGCAAAATACGTCAACGAATCTCAACTCATTAAGATTGCTAAGAGTTTTAAACCAGCTCCGGATTACGAAGTAAAAAAAGTTGTGGAGGGGTTTGGTAAAAGGTTGAAGAATGTAGATAAACTTGCTCCTAAAGAAGGTTGTCGAGAGCTCATAAAAGAGAATTATAGTCAGTATGTTTCGCAGGATTTACTTGCCGAATGGATTAGAGATCCATCAAAGGCTCCAGGGAAATATGTTTCAAGTCCGTGGCCGGACAGGATTGATATAAAGGATATTACTAAGATCGGCCAAGCTAAATTTTTAGTAACAGGAGATATTGTAGAAATAACGAGCGTTCCTGGTGAGGAATGGAGGACGGGGGTCACGCTGACAGTGGAAAAATTGGAAGGAAAGTGGTTGATTACAGGGATTGATTTTGGTTCACAGCTACAGACTCAAAAAATTGAAAATTTAGATGAGGCGGTAAGTTATGCTATAAAATCTAGAAGGCTTGCATATAATGAAGGAGAGGCAGCAACGGAGGGACACATTATCCTTGATGTAGAGGAAAAAGATGGAATTATTAAGGTTTATACCATAGCGAGTTTTGGAGCTTTTGGTTTTGAGAACGGTATTTTTACTAAGATCAGCGGGAGTGGTGCTATTCCAACTGTTATAACATTTTCCAAAAATGAAAAAGGTGTGTACTCTTTGCTTGAATATAAGGAGCCAATGGATGGAGCGTTCTACATAGATTCACTAAAAAAGATGTTTCCTGAGAAACTATACGATAAAGTCATTTCTGCAGATAAATATTATCCAGAGCTTGCAAAGCAGCAGGAAGCACAAGCAGCAGAATATTTAAAGAATATTGGAAGAACAGCAAAGGTAAGTGCAGCCTATGTAGAAAAGAAGCTTGTAAATATAAATGTAGAGGCATCAAATAAATTGTTTGGCGGAACAGAATTTCCTTTTCTTAATGATTATCCGTGGTGGATTGGAACGAGAGAACGAATCGAAAATGGTATTAGATACATTTATGAAACTTCTCAAAGTAAAACTAATGACGGCTACGACCTTGTAATTTTTAGGAAAACAAAAGAAGATGGGACTATAGTTAAAGAATATAGATATAAAATTGTCGATAGTGAGCCACAGCTCATATACAAAAATACAAAATAAAGCATATAGATTATGCCTTACTGCCTCCTCATCGTGTAAAATTGAATGTTAATCATTGCTATCCAGTCTGACCCAATTCCAAAAGACTTAGCGGCAAGTGTATTTCCCATTTATTCCTTTTCCCCATGCGAAAAAAGTGGTTCTGGTTGGGAGGAATAAGGGAAAAGGATTAAGGATTAAGTCTTTACAGAATGACAAAGGGATAAGTGGTAAGGCCTTGAAAAATTCGGGATTTACGCCACTTATCCCTTTTTTCCTTGAACCATGACCCTGCCCATTCGGAAAAACTTTTTCTCGACTTTGTCAGTTGGAGGCCATTTTTAGGCTGGTAAAAAATATCAAACCCTTGATTTTCAAGGGTTTTTTGTTTTTAGGGTTAAAAAATTTTTCAAAACTGTAGGGACAATTTTACTCCTAATTATTGCCATAATACTTGACTATATTCACTTTTTGTAGTATAATGTAATAAACTAACATAAAGGTGATGCCATATGTTTCTCAAAATAACTAAAGCTGGTGGCTATGAGTATGCCAAAATTGTCCATAATTATCGCGAAAATGGTAAAATAAAGCAGAAAGTCTTGCTTAATCTCGGTAGAATTGATGAACTCAAAAATGACCCCATTTAAAGCTGATAAAAGAAGCGGGATACGACTACATTGTGGCAAGCAGACTGAAAAACATGAGTAAAGAGATTTTAGATAGAGTATTTGATGAATAAGGATATCAAGTTCTTGAGGAGAAAAAGTGGAGATTTGACAGAGAAATATTTGGTGAAGAGTTTAGATTCAAGGTCATAGAAAGAGAGAATATTATCAAAACGGGAGAAGGGGAAATATTCAAGATACCTGAGAATCTAATAATAACCTATTCAAGCAAGAGGGCCAAAAGAGATAAAGAGGAGAGGCAAAGGCTAGTAGAAAAAGCAAAAGAACTTTTAGAAAAGCCCGGCAATGTAAGGGCAGCAGAAAAGAGAGGCGGAAGGAAATATTTAAGACGCATTTCCGAATCAGAAGAATATGTACTGGATGAAGAAGCAATAAAGAGAGATGAGAAATTTGACGGTTTTTATGCAATTCAGACTAGCAAGAAAGAAATGAGTGTGACAGAAGTTTTGAATGCATATCATGATTTATGGAAGATAGAGCAGTGTTTCAGAGTAATGAAAAGTTGTCTGGAGGTAAGACCAATATTTCACTGGACGGAGAAAAGGATAAGAGGGCATTTTGTTGTGTGTTATTTAGCATTTTTACTGGAAAGAACTTTAGAATACAGTTTGAGGTCTAAGGGGAAAAAATTAAGCAGTGATAGAATAAAAGAAGCGATAGGTTCAATGAATTTTGTGGAGATAGAGATAAATGGGAAGAAATATTTAATCAAACAAAAGATGGAGGAGGAAGCTGAAGACATATTGAAGGTGATGAAAATAAAAGCACCAAGAAATTTCATTACATATGAGGAAGGTATGGAAAAAGTAATGTAGTGACAAATTTCACGCCCATTTTTTGTCAATACCTGTATTCCCAAGCCTTTTGGGTTTCGAACTAACAAAGTCAAGTTAAAAATATTAAATATCAAATGTTGCATTTATTGAGATAGTAAGACAAAATATAGTTTTAATATTTGATGTGTGTATTTAGTAGTAATACCGTTGTATTCCAATACAACAATTAAGGACGGCTATTCAGAAAATACCCATCCCAACTCTTGATAAGAATGCGAAATTTTTTCAAGTATTTTCAGACTTCCCTAAGGTCTTATCCTTTCCACTATGTTTTTTTGTTCCGTCTACTTTCTTGCAACACTTTTGGGTAGAAGGAGAAAAGATGAAATAATTGGATTCTTTCTGAACCATTCGAATGGCCTCGTCTGGAGGCAACGGTTTGCTGAAATAATAACCTTGAACTTTGTCGCACCCGCTCTCTACAAGACAATCAAGCTGTTCTTTTGTTTCCACACCTTCGGCAGTTACGCCGAGTTTCATCCTGTGCCCCAAGAAAGTAATCGCATCGACAATAGCCTTATTTACCTCTACCTTTATCTCGCTCACAAACGACCTGTCAATTTTCAAACCATCAACCGTAAATTTTTGGAGGTATTTGAAAGAACTATTTTCCGTTCCGAAATCATCTATTATTATTTTGACCCCCATTTCCTTCAAGCGATAAAGGTTTCTAACCACCGTATCCATTGCTTCTATAAGGACGGTTTCAGTAATCTCCAGTTCTAAGAATCTTGGTTCAAGTTCAATTTCGTTTAGTATATCAAATACAACCTTTGCAAAATCAGGTTGCTGCAGCTGATGCACTGAAACATTCACCGAAACACTAAAACCATAATACCCCATATTACGCCATTCTTTCATTTGCTTGCAGGCTGTCCTTAACACCCATTCACCTATAGATATTATTTGTCGTGTTTCTTCAGCAATTGGAATAAAATGAATGGGACTGATCAGTCCTTTTTTAGGATGCTGCCACCTCAACAGTGCCTCCATACTCACTACTTTACCAGTCCTTGCATCAACAATAGGCTGATAGTGCAAAAAGAACTGACCTTTTTCCAAAGCAAACCTTAAATCTCTTCTTATTGTGCTGGCAATTTCGACTTCTTTCTTCGTAATACTGTCAAAATATTGAAAACTATTTTTCCCATCTCTTTTAGCCTTGTACATCGCTATATCTGCATTTTTGACTATAGCTCTTTCATTTTTTCCATGGTCAGGATATATGGCAATACCTATGCTAATAGTCACATACAATTCATAATTATTGAACTTTATCGGTTGGTTGAAAAGTTCCAATATTCTGTTTGCAACCTTATTTGTATCGTCAATATTAATTATGTCAGGTAGCAAAATAACAAACTCATCACCGCCCACTCTGGATACTGTATCTGATTCACGCAGACACGCTTTCAGTTTCCTGGCAACCTTTTTCAATAGCCTGTCACCTATATGATGTCCCAGGGAGTCGTTGATTGTTTTGAAATTATCAAGGTCGACAAAAAACACTGCAAGTTTCTTCCCATTCCTTTTTGCATCTGCCATGGCAATTTTGAGCCTATCCATAAACACCTCCCGGCGAGGAAGGCCAGTTAAAGGATCATAGAATGCCATGTATTTTAACTTGCTTTCCATCTGTTTCCGTTCAGTAATATCCGTGTGCGACCCTGCTATTCTTATGGCTCTGCCCTCTTCATCCCACAATGCCTTTCCCCTGCTTAGAACCCAAATATATCTACCGTCTTTTGTTTTGATTCTGTATTCGCATAAATAAAATGGTGTCTTTTTCTCAAGATGATTACGTAGATTATTGATGACTATTTTAATATCTCTAGGATGAATGAATTTAATCCATGTTTCATAATAGTTGTTTACTACTTCTTTATCTAAACCAATGATATCCTTCCACCTCTCGGATATGTAAGCCGTATCCGTTATCAAATCCCAGTCCCATAGTCCATCGCTTGCTCCTTCAACTACCAGTCTGTAGCGTTCTTCGCTTCTTTTCAATTCATCTTGCTGCCTTTTTATTTCAATTAAGTTCTGCCTCAACTCCTCTTCTCGGGCCATAAGTTTTTCATTCATTGCAGAGAGCTCTTCCTGTTGAGCCATCAATTCCTCGTTTAAAGCAAAAAGGTTACTATTTGCTTCTTCAAGTCTTCTTTCGGCATTCTTTAGGTCTGTAATGTCTATACCAGTTGAAACAATATACCTGTTTCCTTCATCATCGCAAATAATACTGTTATGCCACATAATATAAATTTGTCTGCCATCCTTCAAAACCATTGGATTTTCACATTTGTAATGAATGCCTCTATCTTCAGTATCGTCCAAATTTTCTTTTATACGGCTTATCATGTCCCTGGGAATTATTGAACTTATATCTATCCTCTCTGTTTGTTCTTCAACGGCTATACCAATTACAGCCTGGGTATATCTGTTGAACCAAACTACTCTACCATCCAATGCCCAGACTACTATAAGCATCTGCTCGTTTTCAAAAATTCTGCTTAAAAATTCTTCTTTCTTCTGAAGATAAGCAATTGATTTCTTTGATTCTTCAATAAAACTCTTATTTTTCCTCTCACTAGGCATCTTCTCTATCATTCGCCATTAATTTCTCCTTTCTTGACAACTATTTTTTAAACAATGTCTTCGACGACTTTTTCATCTTTGTCCAAATATCATAGTGTAAAATTATCGTAGGATTTTTAAAGTGAAAAAACAAGAGACAACCCCTGTGATAAAATAGATTGTGGAAAACAAAAAACACGAAAGGGGTGTCTCTTGTGAAAAAACATATTTTTGAGGATATTATACTACAAAATGCTCTAAATTTCACTAGGGAAATGATGAATGTTTTTGAGGATTTATTAAAGAATGGAATGAATATTACAGAGCTTGTAGCAAGGATAAAAGAACTTACGGACAAACTAGGTAGAGAGGCAATAGAAGCAATTATTGAGGAGTTAGATAGGATAATAAAAGAAGACAAGAGAAGGAAAGAAAAATGGGTAGTAGAGAGGAAAGATAAAAAGAGATTAACGACAGTCCTTGGGGATATTGAATATGAGAGGACATATTACAAATCAAGGGAGGATGGTAGATATACATATTTAGTGGATGATGCATTAGAGATAGGACGGCACGAGAGGATAGAAAAGGGAGTAAAAATAAAGTTAGTAGAAAATGCGATAGAAGAATCATACGAGAAAAGTAGCGAGAAAGCATGTCCAGAGAAAATAAGTAAACAGACGGTATTAAACGCAATAAGGGAAATAGGAGAAGTAGAGGTGAAGAGAGAAATAAAAGAGAAGAAGGAAGTAAGGGTTTTATACATAGAAGCAGATGAAGACCATGTACCTTTACAAGATGGCAGCAGTGAAACACCGCGATTGATATACATACATGAAGGTAGGGAAGAGAAAAACGGAAGGAACGTACTGAAGAATGTGTATTACAAGGCATACGTAGGAGAGAAAGCAGAAGACATATGGATAGATGTAGCGAATTACATAGAAGAAAATTACAAGGAAGAGAAGATAGAGAAGATATACATAGCAGGAGATGGAGCACCATGGATAAAAGAGGGATTAGAATGGATAGTAAAATCAAGGTTTGTGTTAGACAGATATCATTTAAACAAATACGTATTAAAAGCAACATCAAAAGAGCCAAAGTATAGGGATAAGATATGGAGAGCAATAAATGAAGGGGATAAAGAAGGAGTGAAGAAAATATTTGGTGAGTTAATAAAGATAGCAAAAGAAGAGAAAGAAAAAGAAAAGATAAAGGAAGCGAAGAGATACATACTAAACAATTGGGAAGGGATAAAGATATACAGTGAAGACGAAGATGTAATAGGGTGCAGTGCAGAAGGGCATATAAGCCATGTATTTTCTGCAAGACTTAGCAGGAATCCATTAGGGTGGAGCAGAGAAGGATTAAAGTTAATGGCGAAATTAAGGGTATTTAGCAAGAATGGAGGAGACTTAAGAGAAGTAGAGTGGGGCAAGAAAAAGAATATAAATGCAGGAAGTTACAAATTAACAGAGAAGCAAATAAAAGAGGCAGTAAGGAGAGTTAAAACGTCTACAAATGAAAAAATAAACAATATTACGGTTTTGAATATAGGGAAAGTAACGCCAATATATAGGGTTTTAAGAGCATTAAAATATGCACAAGTTATATAAAGAACATGATAAAACGAAGCCCTGAATTAATTAAGTTTCAGGGGTTGTCTTAAAAAAATCCTACAGTATCTTGACACTATCGTCCAAATATAATTTTATTTTTTCACCATTTCTTAATTTGTAGCCTATTTTATCAAAGTATAGTTCGACTCCTTCATAGCCGTAAAGAATTTTTACTATTGAATTTTTACTTCCCTTTAATAATACACGACTACCAACGCCAAGCGATCCGGCTTCTTTTATGAAGATATTTTTCTTAAATTCGATCGTGCTCATCCTAACCTTACCATTAATAGAAACCGAACCATTTGTAGAAATTTTTGTGTTATAACAGCCTGCTTCTGAGGTTATAATTACGTCCTTCATAGCGTAAATTTTGCTGTCATGAACCCATTTTGCAAGTATATGTCCCTTGTTTTCATGTTCCTCTGTTAAAATTCTTGATATGAAGAGGATTTTTTCATAGATTTCTTTTAATGAATTCAAGTGTTTTATAAGACCAATAATATCGTAATCCAAAATGTTGTTAAGCGTTTTAACGAGACTTTTTAAATCCTCCAGAAGATTTTGAAGTACATTTGAACTGCGTATCATACTTATTTCTGTTGATGATGTTTTTAACTCTTCTTTTAAGGTTTCGATTAATTTGATCTTCTCACTTAAATGTCTGGAATTATTCATAACGGTTGGTAGTTCTCTAATATGGAGGAAAATTGCCGATAATTTCTCAACAATAAGATTTACAGCGTGAAGTTCTATTTTATCAAAAATGTTTCCTGGTAAAAAACCGGCGTGTAACTGGCTATCAACAATTCCGCCAGAGATAATAATATTTTGCCCTCCCTCAACTACTGATTCGTAAACTGAACCCAGTATCTGAACATTTCCTGAAGCAATTATTTGATTACCTTTTTCGACATTTCCGTTTATTATAACATCGCCCTCGAATGTTACAAGTCTTGAATTCTTCGGGATACTTCCTTTGTAAAAGAACACAGGAATAGAGTAAAAAAGATATACAAATTTATCAGTTTCATCTTTTTTATGAACAACCGGTCTAATGTCAGCTATCGCAACTATCTTATCTTCATCTTCTTTAAAAACTATGGAATCGCTGAGAATTTTTACTTCAACGTCTCTTACAGGTGGTGCATTTATAATTCTACCTCTTACGCTAATTCCATTTTCACCTTTTATGGGTTTATGTAGTTTCCCGATAACATCACCTTTTCTTGCAAAGGGTATACTTGCCATATCAAATATATCTTCTTCAGAAAAAGTTTCTGTATAAAGAATTCTTGGCTTATCGATTTTTATAATAAATTCCAGATAACCATCCCTGCCACTTTTATATGGTATTCCTCTTGCTATCACCGCTTCTTTTTTATTTTGGGTATATACGCTAATTAACGCACTTTTATCTATACCTACTATAATTCCGTTCTTACGAAGTTCGCTTTCCACTATATTTAAAAATTCATAGATATCTATATCACCCCAAGAAGAAAAAAGGGTTTTTCTTAAGGTTACAATCATTTCATCATCCGAGATTTCTAAAATAATCCCCATTTTCTTCAAAATATCGCTTAATTCTATTTTCATAAAAACACCCCCATATGTTAAGCGCCCCAATGGATAAAATATGATATACGTAAATACAGGAACTCTTTAAGCGTTGCTGAGCTTTGTTTTTCATATTTATCCGTTCCAAGCAGCCATATATGTAGTTTTTGTTCATCGGGCAGCGATTTTGCCCTAAGCTTTCTTAAGATTTCACCACACGATAAATACCCTTGCTTTTAGCACGTTTAATACCAGGCCTATATGGGACTTCCACGCTTTAGCTTACTCCATGCCGGGCGCACCATACTATTTTTACGTTATTATCTATTAGATTACTATATTCGACAAAAAAACCGTAATTCCTTCTAAAAAAAAAAAAAAAAAAAAAAAAAAAAAAAAAAAAAAAAAAAAAAAAAAAAAATTAAGAAAATTATTTTAAGAAGGTCAACTCAAAAAGACACAAAAGTAATATAATAGTGATGGTAACTAATTAACACTTAATTCTGACCTAATGAAAATTTTACACAAAAATTTGAACTTGAATAGTCATTTTACTGAAATAACCTTTTCATTTGATTTTTTGAAGTCTCTTTTTGCTACCCAAAATACTTTCTCATGTTCTAAATATACTTCTTTCCCGTCCTATTAGTAAAGCTCCAATTAGACGAATGCCAGATTCCAGTCTTGGGAATCTACGTTTAAAAGGGTCACTGGTAAATTTACCATTGCAAAGTCTTGAAACTCTTTAAGAGAAGGGTACCAACGTTAGTGACTATACGTTAGTCTTGTCTCTTTTCTGTTCTTTTATAGGATTCAGCTTTGATTTGCTCAGTAGTCCGAGATACCAGGATTCGAGTAAGCACAGACTCTACGAATTTAGCTAGCTTTTCATCTTTAGCTCTTTTTACAAAAAGGTAATGCAAAATTTCAAAATCTTATGGTAATATTGTATTGAGTTATTTCTCATCCCGGAAGAATGATTTTTGGCTTTGTTTCCACTTTTATTCTAACCAGGGGAGGGGAATGGCTCAATCCCTCTTACACAAGTATATAGACTTAACTGCAACCTTGATTTGATAATTGTGATCAAAAAAGTGACACTCCCCTTCACAACTGTTTTGCAGAATGGGATGTAAGCCAAATATCCCGTTCCTGTGGATTTATTGGTATGCACTCTATGGAAGAGTATGAGAGCATGAAAGATTATTCAGGATTTTACAAAGTAATTAAAAAAGAAGCTGTGTAGATTTACCCTATTTTGCCTTAGGAGGGAAGAAAATGCGAAAGAGGATAAGGGAATACGGTATTACATTAGGCCTGCTTCCGACCGGCCCTTTAAATGCTATTACTGATGTAGAAGGAGTAACGGTTGGACATGTGACATTAATTTCCGGCGAAGGAAAGCTTATCCCCGGAAAAGGGCCGGTGCGGACAGGAGTAACTGCAATTGTGCCCCACAGCGGAAACATCTTTAAGGAAAAACTTATCGCCTCATGTTACGTGGGGAACGGATTCGGAAAATCTATAGGGCTTATCCAGGTGAAAGAACTGGGAACGCTGGAGACACCTATCATTTTAACGAATACGCTGTCCGTTGGAACTGCTGCCGATGGTCTGATAGAATACATGCTCTCCTTTAATGAAGATATCGGCATTACCACGGGCACCGTAAATCCGGTGGTGCTGGAGTGCAACGACGGCTATCTCAACGACATTCGTGGAAGGCATGTGAAAAAGGAACATGTCATTGCGGCCATAAAAAGCGCAAAAAATGAGTTCGAAACGGGAAGCGTTGGTGCAGGCACGGGCATGATCTGCCACGGGTTTAAAGGTGGTATCGGCACAGCCTCCAGACGGATCGAAATAGGGGGCAAAGTCTATACAGTAGGTGTCCTTTTACTCACCAACTACGGCAGGATGGAAGACCTTATTTTCAACGGGAAAAATGTGGGAAGGATGTTGAAGGAAGAAATAAAAAAAGGGAAAGAGGCGGCGAAAGAAGACCAAGGTTCCTGCATAATCGTCATCGCCACTGATGCGCCGATGGATGCCCACGGTCTGGAGAGGGTAGCAAAGAGGGGAGTCTTAGGCCTTGCGAAGACGGGCTCCTTCATGGGGAATGGAAGCGGCGACATTGCCATCGCCTTTTCCACGGCAAACAAGATTTGCCATTACGGTGAGCCCGTGATGGAGATTAAGACTATATCTCCACATTCCGGTGATATAAACAAAGTATTTCAAGCGGTGGTAGAAGCCGTGGAAGAGGCCGTATGGGACTCCATGTTTACAGCGGAAAGAATAGTGGGAAGGGACTACCATGAGGCTCCGCTTTTGCCGGTGGAAAAGCTGGCGGAAATGATAAGGCAGGACTAAATAATCATTATATATTGTGCGACGACAAACACAAAAAAGACCTATCTTAGGTGCTAAGAGATTATTTCCAGAATTAATATTCCTTCATCTGAAACTTTTTTAGCCACTTCTTTTGCACCTTCAAGAGAGTGATCCCTGAAGTTCTTGCACGGTATTTTGTTAGCGGCAGAAACTTTTTCTGATTCTAAAACCCTTTTTAGGAAGGTCTTCACCGCTTCTTTAATTTCATTCAGGGGTGTTACATTAAATTTTTTGGCTTTTTGTCAATAGTTAGGGTGGGGATTTTTTTGAATGCCCGCTTTTAATTTTATTTCTCATTCTATTACAGCAGGCATTTAGAATAAATGCTCTATTTTTTTATATTCATAAACCATATTCAAAAGGCAAGCTTAAAACACCGAAACTTTAGCTCTGGTTCTTGGATTATAAACAAAAAATGGTTGATACTGTACACAAAAAAATTTTAAAATGTAATTAAAAGAGTCAAAAGAGGTAGGGAGCTAATAACGAGAAAAATAGTAAACAGAAAAGACAAGATTATAATCAATTATTCTCAATCTAAGGGCGGGAAACAGCGCAGTTTTAATCTGGTTTTTCCTTACATAAATGATACCGAAATTGATGTTGCATTAGTTGCAGAACAGAGCGATTCAGGAGAATGGAATCCTCTGAAGGCAATCATTGATAAAGAAGAAACAACAGCCGATGAAGAAGAAGCAGCAAACGATCTTGCGGATTTAACATGGCACATATGGGAAGAAGAAAATTTAATAATAGCAGCCTGTTTAAGTGAAAAATACGAAGGAAAGTTTTTTACAGCAAAGCAGCAAAAGAATTTAGAAAAAGAGGTACTAAATTCGGACAGGTTAATATGCTGGTGGCCAGATCCACTAATATGGGAAAGTGCGAAAAAGTTCAAAGAGTCCTTTAATTTATTACCTTTTAATGAAATAGCTATACCTTTCTACACATTTAAAGAGTATTTTAAGCGTCCGGACATACAGGCAGAAATGCAGAAATACTGGGATGAACTGGAAGAAATATCAGAGAGTCCACAGGAATTTGCTGTAATTGAAAAAAGTATAAAAGCAGATGAATATGCAAAGTATTTGCGCGGTTTAAAAACAACACTGCTTTTCTTAAAGAAGAATAACATTCCTTTTAAATTAACACTTGGTAATGTTGAGCGGGCAAAAGAATTTTTTAAGAAAGAAAATCTTGATCCTTTCCAGCTGGATTCATGGATAACTGCTGCTCCAATATTTGAGCCTATGTCTGATTTCTTAATAGAAGAACAAATATTAACCGGGCCAAGCAGTATAATTACCGGAAAAGAAGAAATAAAAGCGTGCTTATCTTTTTTAAGTCACTTTCCATACGTAGCACCTGTTCCAGATGCAATTGGAGCAGTTGTCTATGCAGGAGATAAGCATATTTCAAGCACAGTTTTTTGGTTTAATCCAGCAACAACCATAGAAATTGTGAACAAAGCAATGGAAGCAGTTTTGGAAGAGTTAAATAAACGTGGTGTAGAAAAAATCGTAATGATAGAAGAAATTGTTCCTTTTGAGACTTCATGAAAAAAAGAGGGACTTTTACTGGAAATACCTGAGGACTGGTAAAAACTGCTAAACAGATTTCAAAAAAGTAAAGATATTAGGAAATAAAAAATTATGCTGAATAAAAAATGCTTAGGGCATGTGATGTGTGTTGTTAATATAGAAAAACCGAAAAATAAGTGTAGTAAATCAGTAGGAAAGGGGTGAGATAATTTTGCTTTTTAGTAGTGAACAGGTTAACAGAGGCAGGAAAATTGTAAATACTGGTATAGTTATTTTAATTCTTCTTTTACTCGGAGATTTTACTATTAATCTAATATCTAATGGTATCAAAGGATTATCAGCAGAAAAAATCATCATTAAGGGACTGGTTTTATTCAATATATTTTTGTACTATAAGGGGAATAGAATAGCGTTTAAATTAACTATGTTTTTATTATCAATGGTTTATATTTTAATCTCCGGTTTATTACCTGCTTATTTGGTTTGGGAATTACTGCGTGTGTTAAATGTTTTAGATGCTTTTGGTGGTGCTTTATATTTAGTTATCCTAGCAATAATTATAATAGCAGTAAATATTTTAATATTTAAAACAGGATTTTATGATGATGTTTTAGCTTTTAAAAACTACTATCAGGAAAAAATAAAAAGATGAAAATGGGCTTTTGTATCGATATAACAATGTAAATTTGTGTATTAAGATAAGGGGATAGATTTTATGAAGAGAACAAAAGTTTTGGTTTTTATTATTGTATGTATTTGCACATGGGTATTTTTGTATTTTGAAAACAATTTCATAACTGTTACAAATATCACTGTTAAATCCCATAAATTGCCTGAAGCTTTTGATGGATACAAAATAGTTCATTTATCAGACTTACACAGTAAGGAGTTTGGTAAAAGACATAAAAATCTTGTTAAGAAAATTGAAGATGCACAGCCAGACTTAATAGTATTTACAGGGGATTTGATGGACAGCAGTCATTTTGATGCGGAGGTCAGTTTGAAACTGATAAGACAGATTGTAAAAATTGCCTCGACCTATTTTGTGACAGGAAATCATGAATGGTGGTCAGGAAACTTTAATGTTCTGGAAAAAGTTCTAAAAGAGAATGGGGTTCATGTATTACGAAATACCTATGCCAGAATCGTTAAAGACAAAGATGAGATTTATATTATAGGAATAGATGACCCTGCGTCAACTCAAGAAATATATGAGGACACAAAAATAGTTGAAAATGAAATTAAACAAGCGGTGAATGGAATAGAAGAAAACGAAGCATTTAAGATTCTTTTATCCCATAGACCCGAGATGTTTACATTATACAGTAAGTATGGATTTGATTTAGTTTTATCTGGACATGCTCATGGCGGACAGGTAAGGCTTCCATTTATAGGTGGATTGATTGCGCCGAACCAGGGGTTTTTCCCTAAATATACATCAGGAGAATACAAAAGAGGGAGCTGTACTATGATTGTAAGCAGGGGGCTTGGAAACAGCATTATTCCCCAAAGGATTTTCAACCATCCAGAAATTGTTGTTTTGACACTGTCAAAAGAAAAGTAAACAGGCATTTGTTTAAGGGATAGTAAAGGCAAAAGGCTGTATATTTTTTACTAATAGGTCCAATTAACTTAAAGATCCTGCTGAATGAATGGAAAAGGTAGAAATTTTTGGTTACCTGTTATATTTAATGTAATAGGGGAAATTATTGCTTTCGGGATAGAAATGACATTATTGGCTTTGTTGCCAAATGTTGATGAAGGGATAAGGGGTTTTTATAGAATAACGGGATGGCCATCGGTTATAGCATTTATAATAACAACAATATTTCTTGCTCCGATAGCTGAAAAAGCTTTTTATAGAAAAGGAATAATAAATTTCAATAGTAAAATTTTGCTTATTTTGTCATTTATTATTGGAGTTTTGCTATATGCACTGAGCATCCGCTAAAGCCTTTAGGTTTATTAAGAGCAGCTCTTTGGGATATTTCATTCACTACATTCACTATAACTTATGTTAAAACAAAGAATGTTTATATACCAATGACTGCCACATTTAATATGCAATCTTTTGGGAAATGCTATTATTCCCATAACAATTATGGCAGCTAAAACGTTAAAATACTAATCTTTTGAAACAATTTTTTTGCGAAAAGAAGGGAAAAATTTAATGAACAAAACAAAAGCAAAAGATTTCTTTTTAAGAGCAATATTGTTCATAGGTATTTTGGCAAGTGAATTCTTGGTTTGTTTTCTTGATGCATTTATTGATGGAAGAGATATTTCACAGATTGTTTCGTTTAGTAAACACTGGTATGCGATGGTATTTCACTGGGTAGTTACGCTAATAATATGGGGGACAGGTATAGCTATCGTGTATCATTGAGGCAAGGAAAATGGTGTTCTGGATGAATTATTGAGATTTAATTTTACGAAGAGAACTTCTATAATGCTTTTTATCTCAATTTTAATAGTGCTTTTAGTTTCATTTGTTGAAGCAAAAATTTTCAAAGAGTCAATACCTCAAGTCTACCAAGGATTTAAAATTTTTGTTAAAATGTATGGCAACAAGGCGTTGGTAGTTACAATTTGTCAAATATTTATTATTTCGTTGAATCAATAATGGTTTTATTTATTGTTGCCTTCTTTCAGAGAGCAGGTGAGCTATGGTTTAAAAAAGAGAATATGCCATGGGGTGGAATTGGTCTTTCATGTTTTTTGCAAGATGTAATTCCCCATTTTTGCAAAGATTTTTCCCCAGGCACTCGTGGGGAATTTTTTATTAGCTTAACTGTTTCATTAATGATTGTTTCATCCGATAGCTTTGTCCATCAAAGATTAACAAATAACAGTGAGGTATTAACCGGTCTATTATCGCTGCAGTCATCTGCTCATCATAGAAGATATTTACCCATCAGCTGAATTCCAGATTTGTAGTAATTATTATGCTTTTCTGTTCATAACAGTCCGAAATTACCTGAAAAAGCAGCTGTGCTCCTTCTTGGTCTAAAGGAACATAACCCCATTCATCGCACATTAAAAGATCCGCTTTGGAAAGCTGTTTTAAAAAGCCAGAAAGTTCACCCCCTTTCCTTGCTTCTACCAGCCTATTTACTAGTGCTGCTGTACGGAAAAACTTTACGTTGTAGCCCTTCTTACAGGCCTCTACCCCTATAGCAGTAGCAAGATGTGTTTTCCCAGTTCCCAACATTGCCATAGAAGATTAAGTTTTTCTTTTCTTCAATAAACTTGCAATCCTTTAAGTCCTTCGGAGTAAGTCCCTATGGAAATTTTATCTCGTCAAATATATAGCCCTCAAATGTCTTGAGTGTTATAAAAACCTGCGTTTTTCAAAAATCTATTCTTCCGGCTTTCTTCTCTGTGCTCCACTTCTAATCTTAAAAGCTTTAGCAAATATTCTTCATGGTTTTCTGCCTCAATTTTATCGGAGTTTTCTACTAGATTGTGACTGAGCTTTAATGCCTTGCAGTATGCAGCTATTTGCTCCTTAAACATACATCCACACTACCTTTCAAAAAAACTCTATCATAATCTTTTGCATCGAAGTAAAATTCTGTCAATTAAGGAACCCCTTCTGGCATCTTTAGCGGTTTTAAGTGCGGTGTTATATTCGTTATATTGTTGTAAATTGCTATAAGGCCGTTTTCCGGTCTATCTTGAATTCCCTTCCTATCTTACTGATATTTAATCGATATTTAATCCTTTAAAAATTAAAGAACAATGCTTTTCTGATATCATCTATTTGGGTTATTGTGAACATCCTCCTATCCTCCCTTGTAGTTAAGTTATCCCTAACTAGAAGAATAAGGGTTTTTAGGGGTGCCTGCAATGACCTTTGCAAGTTTGGGAATCTCTGGGTTGCTAAAGTAGGGCTTTTTTTAACTTTGTCTATTTTTATTTTACAACAAACACCATATGCAATCCTCTTAAGCACTTTAATTTTGTTATTGTAACCTTCTGTTACAGAATTAGTATAAGGTTATATCGAATGCATTAGTTATTTCTTTAAACAAACGCTTAGATACCTGTATACATCTTATAAATTCGTCAATTTTGCTTTTTTTGGCTAGTTGAATCCACTTTCTTAATTTCTTATTTTTACTTCTTATGAATAGACATTCAGAAAATATACATCCAACTATTAACAAAAAACCAAAAAAATCAAAGCAATAAAGACGACAGAAATAAAAGTAGAGAAAGCAGAGCTAAAACATGAGAATTTTATATTCTAATTTTTACCAAAGGTTTTTGGTAAATTTGCAAAAGATTTCTTATACTTTCCTTACTATCCAAATCTGATATGCTTTTAGTGGTATTATTCTGGTATTTTTAGTTTATTTTAAGTTATTTAACTTATTTTGTAATTCATTTTTGATTGTTTCAAAATCTAGATTATTTTCTAAACAGTAATCTTTAAGTTTCAAAGTAGTATTTGAAATTTTTCTACCTAATATAGTTTCAATTTCTTCTTTTGATATACCCCAATCTATTATCTCTTTAAAAGTTGTGTTTCCTTTAATAGTTCCATGCAATGAGCTTTGCGTGATATTACCTTCTGTTTTTACATTTTCTAGTTGGTTTTGAATATCCACAGTATGGTTTTCTAAATATTTAATTTGTTCCTCGGTTAGATTGCCTTTAGATTTTAAAATTTCTACTGCAGTTTGTGGTAAATATATGTCTTCACTCATGTCATATGGCAAGCCATTGTAAAGTGCTACAAATAACCTTACAGATGAGACTCCTATTTCTGTACCATTATCTTTTAGATATTGGTAAATAGTTTCAAGCTGATTTATTTTAAAAGATGCTTTATCGCTTGTATTTATTCCAAATGCCTGTGCTAATTCATCAATAGGGATTTTAAAGAATTTATTTATGTCAGCGAAAGTATAAGAACCTCTTATATCTGCTGGGTTATATTCTCCAGCAAATTCGCCGTCTTTATAAGTTGCTGGTACTTTTGAAGATTCTGTTTTCCAATAATTTGTTGCTTTTGCGATGCCAATTCCGCCAAATAACAATAAAAGCAATATAATACCTATAATTTTAGAATTAAGCTTCATATTTATCTTCCTCCTTGTTATTAACTTTTATAAGGAATAATTGATTCAATTGTTACAGTATTGTTAATAGGGCACGAATACTCAGATGTACATTTAAGACATGATATACACTGGTGGTCTCTGATTATAGTTTTTTCTGAAACTTTTATATTCATTGGACAATTACGATCGCACATTTTACAATTTATGCATGTTTTGTTATTTCGCTTGATTGGGAATATCCTAATTAAATTAAAAATGCCGAGTACTGCCCCATAAGGGCATAAATATTTGCACCATGGTCGCTCTATAAAAAGTGATAAAATAATTGTAATAAATAGTATCACAATACTTCCAACTGCAATTTCACCATTCCAAAAATTAAATAATGCATAATAGGGATCAACGTCCTGGAATATGAGTTTTCCTGCTACTATTGTCGCGTATAAAACCCAAGCAAAGACAAAATAGCGTAGATATCTTAAATATTTATCGTATTTGTAGGGGACGAAATTATTAAATCGTTTTTTAAAAATTTTCTTGCCCAGTTTTCCTATAAATTCTTGAAAAGTTCCAAAAGGACAAATCCAACCACAAAATAAAGGACCAAATAATATAGCTATGATAAATCCTATTATCATTAGAACGAATGAAGATTCATGTATTTTCTGGATAAAAGTTCCTGTTGTTAGATATTGATAAATTGTTACAACTCCACCAAAAGGACATAAAGCGTGAAGGGATGCAGTTGGAATATATGGTATAGATATGCCCTTTTCAGATAGAGTTTTATTTATTGAGATTAAAAGAATCAAAATAAAGAAAAATATTTGTATCAAGGTTCTAATATGGATTTTCTTTTTATGCATTCTTATCTCTCCTTTATATTTTATTTCCACAATATCACTATAAAGATAAGGGATGATAAAAAATTGATATAAAATTGATGTTTTTATGAAATTTAGTCGGTCAAATCCAGATTTTTCTATGTGCGCTGCTTTACTCTTTGGTGTCAAGGATAAACTGTGGCCTGGTTTCCACATCTCCCTGATACCAAGATTTTTCTGTAGTTATTAAAGATTAGCCAGGATGGTAAAGGTACTTTTATGTGAATATTCTTCATAAAATGAATCTAATACCTTTGCCAGGTAGCTCCATGGAACTGTTTACGAATAGCCTGTACAAGACCACTGCGATGGTCGGAAACTGCTAGATCAACTCCATGTAATTTTCTTTATTTGAGCCGTGAAAAGAATTTATAGAAGCTTTTTCTGATTCACTGTCACCCAGCATAAGACCTAATACTTTCCTATAACACAAAAAAGGTAATCCAAAATTTTGGAATCTATGTTAATATTGTACTAAGCCATTTCTCATTCCTGCAGTTAGATTTTTGCCTTGCTTCTATTCTTATTTTAACTAGAAGATGGAAAGTTTCTTAACCCCTTTTTAGACAAATAAGACTTAGCTTATTCTAAATGGAGCGTATATTCGAAAAAATACCCATTCCAACTCTTGACGAAAATCCTTATTTGTAAGCAGAGAATAATTATTATCTATTCATAAAAATTATTGATTTCTGAGAAACAATATATTATAATCATACCGATAGTGTTGAAAAGAAAGAGGAAGAGTTTATGGGGAATAATAATTTCGAAAGTAGAGCAAAAGACAGTTTTAAAGGTTTGATAGGCTTTTTTAAAAGCATAGGACTAATAATTTTCACTTTAGGTGTATGGTCGTGGATTATAGGAGCCTTTATCTGGGTTTTAGGGGCATTCGGCTGGTTTTTGCTTGCATATGTCTGGAGAAAAAATCTTTTTATACCGCAGGCTGTGTATTCCACAGCCTTTGCTTTTGTTTTGTCTCTTGGATGGGCTATTATCATTTGTGCAATTATGTTTGTATGGACCAAATATCATTATTACAGGTATTACAGGAAAAATAAAAGAAAATTAAAAATGCCGGTTTTTGAGGCGCCAATATTAGCCTGGAAACAACTTTCTTTAGAAGCTCTAGATATAGCAAAAATTATGGAGGATAAGCAGATACCCCAGGAGACCAATAAAAGCCTGTTTGGAAATCTTACCTCTGTAAAAGAGAAAGATTATTTAGCTCCTTTTACTCCAATGATTATGAAAAAGAATTTTTGCAGTCCAAAAGGAAATATTATTGTTTCTGAAGGAGAAGAAATTACACCTGAAGTTATAAAAAGAATAGCAGAGGAAGGTCTGTACTGGGAGTTTATTCATGAAATTTCTGAATATATACCTGCAGAGGAGGAAAGTAAATGACAATATGGGAAATCATAGGATGGTATGTATTTGTTTATCCTCTTGCAATGAGCATAATCTGGACATCTGCAGGGATATATTTCTGGTGGAGGCGTGAGAAAAGTTATTCAAGAAAACCCAGTCAATGGCCGGAAGACTGGCCATCAGTTACTATTCTTGTGCCCTGCCACAATGAAGAGGTAAGTATTGCAGCAACATGCACGGCTTTACAATTTTTAAACTACCCGGATTACAGAGTAGTATTTATAGATGATGCATCCACCGATAACACAGCGAATATTATTAGAAGATTTGTTGGTTTAAATCCTAATTTTCATCTCCTGCGACTTTCTGAAAATCAGGGAAAGGCCAATGCTTTAAATATTGCCCTGTCGGTTGCGGTAACAACATCTATTACCGTGGTAATAGATGCTGATACAATTCTTTTACCAGATACACTGAAGTACCTGGTTTATCCCTTTTTAAAACAGCCAAGACTGGGAGCAGTCACTGGCAATCCTATATCTGTCAACAGGAAAAATCTTATTGAAAAGCTGCAGGCAGCTGAATTTTCCTCTATTATTGGACTTATAAAAAGATCTCAGAGAGTTTTGGGAAGGGTGCTGACTGTATCAGGATGTGTTGTAGCATTTTGAACAGAAGTTTTGAAGGAAGTTGGCGGTTTTTCACCATATACTGCGACTGAAGATATTGATATAACCTGGAAGATTCAAAAGCGTTTCTATGAAGTTTGGTTTGTGCCTCAGGCAGTAGCCCTAATACAGTCTCCAGCAACATTGAGGGAATACTGGAAACAGCGCAAGCGCTGGGCACTTGGAGGCTGGCATTTACTGCGAACTCATAAAGATATTTTTAAAAGCTGGCACTGGCGTTATTTATATCCTGTTTATTTTGACTTTGTACTGGGATACCTGTGGGCATTTTGTTTCGTCTTTGGCACTCTTTTATGGGCTATAAGCAGTATATTTTTCCATTATCCTCTGGGAATTAGTCCAATTCCAGCCTGGTATGGGGCGCTTCTTTCGGTTGCAGGGGTAGTGCAGATGTCGGTTGCTGCCTTTTTGAATTATGACTACGACAGGAATTTATGGAAAACACTTTTCTGGGTTCCCTGGTATTTTGTGTTTCTCTTTGCTTTTGGTGCGCTCACTGTAGTGTGGACGGCTCCAAAAGGACTTTTTGGAAGTTTAGCTGGAGCTGGCAAATGGAAGAGCCCAAAAAGAGTTAAAATGGAGAAACCGGATATTCGAGGATGAAAGTGGGATATATAAAAGGTGGCAGACTTTTTAACCGGGTGAAAATAAACACTATGACAGGAAAATTTTATTGCACTTTTCAAGTGAGAAGAGTACAATAGTACTTTGGAAAATAAAAATCATAAATAATTTTTCAAAGATACTTGCAAAAAGGTTGGAGGTACCAGATGATGAATGCTTTTTACCTGAAGAAGGTCCTCATTGTAGAAGATAGCAGGCTCAATGCGCAGATAACAGCGGATATTCTGACCAGGCATGGATACGAAACAGAGATAGTCACATCAGGCGAAGAGGCTGTTGAAAAAGCACTAAATAACATCAAAAGTCCGGACTTAATTCTTATGGACATAGAACTTAAAGGAGCAATCGATGGGATAGATGCAGCAAGAATAATTCAACAGCATAAAGATATCCCAATTCTATTTCTCACTGCCAATGCCAGTAAAGAAATAATGGAAAAAATAAAATCAGTTTCAGCTTATGGGTATGTTCTTAAGGGTGTAGATGAGTATGTACTCATATCTCAAATAGAAATGGCTTTTAAGCTCTATGAGGCTAAAATGCAGCTAAAAAAGAGAGAAGAGCTGTTCCGCAATATGTTTGAAAATCATGACGTAGCAATGATACTTATTGATCCACAAGCCGGACGCATCATTGATGCTAACAAAGCTGCCTGCCACTTCTACGGTTATTCCAGAGAAACTATGCTGCAGATGGACATAGAAGCTGTTATTGGCGTTTCTACCATAGATGGTGGTCAGAGGTGTTCGGAAGCTTTAAAGAAGGGCTGTAATCCCTGCATTTGCTTCCAACGGTTAGCTAACGGAGAAGAGAAATTAGTAGAAATATATTCATCCCCTGTAGATTATCAAGGAAAAACACTGATGCATCTGATTGTCTTTGACATCACCGAACAGTGGAAAGCAAAGAGAGAGCTTGAATTTTATAAAAATCTTTTTGAAGACTCACTCAATGAAATTTACATATTCCATCCGCAGACACTAAAATTCATCGCAGTAAACCGTGGAGCAAGGGAAAATTTGGGATATACTGAAGAAGAGCTTAAACAAATGACTCCTGTTGACTTAAAGCCAGAGTTTACCTTGCAAAGCTTTAAAGAACTTCTTGAGCCCCTTTTAAGAGATGAACAGAAGCAAATCGTTTTTGACACAGTGCACCGCAGAAAAGACGGTTCTTTATATCCAGTAGAAATCCATTTAGAACTTGTAGAGTTTGATAAAGAAAAAGTATTTGTAGCACTTGTGATTGATATAACAGAACGTCGAGAAATGGAAAAAGAACTGAAGGAAAGGAATGAAATTTTAAGCACCATAATGGAGTCTGCAGGAGATGCCATTATTATGATTGACGATAACGGTAAAGTAACTTTTTGGAATCCTGCGGCGGAACGCATACTTGGTTATTCAAGAGAAGAAATAATAGGAAAGGATTTGCACATGTTTATGATACAAGATATGCGACTGTACGAAGCTTATAGAGAAGCATTTAAAAAATTCCGTTTAACCGGAAAAGGAAGTGTCGTAGGTAAGACAGTTGAGATGAAGACAAGGCACAAAAATGGGCATGAAATTGATGTAGAACTTTCACTTTCTGCCGTTAGAATTAAAGATTCATGGCATGCAATAGGAATTATTCGCGACATAAGCGAGCGCAAGAGATTTGAGGAACTGCTTTACCGCCAGTCCATTACCGATCCCCTTACAAATATTTACAACAGACGCTTTTTCATGCAGATGCTGGAGCAGGAAATAGAGCGAGTAAAACGAAATAAAAAGCCCTTTTCACTTATTATGTTTGACCTGGATCACTTCAAAAACGTAAATGACCGCTTTGGGCATGCTGCAGGAGATACGGTTCTTAGAAGTGTTGCCAATACAGTAAAAAAGAGGATACGAAAAACAGATTACTTTGCACGCTGGGGAGGGGAGGAATTTATAATTCTTCTGCCTGAAACTTCCTTGAATAATGCAGCTGAGCTGGCTGAAGAACTCAGAAAGAAAATAAGTGAAACAGCGCTGGACGGTATAGGAAAGGTAACAGCCAGCTTTGGTGTGACGGAATATAGAAATACTGATACTATGGACACAGTTCTTCTAAGAGTGGATGGAGCGCTTTATGAGGCAAAAGGGTCAGGGAGAAATTGTGTGAAAATCGCGTAAAACATAAAATCTTTGAAAGGGGGGCAGAAGGGAGAGCTCTTTTATAGAGCCTTGCCTTAAAAACTATGGAGAAAGGGAAAGAAACCAAAGACATTTTGGTGGTGGATGATTCTGTACTTATACGGCTTATGGTAAAGGACATACTGGGAGGAGAAGGGTATAATGTAGTGGCTGCGGCTACTTCTGAAGAAGCAGTGCGGAAGATAAAAAGCAGAAAAGAACTGTTTGATCTAATAATTGTAGATATTAATCTGCCAGATCAGAATGGCTTCGAATTTATTCGGAACTTGAAATCAGAGGAAAAGTACAGACACATTCCTGTGATAATTTTGAGCATAGATGCTACAGTACCCTCAATTAAACGGGCAGTGGAAGCCGGTGCAGTGGATTATCTTGTTAAGCCCTTTAAAGCAGAAGAACTTGTGAAGCGGGTAGTAAAATTAGTAGGGAGTGTCAAAAAAGAAGATCGCTATCCCGAACTTAAAGACCTGCTGAAAAAAGAAGTAAACCGTGCCAGAAGAAGTAATACAAATCTCTCACTAATTCTGGCACATTGCGAAGGGAAAATAGCAGGAGAAATTTCAAAAATAGCAGGGAAGATAAGAAGTAAACTTCGCGATATAGATGCGGTATTTGAAATTAACGAGAATACTCTGGCGCTTGTTCTTCCTGTTACGGGGAGAGAAGGTGCGGAAGTTGTAGTGAAAAAGATTCAGGGCGAACTGCGTGGCAGCTGGCGCTATGCCATAAGCATATATCCTGACAATGGGAAAGATGAAGAGGAACTTATCGGTTTTGCAAAAGAAAGCTTGATGAAGGAAGAATCAAATTCATCTCAGGAAGATGATAAAGAAAAAGAGGAAAAATAAAAGCAATTGGACTTAAGAAGATATTCATAGTACCAGAAAAGAAGGAATTTGAAGAAATATGTAGAAATAAATAATACAGGCTGGAAAATTGAACTTTGTAAAAGGCAAAAGGATCCAGGCAATTGCACGAAAAACAGGTAAAACGCAGGGTGGGTCAATTTAAAACCGATGAAAATGAATCAATTTTAATCCGCTATTGACAAGGGGATATACAAATACCTTGTGACAGAGGTTGATGGGAAGCCTATTTTGCTTGGTCTACAGATGGAAAAGAAAATTACAAGCTTTACAACGACCCTCCTGGTAATTTAGGGTTTATATATTACTATGAATTTGTAGATTACAAGGATAAAATATTTAAAAATACCATTGAATACTACTATTCTCCCAGATACAAATACTATTTTGAGGATGCCAAAATAAAAGAACTTGCCTGCGACCATCATCCTAATACACCTTCAGGTTTAGGACTTTGTGGAAGCTTGTTAAATCCATTAAAGAGGGAAGAGGCTCTTTTCTGGCTTAAAAATGCCAATATGGACTATGGGCTTTTGGCAGAGAGTTTTGACAAAGACACAGGAAAGGCTAAAACTGGGGTAGGATTTGCAACTGGTGCAGGATATCTTGCCATGGCACTTTATAAAAATACTTTTTGAGAAGTGGAATAGATAAAAGTAGTGTTTGCCTTATTAAATAGAGATTCTTTAATAAATAAATAGGAAAGGAGATGGCTAGATCTTTATATAATAGATGTATATAATAGATGAATTTAAGCAAGGAAAATAAAATTGAGGAGGAAGAATAAGGTGAAGAGGGCTTTCTTCTACCGGGGAAGCCTAATTGGGGCACTCTGGGGTACTTTGAGTTATGTCATCCTCGTGGTACCGGCGATCAGGGAAACCATCCGCGGTTATTTGGGCTACAATATGACCTATCTGCTCCTATTTTTGCCATCTGCGTGGGTGGTACCTATTTTCGGTAATTGGGATGTTCATGGCTTCTGGGGCGCTGCCTTACCACTTGGGGCGAGTATCGCAGCAGGCGCCATTGCCGGAGCTTTTGTTGGAACCATTTTTTTCAGAAGTGATAGTCTTGCGACTTTAGTAATTAAGTGTATCTATAGAAAAAAATGGGGTTATTTCAGGAGAATATAGCTTACATGACAGAATCCCGGCACTCTTGAAGAATTAAAAGTTTTTTCTACGCTTTTTGGCGAAGGGTCAAGTCCAAATTTTTGTGTAAAATTCCTCTGGTTAGACATTCATGATGCAATAAGCATCACCAGCAGAGGATGAAAATACTCATAAAATCTAGTATAATTTTTTTAGCGGCTGGTGAAGGCAGGTCGTTTTTATTTTGATGCTTCGAGCTCGATGGTTAGACTGAACCACAACGACCGGGTGCACCACAGACTGTTGCTCCAATATGGAAGCACGCGGGATAGAATAATCGATAGAGGTTGTTGCACCAGCCCTTCAAATTTAAAAGCCGCTGGAGGATGATACAAATGGAAGTTATATATCCACGCTGTTGTGGCTTAGACATTCATAAAAAGACTGTAGTAGCTTGCGTAATTACACCAGAAGAAAAAGAAATACGTACATTTTCCACGATGACTGAAGATATACTAGCTATGGTGGACTGGATAAAAAATAAAGGGTGTACACATGTAGCGATGGAAAGTACAGGTTCTTATTGGAAGCCCATTTACAACATTCTTGAGATTGAGGGGCTCAATCCAATGGTAGTAAATGCTAATCATATTAAGAATGTACCGGGCAGAAAAACGGATGTAAAGGATGCGGAGTGGATTGCAGGATTATTGCAGCATGGTTTACTGCAGGGCAGTTATATTCCTTCAAGAGAGCAGCGGGAATTGCGGGAATTAATAAGATATCGACGGAGCTTAATAGAAGAACGTGCCAGAGAAATAAACCGGATGCAAAAAGTATTAGAGGGAACAAATATTAAACTTGCTTCTGTGACTACAGATATACTGGGGAAATCATCACGTGCGATGATTGAAGCTATAATTAATGGAGAAGAAGATCCTGCCATTTTATCCGAATTGGCTCAGAAACGATTAAAGAATAAGAAAGAAGAACTAAAGAAAGCTTTAAATGGTTTAATAGGACCACATCAAAGATTAATGTTAAAGACACAGCTGGCACATATAGATTTTCTCGATGAACAAATAGCCTTATTGGATGAAGAGATAAAGAGGCGAATGCTCCCTTTTGAAGAGGGCTTAGAACGTTTACACAATATTCCTGGAATAGGCAGACGTACAGCTGAACACATAATAGCTGAAATTGGTACAAACATGGACCAATTTCCTTCTGCTGCGCATCTTTGCTCCTGGGCGGGGGTAGCTCCAGGTAACAATGAAAGTGCAGGGAAAAGAAAATCGGGTAGAACACGAAAAGGGAACGAAAAATTACGGTCTGTGTTAGTAGAAGCTGCAAGAGCCGCTGCTCACACGAAAGATACATATTTATCAGCGCAATATCACCGTATAGCTGCCCGGCGAGGAGCCAATCGCGCTGCAGTTGCTGTAGCTCACAGTATCCTTACGATTGTGTATTATTTATTAAAGCGAAAAGAGAGATATAATGAGTTAGGAGTAAACTATTACGAAGAACGCAAGAAAGAAGCAATTGTGAAACAGTCCATCAAGAAATTAGAGGCATTAGGATTAAAAGTCACCGTGGAGAATGCAGTGTAAGGTTTGTATACACAATTTAACACAATGCCTCGTAAGACCTATAGAGTAATTTTTTTGAAGCGGAATGCTATAGGTTTATATAGTTGTTGTTTTTTTGTCTTTTTTAGCGGTGTTTTATTTTCGGGATAGAGGGTGGGTAATGGCTCAACCCCTTTTTACACAATTATATAGACTTAACTCGCAATAAATTGGTAATTATATATGGATAAATTTTGGGCTGGTGATGAAAATGGAGTTTGACACAATTGCAGCCATTTCTACTTCTCCTGGTGAAGCAGGGATTGGAATTGTGAGAATGAGTGGTGATGGGGCTTTAGATATAATTTCAAGAATTTTTAGATTTTATAAGAAAAAAGATGTAAAGAATGTAAAGACCCACACCCTTCATTATGGACACATTGTAGACCCGGATACAGGAGAAGTTTACGATGAAGTGTTGGTTTCCATCATGAAAAAACCAAATACTTATACTCGGGAAGACATTGTAGAGATAAATTGCCATGGAGGTTAAAACAGGTGAAATTAATAGTAAAAAATGATATAATTTTAATTGGGTGATGATAAATGTTATTAACTATAAAAAAGGTTAAAGAGCTATATGATATAAGCAGGATTACTTTAATAAACTGGGAAAAGGAAGGATTAATAACCCCAATTAGGACACCAAAAGGGAGAAGAAGATACAAAAAAGAAGACATAGAGAAATTATTAGGTATGCTGGAAGTAAAGCCAAAACCTAAGGTAATTTTATATGCAAGAGTATCTACAAAAAAACAAGAAGAATATCTTGAAAATCAAATTAGAAGGCTTGAAGAATACGCTAATTCCCAAGGATGGCAGTATGAAGTCATATCCGAAATAGCAAGTGGAGTAAATAAAATAAAGAACTAGCAGAAGACTTAATAGCAATAGTAACATCTTTCGCAGTAAGAATTTACGGACAAAGGGGTGATAAAAAACATGATAGTAATACAGGCTAAACTTATTTTCCTAAACCAACAAGACAAACAAATAGTATTAGACTTAATGAGAAGATGGTCATCATGTATGAAATTTGCATACAAAAGGCTTCTAGAAGGTTATGATAGAAAAACATTAAAAAGAGACCTTCAGGGAACATTTGACTTAAACTCAAGATATGTAGATGATGCAATAATGAAAGCAAGAGGTGTATTAGAATCATCTAGACAATTAGACAACAATCCAAAGAAAGTCATTTTTGGAGGAAGAGACTTGTTTGGAAAACTTCAAAAGCGCCATATAAACGGGAAAGAATATCAAAAGCTAAAAACAAAGTGGCAAGAAAGAAGAAAAGGAAATCTCTATTCAAGAGGAGATAAAAGCAAAAAAGGAAATCTCAACACAAGAATAGAAGTAAAAGAAAATGGCACTTTCTTAAGGATAAATGTAGGGGAAAGAAAATATGTATATGCCAGAATAGAAGCAGGCTACAAAAAGAATAAGAGAAGAGAAGAACTTCTGCAGGAGATTGCAGAATCAAACATACCCTACTCTGTAGAATTAAAACTCAAGAATGGCAATATATACGCCTATTTTGCTATTGAAGAAGAATATCCAGAAATAAAAATAACAAAAGAAAAAGGAGTTATAGGAATAGACATAAACGCACATCCGGGCAACATATCATGGACAGAAGTAGATGAAAAAGGGAATCTAATAAGCTATGGGAATATACCAATGCCAGAGCTTGCAAGCGGCAGTAAAGACAAAAAAGAATATTTCAGATGGCAATATGCTCATGAGATAGTAAAAATAGCAAAAGAGAAAGGAAAAGCAATAGTAATTGAAAAATTGGACATAAAAGAAAAAGGCAAAAGAGGAGACTTTTCAGGGAGAAAATCAAGGAGAATAAGGCATAGTTTTAGCTATAAATCACTTCTTTCAAAAATAAAAACACTAGCAAAAAGAGAAGGGATAGAAGTAATAGAAGTCAATCCTTCTTACACATCAATAATAGGGATGTTAAAATATGCACCGCAGTACATGATAACAAAAGATGTAGCAGCAGCCTATGTAATAGCAAGAAGAGGATTAGGACTGCAAGAAAAGATACCAGATAATTATATAAAGTTTCTCAACGCACTGACTGTAGATGAATTAGAAGAATTAAGAGAGCATGTAAAGAAAACAGTCAGAAACAAGCATATAAAGAAAAAGCATTTAAGGGAAATAAATAAAGCAATGGAATTTTTACAAAGCCTTGAGAGTAAGCCAGGAAGGGTGCTAGAACCTCTGGATGGAACAAGTTTTAGTGCCTATGATTTCTGGCGAGTTCTCAAGGTAGCGGTGGTGACTCCACTCTCTCCTGAGAAGGTAAAAAGAGACTTCTCTGTCCTGAAGGAGTTACTAATTCAGGGCAAGTGGGGAGGCCCGTAAGGGCGCGAGTTCCTGCTTCTTGGGGCAGAGGCTATGGCTTTCCCAAATACCGCCTGCTGGGGATGGGGAAAGCCTGAAGGGCGGACTACAAATACCCCAGCTGCCTAAACTGTCAGTTTTGTACAGTTTGGGTAACCAGGTATAGTGGTTACCTCAAAAATTCTGGAATTGGTGTTAAAGCAGGGAGCTCGCTTGGCTGAGCCAGGGGAGTTTACTAAGAGGGCTTTTTTAAATGGAAGAATAGACCTTTCCCAAGCAGAGGCGGTAATTGACATAATTACTGCAAAGACAATGCTGGCAAACAAATACGCCCAAAAGCAATTGTCTGGATACCTAGGACAAAAGATGAGAAAATTAAAGGATAGAATGATGGAATTGCTTGCTCATCTTTTAGCTTTAATCGATTTTCCTGAAGATGATGTGGATAAGCTGGAAAGGTGGCAGATGTTAGAAAGTGCTAAAGAGATATTGAAAGAGATAGAAAAATTAATTGCTTCTGCCGAAAGTGGAAGAATAATAAGAGAAGGGCTTAAAACAGCTATTATTGGCAAGCCTAATGTAGGGAAGTCTTCACTTCTAAATGCCCTTTTAAAAGAAAATAGGGCGATTGTGACAGATATTCCCAGCACTAGAAGGGACATCATCGAGGAGTATCTAAATGTGAAGGGGATCCCTATAAGACTAATTGACACAGCGGGGATTAGAGACACTGATGAGTTGGTGGAAAAAATAGGAGTTGAAAGGAGTAAAGAAGTTCTAGGGGCGGCGGATTTAGTTTTATTTGTAATTGATGCCTCTAGAGAACTTTCAAAAGAAGATTATGAGATTTTTGATATTTTGACCGGAAAAATATTATCTTTGTTCTCAATAAGATTGACCTGCCAAAAAAAATTGCTGAAGAAGAATTAAAAAATCTTACCAAAGATGGTATAATAGTAGAGGTTTCTACTGTTAAAAAATTGGGTTGGAAAAATTAGAAGAAACCATTTATAATTTAGTATTTAAAGGAAATGTTACAATAGGGAATGAAGAAATAATTACCAATGCAAGGCATAAAGAGGCTCTCATAAATGCCAAAAAATACATGGAAAGCGTGGTAGAAGCCATTGAAAAAGGCTACAGTGAGGACCTCATCACAATTGATTTAAACAGCGCATTGAATGAAATTGGAAAAATCACCGGTGAGACAGCTACAGAGGATGTAATAGACCAAATCTTTGAGAGATTTTGTGTAGGAAAGTAGGTGGTGTTTATGAGGTTTGTTGCTGGAGAATACGATGTTTGTGTAGTTGGTTTGGGACATGCTGGCAGTGAAGCTGCCTTGGCCTCTGCTAGACTTGGACTTAGTACTGTGGGGTTTGCCACAAATCTGGATGCGATAGCTCTCATGGCCTGTAATCCTTCCATTGGAGGTCCTGCAAAGGCTCAGCTAGTGAGGGAAATTGACGCTTTGGGAGGCCAGATGGCCATAAACACTGACAAGTCTCTTTTGCAGATGAGGACATTAAATACCAGTAAAGGGCCGGCTGTTCGCTCTTTAAGGGCCCAGGTTGACAAAAAGCTTTATCAGATGAATATGAAACACACCCTTGAAAGGCAGGAAAATCTCGATATTAAGCAGGCAGAGATTGTGGACATATTGGTGGAAGACAATAAAGTTACGGGGGTTGTTACAAAATTAGGTGCCATTTACAAATGTAAAGCCTGCATTATAACTACAGGTACTTTCCTAAAAGGAAGAGTGATAATTGGAGAAGTGGACTTTGAAAGTGGTCCCAGCGGTCTTTTCCCGGCAAGCGAGTTATCTGAGGCTTTAAAAAGATTGGGATTTAAATTGATGAGATTTAAGACAGGGACTCCTCCAAGAGTGGACAAGAGAAGTATTGACTTTTCTAAGATGGAAATACAGCCGGGAGATGAGGTTATAACTCCCTTTTCTTTCATGCACGATAAAATAGAAATTGAACAAATGCCCTGCTGGCTCACTTATACCAATGAGAAGACTCACAAAATAATAAGAGATAACATTCACAGAGCTCCTCTTTTTACGGGGGCCATAACGGGAGTTGGAGTCAGGTATTGTCCCTCCATTGAAGATAAAGTTGTGAAGTTTCCTCACAGAGAAAGACATCAGATTTTTATTGAGCCAGAAGGCAGGGATACCTATGAAATGTACGTGCAGGGAATGTCCTCCAGCCTTCCTGAGGATGTCCAGTTAGAATTTTTGAGGACAGTTCCAGGGCTTGAAAATGTGAGGGTAATGAGACCTGCTTATGCCATAGAGTATGACTGCATAGACCCAACTCAATTAAAAGCTACTTTAGAGTCTAAGTGGATAGAGGGCCTTTATTTTGCTGGTCAAGTAAATGGGACATCTGGATATGAAGAGGCGGCGGCTCAAGGGTTGATGGCAGGAATAAACGCTGCCATGAAAATTTTAAACAAACCTCCTGTAGTTTTGGACCGCTCTCAAGCCTATATAGGCATTCTCATTGATGACTTAGTCACAAAAGGTACAAATGAACCCTACAGAATGCTAACCTCAAGGGCAGAATACAGATTGTTATTAAGACAGGACAATGCAGATTTTAGATTGACTGAGATAGGAAAAGAAATAGGGCTTGTGACAGAAGAAAGGTATGAGAAATTTTTGAGGAAGAAAATACAGTTAGAAAAAGAGATGAGAAGGCTTTCCACAGTCATGGTGAGGCCGACAGAAGAAGTCAACAACTTTTTAATTTCCAGAGGAAGCACTCCTTTAGTTTCGGGTGTAGACCTGTACACTTTATTGAAGAGACCCGAAGTTGACTACAAATCTACTAAATTTTTAGATCCAGATAGACCCGATGACATTTTAGATAGCGTTGCAGAGCAAATCGACATAAACATAAAATATGAAGGGTATATTTTGAAGCAGTTGAGACAAGTGGAACAGTTTAAGGCGATGGAGAATAAAAAAATTCCAGAGGACATAGATTACTACCAGATCAGTGGACTCAGCAATGAAGCTAAAGAAAAACTGTCAAAGATAAGACCTACTTCTGTTGGACAGGCATCCCGTATTTCAGGAGTTTCACCTGCAGATATTTCTGTACTTTTAATATATTTACAACAGATGAGAAAAAAGAAGTCCAATGAATCCAGAATCAGTTGAAATGCTATTGAAATGGAATCAAAAGATGAACTTGGCGGCGAGTACCGAGGAAGAGAAGGTAGTGATAAAACATTTTTTAGACAGTTTATCTTTGGTAAGATATAATAAGATAAAACGCCAAGAAAAGGTTATAGATACAGGGACAGGAGCTGGATTTCCGGGAATTCCTTTAAAAATAGTTTTTCCTGAAATTAGACTTACTCTCTTCTTGAAGCATCTAAGAAGAAAGTCAATTTTTTGAATGTCGTTTCAAAAACGCTCTTTTTTAAGGATGTTGACATAGTCCATTTGATTGTAGTAAAAAAGTTGATGTTCTGTCTCCAAAGTATTCTCGAAGAGAAAAAGTCATAAGGACAAAGCCTTTGTAGTATGAGCGCTTATTTTTTAAATTTGGTAGGCGCTTTATTTTTTATCTTAAGTCTGATAGTGTAAAATTTCAGTAGGTAACGAAGCAGGAAAATGAGGTATAGATATAAAAAAGACCTCACTGGGGAAAAATTAAAAATCAAAACAAAGGAAAGTGAGGTCGGGGATGAAATAAAAAAGATAATACAGCCAGTGCAACAGGAGAAAAAAGAAAATACAAAGAAGAAGACATAGGAGAGTGGTTAAGAGTTTCATTACCGATACTGGAAGGTCCATTTGTGAGTAAGCCATGGATAAGATGCGTTTTTAAAAGTTATTAGCGGTGAGGTCGGCTACAAAAATTTTTACTTACAAAATCTTGACACGCACTTTTGTATTTGACGCGGCTACAAAATTTTATAAAAATGTGGTAACATTAATTAAAAGATCAAAAAAGAAGAGTTTACGGGGCAGTGATAAAATGGATACAGTAAAGATTTATGCCAATATTATAAAAGAGAATATGGACAGTCCGGAAAAAGTAAATAAGCTGATAAACCTTGGTCTTACCACTGCTTATTATTATGTGAGCTTTTTCAAAGACAGGAGGATTCCCAAATCTCTTCATTACCTAAATAAATACTGTATAAAAAGCATAAAAGACTCTCTAGCAAATCCTCAAAATTCTGCTTGGGTAAACCTCTTTGCACCCTCTGAATTTTTGATTGCCATGGACATAAAACCCTTATTTATTGAAGCATATTCTTCTTTCATGTCAGGCTTCTTCATTGAAGATTATCTTATTGATACTGCCGAATCGAGAGGCATGTCAAATACTTTATGCAGTTACCATAAAACTTTTATAGGAGCCAGTGAGCTTAATATTCTCAAAAAACCTAAATTTATGATGACTACTTCTATGATCTGTGATGCGAATATACCTACTTTCAAGTATCTTTCAAAAAAACACGGGGTTCCACTGTACATTATTGATATTCCCTACAAATATTCTAAAAACGCCGTAATGTATGTAAAAAAGCAGCTTTTGGAAGTGGCGGAAAAGCTTGGGGAAGTTTTTAATAGAAAGCTTGATATTGATAAATTGAGGGAAGTTGTAAAAACGGAAAATAAAACAAGAGCACTTATGAGAGAATATTTAAATTATGCGGGAGAAAAAAGATTTATACCTACTATGACCTTTGAAATGTATATGCTCTTTGCATCCCATGTATTCATTGGAAGCAAGGAAGTATTACATTTTTATGAGATGTTAGTGGAGGATATAAAAAGAGCTCCTGAAAGAAGTGGAAAAAGCATATTTTTTATACACCTTCTTCCTATATTTGAGAAAAATTTTAAAGATTACTTTAACTTCAGCGATAAATTTCACATTGCTGGTAGTGACTTAAATTATGATTTTCTTGATGAAATTGATGAAAACGACCCTTTCAAGGGAATCGCTGAAAAGCTTATCTTAAACTCTTTTAATGGTGAAATAAATAGAAGAGTTGCAAGAATCAAAGAACTGATAGAAAAAATAAAACCGGACGGCATTATACAGTTTTGTCATTTGGGCTGTAAACAGTCGATGGGTGGAACGTTTATAATTAAAAATCTTGCTTCAGAATTGGGTATTCCATTTCTTTATTTAGATGGGGATTGTGTAGACAAAAGAAATAATCAAGAGGGACAGAATAGGACAAGGCTCGAAGCCTTTCTTGAAATGCTCTAGTAATCCTTCTGGAGGTGAAAAATTGATAGGGTACATTTGTAAATACACGCCTGTAGAAATAATCGAAGCCTTTGGAGAAGAACCGGTAAGACTTGAGTCAGGATATAAGTCTCATGAGCGTGCTGAAGCACTGATTCATTCAAATATGTGCAGTTTTGCAAAAGGGGTTTTGGAAAATATAATTGAAAATAATATTGAAGAGGTTATATTAACTGCGTGTTGTGATAGTATAAAAAGGCTTTATGATGTATTAAAAGATAAAGTAAAATTTATCCATCTTCTGGACCTGCCTAGAAAAAAAGATCCTCTCGCAATAGATCTTTTTTACAATGAAATAATTGAATTTATAAAAGCGTATCAGGCCTTTAAAAACAAGAATTTTGCTGAAGAGAATTTGCTAAAAATTCTAGAAAGCAAGTCTTTTACTAAAGAAAAACAATCTGCTGAAAGCATTGCTATATTAGGCGCGAGGCTTAAAGATGATGTTATAGAAAAAATCAGAAATTCTTGTACAGCAAAGGTAATAAATTTTACCTGCACAGGTGAAGAAAGAGTATTCAATATCGAAGCAAAAGATAATTTATTAAAAAGCTACGCGGAATCGCTTCTTAATTTAACACCTTGTATGAGAATGGCAGAAGATCGAAGCAAGTTAATCAATAAAGAATTCAAGGGGATAATATACAACACCATAAAGTTCTGTGATTTTTATTCCTATGAGTATGCTGAGCTCAAAAGCAAAGCAGACCTCCCACTTTTAAAAATTGAAACTGACTATAACGATTCAAATAGCGGACAGATTTTAACAAGAATAGATGCTTTTTTGGAATCAACCGGTATTAAAAAGATGGAAAAACAGAAAGCCAAGAAAGGATATTTTGTAGGAGTGGATAGTGGCTCTACTTCTACAAATGTAGTCATAATCGACGAAAACAAAAACATAATATCATATTCTATTATTCCAACAGGTCCTAAAGCTCTAGAAAGTGCTTTTAAAGCTTTTGAAATTGCTTTAAAAAATGCAGGACTTCAAGAAAAGGATATTACATCAATAGTAGCAACAGGGTATGGAAGAGTAAGCATTCCCTTTGCAGATAGAATTGTAACCGAAATTACCTGTCACGGAAAAGGCGCGTTTTTTATAGACAATACTGTTAGAACTGTTATAGATATAGGCGGACAGGATAGCAAAGTGATAAGGTTAGATGACAGCGGCAATGTCATTGATTTTGTAATGAATGACAAATGTTCAGCAGGGACAGGTCGGTTTCTTGAAGTAATGGCGAGAACATTAGGCATTTCAATAGAAGAAATGGCAAAAGTGCATAAGGAAGTAAAAGAAAATATCACGATTACCAGTATGTGTACTGTATTTGCAGAATCAGAAGTAATATCTCTTATTGCGCAAAATAAGGATCAAAGGGATATAATACATGCCCTCAATAAAGCCGTTGCTTCAAAAGCTATTTCCCTGGTCGACAGAATAGGGAGAAAAGGAAAATACATGATGACAGGGGGCGTTGCCAAAAATCAGGGAGTAGTTTATGCCATCGAAAGCAGGCTGGGCGAAAAACTTATAATTCCATTTGAACCTCAGATTATCGGAGCGCTTGGAGCAGCGCTAATTTCACTTGAAGGTAAATGAGGGTATCACTATAGGCTTTACTCATGTATTTATAGAGATTGAATTTTTAAAATTTGATCAAGTCCAAATTTTTGCGTAGAATCCCTCTGGTTAGAATACGAACTTTTAGTTAGGTTTTTGGTTCGTTTCTATTTCTACTCTAACCAGAAGGTGAGGAATGGCTCAACCCCTTTTTACACAATTATATAAACTTAACTGGCTTCTTTTCCAGGGAGACTCATTCTATATTCTACAACAGAAGACTTTTTAAAGTATTTTTGGCATTACTTCCTTAAAAAATTGCCTGAAATTAAAGTGACGCTATAGGGAGGTCAAAACAGTTGAAATTAGTAGTAAAAAATGATATAATTTTAATTGGGTGATGATGAATGTTATTAACTATAAAAAAGGTTAAAGAGCTGTATGATATAAGCAGAATTACATTAATAAACTGGGAAAAGGAAGGATTAATAACCCCAGTTAGAACACCAAAAGGAAGAAGAAGGTACAAAAAAGAAGATATAGAGAAGTTATTAGGCATGCTGGAAGAAAAACCAAAACCTAAAGTAGTTTTGTATGCAAGAGTGTCCACAAAGAAACAAGAAGAATATCTTAAGAATCAAATTAGAAGGCTTGAAGAGTATGCTAATTCCCAAGGATGGCAGTATGAAGTCATATCCGAAATAGCAAGCGGAGTAAATGAAAACAGGAGAGGTTTATTAAAGCTTCTAAACAAAATCAAAAGAGGAGAAGTTGAAAAAGTTGTAATAGAATATCCTGATAGACTAGCGAGATTTGGCTTTGAATATCTCAAATTTTTCATGGAAAGCTTTGGGGTGGAGCTTATAGTTTTAAACGGGAAAGAAAACGAAGAAGACGCAAATAAAGAACTGGCAGAAGACTTAATAGCAATAGTAACATCTTTTGCGGCAAGAATTTACGGACAAAAAGGTGGTAAAAAACATGGTAGTAATACAGGCTAAACTTGTGTTTTTAAGTCAAGAAGACAAACAAATAGTATTAGACTTAATGAGAAGATGGTCATCGTGTATGAGGTTTGCGTACAACAGACTTTTAGAAGGAGAAAAAAGAGCAGATTTAAAAAGAAAGTTACCCCAGGTATTCAATTTAAACTCAAGGTATGTAGATGATGCAATAATGAAAGCAAGGAGTACACTGGAATCTGCGAAAGAACTAGGTAAAAGTCCAAGAAAAGTCATTTTTGGCGGAAAAAAACTGTTTAGAAAACTTCAAAAACATCATTTAAATGGTAAAGCATATGAAAAATTAAAAATTAGGTGGCAGGAGAAGAGAAAAGGAAATCTCTATTCAAGAGGAGATAAAAGCAAAAAAGGAAATCTCAACACAAGAATAGAAGTAAATGAAAATGGTACTTTCTTAAGGATAAATGTAGGAGAAAGAAAGTATGTATATACAAAGATACAGGCGGGATGGAAGAAGAATAAAAACAGAGGAGAGATGCTTCAAGAAATCTTCCAAATCAAATATACCATACTCTGTAGAGCTAAAACTCAAAAATGGCAGCATATACGCCTATTTTGCTATTGAAGAAAAATATCCAGAAATAAAGATAACAAAGGACAAAGGAGTTATAGGTATAGACGCCAATGCATATCCAGACAACATATCATGGGCAGAAACAGATGAAAAGGGGAATCTAATAAGCTATGGGAGTATGCCAATGCCAGAGCTTGCAAGCGGAAATAAAAACAAAAGAGAATATTTCAGATGGCAATATACTCATGAGATAGTAAAGATAGCAAAAGAGAAAGGAAAAGCAATTGTAATCGAAACATTGGACATAAAAAACAGAGGAGAAAGAGGAGATTTTTCAGGAAGAAAATCAAGAAGAATAAGACACAATTTTAGCTATAAATCACTTTTAAAAAAGATAAAAGTTTTAGCAAAACGAGAAGGGATAGAAGTAATAGAAGTTAATCCTTCTTACACCTCAATAATGGGGATGTTAAAATATGCACCGCAGTATATGATAACAAAAGATGTAGCAGCAGCCTATGTAATAGCAAGAAGAGGATTAGGACTGCAAGAAAAGATACCAGATAATTATATAAAGTTTCTCAACGCATTGACTGTAGATGAATTAGAAGAATTAAAAGAGCATGTAAAGAAAACAGTCAGAAACAAGCAGTTGAAGAAAAAACACTTAAAAGAAATAAATAAAGCAATAGAAATTTTACAAAGCCTTGAGAGCAAGCCAGGAAGGGTGCTAGAACCTCTGGATGGAACAAGTTTTAGTGCCTATGATTTCTGGCGAGTTCTCAAGGTAGCGGTGGTGACTCCACTCTCTCCTGAGAAGGTAAAAAGAGACTTCTCTACCCTGAAAGGATTACTAATTCAGGGTAAGTGGAGAGACCCGTAAGGGCGCAAGTTCCTGCTTCTTGGGGCAGGGGCTATGGCTTTCCCAAATACCGCCTGCTGGGGCTGGGAAAGTCTGAAGGGCGGACTACAAATACCCCAGCTATCTAAACTGTACAGTTTTGTACAGTTTGGGTAACCAGGGTATGAGAAAAGTAGTAAGCTTGTTCTTAATAATACTTTTTTCTACACTTGCTTTAATTAATCCTATCTATGCCACTGAAAGAGAAATAGTAACTTTAGGTTCAGATCTTACGCCTTCTCAACAACAGGAAATGTTAAAATATTTTGGTGTTGAGGGCAAGCAAGTAAAAATTATAAAAGTCACAAATGAAGAGGAGAGGAAATATTTAGAAGGTTTAGTGCCAGGTAGGGAAATAGGGACTCGTGCTATTTCTTCTGCTTATTTGCAGCTATTACCGGAAGGGGAAGGAATTTTAGTTGATACCCACAACATAACATGGGTTTCTAAAGAAATGTACGCAAATGCAATGATAACTGCAGGAATTAAAGATGCAAGGGTTGTGGTAGCTGCTCCTTTTAAGGTATCAGGAACCGCAGCCCTTACCGGAATAATGAAAGCATTTGAGGAAGCCACAGGTAAAAAGTTAAGTGAAGAGGCGAAAAAGACTGCTAATGAGGAGTTAGTGATTACGGGTAAATTAGCAGAAAAAGTGGGTGAAGAGAAGGCAGCTGAACTTCTTGAAAAAGTGAAAAAAGAAGTAATTGAGAAGAGGTTGACGGATGAAAATGAAATTGCCAATGTGATAAAGGAAGTTGCCAGTAAGCTCAATATTAACCTAACAGAAGACCAAATATCTCAAATTGTTCAGCTTATGAAAAAAATAAATCAGCTTAATTTAGATATTGAAACAGTAAAAAAGCAATTAGAAAAAATCGGTGCAGATGTGGAGAAGATAAAAAAAACAGTTGAAGAAAATAAAGGCATATTACAAAAGATTTTAAAGGCTATTCAGGGTTTTTTGGATTGGCTCTTTTCACTATTTAGGTAAGGGAAAGTCAAAGTGTATTGAGGTGAAATAATGAAATATCTTATGTTTCCTTTCCCTATTTTTTAATTTTTTATTTTTTAGCTTTTTAATATATTTTTCACCTCTTAGAATTAAGCTTGAAACCAAAAAAGATGAAGAAGTTATTTCCCTGAAAATAGAAACTAATATATTTTTTGTAAAATTGCTAAACTTTAAATTGTAAGTGGATTCAGAAGCTAAAAAGATTTGGATAAAGGTTTTAAGGATAAATTTTGCCAGAAGTGAAGGACAGAAAAGAGAGAGAGTCTCTACAAAAAAGCCTAGACTTCCACTGTTTGATGTAAGAAAAGTGGATTTTTTTGAAATTTTAAGAGTTTTGAAAGATATGCTTAAAGGCACTGTGGTTTATAGATTATACTTAAATATAAAAATTGGCTTAGAGAATACAGCGTGTACTGCTATTTTGACTGGATCTTTATGGGGATGGCAATACAGCCCTTACGTCCATATACAATAGTGCAAATTTTGTTACTGTTCCGCAAGTTTATATTACCCCTTGTTATGGGGAAAGCAAAATAAATGTAAGATAGTGTAAAATTTCAGCAGTAACAAAGCAGGAAAATGAGGTATAGATGATGTTGAAAAAAGACCTCACCGGGGAAAAATCAAAAATCGAAACATAGAAAGGTGAGGTCTAATATATTATTAGATGTTCGACACAAGTGGGTATAGTCCTGCTTTTTGTTCAAGGTTTAATGAAAATAATAAGGGAGAGTAAAGATTTTTATGAATTGGAGAGAAGGATACATGAACTTACACAAAAAGTATCAAGACAACTTCTTGAGTGGGCAGCAGAGGAGATGGATAAAAAGTTGATGGAGAACCGAGACAAAAGAGTGTGGGAAGTAGTGGGATTTAGAGCAAAGCAGAAGGAAAAAAAGAAAGTACACGGAAGAAGACATAGAAGAATGGTTAAAAGTTTCGTTACCGATACTGGAAGGCCCATTTGCGAGCAAGTCATGGATAAAATACGTTTTAAAGGTTATTAGCGGCGAGGTTGGCTATAAAAATTTTACCCTCATAAAATCTTGATACGGACTTTAAAACATCTTTTATTGCATGGATAAGTAAATGTATAGTATAATGAAGGCAAGAGACGGAAAAATTTTCTCTGTGAGAATACAAAATACAAAAAACATTAAAATATAAAATGGCGTGGAAATTTATAATAATATTATTCCAAAGAAAGGAGGTTTTTAATTGATCATCGGTCTTGATATGGGAGGAACTAATATAGACGGAGTTATCGTAGAAAAAGGCAAGATTATAAAAACCATAAAAAAACCTACAAATAGAGATAATTTATTTAACTCCATCTGGACTGCCCTTAAAGAACTGCTTTCAGGATATGATAATACTAAAATAGAAAGGATAAATTTAAGCACCACTGTATCTACCAACGCCATAGTTGAAAATAAACTTTCTCCTGTAGGAATGATTATTCAACCTGGTCCAGGTTTGCCTTATGATTTTTTAGCCTGCGGTGATGAAAATGTATTTATATCTGGATATATTGATTACAGAGGTGAAATAATTAAAGATTTTAATTTGTTTGAAATAGAAAATGCCATTAAATTATTCAAAGAAAAAAATATTAAAGCTTATGCTGTAGTCACTAAATTTTCTATTAGAAATCCTAGCATTGAAATAAAAATAAAAGAAATTTTGGAAAATGAAATACCCAACTCTTTTGTTACCATGGGACATACTATATCAGGCAAGTTAAATTTCCCTCGCAGAGTGTATACTTCTTATTTAAATTCAGCAGTGCACAGTATTTTTAATGAATTTTTAAATAATATTAAAAAATCCCTAGAAAAAGAAGGAATAAATGCACCAGTATTTATATTAAAAGCCGACGGCGGCACTATGAATATCTCTACAGCAGAAAAAAAACCAGTAGAAACTATCCTATCTGGTCCTGCTGCCAGCCTTATGGGAATTAATGCTATGCTTCCTACCAATGAAGATGCAATATTACTAGATATTGGAGGTACTACTACAGACATATTTTTCCTTGCCGATGGAGTTCCTTTATTTGAACCGTGGGGAATAAGAATAGGTAAATATAAAACTTTAATAAGAGCAATTTATAGTGTTTCCATAGGTTTAGGTGGAGATAGTAGTATTTGTGTTAGAAATGGCAGGATAAAAATAGGCCCCCAAAGAGAAGGAGTGCCTTACGCTTTTGGTGGTCCCAAACCTACTCCTACAGATGCCATGATAACCTTAGAGTTGATAGATGAAAATGCATTTAGCCTCACTCAGGATAATGTTAAAAAAGCTTATGAAGCAATGACTTTATTGGGAAAAGAGTTAAATTTATCAGCAAAAGATATGGCAAAATTAATTCTCAGCACTATGGGAGATATTATTAAAAATAAAGTAGATGAACTTTTACATGAAATAAATAGCCGTCCCGTTTATACTGTAAAAGAATTATTGTACGGGAAAAAAATTAAACCTAAGCTGATAAATATAATTGGTGGTCCTTCTAAAGTATTAGCCCCTGTACTTGAAGAAAAGTTTAATTTACCTTGCTATTACCCTAAAAACTATTCTGTAGCCAACGCTGTAGGTGCAGCTTTAGCACGACCAACTACTGAAATTACAATGCTTGTTGATACTTCTAAAAAAACACTTTCTGTACCTGAATTAGGATTATATGAAAAAATAACTGGAAATTATACTCTTGATAAAGCAAAAGAAAAAGCTTTAGAATTAGTCAAAAAATCTGCTCTATCTCTGGGCGCTTCTATTGAGGAAATAGAAGCTGAAATAGTAGAAGAAAGTAGCTTCAATATGGTAAGAGGATTTTATACTATCGGAAAGAACATGCGAATTAAAGCTCAGGTAAAACCAGGACTTATCCAATAAATTGAGAGGTGAATGAGAATGATTAAAGCTAAAAATAGATTGGGCATTGTATTCTTTCCTGCTTTTGACTGGGCTATTAGTCCTACTCATCCAGAAAGAGAAGAAAGACTCCTTTATACTCAAGATCAAATTTTTGAAGAAGGAATTGAAGACATTGAAGGAATTAAATTTTATAATCCAATTATTGCTGAAGAAAAAGATATTAACAGAGTACATTTTGTAGTGCCAGATGTAAAATCTGTAGTTACTCAATCTCACCTCATATCCGCCGGTGGAGCTATTAAAGCCCTTCAAGCAGTGATGGAAAAAGAAGTAGATAAAGCCTTTGCTTTAGTTCGTCCCCCAGGGCACCATGCTCAGAGAGTAGTTTATGGAGATAGAGGTTTTTGTATAATCAATGTGGAAGCAGTAATGCTAGAAAGAATAAGGCAAGAATATGGAAATTTAAGAGTCGCCATTGTAGATACAGATTGTCACCACGGTGATGGCACTCAAGATATCTATTGGAACGACAAAGATACTTTGTTTATTTCTCTCCATCAAGACGGAAGAACTCTCTATCCTGGAACAGGATTTATAGAAGAATTTGGAGGCCCAGCTGCTTATGGGTACAATATAAATATCCCCTTACCTCCTGGAACAGGAGAAGAAGGTTTTCTATACGTATTAGATAATGTGGTAATACCTATTTTAGAGGAATATAAACCTGATATAATAATAAACTCTGCTGGCCAAGACAACCATTATACAGACCCGCTTACCAATATGAACTTTACAGCTCAAGGATATGCAAAATTAAACGAACGACTAAATCCTGATATCGCAGTTCTTGAAGGAGGCTATTCTATTGAAGGAGCTTTGCCTTATGTTAATTTGGGAATAATATTAGCTATGGCAGGTATTGACTACTCTAGAGTGCGTGAACCAGATTATGATGAAGAGAAATTAAAACAGCCAAAAGATATTACAGAATATATCAAAAAATTGTCAGAAATAGTATATAACCGCTGGAGAAATAAAGATGACTTGCGATTAAAAGAATTTAAAGATGTGAATTATGTAAAAAGACCTAGACGAGTGTATTATGATACAGATGGTATATTAGAAACACAAGTTCAAAATTTTAAAATATGTAACAAGTGCTCTGGAGTAAATACAATTGAGTCAAAAAGTGATAGAGGATATCATATATTTGCTATAACTATTCCTAGAGATGCCTGCCCTAATTGTATTGATGAAGGATACAAACTGTATAAAAATGCTTCTTCTCATTATACAAATGTGTATTTACAAGATAGAGTAAATGACGAATATTATTCTAAATAAAAACACTATCTGGTGTTAGTATATTATTGTAATAATAAGTCTCAAAAAAGTTCAAAGACTAAAAAAATCAATAAAAGCGCTAAAAATTAACTCAAAAAGCGCCCAAGGAGAATTATGGGCGCTTTTTTCAAGATTTTACTAACCCTTTTATCAACCTTATGACAGGATTTAGCTTTTTCTTTTCTCCGATGTATTCAAAAAATTCTTTTTCGTTTAGTATAAGGATATGGCTGGATTCGTTTATGCAGCCGGGGCCCAGCATATTTAGAGCGAAGTCTTTTTCTTTAGGATCTTTGAAAAGCTCGTTTATTTCTACGTAGATTGTGCCATCAGGCCTTATTTGAAAGAGTTCTTTGTGATGTTTATATTTTTCCTGCCACCATCTTTTTCCTCTCTCTTCGTAGTCGTTAAAAGGCTTTTTGGGGAACCATTCGGGGAGGTCTATTTTGCATTCTCTGTAGTATTCTTCAAAAATTTTTCTAGCCGCGTATAGGTAATCATTTCGCAAATACAGAGGTTCTCCCTCTCGTATTAGTTCTCCCATTCTATAAGTAAAATCTTTGAAAAGGGTACTATTTATTCCTCTTGACTTTGTCAGTTCAAAACCCAAAAGGCTTGGGAATACAGGTATTGACAAAAAATGGGCGTGAAATTTGTCACTACATTACTTTCTCATGCTAATTAATTCCATGCCTTCCTCATATGTAATGAAATTTTTTGGTGCTTTTATTTTCATCACCTTCAATATGTCCTCAGCTTCCTCCTCCATCTTTTGTTTAATTAAATATTTCTTCCCATTTATCTCTATCTCCACAAAATTCATTGAACCTATCGCTTCTTTTATTCTATCACTGCTTAATTCTTTCCCCTTAGACCTCAGGCTGTATTCTAAAGTTCTTTCCAGTAAAAATGCTAAATAGCACACAACAAAATGCCCTCTTATCCTTTTTTCCGTCCAGTGAAATATTGGTCTTACCTCCAGACAACTTTTCATTACTCTGAAAGACTGCTCTATCTTCCATAAATCATGATATGCATTCAAAACTTCTGTCACACTCATTTCTTTCTTGCTGGTCTGAATTGCATAAAAACCGTCAAATTTCTCATCTCTCTTTATTGCTTCTTCATCCAGTACATATTCTTCTGATTCGGAAATGCGTCTTAAATATTTCCTTCCGCCTCTCTTTTCTGCTGCCCTTACATTGCCGGGCTTTTCTAAAAGTTCTTTTGCTTTTTCTACTAGCCTTTGCCTGTCTTCTTTATCTTTTTTGGCCCTCTTGCTTGAATAGGTTATTATTAGATTCTCAGGTATCTTGAATATTTCCCCTTCTCCCGTTTTGATAATATTCTCTCTTTCTATGACCTTGAATCTAAACTCTTCACCAAATATTTCTCTGTCAAATCTCCACTTTTTCTCCTCAAGAACTTGATACCCCTCTTCATCAAATACTCTATCTAAAATCTCTTTACTCATGTTTTTCAGTCTGCTTGCCACAATGTAGTCGTATCCCGCTTCTTTTATCAGCTTTAAATTAAGTTTACTGTTAAGGCCTTTGTCCGCAACTATTATTACCTGGTCTATGCAAAATTTATCTTTCAGTTTCCTCAAAATTTCTATCATGGTCTTGCTGTCAACAGTATCTCCTGGAAACAGTTCATATCCAACTGGTCTTCCTTCTTTATCTACAAGCATGCCCATTACCACTTGTACCTCATTTACCTTGTTATCCTTGCTAAATCCAAAATCCCTTAAGTTATCTTGCTTAATGCTTTCAAAGTAAAATGTTGTCACATCATAAAAAACAACATCAACTACCATGTTAAATAAATCTCTATTCTTGTGATAAAGATATAGCTCCAAATCCTCTTTTATCTGGGCCAGAATATCTAATCCCCTGTACAGCTGATTTAAATCAATATCTTCTTCAAATCTAAAGTATCTGTTTTTGCGGTAATACGTCTGAAGTTTGCTTACTGGTTGAATTAATCTTTGTACTGTCATCAAAAACGTCACTTTATCAATGTCAAACTTTATCCTGGAATTTTGAGAAATATACTGTTTGAGGAATTTATCTATTTCAAGCTCTTCCCAAAGTTTTCTATACACAATATATCCCCAGTTTTTAATAATCCCTTCTGAAACATCTTCTGGAAAAAGCTTGATGGGACCTGTTTCTTCACTGGAGCTTAAAAATATTTTTTGCAATTTATCTACAAGATTAATGAAAGAGGGATCATTTTTGAGTTCATCAATTCTACCGAGATTAAGCAAGACTTTTTGCTTTATTTTACCATTTTCGCGATAATTATGGACAATTTTGGCATACTCATAGCCACCAGCTTTAGTTATTTTGAGAAACATATGGCATCACCTTTATGTTAGTTTATTACATTATACTACAAAAAGTGAATATAGTCAAGTATTATGGCAATAATTAGGAGTAAAATTGTCCCTACAGTTTTGAAAAATTTTTTAACCCTAAAAACAAAAAACCCTTGAAAATCAAGGGTTTGATATTTTTTACCAGCCTAAAAATGGCCTCCAACTGACAAAGTCGAGAAAAAATCAATAAAAGCGCTAAAAATTAACTCAAAAAGCGCCCAAGGAGAATTATGGGCGCTTTTTTCAAGATTTTACTAACCCTTTTATCAACCTTATGACAGGATTTAGCTTTTTCTTTTCTCCGATGTATTCAAAAAATTCTTTTTCGTTTAGTATAAGGATATGGCTGGATTCGTTTATGCAGCCGGGGCCCAGCATATTTAGAGCGAAGTCTTTTTCTTTAGGATCTTTGAAAAGCTCGTTTATTTCTACGTAGATTGTGCCATCAGGCCTTATTTGAAAGAGTTCTTTGTGATGTTTATATTTTTCCTGCCACCATCTTTTTCCTCTCTCTTCGTAGTCGTTAAAAGGCTTTTTGGGGAACCATTCGGGGAGGTCTATTTTGCATTCTCTGTAGTATTCTTCAAAAATTTTTCTAGCCGCGTATAGGTAATCATTTCGCAAATACAGAGGTTCTCCCTCTCGTATTAGTTCTCCCATTCTATAAGTAAAATCTTTGAAAAGGGTACTATTTATTCCTCTTCTAATTTTAGTGAGATGCTCCTGTGATTCTAAATTGTATCTTTTGTCAAACTCGCTATCTATCTGCAAATAGTAAATTCTTCTTAAGATTTGCTGGGGTACATTGAATTCGTTCATGTTAGTAGTGCAGATCATTACAGGATGCTTGCCTTTCGCATTGTTACTTACATTTTTTATGATATTTTCACCAGTTCTACCTGTAAAAAAGGAAATTGGCATTTCATCAACTAAAATTGGGGCTAGATATTCACTGCCAAAAAATCCTTCTAAAAGTTCTCTGTCTGCTACATTTCCTTTTCTTATGGTGTCGTATGAGATGAAATAGGGTGGGTAGTTTCCTAAAAGCATTCCTATTATTTCTAAGGCAGTGGTTTTTCCAGAATAAGCCCTTCCTCCGAGGACTAAGAAAATAGGCACATTGGCTCTGTAACTCTCTCCTCCATATTGTATAACTAAATCTTCTCTAATCTTCCACAAATAGACAGACATAAAGGCGTAAAGTATAGCTTCCATAACTTTCCCCAGGTGTTTATCTTCTTTTGTAACGGTGAATTTTCTATAAGCTTCAACAAATTCTGTTATTAAAGAAATGTGAGTTTTGATTTCGTCTTTTTCAGCTTTTTGTGAAAATTCTGCTGTTTTATTGTCTTCTGATACAATATAGATTAGGTCATTTTTGTCCCAATATATTAACTTTTGGCGAACTTGCAATTGGTCTTCTTTTAGTGAGTTTGACACCAGAGTATCTACTACTATATTCATTTTTCTTATCTCTTGAGGGGGTTTAAGTCTATAGACTTTTCCATCTTTTTTTGTGATTGCGGCGATGATTTGGGTCTTTTGCCTTACTTCATTTGCCTGAAGTTCAGCTTGATACTGGATATTCTGAGGGGATGCCTTCCATTCTTCAAAAATTTCTTGAGAAAGAGGGACGATGTGGTAAAGGTTTCTTGCGATTTCATTGGTAACTATATTTGCTTTTTCTTCTTTATCCAATACAATTGTTTGGGCTTTTTCCTGCTTTATCTTTTTCTTTATCTCCTCTGGTACAAAGTCAAAGCTATTTGAAAAAAGCTTCTTAAACCACTCTAAATATATTTTAAAAATCTCAGGCTGGTTATCAAATATTGCTATGTTTTCATACTGTTTTTCTCCACTAAAGGCTCTTTCAGTGAGATTGGCAGATCCTATTATCACACGAGTATTGCCAGTATCAGGATTTTCTAAAAGATAAAGCTTTGTATGTATTGGCAAATTAGTATTGCAATACCTTATTTTTACTTTATCTTCCGAGACTCTGGTTTGCAACTCAGCGTCAAATTCTTTGATGAAGTCAATTCTTTTATTTACATCTATTAAAAGGGAATAAACGCTGTTAAAATTTATTGCCTGTTCTGCTGAATCAATGCCGAGTATAAATTCTACTTCTTCAAATCCTTTTACAACTTTAGCGAAGAACCTGGGGGAGGAAACGTATGAAATCGCCATAAACTTTTTAAATCTATGGGAGTCAAAAATTTCCTCAATCGATAGATTTGCTTGTTCACCGTTGAGCACTATAAAAAGGGTGCTTTCCTTTCCCTTTACAGGGCCTATATCTAAAGTCATCTGTTCTGCCATTGAGATACCCCCTAACCTTTGCTTCACAGTCTATTTTATCATAATTTTGAGATAATTGCTCAATTTTTTAAAAAATATTTGGAAATTCTACAAGAAAAGAAGGATTTAGGCTTTTGTTGTAGAATTATTAAAATACAGAAGAAAAATGTCGAATATTCTAATCGAAGAGTTCATTAAAGAGAGGAGAAATTGTGATGGAAAAGAAAAAAGTAGCAGTTTTCTTGCTCTCTTCCTCCTTGGTATTATCTATGGCTAATAATGCTTATGCTGCTACAATACTGAAGTATGGGATGAGATCTCCTGAGGTGAGAAAGCTTCAGGAAAATTTGAATAGACTGGGATACTTCGTAACTTCTACTCCTACAGACTATTTTGGACCGGCTACTTTAAATGCTCTTATAAAATTCCAGAAGGATTCTAATTTGGTGCCTGATGGAATATACGGACCTTCTACAGAGAAAGTTCTTTTGGAAAAACTGAATGCTTTTTCTGGTAAAAATGTAAGTAGTCCTCCTCAAACTTCTAATACATCTAATTCATCAGCTACTCAAACAGTCGCACAAGCTACATTTTCAAGGACATTGAGATATGGGATGCAGGGAGAGGATGTAAAGTTTCTGCAGAGTATTTTAAACAAGCTGGGCTTTGATGTAGGGACACCTGATGGCATATTTGGTTTTAAGACTCAAAATGCTGTGGTGCAATTTCAGAAGGCGAATGGATTACTGGCAGATGGAATTGTAGGGCCCGCAACTCAAAAAGTGTTATTGCAAAAAGTTAATGCCCCTTCTCCTTCAAGAGGAGATGAAAAAAGGGAAGAGGTTCAGACGACATTGCCCTCTAGCTCTAATGGAAGTGGAAAAGGTATTTCTAATGGAGATGGAAATGCTATTTTCAATAAGGTATTGAAATACGGAATGATAGGAGAAGAAGTGAAGCTTTTACAGCAGTATCTGAATAAATTGGGATTTGATGCTGGTGTCCCTGATGGAATATTTGGTGGAAAGACGAGACAGGCAGTTATAAATTTTCAGAAGTCAGCAAATCTTGAGGCAGACGGGATAGTAGGTCCTATGACATGGCAGGCACTTATTTCGAGGTTGAATGTGACACTTCCTTCCAGAGGAGATGTAAATAGAGATAATCCCCAAAATCAAAAAGAAGACCAGATACAATTTCCTACTCCTTTTACAAGGGAATTAAAGGGAGGACTCCAGGGAGATGATGTGAAGCTATTGCAAGGAATGCTTTCAGAACTTAAATATTATGATGGAGATGTAACTGGTACATATGACGATGTCACTTCAAATGCAGTAAGATCTTTCCAACAGTATTATTCTTTAAATCCTACGGGAATTGCGGATGTCGACACGTTAAAAAAACTGTTAGAAGTGGATGCGCAAGTGAAGGCGGTCAAGGGATTTTATGTTCAAGGGAAAGGCGGATATGGCCACGGTGTTGGAATGACGCAGTTTGGCGCAAAGGGGATGGCAGAACAGGGATTTAAGTATGACGAGATAATAAAATACTATTACACAGGAGTGGATATAAATAAGGTAGACACTTCCAATGTCAATGTGAAAGTAAAAATTAGCTTGGATGTTACAAGTCAGGATATAAAGATTACAAGCAGTCAGCCATACAATGTCATATACAAAGTAAAGGACGATAGCACAGGTCAGATAATTGAAAAACAGGAGACTTTTTTGCCTGATTCTGTAACTTCTATAAATTACCTAGATGGCAATATTTTAATTGCAAATTCACAATCTCCTGAAATAAGAACTTCAGTAGATATGGTCAAAATTGTACCTACTAACGATGGGGTGCTATTTTACGTTAACAAGGCAAGGCCTTATGAGGGAGAATTTAGGATATATCCAAATCCAAACTCTATCCCTTCTGGTTTGGACTTAATAAATGTGCTTCCGATTGAGGAGTATTTGAGGGGAGTAGTGCCAGCAGAGATGTCGCCTTCTTGGCCTGAAGAGGCGTTAAAAGCTCAAATTCTTGCAGCTAGAACTTATGCCTTAGTGAGGATAAAAGATGAGAATATTTTTGACGTTTACGACACAACTCTTTCGCAAGTTTACAAGGGTATTTCTATTGCTGACCCCAAGATTGACCAGCTGATTGAGTCTACAAAAGGGGAGGTAGTTACATACGGCGGAAAATTGGCGGATACTGTTTACAGCGCTTCTGCAGGGGGCTATACAGTAGATTCATTTTTTGCCTGGAAAAAAGATGTTCCGTATTTGAAGGGCAAACCTGACCCTTATGATACTTCTAAATACGCTACTTATTGGTGGAATGTGAGCATTTCTAGAAGTCAAATAGAAAAAGCATATCCTCAAATTGGCGCTGTTTTAAATGTTGAGATTACTAAGAAGATGTTTGACAGACCTGTGGAGATTAAAATCACAGGGACCAAAGGAATTATCACGGTAGGAAATGATGATTTTAGGAAGGCTATTGAAGATGCAGCAGGGCAGAAGCTTTTTGCTTCAGAGTATTTTGATATTGTGATTCAAAATTAAGCCAAGGAGCCTCCGAAGAGGAGGCTTTTTATATAAGTTGCTTTTTTGCAAAAGATAGAATATATTATAATTACAAAACTTTGGGTTGGTGATTGTATGGAAGAACTTGCAAGAGATAAGGAAAGAGCTATTTTAGTTGCTATTATTTCTTCTCCTGAGGATGAAGAAACGCTTAATGAATTAAAAGAGCTTGCAGTGACTGCCGGAGCTGAAGTGATTGGAATACTGACCCAAAAAAAGAAGGGGATAAACAAGGCTCATTACATTGGCAAAGGCAAACTGGAAGAATTGAAGATGTTTGTTGAGAATCAGCAGGCTGACTTGGTGATTGTAAATGACGAACTCACAGGGACACAGATAAAAAATCTTGAGGATGCTTTAGGCGTCAAAATCGTAGATAGAACTAACCTCATATTGGATATATTTGCCAAAAGAGCTCGCTCAAAAGAGGGAATGCTTCAGGTAGAATTGGCTCAGCTAAAATATCGTTTGCCAAGACTTGTAGGCTTGGGAGGGCAGCTTTCCAGGCTGGGAGGAGGAATAGGGACAAGAGGGCCGGGGGAGACAAAATTAGAAGTTGATAGAAGACATATCAGGAATAGGATAAAGGCTATAGAGGAGAAGTTAGAAGAATTAGAGAAACATAGAAATTTGCAGAGGCAAAGAAGAAAGAAAAATCAAATTCCCGTTGTGGCAATTGTGGGTTACACCAATGCAGGAAAATCGACTTTGTTAAATGCTTTGACAGGTGCTGATGCTTATGTGGAAGATAAATTATTTGCCACATTAGATCCAACTGCTAGAAAGCTTGTGCTTCCTTCAGGCAGAGAAGTAATTTTGACCGATACAGTTGGGTTTATAAGAAAACTTCCGCATGATCTGGTGGAGGCCTTTAAATCTACCTTGGAAGAAGTGAAGTATGCGGATTTGCTGCTGCATGTGATTGATGTAACATCTCCTGACATGGATGAAAAGATAAAAGTTGTGGAGAAGGTGCTTTCTGATTTGGGAGCAATTGAAACTCCCAGGATAAATGTCTATAACAAGATAGACCTTTTGGAAATTGTACCTTCAGGGAATAACAGGGATATTTACATATCTGCAAAAAATAAAATAGGGCTTGACAGGCTTTTAGAGGCTATTGAAAGAGAGCTTTTTAAAGAGACAGAGGTGGTGAGTTTTTTATTCCCATACGAAAAAACGAGAGAGTATAATTATTTAAAAGAGAGAGGGAAGGTGATTGAGGAAGATTTTGATGAAAAAGGGATATCAGTAAAAGCTGAGGTTACGTGTGAGATAAAAGAAAGGCTTAGGAATTTTATTATCTCTTGATGGCGTTGTATTCTGCTTTTTCCTGAGCTTTAACGTTTTTTACTACTTGTACAATTTTTTTGTAAGATTTTTGCGTTCCGTAAGTTACAAGAGGCCTTCCCAGCATAGGAAATTTTAGTGCGATTGAGAGGAATCCTCCAATTTTCATCAACCAATTTGTAGCGGCAGTTGTGTCTACTAATAAAAGACCTTCGTTGGTGTTAAAAAGATGGTAGTATAGGTCTTTTAAAGCTGGTTCTATGAGCTTTTTTGCATTTTTTACTCCCATGGAGTATACATTATTGCCGTATTCGTCAGTTCCAATTAAGACTATATGACCTGGGTCGTTTTGTCCGTTTAATTTATCAAAAAGAGGTATGCCTTCTATCTGCTCTCTAGATGGAGTTTTGTCTTCGGGCAGTTGACCTGTGTGGATATAAGCTGCTATGACAGAAGTATGTGTGCCTCCATAACAGTGATAGATTATGTGCATATAAAACTCTCCTTCCTTTCTCTTGCAGTACTTATTGTCTGTGATTTTTGCTTTTTTATACTGGAAAAAAGTAATTTTAAATGTATAATTATGGTGACCGGTGGAAAAAATAAAAATAAAATTAAAAATTAAGCAGGAATTTGAGACTTTTTAAAGAATATTATAATAAAAGAAAATGTTTTAGGGGGCTTGAAAATGTTAATAAGAGAGTGCGCTGGAGGAGTTGTATTCAAAGGAGACAGTGTATTTATCCTCAAAAATGAAAAGGGGGAATGGGTGTTACCCAAAGGGGTCATTAGAAATAATGAACTCCCCATTGACGTGGCCATAAGGAGAGTGTGTGCTGAAACAGGTCTTAAGTCAGTTGAAGTCCTTTCTACTGCTGGTGAGACCAGCTATGAGTTCTATTCTGTAACCCGTCAGCGTCCCGTCTTTAATAAAATCACCTGGTATCTCATGACGACGAGTGAAGAGGAATTTAATATAAGCAAGGAGGACGGCTTTGTTGATGGAGGATTTTTCCCTATAGACAAGGCATTGGATATGATTACCTACAGTCAAGATAAATCGCTTGTAAACGTTTCTTACTTTAAATACAAAACTCTCACAAAAGCGCTGGCTTAAGGTTGTAAAATAGAAAGGACTTTGATTTTTAAAGCCGGCAACGGCTTTATTTTTTGGCTATAATTTGGTATAATGACAAACGGGGTGTTAATTTGGGCAAAATTTATAAGACTCTTCTTGGATACGGAGTTGCAGAAGTTGAGATAAAGAAGTCAAAATTTATAGGGCATGCAAGTCCTGTAGCCTCTGAGGAAGAGGCTATAAAGTTTATAGAGAAAATAAGAGCTGAACACAGACTTGCTACGCACAACGTGTACGCCTACGTAGTAGGGGAAAATGATGAAATACAGCGGTTTAGCGACGATGGTGAGCCTTCGGGAACAGCTGGTATGCCTGTCTTAAACGTGATAAAAAAACAGGAACTGAAGAATGTAGTTGTTGTGGTCACAAGATATTTTGGAGGAATATTGTTGGGAGCAGGTGGTTTAGTCAGGGCATACACAAAAGCAGCTAAGATGGGGATTGATGCGGCAGGAATAGTAGAAAAGATTCCGGCTAAGGAGCTTGAACTCACTTTTGATTATAATCTGCTTGGAAAAATTCAGAATGAACTTTTAAGAAGAGATTATTTGATAAAGGATATCTCTTATGCGGATAAGGTTATTATTACATTGCCTGTCGTAGAAGAGAAAGTTTCAGAGTTTAAGAATTTTATCACTGACTTGACTGCCAGTCGCTGCGATATAAGAGTAAAAGAAGATGTGTACCTTTTTAAAAAGGATGGAAAATACATTTTGTAAGGGGAGATGGAGAAGGTTAGGAGGTAGAAAAAATGGATTGGGATTATGTAGAGGACGCTATGAAGAGGAAAGTATGGGCAGTTGTAGGTGCGCTTCCTCGCGAGACAAAGTACGGTTTTCAGATTTATAAAACCCTCAAATTAAATGGATATACTGCTTATCCTGTAAATCCTAAGTTTGAAGAAGTAGATGGAGACAAGTGTTATGATTCTCTTTCTAGTTTACCTGTAGTTCCAGAGGTCGTAGATATGGTTGTTCCACCTACAAGAGGAGAAAAATACGTAGAAGAGGCTGCTAAGTTAGGAGTAGAATTTATATGGTTTCAGCCGGGATCTGAAAGTGAAGAATTGATTGAAAAGGCTAAAAATCTAGGATTAAAGGTTATACACAATACTTGCGTGATGTTAGAAACTGACAGAGAAAATAAGAGGGGATTTCTCCTCTTATTTTCATTTTCGTGGCTTTGAGAGGATTTCATATATGCCTATTAAAAATAGCAAAATTGCAAATATTTTCTTAAGAAGAATTGCTTTAGTTACAATAGCTATATTGGCACCTACTAGGCTACCTATTATTCCACCTGTGATTATGAGTGGAAGTATGGAATATTTTATGTTTCTCTTTTTTAAGTGATATATAAGGGCAATTACAGCTGTGGGAATGAAGGAGAGTAAATTTACGCTCTGAGCTGTATGCTGTTCTACGCCCATTATTATAGTGAGAGCAGGAATAAGTATTGTGCCTCCTCCTATCCCCATTCCACCAATAATTCCTGAAAAAAGGCCAATTAAAAATAGCTTCATTGTACCCACATCCTGAAGGCGGCGGTTATCATTATTACACCGAAGATTTTCCTCAAAAGTGGAATTGAAATTTTGTTGAGAAAATACGCTCCTATAATTCCACCAAGAGTTTCTCCTATGGCTACATTGACTGTGAGGGGAAGGTCTATTATTTTGCTTTGAAGGTAGATGAAGCTACTTATTACTGTTAAGGGAAGGATTATGGAAATTGCTGTAGCATGAGCCTTATGGTCCTCTATGCCCAGCAAAAATACCAGGGCAGGGACTATCAATGTTCCACCACCAGCTCCCAAAAGCCCGTTTATGAAGCCTGTTGCAGTTCCTATGAGAAAAAGTTTTTTGTTTTTTGACATTCTATCACCTTGCCATCTTTTTGCTATTAGTTTTCCTCTAAAAATTTTAACTATTCGAATTTCCATTTGACAGATTAAGTTTTGTCAGTTTAAAATGGGTATAGCAATGTATGTATGGAGGTCTTTAAAATGGTGGCGAACAATATTCTTGATTTGATAGGGAAAACCCCTGTGGTAAAGTTAAATAAGGTGCCTGATAAAAATAGCGCTGAAGTGTACTTGAAACTTGAGTTTTTTAACCCTGCCGGCAGCGTCAAAGACAGAATTGCACTTGCTATGATAGAAAAGGCAGAAAAAGAAGGGATATTAAAAAAAGGCAGTGTGATTGTGGAACCCACCAGTGGAAATACAGGAATAGGGCTGGCAATGGTGGGGGCTGCAAAAGGATATAAAGTTATAATAGTCATGCCTGACACCATGAGCATGGAAAGGCGGATGCTTTTGGCTGCTTACGGGGCAGAGGTGATTTTGACTCCTGGAAAACTGGGCATGGAGGGAGCTATTAGAAAAGCGGAAGAGTTAGTTAAGCAGAACAAGAACTATTTCATGCCCCAGCAGTTTGAGAATTTAGCAAATCCTCTCATTCATGAAGAGACTACTGCAAAGGAAATAATAGAGGATTTTAAGGAAGGTTTAGATGCTTTTGTAGCCGGTATAGGTACAGGAGGGACTATTACGGGAGTTGGTAGGGTCCTTAAAAAAGTTTTTCCAGATATAAAGATTGTGGGGGTAGAACCTTACTCTGCCGCAGTTTTATCTGGAAGAGAACCGGGTCCCCACAAGATTCAGGGAATTGGAGCAGGCTTTATACCCAAAGTCTTGGATAGAGAAGTGCTAAATGAAGTGATACCAGTGAAAGATGAAGATGCCTTTGAAATGACTAGAATTTTGGCCAAAAAAGAAGGTATTTTGGCAGGGATTTCTACTGGTGCTTCTTTGTGGGCAGCGCTTAATGTAGCTAAGAAATTAGGAAAAGGGAAGAAAGTCCTTGCGATAGCGCCAGACAGTGGAGAAAGGTATTTAAGCACTCAGATTTTCAGAGAACATTGAGGAGGGATGTTTATGGCTGGACATTCCAAATGGGCTAATATAAAGCACAAAAAAGAAAAAATGGACGCTAAAAAAGGGAGAATCTTTACTAAACTTACAAAAGATATCATAAAAGCGGCAAAAGAGGGAGGGGGAGACCCCGAGACTAACAGTAAACTGAAATTAGCAATTGAAAGGGCAAAAGCCTTTAATTTGCCCAGTGAAAATATTCAAAGGGCTATTAAGAGAGGTACTGGTGAATTAGGAGGAGCAAAGCTTGAAGAGGTAATTTACGAAGGATATGGCCCGGCAGGTACAGCTATAATTGTTGAGGCTTTAACCGACAACAAGAACCGCACAGCAGGTGAAATAAGGCATATTTTTGACAGAAATGGCGGCACTCTGGGGGCTGCTGGATCTGTAACATGGATGTTTGACAAAGTAGGAGTTATAGTAGTGGAAAAAACTGATTCCATAAATGAAGAGGACTTGATGATGGTGGCGATAGAGGCCGGAGCGGAGGATTTTTCGGCGGACGAGGGAGAATTTGAGATTATAACTGACCCTTCTAATTTCCAAGAAGTAAGGGAGGCTATAGAAAAAGCAGGATATAAAATTTCTGAGGCAGAAATTACAATGCTTCCTAAAAACACCATTAAGCTAAGTCCTGAAGACTATGAGAAATTCGAGAAATTGATTGACAAACTTGAGGACAATGACGATGTTCAGAATGTTTACCACAATGTAGAATTAGAAGATGAGTAGGAATAAAAAGAAAGAGATAGAAAGCTAAATATGCTCTATCTCTTTCTTTTCTTTTTCTGTAAGTATTTTATGTAAGTCAAGGTTGATAATCAACCTTCCGTTGAGGTTGATGATAGAAGTTATGTACTCTCTTCCAATTCCTTTTATTATGTCTGGCGCTTCTTGTATTGTGAAATCTTCAACTCTTAAAACTTCTGTCACTGAGTCTACTATGAACCCTACAGGCCTTTCTGTGACATTTACCACAATTATTCTGTTGTTTTCATTTTTTTCTGATGTGGGCAGATTAAATCTTTTCTTGAGGTCTATTATGGGGATTACTGTGCCCCTTAAATTAGTTATTCCTTCTACAAAAGAAGGTGCATCTGGCACTTTGATGATGGTCTGAAGCCTTATGATTTCTACCACCTGATTGATGTCTACACAAAAGTCCTCGCTGTTTAATTTAAATACAACAATTTGCTTTGGCATTTTCCATCTCCTCCTTCTTAGATATTATTCGATATTTTTTGACAAAATCCTGCAAGAAGAATAAAATTTTTAAAATTGGTTATAATTACATAGAACAGGAGGAGATGTTATGAAAAAGATAATTTCCTATAAGATGGTTCCTATATATATTTTTGCTATCTTTTTGGGGGCGATGACAGGATACCTCATAAGCGTTAAACAAAATGAGATGGAAAGGGAAGCGAAAAGCGCAAAGTATGAAAAACCATTTTCCATTCAACAGGAAGCTCTTGCTAAAAGAGCAGATTTTTATAAAAAGTTAATTTTTAAGACCAAGTATCTTGAAAATGGTGAAGTTGTACGAGAAGAGCAAAAGCTTACTCCTTCCCTTTACGGCAAGTCAAAAGAGGAATTGGAAAAGATATATTCTGGTTGGAAGGTGATAAAATTTGATGATGAAGAAATAGTCTTATATAGAGAAAAAGAAGGTTTGCCGCCAGATTATTACATTATTTCTGTGGTTGACGGCTATGTGGCTTTGCTCAAAAGCGATGGAAACGGGCATAAAGAAATTGTAGAAAAGACTGACATTCCTCTTGAAAGTTTGACACCTTTTGATAGGGAAAGAGTAATGAAGAATATAATTACAAAAGATAAAGATGAAGCTTATCAAATACTGGCAAATTTAAGCTCTTAAAAGAGTATAAGTCCCTGTTTTTGAAGTTAAGAAACAGGGACTTAATTTTGTCTTTGAAAGCAGAATATTGCCTTGATATCAAGGGAAGAAGATATTATAATGAGATAAAAAGCAATTTAAAAATAATATTTTTATTTCACAATAGGAGGTACTGAAGCTTATGGAATTTCTAACGCCTGGAGAAAGAGTCAAAAAAATAAGGAAAATGCTTAAAATGAAGCAAAGAGAGCTGCAGTCTGAAAATATTACAAGAGGTTTTATAAGCATGATTGAAAGCAATCGAACTACTATGAGCAGAGAAACTGCTTCTATCATCGCAGAAAAATTTAATAAAAGAGCTCGGGAACTTGGTATTGACTTAAACATAGATGGTGACTATCTTCTAATGACTCCTGCCCAAGAAGCAGAGTATTACTGTATTCAGAAACTAGATCAAATTAACACGTTAGAAGATTTAAATGAACTAAAAGAAATATTTAAAATTGCAGATGAATACAAGTTAAAAAGAGTGACTGCTTTAGCTTACATAAAAATAGGAGATGTGATGTATAAAAATCAACATTTTCAGGAGGCTTTTATCAATTACCACAAAGCACTGGATATATTATTACTCAACAATATAAAGGAACAACTGCCCTACGTCTACAACATGTTGGGAGCTTGTAAAGTAGCTTTATTAGAGTCTCCTGAAGCAACAATGTATTTTCACAAGGCTTTAGAATATGCAGAAGAGATAAATGATATTGAAATAAAAATCAAAGCAAGTTATAACAACGCCCTGTGTTACAGGTATATTGGTAAGCCAACGGTTTCAATTGATTATATTGAGAAATGTTTATCTGTACTAGATAAAGAAAAAGATTTTGAGCACTATGTATATGCAAAATCAATAGAAGCAAACTCCTATAGAGACATGAAAGAATATGATAAGGCTTTAGAAATATTTAGAGGACTAGTCGAAGAGATAAAAGACAATAATAACCCTTTATTGGGTTTTCTTTATACCAACATTGGAGAAATTTATATGGAAAAAAATGATTTTGAAAAATCAATGGAATATTTAAATGAAGCCGAAAAAATCAGGCGAAAAGAAGATAAAAATTTACTATCACATACTATTATTGAAAAAGCAAATCTTTATATAAAAATGGGTTTATACAAAGAAGCACGTTCTTTATTGGAAGAAGGCATTGAAATATCCTACAGGAACAAGGATATAGAATATATAGTAAAAGGCAGTTATCTTCTGGCGGAAGTATATAAAAAGTTAGGAAATAAACAGGCTATTATAGAGACATATAAAAGGCTGGCAAACATTCTCCAAAACATGGGTAGCAAGAAAGAAACTTTAAAGACCTATATAGAACTGGCATTGCTTTATATTGAGAATAACGATGTTAGTAATGCTAAATATTTTTTGGAAAAATCCAGAGAAGTAATTGAACAAAAAACAATAAAAAAATAAAAAATATATTGCATTTTTATTTTTTTACGTTATAATAAAAGCAAAAGAGTAGACAGTTAAGAGGGGGGAACAGGATGGGGAGGAAACTTAAGGTGCTACTCACATCACTGGTACTCCTTGCCTATGTATATGGGACTTTTATTGTAATCCCACTTGAAAATCCTCCTATTTGGGTAGGTTAAGAGACCAAACCTTCTTGGTTTTTTAAAATAATTTTAAGCAGGGATTCCACGTTTATTAAAAGGTGAAACGACGAAAATATTTTCAGTATTCTCTATAAATAAAAATTTTTGCTTTTTACAAAATGATTACTGAAAAATTTGCTGGTAGTTTGCACCATATGAATTGTATTAAAAAATCTTAACAAAGATGTGCTAGTGCTAACCTTTACGGGATTTGTTATTAACGTAATCTTTAAATACAAATTATTGGAATCCTATACTGCTGGACAAATTTGGGGGGTTTTTGGGTGTAGTTGCAAAGTACTTTATTTAGAGTAATATCTTTGATTAAAGAAAGGATATAGATACTAACAATTAAATCCAATAAAGGTTTCAAAAAATTTAACAAACTTAGATTTATCATCTTTAAAAAAGATAGAATATTGACGTAAATATCAGCGGTAGTAAGTTGTTGGCTCTCAAAGGAATTCCTCTATTTCTTCCTGTAATGTGGTCGTTTATATAAATTTGACGAAAATAGAGGAATTCCTTTGAAATATATAGCAGAATCTCTCATTTTATTGGAAATGTTGAGATTTTGCAAAAATCTAACAACAAATGGAAGGGGGGACCTAATTTTTATGTTTGTTTCATTTCTCCACTATTTACCATAACGTATGGTTCGTGTAAAATATTAATCCATGGTTTTACATGATTACACCAAAAAATTTGTAAAAAACAATTATTTTCAGACACCGTAATGGAGGTCCTAGCAAATTCAATAGAGAAAAGAACAAGTGATTAAACTCTTGAATGAAGCCAAAATTGGAATTTGAATCTTTTAAACTAAAAGGAGGGTTAGAGTTGGGAGCGCTTGTAAAAACGGTGAATTTGACTAAAGTATATCCCAATGGAGTTAGGGCAAATGATGCGATAAACATTTCGGTAGAAGAAGGAAAAATTGTCGGTATTATTGGACCAAATGGAGCAGGGAAGACTACTTTGATAAGGCAGATATTGGGATTGCTTCGTCCTACAGAGGGTAGAATAGAAATTTTAGGAGAGGATATATCTAAAAGACCAGGCATCATTAGAGATAACATTGGATATTGTCCTCAAGGTATTTTGTATTTTCCTTCTCTTACTGTTAAAGAGACAGTTGAATTCGCTTTGAAATTTAAAGGATTAAAGAAAGAGGAATTATCTCAAAAAATTGATAAAGTATTGAGATAATCAGGGCTTGAAGGGTTTAAAAACTACGCAGGGTATATGCTATCTTCCGGTTTGATGAGGATGCTGTTACTAAACATAGCAATTGCGAGAGAAACTCCAATTCTAATACTTGATGAGCCCACAGCTATGATTGACATAATTTCAAAAACACAGGTTTGGGAGAGAATATCCCAGTTGAAAAGTGAAAATAAAAGAGCTATTTTGATTGCAAGCCATGATATGAACGAAATAAAATCCCTTTGCGATAGAGTTTATGTAATAGTAAAGGGTAAAATTATAGCAGAAGGGTCTCCTGAAGAAATCTCAACCTTAATGAAAATGCCTGTAGAAATGACTTTTATTCCTGCAGATGAGGAAAAAGTTGAATCAATTTTAGAATTTTCACTTCCAGTTAGCTTTACTAAGCACGGGAGCGTGTTTGATGTTTCATTTGAGGAACTGGATAAAGGAATAGAATTTATAAATAAATTAAAAGAAGTAACAGAGATTAAGTATTTGGAATTAGAATCTCCATCATTTGAAAAGACTATCTTAAAACTGCTGAAGGAAGGAGATAAAAATGAATAAAATTGTTACAGGAATACAGATGGAGTTAAAAAGCTTAAGGATGTACAAATGGCAGGTGGTAAGCAGCCTTTTGATTTTACCTCTTTCATATGTGTTTGTGCTTTTGCTGTTTGGAGGGGTTAGAGGAGAAATAGTAGCCTATTTGGTTTCTGGTTACATGGTAGCGACCTTCATCGGAGCATTTTTAGGATTATACGCCATAAGGATATGCAATTTAATGGAACCTCGGGTACTTGAATTATATTCCACCATGTCTGTGAACATAAAGGAAATAGCTTTTTCACTTGCTCTTACCTATATCATTTTTACGCTGCCAGTAGTAATAATATCATCATATATTTCTGTGATATTTGCCAGAGGAATAAATGTAAGTTTTTTAATAGTTGGTATAATGGCTTCACTTATAACAATACTGCTCATTGGGACTTTCTTAGGACTTTTGATTAGAAACATATTTATAGCACAGGGTATTATACCTTTGCTGTCGTGGGTATTTTTACTCTTTGCCCCTGTATACTATTCAGTAGAGCAGCTAAATCCAATATACAGAGGAATCCTCATGATAAATCCCGTAACTCACTGTCTGAACCTGATTAGGTTGGGATTGGGTTTTGAGAGTATAACTAATGTAACTGGGAGCTTAGTTTATCTTATAATTCTTATAGTTATTTTTGGTGCATACTCTTTAAAGGCATTTAATAGAGTGTATATTCTTGAAAGATTCTATTGATAAAATGAATAATTTATTGTAACTTACAGTTACAAAATTGAAATTTTTTACTGGCGATATATGAAAAAATGAGAAAAATGGAGGAAAGTATGGATAAGTTCACCAAAATGAAATATTAGAAGAGTTTATGGACATTTTTGCTATTTTACTGAGAGAGATAAGAATGTTAGGATAAAATTGAAAAAGTTGAGGGTTTATTGATGATATTTACTTTTTTGTTTGGGATACTGACATATATGGCACAATTTCAGTTTGTATAAAAAACGAATTGTCTTAATCTAAAGGGGAAAGTTTAATTTGATATTGCAATCTCATTCTATGGAGGTCGTGTAAATGGAGACGATAAAGAAATACATCTTAAAGTACAAGTTTTTAATTCTGATAAACGCTATACTTATAATTTTCGTATCAGCCCTTAAAGCCCTGCAGGCAATACTTTTTAAAATAATTGTTGACACATCAGTTGGAAATTTAAATTACAGTATTTCTACGTTAATATGGTATTCAGTAGGGTTTTTGATAGCGGTATTTACAGCTGAGACCCTGTCAAAGGCAGCTTCAGCAGCTTTTAACAAGAAAGTGTTAATAGACTACAAACAATCCATTATAGAAAGTTTCATAAATTCTAAAAGAAGGAAAATTACAAGCTCAGAATTGATATCTTTACTTAGCAATGATGTGAGAATGATAGAGAGTAATTACTTAACAAGCCTCATTAACATTATGGAAGACGTTTTACTATTTATCGTGTCTTTATATTTGATACTTCGAATAAACATTTATCTCACTATAGTCATTTTCATTTTTGGCTGGGTTCCAGTGATTGTGCCTCAGCTTTTCACAAAAATAAATCAGGAACTAAAAGGGCAGTACCTTAAAAAGCTTGAGAGGTTTACCAACAGGATAAAAGAGATGGCTCAGGGATTTGAAGTAATAAAAGCTTTTAACATAGAGAATAAAATCCTCAATATGGCATCAAAAGATAACAAAGATGCAGAAATGGCGGGGTATAAATCCGACGCGTTTCAAGGATTTCAGGGAGCTTTGTCTATCGTGTCAGGATTTGCAATGTTTTTTGTGAATATTCTTGTAGCCACATATTTGGTTTTAAGAGGCTACATAACAGTAGGTTCTATGATTGCCGCTGTACAGCTTATGAACTACATAGTAAATCCTTTAATTTCTGCATCTTTGTATGCTACAAAGATAAAATCTGTTGAAAAAATAGCAGATAAAATCCAAAAAGAAATAATAGACGTAAGCAAAGAGGAAGTCTCACAGGGAGATAAACCTTTTGAATTTAGAAATTCCATAGAAATCAAAAACCTAACCTTTTCTTACGATGGGAAAAGGAATGCTTTGTCAAACATAAACATAAAACTTGATAAAGGCAAAAAGTATACATTAGTTGGAGAAAGTGGATGTGGAAAGACCACACTACTCAGAGTGCTATTAAATCACATTACAGATTATGAGGGGCAAGTGCTAATTGACGGAGTAGACATAAGAGAATTTGACCCTGCTTCCTATTACAGAAAAGTTAGCATTATACAGCAGGATGTCTTTATGTTTAGCGAAACATTAAAGAATAACATTTGTCTTTACAGTGAATGTGGGGAAGAGGAACTTAATGAAGCATTGAGACAATCTGGTTTAATTCAGGTTGTTGAGAAACTTCCCAAAGGAGTTGATACAATAGTAGGAGAAGGGGAAGTAGAGCTATCAGGAGGAGAGAGGCAGAGGATAGCAATTGCAAGAGCGTTAATCAAAAAAGCGGAAGTACTACTAATAGATGAGGCTACGGCAGCTTTAGATAAAGTTACGGCAAGCGATATAGAGAGGACACTTATAAATTTAGATGCGACAGTACTTGCTGTAACCCATAAATTAGACCCGGAGATACTTAAAAAGTATGATGAAATATTTGTGATGAGAGATGGAGAAATCATTGAAAGAGGCACATTAGATGAGCTATTAGAAAAGAGAGGGTATTTCTATTATATGTATAATTATGGGGTTGATGAGAAAGAAGCAGTAGAGGAAGCCGTATGAAAGGATTCAAAATATAACATTGAAGCAACTTACAAATGGTTGCCGACAAAAGCAAGTATATATGAAAGAGTAATAGAGAAGTTAAGTGTTTCTAGTTTAAAAGATAACAGTAAGGAGTAAGTGAAGTTATGCTGTTGGAAGTGCGAAACTTGACAAAAGTGTATAAGAGAGGGAATCAACAGATTAAGGCAAATGACAATATTAACTTTTTTGTTGAGCGTGGTGACGTACTAGGAATTTTGGGGCCAAATGGGGCTGGCAAGACCACTTTGATAAAGCAGATTGCAACTTTGCTAATCCCTGACCAAGGAGACATCCTGTACAAAGGAGTATCCCTCCTAAAAAAGCCTGAGATAATAAGAGGACGATTTTCTTTTCTTTGGGAAGGCACGCAAAATGTATATCATTACTTAACCGGAGAAGCTAATATTCTCTACTTTGCATACCTTAATCAGGTTCCATCTTCTGTTGCCAAGAGGAGATGTGAAGAACTTTTAAAAAAACTAGATCTGTATGAAGTTAAGGACCAGTATGTATTCACATATTCAGCAGGAATGAGAAAAAAACTTGCAATTGCTACCTGCCTTATAAATGATCCGGAAGTGGTATTTTTAGATGAACCTCTTTCCGGTCTTGATGTGCTTGCTGCTGCTGAACTCACCGAATCTATAAAGAGCTGGGTAAAAGAGATGGGGAAAACTGTCATAATTGCCAGTCATAGAATGGACTTTGTAGAAAAGGTTACTAATAAAGTTTTATGGCTCAAAGAGGGAAAAGTCATTTTAGAGGGTAAAACTGAGGACCTTAAGAACTTAAGCAAAGAAGAGGAATATATTTTATATTTGCGAAATTCTACAAAAGCAAGGGAAAAGTTGCGTAAATACGAACTTCAATTTGAAATTTTATCGGATGTTACTTTAAAAACAACCTTACGGCTGGGGCAAAAGGAATTGTTTTATTCGGTTTTTTCCGATCCTGATTTTAAGTGTTAAACTTGGAGAAAAAAAGTCCGGATTTTGAGGCGATTTTTAGGAGGTTATATGGTGAGTGTAGTGAAAGCAATTAAAGCTGAGTTTTTTAAGTTTTACTTTGACCTAAAGCGATACTTATTCAACTACATTGTTGGACTTATTTCAACTGCTATTTTTTTGAGTGGGCTCTACTGGGCAGTAAATTCCTTGTTTACGCAGAGTGGGCAGGCAGTAGCTTTTGTTGGATTGCTGCTGTGGCTTTTTACCCCATCTGCGTTATCTGATGCCACAAGTCATCTTGCAGAGGAACGATACTTGGGAACGCTGGAACGCATATCTATAACCAAGACCCCATTTATTCATATTTTGATTGCTCGCAATATTGTGCATTGCCTGTTTACTCTAATTCAGACTCTTGTGGTTGGTGGCATACTCTATGTGGTGTTTAAGCCTGACTTAAGCTATATGTCCTCATCATGGAGAGTAACTGCGATGGCAGTAGTTATCGGTATGTTGATAATCCTTACTCTTTATGCCTTTGGATTTTTCATAGCATCTTTGGGGATGATTTTTAAACGGGTAGGAGCAACGACATCTATTCTAGAATATCTTATTTTATTCTTTTCAGGAATAGTCATACCCTGGAGTACCATGCCAGCTTCACTACAAGCTTTTTCTAATATATTGCCAATGACTTGGGGAGTAAAAGCACTTGAGAGCCTAATTAATGGCGGTAATTTTATTGGAAGTTTTGTAGGACTAGTAGTTTATACAGTATTAATTGCCATAATTTCTATAGTAACCTTCCGGTATGCCATGCTAGTTGTTAAGAAAAAAGGAGAATATGCTTTTTATTAATATGCTATCTAAGGATATGTAAGTCCCTGTTTTTGAAGTTAAGAAACAGGGACTTAGCAAGTTATAACAATGCCTTATGTTGCAGGTGTATTAGTGAGCCAGCAGTTTCAATTGATTATATTCAGAAGTGTTTATCAGTGTTAGATAAAGAAAAAGATTTTGAGTACTATGTATATATAAAGTCAATAGAAGCGAATTGCTATAGAGACATGAAAGAATATGATAAGGCTTTAGAAATATTTAGAGGACTAGTCGAAGAAATAAATGACAATAATAACCCTTTATTGGGTTTTCTTTATACCAACATTGGAGAAATTTATATGGAAAAAAATGATTTTGAAAAATCAATGGAATATTTAAATGAAGCCGAAAAAATCAGGCGAAAAGAAGATAAAAATTTACTATCACATACTCTTATTGAAAAAGCAAATCTTTATATAAAAATGGGTTTATACAAAGAAGCACGTTCTTTATTGGAAGAAGGCATTGAAATATCCTACAGGAACAAGGATATGGAATACATAGTAAAAGGCAGTTATCTTCTGGCGGAAGTATATAAAAAGTTAGGAAATAAACAGGCTATCATAGAAACATATAAAAGGCTGGCAAACATTCTCCAAAAAAAAATAAAAAATATATTGCATTTTTATTTTCTTATGTTATAATAAGGGCAAAGAAAGGAATATTTGAGAAAGGATAACAAAATATGAGGGGGAAGCTCAAGGTGCTACTCACATCACTGGTACTCCTTGCCTATGTATATGGGGCTTTTATTGTAATTCCACTTGAAAATCCTCCTATTTGGGTAGGTTAAGGGGTAATAATATCAATAGCGGGTTAAAATTGAGCTACTTTTAATAATTTTAAATTAAGTTGTTTCTAACTTTATTAATCTGACCTTGCTGATTTGCTCATTGTAAAAACTAATCTTTAGCCCATCATTATCTTTCAACTTTTATAACAGCAAAAGTTTTAAATATTGCACGATGAGAATAACCCTTGCGGCAATGATCAGAGGAAGGGAATTTAGGCTTTGAAGGCAAGTCTAGATTTTTTAAATATATGAAGAATAGAAATCCAATTTTCAGCTGAGAAGTAAAGAGTTCGAATATATTTTTATAAAGTAATTGAAGCTGGTGGATGTAGGATTTCCTCCTTATGAGTATTTCTCACAATTGAACAATCATAAGGGATTATAAACAAAAGATAAAAATTTAAATTTGAAAGCAATAGTTAAAAAGCACACCTCTTAAGTGACTTAAATTATATAAATCTTAAAAAATACAAAAATAGGAGGTGAGATAATATGTCTGTGGTGATCCATGAAGGGATTTATCAGATTCACTGGTGTATTCATGGTGGGGTTGTAGCGATGCCACTTTCACTAACTAACCGAGCGCTAGAAGAAGTTGCCTCAGAAATTGTTGAGAAAGGAATAATTGGTATACGGGAAGAGCAGATCTTAAAGCAGTTGTTTGCGGACAAGTTAGCATTATCAGAATCATTGTCTTGGGAAAAGTAAATTCTAAAATGAGAAGAGTTAAACTAACTGAGTGAGAAAGGAGAGCATGGCATATGCAAATTGAAATGGTAACAAAAGAAGAGTTATTGACTATGCTAAATAACCTTGACGTTATTGTATTAAACGTTCTTCCTCGCGATTGGTATGAGCAGGCTCACATTAAGGGTTCGATATCAATCCCCCTGGAGGAGTTGCCAAACCATTTAAACTGTTTGTCTAAAGATAAGCTTATTGTTACGTATTGTGCAAGCTACGAATGTACATCCTGTATCGAGGCAGCGGAATTGTTGGCTAACTATGGATTTAATGTAAAGGTTTATAGAGGAGGTACTAAGGAATGGATAGAGGCGGGTCTTCCGTGGGAAAGCAGCACATAAATATTGATCATCCTCTCAATATTCTGCGTAATTCTCCCCATTACACCTCGGACCCACATTTCCGACGTAGAGTAGATATGCGAATAGCTCGGGAACAAAAGTTTGCTGGAGGTCGCCTCTTCAATCTTGATATAGAGATTACCACTATTTGTAATCTTGCTTGCCGAACGTGCTACAATGTATCGAATAAGCCACAAATTATGACAGTGGAGCAATTTAGTCGTATTTTAGCAGATGCTCGACAACTTGTGGAGTGTTTAGAGATGGATGGACTTTGGCTTACAATTTCTGGGGGAGAGCCATTGACAAATAACTGGATATGGGACATGCTTCAGTTGGCTCAAGGGCCGGATATTAAAGGTATTGCAATTATCACTAATGGTACACTTATTAACCAAGAAACAGCAAAGCTTATGGAATCTTTAGGTATTTCTGAGGTCATGATATCCCTAGATGGAGCTAGTGCACAAACCCACGATGCTATCAGAGGACAAGGTTCGTTCGCCAGGACTATGAGAGGCGTAGAGATACTAATAAAATACTGTTCTAATATATTTCTTGGATGTACCATGACTCTTACTACACTAAATATGGACAATATTGAAGATTATGTTGATTTAGCTTTTCAAATGGGATTTAATTATGTGTGGATTAACCCTCCGATTTATTGTGGACGTATAGTACAATCAGAGCTTGATATCTCTTACGAAGAACATTTACGAATTATGAAGCTTGTTAGAGAACTTGATACCAGGTATTTTAGACAGGCTTTTGCAGTATATTATAATGTCCCGTATTACCCTCTTACTGATCCCATCTCGCCCTATTTGGATCTGAGTACAGCTTGTCCTTGGGGGCGTACCAACCTAACTATTACTGCTGATGGTTCAGTCCTTCCCTGTTTATACAGTAGAGATTTGTGTTTAGGAAATATTTTTGAGCAATCTCTAATCGTTCTTTATCATTCATCTGTGCTGGAAGGAGTTCGTAACGGATCGCTGCTTGCTGAACCGTGCTGTTCTTGTTTATACCGCGAATTCTGCGGGGGGTGCCGTGCTAGAACGTACTATCTTACTGAAGATTGGTTTGCTGCGGATCCCTGGTGCCCCCTTGTCAGAGGTTTAAACGAGGAGCAAGTTAGAGTTTTTCCATCCAATTTACCAAAGGAAAAGGTAGGAGGAAATTGACATGACTGAACATTCAACTAATGGAAAAATACTCTATACCTACTATATTCGCCGTTATATTATTGCTGTATGCCTTATAGAGTTTTTTGCTTTTAAAATTCTTGATCCTTACTATATTCAATTTATGACTACAGAAAAGGGACTCGGGTTAACACCTACCCAATTTGGATTTTTTGTATCACTTGCTTCAGCAGTGACCTCTGCTATCGATTACCTGTCTGGAGCTTTTGCAGACCGGCTGGGCCGTAGGCTCTCTTGGGGATTGGCAATGTTTTGCTATGGTGCAGGAATGTTATGGCTCAGCTCGATTTCTGCCTTTGGTCCTGCACTTGTTACTGCTGTATTAATGGGAATTTCTTATGCTTTTACGAGCGGTGCACGGGAAGCATGGCTCTATGATAGTGTTGGACAAGAAGGGACAAGGGAAGCTTTTGGTAAACTTTACCTTTACTCTATTCCATTTACTGCGATAGGAATGGTGGTTGCATATATTCTGGGAAGTCTTGGCAGCCTGCGTATTCCAATTGCTTTGACTGGCGTTATCATTATAGCCAATGGGTTTTTTATCATGACCTTTCCTGAGAACTATGGAAATTACCGTCGCCGAGGGTGGTTGGAGATACTCAAAACGGGATTTTATCAGTTTTTAGAAAGTCGTGTTCTATGGATTACAGCAGTTCAGAGTTTTTTCTTTACACTTCCCATTTGGATCACAACTGCCTGGTGGATTACTTACATGGTGGAACAGTTTGGAGTTGACCTGAAAGGGACGGCTTTTGCTTTTGGTGTTACTTCATTGGCTGCAGCAGTGACAGGTTTTTATATTTGCAAGATAAAAATCACCGATTACAGGAAACTAATTCTTTGGCCAACACTATTATCAGCGCTTGCCTTTTTATTAATGCCGTTAGTTCCTGTGCCTTGGGCTTTTGTGGCCTTAGTTATTGTTGCGATTGCTTCCAGTTATTTGAGGGGGAGTGGTATTACCCTTTTAGAGAATGAACAGATTAGCGTCGAACGGGCAACAGCACTATCCTTTTTGAATACTCTTCGTAGTGCTTTCTGGGCAGTAACTCCTCTCTTATGGGGGACTCTTATCTCAGTTTTGGGGCTTAAGGTCATGTTCTTTTTTGCAGGAGTAGCTTCGCTGATTTCCTTGTTTTTGTTAAAACTTGCGTTAGTGCTAAGAGGTGAAGATTCATGAAACAGATTGTTGTACCCGATAGACCTTACCACTTGTCTTGGGATCTTACTACAGCATGTCACCTCCCTCTATTATCTTTTATTTTCTCTTAATATCTTAGTTTTTCTTTAATTTTCTCATCACAACAAGAGCATCTCATGGCTTATATTACCATTTCTTACTTATCTAACCATTAAATGGGTAAGCTTAATAAACCTCATATCCTATTTCCATATTATGGCGGGATAGCTCCACTTATCTCATGGGGTTTACCCTCCCATGTCTCACTGGATCTTAGTCCTTAATTCCTTCGTTCTACCTGCCATGAGGTGGATGTCATTTCTGCTCCATTGCAGGGTCTTTGCCCGTATGGTGATTATTTTTATGACAATTCCCGCTCTTGTTGTCAATATCCCATCTCTTGATTGGTTGTTTTTGTCTTATTCCTTCTTTTACCTTTTATGTCACATCGTTCACACTTTCGCTTTTCATAAAAATCAATTTCTTCTTAAGGGTCAGCTCTTTAGATGTGACTAAGTTAAAGCTGAAGAGAAGATGATTAACCCTTAATTGATTTGATAGTATGTTGGCACTTTTTATGCAGCTTCCTGTAAGCCTGGCCTCTTTATGTCCTTCATCATCTTGATTGGGTCATATTTTACTCCTTTCTTTAATATGACATAAAATATCCTTATCAGTTTGTTGCACAATACTATTAGTGATTGCTTCTTTTTTAGCGGGTTTTGCGCTCTGGTGGTGTAATATTTGTGTAGTTCACGAAATTCTTCGTTTTTTGCGACCAAGGCCATTACTGCATTAAATAGCACACTCCTCAATCGCTTCCTCCCTCTTTTACTTATTGTCGTTTCTCCTTTATGCTTACCAGAGCTATTTTCTATTAGGTTTAATCCCCCTAGTTTTTGTATCTGTTTTGGATGTTCATATTTTTCAATATCTCCTACTTCTGCAATAAAACCTGCTACTGTGTTTACTCCTATCCCTTTGATTTCTAGTAGTTCTTTAACCCCTGGTATCTCAACTATTAATTCTTCCATCTTCTTCTCTATTTCTTCAATTTGTTTTTTTAAAAATTCGTATTGTTCAATGAGAGTCTTTATCTCGTATTCCGCCATCTTTATGCCCTGCTTCTTCCCTATGCTCTCCTTAGCAGTTTCTATCAGCTTTATAGCCCTTTTTTCTCCTACCCCTCTTTGTACTTCTTTCTTCCATATCGATATTATTTCTTCAGCACTCTTTTTTGCTATCTTCTCAGGCGTTGGAAATTCTCTTAATGTGATAAGTGCTGCTTTCCCTTCCCAGTCTGAAAATACGGTGTTAAACTCTGGAAAGTATATGTCCAACCATCTTGTTATTTGATTTTTTGTCATCCCTATTTGTTTGTTCAACCTGTCTTTTATGCCCATCGCTACCCTTAATTCTGCATATACTCCTTCAGGTATTATCGGCTCTACATATCTCCCGTCTTTTACTAGCATTGCTATTGTTTTTGGGTCTTTCTTATCGCTTTTTGTGGGAGAATTGTCATCTAATTCTTTGCTCATCTTTACATGAAATGGATTAACCAATACTACCTTTATGTTATTGTCTTTAAGGTATTGGGCAAAACACAGCCAATATTGCCCTGTCGGTTCTATCCCTACTATTAGTTTGTTTTTCTTATGTCTCTCCATCAAGTCTTTTGCCCAGTTAAGAAATTTTGTCATACCTTCTCTATTGTTTTCAAATCTCAGGTATTTCCCATATTCTACTCCTCTGTAGTCAAATGCTCTGGCATAATGGCTTTCTTTTGCTATGTCTACTCCCGCAATTAATGTGTCTCCCGTTACTTGCAAAATCTTTTCATTTTGTTTATACTTCATTTTAGGTACCTCCTGTTTATTTTGATGTAACGTCAAATTAAAGCCTTAAATTCGCGTATCTATAGTCTCCAAAACATTGGAATAAAAATTTTTTCGAGAAAAAGGAGGATTCCCTCCCCTTGGTGTCGTAGGTAGTAGTTGTAGCAAAAACAAACACCATCAACCCAAAGGAGGGAATCCTAATTTATGTTTCGACAACTACTACCCGTTTTCCTTCTTACTCATTTATTAAATTTTTTGCTTAAAATTTCTCTATTCGCTCTCAAACACTTTAAAGTAGATATTCAGCCGCCTGTTGACCTCCAACCTTCAGGCTACAAAGTTTTGTCACCTTTAGAGGATCCTTTGCCACTTGTTGAAAAAGTTGTTGAGAAAAAAGATTACAAGAAAATCCTTGCCGAAGCTGAAGCTCAAGGTAAGCCTATCTCTCATGTTAGACGTATTAAACCCCTTTGTGTTGATGTTGATAAGTGCCCTGTTTGCGGTGCCCCTCCTGATTATTTGTACAGTTTTGGTAAAGACCCTGACGGCTTTCAAAAACTACAGTGTAAAGTGTGTAAACATCAATGGGCTCCTGGTAAACCTGCTCCTAAAAAGTCTCGCCCTACTTACCGCTGCCCTTTCTGCGGGTCTGCACTTATTCAGGATAAAACTAGAAAGAATTTTACTGTGTTTAAGTGTCGCAATGATAATTGCCCTAAGTGGCTTAACCACCGTAAAAGATATCGCTTCAGAGCTTTTGATGTTGATTTTGATGAACTCTCTTCTTCTTCTCCAAATGCTGCCCCTGTTAACCTCGCAAAAAGCCATTTTAGCCCATTCTTGATAGCACAAACTGTTAATTTATACGTAGGTCTCGGTCTTTCTTTAAGGCAAACTGTCTCTGCACTACAGCATATATGGCAAGTTCAACTCTCTCATCAGACTATACAAAACTGGGTGGTTTCCTTGGCCTCTAAACTCGCTCCGCTTGTTAAGTCTATCAACCTCCCTTTGTCAGGCCTTGTTGTTATTGATGAGACTTACATAAAGGTCAAAGGTAAGTGGCATTACCTTTTTACTGCCTGTGATGGCTTGAGAGGTTTTATTATCTCACAGCACCTTTCTCCTCATAGGGATGCTTTAGCTGCTTTGACAATCCTTAAAGAGGTCATTGACCGTTACAACAACCGAGAATTCATTTTAGTCACAGATAAAGCGCCTATTTATGATGTGGCAGTCCATTTCGCTTCGGTTTTCTTTGGAGCCAATATCCGTCATCGACCTGTGTTGGGAATCTCTCCTCCACCCGGTGGTGACAGTCATACTTACAGACCGTATAAAAACCGTTTAGAACGCTTATTTGGCTCTTACAAGGCTCATTACAAGCGCCATAAGTCTTTTAGTTCTTTTGAAGGTGCTATCGCTCATGCATTGCTATATCAGCTGTACTACAATCACTTGAAACCTCATGAGGCTTCCGATGGCAAAGTACTTGCACCCCTTAAAGATAAACATGGCCACCAAGTGGATAATTGGGCTAAACTGATTCAATGGTTTGTTGAGCTTAATTAAACTCTATAATCTTGACAACTTTTATGTGGTAAGTTAGACTGTATTTGAAATAGTCTAGCTTACCATAGGGTGATATTTGCCTTCTTTGCCCATAAAAGCTTAGATTTTATTTACTTATAGTTTTTCCCTAGGTGTCATTTTAAGTTATTGATTTAATAATCACTGATTTCTTTGCTAACTACTACCTACAATTTCTATTTTTTAGGGAATCCTCATGTTCTTACTTGACGCTACCTATTTTGATAATTCGAGGTAAGTTCTTAAACTTACACTCTGTATTTTATCAGGAGGTACTTATTTTTTCAAAGTCCATTCTCCCTTATTTTTTATTCATTACAGGAATGCTCCATTGTAACTTTTGCTACAACACCGAAAGAAAATTATATCCAACCGAAACACGAGATCTAATTGAAACAATACTTGACAATGTAGTAGAATTGAAACCACTACATCTAGGCATTGGAGGAGGCGATCCATTGTTAAGTCCGTACATTAGCTGGATATTGCAGCAGTTAGCGGAACGAATGGGGGATGAAATGCCGATTATTACAATTGATACTATGATGGTAAACCAACGTGAAGATGTTGTACAACAGGTCTGGCGACTCAACAAGGACCTTGGAGATAATAGGATACAGTTTTATCTAAGCATCCACGGGAGCCCTGAAGTTCATGACAAAATTGTCGGATATAAAGGACACTTTAAGGAACAAATTGAAGGTATCAAATTGTTAAAGCGATATGGGATTAACTTCAGCTTGGGTATTGTACCGACAAAGGAAAACTTTAATCAGCTTGACACAGTACTTATATTGGCTTTGTACTGGGGGGCTGGATTACTAAACATTTCCCAATTTGTTCCTATTGGCAAAGGTGCAAAGGCATATGAGCAAAATCTGAGTTCCGAACAATATAAATGGCTTCTGGATTGGATTATGACACGTAATACCCAATTAGGCTACCGATATATAGTGACTCATGAGCACTGGATAGCAGCTGTTGATCGGGAACTGCTTATGAATAGTCTTTTTATTGGTTGCAGCGCGGGGATTTACTATTTTGGAGTACGTAGTAATGGTGATGTTGTTCCTTGCCAGCTTAACTCGTATGTGCTCGGCAATGTGTGCAACACAAGATTAACCGAAATTTGGCGAAATCATCCTGTGTTACGACGATGGAGAGAACGAGAGGTTGAGGGAAGATGTAGAGATTGTCCATTGGTTTTCAAATGCGGGGGTTGTCGTTGTAATGCTGTAGCATATAGTGGAAACTTTTTAGGGGAAGATCCACTTTGTCCTTTTTCACCAGAAGAATTAATCAGAGCAATTAACTTGAATCAAGCAAGCAAAAAAATAACTACTGAAAGGACTGATGCCTATTTGTCAGAAATAAACATTAGAAATGACACAAGAATTGTAAAACTCGTTACACTTGCAACGTGGCAAGGAGATTCTTTGATTATCCGTAATGAGGCACGAAATACTTTCGTGGAGCTCACAGGTGATGCATCAACTATCTATTGTTTAATTCCATCCCAATGTGGGATTGCCTTGAATGACCTCAGGTTAGTTTTCAAGAAACAAACAGGAAGAGAACTCCCTCTAGGGGAACTTAGGGCATTAATTAGTTCGGGTGTTTTAGGATGTGTTATCGAATAGCATATTTTCTGCGGTCACGGCACTTCAAGATATGTAAGGGACGTATTTATGAAATCAAAACTTACAAAGATTCCAAGGTTCATTGTATGATGTACAGTGGGAGGACTGTTATTGTGGAGAGTGATGGCGGTTCTAAGATGTTTACACTTCCTAAGGCTGCTGTATGGGAACCAGATCCTGGAGATATATATGTTGAGAGAGGGCTTCTTGATACACAAGGCTTGCTTGCTGCTGTGGAAACAGTAGCAAACTATTCTGTCGATGCAGTACTTTCTTTTTATCATGAAGAAAGGACAATAGAAACAGATGGTTTTGTCAAGTACCAGCGTATGGGATTTTATGTGTTACAATTTCAGGAAAATTCTAGATTTTATATATATGCGGACTATGTTCCAGAAAAGTTGAAAGAACTGTGTATTTTTCACATGTTGCCTCACCGGGTAGTTTTTCCAAACAATTTACCGATCCTCTTAAGTCCTAATGTTGTTGGTCACATCTTCCATGAATGGGTTCATTTATTAGAACTTGACTTTTTAGGTTATGAAACTGCGTTGAGTATCAAAAATCTTCCGATTTTTGGTGAGTGTGTCGATCTACAAATCTTCGAGGATCCAAAGGCAGAGACCATTGGATTCAATGCTTTCAATGACGATGCCCGAATTACAAGGCGGATCCCTATTGTAGAACAAGGCAGAATAGTTGGGTTTATAGATAGTTCTGCATACCCATATCATTATCTTGGATGTGGATATCTTGGGTACAATAATAGTGCTTTCCCTATTCCACGCACAACCAACCTAGTAATTCAAGCTAGGCCAATAGTATATGAGAGTGAGAGGGCATTAGTGATCACTGAACTTGATCTGGAGCTTTTAAATAAGGATCCTGTTTCTACTCGGATTCGGATTAAGAATTGCGAAGGCGTTTATATAGAACGTGGGATGCCTATATATAGGGTAAATTGGAAAGTTGGAATTGAAACAACAGTTCAAGAGTTAGTATGTAGTATGATCTTTCTGGATTCTTCGAACATTCACCTTACCGTAGTTGGTGGAATTTGTGTCAAAAATGGTATTGCAGTACGCTCTGCTCAAAGTGCCCCACCAGTACTACTTGAAGGGTTATTAGGAAAGAGTTTGCTGCCAAGATAAAGGCCTGAATCTATAGAGATTACTAACAATCTTTCATCTGCTAGGAATATCAAAAAGAAATTAATTGATTTCTTAAAAGCAATTATCCTGAAAAAGGAATATTTGCACAATTATATAAAAAATTAGTAACTTTAGGTGTAAGTTATAGTGTTTCAGGACAATAAATCGGGAAAAGAGTTATAAAAAATATTACTGTTTAGAAGTTGAAAAATCGAAAACAAGTAAACCACTGATATAGGTAAAGAGGTAAAAATATGAGAAAAACTTCTTATTTTTCTCTACTATGCAAAAGAAACATTGCTATTATGTTTTTATCTAACATGGCTATAGGGCTAATGGATGGACCAATGAGATGGCTTTTACCTTTGATTTTGATGGGAAGAGGAGGGCCATTTCTTGTAGGGCTTTCCTTTTCAATTGCTAATTTAGGCGATACAGTTATCGCCTTATTAGGAGGGCAATTCAGTGATAGATTTGGAAGAAAAATAATGCTAGTTGTCACTAACGGTGTATAATTGACCCAGGGGTAACGAGAAGGAATTGACCCACCCCCTGTCGAAATATCCCTCTGATCTGAATTAAACCTCAGAGGATCGGAGGGAGATAAAAAATGCTAGGGAGTGGGTCTATTATCATGATACATGAACTCAGAGCAAAAGGCAAGAGTATTCGTGCAATTTCACGAGAAACAGGGCATTCTCGAAACACAATAAGAAAGTATCTCAGAGCAGAGGGAATCCCCGAAAGAAAACCTCGCCCTAAGAGAGGTTCAAAACTTGACCCTTACAAAGATACTATTCATGAGTACATTAATATGGGAATATTTAATTGTGAAGTTATTTACGAAAGAATAAAAGAAGAAGGTTACACTGGAGGAAAGACTATTTTAAGAGACTATGTAAGGCAGTTTAGACCTTCAAAGCATATTCAGGCTGTATGCCGCTATGAAACAAAGTCTGGAGAACAAGCCCAGGTTGATTGGGGTGAATACAATTACATTGATCAGGAAACAGGAGAAGTAAGAAAGCTCTATCTCTTTGTCATGGTACTTGGTTATTCAAGAGCAATGTATGTGGAATTCACAAATCGCTGTGATGTTCACACTTTCAATCGCTGCCTTATCCATGGTTTTGAATATTTTGGTGGAGTAACTGACGTTGTACTTACTGACAGAATGAAAACTGTAATCATAGGTACAGATGCAAACAAGAAGCCCATATGGAATGCAGTATTTGAGGACCTTGCAGCAACTTTGGGATTTGTACCCAGAGTTTGCAAAGTTAGACGCCCCCAGACAAAAGGCAAAGTAGAAAGCGGAATAGACTTTGTCAAGGACAATTTTCTGCCCGGGAGAAGATTTTTAGATTATGGCGACTTAAATCGTCAGGCAGTAGAGTGGTGTGAGAAGAAGAACAGAAGAGTACATGGTACTACAGGAGAAAGACCAATTGACAGACTAAAGAGGGAAAACTTAAAGCCTTTGCCTTCATTGGATAAATATCAAAAATTTCTGGAGGAACCAAGGAAGGTACATAAAGATGGCCTTTTGAGTTATGATGGTGTAAGGTATGGAGTACCATGGCAGTACAGCGGGAAAGAGGTAGTTGTAAGAGAAAAAATGGCAAAATTGAAATTCTCTACGATAGCAAGGTAATAGCAGTACATGACAAACGTTATCGTTCAAGAAGCACAGTTTTTCTCAAAGACCAGTACAAAGGCTTAAAAGCGGCAGAAGGGATGCTTTATCCCAGACCAAAAGCAATCAAGCTATTTTCACTAGAGGTTGAGAGACGCTCACTTAGTCTTTATGAAAGTCTAGCGGAGGTGACAGGATATGATAGAACTGGAGAAAGCCAGACTACATCTTGAAGAACTGGGACTTCTGAGTGCAGCTTCTTTACTTGATTCACTCCTTGAAAGAGCGCAGCACAAAACAGCACATATCTTGACTTCTTAAATGAGCTTCTTGAAACAGAGCTTTCAGAAAGGCAGAAGAGAAATATTGAGGTAAGATTCAAACTAGCCCGACTTCCATACCGAAAAACACTAGCAGAATTTGACTTTACGTTTCAGCCAAGTATAGATGAGAAGCTGATAAAAGAACTTGCTACGATGGACTTTGTACACCGTGCGGAGAATGTGATATTTCTTGGACCTCCTGGAGTGGGTAAGACACATCTAGTTGTAGCACTTGCTGTAGAAGCACTATCGCAGGGGATACCAGTTTACTTTATCACCCTATCAAAACTAATTGAAGACCTTAAAAAAGGTTATGAAGAGAACAGATTAGATAGAAAGATGAGGAACTACATAAGGCCAAGGCTTCTTGTTGTAGATGAAGTAGGGTATTTGCCTTTAGACAACCTTGGAGCAAATCTCTTTTTTCAGCTGATAAGCGCACGGTATGAGAGAGGGAGCATAATACTTACGAGCAACAAAGGATTTGGGGAATGGGGTGAACTAATGGGGGATCCGGTTCTTGCAACTGCGGTATTGGACAGATTGCTGCACCATGCTCATATAATCAACATAAGAGGTAACAGCTATCGTTTAAAGGATAGGTTAAAGGCTGGTCTTTATTACGGCAGTCCAAACGGGAAGGCTTAAATTAAAAAAACGCAGGGTGGGTCAATTTAAAACCGTTGAAAATGGGTCAATTTTAATCCGCTATTGACATAATTGAATTAAAAGAATAAAAATGTGTGGAATTTATAAGATTTTTATCCTTTTTTAGGAGGACAAATAAAATAATAAGTCAGATAATAAACAAAGTAGATTTTATAATATTTTGTTAATTAATTGCAACTAATTAGAGATTTATTTATTGTCAACATTTTTTTGTGCATTTGAATTTTAATATTTTAACTGCTCTGCTTTATATTTCTAAATTTGGATTTTTGGTTTTTAAAAGATTATTGACAGATAACATAATATAATTAATTAGCGGAATATTAAGGAACAAAGAATTTAGAAGATGCCCAATTCAGAGGTGAAAAATTATGGCTTATTTATTTGGTAAGAGACTAAGGACGGGAGAGTTTGTGGTATACAATAAAATATTAAGAGATTTCAGAATTATTGACAAAAGATATAATATTCACAATTTACAGGAACTCTTTAAGTCACCAGTTTACTATGATCTATTGAATGAAAAGTTTATTTTACCTAGTTATCTCAACGAACATGAAGTGAATCGATACTTCAATAATAAGATAAAATACGATCTTCAAAAACTTTATATAACAGATGTTTTTTCTTTTGATTGCAATCTAAAATGTTTATATTGCATGCAACAAAATAGGAATAAAAAGCAAGACATTATGTCTCCCACAGAGAGAGTTAATTTATGGAAAAGAATTTACGAAATTTTTTGGCCTAGAGAGATAGTAATTACACTTTTTGGAGGAGAACCATTTTTGTATCCAAAATATTTAAACGATTTGTTGACAAAAGCTACTGATGCTTTATTACCAATAAGTAGAATAACAGCTGTAACCAATGGTACCATGATTAATAAGTTAGTCATTGATGTAATTAATAAATTTAATATTAGTGATATACAAATTACCATAGATGGTCCTTCTATAATTCATGATAAAAGACGTATAACTAAAAACGGAAAAGGCAGCTGGGCACTTATCGTAAATAATATCAAAAAACTTTTAAATGATACAGAAACGCGTATTATAATCAATACTGTTATTGATTTGTCGAATTATAAATATTATGGAAGTATGATAGACGAATTAGTAGAAGAATTTGATCACTTATTATTTGATGATGAAAATAGAATAGTATTTAATATTGGCACAATTTGTAGACCAGAAGGAGGTTGCGAGTTTGTGGATGCCAATATTCCTAACGGCTATCTTTGCAAAGACATATATTACAGTGTATTAAATGAAGCAATAGACAAAGGAATAAAAGTAGTTAATTTTTTGAACAATTCTTTTTGTGTAAACAGGAAAGAAAATGAATTTGTAATTCATCCTACAGGGGATATTTATAAATGTATATCGGGAGTTGGAATAGATGATTTTAAATTGTGTAGCTATAATGAAGTAATAAAGGAACCGGAATTAGTTTTAATAAATAGCGCTAGATTTGTTGAAAGCAATAAAGATTTTGAATGCAATAATTGTGATTTTTATGGAGGAATTTGTAATGGAGGATGTAATTTTAATTCTTACACTTTAGGTAAAACAAAAGAGTGTGATAAAATATCTATGGCAAAAGAAATTGACAAGTTACTTGATGTATTAGGTAAAGTTAAGTGGATAGATGTTGATTTATTTATAAAGAGGGAATAAGGATTTTAAACATAATTTTTGAAAGGCAGAGGAGAAAAATGAGTGGGCATGTAATTGAAGTAGCCAATCTTACAAAAATTTATAGAAGACAGGTGAAAGAGGCAGGCCTTATAGAAAGTGTAAAGAGTATATTTAAACCTTTATATGAAGAAGTTGAAGCATTAAGAGGAGTTTCTTTTAATGTAGGAGAAGGAGAAATTGTAAGATATATAGGACCAAATGGGGCAGGCAAAACTACTACTTTGAAAATTCTTGCAGGAGTCCTTTTCCCTACAGAAGGAGAAGTTCGTGTGCTTGATGAAATTCCATACAAAAGGAGCAAAAAATTTTTATCTAAAATAAGCTTTATTATGGCATCAAGGGGATTTCTTGAAGAGGTAGCATGGGACCTACCTGTTTTGGACGGCTTTTATTTTATAAAAGAAATTTACAATCTTTCGTATAGCGAATATAAAAATAGAGTAGACAAACTTTCTGAAATGATGAAGATAGAAGATATTTTAAAAAGTCCTGTGAGAAACCTTTCCCATGGGCAGAGAAAAAAAGCGGAGATAGTTGCAAATTTGCTATGGGAGCCAAAGCTAATTTTATTAGACGAACCAACTCTTGGGCTTGACATATTTTCTCAAAATGAACTTCACAATTTTTTGAAGGAGTATGTAAAGGATTATAAGGCTACTGTAATGCTCACAAGCCATAATATGAAAGACATAGAAAAATGTGCTTCAAGGGTGATAATGATTGATAAAGGTCGGAAATTATATGACGGAGATATTGAAGGGCTTAAGAAAAAAATATTTGGCAGGAAATTTATAAAAATATGTTTTGATGAGGTATTTAATGAAAATATAGAAAAGAAATTACTGAGTGTAGAAGGTGTAGCGGTCATATCAAAGGAAGAAAACTGCCTTACAATTAGTACAGAAGAAAGCATTTCAAAGGATGTGGCAAAAGAAATTTTAAACAAATACAATATTTCAGATATTGAGATTATGGAGCCAACATTAGAAGAAGTGGTTTATAGATTCTACAGTGAGGGGAAGGAAAATGATTAGGCTATATTTAGAAAGTGCAAAATGTGAAGTCAAGAGAATGCTTCAGTACAAAGCAAATTCTTTATTTTACTTAACAGTGGTGCTTATTCCACCGTTAGCCCTTTTCTTTCTCTGGAAGACAATACTTTCCCATGGAGGAAGCATTGGAGGATATAACCTTTCAGATATGGTTACATATTTTATTGTGACACAATTTTTTGTAATGAATACTCCTTATTCTGCTTGGATAGAAATAGGGGAAAGTATAAAAGATGGAAGTTTAAGCCTTTGGCTCACAAAGCCTGTGAACCATTATCTTCTCTATTTTTTTAGGCTTATTGGTTCATGGATAATACAGTGGATTTTTGGGATAGCAGGAGTTATAGTGGTATCAATTATACTAAAAGATTATGTTGTAATTCCAAAGGAAGCCAGTACATATTTTTTAAGTATTTTATTTTGGATGGGTGGAATAGTAATAGGGTTTAGTTATGGTTATATACTTAATCTTTTGAGCTTTTGGTTTGAGAGAAGTACATACATTATATATTTTTCTGAAGGGATTGTTGCCCTTTTATCTGGTATGCTAATTCCGCTGGATTTGCTGCCAGCTAAAAGCCTATGGCTTTTTTTACCCTTTAAGTTTTGCGGCTATGTACCAGCACAAATATTTTTAGGAAAAATGACGGGATTAAATATTGTATTTGAATTTGCTTCAATGGCAATTTGGATATTCGTTTTAGTGTCATTAAGCCATTTAGTCTTTAAAATAGGAAGTAGGAGATTTACTGCGTCGGGAGGATAATAAAATGAGGTTTATAAAGTCCCTTTTTAAATTGAGGCTAAAAATGGATTTGGCTTTTAGGGTTGATGTATTCTTCAACTTTTTTACCCAACTGGTTTATTTAATTGGTATCCTTTTACTTTTTAGAGTGATATATTTGAATGTCAGTGAAATAGGAGGCTTTACTTTAGGAGATGTGTATGTTTTACTTGGTACCTATTTTATCCTTATTGAGGTCTATAACATGACCTTTAGAGGAGGTATATTGAGTTTACCTGAAACTGTAAAGGAAGGGAATTTGGAGATTTACCTATTAAAGCCTGTAAATACAATTGCATTTATATTACTTAAAAGAGTGAATATTGGGAGAGTATGGAGGGTACTGCCTGGATTTATACTTTTAATTTATGGACTTAAGATGAATGACATTCATACAGGCATGAACTTAGTTTATTATATAATTTCACTTATTTTATCTTTAATCATATATACTATTTCAAATTTTTGTATAAGTCTTCTTTCCTTTTGGTTTTTTGAGGTAAACAACATGTTTTATATATATGATGATTTGATGGAATTTGCTAAATATCCTGATGTAATATATTCAGGCATCATAAGGAAGGTGTTTATGACAATTATACCTGTTATAATATTTTCCTCTTTTCCTACAAGAATATTAATTGGACTTTCAAATTTTCAAGAAATATTCATATATCAGACAATTTTATTACTTGTATTTTTAGGAATATCACTTACGCTCTGGCAAAGAGGTCTTGTAAAATATCAGGGAAGGGGATAGACTATTATGAGGTAGATAAAGAGGAGGTTTCACAAGGAGATAAACCTTTTGAATTTAAAAATTCCATTTCTTACAAATTTGCACCTAAAGCTAGCTGATAATATATTAAACTTACAGAAAAACTGTTTTTATAACAAGTATGAAGAAATAGAAGGATGGCTATTAGAAAAATTTAGAGATTTAAATTTTCCTTTGAAAGTGTGGTTTTCTGACTTTTAAGATTTATGTCCTGCAGCGTTGATTTCTTTGGAGTCAGATCCGTTACTCATAAAAAAGCGCTTTGGTGAATTTGTTGATTTTGAAAGCCTATTTTGGGATGAAGTTTTAAAAAAGATATATATAATGAGAAAGAAAGGAAATGGGCAAAAAATCCTAGAGAATATTTCTCATTACTTTGGGGGTAGAAAAAATGCATAGAGAATATCTTAGGAAAATTCTTCACTACTCCAGACCATATTGGAAGGCACAGTTTTGTATACTCATCCTTTGGACTGCAATATCTTTACTGGGAGCCTTGGTACCTTTTATTAATCGAGAAATAATTAATTTAATGCAGTCAAAATTTTTTTGTCAAAGTTAATTTCGCTTTTGTTGGCGCTCTTTGTCATAAGAACTACTGTAGTAATTTTAAATTTTATAGCAGAGTATAGGTTCGAATATCTCCAAAAAGAAGCAACAGCTGATTTTTTTCAGAAGACATATGAAAGTCTGCAAAAGCTTTCTATAGAAAGACTTATCTCAGAAAAGGGCGGAGAGTATATTTCAAAGATACTTTCTGATGGAGAGATGGCAGGTATTGTTGTTTCGGGTTTTTTACCGTCAATCCTTCTTAATCTTTTAAGATTTTTAGTTGTGATAGCCGTATTGGTATATCTCAATCCTATCCTTGGTATAATTTCGGTAATCTTTATTCCTTTTTACTTTTTTGTATTTAAAAAATACTCAAAAGGAATTATCGAATCGTCTCAGGAAGAGAGGATTTCTTATGCAAATGTATTAGAAAGCTTAAAAGAAAAAATAGAAGGATTGCCCATTGCTATTTTTTATAAACAGGAAAATTTTCTCATTAAGAAATTTTTGTTTGATATTAAAGAATGGTTAAAAAATATCAGAAAAGTTATCTTCAATATGAAAGCCTATACTGCAAGCTATTCTTATTTGAGCGCTATATTTCCACTTGTGATTTTCGGGGTGGGCGCAGTTTTAGTTTCTATAGGTAGAACAGATATAGGTACTATGATCGCTTTTTATCTATATTCTGAGAATTTGTTTGAACCTCTTAGCAATTTTTCAAAAAATCTAGGTGCTTTTAGTCAAGTTATTCCACCTTTTAGTAGAGTTTTAACGATTATTGAGACTACTTACACTGCTCCGGATGGAACAAGGACATTGAGAGAGCTAAAAAGCATATCTCTTAATGGATTAACAGTTAAGTATGGGGATAAAGAGGTATTAGATAATATCAACCTAAAACTTGATTTTATAAATAACGTAAATATTGCAATTGTTGGTTATAGTGGTTCGGGTAAAAGTACTTTAGTGCGCTTTTTAAGCGGATATTTTGATAGTGAGAGATGTTTAATAAATGATGTTCCAATTACTGCCTATTCAAAGAAGTCCTTGCGCAAATATATTTTACTTGTTAGCAATACAGATTTTATTTTTGGGATGACAGTAAGGGAGAACCTTTCAATGGGGGAGAACTTTTCAGAAGAGGAGATGGAGTATGCTCTAAAACTTTGCGGACTTAATTTTGGTAGAGAATTTCTCAATACGAAGGTTGGAGAAGGTGGAAAAGCATTATCTACTGGAGAAAGACAGCGTTTAGCTTTGGCACGAGCTATTTTGAGAAAACCAACTTTATTAATACTAGACGAAGCTTTATCAGGTGTGGATGCCGAAACAGAGAATGTGATATTTAAGAATATAAAAGCTATCATTCCAAATTTAATTGTGATTTCCCATAGGTTATCAACAGTTCTTCAGTGCAGAGAAATTTATGTGCTTGATAAAGGAAAAATTGCTGCTATTGGGACTCATGAAGAATTGCTTGCCTCATGCTCTACTTACCGTGATATTATTAAGGAACAGCTCATAGAAAATAGAAATAACGATGTTTCTGCTAAGGCTTGATGTTTTTTCTTATTAATTGTTTGTGAACACTGGAGACAATGCTCTTTGTTTGCGAATTTCTCTCAATTCATTTCCAAAAGCCTCTAAATCATAATAGAATCCATCCATTTTTTTACACACCACCCAGAATCCATTCGGGTTGAAATTGTTTAACTTACCATATATTATATAGGTAAGAGAAGGAAAAGTAAAGGGAGTAGGGAGAGACATGAAGAAAAAATTATTAATTATTTTTTCCATAGTTACTCTTTTACTGCATTCATGGTGTTTTAGTGTGATGGGAAATGTCGAAAGTATAGGACCAATGGGAGAAAAGGATATAATAGATTGGCATTCAGTAGTTGTAGATAAGTAAAAAGATGCAAAGCCAAGATAGATTTCAAGCAGGCCAAAGGCACATCTTAGAACTTTGATGTAGAAAAGTTTTTGGGATGGGCTAAGCATAAAAATTCTTTAAAGGGAGAAAGAAAATGAAACCGTCTAAGTATAACTTTTTCTTTGACTTTCCTGAAGATCCGGAGAAAATAGTAGCTTATAATTCAAGAACAGGAGCTTTAGCCTTAATGGAAAAAAATAATTACGATAAGTATAAAAATTATGTAGAAAAGGGCATTTCAATTGATGACAGTAAATTAATAGAAGACTTGAAAAAAGGGCAATTTATCATAGATGACAATGTTGATGAACTCCAGTTGTTGCATTTTAATCTCTGGCGGAGTAGATTTAATGACAAAAATTTAGGTTTAACTATTGCACCTACACTAGGGTGTAATTTTGCTTGTGTATATTGTTATGAAAAGGATAGTCAGAAAAATGTATTTATGAGCCAAGAAGTGCAGCATAAAATAATTGAATACATAAAGCGGCATATGAAGTATTTGCAGAGTGTAAATATTGTTTGGTATGGAGGAGAACCGCTGTTGGCTTTTGACATTGTCAAAGATATGTCAGAAAAAATTATAAAACTCTGTGATGAAAACGAAGTTATATATGGTGCATCTATTGTGACAAATGGATATAACTTGACGAGGGAAGTAGTGGAACAATTTAAGAACTTGCGATTATCATTTATACAAATAACATTAGACGGTCCCCAGGATGTACATGATAAGAGACGTCCTTTAAAAAGTGGACAGGGGACTTTTGAAAAGATACTGGCCAACATAGAAGAAAATATTGATATAATGCCAAATATTTACTTAAGAATAAACGTGGACAAAGAAAACGTAACCAGAGTTAATGAGATATTAGATGAGTTAGAAATGAGAGGATTGAAAAATAGACTCAGCGTTTATTTGGGACATGTAGAACATACAAATGACAGTTACGTACCAAATAAATGTCTATCTATGTATGAATACTCTAAGGTTACTTATATGTTTGAAAAAGTGTTAAAAGAAAGAGGTTTTTCGAATAATTTAATGCATAAGTACCCCCATTTAAAATACAATTTTTGTGGAGCAGATAGTGTAAATTCAATGGTGATAGACCCGGAAGGATACATATACAAGTGCTGGTCTGATATAGGTATGGAAAAGTATAGAGTAGGGAATATATTGGACGACACGTCCTTAGTTTCTTTGAATGTTGATAAATATATGGAATATCTTCTTTATGACCCTGCGATAGACGAGATGTGTATTGATTGCAAGCTACTGCCAATTTGTATGGGAGGATGTCCAAGGAGAAGAATAGAGAGAGTGACGGAGAGGTGTAGGGATTATAAGTATGTTTTAGAAGAGTATTTAAAAGATATAGCAAAAGAATTATTAGAGAAAAAACAAGAAAGGGTTTAAACCAATTTGAGTTTGATGTTTTAGGGTATTAATTTTGATTAGAATGTGCGCACATTCTATATAAAAGATGAAAAGAAGGGAGGTAAAAGAAAATGGAATATTTGATAGAAGGGTATAATAAAGAAATTGGCAATGAGATACCTAATGACGTTTTTCCTATAACACCTTGTGATATAATAAAATTACCAGAAGGACCAGATCCCTGTGTGTGCTGGGGTCCATATTGTTGGGTGCAGGCATGCCGTCCTAAGATGGAGCCTTATTACGGAGCAATAAAGTAAATTGTTATCTTAATAGCGATGCATCTGGAACTTTTAAGTTTTAGATGCATCGCTACTTTTAAAAATTATAAGAGAAAGGATGGATATATTCTTGAGAAAAAAGTTACCTATTTTAATAGTTACTTTGGTATTTTCAGTAATTATATTACTCAGTACACATATTTTTTTGAATACACGGCTTAATTTATATTGGACAAAGGAATTAACAGAAAAGCAAAAAATAGAAGACTTTGAATACATGTACAACATTTTAAAAGACAATTATGCGCATTTTTATGAAGTGAAGAAAATGTACGGCTATGACTGGCTAGCATATAAAGAGCAATTTACAGAAAAGGTAAAGAAGACAAAAAATAATTTGGAATTTTATTATGCATTAAATGAGATTCTATCAAAATTTCATGATGGGCATACCTATGTTTTAAGTCCTGGGCATTACAGAAATTTACTTGGACCATGGGGTTTTAAACCTTATGAAGATATGCTTAAGGAATCAGAAAGTTCTTACAAGATGTGGGAAAAAATCTTTAAGAATGCACATAGAGAGGGCGAACTAGAAAATTACTATTCACTAATGAAACCGAAGGAAAACGTTACAACAGACGTTATAGAGCCTGGAAAAATTGCTTATTTGAAAGTCCACTCTTTTTTGCTTGATTATCACAATGAAGGAGAAGAGTACAAAAGGGAAAGAGAGATGATATACGATTTTTTGAGAAGTATAAAGGATTATCCATATTTAGTCATAGATATTAGTGATAATGGAGCATTCCTGTAATGAATAAAAAATAAGGGAGAATGGACTTTGAAAAAATAAGTACCTCCTGATAAAATACAGAGTGTAAGTTTAAGAACTTACCTCGAATTATCAAAATAAACAGGAGGTACCTAAAATGAAGTATAAACAAAATGAAAAGATTTTGCAAGTAACGGGAGACACATTAATTGCGGGAGTAGACATAGCAAAAGAAAGCCATTATGCCAGAGCATTTGACTACAGAGGAGTAGAATATGGGAAATACCTGAGATTTGAAAACAATAGAGAAGGTATGACAAAATTTCTTAACTGGGCAAAAGACTTGATGGAGAGACATAAGAAAAACAAACTAATAGTAGGGATAGAACCGACAGGGCAATATTGGCTGTGTTTTGCCCAATACCTTAAAGACAATAACATAAAGGTAGTATTGGTTAATCCATTTCATGTAAAGATGAGCAAAGAATTAGATGACAATTCTCCCACAAAAAGCGATAAGAAAGACCCAAAAACAATAGCAATGCTAGTAAAAGACGGGAGATATGTAGAGCCGATAATACCTGAAGGAGTATATGCAGAATTAAGGGTAGCGATGGGCATAAAAGACAGGTTGAACAAACAAATAGGGATGACAAAAAATCAAATAACAAGATGGTTGGACATATACTTTCCAGAGTTTAACACCGTATTTTCAGACTGGGAAGGGAAAGCAGCACTTATCACATTAAGAGAATTTCCAACGCCTGAGAAGATAGCAAAAAAGAGTGCTGAAGAAATAATATCGATATGGAAGAAAGAAGTACAAAGAGGGGTAGGAGAAAAAAGGGCTATAAAGCTGATAGAAACTGCTAAGGAGAGCATAGGGAAGAAGCAGGGCATAAAGATGGCGGAATACGAGATAAAGACTCTCATTGAACAATACGAATTTTTAAAAAAACAAATTGAAGAAATAGAGAAGAAGATGGAAGAATTAATAGTTGAGATACCAGGGGTTAAAGAACTACTAGAAATCAAAGGGATAGGAGTAAACACAGTAGCAGGTTTTATTGCAGAAGTAGGAGATATTGAAAAATATGAACATCCAAAACAGATACAAAAACTAGGGGGATTAAACCTAATAGAAAATAGCTCTGGTAAGCATAAAGGAGAAACGACAATAAGTAAAAGAGGGAGGAAGCGATTGAGGAGTGTGCTATTTAATGCAGTAATGGCCTTGGTCGCAAAAAACGAAGAATTTCGTGAACTACACAAATATTACACCACCAGAGCGCAAAACCCGCTAAAAAAGAAGCAATCACTAATAGTATTGTGCAACAAACTGATAAGGATATTTTATGTCATATTAAAGAAAGGAGTAAAATATGACCCAATCAAGATGATGAAGGACATAAAGAGGCCAGGCTTACAGGAAGCTGCATAAAAAGTGCCAACATACTATCAAATCAATTAAGGGTTAATCATCTTCTCTTCAGCTTTAACTTAGTCACATCTAAAGAGCTGACCCTTAAGAAGAAATTGATTTTTATGAAAAGCGAAAGTGTGAACGATGTGACATAAAAGGTAAAAGAAGGAATAAGACAAAAACAACCAATCAAGAGATGGGATATTGACAACAAGAGCGGGAATTGTCATAAAAATAATCACCATACGGGCAAAGACCCTGCAATGGAGCAGAAATGACATCCACCTCATGGCAGGTAGAACGAAGGAATTAAGGACTAAGATCCAGTGAGACATGGGAGGGTAAACCCCATGAGATAAGTGGAGCTATCCCGCCATAATATGGAAATAGGATATGAGGTTTATTAAGCTTACCCATTTAATGGTTAGATAAGCAAGAAATGGTAATATAAGCCATGAGATGCTCTTGTTGTGATGAGAAAATTAAAGAAAAACTAAGATATTAAGAGAAAATAAAAGATAATAGAGGGAGGGGGTAATAGAGGGTACTGGTTGGAAGCTATAATAGCACCTTTGAAAAATAAGTTAAAAGAAGTTAAAAACTTGTCAGTAGAAAAGACTTATCTTATACGAGCATTCCTGTAATAAATTAAAATAGCCTTTGCAAAAATAAAACCCTCCTGGTAAAAAAGAAAGTGAAAAGGAAAAACAATAACCAGGAGGGTGATACACATGAACAAAGTACAAAAACTACTTTTAGTCCACAGTTCTGATATAATTTTTGTCGGGGTCGATGTAGCTAAAAAGACCCATTATGCAAGAATAATAAATCACATAGGACTTGAAGTAATAAAACCCTTCAAATTTAATAATAGCATAGATGGATATGAACGTCTAGTATCCAAAATACTCGAAGCCAAAGAAAAATCGAAAGCAACAAAAATATTAATAGGTTTCGAACCAAGCGGTCATTATTGGAAGCCACTTGCATGGTTTTTAAAAGAAAAAGGATATACAGTAGTGATAGTAAACCCATATCACGTAAAACAAAGGAAAGAAGAGGAGGACAACAGTCCATCAAAAAACGATAGAAAGGACGCGTTAATAATTGCAAGACTAATAAAAGAAGGGAAATTTCTAAACTGTCTTTTACCTCAAAACACATATGCAGATTTAAGAAACCTTTCAGTTGCAAGAAAGCAGTTAATAAAGAAACTAAACAGTGTAAAGAATAAAATTATTGCAATATTAGACGAATACTTTCCTGAATTTGAAGAAGTATTCAAGAATTTGTGGGGGAAAGCAGCCTTATGGATATTGAGGAACTGTCCATTTCCCAGCATAATACTTAAACTGAGCAAAGAAGAAATAGCAGAACAGCTAAAGAAAGCCACTAATAACAGGGTAGGCATGAAAAGGGCAGAAAAGCTCATTGAAGCAGCAAAAAAGTCAATAGGTGTAAAAGAAGGGATAAAAGGGGCACAAATACGTTTAAACATTTACCTTGATGAATTAGAATTTTTAAAAACACAATTAGAAACCATAGAAAAAGCTATGGAAGAACTGCTCAAAAAAATAGACATAGCAGAATATCTGTTAAGCATTCCAGGCATAGGAGTAATAACAGTAGCAGGATTTTTAGCAGAAGTAGGGGACATAGGGAAATACACACACTATAAACAAATCCAGAAACTTGGGGGATTAAACATAACGGATAACCAATCAGGGAAACACAGGGGGAAGACCAAGATATCAAAGAGAGGGCGTCCTGAGTTAAGAAATCTTCTATACAAAGCAAGCCTGACATTAGTAGCCAAAAACAAAGAATTTAAAGCACTTTACAACTACTTTTTAAGAAGGCGAGAAAATCCTTTAGAGAAGAAACAAGCATTAATTGCGATTTCAATAAAACTCATAAGAGTTATGTTTACGCTTGCTAAGAAGAAAGAAAAATACGATTCACAAAAAGTACTTGGAGAATATCGTATGAAGCAAATAAAGGAATTAGTAGCCTAGGGGGCAACAAATCAATTTAGAGCAAATAAGGTTGGGGAAGCTGTAGTACCCCCCATAAGGGCAAGACCCTGAATACGAGTAAGAAGCTCCCCAAAAGCCCTCAAAGGCAGGAGGAAGGAATGTAATTAAGGGCATGACCCTGAGAGACATGATAGGGTAGCCGAGGGCTAAGTAAAAAAACATAAAAATATGCTAATAAAAGGCAACCGTGAAATAAGTTGCCTAAGGGAGGTGTTGTGTTGTTTTAAAAAGGCTTTATTTGAAAAAGGTAAAAAGAGCTCAAATTTAGTGAAAAAATGAGATTTTTCAAGCTTGATTGAGCTAATTACAAAATATTGAGATAGGGGGGGAATATATTGTTAATCTGCTTGAAAATTATATACCAGATTTGGAAATTAATACAATAGATAAACTTCCTATATATGATTTGCTTCCTGCAGAAGTAAAAGAAAGTTTCATGTACTATGCGACCACAGATATAGTAAAAGATTTTGAAAAATTTTCTAAATATGTAGAACCTGTAGATTTTAATGGTAAGATATTTTTAATCGTTAGTAGAACCACTTATTCAACAGCAAATATATTTGCAGAATTTTGTAAAGAAACGGGCTTTGCTACAGTAATAGGTGAAAGAACCAGAAAAGGAGATGGAGGATGGCTTATGCCAGGTTTAATGCGCCTTCCTAATAGCGGGTTAATCGTGAGATTTGATGGAGCAATGCTTATAAATCAAGATGGTACTTCATATTTTGAAACAGGGAGTATACCGGATATAGAAATAAAAATGATGCCTAAAAACCCATTTGAAAAAGATGAGGAGCTAAAACAAAAAATACTGCAAGTAATTAAATCGTTAGAAAATGAGGAAAAGGGTATTAAATAAGGAAAAAAGGATGTGATACTGTTGGGTAAGAAACTGTCAATTTCTACAATTACTTTGATATTTTTATTGATTCTGATATTTTCAACAGGATTTTTTACCGGTATATATACTTCAAACACTTTATTTGCATCAAAGGAATTAAAAGATTTAACAGAGAAAGAAAAGATAGAAGATTTTGAGTACATGTATAACATTTTAAAAGACAATTACGCACATTTTTATGAAGTAAAGAAAATGTATGGCTACGACTGGCTAGCCCATAAGGAAGAGTTTATAGAAGAGATAAAAAATACAAGGAATAATATTGAGTTTTATAATAAATTAAATGAAATTTTACGGAAATTGCATGATGGGCACCTTTATGTAGCAAGTCCTAGCTATTTTAATTATCTTTTAAAGTTAATCGAAGGTGAAGAGATAAGAAATTTTATTGAATTTAAGCCTTTTATAAAAATGTTTAAAGATTCTAAGAAAAATTATGAAAAATGGAGTGAATTGCTAGAAAGTGTAAATCCCAGTCATAATAGTAGCTTTTTTGTTCAAATGAGGAGAGGACAGAAAAATATAAAAACAGAAATTTTAGAAGAGGATAAAATAGCGTATTTAAGAGTTAATTCTTTTTTGATAGATAAAGATCAGAACAGTAAAAATTATCGGGAAGAGAAAAAAGAAATATACAACTTTTTAAAAACTATCAAAGATTATCCTTATTTAATTATAGACATTAGTGGAAATGAAGGAGGTTCTTCAGAATACTGGATAGATGCTATAGTAGCTCCACTGATAGGAGAAAAAGGTTTCAGATACTCTGAGGATAAAAATACATGGTTTTATCTATCGAGAAAGGGAAAATATACGAAAAAAAATTTCGAGAAGTATGTAATATTTTATGACGAAGATAAATTCAAAGAGAGTCCTATATACGATAAACTTTCAGAAGAGATGAAAAAAGATTTTACAATCTGTGAATTTAAAGAAAACCTATCTAAACAAAAAGAAAACTACATAGAAAAGTTTTTCAAATCAAATGAATATGTAAATTTCAAAGGAAGGATATTTCTAATAATAGACAGAGGAACTTTTTCTGCAGCCACAAGATTTGCCATGTTCTGCAAAGAAACTGGTTTTGCTACATTGATAGGAAGAAGTACTTCAGGAGATGGTTCACTTACTTCATATATGAGGCTTCCTAACAGTGGATTGATTGTGAGATTTGAAGCCGGCACAATTTTAAACCGAGACGGGGGTTCATTTTTTATAGAAGGTGTGAAACCAGACATAGAATTAGACGTTCCAGATACAAATGCTGGCTATCCAGAAGTAAGAGCAGAAATATTGAAGCAAAAGACAGTTGAAGTGATTAAGTCTTTAGAAAAAGGCAATTTCTAAAAGGGGTGGAGGTTTACGATTATAAAACTATTGATAAACTGCTAAAAGATTTAAATGTAAATATAGATAAATTTCATGAAGGATTGAATACAAAACTAAATGAAGCCTCAAGCAATATTTCAAGAGGAGAAAAATTAAAGATAGCGATTGCAAGGACATTTTTAAAAGATCCAGATGTTATAGTGTTAGATGAGCCCACGTCTGCCTTAGATGTTGTTAGTATTGAGAAATTAAAATCTATGCTAACAGCACTCAAGAAAGAAAAAATAATTTTAATTGTTACTCATAATCAAGAGTTTTTAAATATAGCGGATGAAGTGATAGATTTAAATAGAATTTCTAAAAAGGTGGAATGTTTGGTGTAAGAAGTTTCACAAGTTTTGAATTTAGAAATTCTATAGAAATCAAGAACCTAACCTTTTCCTACGATGGGAAGAGGAATGCTTTACTTGCTGTAACCCATAAATTGGACCCGGACATACTTAAAAGGTATGATGAAATATTTGTGATGGAAGATGGGGAAATCGTTGAAAGGAGTACATTAGATGAGCTATTAGAGAAGAGAGGATATTTCTATTATATGTATAATTATGGGATTGATGAGAAAGAGGCAGTAGAGGAAGCTGTATGAAAGGATGCAAAATATAGCATTGAAGCAACTTACAAATGGTTGCCGACAAAAGCAAGTATCTATGAAAGAGTAATAGAGAAGTTAAGTGTTTCTAGTTTAAAAGATAATAGTAAGGAGTAAGTGAAGTTATGCTGTTGGAAGTGCGAAACTTGACGAAAGTGTATAAGAGAGGGAATCAACAGATTAAGGCAAATGACAATATTAACTTTTTTGTTGAGCGTGGTGACGTACTGGGGATTTTGGGGCCAAATGGGGCTGGCAAGACCACTTTGATAAAGCAGATTGCAACTTTGCTAATCCCTGACCAAGGAGATATCTTGTACCGGGGAGTATCCCTTCTAAAAAAGCCTGAGATAATAAGAGGGCGATTTTCTTTTCTCTGGGAAGGCACGCAAAATGTATATCATTACTTAACCGGAGAAGCTAATATTATCTACTTTGCATATCTTAATCAGGTTCCATCTTCTGTTGCCAAGAGGAGATGTGAAGAACTTTTAAAAAAACTAGATCTGTATGAAGTTAAGGACCAGTATGTATTTACATATTCAGCAGGAATGAGAAAAAAACTTGCAATTGCTACCTGCCTTATAAATGATCCGGAAGTGGTATTTTTAGATGAACCTCTTTCCGGCCTTGATGTGCTTGCTGCTGCCGAACTTACTGAATCTATAAAAAGCTGGGTAAAAGAGATGGGGAAAACTGTCATAATTGCCAGTCATAGAATGGACTTTGTAGAAAAGGTTACTAATAAAGTTTTATGGCTCAAAGAGGGAAAAGTCATTTTAGAGGGTAAAACTGAGGACCTTAAGAACTTAAGCAAAGAAGAGGAATATATTTTATATTTGCGGAATTCTGCAAAAGCAAGGGAAAAGTTGCGTAAATACGAACTTCAATTTGAAATTTTATCGGATGTTACTTTAAAAACAACCTTACGGCTGGGGCAAAAGGAATTGTTTTATTCGGTTTTTTCCGATCCTGATTTTAAGTGTTAAACTTGGAGAAAAAAAGTCCGGATTTTGAGGCGATTTTTAGGAGGTTATATGGTGAGTGTAGTGAAAGCAATTAAAGCTGAGTTTTTTAAGTTTTACTTTGACCTAAAGCGATACTTATTCAACTACATTGTTGGACTTATTTCAACTGCTATTTTTTTGAGTGGGCTCTACTGGGCAGTAAATTCCTTGTTTACGCAGAGTGGGCAGGCAGTAGCTTTTGTTGGATTGCTGCTGTGGCTTTTTACCCCATCTGCGTTATCTGATGCCACAAGTCATCTTGCAGAGGAACGATACTTGGGAACGCTGGAACGCATATCTATAACCAAGACCCCATTTATTCATATTTTGATTGCTCGCAATATTGTGCATTGCCTGTTTACTCTAATTCAGACTCTTGTGGTTGGTGGCATACTCTATGTGGTGTTTAAGCCTGACTTAAGCTATATGTCCTCATCATGGAGAGTAACTGCGATGGCAGTAGTTATCGGTATGTTGATAATCCTTACTCTTTATGCCTTTGGATTTTTCATAGCATCTTTGGGGATGATTTTTAAACGGGTAGGAGCAACGACATCTATTCTAGAATATCTTATTTTATTCTTTTCAGGAATAGTCATACCCTGGAGTACCATGCCAGCTTCACTACAAGCTTTTTCTAATATATTGCCAATGACTTGGGGAGTAAAAGCACTTGAGAGCCTAATTAATGGCGGTAATTTTATTGGAAGTTTTGTAGGACTAGTAGTTTATACAGTATTAATTGCCATAATTTCTATAGTAACCTTCCGGTATGCCATGCTAGTTGTTAAGAAAAAAGGAGAATATGCTTTTTATTAATATGCTATCTAAGGATATGTAAGTCCCTGTTTTTGAAGGTAGGAAACAGGGACTTAATTTTATCTTTGAAAGGTCGATTTCTCCTTCGGGAGAACTTTTTCTTGTTTACAAGCTCTGTTGATGTTAAAATAAATAAAAGGAGAGGAGAAGAATGAGGGTATTGGGAATAGATCCGGGAATTGCCACATTGGGATATGGAGTCGTTGAGTACAAGAACAACAAATTTTCTCCCATAGTTTATGGAGCCATCACTACAGATGCGGGAGTTGACAAGGCGTTTCGTCTTTACACCCTATATAAGGGACTTGAAGATATTATAAAGCTTTATCGTCCAGAGATTGTAGCGATTGAAGAGCTTTTCTATAATAAAAATTCTAAGACGGTAATTACAATTGGAGAAGTTAGAGGGATTTCAATACTGGCTGCTGTAAATTCTGGGGTAAAAGTGTATGAGTATACCCCCCTACAGGTGAAACAGGCAGTAGTTGGGTATGGGAGAGCGGAAAAACAGCAGGTTCAGCAGATGGTAAAGGTGCTTTTAAATCTTGATGAGATACCAAAGCCAGATGATGTGGCTGATGCGCTGGCCGTTGCCATTTGCCACTGCCACAGCAATAATATGTTGGAAAGACTGGGGTATGGGCGATGATTGAGTACATAAGGGGAATTATTGAAGACATAGGACCAGATCATGTGATAATCGACCTTATGGGCATAGGTATAAAAATTTTTGTGCCCTTTTCTACTATGAAGGAGTTGCCTCCCAAAGGAAATATAACAAAGCTTTACACATACCTTTACGTCAGGGAAGATGGATTTCAGATTTTTGGCTTTAAGAGAAAAGAAGAGCTAGAACTTTTTGAGAAATTACTTTCTGTGAGCGGCGTAGGACCTAAAGGTGCTCTTTCTATTCTCTCTGTTGTGCCAATAGAAAGCTTTATAAAGGCAGTAAACAGCGGTGATTACAAAATTTTAACAGCAGCTCCTGGCATAGGAAAGAAGACAGCAGAGAGGATCATATTAGAGCTCAAGGATAAAGTGCCCAAAGAGGTTGTAGTCCCGAAAGAGGACAGCCTGTTAAATGAGGCTTTAGAGGCTTTGCTAGCATTGGGTTATACTAAAAGTGAGGCTATTTACGCTCTTTCTGATGTAAACTGTGAAAGTGTGGAACAGGCTGTCAAAGAGGCGCTGAAAAAATTGGCGAAATAGGGTGAAGTAAATGGAAGAAAGGATATTGACTCAAAATTTTACTCAAGAGGATGCGACGGAATACAGTCTCCGTCCCAGGTGGCTTTCTGAGTACATAGGACAGGAGAAAATAAAACAGGAGCTAAAAATCTATATAGAAGCAGCTAAAAAAAGAGGAGAACCACTAGACCATGTCCTACTTTACGGTCCTCCCGGGCTTGGGAAGACTACTTTAGCTACAGTTATTTCTAATGAAATGGGTGTAGGCATAAAAATAACTTCAGGACCTGCTATAGAGAGGTCTGGAGATTTAGCCGCAATTTTGACGAATTTGCAGGAGAATGACATACTCTTTATAGACGAGATTCACAGATTAAACAGAAGCGTTGAGGAGATTTTGTATCCTGCTATGGAAGATTTTGAGCTTGACATAGTAATAGGGAAGGGACCAAGCGCTCGGTCTATAAGGCTTAGCCTTCCTAAATTTACGCTTATTGGAGCTACTACAAGGGCAGCTCTCATGACTTCTCCTTTAAGGAGTAGATTTGGAGTCATAAATCGCCTTGATTATTATTCAGTAGAGGAATTAAAGGAAATTATAAAAAGGTCAGCTAATATTTTGAATATTGGTATTGACGAAGATGCAGCTTTTGAGATAGCTAGAAGGTCCAGAGGAACTCCCAGAATAGCCAACAGGCTTTTAAAAAGGGTGAGAGATTTCGCGGAAGTGAAAGGAAATGGCTATATTGATTACAATACGGCAAATATAGCTTTAAACATGCTTGGGGTCGATGAAATGGGTTTAGAGGAAATTGATAGAAAGATCTTGATTGCAATAATAGAGAAGTTTGGCGGAGGACCTGTTGGAATTGATGCTATTGCTGCATCAGTTGGTGAAGATGGGGATACAATAGAAGATATGTACGAGCCTTATCTCATGCAGATAGGATTTTTAAATAGAACTCCAAGAGGGAGAGTAGTTACAAAACTGGCCTATCAGTATCTTAAGTACCCTTATGTTGAGCAGAGGAGGATTGAGGATGTTTGACAGCTTTGGCAAAATGTTAATATTTATGGGAGCAATTTTAATCGCCATAGGACTTCTTTTTTCAGCAGGTTCAAAAATTGGTTTGGGCCGTTTGCCAGGAGATATAGTTTATCACAGGGGAAATTTTACTTTTTATTTTCCATTGATGACAAGCCTTTTATTAAGCGTATTTTTAACACTTCTTTTCTGGCTTTTTAGAAGGTAAGTATTGAAAATTTTTTGATTTAACGGTATAATCACCATATGCATTCTTGAAAAGGGATGGAGTAGGGTATGAAGCGAAGTGAATTCTACTTTGATTTGCCGGAGGAGTTAATTGCTCAAGAGCCATTAGAAGATAGGGCAAGTTCCAGATTGATGATTTTAGATAGAAGGACAGGGGAAATAAAGCACGACATTTTTAAAAACATAACTAAATATCTAAAAGAAGGGGATTGTCTGGTTTTAAATGACACAAAAGTAATTCCTGCAAGGCTCATTGGACAGAGGGAGGATTCTGGAGGAAAGGTAGAGCTTTTGCTTTTGAGAAGGACTTCAATGAATGAGTGGGAGGTTTTAGTGAAACCAGGCAAAAGGGCAAAGGTGGGCAAAAGGGTGGTATTTGGAAATGGAGAGCTTGTGGCAGAAATAATCGATACCACAGAGGCGGGAGGGCGCATAGCAAGATTTTACTACGATGGGGTGTTCGAAGAGGTATTGGACAGGTTGGGGGAGATGCCTGTTCCTCCTTATATAAAGAAAAAGCTGAAGGACAAGAATAGGTATCAAACGGTATACGCCAAGTATGAAGGCTCGGCTGCAGCACCTACAGCAGGTCTTCATTTCACAGAGGAATTGCTGGATGAAATTCGAAATATGGGAGTAAAGACGGTTTTCATAACTCTTCACGTGGGGTTGGGCACTTTCAGGCCTGTTAAAGAGGAAATAATAGAGAACCACAAGATGCACGAGGAGTTTTACATTGTTACAGAAGAAGCCGCAAAAGCCATAAATGAAGCTCGAAAAAATGGAGGCCGCATAATAGCTGTAGGGACTACTTCTACTCGCACTTTAGAGACGGTTGCAGATGAGAGCGGATATATTCATCCAAAAAGCGGATGGACAGATATTTTTATATATCCTGGATATAAGTTTAAAGCGATAGACGGGATGATTACAAATTTCCATCTGCCTGAATCTACCCTCATAATGATGGTTTCTGCTTTTGCAGGAAAAGAGAATATAATGAGGGCGTATAAAGTGGCTATTGAGAATAAATACAGGTTCTTTAGCTTTGGAGATGCAATGCTTATCATATAAAGGACAGGAGGTAAAAATGGCTGCGATAAAGTACCAAGTTATAAAAAAAGATGCAAGGACCAAGGCAAGATTGGGAATTCTTGAAACCCCCCATGGAGTTATAGAGACGCCAGTTTTTATGCCTGTAGGTACGCAGGCTACAGTGAAAGCGATGACCCCTGATGAGCTAAAAGAAATGGGCGCTACAATTATTTTAGGAAACACCTACCATCTTTATTTAAGGCCAGGCCACAAGATTATTGAAAAAGCAGGTGGTCTTCACAAATTCATGAACTGGGATAGGGCTATTTTAACAGATAGCGGCGGATTTCAAGTTTTTAGTTTAAGCTCTTTGAGAAAAATTACAGAAGATGGCGTGGAATTTAGGTCTCACATTGACGGGTCAAAACATTTTTTTACTCCTGAAAAAGTGATAGAGATACAGAATTCGCTGGGGTCTGATATAATCATGTCTTTTGATGAATGTGCCCCTTATCCTGCTGACTATGACTATGTAAAAAGGTCTATGGAACTTACAATAAAGTGGGCGAAGAGGGGGAAAAAAGCCCATAAAAATACGGATAGACAGGCTCTTTTTGGCATTGTGCAAGGGGGAACTTATAAAGATTTAAGAAGAGAGTGCGCAGAAAGGTTAGTTGATATGGATTTTCCCGGATATGCTATTGGGGGTTTAAGTGTTGGTGAGCCAAAAGACCTTATGTACGAAATTATAGATTTTACTACTGATTATTTGCCTCACGATAAACCGAGATATCTGATGGGGGTGGGAACGCCCGAAGACCTTATAGAAGGTGTGATAAGAGGGGTTGACATGTTTGACTGTGTATTGCCTACGCGAATTGCCAGAAATGGAACTGTATTTACAAGCAGAGGCAAATTGATAGTGAGAGATGCGCCGTATGCTGAAGACTTTTCGCCACTGGATGAGGAATGCGACTGTTACACCTGCAAGAATTATTCTAGAGCTTATTTAAGGCATCTTTTTAAGGCGAAGGAAATTTTGGCGGCGAGGCTTGCTACCTACCACAATCTCTATTTTTTAATTAAATTGATGGAGAAAATAAGGGAGGCCATAAGGCAAGATCGCCTGCTGGAATTTAAAGAAGAGTTTTTAAAAAAATATTATGGGAACAGGGAGGAATAGTGAATGAACGAAACTACTTATGTACTCATTCAATTTGCGATTTTAATTGCAATTTTTTACTTTTTACTTATTTTGCCACAGCAGAGAAGGCAGAAAAAAGAGAGAGAAATGCTGGATTCTTTGAGGCCTGGAGATGAAATTATAACTAAAAGCGGTTTTTATGGAAAGATACTCAATATAAAGGACGATGTGATAACTCTTGAAATGGGAGCAGACAAGGTAAGATTAAAGATTGCTAAATGGGCAGTAGGTGGAGTTGTGAGCAGAGCAGAATCTAACAACAATAAAGGAGATAAGGAATCAAAGTAGGGTGCGGCTAGTCCGCATCTTTTTTGTACTATGTTTTTGTTTTTTGGCATAGATATTAGTGAGAAGTGAAAGGGGGTAGGAGGTTGAGAAGGCACTTTGTGATGGATAAAAGGAGTGGAATCAATTTTTCAGGCATTTTAATTGGAGTCTTAGTCTCTTACATAATTACACTTCTTTTTTTCATAATCTACGCCCTTCTTTTAACTTTTACTTCTGTTTCGGAGATGGCTTTGCCTAAATTCACAATCTTCGTCACTATTACAGGAGTGGTATTGGCAGGAGCCCTATCTGCAAGGAATACTGCCAGCAAAGGCTGGTTAAATGGCGGAATTGCAGGAATTTTGTACATTGCAGTGATGGCACTTTTAGGAACTTTTTTGGTGAAGGAATTTGGACCCTCATCTTCGCTGGCTGTAAAGTTTTTATGGGGAGCTTTTCTGGGCTCTTTAGGGGGGATGATAGGCATCAATTTATAGCTTTCCTTCCTTCTTTTTATGTGTTATAATAAAGCGGGAGGAGGGAAGGAAGATGAGGAGGATTATAACAATTAACAAGCCCACATTGAGAGAGAGCCTTAAAAAACCTGGTTGTGGAGAATGCCAGGCATCCTGTCAGTCTGCTTGCAAGACTTCCTGCACTGTAGGTAATCAAGAGTGCCAGTATAACTAACTTTAATACATAACTACCTTAAATGGCAGTAAGTATTTACTGCCATTTAAACTTGCAATGGAGGTTTTAAAATGTCTGCGACAATGCATAAATTTAAAAGATTGGGCCTTAACATAGTGGTTGACCCAGTAAGTGGTGCCATACATGTGGTGGATGATGTAGTGTATGATGTATTAGATTATTATGAAAATCATTCTCGCGAGGAAATTGTAAATTTGCTAAAAGATAAGTACAAAGAAGAAGATATTTTAGAGGCGATTTCAGAGGTCGATGAGTTAAAGGGAAACGGGCTCCTTTTTACAGAGGATATATACAAAGATATAGCAATTTCAAGAGCGGATTCTGTGATAAAGGCAATGTGTTTGAATGTAGCTCATGACTGTAATTTGAGGTGCAAGTATTGTTTTGCTTCCACTGGAAATTTTAAGGGTGGAAGAAAATTAATGGACTTTGAGACGGGGAGAAAGGCCATAGATTTTTTGATAAAGAGTTCTGGTAAGAGGAGAAATATTGAAATTGACTTTTTTGGCGGTGAACCCCTTTTAAATTTTGAAGTTGTTAAGCAATTAGTGGAGTATGGGAAACAGAAGGCAAAAGAGAACAAGAAAAATATCAAGTTTACAATAACTACAAATGCAGTTCTTTTAGACGATGAAAAGATAGAGTACTTCAATGAAAATTTTTCAAATGTGGTCTTAAGTTTAGACGGCAGAAAAGAAGTAAACGACCAGATGAGAGTAAGGGCTGATGGAAGCGGCACATATGATGTTATTGTGCCAAAAATTCAAAAGTTTGTTAAGGCAAGGGGTAAAAAGGAATACTATGTGAGAGGGACTTTTACTGCTAAAAATCTGGACTTTGTGGAGGATGTGCTTCATATAGCTGATTTGGGAGTATATGAAATTTCTGTTGAACCTGTTGTAGAGAAGGATGATAAAGATTATACCTTGAAGGAGGAGCACTTAGATAGAATTTTTGAAGAATACGACAGATTAGCAGAAGAGTATATAAGGCGCTATGAGGAAGGGAGACCTTTTGCTTTTTATCATTTTAAGATAGACTTAAAAGGTGGGCCCTGCATAAAGAAAAGATTACAGGGTTGTGGTGCGGGATTTGAATATATAGCTGTAACTCCTGATGAGGAGATTTACCCATGTCACCAGTTTGTAGGGATTGAGGAATTTAAATTGGGAACTTTAGATGAAGGAATTACAAATATAGAGTTGCAGAGAAAATTCATGGAAAGTGATATTTACAAAAGGGAAGAATGCGCTAATTGCTGGGCGAGATTTTATTGTAGTGGTGGGTGCTTTGCAAATAATTATAATATTAACGGAGATATTAACAAACCTTATAAACTTGCCTGTGAAATGCAAAAAAGGCGCATTGAAAATGCCATTGCCATAAAGGCTTACCTTACATTGAGGGGTGAAAAAGGTGATTATCAAAGAGTACAAAGGGATAAAGCCGCAAATAGATGAAGAGGCTTATATAGCCGAGACTGCTGAGATTATTGGGGATGTGGAAATAAAAAAGAACGTAAATATCTGGTATGGAGCGGTTTTAAGAGGGGATGTTGATAAGATAGTGGTGGAGGAAGGGACAAATATACAGGACAACTGTGTAGTGCATGTGACAGATGGACATCCCTGCTATATAGGAAAATACTGCACAATAGGGCACGGAGCAATTGTCCACGCTTGTAAAGTGGGGAATAACGTGTTGATAGGAATGGGAGCAATTATTCTGGATGATGCGGAGATAGGGGATAATTGCATAATTGGAGCTGGTGCTTTAGTGACAGGAGGCAAGAAAATTCCTCCAGGGAGCCTCGTGATAGGAAGCCCTGCTAAAGTAGTGAGGCAGCTCACAGAAGAGGAGATAGAAAGCATCCATAAGTCCTACGAACACTATGTAGAATTAGCAAAATTGCATTTTTCTGAGTTTGGGCAATTGACCGTTTACAATAAAAGTAATATAATAGAAAATAGTTAGTCAAACGACAAAGGAGGATTTAGATGAGAAGTCGAGGCTTTATTAAATTTTTTTCTGTAATTTTGGTCTCAGCTTTAGTAGCGTATGTGGCTTTCTTTGGGATCAAAGCAGGGAATTTTTCTATTTCTCCAATTCAAGACCACATAAGGTTGGGACTTGATTTAAGAGGTGGAGTGTACGTACTGGAAGAAGCGCAGGGCAATGTCACACAGGATGCCATAAACAAGGCTATTGCGGTAATAAGAAATAGAGTAGACGCTTTGGGTGTGACTCAGCCTGTCATTGCTCAACAAGGTTCCAACAGAATTCGCGTGGAGCTTCCAGGTATGAAAGATCCGGACAAGGCTATAGAGATTATAGGTAAAACGGCGCAACTTAAATTTGTGGGTCCTGACGGAAAGGTCATCTTGACAGGGGCGAATGTAAAAGATTCAAAGGCAGTTTACGCCCAAACCTCAACTGGACAGCAGCCACAAGTCACTCTTGTTTTGGATGCGGAAGGAACGAAAAAATTTGCTGAGGCAACTCAAAAATTTTTAGGGCAGCCTATTGCTATCTTATTAGACGACAAAGTAATTTCTGCTCCAGTGGTAAGGGATGTTATAACTACTGGAAATGCGGTGATTACTGGTCTTAAGGACTTCCAAGAAGCCTCTGAACTGGCTACTTTGATTAGGGCAGGGTCTTTGCCTGTCACTTTAAAGCCTATAGCCTATAGTTCTGTCGGTGCGACTCTTGGACCTAGTGCTTTAAAAGCTAGTGTAGAGGCAGGTATATATGGAACATTATTAGTAATGCTTTTTATGATGGCTTTTTACAGGTTGCCCGGTTTCATAGCCGATTTGGCTCTTCTCATATATATACTCATAAACTTTATAATATACGCTATCTTCAATGTAACATTGGACCTTCCAGGAATTGCTGGATTCTTGCTTTCAATAGGTATGGCTGTTGATACCAACATCTTAATTTTTGAAAGGTTCAAAGAAGAGCTGTGGGCAGGGAAGACCATAAGGCCTGCACTGGATGCAGGATTTGCAAAGGCTATGAGAGCAGTAATTGATGCGAATGTCACCACTATAATCGGCGCGATCATCCTCTTTTACTTGGGTTCAGGAAACGTAAAAGGTTTTGCTCTGACTCTTTTAATAGGTGTGTCTTCCAGCTTATTTACTGCTATAACTGTGACAAGATTCTTACTGCACGCGCTCCTTGAGATGGACCTTACAAGAAATGTCAAATTCTATGGAGCATAGGAGGGAATTAGATTGAATGGTCACAGATTTCACATAGATGTCATTGGCAAGACAAAAATTTGGTTTACCATTTCGGGTATAATGATACTGATCGGCATAATAGCCATGTTTGTAAATGGCTTTAACTGGGGCATAGATTTTACTGGCGGAACCATAATGGAGTTTAAAATTGGAAAGCCTTTTGATACTAAGGACATAATCAAAATTTTAAATGACTATAAAGTGAAGGACTATCAGATACAGAAAATTGGAACAAAGGGTGATCACGTCTCTATAAAGACAAGCCCTATCTCTGACCAGACTCGAATAGCAATAATAAAAGAGATTGAGAAAAAGTACAATCTCACAGAAAGCGATCTTATAATGTCACAGCAAGTGGGCCCTTCTTTAGGGGCTGAAATAAGGTCAGGTATGATACTTGCGCTTGTTGTAGCCTCACTAGTAATGCTCACTTATTTAGGAATTAGATTCAATTTTGAAATGAGTTTAGCGGCTGTAATAGGGCTACTTCATAACGTGTTTATACTCATTTCTGTGTACGCTGTTTTTAGAATAACCGTGGACTCACCTTTTATTGCAGCTCTTTTGACAGTTTTTAGTTATTCTCTCCACGATACTATAGTCATTTTTGACAGGATTAGAGATAATCTTAAGGTGATGAGAAGAGCTGACTATGCTGAAGTAGCCAATGTAAGTGTTAATCAAACCTTGGTAAGATCTATAAACGTTGTACTGACAGTGCTCATAATGCTTCTTTTGATGTACTTCTTGGGGCCTAAGGCTTTAAAAGATTTTGCTCTTCCACTTTTGATAGGAATTACATGGGGAGCTTATTCATCAATTTTTATCTCGACTCCGCTTTGGGTGCTCATTAAAAATAGAGAAAAGAGGAAAAAAGCTTCTGTCAAGGCGGCTAAAGCTTAAAAAGGCTTATTACGAAATATGATAGCAGGATGACTCTTTTTTAAAAAAGAGCTCGTGCTGCTATATTTTTATTGAGGTGAAAAAATGAGGATTCCTTTGTTTTTGCGAAATAGAGAGATTTACAAGAGATATAGAGACATTCTAAAGATTCTTACAAAAAATGGATTTGGGTTTATAGTGGACATTCTCTCAAGAGGCGGGCGCGTGCCTTTTTACCTTCTGAGAGGGCATGATGTAATGGAAATCGGGGAGCGAATAAGAAATACTCTGGAAGAATTAGGACCTACTTTTATAAAGTTGGGGCAGCTCATAAGCACCAGAGCTGACCTCATTCCCCACGACATTTTAATAGAGCTTTCCAAACTGCAGGATGAAGTAGCTCCAGAGGAATTTGAGTCAATAAAAAAGGTTTTAGAGAGCGAATTAGGGGGAAACATTGAGGAGTTTTTCAGTTATTTTGAAGAAAAACCTCTGGCTTCAGCCTCCATCGGGCAGGTTTACAGAGCAAGGACTAAAGAAGGAAAAGATGTAGTAGTGAAGGTTCAAAGGCCTGAAGTAGATAAAAAGATACATGCGGATGTTGTGATCCTTAAAAATATAGCCAGGATTTTGAACGAGAGAATAGTAGATTCTCCAGTAGATTTTGTGGAAATAGTGGAAGAACTTACGGATTCTCTGCTAAATGAACTTGATTACACTCAGGAAGGCAATAATGCCGATAGGTTTAGAGAAAATTTTAAAAATCAGGATTATATATACATACCTGAGGTGTACTGGGATTATACCACAAAAAGAGTGCTGACAATGGAGTACATAGACGGGATAAGCGTTAAAAATAAAGAAATTTTGCGGGAAAAGGGTTATGACCTTAAAAGAATTGCGAGGAATGGTGCTTGGTCTATCTTCTTACAGGTGTATAAATACGGTCTTTTTCACGGAGACCTGCATCCAGGAAACATCTTAATAACAAAGGAAGGAAAAATATCCTATATAGATTTTGGCATTGTAGGGTATCTGGACAAATCTTCTCGTGAAGTTTTGATAGAGCTTTTTAAGGCATTTGCAGAAAATGATACAGAAGAAGTAATTGAAATTCTCTCAGATATAGGGGCTATAAGGGCTGATACCAATTTAAGAAATTTAAAGGCTGACCTCGGGAGAATAATAAACTACTTTTACACTACTCCTCTTAAGAATATAAATGTAAATGATTCTATGAGAAGGATTATGGGGGTTGTGTACAAGTACAAGCTCATGCTGCCTCCAGGTTTTACACTTTTACTGAAGGCTTTGGCTACTGTAGAAGGGGTAGGGAGAGACTTAGACCCTGATTTTAGCATATCGGATGTGGCAAGAGATTTTGTGAAAGAAATGTATCTAAAGAAAATAGATGTAAAAGAGGTCATCAAGGAAAATTATAAAGACCTTCATAAAACTTTAATTATACTAAGAAAATTTCCTTTAAGGCTTCAGAGCATAATGACAAAACTTATAAAGGATGACATAAAAGTCAGAATAAACATTGATGAGAGCGAGAGCTTGCGATATGACCTCAATGTGATGATAAACAAAGTGATTGTGAGCATAATAGCTTCAGCTTTGATCGTCGGGTCTTCTCTGGTTTTGACTTACGGCGGTGGTTACAAAATTTTTGGTTACAATGCTATAGGATTTTTCGGATATGTAATTGCTACCATGCTGAGTTTGTGGGTGTTTTACAGGATATTCATAGTAGAGAGGAAGAAAAAATAGGTCTTTCAGGTGAGATAGATGGATAAAATTTATAGATGGGTCGTAAGAGAAAGGGATTTAAAGAAGATAGAGGAATTAAAGGTAAAGTACCATTTGGATGGAATTGTAGCGCAAATCCTTTCTTCAAGAGGAGTAAAAGGCGTTGAGGAATTTCTCATGCCTTCTTTAGATAGGCTTATTTCGCCTTTTGAACTAAAAGGAGTGAAAGAAGCGAAGGAATTGATAGAGAAGCACATAAAAGAAGGCAGTTTGATTACTATTTACGGAGATTATGATGTGGATGGTATAACTTCTACATCTCTTTTATATCTTGCTTTAAAAAAATTAGGTGCTAAGGTGGACTACTACATTCCAGAGAGGTTATCAGAAGGGTATGGTATAAATGAGGAAGCTCTGGAGAAAATCGCCTATGAAGGCGCTAAACTTGTAATAACTGTTGATTGCGGAATTACTGCTTTAAAAGAAGTTGAAAAAGCGAAAAAGATGGGGCTAGATGTGATAATTACAGACCATCACAGCATTCCGGAGGAAATTCCAAAAGCGGATGTTGTCATAAATCCTCATTTGCCAGGAGCTTATCCTTTTTCCGAGCTTGCAGGAGTCGGAGTAGCATTTAAGCTGGCTCAAGCCTTAATTGGAGAGCAAGCATTTGAATTTTTAGATTTAGTCGCTTTAGGGACAGTTGCTGATATTGTGCCGCTAATAGGTGAAAATAGAGTAATTGTAAAAGAAGGGCTAAAGAGGCTTAACAATACAGGGAATTTGGGCCTTAAAGCTTTAATTGAAATTGCAGGGGTATCTGGAAGAGAACTTGATGAATACCACATAGGTTTTATAATAGCTCCAAGGCTTAATGCAGCGGGGCGGTTAAAAAGTGCAGAGGCGGCAGTTAGACTATTGATAACTTCTGATGAAAAAGAAGCACAGGATATAGCTAAATATCTAAACGAAGAGAATTTGAGAAGACAAAATATGGAAAACACTATCTTAAAAGAAGCTATAGAGAAAATAGAGAAGGAAGGATTGAAAGATGACAAAGTAATTGTCTTATGGCAAGAAGGATGGCATCCGGGAGTTATAGGAATAGTTTCTTCTAAGATAACTGAAATGTATGGAAGGCCCTCCATCCTTATAGGATTAATAGGAGAGGAAGGGAAAGGGTCAGGAAGGAGTGTAGAGGGTTTTAATATTTATAAAGCTTTGAATTACTGTAAGGACCTCCTTGTAAAATATGGTGGGCACGAAATGGCGGGGGGACTTACAATTCAAAAGGAAAATTTAAAGCTTTTCAAAGATAAAATAAACGAGTATGCTGATAGGTTTGTAAAAGAAATAGACCTTGTTCCTGCTTTGAAGATAGATGCAGTTGTAAAAAAGGATAAGGCTGACTTGGGAATAGCCAAGAAAATACAGCAGTTAAAGCCTTTTGGAGTAGGCAATCCGAAGCCTTTACTTCTTTTTGAAGGGCTTACGATAGATAAAATTTTTGATATAAAGGACGGAAAGCATATAAAAATTCTGGCAAAAAAGGATGAAATGGTTTATGAACTTTTAATTTTTAATTCTTCTTCTGACGGTTTAAAAATTTCCGAAGGAGATGTGGTTGATGCAGTAGGAACATTAGAAATAAGCCACTGGAATGGCATTGAATCAGCGATTGTGAATGTGAAAGATATAAGGGTAAGATTTCCTCTCTTTGCATACTACAGAAATTTGAGCAAATCTTTAATTTACAAAAAAGCTTTTAAATTAAGGGACGAAGCCAGGTTAAAGGCTAATATTGTAGACAGAAGAGGAATTCAGGATAAAGAAAAGTATGTACTGCATCTTTTTAAAAGTCCCAGAAAAACTCTAATTTTAGTTAACACAGAGGCAGAATTTAGAGCTTTAATTAGATATTTAAAAAAGGAAAAATTTTACGATTTTTCTGTTTCAGCTGGCTACTGTGAGGAAGAGAACCTAATTTTATTTTCTCCGTTTTCACTGGAAAAATGCGATTTTTACGAAGACATAGTGATTTACGACATTCCATTTGACAGAAAAGTTTTTTACGATGCTCTTTCCTTTGGCGATAGGAAAAGAGTACACCTTGTGTTTAATAAAAAGGACCTTCATAAAAATTTGAAAGTTTTTGATGAGATTTTGCCCAGCAGGGATGATTTTATAAAAATTTACAAATTTATAGATGAAGGGAATAAGTTTTTCTTTAAAGGGTATTTGAATCCCGAACTTAATTTAAACCCGGTGAAATTTGCAATTTGTCTAGAAGTGATGAAAGAAACAGGATTGATAAATGTAGAAGAACGTGATAATATTGTAATGTTGAGTAAAAATTTTGTGCCAGAAAAGGTGAACTTGAAAGAGGCGGAAATTTTGCAGAAGTTCATTGAAGCAAAGAAAGAATTTTTAGATTTTGCTAAATTTGCTTTCAAGCCTAATTTCAGGGAGGTCAAAACAGTTGAAATTAGTAGTAAAAAATGATATAATTTTAATTAGGTGATGATGAATGTTATTAACTATAAAAAAGGTTAAAGAGCTGTATGATATAAGCAGAATTACATTAATAAACTGGGAAAAGGAAGGATTAATAACCCCAGTAGAACACCAAAAGGAAGAAGAAGGTACAAAAAAGAAGATATAGAGAAGTTATTAGGCATGCTGGAAGAAAAACCAAAACCTAAAGTAGTTTTGTATGCAAGAGTGTCCACAAAGAAACAAGAAGAATATCTTAAGAATCAAATTAGAAGGCTTGAAGAATACGCTAATTCCCAAGGATGGCAGTATGAAGTCATACATGAGATAGCAAGTGGAGTAAATGAAAATAGAAGAGGCTTATTAAAGCTTTTGAACAAGATAAAAAGAGGAGAAGTTGAAAAAGTTGTAATAGAATATCCTGATAGACTAGCGAGATTTGGCTTTGAATATCTCAAATTTTTCATGGAAAGCTTTGGGGTGGAGCTTATAGTTTTAAACGGGAAAGAAAACGAAGAAGATGCAAACAAAGAACTAGCAGAAGACTTAATAGCAATAGTAACATCTTTTGTAGCAAGAATTTACGGGCAAAGGGGCAAAAAGCATGATAGTAATACAGGCTAAACTTATTTTTCTAAACCAACAAGCCAAACAAATAGTATTAGACTTAATGAGAAGATGGTCATCCTACATGAGATTTGCATACAAAAGGCTTCTAGAAGGTTATGATAGAAAAACATTAAAAAGAGACCTTCAGGGGATGTTTGACTTAAACTCAAGATATGTAGATGATGCAATAATGAAAGCAAGAAGCACACTAGAATCTGCTAGAGAATTAGGTAAGAGTCCAAAGAAAGTCATTTTTGGAGGAAGAGACTTGTTTGGAAAACTTCAAAAGCGCCATATAAACGGGAAGGCATATGAAAAATTAAAAATTAGGTGGCAGGAGAAGAGAAAAGGAAATCTATATTCAAGAGGGGATAAAAGCAAAAAAGGAAATCTCAACACAAGAATAGAAGTAAAAGAAAATGGTACTTTCTTAAGGATAAATGTAGGGGAAAGAAAATATGTATATGCCAGAATAGAAGCAGGCTACAAAAAGAATAAGAGAAGAGAAGAACTTCTGCAGGAAATTGGAGAATCAAACATACCCTACTCTGTAGAATTAAAACTCAAAAATGGCAATATATACGCCTATTTTGCTATTGAAGAAGAATATCCAGAGATAAAAATAACAAAAGAAAGAGGGGTCATAGGAATAGATGTGAACGCATATCCGGACAACATATCATGGGTAGAAGTAGATGAAAAAGGAAATCTAATAAGTTATGGTAAGATACCTATGCCAGAGCTTGCAAGCGACAGTAAAGACAAAAGAGAATATTTCAGATGGCAATATGCTCATGAGATAGTAAAAATAGCAAAAGAGAAAGGAAAAGCAATAGTAATTGAAAAATTGGACATAAAAGAAAAAGGCAAAAGAGGAGACTTTTCAGGGAGAAAATCAAGGAGAATAAGGCATAGCTTTAGCTATAAATCACTTCTTTCAAAAATAAAAACACTAGCAAAAAGAGAAGGGATAGAAGTAATAGAAGTCAATCCTTCTTACACATCAATAATAGGGATGTTAAAATATGCACCGCAGTATATGATAACAAAAGATATAGCAGCAGCCTTTGTAATAGCAAGAAGAGGGTTGGGACTTCAAGAAAAGATACCAGATAATTATATGAAGTTTCTCAACGCATTGACTGTAGAAGAATTAGAAGAATTAAAAGAACATGTAAAGAAAACAGTTGGAAATAAGCATTTAAAGAAAAAGCATTTAAGGGAAATAAATAAAGCAATAAAATTTTTGCAAAGCCTTGGGAGTGAGCCAGAAAGGGTGCTAAAACCTCTGTATGGAACAAGTTTTAGTGCCTATGATTTCTGGAGAGTTCTCAAGGTAGCGGTGGTGACTCCACTCTCTCCTGAGAAGGTACCAAGAGACTTCTCTACCCTGAAAGGATTACTAATTCAGGGTAAGTGGAGAGACCCGTAAGGGCGCAAGTTCCTGCTTCTTGGGGCAGGGGCTATGGCTTTCCCAAATACCGCCTGCTGGGGCTGGGAAAGTCTGAAGGGCGGACTACAAATACCCCAGCTATCTAAACTGTACATTTTTGTACAGTTTGGGTAACCAGGTTTTAAAATGACGCTTGACGACATAAAGGAAATGATTAGAGAGATACCAGATTTTCCTAAAAAAGGAATAAGATTTAAAGATATAACTCCTGTTTTAAAAGACGCCAAAGCTTTTAACTATTCTATAGAGATGCTTGCTAAAGCGTTAGAGGGGAGGAAATTTGACCTTATCGCAGCTCCAGAGGCGAGAGGATTCTTGTTTGGAGCACCTCTTGCTTTTCGCTTAGGAGTGGGATTTGTTCCGGTGAGAAAACCCGGGAAGTTACCTGCTGAAACCTTAAGCTACGAATATGAACTAGAGTACGGCCTGGATTCTCTTGAGATACACAAAGATGCGGTAGTTAAGGGGCAGAGAGTTGTGATAGTGGATGACCTTCTGGCTACAGGGGGAACTGTTTACGCTTCAGCCAAGCTTGTAGAAAGCTTGGGAGGAGTAGTGGATTCTATTTTGTTTTTGACGGAACTGACATTTCTAGATGGTAGAAAAAAGCTTGACGGATATGATATAATTTCATTAATAAAGTTCTAAATATCTTTAAAGTGGCATTTTGCCACTTTAAATTATAAGGTGTGATGACTGTGATAGAAAAAGTAATAAATAGAGTAAAACAATACATGGGGGAAAATGCAAATTTAGACCTTTTATATAAAGCCTACAACTTTGCAGTGAAAGCCCATGAGGGGCAGGTAAGGAATTCAGGGGAGCCTTACATTGTGCATCCTGTAGAAGTCGCATACATTCTTGCTGATTTGGAGCTAGACCTTACTACAATTGCTGCAGGGCTTTTGCACGACGTGATTGAGGACACAGGTGTTACTTATGACCAGTTGATGGAAGAATTTGGAAAAGAAATTGCTGACCTGGTAGATGGGGTTACCAAATTGGGAAAGATAGAGTATAAAAGCAAAGTTGAGCAACAGGCTGAAAACATGAGAAAAATGTTAATAGCGATGGCAAAGGATATAAGGGTGATACTCATAAAATTAGCCGACAGGCTTCACAACATGAGAACTTTAAAGTATTTGCCTCCTGACAAGCAGAAGGAAAAGGCAGAGGAGACATTAGAAATTTATGCGCCTATAGCCCACAGACTGGGAATATCAAAAATAAAATGGGAATTGGAAGATCTGTGCCTGAGGTATTTGCACCCTGAAGAGTATTACGACTTAGTAGAAAAAGTTGCTGCAAAGAGAAAAGAGAGAGAAGAATTTATACAAAACATAATAGCCACTATCAAGCAAAAATTAGATGAGATGGGTATACCAGCGGAAGTAGATGGGCGGCCAAAGCATTTTTACAGCATATACAAAAAAATGAAGACTCAAAATAAGACTTTTGAAGAAATTTACGACCTTTTAGCTATAAGAATAATTGTAAATACGGTAAAAGACTGCTACGGCGTGTTGGGAATAGTGCATACCTTATGGAAGCCAATTCCAGGACGTTTTAAAGATTACATTGCTATGCCTAAGCCAAATATGTATCAATCTCTTCATACCACAGTTATAGGCCCCAAAGGAGAGCCTTTTGAAGTACAGATAAGGACGTGGGAGATGCATAAAACTGCTGAATACGGTATTGCAGCCCACTGGCGCTATAAAGAAGGGAAGACCACAGAAGACGAGTTTGACAAAAAGCTTGTATGGTTAAGGCAGCTTTTAGAATGGCAGAAGGAATTGAAAGACCCTAAAGAGTTTATGGAAACTTTAAAGATAGACCTTTTTACAGACGAAGTTTTTGTGTTTACTCCAAAAGGGGATGTCATCAGCTTGCCGGCAGGGTCTACTCCTATCGATTTTGCGTACAGCATACACACTGAGATAGGTCACAGGATGAATGGTGCCAAAGTAAATGGGAGAATAGTTCCTATAAACTATCAGCTTAAGACGGGAGATATTGTGGAAATACTAGTAAGTCCTAATAAAGATAGAGGGCCTAGTAGGGATTGGCTGCAGATTGTCAAGACTTCTCAGGCGAGAAACAAAATAAGGCAGTGGTTTAAAAAAGAGAAAAGGGAAGAGAATATAGCTCGCGGAGAAGAAATGTTAGAGAAAGAGCTGCGGCGCCAGGGGATACAGCCTTCAATGATTAAGACAGAAATATGGGAGGAAGTGTTAAAGAAATTAAACATCCATACGATGGAGGACTTATATGCTACAATAGGTTATGGCGGACTTACGTTAAACCAGGTAATTCCAAGAATTAAGGAAGAAATAAGAAAATCTCAAAAAACCGTTCCTAAAGTCCAGACTCCCACAAGAGAAGAGAAGAAGAAAGAGAAGAAAAATGGCGCTGGAGTCATTGTAAAGGGCGTTGACAATGTCATGGTCAGATTTGCTAAGTGCTGTTCTCCTGTGCCGGGAGATGAAATAGTTGGATATGTGACGAGAGGAAGAGGAATTTCCATTCACAGGAAAGATTGTCCGAATGTGAGAGACCTCCTGTATGACAAAAACAGAATAGTCGAAGTGGAATGGGCACAGGACAGAAACATGGCCTATCAAACAGATATTCAGATTATGGCAAATGATAAGTTTGGGCTTTTGACAGAAGTTACTGGAGTTTTGGCAGATGCTAAAATAAATGTAAAAGCTATAAACGCCAGGACTACTAGAGACAACATAGCCATTATAAATCTCACTTTAGAGATTACTTCAAAAGAGCAGTTAGAAAAGGTGATGAACCGCCTTAAGTCTCTAGAAGGAGTAATGGATGTGTACAGATTAAGTGCATAGGGGTGATTTTGTGAGAGCTGTTGTACAAAGAGTAACTCGCGGAGAAGTGAGGGTAGACGGCGAAGTTGTGGGGGCTATAGGAAAAGGGTTTGTGGTTTTAGTGGGAATTGCTGAAGATGACACGGAAGAAGATATAGCTTATATGGCAGACAAACTGGTGAATTTGAGGGTTTTTGAAGATGAAGAGGGAAAAATGAATTTATCCCTTCTTGATGTGGGAGGAGAAATGCTTTTGGTTTCTCAATTTACCCTTATGGGAGATGTGAGAAAGGGTAGAAGGCCCAGTTTTACTTCTGCGAAAAAACCTGAGGAAGCACTTCCTTATTTCAATAAGCTTGTAGAAGAAGTCAGAAAAAAGGGAGTAAAAGTGGAAACTGGTAAATTTCAAGCTATGATGAAGGTATTGATTGAAAATGATGGCCCAGTCACTATTTTGATTGACTCAAAAAAATTATTTTAAGTGGAGCTGAGATCTATGGAAGTAAAAAGGTACGTGGTGGGACCTTATGGAGCAAATTTATACGTTGTCTGGGATAGAGATACAAGAGAGGGAATAATAATAGACCCTGGAGAAGTGTATGACGAGATAAAGAACTATATAAAAGAAAATGGTATAAAGGTAAAGCACATCCTTCTTACTCACGGGCATTTTGACCATATAGGCGGAGTAGAGGAGATCAGAGCCTTTACAGGAGGAAAAGTTGCGATTTCAGAAGAAGATGCTCCGATGCTTTTAGACCCTTCTCAGAATTTATCAGAGATGGTCTTTAAAAAGGTGATTTGCTCACCAGCTGATATAATTCTAAAAGACAAAGATGTACTAGGCTTCGGAAATTATTATGTAGAAGTTATCTCTACACCAGGGCACACCAAAGGAAGTGTATGCTTTAAGATTGGAGATGTATACTTTACAGGGGATACTTTATTTAGGGGTTCTATAGGAAGACACGATTTTCCTGGAGGAAATTTTGAAACTCTCATGGCTTCAATAAAAGAAAGGCTTTTAACTTTAAAAGATGAAACAGTGATATACCCGGGCCATGGTGATTTTTCCACAATAGGAAGGGAAAAAAGGCTTAATATGTTTTTGAAAAATTTAGTATAAAAAGCAAGAGGAATTTATCCCCTTGCTTTTTATTCATATCTCAATGCTACTATTGGGTCTAGTTTTGCTGCTTTTTGAGCAGGGTATATTCCAAAGAATATTCCAACTGCGGTGGAGAAGAAGAAAGCGATAAGTATCGCGTTTATTGAAATAATTGGTTTTATGTCGATAAAGGGGCCTACGATATTAGCTAAGAGGTATCCCAGCAAAATTCCTATTGCTCCTCCTATAAGGGATATGGTAACAGACTCTATCAAAAACTGTATCATTATATCTTTTCTCCTTGCACCTACTGCCTTTCTTATCCCTATTTCTTTGGTGCGTTCAGTTACAGAGACAAGCATTATATTCATAATTCCTATTCCGCCTACCAAGAGAGAAATACCCGCAATCGCACCTATCACAGTTGTAAATATCCCAAGGATTCTGTTAAATTCCTCTAAAAAACTTATAAGATTTTCTGTCTTGTATTTGTCTTTGTTGTGGTGTAATGATTCTATTAAACGCACTGCCTGGGAAGAAGCTTCTTCTAATTGGCTTTGGTCGTAAGTCATTACATAAATTTGAGATATGTTTATGTCAGGGAAAATTTTTTGTGCGTAAGTTATAGGAATTGCAGCGATTATGGGTATTTGATCAGCTATTGATCCACCTAAGCTTTTTAAATTTCCACTGTCTATGACGCCAATTATCTTCGCTGTATCAAAATAATAATAGGTGCCTATTTTAATACTCTTTCCTACACAGTCTTCATAGCCAAACAGTTCTATAGCTGAGTCTTTATCAATGAGTATTACATTTCTTCCTAATAAGATGTCCTTTTCATTTAGGAATCTCCCGTGAATTACTTTGAGGCTGGAAATATTGCCATAGTCAAAGTCTGTTCCTATAAAAAGAGCTCTTTTAGTGTATTTTTCAGTTTTAGCAAGTCCCATTTTTTCTGCTACTGGTGCAGCGTATTTTACAGAAGGCAATCTTTTTCTTATCATTTCTACATCTCTTAAGGTTAACCTATCGCCCTCTCGAATGTCCACGTCGTTTCTCATTTTTATAGAAAATACATTTACGCCTATTTTTTCAAACTCTCCTAATATTGCCTTTTGCCCTCCTGCTCCCAAAGACACAATTGTTATCACAGAAGCGATTCCTATTATGATACCCAACATTGTTAGGAAAGTTCTGAGCTTATTACTTAAGATACTTTCAATGGCTACTTTAAAGGCTTCCCAGATATACATTATTCTCACCTGTCAATAAGTTATTCTATTTGAAACCAAACTGTCTTCTACAATGAGCCCATCTCTTAAGCGAACTATTCTTTTTGCATGATTTGCAATGTCTTGTTCATGTGTGACCATGATAATTGTAGTACCTGCTTCGTTTAATTGGTGGAAAATCTTCATTATCTCAATGCTGGAAGCTGTATCGAGGTTTCCTGTAGGTTCATCTGCCAGAAGAAAAGAAGGGTTCATCACTATGGCTCGGGCGATTGCAACTCTTTGCTGTTGACCTCCAGAGAGTTCATTAGGCTTGTGATAAATTCTATCAGATAGCCCAACTATTTCTAATGCTTTTAGTGCCCTTTCTCTTCTTTCTCTTGATGGTATTTTTGCGTATAACATTGGAAGTTCTACATTTGCCAACGCGTTTAATCTGTGCAAGAGATTGAAAGATTGGAACACGAAACCTATCTGACGGTTTCTTAAATAAGCCAACTGGTCATCACTTAAAGTAGAGACCTCTACTCCATTTAGTTTATAGCTTCCAGCAGTTGGCCTATCTAAAAGTCCAATTATATTCATTAGAGTGGATTTGCCAGAGCCTGAAGGCCCTACTATTGCCACGTATTCTCCTTTGTCTATTTTTAAGGATACTCCTTTTAATGCTTCTACTTGCACTTTTCCTAGGCTGTAGACTTTTTTTATTCTTTCAAGCTCTACCATCATTCTTTACCGCCTTTCGTCATTACTTTTACTCCATCCTTTATGGCAGCGCTCGGATTTAGTATGACCTTATCTCCCACATTTACTCCTTCTAAAATTTCTGTTTCAAGGTCAGAAGTAAGGCCTGTTTTTACTTTTCTCTGCTTTGCTATTCCATTTTCAACCACATACACAAATTCGTTGCCGTTTTTATCAGTTACGATTGATTCTGAGGGTATTTTTATTATGTCTTTCTTTTCTCCAATCTTTATGTCTACATCTACTTTAAATCCAGGTTTTATTGTGCCATCGTTATTTAGAATATCTACATAGACTTTAACTACGCTGTCTCCTCCTGTTTGGCTCATCACTTTTACAGCGGTAGGGCTTATTTTATTCACTTTTCCTTCAAAAGTTTTGCCTGCAAAGTGTATGTAGGCTTGCTGTCCTTCGCTTAAGTTTACCGCGTCATAAGGGTTTACATCTAACACTACTTGCAAATTTTGCAAATCTTCTACTGTTATTGCGGGGAACTGGGTTGAAGTGAAATAATTATTTTCTTTTGCGTTTAAAGAAGTTACCGTTCCATCAAAGTCAGCTGTCACGTATTTTTGCATTTTGTTCATGTTCTGCTGTATGCTTTTTAAGTTTAACTCAGCAATTTCTACCTGCTTTTCCTGAAGCTTAATCTGGTCATCAAGGCTTAAAGAGGAAGTAGGCTGTTGAAACTGTGCTTGAGTCTGATGAGGTATTGACTGCTCTGAAGCGGGAGCTTGCTGTGGTAAAGAAGGAGTTGGAATTTGACTTTGTTCAGTTTGTTTCTGCTTTAAATTTTTTAATGCTTCTAACTGTATTTGCGCCATTTCCAGTTGCTTTTTTGCAATTTGGTATTGAATAGAAAGGTCCTGCGTTTCTAACTCTAAAAGTCTATCCCCTTTTTTTACTTGATCACCGACAGAAACATACACTTTTAAAACTTTTGTAGGTGAAAATATGTAAAATTCCTGTTTAGACTTTGATTCTACTACGCCACTGGTAGAGAAAAGAGAAACGAGGTCTCCTTTTTCCACCTTAGAAACAGTGACTTCGACTGCAGAGCCTGCCTCTTTGTTCTTTACAGAGATAAAGTAGATAGAAGCTACCACAATAATTAAAACTACAATCCAAATCCAGATACTTTTTTTATTTTCCATAGACACCACCTTTGATTTTTATAATCCCTCTTTAATCTTTTGGAGGATGCTTTTTAAGGCCTCTATCTCTTCAGGCGAAAGTTTACCAAATATTGGCATCAGCACTTTTTTTCTAAATTCTACTAAATGTTCGTGTATATTTTCTCCCTTTTCTGTGAGAGAAATTTGGACCTTGCGCCTATCATCGATGTCCAAATCCCTTTTCACCAATCCCTTTTCTACTAGTTTATCGACTATTGTTGTCAGGGTGCTTGGGGATATTCCGAGTTCAGAGGCTACATCTTTCATGTACATCGGAGTATGTTTATTTTCGCTTAGCACCATTATCACTTGCTGTTCGCCTAAAGTTAAATTTTCCTGAAGTTCAGAAAGGTTATTTGCCCTTAATTGGTTGTTGAGTTTCTGGCGTATAGTTCGTAACAAGTCATACAATAGTTTGCTATTTTCTTCCTTGCTCATAAACTTTCACCTCAAAAATATTTCGTACATCAAAATATTAGTTCATCGAAATTGTTTTGTCAAGATATGCTTTTAAAATTTTATAAATTTTTACGAATTTCTACGAATAAAAGAAAGATATAGAGAAAATTTGTCGAATAATTAAACAACAACACCTATTTCATTTGAGATTGTTTTCAAAAATTTTCACAGAGTTCTACTTATTTTTTCCCATTTCCCTTCCATGGAGTTTTTTCTCGCTTAGAAAGGAACATGGAAATATACAAGAAAACGTTATAAATACTAATGAGTACTTTTTAAATAATCGAATTAATCCCCGTTAAAAACTACTATTTTTCAAGAGAGAAGGGGAAATATAAAATGTGTTTTTCATTCACGAACATCAGAGAGTCCAGGATTTTTCAAAAAATGCTTTTAATAGCGTTTACTACAGCATTTTTGGGTCAAATATATATTTTCCCATTTGGAACTTCTTTTCGTGTAGGAATGGGTGTAATAGTTTTTGTAGTGTTACTTCTTTATTTTTCAGAGGTTAATATTTTTTTCACGGCTCTTCTTACAAGCGTGATTGTTCCAATCTTTCGAATCTTGTTAGATATAGCTTTTAATCAACTTCCCTGGACAGAAGCCTTTTCACACCATTTTCCGACTAGCATTTACTACATAGCTTTTGGAAGCATATTTAGACGATTTCATTCTACAAATCCTTCTGATAATTTGCTCTATTTCGTGGTTTATTTGGGAATAATAGATACTCTTAGCAATTGTGCAGAATTATTGGTGAGAACCTTAGTTACTAAAGAAATTCCTTTGCAATTTTTTGATGATGCTATCCCTTTTATTGCAGCAGTAGGTTTTAGTAGAGGACTTATAATTTTATTGTTGTATTGGTTACTTCAAAAGTATACTTCAATGATTTTAGAAAAAATAGAGAAAGAAAGGTATCTGCGATTTTTAGTACTCAGTTTAAATTTAAAAAATGAACTCTATTTTTTGGTAAGAGCTGCTGATAAGATTGAAAAAGTGATGAGAAAAAGTTATGAGGTGTATAGTTTGCTTAGTAGTGAAAAAGAAACAGAACAAATAAAAGAGGAGCTTAAGAATAAAGCACTGGAGCTTGCTGTAGATATGCACGAAATTAAAAAAGATTACTTTCAAGTTAAGGGTCGCATAGAGAAATTATTACCCGATGTAGATGTAACTGAGGCTATTGAAATTAGAGAAATAATGGAATTTCTAAAAAAACTTTCATTAGAATATGCAGAATCTCTTAACAAAACTGTAAATATAAGATTTGAAAGCAAATTAAATTTTAAGACAGACAAATATGCTTATCTTTTTCCCTTGCTCAATGAATTGATTCAAAATGCTATAGAAGCTATTGATAAAGAAATAGGGGTAATAGAAGTTGAACTTTCACAGGATGGTGAAGATGTGATTTTTAAAGTGAAAGATAACGGAGAAGGAATAAAACCAAAAAATTTAGAGACAATTTTCGAACCAGGCTTTTCAACTAAATTTGACAAGAATACTGGTAAGATGTCCTCTGGATTGGGGTTGTGCCAAGTGAAACGGCTTGTTGAAATTTTAAAAGGAGAAATTTCTCTTCATTCAGAATTAGCGAAGGGAACGGTTTTTACTGTCAAAATTCCTAAAGAGATGCTTATAAAAAAGTAGGAGGGGCGAAAAATGCAAGAAAAAGGAACTGCTTTTTATTTAGTTGATGACGATAGAAGTATCAGAAGAATTCTTGCTAATATAATTGAAGAAAACGAACTAGGAGAAGTAATAGGGGAAGCTGAAAATGGGAAACAGGCTGAAAAAGAGATTTTAGCTTTGAAGCCAGATATAGCCATTATTGACCTTTTGTTGCCTTTCCAGGATGGAATTCAGACAATTGCTAATCTTAGAATGCATCAAGACCTTAATTGCAATTTTATAGCGATTTCTCAGGTAAATGATAAAGAAATGGTAGCAAAAGCTTATAAAGCAGGGATTGAATTTTTTATTCACAAACCTCTCAATGTGATTGAAATAATAACTGTGGTGAAAAAAGTTCAAGAGTTAAAATTTTTAAAAGAGACTTTTAACAATATAAGTGCCGCAGTAAAGCATTACATGAAAAAAGAAATTCAGAATATTTCTGGTACAGAAGAACTAGAGAAAAAAATTAAAGGCGTTTTGGCTGAACTTGGCATTTTAGGAGAAATGGGGGCTAGAGATATAATTAACCTTTTGGGGTTGATATGGAAGAAAGAGATAGACCTATCTTCTACTACTCTTGCAGAAGTCTATGAAAAACTAAGTCAACTCTATGAATCAAGAAATAAAATAAAGATAGAAGCTAAAGCTATTGAAATGAGAATGAGACGTGCAATGGCGAAAGCTTTATCAAATATTGCTCTGAGAGCAATAGAAGATTACGGGGACGAATATTTTATCAGATATGGACATGTTCTTTTTGATTATGGAGATATAAAAACAGAAATGGATTACTTTAGAAAGAAGACGTCTAATAGAGGAAAAATAAATGTGAAGAAATTTTTAGAAGGGCTCTTGTGGATAATTGAAGAAAATAGCTTTTAAATTTGCCGAGTTAAATTCGGTTTTTTTTTGTTATTAAATGTTGGAGTGTATGTAAAATTTATTTTACAAGAGAGTTCACAGAGTTCAGATATCGTTTGCAAGTTTTGTAAAGGAAGGAGGTGCAAATTTATGAGCAGCACGGGTTCACTCACAGTGGAGGAAAAAAGGAAAATAGCACTCCAAAGAGCGGAAGAGTTAAAAAAGAAGATAGAGCCATACTTGAGAGCATCTGAAAAAATAGAGACGGGCTTTAAGTTATCAGAAAAATTTAGAGAAAACAAGGAGAAAATTAAAAACTTATTTGGAGCAACAGAAGAGGAATGGAATGATTGGCGATGGCAGATAAGAAATCGTATAAGTGATGTTGAAACTCTCAAAAAGATTGTAAACCTTTCTGAGGAGGAAATTGAAAACATAAAGAGGGTAAGTACTCGCTACAGATGGGCAATTTCACCATACTATGCTTCTTTAATGGATCCGGATAATCCTTTCTGTCCTATTCGAATGAGAGCTATCCCAAGTATTAAGGAACTTACAGATAAATATGGAGTTCCAGACCCGATGGCAGAAGAATATACTTCTCCCGCTCCTTTAATAACACGTCGTTATCCTGATCGACTGATTATAAACGTAACAAATCAATGTGGCATGTTCTGTAGACATTGTCAGAGGAGACGCAACATAGGAGAAGTGGATTATCCTGCAAAACACGAAGACATAGAAGCGGCATTAGAATATATTCGAAATAATCCAGAAATTAGAGATGTGCTGATAACAGGGGGAGACCCTCTCACTCTTGAGGATGAAAAAATCGACTGGATTTTGTCAGAATTAGATAAAATTCCACATGTAGAAATAAAACGAATAGGGACGGCTGCCCCAGTGACTTTTCCACAGAGAATTACCGATGAATTATGCAAGATTTTAACAAAACATCTGCCTCTGTACATTAATACCCAGTTTAATCATCCAAAAGAAGTTACTGAAGAAGCAAAAGAGGCTTGCTTTAAATTAGCAAGAGCTGGGGTGGCATTAGGAAATCAAGCAGTGCTTTTAAAAGGGATAAATAATGACCCTCATGTTATGAAAAAGTTAAACCACGAATTACTTAGAATTATGGTTAAACCTTACTACATTTTCCATGCGAAATCTGTTCAAGGGACTACCCATTTTGTTACTACAGTTCAAGATGGATTAGAGATTATGGAACAACTTCGCGGTTATACTTCAGGGCTTGCCATTCCGTGGTATATAATCAATGCACCTGAAGGGCATGGGAAGACTCCTATTGTGCCTCAGTATCTCCTTATGGTTGGGAAAGAATATGTTCTTATAAGAAATTGGGAAGGAAAAGTTTTTGAATATCCGAATGGCTTCCCTGACGATTAAATTTTTATAGGGGTAAGGGGAAGAAATGTAACATTTTCCCTTACCCCGAAAAATAAAAAATTATGAGGAGGAATGTAAGAATGGCAGTTAATCCTTTAAAGGCTGTTCAAGAACAGATAAAAAATGCTTGTGAACTTCTCAATTTAGAAGAATCAGTCTATGAGATATTAAAAGAGCCTCTCAGAGTAATGGAAGTTTCCATTCCCGTACAGATGGACGATGGAACAGTGAAGGTATTTAAAGGTTACAGGTCACAGCACAACGATGCCCTTGGACCTGCAAAAGGGGGAATAAGATTTCATCCGGACGTTACACTTGATGAAGTAAAAGCTCTTTCTATGTGGATGACCTTTAAATGCGGTGTAGTTGGGCTTCCATACGGCGGAGGAAAAGGAGGAGTAGCAGTTAATCCTCAAGAACTTTCACCAACAGAACTAGAAAGATTGAGTAGAGGTTATATTCGGGCAATTTCCAGTATAATAGGGCCTGAAAAGGATATACCAGCACCTGACGTAGGTACAAATGCTCAAGTGATGGCATGGATGGTAGATGAGTATAACAAAATAGTCGGTTATAATAGTCCGGCAGTTATAACAGGAAAACCTTTGATATACGGGGGTTCAAAAGGTAGGGTTGATGCTACAGGATATGGAGTAGCGCTAATCGCGCGCGAAGCTGCGAAAAAGTTAGAAATGGATATAAAGAACTGTACTGTAGCCATACAGGGTTACGGAAATGTAGGAAGTTACACGGGAATTCACCTGCAGAGACTGGGTGCAAAGATCGTAGGGGTAGTAGATATATATGGAGGGGTATATAACGAAAGGGGAATTGACGCAGAGAAGTTAGCAGAACATGTGAGAAAGACAGGGAGTGTCAAAGACTTTGAGGGCACTACTTCTTTAACAAATGAGGAACTATTTGCATTGGACGTAGATGTACTAATTCCCGCAGCTCTTGAGAATCAAATTACGGAAGAAAATGCTCCGAATGTGAAAGCGAGGATGGTATGTGAAGCGGCAAATGGTCCTACAACACCTGAGGCAGACAGGATACTGAGAGAAAAAGGAATTTTTGTAGTACCGGATATACTTGCTAATTCTGGTGGGGTGATTGTTTCTTACTTCGAGTGGGTGCAGAATTTGATGAATTATTATTGGACTGAAGAAGAAATAAAAGAAAGGCAAGAGATTGTGATGATAAATGCATTTAATAATATATACCAATTGGCTCAAGAATATAAGGTTGATATGAGAACAGCTGCTTATATGATTGCTATAAAGAGAATATATGAAGCGATGAAAGTAAGAGGATGGATATAGAGGAGGTAGAAAAATGAATCTCTCGCAGAATGCTCTTCAAATAACCCCTTCTATGACTTTAGAAATAACGGCAAAGGCGAGACAGTTAAAGGCAGAGGGAGTTGATGTCATAGACTTTGGAGTGGGTGAACCTGATTTTGATACTCCTGACTATATAAAAGAGGCTGCAATTGAAGCGATAAAGAAAGGCTATACCAAGTATACGCCTGCTTCGGGAATACTTGAACTAAAAAAGGCTATATGTGAAAAACTGAAAAGAGAAAATGGTCTTTTTTATGAACCAGAGCAGATTGTAGTTTCTAATGGGGCTAAACATTCTATATATAACGCACTTTCTGCAATATTAAACCCGGGAGATGAAGTTATCATACCTGTACCTTATTGGCTAAGTTATCCTGAAATGGTAAGGCTCGCTTATGGTAAACCAGTGTTTGTTCAAACAAAGGAAGAAAATAATTTCAAAATTACAGCTGAAGAACTCACGGCCGCCATAAACCCGAAAACGAAAGCTCTAATATTAAACAGCCCGAACAATCCCACAGGAGCTGTTTATACAAGAAAGGAGCTACAAGATATTGCTGAAGTGGTAGAAGAAACAGGAATATTTGTGATTTCTGATGAGGTATATGAAAAATTGATTTATGAAGGAGAACATGTCAGTATAGCTTCATTGGGTGAAAAAATTAAAGAACTTACGATAGTGGTAAATGGCATGTCCAAAGCTTATGCAATGACGGGATGGAGGATAGGTTATACTGCATCTTCTTTAGACGTTGCGAAAGTTATGGCTAATATTCAAAGCCATACTACTTCAAATCCCAATTCTATTGCTCAATATGCCAGCGTCACAGCATTGACTGGAGATGGAGTGGCAATAAAAAGAATGGTAGAAGAATTTAACAAAAGAAGGCTTTACGCTGTAGAAAGAATAAGTAAGATGAAAGGCTTAAAAGCAGTTAGACCACAAGGAGCTTTTTACGTCTTTGTGAACATTGAAGAATATGTAGGCAAAAAAGTAAATGGTAGAAAAATAAAAGGGTCTTTAGATTTTGCTACCCTTCTCATTGAAGAGGCAAATGTAGCTGTAGTTCCTGCCTTACCTTTTGGTATGGATAATTATATAAGAATCTCATACGCAACCTCTATGGAAAACATAGAAAAAGGACTTGACAGAATTGAAAACTTCTTGAATAAGATTTAGAACTTTTAAGTAGGAGGAGTTGATAAAGGTGAAATTTGACGGGGTAAGACCCACCCGCGTAGAAGTATATCTAGATGCAATAACACATAACTTCAGAGAAATAAAGAAGATAGTTGGAAAAAATGTGAAAATAATGGCGGTGATAAAAGGGGATGCATATGGTCATGGAGCTTCATATGTAGCCAAATTTTTAGAAAAAGAAGGGGTAGACTATTTCGGAGTAGCAACTACAGAAGAAGCTTTAGAGTTGAGGGAAAAGGGAATAAAAACTCCTATTCTAATTTTTGGTTATACTCCTCCTACACAGTTAAGACAAATAGTTAAACATGACCTTACTCAAACGGTGTACGATATAAAATATGCGAAAGAGTTAGAGAAAGAAAGTCTAAAACAAAACAAAAGAGCAAAAGTCCATATAAAAATTGATACAGGTTTGGGACGAATCGGATATATTGATTTTGATTTAGCGCAGAAAGAGATTCTAGAAATGGCAAACATGAGAGGATTAATATTGGAAGGGATATACAGTCATTTTGCTGCCGCATCCGAAGATGATAGGGATTATTGCAAAGAGCAGTTCGACAAATTCATGAATCTAATTAGTAGTTTGGAGAAAAAAAGGTTAAAAATTCCTTTAAAACATATAGCCAATGCGGCAGCTATTTTAAATCTCAATTATTCTCATTTAGATATGGTAAGGCCGGGTATAATTTTGTTCGGTGCATATCCTTCAAAGAGAGTAGAACGAAAGGTAGAATTGAGAGAAACACTGAGGTTTACTACGCGGGTGGTCCATTTAAAAGATGTACCAGCGGGATTTTTTATAGGCTACGGCAAAAGTTTTGTGACAAAAAGAAAAAGTGTAATAGCTACTATCCCCGTGGGGTATGCGGATGGACTTGATAGGAGATTATCTAATAACTATAAATTGCTATTAAAGGGAAAGTATGTTCCAATAGTAGGCAGAGTATGTATGGACCAGTGCATGATAGATGTTACTGATGTAGAAGGTGTGGAAATAGGAGATGAGGTGGTTATTATAGGGACACAAAACAATGAGACAGTTTCTGTAGAATCTATGGCTGATAAAATTGAAACTATTCCTCAAGAAGTTTTTTCTAGAATTAGCAGAAGGGTGCCTAGAGTGTATTTTTATGATGGAATAAAGATTGGAGAAGTAAATTACTTAAAGTGAGGTGAAGGACTGTAAACCATGGAAAGGAGAGTTAAAATAACAGAAACAGTTCTAAGAGATGCCCATCAGTCTTTGATGGCTACTCGCATGACTACAGAGGAAATGCTGCCTATTGCAGAAAAGCTTGATAAGGTGGGATATCATTCTCTTGAGGTTTGGGGAGGAGCTACCTTTGATGCTTGTCTCAGGTTTTTAAATGAAGACCCGTGGGAGAGGCTGCGGGAATTAAAAAAGAGGATAAAAAATACACCCCTGCAAATGCTTTTAAGAGGGCAAAATCTGGTAGGATACAGACATTATCCGGATGACATTGTAGAAAAATTTATAGAAAAGGCTGTAGCTAATGGAATAGACATAATAAGGATCTTTGATGCTTTGAATGATGTGAGAAATTTGGAAGTTTCCATAAAGGCGACAAAAAGGGTAGGAGCCCATGCGCAAGGGACTCTTGTCTATACTATAAGCCCTGTCCACACTATAGACCACTACATAAGAGTGGCAAAAGAACTGGTAGAATTAGGTGTAGATTCTATCTGCATAAAGGACATGTCGGGCATATTGAGCCCTTATGTAGCCTATGAACTGGTGAAGAGGCTCAAAGAGACAGTTAATGTTCCCATACAGCTGCACGGCCATTACACGAGTGGAATGGCTTCCATGACTTATTTAAAAGCCATAGAAGCAGGGGTGGATGCGATAGATACAGCAATTTCTCCTTTAGCTTTGGGCACTTCTCAGCCTGCTACAGAGACCATGGTGGCAGCTTTGAAGGGAACTCAATATGATACAGGGCTTGACCTTGAACTTCTCTCAGAAATTGCTTCATATTTTAAGGAAGTAAAGCGAAATCACTATAAAGAAACAGATTTCTCAATGGTAATGGGTATAGATACTGATGTGCTTGTCTACCAGGTTCCGGGAGGAATGCTTTCAAATCTCATTGCACAGCTAAAAGAGCAAAAAGCGCTTGACAAGTATAAAGAAGTTCTAGAAGAGATACCGAGGGTGAGAGAGGACCTAGGATATCCGCCTCTAGTTACTCCAATGAGTCAAATGGTAGGTACACAGGCGGTTTTAAATGTGATAACTGGTGAGAGGTATAAAATGGTTCCAAAAGAGATAAAGGATTATGTCAAGGGACTGTACGGCAGGCCTCCTGCACCAATTTCTGATGAGATAAAGAGGAAAATAATAGGTGATGAAGAGGTAATTGAGATAAGGCCGGCGGACCTCTTAAAACCACAGTTTGAAGAGGTAAAAGAAGAAATAAAAGAGTATTACGAACAGGAAGAGGATGTACTGACATATGCTCTTTTTCCGCAAGTGGCTAAAAAGTTTTTTGAGTACAGAAGGGCGAAAAAGTATTTTATAGATTCTAGTATGGTTGGTGAGGGAAACAGAGTGTATCCTGTCTAATTTAAATTCCAGAGGTGAAGGAAAATGTCGAAGGTGTTAATGCAGGGAAATGAAGCAGTGGTAGAAGGAGCAATAAGAGCCGGGATGAGGTTTTACGCAGGGTATCCAATAACTCCTTCTACTGAAATTGCCGAATTGTGCGCCGAGAAGCTTCCTTTTGTAGGCGGGAAATTCATTCAGATGGAAGATGAGATTGCCAGCATGGCTGCAATAATCGGCGCATCACTGGCTGGGTTAAAAGCCATGACAGCCACATCAGGGCCTGGGTTTTCTTTGATGCAGGAGAATATAGGCTTTGCAGCAATGGCGGAGGTTCCATGCGTAGTGGTGGATGTGCAGAGGATGGGTCCCAGCACAGGTATGCCCACATCACCTGCGCAGGGAGATGTAATGCAGTCAAGATGGGGAACTCATGGAGACCATTCCATAATAGTTTTATCGCCATCCTCAGTAAAAGAAGCCTATTATGTCACAATACAGGCTTTTAATCTGTCAGAAAAGTACAGGACTCCTGTTGTAATCCTCATTGATGAAGTGATAGGTCATCTGAGGGAGACGGTAAATTTAGACGAGTACGGGGATATTGAAATAATTGAAAGAAAAATCCCAGAGGATATAGAAAATTACCTTCCCTACAAAGATATAGAAAATGGAGTTGCTCCTTTAATTCCCTTTGGAAAGGGAGTAAGATACCACGTCACGGGACTTGTGCACAATGAAAAAGGCCTTCCCACAAATGACACAAAAATTGCGGAGAGACTAATAAAAAGATTGGTTGACAAAATAGAAAAAAACAAGGAAGACATAGTCATGTACAAGGAAAAAGGCGAAAAAGAAGGAGACATTCTCTTTATCTCTTTTGGTTCAACATCAAGGGCAGTAGAAGCAGCAGAAGAAGAACTTAAGAAAGAGGGCTTTAAAGTTGGCATTTTTAGACCAATAACAATATGGCCTTTTCCTGACACAAGACTTAGAAAGATATACCCTAAATTCAGAAAAATATTTGTAGTAGAGATGAATAGAGGGCAGCTATACTACGAAGTGGACAGGGTAGTAAAGAGGGAAGGGGAGGTAGAGAATATAAACAAGGCGAACGGGGAATTTTTTACTCCTTGTGAAATTGTAGAGAAGGTAAAGGAGAGAATAAAAAATGGCTTCTAGGCTTGTGGAGGAATACTTCAGAAAGGAAACGTTACCAAACATATGGTGCCCAGGCTGTAGCAATGGAATAGTGGCAATGGCAATAGTGAGAGCGATAGACAACTTAAAAATTGGCAAAGACAAAGTGGTAGTAGTATCAGGGATAGGATGTTCTTCAAGGGCTTCAGGTTACTTAGACTTTAACACCTTACACACCACTCACGGCAGGGCAATAGCTTTTGCCACAGGAGTAAAATTTGCAAATCCAGAACTTACGGTGATAGTGATAACAGGGGACGGGGACAATGCGGCTATAGGTGGAAACCATTTCATCCACGCAGCGAGGAGGAACATAGACATAACGGTCGTCATGTACAACAACCACATATACGGCATGACAGGAGGTCAGGCATCACCTACAATACCAAGGTACGATAAAGCCACAACAGCACCCTATGGCAGCATAGACAGGGATTTTGACATATGCAAATTGGCTATAGGTGCAGGAGCAACTTATGTGGCCAGAGGCACAGCCTATCACGTACAGCAACTTGTAAAACTCATAGAAAAAGGGATTTCCCACAAAGGCTTTTCTTTCATTGAAGCCATGAGCATATGCCCCACCTACTATGGCAGAAGGAACAAAAAGGGAAGCCCAGCAGACATGTTGAAGTGGCTTAAAGATAATTCGATTGACATAAACAAGGCAGCTAAAATGAAGCCGGAAGAATTGGAAGGCAAGATAATAATAGGCGAATTTGTAAACATAGAGGCTCCTGAGTACACAGAAGAGTATCAAAAGATGGTAGAGAGATTGAAGGTGAGTGTAAAATGAGGTCGCTTGAAATAAGGTTAGGAGGGTCTGGAGGACAGGGGTTAATTCTTGCAGGAATAATTTTGGCAGAAGCGGCAATACTGGATGGGAAGGTAAGCGTGCAGAGCCAATCCTATGGGCCTGAGGCGAGAGGAGGTTCCAGCAAAGCAGAGGTAATAATAAGCGATGGAACCATTGTGTATCCAAAAGTTTTAAAGCCAGATGTACTGCTAGCTTTGACGAGTTCTGCCTATAAAAGCTATAAAGAGGATGTAAAAGAGACAGGGCTTATAATAGTTGACGATTCTGTAGAGGTAGAACAAGAGAGCAAAGTAAAGACATTAAAATTTCCAATATTAAAAACAGCACAGGAAGTTGTAGGAAAAGCATATGTTGCCAATATAGTCTCTCTAGGTGTTATAGCAGAGCTTACAAAGATAGTTAGTAAAGAATCTTTAGAAAAAGCTGTTTTAAAGAGAGTGCCGGCTGGCACGGAAGAACTTAACAGAAAAGCTTTAGAAGAGGGTTTTAAACTGGGGGGAGTTCCATGGGATAAATAAAAAGGAGGACCTTATAGAAAGAATACAGAACTGCTATGCTCACCTTAGTAAAAGTCAAAAAATGATTGCGCAATACATTGTGAACAATTATGAAAAAGCAGTGTTTATGACTTCCAAAGATATTGCAAAAGAACTTAAAATAAGTGAATCTACTGTTGTGAGATTTGCAAGTGAATTAGGGTATAATGGTTTTCCAGAACTGAAGACTGCTCTGCAGGAGTTTGTGAAGGGCAAGTTGACCACATTGCAAAGGCTAGAAATAACAAAGGAAAGTAATGAAGAAAAACTACTTGCAGAAGTCCTAAACTTGGACATAGGAAGCATAAAACAGACACTCAACGAAGTAGATGTGGGAACTTTCAAAAAAGTAGTAGATTGTATTTTGAATGCTCGAAAAATTTATATTGTTGGGCTGAGAACTTCTACGGTGATAGCTGAATACATGGGGTTTTATTTGAACTTGCTTCGTGATAACGTAATAGTAGTAAAGAGAGGAGTATCAGATCTTTTTGAACAGATTTTAAGGGTAGAGAGAGAAGATTTAGTGATAGGAATAGGATTTCCTCGGTATTCCAGAAGGACTGTGGATTTGCTTAAATATGCAAAATCACAGGGGGCTACAGTTATCGCATTAACCGACAGTTTTATTTCCCCTCTTGCGAGGATAGCAGATGAGGTGCTTACAGCCAAGAATAGTATAATCTCCTTTGTGGATTCTCTTGTGGCTCCATTAAGTCTTGTAAATGCGATTGTAGTAGCAGTGGGAACTAGAGAAAGAGAAACAATAACAGGTGTTTTTGAAAAGCTAGAGAATATTTGGGAGGAATATGAGGTATATCTGACTAAATTTTAATTTTTCTGGGGATAAGAGTGGAGGTAAGGAATGACCGAGAGGGGATGCCTATGGAAAGATACTGGGCTATGACAGCAGAAAAAGTGGTTGAAAAGTTAAAAACAGATTGTGAGAAGGGACTTTCAGATGAAGAAGCTATAAGGAGATTAACTGAATATGGCGAAAATTCGTTAGAGGAAGAAAAAATAAAATCACCTTTAAGGATGGTTATTGAACAATTTAAAGATTACCTGGTGATAATACTGATAATAGCTTCTGTAATCTCCTTTTTTCTTAAAGAAGCAATAGATGGAATTTTAATATTAGCCATTGTAATTTTAAATGCTCTGATAGGTACATTACAAGAATACAAAGCTGAAAAATCTATTACAGCTCTTAAAAAACTTTCTCAACCTTTTACCAAAGTTATAAGGGAAGGAAAATTAAAGGAGGTGAATGTAACCGATATTGTGGTAGGAGATGTGGTAGTTATAGGAAGTGGAGATGTAATTCCTGCAGATGGCAGGTTAATAGAAGCGAAAAATCTACGCATTGATGAAGCACCTTTGACGGGAGAATCTGTTCCTGCAGAAAAAACGGAAAAAGAATTGGAAGATAAAGAAATACCTTTAGGTGATAGAAAAAATATGGTTTATATGGGTACAAATGTAGTGTACGGGAGAGGAAAATTCATTATAACTGCCACGGGGATGAATACAGAGATAGGCAAAATTGCTTCTCTGATAAGGTCGGAAAAAGAAGTCAAAACTCCTCTCCAGATTAGACTGGAAGAGCTAGGAAAGATTTTAGGTACAGCCATATTACTGCTGTGTGCAGTGATGTTTGTAATAGGAAGTTTATTGCAAAATAGACCATTGTTTGATATGTTCTTAACATCTGTAAGTTTAGCAGTAGCGGCAATTCCGGAAGGGTTACCTGCCATTATTACTATTACTTTGGCTTTGGGTATTCAAAAAATGGTAAAAAGAAATGCGATAATAAGAAGGCTTTCATCGGTAGAGACCCTTGGAAGCACAAGTGTGATTTGTTCTGACAAAACAGGAACGCTTACAGAAAACAAGATGGCTGTTGTTAAAATGTATGTGGACGAAAGAGAAATAGATATAAATGAGGAGAAGGAAATTGAAAAATCAGAAAAATTTCTTATTGAAAGCGCGGCTCTATGTACTGATGTTGCCATAGATACAACTGGTCAAATGATAGGAGATCCTACGGAAATAGCTTTGGTGGTTGCTTTAAATAGAGTAACAGGATTAAAAAAAGAGGAATTAGAAAAAAGATTTCCAAGAGTAGAGGAAATTCCTTTTGAATCAGAAAGAAAGATGATGTCAACTATCCATTCTATTGAAGGAAAGACATTTAGAGTAATAACCAAAGGAGCGCCTGACTATGTAATCAAAATGTGTGGATATGTATTGAAGAAAAACAGAATAATTCCTTTAGATAAAAATGAAGTAGAAACCATTCTTCGTGTTAATGAAAAAATGGGACAGCAAGGGTTAAGAATTCTTGGTGTTGCTTATAAAGAGTTGACAAAATTACCTGAAAAACTTGTAAGTGAAGAGGTAGAAAATGACCTGATTTTTATAGGCCTTGTGGCTTTGATGGACCCACCGCGGAAAGAAGTTAGGGAAGCTGTTGAAGTATGCAAAAGAGCGGGAATAAAGCCTGTGATGATAACCGGCGACCATAAGATTACAGCTTCTGTTATAGCTAGAGAAATTGGAATTTTAGAAGAAGGAAATAAAATATTAAGCGGAGAGGAACTAGAAAAAATTTCAGATGAAAAGCTAACTGAAATTGTTAAAGAGATTTCTGTTTTTGCCCGTGTTTCTCCTCAGCACAAATTAAGAATTGTTAAAGCGTGGCAGAAAAATAACGCTGTGGTAGCTGTTACAGGTGATGGAGTAAACGATGCTCCAGCACTCAAGCAAGCTGATATTGGAATTGCTATGGGTATTACAGGTACAGAAGTGGCTAAAGAGGCTTCTGACATGATTTTAAAAGGTGATAATTTTGCCACAATTGTTGCTGCAGTAGAAGAAGGCAGAACTATATTTGCAAATATAAAAAAAGCAATTCATTACTTGCTGAGCTGTAATTTTGGTGAAATTTTTGCACTTTTTGTAGCTACTATTTTAGGAATGTCTCTTCCACTAAAACCCGTACACATACTTTGGGCAAACCTAGTAACAGATAGTTTGCCGGCTTTGGCGTTTGGATTCGAACCTTCTCAAGAAGATATAATGAAAAAACCACCTAGACCAAAAGATGAAAGCATTTTTTCTGGGGGATTGATATATAGGATTCCTTTTGAGGGAGCTGTTATCGGAATAGTCACACTTATTGCTTTTATTGTGGGGCTCGAGAAGGGAATAAATGTGGGCAGAACAATGGCTTTTGCAGTGATGAATCTGTCTGAATTGGTCCAGGCTTTAAATGTTAAGTCAGAAAAGATAGGAATTAGGGATAAGTTTTCCAACAAGCATATGGTTATTGCGTTCCTGATAGGAGTAATATTTGTACTCGCTTTAGTTATGACTCCACTAAATGAAATTTTTGATTTTTCTCCTATTAGTTATTATCAATGGAATGTTGTAATACTCTTGTCACTTATTCCTCTATTGACGGGTGAAATAATGAGGCTTAGAAAAAATTTTAGATAAATTTTACGTAGAAATAAGTTTTTTCTTGTTACAAAACGTTATATACGATATAAAATTTCTTACAAGAGCAAGACATCGTTTACAAAAAAGGAGGGATGAAATTCAGAAAATTCAGTAGAAGGGGATACACTTTTCAAAAGTAAAAACTAATAAAAGAGAGGGGAAATGGGAAATATGAAAGATTATCAAAAATTACTGACAGGTTTTATCTTGGGAATAATCGTAGGCTTGATATGTTACTACACACTGCCAATAAAAACATTTCCATTTATGCAATGGGCAGTAGACATAGCTACGCTGATAGGTGCTATCTTTCTGAGGCTAATATTTATGGCAGTAATTCCTCTCTTAACATCTGCGTTAATTTTGGGCGTTTTTGAGCTAAGTCAGGGTAGAGCTTTAGGAAAAGTAGCAGTTCAAGCACTAGTCTGGACTATAGTTCTTTCTACAATTGCTGTAGCAATAGGCTTAATAGGAGTTAATGTGGTCAAACCAGGAGTCGGTACTAATTTTGATATTGCTGCTGCAGAGAAGCAATCCATAATAAGTATAACACAAACAGCGGAGACCCTCAGAGGATTGCGCTGGTACCAGTATATAGTGAACCTCTTACCCCAGAACCCGATAGAGTCTGCAGCAAAAGCTTTACAAGGGGAAATAATTGCAGTAATGGTATTTGCTGCCATTTTTGGATGGGCAGTTAGCATAGTAATAAAAGAAGAAAATCATTCATTCATTCAGGTAATGCAAGCAATCTTTGAAGCATCAATGGGTGTTGTTAAACTTGCCCTTAAAATGGCGCCTTATGCTATTTTTTGCATAGTGTTTAATACTACTTATAAAATGGGTGCTGGATTCTTGAAGAATCTTGGAGTATATGCTGCGGTAGTTGTTGTAGGTCTAGCTATTCAGTTGTTTGTTGTTTATCCATTTTTCCTTAAAGTTTTTGCCAAAAAATCTCCGGGCGAGTTCTTTAGAGGAGCTAAGGAACCCATGCTTTACGCGTTTTCTACTTCTTCTTCAAATGCTACCTTGCCAATATCTCTAAAAGCAGCAGAAGAAGAACTAAAACTTCCCCCTCACATTGCAAGATTTATTCTGACTATTGGTGCTACTGCGAATCAAAATGGCACGGCTTTATTTGAAGGAGTCACAATTTTATTTTTAGCTCAGGTATATGGTGTAGATTTATCCCTTTCTACTCAATTGCTTGTGATGTTTGCAGCGATATTAGCCGGTGTGGGAACAGCAGGAGTGCCAGCGGGTTCTTTGCCAGTGATTGCTGCACTGCTAGCGCAAGTAGGTGTACCCCCAGAAGGAATTGGATTAATTTTAGGGATAGATAGATTTTTAGATATGTGCAGGACTACTCTGAATGTCACAGGAGACCTAGTAATTGCTGAACTTGTAACGACTTCTTCTGGAGAAAGAGGTATCCCGACAGTGAGTACTACTCAAAGCTAACAATAAATTTTCTCCAATCAAGGCTGCCTCCTCTCAGAATCTTTCATGAGGGGAGGCAGCTAATTAAGGTCTTGAAATAACCATAAAAAGGAGAGAGCAGAAATGGAAGCTTTCAGGATTTTTATAGAGGGTATCTCAAATTTTACACTAGGACATTTGATAATGCTAGCAATTGGTGGAATTTTAATATATCTCGCCATAAAAAAGGAATACGAACCTATGCTTTTGCTCCCTATAGGATTTGGCATAATTCTTACTAATATTCCACTTTCTGCTGCAATAGGAAAAAATGGTTTTCTAACCCTTTTATATAATGCAGGTATCAATACAGAACTTTTTCCGATCCTAATTTTCATTGCTGTAGGAGCAATGGTGGATTTTACACCACTTTTTCAACAGCCTTTTATGATATTTTTTGGAGCTGCTGCACAAGTAGGAATCTTCTTGACAATGATAGTAGCATATTTAATGGGATTTGATATTGGAGAAGCTGCTTCTATAGGGATAATAGGTGCAGCAGATGGTCCTACTTCAATATATGTTTCGACATTGTTTGCTCCTCATTTGCTAGGACCTATTTCAGTTGCAGCCTATTCCTATATGGCTTTAGTTCCAATAATTCAGCCCCCAATAATTCGAATGCTTACCACAAAGGAAGAACGAAGAATAAGGATGGAATTAGAGCTGAAAGAGGTTCCAAAAGTTGTTCGAATAATTTTCCCAATAGCAGTAACACTTATCACTGGAATTTTGATACCTCAGAGTGTGCCACTCATTGGTTCTCTTATGTTTGGAAATTTAATAAAAGAAAGCGGTGTGGTTGAGAGACTTTCTAAAGCTGCACAGAACGAACTAGCAAATATTACTACAATTTTACTTGGCATTACTATTGGTGCCACGATGACACCAGATAGATTTTTAAACCCTGCTACGCTATTGATTTTCGGAATGGGTCTTTTAGCTTTTATATTTGACACTGCTGGTGGTGTTTTGTTTGCGAAGTTTTTAAATTTATTTTTGAAAAGAAAGGTTAACCCTATGATAGGTGCTGCAGGAATATCGGCATTTCCTATGTCTGCTCGTGTTATTCAAAAGATGGCTCAGCAAGAGGATTTTACAAACTTCGTATTGATGCAATCGGTGGCAGCCAATGTTTCTGGACAGATAGGATCGGTTGTGGCTGGAGGAATTTTGATAGGCCTTGTATCATCTTTATTCATGTAATCACCTAGTTTACAAAAAGAGGTGAAGCGCGATGATAAATATTTACACAGTGCTTAAAATTGCATTAGTAGGTATTACCATGACTTTTACAATGCTTATAATATTTTACTTGCTCATCAAATCTTTTGGGCAGACGAGCAAGACAAATAAGCAAAAAAATGATTAAGGAAGTGAAAAATAAATGATTCAAAAGAGCAAAGAAATGAGACTTCGCATAATCAAGGAGTGGTGCAAGGGGTGTGGGATTTGTGTAGGATTTTGCCCTAAAAAAGTTTTAGAGATAAAGGGGGACAAGGTTCATTTAATTGACGAAGAAAAATGCATAAAATGCGGATTATGTGAGATGTACTGTCCCGATTATGCCATTTACATTGAAGAGGTATGAAGCAATTTACAGGGAGGGATAAAAAATGTGGGAGGAAAAAGAGCTGGAAAGGATAAAGAAAGCGAAAGAAGAATGGGAACAGGATGTAGTTAGCAAGGTACTTAGTAAGTTTTCAGAAAGGAGAGAAAAATTTGAAACAAGTTCAGGGATAGAAATTAAAAGGCTTTATACTCCGCTGGACTTAAAAGAATTTGACTACAATGAAAAGCTGGGCTTTCCGGGAGAATATCCCTTCACAAGAGGGATACAGCCTACCATGTACAGAGGTAGATTTTGGACGATGAGGCAGTATGCAGGTTTTGCTACTGCCGAAGAATCCAACAAGAGATACAAATACCTTTTAGAACAGGGGCAAATGGGCTTAAGCGTGGCTTTTGACCTTCCCACGCAGATAGGCTATGACTCTGACCATCCTCTTGCAGAAGGGGAAGTAGGGAAAGTAGGGGTAGCTATAGATTCGCTGCAGGACATGGAGATACTCTTCGATGGGATTCCCCTTGACAAAGTAAGCACTTCCATGACAATAAACGCTCCGGCAGCAGTATTACTGGCCATGTATATAGCAGTGGCAGAAAAACAGGGAATAACTCCAGACAAGCTCGATGGGACAATACAAAATGACATACTAAAGGAATACGTGGCAAGAGGGACCTACATTTTTCCTGTTGAACCCTCAATGAGATTAATAACAGACATTTTTGAATACTGTTCAAAAAATGTTCCAAAATGGAACACAATAAGCATAAGCGGCTATCACATGAGAGAAGCTGGAGCCACAGCCGTGCAGGAAGTAGCTTTTACCTTTGCAAACGCCATAGCATATGTAGAAGCGGCCCTAAAAGCAGGCCTTGAGATAGATGACTTTGCACCAAGGCTTTCATTTTTCTTTAGCGCCCACAACAACCTTTTTGAAGAGGTAGCAAAATTTAGAGCTGCGCGAAGACTCTGGGCAAAGATAATGAAAGAAAGATTTGGTGCCAAAAATCCTCGCTCAATGATGCTGAGATTCCACACCCAGACGGCGGGCTCCACATTAACTGCCCAGCAGCCAGACAACAACATAATAAGAGTCACAATTCAGGCTTTGGCTGCAGTACTGGGAGGTACACAGTCATTACACACGAACAGCAGAGATGAAGCTCTGGCTCTTCCTACAGAAGACTCAGTGAGGATTGCCCTGAGGACACAGCAGATAATAGCCTATGAGAGTGGAGTAGCTGACGTGGTTGATCCTTTAGGTGGTTCTTACTACGTAGAATACCTCACAGATGAAATAGAGAAAAAGGCAATGGAATACATAGAAAAAATAGATAAAATGGGGGGAGCGACAGCGGCGATTGAAAGTGGATACATGCAGAGAGAAATTCAGAACAGCGCATATAATTACCAGAAGGAAATAGAATCAAAAGAAAAAATTGTAGTAGGGGTAAACATGTTTCAGATAGAAGAAGAACCTCCTAAAAACTTATTAAAAGTGGACCCTAAAGTAGAAGAACTGCAAAAACAAAAACTTAAAAAATTGAGAAAAGAAAGAGATAACGAAAAAGTGCAAAAAGTATTGAATGACTTAAAAAAAGCCTGCAAAGGTACAGATAACCTGATGCCATATATTTTGGAAGCAGTAAAAGCCTATGCTACATTAGGAGAGATCTGTGGGGTAATGAGAGAAGTATTTGGAGAATACAAAGCACCAAGCATATTTTAGCTCCAGGAGGTTATAGTTATGGAAAGGCCAATAAGAGTTTTAGTAGCAAAACCCGGCTTGGACGGGCATGACAGGGGAGCAAAGGTGATAGCGAGAGCCTTAAGAGATGCGGGAATGGAAGTAATATACACAGGATTAAGGCAGACACCTGAGCAAATAGTAGAAGCAGCCATACAGGAAGACGTGGACGTAGTCGCATTGAGTATACTCTCAGGCGCTCACAATACACTTTTTCCCAAAATAACAAAGCTTCTAAAAGAGAGAGGGGCAGAGGACATATTGGTGATAGGCGGAGGTGTGATACCAGAAGAAGATATTCCCTTTTTGAAAGAGCACGGCATAGCAGAGATATTCACCCCTGGCACTCCCACTTCAGCAGTCATTGAATATATAAAAGCCAATGTTAAGAGGTTGGCAAAAAAATGATGGAATTAGAAAAGCTGCTTCTTAATAGAGACAAAAGAGCAATAGCAAGAGCCATAACCTACGCTGAAGACGATAAAGAAAAAATGCTGGTAAGAAGATTGACCTTTATCCAGTAACAGGAGTTCTCTATAAGCAAATACTTCAGAGGAGGGAATGACGTGATTAAAAAGGTAGACCACATAGGGATAGCAGTAAAAAGCATAGAAGAAGCGAGAAAGTTTTATGAAGAAGTACTGGGCTTGAAAGTGACAGGGATAGAAGAAGTTAAGGAGCAGAAGGTAAAGACGGCCTTTATTCCAGTTGGGGACAGCGAGATAGAGCTTTTAGAGTCCACATCAGAGGATGGGCCTGTCGCTAAATTTATAGAAAAAAGAGGGGAAGGCATACACCACATAGCACTTCAGGTAGATGACATTGAAAAGGCGTTAGAGGAGTTGAAGGGAAAAGGAGTAAAGCTTATAGATGAAGTGCCAAGGTATGGGGCAGGAGGGGCGAAAATTGCCTTTGTCCACCCAAAGAACGCAAATGGAGTATTGTTAGAGCTTTGCGAGAGAGATTAAAACCACAACGTTCCTGGAGGTATGATAGAATGGATGTTCAGGCAAAAATAGAGGAACTAAAAAGAAGGTATGAAAAAATAAAAGAAGGGGGAGGTCAGAAAAGAATAGAAAAGCAGCATGAAGCGGGAAAGCTTACGGCTCGTGAAAGACTAAATATTCTGCTGGATGAACACAGCTTTATAGAAATTGATCCTTTTGTGGAACACAGGTGTACGGACTTCGGTATGGAAAAGACAGAAGCGCCAGGAGACGGAGTTGTAACAGGCTATGGCACAATTGATGGCAGACTTGTATTTGTATTTGCACAAGACTTCACCGTTCTTGGAGGATCTCTCGGAGAGTACCATGCAAAGAAAATAACAAAAGTGATGGACATGGCGATGAAGATGGGAGCACCACTAATAGGGCTTAACGACTCAGGAGGTGCCAGGATTCAAGAAGGAGTAGATGCATTATCAGGTTATGGTCAGATCTTTTACAGAAACACACTGGCTTCAGGAGTAATACCCCAGATTTCAGTAATAATGGGGCCATGTGCGGGAGGTGCAGTATACTCACCTGCTTTAACAGATTTCATATTTATGGTTGATAAGACGAGCTACATGTTCATAACAGGTCCCCAAGTGATAAAAGCAGTGACAGGGGAAGAAGTGACCCATGAGCAATTAGGAGGAGCGACAACCCATAACACATTGAGTGGAGTAGCCCATTTTGTATTTCCAGACGAAAAACAAACTTTAATAGCTGTAAGAAAATTGTTAAGTTACTTACCTTCAAACAATATGGAAGACCCTCCAGTCGTTGAAACGGGAGACAGTCCTAATAGAGTGGAAGTGGATTTAAACACAGTAATTCCTGATAACCCCAATAAGGCCTACAATATGAAAGATGTAATAAAATTAATAGTTGACAATGGCGAATTTTTTGAAGTTCAGCCATATTATGCTCAAAATATTATCACTGGGTTTGCAAGGCTTAATGGCCGTAGTGTAGGAATAATAGCAAATAATCCGAGTGTTCTTGCAGGAGTACTTGATATAAATGCATCTGATAAAGCAGCAAGATTTATACGTTTTTGCGATGCTTTTAATATTCCAATACTCAACTTGGTGGACGTTCCAGGATTTTTGCCAGGTACAGACCAAGAGTATGGCGGGATAATAAGGCATGGGGCTAAGATGCTTTATGCCTATTCAGAAGCGACAGTTCCAAAAGTTACTTTGATAATAAGAAAAGCTTATGGTGGGGCTTATCTTGCAATGTGCAGCAGAGATTTAGGAGCAGATATGGTTTTGGCATGGCCAACAGCAGAGATTGCAGTGATGGGACCTGAAGGGGCAGCTAATATAATTTTCAAAAAAGAAATAGAAGAAGCAGAAAATCCAGCGGAAGTAAGGCAGCAAAAGATAGAAGAATATAGAACCAGCTTTGCAAATCCATACAGGGCAGCTGCAAGAGGCTATATAGATAACGTAATTGAACCAGCTGTAACTCGTCCGATTCTTATCTCAGCTTTTGATATGCTTATGTCAAAAAGAGAAACAAGACCGGCTAAAAAGCATGGGAATATACCGCTGTAAAGGAGGGTAAAAATGAGAAATTATTTTACACTTTTTAGAAAAAGGACAAAAATTGAAGAAGAAAAGGTAACAAGAGTTGAAGAAACAGATAATGAAGAAACAAGTAATATAGATATTATTGCTGCAATTGCAAGTGCAGTTGTATGTTTTAGCGGCTCTGAAGAAAAAAGTTTTTATATAAAAACTATAAGGAGAATTGCTGATACTGTTCCTATATGGAATAAAATAGGGCGGTTAGAACAGATAACGAGAATGCCAGAAAAGGGGAGGAAAAGAATATGAAAAAGTTTAAGGTTACTGTTAACGGGAAAATTTATAATGTAGAAATAGAAGAAATACAGGAAAATAAAACAACAAAAGAGGTGAGTGAAGAAAAATCTCCACAGGTGGTGTTGTCTGAAAAAGTTGAGCAAGAAATTAAAAAAGAAGAAATTAAACCTAAAGAAGAGAAAGAAGTCAGAAAACCTGAGGGAGAAAAGACTATAACGGCTCCTATGCCTGGAACTATTGTTGACGTCAGAGTAAAAGAAGGAGATAAAGTAAAAAGAGGGGATGTAATTGTTATTTTGGAGGCAATGAAGATGGAAAATGAAATCATGGCACCCGAAAACGGAACGATAGTAAGTGTAAATGTTGCTAAAGGCGATACAGTGAATAGAGGAGATATTATCGTAACCATGGAGTAAAAATATCATGGGGCAAATAGCGGAGAGGTTAAGTTAAAATGGGGGATCTTTTAGTAGTATTTCTATCCTTTCTTATAATTATTTTACTTGTAATGCTTAAAATAGATATAAATATCGCGCTTTTTTGTGGTAGTGCCCTTTTGATTTTATGTTTTGGGGGAAATGCATGGAGCCAAATTTTGCTTAAAACCATTGTAGACTTTAATACACTGTTTCTAATGATTACTTCTTTTGCCATTGCAGTATTAGCTGAACTATACACTAAAACCCAGCTTATCACTGCATTCAATACTTCACTTGTTTCATTGTTGAAAAAACCTAGTCTTGTACTTTCGGTCATACCTGCAGTGTTGGGATTGCTTCCAATTGCAGGAGGAGCTCTTTTTTCTGCACCTGTAGTTAAAGAGGTAGGGGAAAGACTTGGATTAGAAGATAACCGGTTAATATTTTTAAATGTATGGTTCAGACATGTGCTTTTTATGATTTTTCCTTTAGGGCAATCCTTACTTGTTGCTTCTATAACTACAGGATACAGTCTCGTTGAATTGGCTGCTATTCAAATTCCCATAGCAATTTTTATGGTACTTGTAGGATTTATATTCATTCCCAGATCAGCATTTCAGTCAATAAAACCTGCGAGTGTTGAATTGAAAGGAGAGTTTTTGAAAAGTTCCCTACCTCTTTTGGTTGCAATATTTCTTTCTCTTATTTTAACAAAACTAATAGGGATTTTTGGAATGCCATTGGGAGTGTTTTTAGGAGTAATTACAATGTTTTTTGTTACAAAAATTTCTTTTAAAGTTTTTACAGATGTAGTAAAGAGTAAAGTGGTACTTTCACTTACTTTTTCTGCATTTCTCATAATGCTTTTACAACATGCAATATTAGATACGGGAGTAAAAGAAATTCTTTCTAACTTTTTTGTCAATTATCAAGTGCCTTTCTTTCTTTTGCTTACAATCATACCTGGCATTCTATCAGCCCTTACTTCTTCTGCTATTACTGGCATAGTAATGGTAGTACCGCTTATTTCTTTAGCTCATTCTTTAACATTGAAGGAAGCTTCTATTCTTTACGTAAGCAGTTTCTTAATGTATACTATTTCTCCCACGCACCTGTGTTTAATTTATACCGCTAGGTACTTTGGTACAGAAATAAAGGGTTCTTACAAGTATTTTTTACCATCTACTGTGTTGATTGTTGTGTTTTTAATGTTATATTTTTTGATTTTATAATAAAAACTGGAAATCGTAGTTGTGGGGGGATAAAATGAGATACTTTCCGATAGGAGTATTTGATTCGGGGGTTGGGGGACTTACAGTACTTAAACGCCTTATGGAAGTATTGCCACAAGAAAATTATGTTTATTTTGGGGATACAAGAAGAGTTCCCTATGGAGATAGAAGCAAGGAAGAAATAAAAGCATTTACAAAGCAAATCATGAATTTTTTGAAAAAGAAAAATGTAAAAATCTTTGTAATTGCTTGTAATACTATTAGTGCTGTATTTGAAAAGGAAGGAAAGGAAATTGTATTTAATGTTGTAGAGGCAGGAGTTAAGAGTGCGGTAGAAACTACTTGCAATAAAAGGATTGGTGTTATTGGGACAAGAAGAACTACAGAAGAGAGAATCTATTCAAATAAAATAAAAGAAATTAATAAAAGCATAGAAGTGTATGAAGTAGCTTGTCCTGAGCTAGTGCCTCTAATAGAAAAAGGTTTTTACAAAACCGAGTCAGTTAAAAGAGTGGTTATAGAATGTGTAAAAAATTTAAAGGAAGAAAAGATTGATACCTTGGTTTTAGGTTGTACACATTATCCAATAGTTATAGACTACATAGAGGAAGCATTAATAGGAGAAAATGTAAGAATAGTAGATCCTGCCGAAAGGTTAGCCTACGATGTAAAAGAATATATTACAAGAGTAAACATGATAAATCCTAATGGTAGTGGCCAAGTTCAATTTTACTTGAGTAAAATGACTCAAAGTTTTATTGAGATAGCTAAAATTCTTCTTGAAGGAAAAATAAATAATTATAATGTTTCTATTGTGGATATAACCAAATATTAGAGAGGTGAGGCAAATGGAATTTAAGAAAAAATTGGGATTTTGGAGTGTTGTCCTTTTAGGTATTAATGGAATAATAGGAGCATTCCTGTAATGAATAAAAATAAGGGAGAATGGACTTTGAAAAAATAAGTACCTCCTGATAAAATACAGAGTGTAAGTTTAAGAACTTACCTCGAATTATCAAAATAGGTAGCGTCAAGTAAGAACATGAGGATTCCCTAAAAAATAGAAATTGTAGGTAGTAGTTAGCAAAGAAATCAGTGATTATTAAATCAATAACTTAAAATGACACCTAGGGAAAAACTATAAGTAAATAAAATCTAAGCTTTTATGGGCAAAGAAGGCAAATATCACCCTATGGTAAGCTAGACTATTTCAAATACAGTCTAACTTACCACATAAAAGTTGTCAAGATTATAGAGTTTAATTAAGCTCAACAAACCATTGAATCAGTTTAGCCCAATTATCCACTTGGTGGCCATGTTTATCTTTAAGGGGTGCAAGTACTTTGCCATCGGAAGCCTCATGAGGTTTCAAGTGATTGTAGTACAGCTGATATAGCAATGCATGAGCGATAGCACCTTCAAAAGAACTAAAAGACTTATGGCGCTTGTAATGAGCCTTGTAAGAGCCAAATAAGCGTTCTAAACGGTTTTTATACGGTCTGTAAGTATGACTGTCACCACCGGGTGGAGGAGAGATTCCCAACACAGGTCGATGACGGATATTGGCTCCAAAGAAAACCGAAGCGAAATGGACTGCCACATCATAAATAGGCGCTTTATCTGTGACTAAAATGAATTCTCGGTTGTTGTAACGGTCAATGACCTCTTTAAGGATTGTCAAAGCAGCTAAAGCATCCCTATGAGGAGAAAGGTGCTGTGAGATAATAAAACCTCTCAAGCCATCACAGGCAGTAAAAAGGTAATGCCACTTACCTTTGACCTTTATGTAAGTCTCATCAATAACAACAAGGCCTGACAAAGGGAGGTTGATAGACTTAACAAGCGGAGCGAGTTTAGAGGCCAAGGAAACCACCCAGTTTTGTATAGTCTGATGAGAGAGTTGAACTTGCCATATATGCTGTAGTGCAGAGACAGTTTGCCTTAAAGAAAGACCGAGACCTACGTATAAATTAACAGTTTGTGCTATCAAGAATGGGCTAAAATGGCTTTTTGCGAGGTTAACAGGGGCAGCATTTGGAGAAGAAGAAGAGAGTTCATCAAAATCAACATCAAAAGCTCTGAAGCGATATCTTTTACGGTGGTTAAGCCACTTAGGGCAATTATCATTGCGACACTTAAACACAGTAAAATTCTTTCTAGTTTTATCCTGAATAAGTGCAGACCCGCAGAAAGGGCAGCGGTAAGTAGGGCGAGACTTTTTAGGAGCAGGTTTACCAGGAGCCCATTGATGTTTACACACTTTACACTGTAGTTTTTGAAAGCCGTCAGGGTCTTTACCAAAACTGTACAAATAATCAGGAGGGGCACCGCAAACAGGGCACTTATCAACATCAACACAAAGGGGTTTAATACGTCTAACATGAGAGATAGGCTTACCTTGAGCTTCAGCTTCGGCAAGGATTTTCTTGTAATCTTTTTTCTCAACAACTTTTTCAACAAGTGGCAAAGGATCCTCTAAAGGTGACAAAACTTTGTAGCCTGAAGGTTGGAGGTCAACAGGCGGCTGAATATCTACTTTAAAGTGTTTGAGAGCGAATAGAGAAATTTTAAGCAAAAAATTTAATAAATGAGTAAGAAGGAAAACGGGTAGTAGTTGTCGAAACATAAATTAGGATTCCCTCCTTTGGGTTGATGGTGTTTGTTTTTGCTACAACTACTACCTACGACACCAAGGGGAGGGAATCCTCCTTTTTCTCGAAAAAATTTTTATTCCAATGTTTTGGAGACTATAGATACGCGAATTTAAGGCTTTAATTTGACGTTACATCAAAATAAACAGGAGGTACCTAAAATGAAGTATACACAAAATGAGAAGATTTTGCAAGTAACGGGAGACACATTAATTGCGGGAGTAGACATAGCAAAAGAAAGCCATTATGCCAGAGCATTTGACTACAGAGGAGTAGAATATGGGAAATACCTGAGATTTGAAAACAATAGAGAAGGTATGACAAAATTTCTCAACTGGGCAAAAGACTTGATGGAGAGACATAAGAAAAACAAACTAATAGTAGGGATAGAACCGACAGGGCAATATTGGCTGTGTTTTGCCCAGTACCTTAAAGACAATAACATAAAGGTAGTATTGGTTAATCCATTTCATGTAAAGATGAGCAAAGAATTAGATGACAATTCTCCCACAAAAAGCGATAAGAAAGACCCAAAAACAATAGCAATGCTAGTAAAAGACGGGAGATATGTAGAGCCGATAATACCTGAAGGAGTATATGCAGAATTAAGGGTAGCGATGGGCATAAAAGACAGGTTGAACAAACAAATAGGGATGACAAAAAATCAAATAACAAGATGGTTGGACATATACTTTCCAGAGTTTAACACTGTATTTTCAGACTGGGAAGGGAAAGCAGCACTTATCACATTAAGAGAATTTCCAACGCCTGAGAAGATAGCAAAAAAGAGTGCTGAAGAAATAATATCGATATGGAAGAAAGAAGTACAAAGAGGGGTAGGAGAAAAAAGGGCTATAAAGCTGATAGAAACTGCTAAGGAGAGCATAGGGAAGAAGCAGGGCATAAAGATGGCGGAATACGAGATAAAGACTCTCATTGAACAATACGAATTTTTAAAAAAACAAATTGAAGAAATAGAGAAGAAGATGGAAGAATTAATAGTTGAGATACCAGGGGTTAAAGAACTACTAGAAATCAAAGGGATAGGAGTAAACACAGTAGCAGGTTTTATTGCAGAAGTAGGAGATATTGAAAAATATGAACATCCAAAACAGATACAAAAACTAGGGGGATTAAACCTAATAGAAAATAGCTCTGGTAAGCATAAAGGAGAAGCGACAATAAGTAAAAGAGGGAGGAAGCGATTGAGGAGTGTGCTATTTAATGCAGTAATGGCCTTGGTCGCAAAAAACGAAGAATTTCGTGAACTACACAAATATTACACCACCAGAGCGCAAAACCCGCTAAAAAAGAAGCAATCACTAATAGTATTGTGCAACAAACTGATAAGGATATTTTATGTCATATTAAAGAAAGGAGTAAAATATGACCCAATCAAGATGATGAAGGACATAAAGAAGCCAGGCTTACAGGAAGCTGCATAAAAAGTGCCAACATACTATCAAATCAATTAAGGGTTAATCATCTTCTCTTCAGCTTTAACTTAGTCACATCTAAAGAGCTGACCCTTAAGAAGAAATTGATTTTTATGAAAAGCGAAAGTGTGAGCGATGTGACATAAAAGGTAGAAGAAGGAATAAGACAAAAACAACCAATCAAGAGATGGGATATTGACAACAAGAGCGGGAATTGTCATAAAAATAATCACCATACGGGCAAAGACCCTGCAATGGAGCAGAAATGACATCCACCTCATGGCAGGTAGAACGAAGGAATTAAGGACTAAGATCCAGTGAGACATGGGAGGGTAAACCCCATGAGATAAGTGGAGCTATCCCGCCATAATATGGAAATAGGATATGAGGTTTATTAAGCTTACCCATTTAATGGTTATATAAGTAAGAAATGTTAATATAGGCCATGAGATGCTCTTGTTGTGATGAGAAAATTAAAGAAAAACTAAGATATTAAGAGAAAATAAAAGATAATAGAGGGAGGGGGTATTTTTCTCATACCTGGCAAGGCATATGAGTTAGCAGGAATAAGTAGCATTTGGGCTTATGTTATAGATGCGCTTCTTGCATTTGTGATTGTTTTATGTTTTGCAGAGGCAAGTGGAATATTTGAAAAAACAGGGGGTGCCTATGTTTATGCGAAAGAAGCATTTGGAGAGTTTATAGGTTTTGAGGTAGGTATAGTAATGTGGGCTGTAAGAATAAATAGGATGGGCTACATTATCAGTAGCTTTTGCTACTACATTAAGTGTGTTTTGGCCTTCAGCTGCTACTGGTACTTTAAAAAATGTGATTGCTGTTTCTTTGATTATTATTCTGAGTTTTATAAACTATTTTGGAATTAGAATTGTAGAATACATAAATAATATAGTCACTATCAGTAAAATACTACCTTTAATTGTATTTATTGTATTGGGACTGTTTTTTGTTAATTCTGAGAATTTCAATATTTCAGCTTACTCTACTCATAGTGGACTTTGGGCTGCTATTGTTTTGGTTTTTTATGCTTTTGCAGGTTTTGAATCTCTAGTGATTGTGGCAGGAGATATAGAAAATCCGAAGAGAAATTTGCCCATAGCATTATTAATTTCCATGGGAATTGTATCTTTAATATATATTCTTACCCAAGTTGTCGCCATTGGGACATTAGGAGAAGCTTTGAAAGGTTCACCTACACCTGTAGCAGATGCAGCAAAATCTTTCTTAGGAGAGTTTGGATTACTATTAGTAACTATTGGAAGTCTTATTTCAATCGGAGGAGTAAATCTTGCATATTCCTTCAATACTCCACGAGTAGGAGTGGCATTAGCAGAAGAAGGTATACTTCCTAAAATGATAGCAAAGAAAAGCAAGTATGATACTCCTTACATTGCAATAATTATTACAGCTTTATTGGCTATTCCTCTTGTATTAACAGGTACTTTTGTAAAATTAGCTATGATAAGTGTTGTTTCGAGATTTGCTCAATACATTCCTACTTCGTTAGCTATCATTGTTTTAAGGAAAAGGGAAGTTAAAACAAATTTTAAACTGCCTTTTGGAATAGCGATTCCAACTATAGCTACAATACTGAGCATATATTTTTTAAGCAAGGCAAGTATTGAACAGCTCGTATGGGGATTGGGAGGTTTAATACTCGCAATGCCGTTATATTTCCTCTTTAAGTATACTTCTTAATTTAATTATTCTTGATTTTCTGTGATTTGGTGTGAAAAGAAGATGGAATTTGCCATTGACAGCAATTTATAGGATGGGGTATAATATCAAATAAAATAAGGAAAATGCGATGAACAGGAGAGTAGCAATAGCAGGTATACAGGGAGAAGATACCGCGACTGAGAGTATCTTTATACTCATGCTATTGCGAAGGACACCTGGGAGCTGACTGGCCGACAATGTAGGCTAGATCCGTGAACCTGCGTTAAGGGAATGAGTACCAATCAGGGTGGCACCACGGGATTAACCTCTCGTCCCTGCGTTCTGCAGACGAGGGGTTTTTAAATGTAAGAAGATAAAAAGGAGTTGGTGAGATGCTTACAAAAGCTCCAAGAGGTACTAAGGACGTTTTGCCCTCAGAATCCTATAAATGGCAGTATGTGGAGAATCTGATGAGGGAAATATGCGAATTTTACGGGTACAAAGAAATACGCACCCCTGGATTTGAGCATACAGAACTTTTCTTAAGAGGGGTTGGGGAGTCTACTGACATTGTGAGAAAAGAGATGTACACTTTTAATGATAGGTCTGGAAGGAGCATTACTCTAAAAGCAGAAGGAACTTCTCCTGCAGTTAGAGCTTTTATAGAGCATGGACTTTACGCAGAGACGCAGCCTACAAAGCTTTACTACATAACCCCTGTGTACAGGTATGAAAAGCCTCAAGCAGGAAGGTTAAGAGAGCACCATCAGTTTGGGGTGGAGATTTTCGGGGCAAAAAGCGCTTCTGCTGATGCAGAAGTCATAAGCATTGCCATGACTCTTTTAAAAAAGTTAGGCCTTAATAACCTGGAACTTAGAATAAATAGCGTGGGGTGTCCTGTTTGCAGGAAGAATTACAACAAGGTGTTGAAGGAGTTTTTGAAAGAACACCTGGATGAGCTCTGTGACGATTGTAAGGTGAGATACGAAGTCAATCCTTTAAGAGTGCTTGACTGCAAAGTGGAAAGTTGCAGAAGGGTTACAGGGGAGGCACCTCTTATTACGGATTATCTTTGTGATGACTGCAGAAACCATTTTGAAGAGCTAAAGAAGTATCTGGATGCTATGGGATATGATTACATAGTCGATCCCAGAATAGTGAGAGGGCTTGATTATTACACTAAAACCGCTTTTGAAATAATTTCAAAGGACATTGGCGCTCAGGGCACTGTCTGCGGCGGTGGGAGGTATGATGGGCTCATAGAAGAGTGCGGCGGACCTTCAATGCCTGGGGTAGGCTTTGGTATGGGAATAGAAAGGCTTCTTCTGACTCTGGAGCAGAATGGCATTGAAATTCCTAAGCCAGAGGGGCCAGACCTTTTTATAGCTTACATTGGCGATGAAGCGAAGCTTTTTACTTTTACCCTTGCGAATAAACTCAGGTTTAACGGTTTAAAGGTAGAGATAGACCATATGGAAAGAAGTTTAAAGGCGCAAATGAAATATGCCAATAAATTAAATGCCAAATTTGCTGTGGTGATAGGTGAAGAAGAACTCGAGAGCAAAAAAGTGAAATTGAAGAATATGGCTACAGGAGAAGAGACAGAAATTTTAATTGATGAAATAGAAAAAGCGATAAAAAATTGAATGGAGGGAGTTTAATGGGAGAACAACTTGGCGGTCTTAAAAGAACCCATATGTGCGGAGAGCTCGGGGTTAAAGATGTGGGAAAGTCTGTCGTAGTGATGGGATGGGTCAACAGCAGGAGAGACCACGGAGGATTAGTTTTTATAGATTTGAGGGACAGAACAGGAATTGTGCAGATAGTATTCAGTGAACAGGTTTCTAAAGAGGTTTTTGAAAAGGTGCAAAGCGTGAGAAGTGAATATGTATTGGCAGTGGAAGGGGAAGTAGTAAAAAGACTTCCTGAAAATGTAAATCCTAAAATACCCACAGGAGAAATAGAAATTTACGCCAAAAATTTGAAGATTTTGAGCAAGTCTGAAACACCTCCTTTTCCAATAGAGGATAGGAGCAATGTATCGGAAGCGGTAAGGCTCAAATACAGGTACCTGGACTTGAGAAGACCTTCAATGCAGAGGAATTTAATCACTCGCTTTAAGCTTACGCAAGCCGTGAGGGAGTTTCTCAATGACAATGGCTTTATTGAAATAGAAACTCCCATGCTTATAAAGAGCACCCCGGAAGGCGCCAGGGATTATCTTGTGCCAAGCAGAATTTATCCTGGCAAGTTTTACGCGCTGCCTCAGTCTCCCCAGATATTCAAGCAGCTTTTGATGATTGCGGGATTTGACAGGTATTATCAAATTGCAAGGTGCTTAAGGGATGAAGACTTGAGAGCTGACAGGCAGCCGGAATTTACGCAGATAGATATTGAAATGTCCTTTGTAGAGGTGGAAGATGTCCTTGATATAAATGAGAGAATGATAAAGCATGTATTCAAAAAGGTTTTGGATGTAGACCTTGATATTCCTTTTAGAAGGTTGACTTATCAGGAAGCAATGGAGAGGTTTGGAACTGATAAGCCTGACTTGAGGTTTGGAATGGAGCTTAAAGATTTGTCCGACATACTAAGAGAGTCAGAGTTTAATGTTTTTAAAAATGCTTTGAAAAATGGCGGTTCAATAAGGGGTATAAATGTAAAAGGAGCTGCTTCAATGACAAGAAAGCAGCTGGATGAACTAGTAGAATTTGCCAAAAACTTTGGGGCAAAAGGCCTCTTGTGGATGCAAGTTTTGGAAGGGGAAGTGAAGTCACCTGCCACTAAATTTTTGACTGAAGGAGAATTGAATAAAATTTTGGAAAGACTTGAAGCAGAAGTGGGAGATTTACTTCTCATAGTGGCGGATAAAGATGAAGTGGTTTTTGACACTTTAGGGCATTTGAGAGTTGAAATGGCAAAAAGATTTAATCTTATTGACGAAAGCAAATATGAGTTTGTATGGGTAGTGGATTTTCCGCTTTTAGAGTATGACGAAGAAGAGAAGAGGTATGTTGCAAAGCACCATCCATTTACATCACCTAAAGATGAAGATATAGACCTTTTAGAAAAAGAGCCTCTAAAAGTTAGAGCGAAAGCCTACGATATAGTATTAAACGGCACAGAAATAGGCGGTGGAAGCATAAGAATACATGATACTGAATTGCAGAAGAGGATGTTTAAAGTGCTGGGATTTAGCGAAGAGGAAGCATGGAAAAAATTTGGATTTTTAATGGAGGCTTTCAAATACGGTGCTCCTCCTCACGGTGGAATAGCGTATGGGCTTGACAGGCTTGCAATGATAATGACAGGAAGCGACACCATAAGGGATGTGATTGCATTTCCCAAAACTCAAAACGCTGTGTGCCTGATGTCAGATGCACCATCGGAAGTGTCTGAAAAGCAGCTTAAGGAACTTCACATCAAGATAGACCTATAAACGTTTACCAGTTGAAAAATAGAGGGTTTTATGATATTATTTATATAGGCAAAGGAATAAAGCGAAAAAACCCTGTGGTGTTCGTGTGACCCGGTGAAAGGTTGAGCCAACACCAAAAATAAGGGAGCCTGGGCTTTGGCAGTGGATTGTAGGCCGCCTCGTCGCGGAAACATGAAGCTGCCAAGAGGGCACCCACTTTGTGAGGACGGGTTCAAAACCTACCGGTAGGCACGGCACTATGGGGTTTTTTATTAATTAAAAAAATAACGAAAAGCTATTGACATATCTATGAAAAAATTTTATACTATTCTTTGGATACCCCACTGGGGTTGGGAGGTATAGTATGTACGAAGAAAGTAGAGAAGACCTTTTAAGGCGGCTGAAGAAGATAGAGGGTCAGGTAAAAGGCATACAGAAGATGATAGAGAATGATGCTTACTGCATTGACGTCTTAATACAGGTGGCTGCTGTTCGTTCTGCTATAAACAGCGTAGCTAAAATCCTGCTAAAAAGCTATACTAGTAGCTGTATAAAAGGAGCCATGTGCGCTGAAAAGCAGGAGGAGATGGTGGACGATTTAGTGGAGACTTTTATAAAGTTCATGAGGTAGTTTTAAAAAGCATTTTGCTTTTAAAATGCATAAAGCAATTGCTTTGTACAAAAATAAAAATGAAATAAAAGTATAGGAGTGGTTTTATGGCAGAAGTGGTTATAACAAGTAAAAACTGGGAAGAAGAAGTTGTAAACTCAGATGTGCCAGTTTTAATTGACTTTTGGGCAGAATGGTGCATGCCCTGCAGGTTGGTTGCTCCTATTATTGAGGAACTAGCAAAGGAGTATGAAGGTAAAATCAAAGTAGGCAAAGTCAATGTAGACGAAGAAGATGAACTTGCAATGAAGTTCAGAATAATGAGCATACCTACAATTGGGCTTTTCAAAAACGGTAAAATGGTAGGAAAGCTAATAGGTGCAAGGCCAAAAGCTGACTTTGTGAAATTTATAGAAAAGTATTTGAATGAGGATACATTCCAGAAAGAAGAATCACTAGAAGTAGAAATTACATACGACAACTGGGAAGAAGAAGTTGTGAATTCAGACGTACCAGTTTTGATAGATTTCTGGGCAGAATGGTGTGCGCCCTGTAGGTTAGTCGCTCCTATTGTAGAAGAGCTGGCTCATGAATACAAGGGCAGATTGAAAGTAGGAAAAGTTAATGTGGATGAAGAACAGGAATTAGCGATGAAATTCAGGATAATGAGCATTCCTACTATCGGACTATTTAAGAAAGGCAAGATGGTTGATAAGATAATAGGAGCAAGGCCAAAAGCTGATTTTGTAAGGTTTATAGAAAAACACCTAAACAATTAAAAATCCTGCCTCGGGCAGGATTTTTAATTTTGCTGTGTGAATAAATATGAAAGGAATTGCTTAATTTTCCAAAAAATTTAGAAAATCGAAACATAATAAGGCATACTCTAGTAAAACGGAGAAAAACCGAAATTTTTTTTGGTTTTCTCCGTTTTTTGATTGTTAGAAAGGCTTTTATTTAGGCAAAGTAAATGTATACAATAAGATTAGAAGAAAAATTTTTATTGAGGTGATAAAATGGAAAACATAAAAGTAGTCGTGTGGGGTCTTGGGGCAATGGGAAGCGGCATTGCAAAGATGATTCTTTCCAAAAAAGGAATGGAAATTGTAGGTGCTATTGACACTGACCCTAATAAAATCGGGAAAGATTTAAATGAGCTTTTAGGCACGAATTCTAAACCGGTATATGTCACTTCAAATCCCGATGAAGTTATAAGAAAAGGAAGTGCTGATATAGCCGTAATTGCAACTTCTTCATATGTAGAAAAGGTTTTCCCCCTCATAAAAAAAGCGGTGGAAAACGGGATGAATGTCATAACTACTGCTGAAGAGATGGCATACCCTTGGGCTCAGCATCCTGACCTGGCAGATGAAATTGACAGGCTTGCAAAAGAAAACGGTGTGACAGTGCTCGGCACTGGTATAAACCCGGGGTTTGTGCTGGATTATCTCATTACAGCTTTAACAGGAGTTTGTATGGAAGTTGAGTCAATTAAGGCCTCCAGAATAAACGATTTATCACCTTTTGGAAAGGCTGTGATGGAAGAACAAGGTGTTGGCCTTACGCCAGAGGAGTTTGAGGAGGGCGTAAAAAAGGGCACGGTTGCGGGGCACATAGGTTTCCCTGAATCGATTACAATGATTAGCAAAGCCATAGGATGGAAATTATCAGGAATTGAGCAAGTAAGAGAGCCAATAATTTCTAAAACTCACAGGGAAACTCCTTATGCAAAAGTAGAACCTGGATACGTTGCCGGGTGTCGCCAGATAGGTTACGGCAAAGTGGGTGGTGAGGTAAAAATAATTTTGGAGCACCCTCAGCAGATACAGCCTGAAAAGGAAGGGGTAGACACAGGAGATTACATTGAGATCAAAGGCACGCCGAATATAAAGCTATCTATAAAGCCTGAGATCCCTGGCGGGATTGGAACCATAGCTATTTGCGTCAACATGATACCCCATGTGATAAATGCAGAACCAGGGCTTGTTACTATGCTTGATTTGCCTGTGCCCAGAGCTATTATGGGGGATGCAAGGGATATGATAAGGAGGAAGTGATATGGCCAAAAAGGGAGACTGGGTCAAAATCAAACAGATTGTCCTTGAACCTCACGAGAGGGCTGAAAATATCCCGGAAGATACTAAAAAGACGCCTCTTACCATGTGGGTGAAGGGCATACTTATGGAAGATGCTGAAATTGGCCAAAAAGCGAAGATCAAAACATTTACAGGAAGAATAGTAGAGGGAATTTTGGTAGAAGAAAATCCCCGGCACATCCACGACTTTGGGAGTCCAGTTCCGGAGCTTATAAAGGCTGGCATGAAGGCAAGAGAAATATTGTACGGCGGTGAAGGCAATGAGCAGGTATAAGGAGATAATGGCGCGAAAAAATGAGATTATGAAAAAATCTCTAGGAATAGACTATGAAAGATTTGAATCAGGCAGTATTGCTTTTGACTATGAGAGAATGATGAGAGAGACAGGTTACAGCTTAGAAGAGATAATTAAGATACAAAGAGAAGCCAATGTGGGCAATACTCCTTTAATAGAATTGAAAAATTTAACGGAGCTTGCAAGAAAAGTGTCTCCAACCGGCAAAGCCGCCAGAATATTTATTAAAGATGAAGCCTGCAATCCTTCAGGAAGCTTTAAAGAAAGAAGAGCTAGCGTTTCTGTGTATCATGCGAAAAAGCACGGTTACAAAGGAGTCATAGCAGCTACAAGCGGAAATTACGGTGCGGCAGTTGCCTCTCAAGCGGCAATGAAAGGGCTAAAGTGCATTGTGGTACAAGAGGCATATGACAGCAGAGGTATAGGTCAGCCGGAAATCCTAGAAAAAGGGAGAAAATGCGAGACCTTTGGTGCAGAGGTTGTACAGCTAACTGTTGGACCAGAATTATTTTATGTAAACTTGATGCTTTTAGAGGAGACGGGATACTTTAATGCTTCTCTTTACACGCCTTTTGGGATTGCGGGTATTGAAACATTAGGGTATGAGATAGCAAATCAGGTAAAAGAGAGGACGGGCAAATTCCCTGATGTAGTGGTTGTGACTCACGCAGGGGGAGGGAATTTGACAGGTACTGCAAGAGGCCTTATAAAGGCAGGGGCTTTAGATACGAAGGTGTACGGAGTGAGCGTTGATTTGACAGGGCTACACATGGCTTCAGACACTGATTTTAACAGAAAATCCTTTACAACAGGCCATACCGGTTTTGGCATACCTTTTGCGACATGGCCGGATAGGGCGGATGTGCCGAGAAATGCTGCAAGGCCTTTGAGATACATGGACGGGTATTACCTTGTAAAGCAGGGAGAAGTATTTTACATGACAGAGCTTCTTGCTCAGTTAGAAGGATTAGAGAGGGGACCTGCTGGCAATACCTCGTTAGCTGCAGCTTTTAGCTTGGCACAGCAGATGGAAAATGACCAGATAATAGTTGTTCAGGAGACAGAATACACTGGGGCAGGTAAAAACCCAACTGCTCAGCTGACTTTTGCTAAGCAAAATGGAGTTCAGGTGCTTGTAGGAAATCCTGATGAGGAAGTTCCGGGTAAAAACATAATTCTTCCTGAACATCCTTCAATGGTCAAAGCGAGAGAAGTGAAACTTGATAATTTGAAGAAATCTTACATTAGAAATTGCATCCAGCACTTTGGAATGCCAAATGAAGAAGACATAAAATTTTTGGCTGAGGATACCAAGTCCAGTGAAGATTTTGTGAGAAGGACAATTGAAGAATTAAAGAATGGAGGGTTAGTATGAGAAGGGAAGACGATTTTGAAGTGAGAAGTAAGCACTTGCAACACATGACAGATGAAGAATTAGATGCCTACTTTTGGGAGTTGGCGGAAAAAATTGTGGATCCTTTGATAGAGCTGGCTTATTATCACACTTCTCCTTCCATTGAAAGGTCTGTGCTTCTGAGAATGGGATTTTCCAGCATTGAAGCTAAGGAAATTGTCAATAGAATTGAGGAAAGAGGGCTTCTTTCAAAGGGAGCAGGGCATATAGTGCTCAAGGTGGCAGAAAGAGCAAAAACAGACTATCTCACAGCAGGAAGAGGCCTTGCAAATGGCCAGTATCTAGATGTGTTGGATGAGATTGCAAGGGAGGCGAGAGAGAATGAAGCTGGAGAAAGATAAAAAGATTGACATAGAAGAGATTTTAAAAGGCCTTGACAAATATGTTCCTAGAAGAAGAGGATGGCACTGGAGGGAAGGGGTAGGAAGGCGCAAAATTGGAGATTTTGAGTATTACCAGGTCTCTGAGCCATTGAAAAATAGCATTCCACTGCCTGCTGCAAAGTATTTTGGAAATATTGACCCGCAACCAGACTGCGTGATCACCACTGAAATTGCTTCAGGAAGATTTGAAGACGACATAAGGCGAATGAGAATGGCGGCATGGCACGGTGCAGACCACATAATGGTGATAAGGACTTTGGGGCAGAGCCATTTTGACGGATTGATAGAAGGAACTCCTGAGGGAGTGGGAGGAGTCCCAATCACCCGCAAACAAGTTAGAGCGACGAGAAAAGCTCTTGATTTGATTGAGGATGAAGTAGGAAGACCTATAAATTTTCATTCATATGTCAGTGGAATTGCAGGGCCTGAAATAGCTGTAATGTTTGCGGAAGAGGGAGTAAACGGCGCTCATCAGGACCCACAGTATAACGTTTTGTATAGAAATGTAAATATGGTTCGCTCTTTTGTGGATGCGGCAGTTGCCAAAAAGATTATGGCAGATGCTGACATGCTCCAAATTGACGGAGCTCACAACGCAAATGCGACTGCAAAATATGGATGGAAAGTAATGCCAGAACTTTTGGTGCAGCACGCTATAAATACCATGTATTCTCTGAAAGTGGGAATGAAGCCTGAGAACATAGCTTTATCTACTGTGCCGCCAGATGCTCCGCCAGCACCCTGTATAAGGCTTGACCTTCCTTACGCGGTAGCCTTGAGGCAGCTTTTCAAAAATTACAAGATAAGGGCGCAGATGAATACCAAATACATTGAACACGATACAAGAGAGGCGACAGTTACACATGTTTTAAACCTTTTAATATCCCGCTTGACATCTGCTGACATCCAAAGTACAATTACTCCCGATGAGGGAAGAAACGTTCCGTGGCATTACAACAATATAAACGCTATAAATACGGCCAAACAGGCATTGATTGGGATGGATGGCCTCAATGAAATGGTAAAACTCAATTTTGACGGAGAATTGGGGAAGAAAGTAAGAGAGCTCAAGATGAGGGCAATACTTTTCATGGAAGAAATACTAGAAGTTGGTGGATATTTTAAAGCAGTGGAAGCAGGATTTTTTGTAGATTCTGGCTATTATCCTGAGAGAAACGGTGATGGCATTGTAAGGACTATAAACGGAGGAATTGGAGCTGGCACAGTGTATAAGAGAGATAAGGACTACATGGCCCCTGTATGCTCTCATTTTGGGTACAACAACCTGCCGGAAGGCCTTAACAAGCCCTGTGATTTAATAGATGGATGCACTTTGTGCAAGAGAGAGAAGATTCAGTATATAGACGAACTGGACGAAACTGACAATGTGCACAATAGGTTAAAAGAGACGTTTGAATATAGAAAAGGAGACAAGATAAAACCTGAAGTTGAATGGGCTGGAGATGGCGTAATAAGCATGAACCTCTTTTTGCCTGTGGATGAGAGGACTGCAGAATATGCTGCTATTAAGTACGCTGAAAAATTAGGGCTTACTGATATAGCAGTTTTAAGTAAGCTTCCAATGCACCCTGCAGAGGGAACATATGTGGAAATAAGGGGTCGTGTTCAGTTTGCCATTGATAAAAATGAGTTAGTAATTCCGCCTGAAGAGAAGATACTATCAGATGAGGAAATAGAAGAAGACATAAAGAGAAAGCCAATGAAGGTTGTAGCGGCAACCGTAGGAAATGACGAACACTCTGTCGGTTTAAGGGAAATCCTGGATATAAAGCACGGGGGGATTGAGAAATACGGCATAAAAGTGGTATACCTGGGTACGTCAGTTCCTGTAGAAAAGCTTGTAGATGCGGCAATAGAAGAAAACGCTGATGCCATTTTGGTGAGCACCATAATAACTCACGACGATGTGCACATCAAAAACATGAAAAAAGTACACGACCTGTGTGTAGAAAAGGGCATAAGAGACAGAGTGATACTGGTAGGGGGAGGAACGCAGATTACAAACGATTTGGCTAAAAGCGTAGGATTTGATGCCGGATTTGGCAGGGGCACAAAAGGAAATCAGGTAGCAAGCTTTTTAGTTAAAAGGAGAAGGGAAATGGAAAATGAAAAGGACAGTTGATGTTCTGGTAGCTGAGATTGGAAGTACAACTACAACTGTAAATGCTTTTAACTTAGAGGGCACACCGATCTTTCTAGGGCAGGGCATGGCACCTACTACTGTGCTAGAAGGAGATGTAAATGTTGGGCTCAAGGCTGCCATTGAAGATTTGAAAGGTAAAATAGGGGATTTTGAGTACAAAGAAATGCTCGCCTGTAGTAGCGCTGCAGGCGGGCTTAAAATGACTGTCCACGGTCTTGTCTATGACATGACTGTAAGAGCAGCAAAAGAAGCGGCTTTGGGGGCAGGTGCCAATATAAAGCTTATCACTGCAGGAAAATTGAGAAGAACCGATTTGGAAAAAATAAAAGAGATAAAACCTAATATAATACTTTTGGCAGGTGGAGTGGATTACGGAGACAGAGAGACAGCCCTTTATAATGGCGAAAAGTTAGCAGAACTGAAACTGAACGTGCCTGTGATATACGCTGGAAACATAGAGAACAGGGAAGAAATAGCCTATATATTCAAGGAAGCAGGTCAAGAAGTGTACATTGTAGACAATGTATATCCTTCTATTGATAAACTGAATGTTGAACCCACGAGAAAAATGATTCAACAGGTGTTTGAAAAGCACATCATCACGGCTCCGGGGATGAGCAGGGTAAAAGAATTGGTCACAGGTAATATCATTCCGACTCCTGGAGCAGTGATGGAAGCCTGCATACTGCTTTACAATGAAATAGGAGATCTTATGGCATTAGACATAGGAGGAGCCACTACAGATGTCCACTCTGTTACAGAAGGAAGTGAAGAGATACAAAAGATGACAGTAAATCCGGAGCCATTGGCCAAAAGGACTGTAGAAGGGGATTTAGGGGTATTTGTAAATTCCAGAAATCTTTTTGAACTCTGGGGAGAGGAAGTTTATAAAAAATTTGCCAATGCTGAAGAACTTATAAAAAACATAAAGCCAGTTCCAACAACAGATGAAGAGAGGGAATTTGTTCTCTTTCTTGCAGCTAAAGCTGTAGAAATAGCAGTAAAGCGCCATGCTGGCAAAATGGTCAGCTATTTTGGACCCACTGGAAAGAGCTTTTACGTTGAGGGAAGAGATTTGACAGCAGTAAAGTGGATTATAGGAACTGGAGGAGTCTTTACAAGACTTGAGGGTTCAGAGGAATTGCTCAAAAACATAAATGACAAAGCTCCTGGGAAGGAGCTCTATCCTCCTTCTTCAGCAAAAGTTTTAATTGACAGAGATTATATCATGGCGGCTTGCGGAGTTTTATCTAAAAAATACCCTGAAGAGGCTTTGAGACTGCTGAAAAATAGCCTTGGAATTTAAAAGTGAGGGAAGATAGATGTATCCTTTATTGAGAATAAATTTAGAAAAGCTTCGCCACAACGCCCATATTATTGTTGAACTGTGTAGAAAAAGAAATATAAAAGTAGTGGGGGTCACAAAAGTTTTTTGTGCTATTCCCAAAGTAGCTGAGGAACTTGTGAAAGCCGGAGTAGACATGTTAGGAGATTCCAGGATAAAGAATTTAAAAAAATTGCAGCACATACCTGTGCCTAAAATGCTTCTTCGGATTCCAATGGAAAGCGAAGTAGAAGAGGTTGTAAATACGCTGATATAAGTTTAAATTCAGAGATAAGCACAATTAAGAATTTATCAGAAGAGGCTATAAGGCAAGGCAAGGTTCACGATATAATACTCATGATAGATTTAGGGGATTTAAGAGAGGGAGTGTTAAAAGAAGATGCCCTTTTAGTTGCTGAAGAGATACTAAAACTCAAAGGAGTGAGGTTAAGAGGTGTTGGAACTAATTTGACCTGCTACGGTTCTGTTATTCCTACCCCGGATATACTGGAAGAACTTATCGAAGTAAAGGAGGCCATTGAGAAAAAATTCGGTCAAAAATTAGACATAGTTTCGGGGGGTAATTCGAGTAGCTTGTATCTTGTTCAGAACGGACTTATTCCTCGTGGCATTAATCAGCTGAGAATAGGAGAGGCAATCGTTTTAGGTAGGGAAACCGCTTTTGGAGATAGGATTCCCCACACTTATGATGATGTGTTCACATTGGAGGCTCAGATAGTAGAGCTTAAAGAAAAACCCTCTTATCCAAGGGGAATTTTAGGCATGGATGCCTTTGGTGAAAAACAGGTTTACGTAGACAGGGGAATAATGAAAAGGGCTATACTTGCAATTGGAAGGCAGGATGTGAATATTGGCGATTTGATTCCTATGGATAGTTGTGTAGAACTGATTGGATCAAGCAGTGACCATCTGATTGTGAATGTGACCAATTGCGATTATCCTTATAAAGTTGGAGATGTAGTGAAGTTTAAGCTAAGATATGGAGGAATTCTTTCTTGCTCTACTTCAGAATATGTAGAAAAAGTTATTGAAGAGGCGTAAGCCTCTTTTTATGTTGACAATAACTTTGTTACATGGTATGCTTTTTATTGAAATCCGGGTGATATAGTAGGAATTCAGGGGTGAGGAACTATGAAGCTTTCTACAAAGGGAAGATACGGGATTCAAGCTATGTTTGAATTGGCCCTATATTACGGGGAAGGACCTATCTCTTTAAAGACTATCGCAGAAAATGAAGGGCTTTCTGAACATTATCTGGAACAGCTTATGGCAATTTTGAGAAAAGCAGACCTTGTAAAAAGCGTAAGAGGTGCTCAAGGAGGGTATATGCTGGCAGCTCCGCCGGATAAAATAACTGTAGGCGATGTGATAAGGACTCTAGAAGGTTCTCTTGCCCCTGCAGATTGTGTAGTGGAAGACACTCCTTTTGAATGCAGCAGAGCAGGAGGCTGTCCTACAAAGCTGGTTATGGAGAGAATAAGAGACAGCATAAATAAAGTTATAGATTCTATCACTTTGCAAGACATGGTGGAAGACTACAGAAGGCTTAATCAAAAAAGCGCTTTTATGTACTACATTTAAAGCTTTGAAAAGGAGGAATTTTTACTTTTCATGGAGGTTAACAACAGAGTTGTAGTTGGAATGAGCGGAGGAGTAGATAGTTCAGTCACTGCATACCTTTTAAAAGAGCAGGGATTTGAAGTTATAGGAGTGACAATGAGAGTTTGGGTAGACCCTTACGGAAAAGCCCGCGATGATGACAAAAGCTGTTGCTCTTTAAAAGCAATACATGATGCAAAAAAAGTTGCTGAGATTTTAGGAATCCCCCATTATACTGTCAATTTGAGTGAAGTTTTTTATGATAAAATTGTCAAATATTTTATTGACGAATATCTAAAAGGTCGAACTCCAAATCCTTGTGTTTTCTGCAATAGATTTATAAAATTTGGAGACCTTTTAGAAAAAGCCCATGAATTGGGAGCTTATTATATAGCGACAGGACATTATGTGAGGAAAGAATACGATGAGGACAGAAAAAGGTATTTATTAAAAAAAGGCTTAGACTTTAAAAAAGACCAGAGCTACATGCTCTATCGCTTGACTCAAGAACAGTTAAAACACGCACTTTTTCCCCTAGGTAACTATACTAAAGAAGAAGTGAGGGCTTTAGCTGAAAAAATAGGACTTCCTGTTGCTGACAAAAGAGAGAGCCAGGAAATCTGTTTTATTCCAGACAATGATTATAAGGCTTTTATAAAAAGACAGATTAAAAAAGATGTAAAGCCAGGAGAATTTAGAGACATCCACGGCAATTTCTTAGGGTATCACAAAGGAATAATAAACTATACAATTGGGCAGAGAAAGGGCTTAGGTTTATCTTCCGACAGGCCTTTGTATGTTGTGGACATAGATCCAGAAAACAATGTAGTCATCGTCGGACATCAGGAAGATGTCTGGGGTGAAGAGCTGATATCTTCAAACAATAATTTCATTTCAATAGAAAAACTGGAAGAAGAGATAAAGGTTACCGCTAAAATACGGTATACTGCCAAAGAAGATGAGGCGATAATAAAGCCGTATGGCGATGATAAAGTATTAGTAAGATTTCTAAGACCACAAAGAGCGATAACTCCTGGACAATCTGTGGTATTTTATGATGGCGATGTAGTAGTAGGAGGAGGAATAATTGAGAAAAAAGTAAGATGAGCACCCTTGGGGTGCATTTTTTTATTTATAGAGAGGAACACTATAATAAGCAAAAGTCTTTGAAAGGTAGAAGGAGGGATTGGATGAGCAACAGAGATAAGTATTTAAAAGGATTTTTGGCAGGAGTTATAGCTGCAGCTTATGTAATTCCAAAGATGGACCTTAAAAAGTACAGGCGTTACAAGGACATGTTTGAGAAAAATTTTTCAAAAGTGTGGAGGGTAGTTAAACAGATAAAATTGAGATGAAAAACAAGGTTTACATTATATGGTTTTTGATTGTATTAGGGATTTTTTATATTTTCATAAAAAACTGGGTGAGTATCAAAAGCATACTTTCCCCTTTTTTTGTTTCTATACTTATGGCGTATCTTTTGAATCCATTTGTAAGATACTTTACTTCAAAAGGTTTTACACTAACTTTTTCTATACTGACAGTGTTTTTCATAGTGGCAGCAGCAATTTTGATTTTTTCTTACTACGTTTTTCCTATTTTAATAGGAGAACTAGCTTCTTTTGTGAAAGTGGCTCCAAAATATTTGCGAGAATTAAATTCGGTTTTAAATCATTTTAAATTTAATTACCTTTCTAATCTTCCACCTAATATTGAAAGTGCTGTAGAAAAAAATTTAAATGTGCTAACTGCAGGAGTTGCTTCCTCTATTGATACATTTTTTAAATCTGCAGTTGGAATGCTGAAAGGATTTGTAGACATTGTAATTATTCCAATTCTTACCTTCTATTTTTTGAAAGATAAAGACATTTTTTTGACGCAGGTTGAGTGTTTGATTCCATTAAAATACCGAGAAAAAATTTTTTCACTGCTTTTTAAAGTGGACAGGATATTGAGCAAATACTTGAGAGCGCAAGCTTATTTGTCTATTTTTGTAGGAGCGTTTACAGGTTTAGGATTGGCTCTCGTAAAAGTAAGATATGCTTTTTTGTTGGGAGTGATAGCAGGTATTTTAAATATAATTCCGTATATTGGGCCAATTCTTTCTATCCTTCCAGCGGTTGCGATTGGGCTTATGGATTCAATTTTTAAAGGCTTGTGGGCTTTTGCCATCTGCCTTCTAATACAGCAGGTTGAAAATGTGTTTGTGACTCCTAAAGTGATGGGAGATAGTGTTGGACTACACCCTGTTACAGTAATTTTTGTGCTTATTTTAGGAGAAGAACTTTTTGGAGTATGGGGGCTTTTATTCTCTGTGCCTGTTGCGGCAATTTTAAAGGAGGTTTTTACAGAAATTTTTTTAGACAAATAAACATAGTGTAAAATTATCGTAGGATTTTTAAAGTGAAAAAACAAGAGACAACCCCTGTGATAAAATAGATTGTGGAAAACAAAAAACACGAAAGGGGTGTCTCTTGTGAAAAAACATATTTTTGAGGATATTATACTACAAAATGCTCTAAATTTCACTAGGGAAATGATGAATGTTTTTGAGGATTTATTAAAGAATGGAATGAATATTACAGAGCTTGTAGCAAGGATAAAAGAACTTACGGACAAACTAGGTAGAGAGGCAATAGAAGCAATTATTGAGGAGTTAGATAGGATAATAAAAGAAGACAAGAGAAGGAAAGAAAAATGGGTAGTAGAGAGGAAAGATAAAAAGAGATTAACGACAGTCCTTGGGGATATTGAATATGAGAGGACATATTACAAATCAAGGGAGGATGGTAGATATACATATTTAGTGGATGATGCATTAGAGATAGGACGGCACGAGAGGATAGAAAAGGGAGTAAAAATAAAGTTAGTAGAAAATGCGATAGAAGAATCATACGAGAAAAGTAGCGAGAAAGCATGTCCAGAGAAAATAAGTAAACAGACGGTATTAAACGCAATAAGGGAAATAGGAGAAGTAGAGGTGAAGAGAGAAATAAAAGAGAAGAAGGAAGTAAGGGTTTTATACATAGAAGCAGATGAAGACCATGTACCTTTACAAGATGGCAGCAGTGAAACACCGCGATTGATATACATACATGAAGGTAGGGAAGAGAAAAACGGAAGGAACGTACTGAAGAATGTGTATTACAAGGCATACGTAGGAGAGAAAGCAGAAGACATATGGATAGATGTAGCGAATTACATAGAAGAAAATTACAAGGAAGAGAAGATAGAGAAGATATACATAGCAGGAGATGGAGCACCATGGATAAAAGAGGGATTAGAATGGATAGTAAAATCAAGGTTTGTGTTAGACAGATATCATTTAAACAAATACGTATTAAAAGCAACATCAAAAGAGCCAAAGTATAGGGATAAGATATGGAGAGCAATAAATGAAGGGGATAAAGAAGGAGTGAAGAAAATATTTGGTGAGTTAATAAAGATAGCAAAAGAAGAGAAAGAAAAAGAAAAGATAAAGGAAGCGAAGAGATACATACTAAACAATTGGGAAGGGATAAAGATATACAGTGAAGACGAAGATGTAATAGGGTGCAGTGCAGAAGGGCATATAAGCCATGTATTTTCTGCAAGACTTAGCAGGAATCCATTAGGGTGGAGCAGAGAAGGATTAAAGTTAATGGCGAAATTAAGGGTATTTAGCAAGAATGGAGGAGACTTAAGAGAAGTAGAGTGGGGCAAGAAAAAGAATATAAATGCAGGAAGTTACAAATTAACAGAGAAGCAAATAAAAGAGGCAGTAAGGAGAGTTAAAACGTCTACAAATGAAAAAATAAACAATATTACGGTTTTGAATATAGGGAAAGTAACGCCAATATATAGGGTTTTAAGAGCATTAAAATATGCACAAGTTATATAAAGAACATGATAAAACGAAGCCCTGAATTAATTAAGTTTCAGGGGTTGTCTTAAAAAAATCCTACAGTATCTTGACACTATCCAAATAAATGCCATTATTGACTTGTTTTTTTCAATCTTGTATAATATACTCAAAAACAACGGGGTACAGCCCGTCCCCCTGCCTGTTCGGGACGGTTTTATTGTATAAAAGGGGAGGATTTTTATGGAAAAGCTCGGGATGAATGAAATCAGGGAAAAATTTTTGAGTTTTTTTGAGAGCAAAGGGCATTTAAGACTTCCAAGTTTTTCTTTAGTTCCCAAAAATGATAAAAGTTTGCTCTTAATAAACTCTGGTATGGCGCCTTTAAAACCCTATTTTACAGGCAAGGAAACGCCACCAAGCAGAAGAGTTACTACCTGTCAGAGGTGCATAAGGACGCCTGACATTGAAAGAGTAGGGAAAACTGCAAGGCATGCCACTTTCTTTGAGATGCTCGGAAATTTCTCTTTTGGAGATTATTTTAAAAAAGAGGCTATTCCTTGGGCTTGGGAGTTTGTCGCTGAAGTTTTAAAGCTTCCTGTTGACAGGCTGTGGGTAACCATTTATGAAGAGGACGATGAAGCTTTTGAAATATGGAATAAGATAGTAGGGCTTCCGCCAGAGAGAATAGTGAGAATGGGCAAAGAAGATAATTTCTGGGAGATAGGTACAGGTCCCTGCGGACCCTGTTCAGAGATTTACTTTGACAGGGGAGAAGAAAAAGGATGTGGCAAACCCGATTGCGGAATTGGGTGTGACGATTGTGACAGGTATGTGGAATTCTGGAACTTAGTTTTCACTCAGTTTAATAAAGATGAGCAGGGCAATTATCACAGACTTCCCAATCCCAATATAGATACAGGAATGGGGCTTGAGAGAATAGCGGCAATAATGCAGGGAGTAGATACAATTTTTGATGTGGACGTGATAAGAGGCATTCGCGACTTTATATCAGACCTTGCAGAGGTAGAGTATGGCAAAGATGCTGATAAGGATGTATCTATAAGGGTTATCACGGACCACATAAGAGGCATCACCTTTATGATTTCCGATGGAATCCTCCCCTCCAACGAGGGAAGGGGTTATGTGTTAAGAAGACTTCTTAGAAGAGCTGCAAGGCATGGCAAGCTTTTGGGATTAAATGATGCTTTCCTGTACAAAGTAGTAGATTCTGTTGTGGAAAATTACGGAGGAGCTTACCCAGAAATAATTGAGAGAAAAGATTATATAAAGAAGATTATAAAGCTGGAAGAAGAGAGGTTTAAGGAGACGGTAGACCAAGGGCTTGCCATCTTACAGGATTATATAAATGAACTCAAAGCTCAAGGTAAGACTGTGTTAGAAGGTGCAAAAGCCTTCAAACTTTACGATACTTATGGATTCCCCTTGGATTTGACAAAAGAGATACTGCAAGAATCAGGCATTACAATTGATGAGGAAGGATATAAAGAAGAGCTTGAAAAGCAGAGGGTAAGAGCTAGAAGCAGCAGAAAAGAAGACAATAGCCTGTGGGAGCAGGACATATATTCCACTTTGGGAGATATTTCTACGAAGTTTGTGGGATATGAGGTTTATGAAAGTGAGGCTAAAGTGTTAGCTATCGTGAAGGACAATGAAGTGGTAGAGCAGGCGGAAGCAGGGGACGATGTAAGTATAATTTTAGATGTGACGCCTTTTTATGCTGAAAGTGGCGGACAGGTAGGAGATAGCGGGGTCATTGAAGAAGAAGACACATTAATAAAAGTGAACGACTGCAAAAAGGTAGGGAACAAGTTCATACACATTGGCACTGTGGAGAGAGGATTAATTTCGGTTGGAGATAAAGTAGTAGCTAAGATTGATGTCTCAAAGAGAAAAGGTGCTGCGAGAAACCACACTGCTACACACCTTCTCCACAAAGCTTTGAAAGAAGTTTTAGGTGACCATGTCAATCAGTCGGGTTCGCTTGTCGCATACGATAGATTGAGATTTGATTTTTCGCACTATCAGGCAGTCTCAAAAGAGGAGCTTAAAAAGATAGAAGAAAGGGTTAATGAAAAGATATACGAGCAGCTTCCTGTAGTAGTTGAAGAGAAAAATTACGAAGATGCCTTGAAAGAAGGAGCTGTAGCTCTCTTTACAGAAAAGTACGGGGACAAAGTAAGAGTTGTGAAAATTGATGACTACAGCATGGAACTTTGCGGGGGTACACATGTAAAGAATACCAGCGAAATAGGAATTTTTAAAATTGTATCAGAAAGCGCAGTAGGAGCTGGATTAAGGCGAATAGAGGCTTTAACAGGTATAGAGGCCATCAAATATTTAAATGAGCAGAAAGAAATATTAGATAGAGTTTCTGAAACTTTAAAGGCGCAGGAAAAAGAAGTAGTTTCAAAGATAGAGAACTTGCAGCAGTCATTAAAGGACAAAGAAAGAGAAATAGAGGGTTTAAAGACAAAGATTGCAAGCATTTTAGCAGAAACCCTGATAGATTCGGCTATTTCTGTAGATGGCGTCAAAGTCATAGCTTCCAGAGTGGAAGATTACGATATGGAGGCTTTAAAGACTTTAGGAGATATTCTTAAAGATAGGTTGAAGAGCGCAGCTGTGATTTTAGCTTCTTCCTCTAAAGATAAAGCCTTGTTTGTAGGAATGGCCACAAAAGATGCTGTAGAAAAAGGCGTAAACATGGGAGCAGTTATTAAAGAGACATGCAGCATAGCCGAGGGGAATGGCGGCGGAAGAGCAGAAATGGCCCAGGGAACAGGCAAAAATATTTCAAAGGTGAAAGAGGCTCTGGAAAAAGCTATTGAAATTGTAAAAGGACAGTTAAAGGCTTGACTGTGGCCTTCTTGATGGGGTATGATAGAGTCAGAGGTGATTGCATTGGTTGAAAAAAATGAGCAGACCATAAAGTACACTGTGTCTAAGGACAAAAAATCTGTGAAAGAGATTTTAGAAGCAGTTTACGAGGCGCTTTCAGAAAAAGGGTACGACCCTGTCAACCAAATAGTTGGGTACATTCTCTCTGGAGACCCTACTTACATCACTAGCCACAAAAATGCTAGAAACCTCATAAGAAAAATAGAAAGAGATGAGCTGGTGGAAGAACTTCTAAAAAGTTACTTGAGCAAAGAATAAATGCCTCACCTCGCGTGAGGCATTTTTTTAAGGACGGGGTGTAACTTGAGAGTATTGGGATTGGACGTAGGAGACAAGACCATTGGAGTGGCAATAAGCGATGTTTCTTCAACAATTGCCCAGGGGATTACAACTATAAGAAGAAAAAGTTTTGTAGAAGATGTGAAAGCAATAGAGGAAATTGTGAAAAAATATAGCGTAGAAAAAGTTGTGGTGGGTCTTCCAAAAAACATGAACGGTTCAATAGGACCTCAGGGGGAAAAAGTCATTAAGTTTGGAGAAAAATTAAGAGAGGTGTTAAGAATTCCTGTTGTATTTTGGGATGAAAGGCTTACTACCCTTCAGGCGGAAAGGTTTTTGATAGAAGGAGTGGACATGTCAAGGGGAAAGCGGAAAAAGGTGATTGACAAACTTGCTGCTACTATAATACTCCAGAGCTATCTTGACTCTCAAAAAAATTCCTAAAAAGCCTTGACAGCTGGCTGGAGATGTTATACAATTACATTATCTTGGTAGAATTGAGGTGAAAGTTTATGGAACCAGAAATTATTCAGTTGATTGACGAACATGGCCATCCGGTAGATTTTGAGCTCGTAGCCGCCTTTGATGTGGATGACAACAGATATGCAGTTGTGGTGCCTGTGGATGGAGATGGAGAAGAAGCCTATATCCTGAGGGTAGAGCAGGACGAAGATGGCAATGACATTTTCGTAGCGATTGAGGATGAAGATGAGTTCAATGATGCTGTCGAGGCGTACAATGAGCTGATGGAAGAGTATGAAGATTATTATGATGAAGAAGATTTTGATGATGATGATGAGTGATTAAATTTTGATGAATAAAGGGATTGGGAATTAAGGTATACCCTTTTTGGGTATATCTTAATTTTATTTTGTCTGTTTTCAATTGAAATTAAAGACGGCGAATAATAGTTGATATTTTTTGAGAAAAACTTGTTGACAATTGAAAATGAATATCATAAACTATTTGTAGTTGAAATAATTTGGTGGTGAAAAAAGTGAATGAATTTGATAAACTTAAGGAAAAATTGAAAGAGAAGGGTTTTAAGTTGACTACGCAGCGGCGGGTAATTCTGGACGTGATAATGGAAAATAAAAATAAACATCTGTCTTCAGAAGAGATATACGACCTTGTTAAGCGGAAGTATCCTGAGATAGGCTTGGCTACAGTTTACAGGACTCTACAGCTTTTTGAGGAACTGGGACTTGTATATAAATTGAATTTTGATGAGGGACGGAACAGGTATGAGCTTTACCAGGAAGATGCTCATCAGCACCATCACCTGATATGTTTAAAGTGCGGAAATGTCATAGAAATGGAAGGAGATTTGCTGGAAGACTTGGAGAAGCTGATTGAGAAGACGAAGAATTTTGAAATTGTTGACCACAACGTGAAATTCTACGGTTATTGCAGTAATTGTAGAAATAAAGTATAATTTATATTAACTGGTGTAAGGTACGGGTCTATTTTTATTTAAAGGGGAGAGGGGTAAAAAAATATCTAACGAAAGGAGAAAGGTATTTGGCGCACAAGGCAAAACTGAAGATAATTCCTTTGGGCGGATTAAATGAAATTGGCAAAAACATGACTGTATTCGAGTATGGAAATGATATCATAGTTGTAGACTGTGGCCTCGCTTTCCCTGATGATGAGATGTTAGGAATTGACCTTGTCATTCCCGATATTACTTATTTATTGAAAAACAGGGAAAAAGTTAAAGCAATTGTGCTCACCCATGGCCACGAGGACCACATAGGGGCTCTGCCCTACGTGTTGAAGCAGCTCAATGTTCCAATTTATGGTACCAGACTTACAATTGGGTTGGTTGAGTACAAATTAAAAGAGCACGGACTTTTGAGAGACAGTAAGCTAATCACTGTAAAACCCAGAGAGACAGTTGAGATCGGCCAGTTTAAAGTAGAGTTTATAAGGACTTCCCACAGCATTGCAGATTCAGCAGCTTTGGCTATTCACACGCCTGTAGGTACGGTTTTTCACTCAGGGGATTTCAAGATCGATTTTACGCCTATAGACGGGGAAGTGCCGGATTTGCACCGGTTTGCACAATTGGGAGAAAAGGGCGTACTGGTGATGCTGTGTGACAGCACGAACATTGAAAGGCCGGGCTATACGATGTCTGAAAGAACAGTAGGGGAGACTTTTGATAATCTTTTCAGAAAGGCTGAGCAGAGGATAATTGTAGCCACTTTTGCTTCAAATATTCACAGGGTTCAGCAGATAATAAATTCCGCACAGAAGTACGGAAGGAAAGTGGCCATATCAGGAAGAAGCATGGTAAATGTTGTGAATGTAGCCATGGAGCTTGGATATCTGACAGTGCCAGAAGGGCTTTTGATAGATTTGGATGAGGCGAATAAACTTCCCCACAACAAAGTAGTGATAATCACCACAGGAAGTCAAGGTGAACCGATGTCGGCACTTACCAGAATGGCCTCTTCTGAACACAAAAAAGTGGAGATTGTCCCTGGAGACACTGTCATAATCTCGGCTTCTCCAATTCCGGGAAATGAAAGATTGATCTCAAGAGTTATAAATCAGCTTTTCAAAAAGGGTGCCAATGTGATATATGAAGCTTTAGCAGATATACACGTTTCTGGACATGCATGCCAGGAAGAGATCAAACTTTTGCACACCCTTATAAAGCCGAAATTTTTCATACCTGTTCACGGCGAGTACAGGCACCTGGTGCAGCACGCAAAACTTGCTGAAAGCCTTGGAATGCCGCCGGAGAACATCTTTGTAGTGGACAACGGTACAGTGCTGGAATTTACGAAAGATTCAGGTAGAATTGCAGGTACAGTCACAGCCGGTAAGGTATTGGTGGACGGATTGGGAGTTGGAGATGTGGGCAATATAGTCCTGCGGGACAGAAAGCACCTTGCCCAGGATGGCCTGTTAGTTGTGGTTGTCACGATTTCCAAAGAGACTGGAGCGGTGATAGCAGGGCCAGATATTATTTCACGCGGATTTGTGTATGTGAGAGAGTCTGAAGATTTGATGGAGGAGTCCAAGAACATCGTACGAGAAGTCCTTGCAAAATGTGAAAAAGAAGAAATCAACGAGTGGGCTACTATAAAATCCATGATAAAGGATAATTTAAGCAATTTCCTCTATGAGAAAACTAAAAGGAATCCAATGATACTGCCTATTATAATGGAAATTTAACACAAAGAATGGAGAGAGGAAAAATGGGTAAAATTGATGTAAAATACATTGCGAAAGCGGGAGTTATTGCAGCAATTTATTTTGCAGTGACTTTTTTGCTCGGCAGTGTCTCCTATGGCCCTATTCAGTTTAGGCTTTCAGAGGCTTTGGTGGTTCTGCCGATGATAGAGCCGGCGGCTATCTGGGGTGTTTTCATTGGATGTCTTTTAGCAAATATAGGGAGTCCCTTTGGCATTATAGATATTTTAGGAGGGAGTTTTGTAACCCTTATAGCTGCGTACCTTACATCAAAGGCAAAAAAGTTTTATCAGGCTATTTTGCCTCCCATTATTTTGAACGCTTTGTTTGTTTCAATATGGGTGAGCTATTTCCTAAAAATGCCTTATTACATTGTGGCAATTGACATTGCATTGAGTGAGGCAATTGTGACAGGTGTATTTGGGTATGCTGTTTTAATTGCCTATAAAAGGATTAAAGACAGATACTCACTGTGACAAGTAAGCTTTTAGGCTTACTTGTTTTTATTTTCAATTAATTGTATAATTTATGTATACCCCTCTAAGGAGAGAAATAAGATGAATAAAGTCGAAACAAAAGGTAAAAGCAAATTTTTTATACTTGTGATAGTTTTAATTTTTCTTTTTGTTTCTGCTTCTTTTTATTATCAAAGCCTTTTTAAGCCTGTGTCTACAAGGGCATCAGAGGAAGTGGTTGTGAATATACCCAGTGGCTATTCTACTCACCAGATAGCAAAGCTTTTGAAAGAAAAAAATTTGATTAAAAATGAGTGGTTTTTTGTATGGCGGGCAAAAATATTAAAAGCAGATGGTAAGCTGAAGGCTGGAAAATATTTATTAAGTCAGAATATGACAGTTGACCAGATTATTGAAAAAATAGCAGCAGGAAAATCTGAAATGGATGTTTTTAAAGTCACAATTCCCGAAGGGTATACTGTTAAAGATATAGCGAAAAAATTGGCTCAAATAGGGCTTGTCGATGAGAAAAAATTTTTAGAAGTAGCGCAGAATGGCGATTTTGAATATAGTTTCTTAAAAAACATACCGAGAGATAGGCCCAATAGATTAGAAGGTTACCTTTTCCCCGATACCTATTTTATTCCTGTAAATGCTGACGAAAAAGAGATAATAAACATGATGTTAAAAAGGTTTGAAGAAGTGTACAACACTGTAATCAAAGACAACGCTCAAAGAATGGGGATGACTCCCGATGAGATTGTGATTGTTGCATCAATTGTAGAAAAAGAAGCTGTGTTGGACAGGGAAAGGTCTATTATCGCAGGAGTTATTTACAACAGGCTGAAGAAAAAGATGAAGCTGGAGCTTTGTCCTACTGTTGAATACGCTTTAGGAACTCATAAGGAAGTGCTTTCATATCAGGACTTAAAAGTCGATTCTCCTTATAATACCTATGAACATTACGGGCTTCCTATTGGACCTATTTGCAATCCCGGACTTAAATCCATTGAGGCTGCTTTAAATCCTTCTAAACATGACTATTATTATTTTGTGGCCAGAGGAGATGGAACACACATCTTTAGCAGAACTTATCAGGAGCATTTAAAAGCTCAAAGAGAAGTGGAAAGGGAGCAAAATAAAAAGTGAAGGGTTGAGGCGATGGAGATAACCTATCGTGATATACAGTTTATAAGGTCTTTTCACGAGGAGTTGTATGAAGACTTAAAGCCATTGAGAAAATTTGCAGAAGAAAATTACATTCCTATAGCAAAACCTGAAGTAGCAGCTTTTTTGAGCTTTATGGTGAGGCTTAAAAAGCCTCTTAATATACTGGAGATAGGAACAGCCATAGGATATTCCACCATAATAATGGCAAGGGCCTATCAAAACTCTAAAATTGTTACAATTGAAAGGGATATAAACCTTGCTGAGATTGCAAAGAAAAACTTTAAAAGAGCTAAGATAGAGGGAAGGATTGATTTAATCTGCGGAGAGGCAGAAGAGGTACTGGACAATCTGACGAATGAGTACGATTTTATCTTTGTGGATGCGGCAAAGGGCCAGTATTTGGAGTTTTACAAAAAGATAAGAGAATTTGTTCCACAAGATGGGATTGTCCTCTGGGATAACATCCTGTACAAGGGTTATGTAGTTGGTGAAGAACATGTAAAGCACAAGAGAAGAACGATTGTGTACAGGATGAGGGAGTTTATAGAAGTGTTGAAAAAGGACAAGAATTTTTACACGGTGATTTTGCCTTTAGGAGATGGGTTGGCTTTAAGCATTAGGGAGGAGTGATTTATGTTAGAGCTTTTGGCGCCAGTTGGAGATTTGGAAAGGCTAAAGGTTGCTGTAAAATACGGAGCAGATGCTGTTTACTTTGGAGGACAAAATTACAGCTTAAGAGCCTATGTGGGGCTTACACTTGATGAGATAAAAGAGGGTGTTAGATATTTAAAAAAAAGCAACAGAAAAGCCTATATCACCATAAATATTTTTCCCCACAATAAGGATTTAGAAGAGCTGCCGGAATACATTAAAAAAGTTATAGACCTCGGAGTAGATGCTGTTATTGTCTCTGATTTGGGAGTTTTTTCTATAGTTAAGGAAATTGCTCCTGAGATAGATGTACACATAAGCACTCAGGCTAATACTGTAAATTACTTGACTGCAAATTTCTGGCACAGATTAGGTGCAAAGAGAATAATTTTAGCAAGAGAGCTTTCTTTAAAGGAAATAAAAGAGATAAGGGATAAGACGCCTCCTTCTTTAGAATTGGAGGCTTTTGTGCACGGTGCTATGTGCATATCCTATTCAGGGCGATGCCTTTTGAGCAATTACCTGACAGGAAGAGACGCCAACAAAGGGGAATGTGCGCAGCCCTGCCGGTGGAAATATTACCTGATGGAAGAAAAAAGGCCGGGAGAGTATTTTCCTATTGAAGAAGACGGGCGAGGCACTTATATTTTAAATTCAAAAGACCTGTGCATGATAGAGTACATTCCTCAATTGGTAGAAGCTGGAGTTACAAGTTTTAAAATTGAGGGGAGAAACAAGAGCGCATATTACGTTGCGGTGGTTACACGGGCTTATAGGAAGGCAATTGACGATTACCTTGAAAAAGGGAAGGATTACGTTTTTGACAGGAGCCTTCTTGAGGAAGTGGGGAAGGCAAGCCACAGAGGATTTACCACAGGCTTTTATTTTGGCAGGCCGGGGGCAGATGCTCAAAATTATGAGTCTTCTAAGTACATCCGCACCCATGACTTTGTGGGCATTGTCAAGAGATATGACCCTGAGACGAGGATAGCGATTGTGGAGCAGAGGAACAGAATGTTTGTTGGGGATGAAGTGGAAGTTATAGGGCCTAAGGTTCAATTTAAGCAGAAAATTGAGAAGATGTGGGATGAGGAAGGAAGAGAGATCGAAGTAGCTCCGCACCCCCAGATGATAGTGAAAATTCCTGTTGTTAATCCTGTTGAAGAGCTTTATATTTTAAGAAGAGAATCTAAAAATAATGTTTAAAAAAGCTCCTTTTGGGAATACTGGTTCCTGAAAGGAGCTATTTTTATGGAGAAAAGGATAGTTTTTTTGCGTATAGTTTTGGCCCTTATGATTTTTATATTGGCTGGAAGGCTTTTTTACATACAGGTAGTAAAATATAATTTTTATTCTGAAAAAGCAATGGAACAGAGAATTAAAAGCTTTAAAATTTCAGAAAAGCGCGGAGATATATACGATAGAAACATGATACCTTTCACAGATAGAGACTACAAAGAGTATGTCTTTGCAATACCCAAAATGATAAATGATAAAAAAAGGGCAGCAGAAATACTCAGTGAGATTACAGAAATTTCTTCCGAAAAGATTAGAGAAGATTTAAAGAGAAATAAAGACTATATCAGATATGAGATAAGAAGGGATGTAGATTTTTCTCTTCCTGTTGGAATTTTTAAACTCGAGCTTCCACAGAGGTATTCTTCAAACTCTCTTGCAAGGCATGTGATAGGATATCTTGGAGATAAAAAGATGGGGTTGGAGGAATCTTTTGATGAGGTTTTGGCTACAGATGCCAGCGACAGCATTGCAGTCTTTACTGATGGCAGCAGAAATGACTATATAAAGGGATTAGGTGTAAAAATACAAACCGTTCACGACAAAGTTTTTGGTGTAAAAACCACTCTAGACTACCATATACAGAAGGTGGTGGAAGATGTACTTGACAGGCGTAGGATAGAAGGAGCAGCAGTTGTACTGGAGGTAAAAACAGGGAATATACTAGCGATGGCGAGTAGGCCTAATTTTGACCAGAACAGGATAGAAGATTATTTAAAAAGCTCTAATGAAGAGTTTATAAATAAGGCTGTATCTGGCTATCCCCCTGGATCTATTTTTAAAATCATAGTTGCTGCGGCAGCTTTAGAATCTGGGAAAGTCAGCTTAGAAGATACTTTTTACTGCAGTGGAAGTTACGATATAAATGGAGTTGTCTTTCACGATTTTAAGGGAGAGAGCCATGGCTTGATAAATATAGTCAAAGGTTTTGCAGTTTCCTGCAATACAACTTTTATAAGGATAGGGGAGATAACAGGTGCAAAAGCTATTTTAGACATGGCAAGAAAATTTGGGATAGAGAAAGACGATGGTCTTCCAATACCGGAGCAAATAGGAAGGCTTCCAAAGCTTTCTGACACATACGGCGCTGGCATTGGAAATCTTTCGATAGGCCAGGGAGAAGTTTTGATGACTCCGCTTCAAGCTGCCGATATAGTAGCTACAATTGCGAATGATGGTATAAGGAATGTACCGCGTCTTGTGGAGGCAGTGGTGGATGAAAAGGGAGAGGAGGTTAAGAGATTTCCGCCTCGAGAATCATATAGAGTGTTAGAAAGTAACACAGCCAAAATTTTGAGGTATATGATGAGGCAAGTGGTGGTTGACCCGGAGGGGACAGGCAAAAGAGCAGAGACTTTTTGCAAAAGTGCTGGAAAGACAGGTTCTGCAGAGGTCAACAAAGAATTAAATATATATCATGCCTGGTTTGTAGGCTTTGTGCCTTATGAAAATCCCAAGTATTCTATTGCTGTATTTGTTAAAAACGGAGACACAGGGGGAATAAAGGCCGCTCCTATTTTCAAAGAAATAGCCGAAGAGATAATTAAATACTGATGTACAGGCACCTTTTTCAGATAAAACCATATAATAAATGTGTAATTTATTAAAAAAGAAGAGGTGGCGGCCGTGTGGGAAGTTATTGCTGCACTTGTAGGAACCATAGTAAAGGAGATACTGAATTTAGGTTACCTTACTAACACCAATTCTTTTCCAAGCCCTTTATCCCCTGAAGAAGAGAGAAAGTACTTGGAAGCGTACAGAAGAGGAGACGAAGAGGCAAGGAATATATTGATTGAGAGAAATTTAAGACTGGTCGCTCATGTGGTAAAAAAGTATAGCGGGACAGGAAGAGATTTAGATGACCTTATTTCTATAGGGACAATTGGACTTATTAAAGCCATAGATACTTATGACTTTGAAAAAGGCACACATCTTGCCACATATGCTGCAAAGTGCATAGAAAATGAAATCCTCATGTCCATAAGGGCAGAGAAAAAGATGAAAGGAGAAGTTTTTCTTCAAGACCCAATAGGGGTAGATAAGGAAGGAAATGAAATCTCACTAATGGATGTACTTGGGACAGATGAGGATGAGGTATCTGAGCAGGTGGAAAAGAAGATACAGATTAAAAAGCTTTACAGTAAGTTAAACAGCGTCTTAAAAAACAGGGAGCGCATGATAATAGAAATGAGATATGGGCTTTACAATGGAAGAGTGAGGACTCAGAGGGAAATTGCGAAAATGCTTGGAATTTCTCGTTCTTACGTATCGAGAATTGAGAAGAAAGCCTTGAATAAGCTTTATAAAGAGCTTTCAATGTGAACTGTCTTATTGACAGTCTATTTTTTTGTAGTATATAATTTTAACTAAATGAGGTGGGCTTATGTATGAAAAACTAATTCCTGACATGATTGTGGAAAGTGTACATAAAATCGACTTGAATTTGCTAAAAAAGAAAGGTATTACTAGCCTTGTGCTGGACATAGATAACACTCTTTTGCCAAAAAAAGCAAAATTTCTTGATGAGGACACTGTTGAATGGTTGGAAAGAGCAAAAAACGAAGGGTTTAAAATTTGCTTAGTTTCAAATAATACGAAGAAAAGAGTAAATGAGCTCAAAGAAAAAACTGGAATTCCAGGTATTGCCTGGGCAATTAAACCGAGAAAGGGTGCTTTTAAAAAGGCCCTAAAACTTTTAGGAGCAAAACCTCATGAGACAGCCTTAATTGGAGATCAAATATTTACTGACATTTTAGGAGGAAAAAGGGTCGGACTTTATACTATCTTGGTAAAACCTTTGTCTGATGAAGAGCTTGCCTGGACTAAGATTATGAGAAGAGCTGAGAAAATCATTTTAAAGAGGATTGAAGGATATGAAAATTGACAGCACCACAAAGGTCTTTGGACTTATTGGGCATCCAGTCAAACACAGTCTTTCACCTTTGATACATAACTCTTCTTTTGAAAAGCTCAATTTCAATGGAGTGTACGTGGTCTTTGATGTAGCCCCTGAGTTATTAGAAAATGCTGTAAAAGGACTAAAAGCTTTAGGTATAAAGGGATTTAATGTGACTGTCCCTCATAAAGAGAGCGTAATGAATTATTTGGATTTTGTCACGGAAGAGGCAGAAAAAATTGGAGCTGTGAATACAGTTGTCAATGAAAATGGGATTTTAAAAGGCTACAATACAGACGTACAGGGATTCATAGATTCCTTAAAAGAGTTGAAAGAGGATGTAAGAGGAAGAAAAGCCTTTGTACTGGGGGCAGGAGGAGCATCAAAAGCTATATGTTTTGCCCTTGCAAGGGAAGGAGTAGAATCAATTGTAATAGCCAATAGGACTTTAAATAAAGCGAAAGCGCTGGCAGAATACATAAGGGAAGAATTTAAGATGAAATGCGATTACTGCAGTATAGAAGAAGTGGAAAAATTTAATGAAATTGATATTCTCATAAACACAACTTCTGTGGGGATGCATCCTGAAGTGGGGAACTCTCCAGTTTCTGAGGAGGTAGTGGCAAAGGCAAATTTTGTGTATGATTTAATATACAATCCTTCTGAGACGCTTTTTTTAAAGTACGCAAGAAAAAACGGTGTAAAAAGCGCAAATGGCCTCTCAATGCTTGTGAATCAGGCTAGCTATGCTTTTTACCTCTGGACAGGAGAGTTTTTTGACAAAGACTTTGTGTATGAGAAAATAAGGGGAGAAATGTAGAGGGAAGAGGTATTTTTATGGCTAAGAAAAAACTTGGAGAACTTCTTGTGGAAGTGGGACTTATCACGGAAGAACAACTGAAACATGCCATGGAAGTGCAGAGCAAAACAGGGGAAAAATTGGGGAAAGTCCTTACAAAGCTCGGGTATGTGACAGAAAATCAGATATTAGAAGCCCTTGAATTTCAGCTGGGAATACCCCATGTGGACCTTCAGAAATACTACATTGACCCTGAGGTTGCAAAGCTTGTTCCTGAATCTGTAGCCAAGAGGCATCTCCTCATCCCTGTTAAAAAAAGTGAAGACGGCCTTTATGTAGCAATGGCAGACCCCCTCAATATTTTTGCCTTGGATGATGTGAGAATTATAACTAAACAAAATGTGAAACCTTTGATTGCATCGGAGAGCAGCATTCTAAAAGCTATAGATAGAATCTATGGCAAAGAACAGGCAGAAAAAGCGGCTCAGGAATTTAAAAAGGAGTTTAAAGAAGAGGAAAGCCTACCTCAAGAAGTGCTGGAAGAAATCCAAAATGCTCCTGCTGTAAGATTTGTCAATTCTATAATTGAGCAGGCTGTGAAAAGCAGAGCCTCAGATATACACATTGAGCCGACAGAAAAGGATTTGAGAATTCGCTTCAGAATAGATGGGCAGTTGACAGAAGCAATGAGGACTATAAAAAGCACGCATGCTCCTGTTGTGACTAGAATAAAGATAATGGCCAATATGAATATCGCCGAAAGAAGGCTTCCACAAGACGGGAGATTTGATTTCACGGTGTCAGGCAGAACCGTAGATGTAAGGGTTTCCTCCCTTCCTACTGTGTTTGGCGAAAAGATAGTTTTAAGGCTTCTTGACAAGGAAAACTTTGTGATGACAAAAGAACAACTTGGATTTGATGAGGAGGATTTGCCTCTTTTTGATAAACTGATAAAAAGACCCAATGGAATTGTGCTTTTAACAGGTCCTACGGGAAGTGGTAAAACTACTACTCTTTATGCAATGCTAAGAGAGCTCAATAAGCCCAATGTGAACATAATAACAGTAGAAGACCCTGTTGAGTATTCGCTGGAAGGCATAAATCAAGTGCAGGTAAATGAAAAAGCAGGGCTTACATTTGCTACTGCACTAAGGTCCATCTTAAGGCAGGACCCTGATATAATAATGATTGGGGAGATAAGAGATACAGAGACAGCTGAGATCGCCATAAGAGCGGCGATAACAGGTCATTTAGTGCTTTCGACGCTGCACACCAACAACGCTGCAGGTGCGATAACGAGACTGATAGATATGGGGATTGAGCCTTATTTGGTGGCTTCTTCTGTAGTGGGAGTGATAGCTCAAAGGCTTGCTAGAAAGGTGTGCGACAATTGCAAAGTTCCCTATAAGGCTTCAAAGGAAGAAAAAGAGATTTTGGGGATTCCGGAAGATGAAGAGGTCACTCTTTATAAAGGCAAAGGCTGTCCTGTCTGCAACAGGACAGGCTACAGAGGGCGTATCCCTATATACGAGATAATGACTGTGACTTCTGACATAAGAGAACTCATAAATGCAAAGGTTTCCTCAGATGTGATTGAAGAAAAAGCTATAAAAAATGGCATGAAGACTTTGAGAGAAAGCGCAAGAAAGCTCATTTTACAGGGCAAAACTACTGTCGAAGAGATGGTGAGACTAACTTATGAGGAATGATGAGGATGGAGACCATTGAACTTTTGAAATTGGTTGTGGAGAAAAAAGCTTCAGATTTACACATAACAGTAGGAGTTCCACCTGTTGTAAGAATTAACGGCTATCTTCAAAAATTAGAAGGAGAGCCTTTTACACCTAAAGATACAGAGGAGATAGTCAAAGACCTACTTACGAGCGAGCAGCTAAAAAAGCTGGAGGAAAATGGGGATATTGACCTTTCCTATTCTGTGACAGGTTTGGGAAGGTTTAGAATAAATGTGTACAAGCAAAGAGGAAGTTACAGCCTTGCCATAAGGTCTGTTGCCTTGAGAATACCTACTATAGAAGAGCTGGGACTTCCACTCATACTTAAAGATTTGGCTTTGAAAACGAGGGGATTGATACTTGTTACAGGACCTACGGGAAGTGGGAAGTCCACCACACTGGCGGCTATGGTGGACTGGATAAATTCTAAAAGGACTTGTCACATTCTTACATTGGAGGACCCTATAGAGTATTTGCACAAGCACAATAAAAGCATAGTAAATCAAAGAGAAATTGGGCACGATGCTACATCCTTTGCATCGGCTTTAAGAGCTGCATTAAGAGAAGACCCGGATGTGATACTTGTCGGTGAGATGAGGGATTTGGAGACAATACAGATTGCAATAACTGCTGCCGAGACAGGCCATCTTGTTCTTTCCACTCTTCACACAATAGGAGCTGTAAAAACGATTGATAGGATTATTGATGTTTTTCCGCCTCATCAGCAACAGCAAATAAGGATACAGCTTTCCAACGTATTAGAAGGAATCATATCTCAGCAGCTTATTCCTAAAAAAGACGGAAGCGGAAGAGTTGTTGCCACAGAAGTGATGATTGCAACCCCTGCTATAAGGAATCTCATAAGGGAAGGGAAGACTTACCAAATACAGTCGGCAGTTCAAACAGGTGGTAAATTTGGAATGATTACTATGGACATGTCTATTTTGCACCTTTTAAAATCAGGGGTTATCTCTTTGGAAGATGCTTTAACTTACTGCGTTGACCAGGAGAGCTTTTCACGCATGATATAGGGGTGATTTTATGCCTTTGTACTTTTACAAAGCAAGGGACATGGGGGGAAACTTAATTACAGGGACTTTGGAGGTAGATTCAAAGTCCCAGTGCATAGACATATTGAAGGGGAGAAATTATTACATAATTGACATAAAAGAGGAAGTAGTCAAAAAAGACATTCTAGATTTTAGCTCTTTTAAAAGGGTAAAAGTCAAAGACATTGCAGTTTTTTGCCGCCAGTTTGCTACTTTGATAAATGCAGGAATTCCTATTCTGACTTCTCTTGCGACAGTGAAAGAACAGGTTAGTAATAAAAAACTCAAAATGGCTTTATCAGAAGTGTACGAAGAAGTGCAAAAAGGACGTACCCTTTCTGATGCTATGAGAAAGAGAGAAGACGTCTTTCCAATGCTTTTGTATAACATGGTAGAAGCAGGGGAGGTCAGCGGTACTCTTGACAGGATAATGAATGAGATGGCGGACCACTATGAAAAGGAAAATGACCTCAATCAGAAAGTAAAATCGGCACTGACATATCCCGCAATTGTGAGCATTGTGGCAGTTTTTGTTGTAGTGTTTTTATTAACAAATGTGCTTCCAATATTCGTGGCGATGTTTGAGAATGCAGGAGTAACCCTACCTCTTCCTACGAGAATTTTGCTCTTAATTGCTAGCTCAATATCTAACTATTGGTATTTTTACATAGGATTTATTTTCCTTATGGTTTATGGTATATATAATTTTGTGAAGACTTCTCAGGGAAGGCGAATTTTTGACAGAATGCTTTTGAATATGCCTATTTTTGGACCGCTGAATAAGAAAATTATAACTTCCAGGTTTGCAAGGACTTTAGGGACTTTGGTTGGAGCAGGTATACCCCTTGTCAGGGCACTGGAGGTAGTAGAGAAGGTAGTGGGCAACACAGTAGTTGCAGAGGGCATAAGAAGGGCAGAGGAAGATGTGAAAAAGGGACTACCTTTATCTGAACCGTTGAGGAGAATTGGAATTTTCCCTCCCATGGTGATTCAAATGATAAGTGTTGGAGAAAGCTCTGGCGCTCTGGATACAATACTTGAGAAGACGGCAAATTTCTTTGACAGAGAAGTTGACACAGCAGTATCCCAGATGACAACTTTGTTAGAGCCGATTATAATCCTAATGCTTGCAACAGTGGTAGGCTTCATAGTCGTCTCAATAATAATGCCACTGTTTGAACTATACAATTTCATTGGAAGGTAAATTCAAGGGGAAAGGGGGTGAAAAAGGATGGAATGGTTTGTAAAAGCATTAAACAAAGATGAAAGAGGTTTTACACTAATTGAGTTGATTGTTGTAATTGCAATTTTAGGAATACTTGCAGCAATTGCTGTGCCGAGAGTGACAACGTCATTAAAAACAGCAAAAGAAAATGCTGATATGGCAAATTTAAAGATATTGCAAAATGCTATAGAGAGATATTATGTTGAACATGAAGGAAAATATCCACAGTCATTAGATGAGCTTGCTCCTAACTATATTGACAAAGTACCAAAAACTCAGGATGGAAAAGATTTTAAGTACGATCCTTCTACTGGCAAAGTTACTTTACCATAACTTCAGGGCACGTTTTTGTGCCCTCCTTACTATTTTTTAGGAGGCAATTTTAATCATGAAAATGCTAATTTACATACTCATATTTCTATTCGGCACAATTATAGGAAGTTTTTTAAATGTAGTCATATACAGAGTTCCCAGAAAAGAATCCATAATATACCCTTCCTCCCATTGTCCCAGATGTGGTCATGAATTAAATGGTATTGATTTAATACCAATATTGAGTTATATTTTACTTAAAGGAAGATGCAGGTACTGTGGAGAAAAAATTTCAATAAGATACCCTGTTGTGGAGCTGCTTACAGGAATTGTATTTGTAATAATTTACTCTAAATTTGGGTTGGACGTGAAGGCTTTTTCTTACATGTTTCTTTCTTCTGTGCTGATTTCAGCAAGTTTTATAGATTTGGAACACAAAATTATACCCAATAGCATAATAATAGCTGGATTTATAGGTGCTTTAATTTTTAGACTACTCATGTATAGTTATGGCTTTTTAGACTACATTCTGGGATTTTTATTGGGTGGGGGAATACTCCTTCTCATCTCTCTTCTCTCAGGAGGGGAAATGGGGGGAGGAGATGTAAAATTGATGGCTCTTATAGGCTTTTTTATAGGATGGAAGCTTGTGCTTTTAAATTTGTTGCTGGGTGTTGTGTTGGGAGCTTTGGCAGGTGTTTTACTTGTACTTTTTAAGATAAAGAGCAGAAAGGACTACATACCTTTTGCACCTTATCTATCTTTAGGATGGCTTATTTCAATCTTATACGGATATGAGATTTTAAATTACTATTTAAAACTCATAAGGGGCTAAGCTTATGAAGGGGGAAGAGGGGCTAACTTTAATAGAGCTCATATCAACTTTAGCTATTTTGTCTTTAATTTTTCTACTAGTTATCCCTTCTACCAGTTTTTTTGACGCCTCTAAATCCAATTTAAGGCTTAAAATTTTAGCAGAAGAAGTGGTAAAAGACTTAAGATATATACAGCAGAAGAGCATTTTTGAGAAAGAGATACTATACTTTGAAATTATGGAGGACAAGAAGGGATATTATATAAGTTCTTATAATGACGACAAAATTATTAAAGAGAAAAAATTTCCACAGGGTGTGACCATAGAGAAAAATATAAGGAAAGAAATACGGTTTAATGAGGTGGGAGTTCCTTCTAATGGAGGGTGTACTGTAACTTTAAAAAATGAAAAGCAGAAGATAGAAATAACTATTCTTCCTGCTACAGGGCGAATCATGATAAAAGGGGATTACTGAGGGTGATGACAATGGGGTTTTTAAAAGATGAAAAGGGGATGACTTTAATAGAAGTCCTGGTTTCTATTGCGATATTTGCAATAGTGGCAGTGCCTATTTTGGGGATTTTTAGTCAATCAGCTGTAACGGCTGCAGATTCAAGAGTTAAGACAAAGCAAGTGGCGATTGCCCGCACAGTGGCTGAAAATATAAAAGCGGGAAATGTAAAAAGTGATTCTGACCTAAAAAAAATACTGGAAAAGTATGAAAAGGAGGGCTTTTTGCCCTTTGTGGAAAAGATACAAAAAGATGGAGTCACTCAATACAAAATAAGTATTGGGAAAATAGGTTCTAACTCCTATTACACTCTTTATGTTGTAGGACCCCAGACAGGCATCACCAATTACACTCCTGTGGTTGTACCTTCTACTCCTGGCAGTGGAGGAAGTATATTCGATAAAGTACTCAATTACGTTTTGAGTCTTATAACGATTATAATTGTGGCTATTTGGAGTGCACTCTTTATCTTGTTTGTCATTATACCTGCTTTTGGATGGGAATCTGTTATAAAAGTTCCTCAATTTGTTTTATCTGTTGTAGATGCTATAAACTCCGGTTACAGGACATTAAAAGATATAGCTATAACTGCTGCGGGTAAAATAGGACTTGGTATTCCATGGTGGTTAAGATGGTGGTAAGAAAAGAAGAAGGCTTTACTTTAATAGAGCTTATAGTCACTCTTGCTATATTGGGAGTAGTGTTATCTATATATTCTTCTCTTTATTACTCGGGTTACATGTCTTTTCAGAGCACTGAGAACAGTGTAGATGTAGAACAAAATGTGAGATTTGCCATGAATTATATAATAGCGCAGTTAGACAAAGGTCCAGATGAAGTGGTGATTATAAATGGGGGAAGGGGATTAGAGATAAACTGGAAAGACAGCAATTCTAATGTTGTTAAATCTATTATTATCAAATTTGATGAGAAGAAACATGCTTTGTATCTTGATGACAACAAAGGCCATGAATTAGCTACTAAAATTTACGACTTTAAGGTTACTCAAAAAGGTCCTTACATGATAAACGTGTACATAAAGGGGCAGAGGAATGATAGGGGATTAAATGAGTTTTCACTTTCTAATGACTTCTTTTTAAGAAAGAGTGATGTAAGTGCTAAATGAAAAAGGGTCAGCTTTAATTTTTACATTAATGGTCATTTTGATACTCACTGTGTTGGCGACTGCTGTTTTGGAAGTCACAATGACAAACTACAAACTCTCTAAAGCTTATGCCGATTCATCTTCTGCCGCATATGCTGCTGAAGCAGGCTTGGAAATTGCAAAGAGTGAATTTAATGAAACTTTACTTTTGTATTTAGCTCAAAGAGCACAGAACATCATATATAATGCTAATCCGAAAGTGCCTAGAGATTTTTTATATAAAAGCATTTACTATTTTGTGCAAAATTATCTTGATCAGGCTGTTTTTAGTAAGTATCCGAAAAGTGGGTATCTGGGAGATGGAGGACAGAAGTACACTGTGGACATGCACATGGACAGCAATTATCAAGGGCTTCAGTATACCATTCACATTTACTCTCAGGGAGAGTATAAGAAGACTAAAAAAGAAGGATATGCTAGGTTGATTATCAACCTTGAGTCGCCAAATCCCTTGACAATAGCTGAATGGGAAATAAAATGATGAGGAGAGGGTTTTATGCAACTTAAAAATTACATGGAAGATGCGGTTGAACAGATGATGGACAGGGTTTTGAAGGACATTGACGTGTGTAAATGCGAAAGGTGCAGGATGGACATAAAAGCTTTAGCTTTAAATAATTTACCTCCTAAGTATGTCGTTACAGAAGAAGGAGAGCTTTATGTGAAGACTAATGAACTTGTGAGGCAGTTTGAAGTGGACATAATAAAGGCTATAACTATGGCTGCTATGAAAGTGAAAGAAAATCCTCGCCATTAGGGGTGCAAAAATGCTGGGAATTGAGATAGGAAATGCTAATATAAAGATAGTTTTAAAAGATAGGAAAAATAGACTTTTAGGAAGTACATATCTTGTGAAGACTCCTTCTAATGTTATAACAGATGGCAAAATAATGGACATAAACACAGTTGCTGAGGCAATCAGAGAGGTTTTAAGGGAAAACAATATAAGAGAGAAAAGGGTATGCTTTTCTATTTCAAGTTCACAGAACATTTTAAGAGAAATTACGCTGCCTAAAATGAAGGAAGAAGAAGTTGAAAAAGCCCTAGAGTATGAGGTAGAGCAGTATATTCCTGATACATACAATTATGTAATTGACTTTAAATTTTTACCCCCTTTGGAAGGCAATGATGAAAAATTGAGAGTACTTGTAGCTTCTTCCCCAAAAGAAATAGTCGAAAAATATGTAAAGCTTTCAGAAGCTTTGAAGTTGTACTTGGAAGCTATTGATATTTACGCAAATTCTTTATATAAGGCTTTTAAAAAAGTCGGAGAAAAAGATGGCACAGTTGCAATAATAGATTTTGGTTCTTCTACCACAAATGTAACTTTAGTATCTCATGGAAATTTTGTTCTCAATAAGCTTTTGGAATTTGGCGGCAAAAAATTGACTCAAGCAATCGCAAGTTCTTTTAATTTGGAGTTTGATACAGCGGAAGAGTATAAAAAGACAAGGGAAATTGAAAATATTGAGGAGATTCTTAGGGAAAATTTTTCCGAAGAGTTTCAAATGGTAAGCCGAATATTTGACTTTTTCTATGCCACATACCACAAAACTGTAGATAAGATTTTATTGATAGGTGGAAATGCAAGATTGAAGGGTTTAAAAGAGTATGTGAAGGACTATTTTAAGGTTGAAGTTATCGTTCCAGAGGAAGAAAAATATCTATACTTCTTGCCTGCCTATGGCTGCCTTTTAAGGGGGGAATAAGTTGAAGGACATAAACCTCATACCGCCAGAATTAAAAGAAGAAAGACAAAAGAAGAAAAAAGTGGCTTTAAAACTTTTTTTCGCCACCTTTCTTTTAGGCTTTATATCCCTCTTAATAGCTTTGCCTTTGGCCTATATGAACAAGCTTTATGGTGAGCTTAAAATTGTCAACGAAGAGCTCAATAAATACAGGAATGTATCAGAGCTTCAGCAGAGTATAAAGGACATGTCTTTATATTTAGAAAAGAAAAAAAGCATAATTGATAAGGTGAATAAGGGAAAAATAGATTTAGCCAAGCTTTCTGAAGATGTCGCTTCTAACCTTCCTCAAGATGTTTCGATAACTCATTTGAAATATGACAACAAGGTGCTTGAAATTGAAGGGGAAGCTCTTCATGAGGGCGATGTTGCAGTTTTTATGCTAAATTTGAGAAGCATAAATTATGTCGAAGATGTAAAAGCCCTTTTAATAGAGCTTAATGAAAAAAATGTATACAAATATGTGATTCAAGTAAAGGTCAGGGTGGTATCATAGATGAAACTTACAAAAAGAGAAAAATTTTTAATCTATTTTGCTCTGGTTTTTGCATTTTTTGCGATTTATTATCAATTTTATCTGATTCCAAAGCTTTCAGAGATAGACAATTTATCACAAGAGATAAAGCTTAAAAGGCAAATTCTTTCACAGGTCTCTTCTTTAAAAGGAGAAAATTTACAAAAAAGTCTGGCAAAGTGGGAAAAAGAAGTCGAAGAATTGAACGCAATACTTCCAGATGAAAAAGACGCTGAATTTGCAATTCTTGATTTGCAAAGAATGGCAAGTGATTCCGGCGTAAAAATAAGAAGTATTAATTTTGAAAATGCAAGTCAAGAGGAAAAAAATAAAGAACAGAAAGAAGAATTTGCAGTGACTCCCATATCAGTTACAGCTTTTGGAAGCTATGATGGGCTTATTTCCTTCATGAAATCTTTACAGGAGTCTAGGAGACTTCTAACTATTCAGTCTTTTGAAATGCAGAAAGACCAGAATTCTGAAAATTTGTTTTTAAATGTATTGCTTTTTGCCTATTCTATGAAAGACAGCGGAGCAAAAAAGGCGGAGATAAATGCGCCAAAAGGGAAAGCCAATCCTTTTCAACCATTGGAGGGAAAAGCTAGTAGGGAAAGTATTACTGAAAGTCCCCCTCCAGTAGATGTGAACAAAGTAATATCTGATACTTTAGAAAAAATCTTGAAAGAGGCTATACCTTCCAAACCATAAAAGGGGGATGGTGAATGAAAAACATAGTTTTGACAGGATTCATGGGGACAGGAAAAACTACTGTAGGGAAAAAAGTGGCAACTACTCTTCATTTTAATTTTATTGACACTGACAAGCTGGTTGAGAAAATGGCAGGCATGAGTGTGGCGGAAATATTTGAAAAGCACGGGGAAGAATATTTTAGAAAGTTGGAAAAAGCGGCTGTCATAAAAGCCTCTCGCCTAAAAAATCACGTAATAGCTACAGGAGGCGGGGTTGTATTAAACCCTTCAAATATTGTACAATTAAGAAAAAACGGAGTAATAATCCTCTTAAAAGCAAGGCCGGAAGTAATTTTGAGGAATATATCCAAAACAAAAGATAGGCCTCTTCTTGCGGTGGAAGACCCTGAAAAGAGGATAAGAGAGCTTTTAGAGGAAAGAGAGCCTTTTTACAGATTTGCAGATTACACTATAGACGTCTCTGACAAGACAATAGAGGAAGTCGCTGAAGAAGTCATAAGAGCGTATATAAAGCTTAAGGGGAGATGATGAATTTTGGGGATTAAGTTTGGGCCTTCTGGAATCTCGCAGAGCTTTTACGACGAGGGACATAAGTCTTCTGCTGAGATGCCAGAATGGCTTCATAAAATGGGACTTGAGGCTTACGAATACTCTTTTTCTAGAGGAGTGAGAATAAGCGAAAAATTAGCTTTGCAGCTTAAAGAGAATGCAGAAAAATTTAATATTACAATTACAATCCACGCTCCTTATTACATAAATCTTGCGGCGGCAGAAGAGGAAAAGATAAAAAATTCTAAAAGGTACATAATTGAAAGTTTGACCGCAGGGAATTTGATGGGAGCAAAAAGAGTTACGTTTCACCCTGGTTCTGCTTCTTTGGACAGAAGAGAAGCACTTGATAGGGCAAAAAGAGTTTTGAAGGAGGTTATAAAAGAAGCTGATGACTTGGGACTGGGTCATATAACCTTGTGTCCCGAGACGATGGGCAAGAAAAATCAGCTGGGCACTTTGGAGGAAGTCTTGGAACTCTGTCAGCTAGATGAGAGACTTCTTCCTACCGTGGATTTTGCCCATTTGCATGCTCGAGACAATGGAAGGTTTAAATCTATAGAAGATTATGAAGAAGTTTTAAACACGATAGAAAAATATCTAGGAAAAGATAGGGCAAAAGTTATACACGTCCACTTCAGCAGAATTGAATTTACAGAGCAGGGGGAAAAGAAGCACTGGACATTGCTTGATAAAGAATACGGGCCTGAATTTGAGCCGCTGGCTCAGCTTTTTTATGAAAGAAATATGGAGCCCATAGTTATTTGTGAATCTCGTGAGAGGATGGCAGAAGACGCATTAGAACTTAAGAGAATATACCAAGAGGTGGCAAAAAGGGTGTCAAAAACATGAGGATTGTAGTTAAGGTTGGGACTAGTACTTTGACTCATGAAAATGGGAAATTGAATTTAGAAATAATGGAAAAACTAGTAAGACAAATCGCAAATTTGTCAAATAAAGGAGAAGAAGTTATACTTGTGACGTCTGGGGCGATTGGAGCTGGAATGGGAAAATTAAACTTGACAGAAAAGCCCAAAAACCTTCCGCAAAAGCAGGCCCTAGCAGCCATTGGTCAAGGTCTCCTTATAGAGATTTACGAGAAATTTTTCAACGAATACGGGAAAATAACTGCCCAGCTTCTTTTGACGAGGGAGGACTTTAGTGACAGAAAAAGGTATTTAAATATGAGCTACACCCTCTCTAACCTTCTCAAGTGGGGAGTCATACCTGTGATAAATGAAAATGACACTGTGGCAGTAGAGGAGATAAAGATTGGGGATAATGATACCCTGGCAGCCCTTGTGGCAAGCCTTGTTGAAGCAGACCTTTTGATTATTTTGACTGATATCGATGGCCTTTTTGACAAGGACCCGAGAATTTATAAGGATGCTAAGGTTATAGAAGTGGTTGAGGAGTTTTCTGATGACCTTTTTAAAATAGCTGGCGGGGCAGGTACAAAAAGAGGAACAGGAGGAATGTACACAAAGATTCAGGCAGCCAAGATATGCTACAATTCGGGAGTTAAAATGGTGATTGCAAATGGCAAAATTGACAATGTATTAAATAGAATTGCAGCAGGAGAAAAAATTGGGACTACTTTTCTTCCCATGAAAAATCCTATAAGCAGCAGAAAAATCTGGATTGCTTTCAATGCAAAGGTGAATGGTTTTTTGTTTGTAGATGAAGGGGCAGCAAAGGCTTTAGTAAAGCATGGAAAAAGCTTACTGCCAAGCGGTATTGTAAAGACAGAAGGCCAGTATGACGTTGGGGACTGCGTGGCAGTGGTGGACCACCAGGGCAGGGAAATAGCTAGAGGGCTTGTCAACTATTCTTCTGAGGAAGTCGAAAAAATAAAAGGCTGTAAGACCCATGACATAGAGTCAATATTGGGGTATAAGTACTACGACGAGGTTATTCACAGGGACAATCTCGTAGTTCTTGAGAGAGGTGAGAAGTATGGAGGTTGAAGTAAAGGCTAAAAAGGCGAAAGAAGCGTCAAGAAAAATGGCTGTACTTGACACAGAAACTAAAAATAGAGCTCTTATAAATATGGCAGAAGCTCTTTTGGAAAATGCAGATAAAATCTTAAAGGCCAATGAAAAAGACGTTTTAGAGGCAGAAAGGAGAAATTTAAAAGCCTCTCTTGTGGACAGGCTAAAATTGGATGAAAAAAGGATAAAAGCTATGGCAGAAGGCTTAAAAGAAGTGGCTTCTTTGAAAGACCCTGTCGGAGATATAGAGGAGATGTGGATAAGGCCCAATGGACTTCAAATAGGAAAGATGCGCGTCCCCATAGGCGTCATAGGCATGATATACGAATCCCGCCCCAATGTCACTGCTGATGCTGCAGGCCTTTGCCTTAAAGCAGGAAATGCCGTGATTTTAAGAGGAGGAAGTGATGCTATAAATTCTAACATCGCTATTGCTTCTATTCTGGCAGAAGCTGCTTACAAAAGTGGTATTCCGGAAGGAGCGATACAGCTTATTGAAAACACTGACAGGGAAGAAGTAAATAGGATGATGAAGTTAAACGGCTTGATTGACCTTATCATCCCAAGAGGTGGGACAAGCCTTATCAAAAACGTCATTGAAAATTCTACTGTACCTGTTATAGAGACGGGAGTCGGGAATTGCCACATTTTTGTGGATGAGAGTGCAAATTTTGAAATGGCAAAGGACATAATTGTAAATGCGAAGGTTCAAAGGCCTGGGGTGTGCAATGCAGTAGAGACTGTTTTGGTGCATAAGGGTATAGCAGAAAGATTCCTGCCTGTTATGGTAAAAGAACTGTCATCTCATGGGGTAGAAATAAGAGGCTGTGAGCTTACAAAAAGGATATGCCCTGATGTAAAAGAAGCCACAGAAGAGGACTGGGCGACAGAGTACCTTGACCTCATATTAGCGGTAAAAGTTGTAGAGAATATAGATGAGGCATTAGAGCACATTTCTAAGTATTCTACAGGTCACTCTGAGAGCATTGTAACTGAAAATTACACTAATGCCATGAGATTTTTAAAATCTGTAGATTCTGCTGCAGTATATGTGAACGCTTCTACTAGATTCACTGATGGAGGAGAATTTGGATTTGGGGCGGAAATAGGCATAAGCACTCAAAAAATGCACGCAAGAGGGCCTATGGGGCTTAAAGAGCTTACGACCTACAAATATGTGATTTTGGGCAGTGGACAAATAAGGAAGTAAGGTGTATTATAGTAACGTGAGGTGATATTATGAAAAGGGTGCTTGTAATTCACGGCCCCAATGTGAATCTTACTGGAAAGAGGGAAAAAGAAGTCTATGGAGAAATCACTTTTGAAGAGATAAACAACATGATAAAAAGAGAAGCTGCGAAACTCGACATTGCAGTAAAAATTCAGCAGTCCAACAGTGAAGGAGAGATAATAAACCTCATTCACTCTGCCGAAAATAATTTCGATGCCATAATAATAAATCCGGCAGCTTATACCCATTACAGCTTGGCTATAATGGATGCAATTGCCTCTGTTTCTGTGCCTGTGATTGAAGTGCACATATCCAATATTTTTGGAAGGGAGGAATTCAGAAAGGTATCTGTCACTGCTTCTCGCTGCAAGGGAGTGATTACGGGCTTTGGACCGTATAGCTACATACTGGCTCTTTACGCTGTGAAATTTTTAGAGGATTCAATTGGGGGGTAGAATAGTGAAGACTAGGCTTAGCAATTTGCGGAAGTTAATGAGAGAAAAAGATATAGAAGCTTTTGTAATTTACAAATTTGTAAATGTTACCTACATAACAGGTTTTACTGGGGATGACAGCGTAGCGCTGATAACTGATGATGCCGCTATTTTTATCACTGATGGGAGGTATACGGAGCAGGCACAAAAGGAAGTCAAAGATTTTGAGATTGTGGAACACAAAACGGGAATAAAGGATGTCTTGAAAGAATACATTAAGAAATTGGGAATAAAAAGATTGGCTTTTGAAGAAAATGTGACATACGGGCAGTACAGAGAATTAAAAGAAGCTTTAGAAAGGGTAGAGCTTATACCTCAGGCAGGTTTAGTTGAGAGTTTAAGGATGGTAAAAGATGAAGAAGAGATAAATCTCATAAAAAAGGCGCAGAGCATAACTGATAGAGCTTTTGAGCACATTTTGAATTTTATAAAACCTGGCATGACAGAAAAGGAAGTAGCACTGGAGCTTGAATATTTCATGAAAAAGAATGGAGCAGAGGACCTAGCCTTTGATACTATCGTGGCTTCCGGTAAAAGGTCTTCTCTCCCCCATGGAAAAGCTTCAGATAAGGTGATTGAAAAAGAGGACTTTGTCACGATCGACTTTGGATGCAAAGTCTCAGGCTACTGCTCTGACATGACAAGGACTATAGTAGTTGGGAAAGCCAGTGAAAAGCAGAAAGAGATATACAATGTGGTGTTAGAAGCACAGCAAAATGCCCTTAAAAATTTAAAGGCAGGAATTACTTCTAAGGAAGCCGATTATTTAGCGAGGTCTGTGATAGAAGAAAAAGGCTATGGGCCGTATTTTAGCCATTCCTTGGGGCATGGAGTGGGGCTTGAGGTACATGAAGGACCGAGCCTGACTTTCAGAAAAGAAGAAATTTTAAAAGAGGGCTCGATTGTCACAGTAGAACCGGGAATATACATACCTGATTTCGGTGGCGTAAGAATCGAAGATATGGTATTATTAAAAGAAGATGGTGTTATAAATTTAACCAATTCACCTAAACATTTGATTGAAATAAACTAAAGTGATGGAGGGATTTTTTTGATAGCAGCAGGGGATTTCAGAAAAGGAGTAACTATTGAGGTTGACGGCCAGATTTTTACAGTTGTGGACTTCATGCACGTAAAGCCCGGGAAAGGCGCAGCATTTGTGAGGACAAAGCTCAAAAACATAATGACTGGTGCTGTCATAGAAAGGACTTTCAGCCCTACTGAAAAGTTCGAAGAGGCTCAGATCGAGAGAAGAGAAATGCAATACCTTTATAACGACGGAGAATTTTATTATTTTATGGACACAGAGACTTACGAGCAAATTCCTTTAAGCTATGACAAAGTGGAAGAAGCTATGAAGTACATAAAAGAAAATATGATAGTTACTGTAAAATTTTATAAAGGTGAAGCTTTTTCAGTAGAGCCTCCGACATTTGTGGAGTTAGAAGTCATAGATACAGAGCCGGGCGTCAGAGGCGATACTGTGACAGGCGGTTCGAAGCCGGCAACTGTAGAAACTGGTGCTGTCATCCAGGTACCACTTTTCATAAATGTAGGCGACAAAATAAAAATCGATACGCGCACTGGAGAATACATAGAAAGAGTATAAACGGAGCAAATTTTCAAATACTATTTTGTGAAGGAGGGTAGTTTAAAATGGAGTACTTAAACGAAAGAGTGTCTTACTTGAGAGGGCTAGCAGACGGCTTAGGTATAGATGACAGCACTAAAGAAGGCAAATTGATTCTAGCAATTCTTGATGCCCTTGAGGATTTTGCAGACGCTATAGAGGAGCTAGAAGCTTCTCAATCCGAACTCAATGACTACGTCGGAGAGCTGGATGAGGACCTTTCAGAAATTGAAGACCGCCTCTACGGAGATGAGGATGAAGACTACGACTACGAGGATGAAGAGGACGAGGATTACGAATACGATTATGACGAAGACGAGGAAGAGGACGAAGATGAGGATTACGAAGAATACGTGGAAGTGGAGTGCCCTAATTGCCATATGTTGATGAGCGTAGAAGAAGAGCTTTTGGAAGATGAAGATGCAGAACTAGTTTGTCCTCACTGCAATGCTACTATAAAAGTAAAAGATTTAAAAATTGTAGATGATGACGACGAAGACTGAGAAAATCCCCACTGACAAAAAAGTCAGTGGGGATTTTTTATTCATAAATAAAAAACCGAAGAAATATAATTGTTACAAGAGGAGGGACAGGTATGAACGGAAGAAAAGGCATCGAAGGCATGCTTTACGCCTTTCCGCCTTCTGTGCGGAAAATATTATCTAGTCTTTCACAGGATGTACTTCAGAAAATAGAAGAAGTTAGACTGAGAGCAAACAGACCCCTTGCAGTTTACTTAGAGGGAAGCGAAAAATTTGTCTCTACATCAGGGGAACTTTCAAACTCTTCTTCGTCTTCCTACATAGTCACTGTTGATGACTGTGAAAAAGCGTTTCAATTGGTGTCCCAGTCCTCTCTATATGCCTTTGAGGACGAGATAAAAAGTGGATATATAACCTTAAAAGGAGGGTACAGAGTAGGGCTTGCGGGAGAATGCGTATTAGAAAATGGCAGCATAAAAATTATAAAAAATGTGTCAGGATACAATTACCGCATTTCAAAAGAGGTATTAGGAGCAGCAGACGAAATAATGGAATATTTGATAGATAGACAAGGCAGTGTTTACAATCTCTTGATAATTTCTCCACCCCAATGTGGCAAGACCACTTTATTGCGAGACATAGCTAGAGCTTTAAGCGATGGTTTTATGGGATTTGGTGGAAAGAAAGTGTGCATAATAGATGAAAGGTCTGAAATTGCTGGTTGTTATAATGGGGTACCGCAACTTAATGTGGGCATTAGGACTGATGTCTTAGACAGGTGTCCTAAGGCTGAAGGTATGATAATGGCCATAAGGTCTATGTCGCCACAGGTTGTGGTGACAGATGAGATAGGAAAAAAGGAGGACATAGAAGCTTTAAGGCATGTGTTAAATGCAGGAGTCAAAATAATCACTACCGTTCACGCTAAAGATATTGAAGACCTTAAAAAAAGGCCGCTTTTAAAAGATTTAGTAGAGGGGAAGTATTTTGAAAGGTACATAATTTTGAGCAACCGATTTGGGGCAGGCACTTTAGAAGAGATACTGGATGAAAATTTGAAAATGGTGTTTAAAGGTCCTTATAAGAAGGGGCTGAAGAAAAGTTGAAGCTGATAGGGGTCATTTTGACTATTTTTTCTACAACTTCTATAGGATATTTGATGGCTATGAAATTTAAAGCAAGAAGGTGGATTCTCAAGAGCCTAATAAGTGCCTTGAATCTTCTGAAATTGGAAATAACTTACTCAAGAACGCCCCTTGAGAGAGCCTTAAAGAAGGTAGCTTTGTCTTCAGACAAGACAGTAGGGGAACTGTTTCAAAGGGCTTCTTTGCATCTAGGGGAACAGAGCGGATTGACTGCAGGAGAGGCATGGGAAAAAGCTTTAAATGAATGGGAAAGAGGATATCTTTCAAAAGAGGAAAAAGAGATTTTAAGGGCGTTTGGGACTATTCTGGGAATTTCCGATGCAGGAAATCAGGAAAAGAATTTTAATCTCACAATGGACCTTTTAAAAAGGCAGCTTAATCTGGCCGAAGAAGAAGGTAAAAAGAACGAAAAATTGTACCAGAACCTAGGGTTTCTCTTGGGGCTTGCAATAGTCATATTGTTTTTATAGAGGAGGATTACAATGAACATAGACATAATCTTTAAGATTGCGGCAATAGGAATTTTAGTGACTGTTTTAAATCAAATTCTCATACGATCCGGGAGAGAAGAACAGGCTATGATGGTGACTCTAGCAGGAATAGTAGTAGTCCTCATGATGGTAATCCACCTTATAAACAATCTTTTTAACACTGTAAAGACCATATTTCATCTGTATTAGGTGATAGAATGGAGATATTTCAGATTGTAGTCTTGGGAATTGTGGTTCTCATCATATTGACAGTGCTCAGAGAGACAAATCCTGAAATTGCTGTAATTTTAAGCCTTGTAACAGGTATTATAATTTTTGTATCAATTTTACCAAAGTTGAGCAGTGTAGTAGAGGTTTTAAATAGTCTTGCGAGAAAGAGTGGCCTTGATACGATATATTTCGTTACAACTTTAAAAATTATAGGAATTGCTTATATAACTGAATTTGGCTCACAGCTCTGTCAGGATGCTAATGAAAAAAATCTGGCTTCAAAGATTGAAATTGCGGGAAAAGTAATGATAATCTTTTTGTCCATTCCCATAATAATAGGGCTTGTAGAGGCCATACTTTCTATAATGCCGTGAGGTGTAAAAATTGAAAAAGCTAGTTTTTGTTCTAGCGTTAGTCATAACTTTATTTGGCTGTGCAAGGGCTGATGTGATAAAAGAGGGAATAGAGGAGCTGGGTAAAGAGGATACGTACCAGATTGACCGCTTTGTGAAAGAGCTTAACCAGAAGACTGGGAACGAATTTCCTCTTATCGATGTAAAAACGTATTTGTTGGAGGTTTTAGAAGGCAAACAGCCTTTTGAGGTCAAGAAAATCTTTGAGGGAATTTTAAGGGTATTTTTTAAAGAGCTTTACTCTTCTTTTAATCTGTTGATACAGCTTCTTGTCTTAGGCGTTATAGGAAGCATATTGATGAATTTGCACAGTTCTTTTGAGAGTGAAAGCGTATCAGAGATTGCCTTTTTAGCTATTTACATAGTTTTTATAATCATTGCTGTCAAAAGCTTTAGCGAGGCCATGAGCATAGGGAAGCAGGCGATTGACAGCATGGTAGACTTTATGCAGTCTATCTTGCCTCTTTTGATAACATTGCTGGTATCTGTTGGGTCATTTACTTCTGCTGCATTTTTAGAGCCCCTTGTGATAGTTACAGTGCAGTTCACAGCCCATGTGATGAGGGACTTTGTCATTCCAATAATTCTCTTTATGACTGCTGTGAAAATAGTAGGAAACATTTCCGATAAGTTTAGCTTAAACAAAATGGGAGACTTTTTGAAGACATTGTCTACTGCTTCTATTTCTGTTTTGCTCAGCATATTCTTGGGAGTTATAACTATACAGGGTTTGTCTTCGTCTATAGCAGATGGAGTTATATCTAGAACTGCTAAGTATACTGTGGGAGCTTTTCTGCCAGTTGTCGGAGGACTTTTGGCAGACAGCGTAGATGCGGTGATAGGAGCTTCTCTTTTAATAAAAGGAGCTATAGGAACGTACGGGCTAATGATAATCATTGCGATTGCTGCTTTTCCTTTGATAAAGATTTTTTCACTTGCGTTGATATATAGGTTTGTTGCTGCACTAATTGAGCCAATTTCTGACAAGAGAATAGTGAGTTCTTTATCTGAGGTGGCAAATTCCTTGACTTACATATTGGCGGCTTTGGCATCTGTCACTGTTATGATGTTTTTTACAATAACTGCGATAATAGGGACTGCTAACATAACTACCATGCTGAGGTAGGTGATGCTTTTTGGAGTTCTTTAAAAACTGGGTTGTACAGGTAGTCAACATAGCGATTTTGGCAGTGATTTTAGAAATGCTGATACCTTCTTCTAGCTTAAAGAAATACGCAAAAGTCGCTATTGGCCTTGTTATAATGGCAGTTATTTTAAATCCCATTCTCGGATTTTTAAAAACAGCTCCTTCCATAGAAGCTCAGGTATTTAAAAGCGATTACTTGTTAAAAAACTCTGCTTTTGAAGGCTTTTCTGAAAAAGCGAAAGAGCAGACGAAGATTCTCATAGCAAAAGAGTACAAAAACAGGCTTTCACAGCAGATAAGAGAAAAACTTGAAAGCCTGTACAACTTAAAAGGAGTTGAGGTGGAAATTTTTATGGTAGAAGATTTGGACAAAAAAGAGTTTGGAAAAATCAATTCTCTAATCTTGCACGTTAAAGGTGAAAGAAATTTCAACAAAGAAGAAGTAAAAAAATTGATAAGCGCATTCTATAATGTCCCTCTGAAGAATATAACTATAAAAGAGGAGTAGGGAAAGGGGGTACTTTGGTGGACTTTACCAAACTTAAAGATAAATTTTTAAAGGACAACAAAAAGCTTTTAGAAAATTTGACAGTTATCTTTTTGATAGGTTTAATTCTTCTGATAGGAGCCAGTACCTTTTCGAAGCCCCGCCCTTCTAATGAAAGTGACAATAAAGAGTTGGTTTTGGCAGAGAAGCAGAATGAAGATTACGCAAAGAGGTTGGAGAGGGATTTAAAGAGCATACTTTCAAAAATTGAAGGGGTGGGGAATGTAGAAGTTTTAATAACATTAAATTCTGATGAAGAAGTGGTAGCGGCTATGGATGTAGTTCAGTCCAGCACTACTACCAATGAAAAGGACAGCAACGGCACAGTGAGGGAGGTCGTGCAGACAGAATCTAACAATAAAATAGTGACGTCTCAAAACCCTTCTGGACAGAATGCCCCTATTGTATTAAAGCGTCTGATGCCTGAGATAAGGGGTGTAATTGTGGTGGCCGATGGGGCAAAGGACCCTAGGCTAAGATATGAAATTTCTTCGGCAGTGCAGACAGCTCTGGGAATTCCTGCTTACAAGGTGAAAGTAATATCTTCTAAGTGAGGAGGTATTTTTATGGTGTATATGAGAAAAAGACTTATAGCAATTGTATCTTTGATTTTGCTGATAGCAATAGCTTTTGTTTTAAATTACGGTTATACAGAAAAGAAGGTAGATAATGCTAAAAACTCTTCTACACAGGAAGTAAGTCAAAAAGCCGTTGAAACGAGTGCTTATACACAGGGTAAATATGTCGCTTCAGGCATATTCACCGCTTATAGAGAGGAAAGAGAGATAAACAGGAGCAGGAGTATAGATGCTTTAAAAGAAATAGTTGAAAACAAAAATACAAGTCAGGCCACAAGAGACGAAGCCCAGAAGCAGATTATAAAACTTACAGAAATTACAAATCAGGAGATGATCATAGAAAATCTCATAAAAGCGAAGGGATTTCAAGATGCCGTTGTGATGATAGACAATGGGATTGTGAATGTGATAGTGCAAGCGGATAAATTGTCGGAAGAAGAAGTTGCACAGATTGTGGAAATTGTCTCAAGACAAACAGGTGTGTCGCTGGACAATATAAAAATTATGACTCGGTTGGACTAGATTGTTTTTAAGCGACAGATTATGGTATAATGTATTTGAAGCTCTTGCTTTTACTTTTAAGGGGGTGAGTTTATGGAGGAAAATGTAAAAAATTTTGAAAATCAAGAGCTGGGTTCTGTCAAGATTTCAGAAGAGGTAGTTAGCATAATCGCTGGTTTGGCTGCCACAGAAGTACCAGGTGTTGCTGGAATGAGCGGGGGAGTTGTAAACGGCATTTCAGAGATTTTAGGCAGAAAGAATTTGAGCAAAGGAGTAAAGGTTGAGGTAGGAGATAAAGAAGCAACTATAGACTTGTACTTAATTGTGGACTATGGTGTTAGAATCCCTGAGGTCGCTTGGAATGTACAGGAAAATGTTAAAAACGCTGTGGAGAATATGACAGGGCTTAAAGTTGTAGAGGTCAATATACATGTGCAAGGGGTCAGCATGGAAAAAGGAAACAAAAAACAGCAAGAAGCCGCAGAAAAAGAAGGAGAAAATTAAATTTTCTAAACTAACCCTCTGCTAGTCAGAGGGTTAGTTTAGGTGAAGTTATGGTACAATAAAAAAGAAGAAGCTAGATTTTGCAAGGAGTTGAGAAAATGAACAGAACAGAAGCTAGAGAATGGGTTGTAAAAATGCTGTACCAGTACGACGTCTCAAAACTTCCTCTTGAAAAAATATTTGAAAATTTTTACGAAGAACATGACCCTGGTGAACAAAAGGAGTACATAGAGGGCACTGTCAGAGGAACTGTTGAGCATCTGGAGGAAATTGACCGAGAGATAGAAAAATACTCTAAGGATTGGCCGCTTTATCGAATGCCAAGGATAGATTTGGCAATTTTAAGATGCAGTATGTACGAGATGCTTTACGGCAACATTCCTGTCAGCATATCCATAAATGAAGCGGTAGAAATAGCAAAAAAATATAGCACTGACGATTCTCCCTCTTTCATAAACGGGCTTTTGGGAGCATTCGTCAGGGAAAAAGGATTAGAGGAAGGTGAAGCGAATGATAATTGATGGAAAAGAAATTTCTAATAGAATAAAAGAAGAAGTTAAAAGGGAAATACAGGAATTTGGTTACAAACCTAGATTGGCAATATTGATGGCAGGAGATGACGAATCCTCAAAGGTCTATGCCAACTCCAAAGTGAAGGCCTGTGAGAGCGTAGGGATAGAAGCAAAAGTGTACTATTTTTCAGAAAAAGAGGAAGATAAATTTTTTGATACTTTAGAAAAGTTAAATGAAGATAAAGACACCCACGGGATAATGATAGAGATGCCTCTTCCAAAGGGCTTTGATGTAGACAAAGTTTACGATACGATAAATCCGTACAAAGATGTTGATTGCATATCAAATTACAATATGGGCAGGCTTTTTGCTGGAAAACCTCTTTTTGTTCCCTGTACGCCGAAGGCTATTATCCATATATTGGAAAATACAGGGGTTGACTTGGAAGGAAAACACGCCGTGGTGATAGGAAGGAGCAATATTTTAGGAAAGCCAGTTGCCAAGCTTTTGCTGGACAAAAACTGCACTGTGACAGTATGCCACTCTAAGACAAAGGATTTAGCTTATCATACGAAACAGGCAGATGTTTTGGTGGTAGCAGCAGGAAAGATGAATCTGGTTAGAGGGGACATGGTCAAAGAGGGAGTAGTTTTAATAGATGCAGGGATAAACGTACATGAAGGTAAGATATACGGCGATGCCGACTTTGAGTCAATTAAGGACAAGGCTTCTTATGTAACCCCTGTGCCGGGAGGAGTTGGACCTGTAACTACAGCCATGATTCTCAAAAATACCCTGGAGGCTTTTAAATATGCAGTTAAAAGCCTTTAGTGTTAGTGAAGTGACGGAATATATAAAGAAAGTTATGGACAACGACATAATATTGAGAAATGTGAGAGTGAGAGGGGAAATTTCTAATTTAAAATACCACTCTACAGCAGTGTACTTTACCTTAAAAGACGAAGGAGCAGCTTTAAAATGCGTAATGTTTAACGACTACAGCAGGTCCCTTGAATTTACTTTGCAGGATGGAATGTCTGTAATTGCTACAGGCAGGATAACAGTGTACGAAAAAGGCGGACTTTACCAGCTGTACGTTCAGTCTGTGCAGATGGATGGAATAGGAGCTTTGTACATTGCTTTTAACAAACTAAAAGAAAAGCTCCAAAAAGAAGGCCTATTTGATTTAGATAAGAAAAAACCTATTCCAAAGCATCCGAGGAAAATTGCTGTGGTCACCTCTCCGACAGGGGCTGTAATACGCGATATAATAACGATTTCACGGAGGAGAAATCCGACTGTTGATATAATGGTAGTGCCTGTTTTGGTGCAGGGGAGCTCTGCTGCGGATGAAATTTCAAATGCTCTTCGCATTTTAAACAAGAGGAAGGATATCGATGTTATAATAGTGGCAAGAGGAGGCGGGTCTTTAGAGGAAATCTGGCCTTTCAATGAGGAGAAGGTGGCTCGCAGTATTTTTGCCTCCCGCATTCCTGTGGTTTCTGCTGTAGGGCATGAGACGGATTTCACTATTGCTGATTTTGTAGCGGATTTGAGAGCCCCTACTCCCTCTGCTGCTGCCGAATTGGTGGTTCCAGACATAAAGGTGTATCAAAGGGAGTTGTTCTTATTAAAGACAAAGATAATGAATTTGATGAAAGCTCAAGTGCTTCACAGCAAAAAGGAATTTGAAGGATTAAAAAGAGCACTTTATTTAAACAACCCCATTAAGAAGAACGAAGTTTTAAAGCAGAGAGTAAAAAACCTAAAAAAATCTCTAACTAAAGAGATGCTTTCCATTTTCAATCAAAAAAAGAATGAGCTTTTGGTGCTCAACGAAAAGTTAGATTCTTTAAGTCCGTTGAAAGTCTTGACAAGGGGATATACTATTGTGCTTAATAAGGAAGGACAAGTGATCACTTCCTCTAGAAAAGTGAAAACTTCTGAAGAAGTGGGCATCCTCTTCAGTGACGGAAGGGCTACGGCAGTGGTGAAAGAGGTGAAAGAAGATGGAGAAAGAATTTAATTTTGAAGAAGATTTGAAAAGGTTAGAGGAGATTGTAGATACGCTAGAAAAAGGCAATTTGATGCTGGAGGAGTCTTTTAATTTATTCAAAGAAGGAGTGGAAATATCAAAAAGACTAGAAAAAATGTTAAAAGAAGTGGAAGGAAAGATAACCATGCTGATAAGTGAAGATGAGGAAATTGAGTTTAAAGAGGAGGAAAATAATGTTTAAAGAAAAATTCAAAAATTTACAACAGATGGTGGAGGAAGAGCTTCACAGGATACTGGATGTACAGGAGAAGCCGGAGATAATATACGAGGCGATGAGATACAGCGTTTTTGCAGGGGGGAAAAGATTGAGGCCTGTTTTGTGCCTCTCTGCCTGTGAACTTTTGGGAGGGGATTTAAAAAAAGCTTTGCCAGTAGCCTGCTCTATTGAACTCATACACACTTATTCTCTTATCCACGATGACCTTCCTGCTATGGATAATGATGATTTGAGAAGAGGCAAGCCTACAAATCACAAGGTATTTGGAGAGGCCATAGCCATTCTTGCCGGGGATGGACTTTTAAACCTGGGATATGAGGTTTTGATAAGGCATGCTCTGGAAAATCCCGAAGATTATGAGAAAATTTTAAAAGCTGCGAATGAAATAGCTACTGCTTCAGGTTGTAAGGGAATCATAGGAGGGCAGGTAGAAGATATACTTTCTCAAAACACAGAACTTACCTATGAAGAGCTAAAATACATCCACGAACACAAGACCGCAGCTTTGATAGAGGCTTCTGTCTGTGCAGGAGCCCATATGGCTGGGGCTAGTGAAAAAGAAGTGGAGCTTTTGAGAGAATACGCTGGGCTAATAGGGCTGGCATTTCAGATAAAAGACGACATACTGGATGTAATAGGAGATGAAAAAACGCTTGGCAAAAAAGTGGGGAGCGACAGGGAAAAAGGCAAGTTTACTTTTGTCAACATATTCGGCGTTGAAAAATCCCAAGAAATGGTAAAGGAGCTTACAGATGAAGCTATAAAGATTTTGGACACTTTTGGCGAAAGGGCACAGTTTCTTAAAGACCTCTCTAATTATTTGATTGAGAGAGTAAACTGAAGATTGAAAGAGCATTGACAATGTATCAGGATAGAAACTGATTTTTTTGACCTTAAGAGACTGTAGCAGGCTTTTACGGTTTTAAGCGGTGTTTGATATTGTAGACTTTCTCTGTTATAATGTAATTACCTTGAAAAGATAGGCGAAGTGGTGCAGTATCCTAGTCAGAGGTGCCAATCCTGAAGACGGGCCTAAAAACCCGTCAAGGGCACATCGATGAAGTTCCTGGTGCTGGCTTCTGACGCCCAGTTGGGGGCTGGTGCTGGGAGTTAAGGAGGGGGGGCGATCCACAAGGGCATGTGGGCGTTGACCCTTCCTCCGCGGAGACCTACTGCTGTGGCTCTCTTCGAGAGCTATGGGGTAGGCAGAACCTGTCTCGTGGCCAGCAAGCTGCGGACAGTGTAGCCCGCCTTGAGTGATCCGGGGGGAAATCAGCCATTGGCTGATGAAACCCGGGTTGCAAAAGAGGCTAGGGATTGGGCCCTCTGGTGAGGAAAGCTCCTAGGCTGTGCCCGAAAGGGCGGCATATTGGGGATTACAGTGCGGTCTAAGTGGCAGTCCAGTCCTGCCTATGGCGACAAGGCAGAAGCGGGCTTAAAGGGGAACCGCTGAACGGCGACGTTCAGTGCCTGCTTGGGAAATCCTACTGGACCTAAGCCGCAAGGTTTACCCAATATGCTACCACTTCGCCTTTTTCTAGGAGGATTTTTTTATTATGAAGACAAGAAACATAAACACTGATTACAGGTGGATTTTACATATAACGTTAGCCACATTTTTTATGGCGACTTTTCTGAATTTTTTTTCTGATGTTTCTTTAAAGAAAAGTACAACTTTTGCTGCATTCTTTATTTTAGCGGGTATTGTGGCAATAGGCATAGTATTTGAAATTATAGGAACTGCTGTGATGTCAGGCAAAGAAGAGCCTTTCCACGCTATGGCAGCAAAAAAGATGTACGGAGCAAAACATGCTATAAAGCTTTTGAGAAACGCTAATTTGGTGGCTACTTTTTGCTATGATTTAATCGGAGACATTTCTGCCATAATTTCCGGTGCTGCCTTGATGTCAATAATCATGAAATTTCCCATTTCGGGCACTAAAGCTTCTATCTACACGGCATTGTTTGGAGGAATTCTCTCTTCAGTGATAATAGGTGGTAAGGCCATTGCCAAAAGCATTGGAATGTTGAAAAGTCAGACTATAGTCTACTGGACAGGAGTCGTGCTGGCGTGGCTGGAAAAAAATTTAGGCATAAACATATTACCTGACTATAAAAATAATAGAAGGAAAAAAAGAAAGTGAGGGTTTTGTATGCTTGAACAGATTAATAGCCCTTACGATTTAAAAAAACTTGACATAAAAGACCTTCCAAGACTTTCTGAAGAGATAAGGCAGTTTATAGTTGAAAAAGTTTCAAAGACTGGAGGACACTTAGCTTCGAACCTAGGGATTGTCGAACTCACTCTTGCACTTCACTACGTTTTTAATTCTCCTGTTGACAAAATAATTTGGGATGTCGGTCATCAGTGTTATGTACATAAAATGATTACAGGGAGAAGGGACAAATTTGATACTTTAAGGCAGTTTAATGGGCTTTCTGGTTATACTAAGAGGACAGAGAGCATTCACGATATATTTGGAGCAGGCCACAGCAGCACCTCACTGTCGGCAGCATTGGGAATTGCAACTGCTAGGGATTTAAAGGGAGAAAAATATCATGTTATAGCAGTGATTGGTGACGGGGCCTTGACAGGCGGCATGGCTCTGGAAGCTTTGAACAACATTGGAAGGTCTCGGAAGGATGTCATTGTAATTTTAAATCATAATGAGATGTCTATTTCTGAAAATGTAGGAAGCCTTTCTCTTTATTTGAGCAAATTAAGAACTGACCCCACTTACAATAAGGTGAAGCAGGAGATTGACAATCTGTTAAATATCATACCTCCAATAGGCAAAAGCCTTCACAAGTATATTGAAAAAATCAAAGATTCTATAAAGCAATTGGTAGTTCCAGGGATGTTTTTTGAAGAGCTGGGTTTTACTTATTTAGGACCTATTGACGGTCATAATGTGGAAGAACTCATTGAAGTTTTAGAAAGGTCTAAAAAAATGAAGGGGCCTTTGCTTATACATGTTGTTACAAAAAAAGGGAAAGGATATATGTTTGCGGAAAAAAGGCCAGATAAATTCCACTCTGCAGCTCCTTTTGACATAGAAACAGGTAAATTTGTAGGAGAAGGAAAAGACAGCTATTCTGACGTTTTTGGCAAAACCCTTGCTGAAATGGCGCTAAAAGACGAGAAGATTGTTGCGATAACAGCAGCCATGCCAGAAGGCACTGGGCTTATTCATTTTGCAAAGTTAATACCGGATAGATTCTTCGACGTGGGAATAGCCGAACAACACGCTACTACTTTTGCTGCAGGGCTTGCTGTTGAAGGATACAAGCCTTATTTTGCTGTATATTCCACTTTTTTGCAAAGAGCTTACGACCAGGTGATTCACGATGTGTGTATACAAAAACTTCCAGTAGTTTTTGCTGTTGACAGAGCAGGGATTGTCGGGGAAGACGGAGAAACCCATCAAGGGGTGTTTGATATATCTTTCTTAAGGGCAATTCCAAATATCGCTATAATGTCACCAAAAGATGCCAATGAATTGGTTGAAATGGTAAAGTTATCGAGAAATTTAGATTTTCCTGTAGCCATAAGGTATCCAAGAGGTAAAGCGGGTGAGTATGATATTTCAAGAAAGCCAAGTTTTCCATTGGGCAAAGGAGAAGTGCTTCTTGAAGGAGAAAAAATAGCCGTATTTGCTCTGGGCAGAATGGTGTCAAAATCAATTGATGCGGCGGAAATTTTAAAAGGCCATGGTATCAATCCTTTTGTCGTAAATTTGAGATTTGTTAAGCCTCTTGATGAAGAACTCATTTTAGAAATTTCTAATAAAGTAGACCTCGTCGTGACTGTGGAGGACAACGTTATAGCGGGAGGAGTAGGCAGCGCTATATTGGAGCTTTTGAACGATAAGAAAGTCTATAGGCCTGTGCTACGCTTAGGATTTCCTGATAAATTCATAGAACATGGAGATGTAGAAAGCTTGTTTAAAAAGTACGGTTTAGATTCTCAGTCAATAGCCGATACTATTTTACAAAGGTACAAGGAAATGAGGGGATCATGAAGGAGAGAATAGATGTACTTCTCGTAAAAAGGGGCTTTTTCTCTTCAAGAGAAAAGGCAAAAGCAGCTATAATGGCAGGAGAAGTGTACGTAGACGGCAAAAGAGCCGAAAAAGCTGGAGAAATGGTAAAAGAAGATTCAAAAATTGAAGTAAAAGGTAATTCTCTTCCTTATGTCAGCAGAGGAGGACTTAAACTAGAAAAAGCTCTTCAACTCTTTGGCATTGATGTCAGGGGTAAAATTGCCTTAGATGTAGGCGCTTCTACTGGTGGTTTTACTGACTGCCTTTTAAAGCACGGGGCACAGAAGGTGTACGCTGTTGATGTCGGTTACGGACAGCTTCACTGGAGTTTAAGAAATGATCCGAGAGTTGTCGTAATGGAAAAAACTAACATAAGATTTTTAAATGCACTTCCCGAGATGGTGGATATAATAACTATAGACGTTTCCTTTATTTCACTTGAGATTGTAGTGCCTGCTGCTGATAAATTCTTAAAAAGCGAAGGAGAAATAGTGGCTTTGATAAAGCCCCAGTTTGAGGCCGGAAGGGAAAAAGTAGGGAAAAAGGGGATTGTAAGGGATAAAGATGTGCACAAAGAAGTGCTTGAAAAGATTATAAAATTGTTTAAAAATATAAACTACGGAGTATGCGGAATTACTTATTCGCCTATAAAAGGAGCAGAGGGAAATATTGAGTACTTGATCTACGGAAAAAAGGGAAAATGCGATGAAAAGGAAATAGAAGTTGAAAAAATAGTTGAAGAAGCCTTTAAAAATTTGTGGCAGGAAAAATGAATTTTGTGTAGAATAATGATAAATGTGGTGATATAATAATGAAAAAAGTCGGGGTAATTCCAAATATAAATAAAGACAAGGACTTAGAGGTTACAAAATCTGTAGTAAATTGGCTTTTAGATCATGGTTCTGAACCCTATTTAAATGAGATAGTGGCAGCCAGAATCGGCTATGAAAAACACGGCAAAAAAGCAAATGAAATATACAGCAAATCTGACTTTCTCATCGCTTTAGGAGGAGATGGAACGATACTTAATGTAGCGCGCCTTTGTGCTCCTTTTGGCACCCCAATTCTAGCAGTAAATTTGGGACATTTAGGCTTTTTGACAGAAATAGATGCATCTGAACTTTTCCCTTCACTAGAGAAAATATACAAAGGGGAGTACGCAATAGAAAAGAGAATGATGTTAGAAGCTAATGTGGTTAAAAATGACATGGAAGTTATAAATTTCAGGGCTTTGAATGACATAGTTATAACAAGAGGAGCTTTTTCAAGAATGGCCCGCATTAAAGCTTATGTAAATGATAATTACGTAGATACTTACTTAGCAGATGGGGTTATTGTAGCAACACCTACTGGCTCTACAGCCTATTCTCTTTCTGCTGGAGGGCCAATCGTATATCCCACAGTGGAAGTCATCATCATAACGCCAATTTGTCCACACACTTTGTACTCCAGGTCTATAGTTGTCTCTCCTGATGATGTAATACGCCTTGAGATAGCTGAAGAAAACCAGGATTTAATGATAACTACTGATGGACAGCAAGGCTACAAGATAGATTATAGAGATGTAATATACATAAAGAAAAGCAATGAATACACTAATCTCATCAAAGTGAAAAACAGCAATTTCTTTGATTTGCTAAGAGATAAGCTTACAGAAAGGTGAAAAGAGGTGAAAGGAAGAATGATGAAGTTGGCAAGGCATGCCAAGATTTTAGAGATAATTTCTGAAAAAGAAATAGAGACGCAGGAAGAGCTGGCAGCAGAACTTCAGAAGAGAGGAATAGATGTCACACAGGCCACGGTGTCTAGAGATATTAAAGAGCTTCGCCTCATAAAAGTTCTTACAGAAGATGGAAAAAGATACAAATATGCGCCAATGACAAAAGTAGATACTAATATAAGTGAAAGACTTATGACTTTACTTTCTGAGTCCATAGTCAATGTGGACTATGCTGGAAACATCATAGTCATAAAAACGTTATCAGGCAGTGCTTCAGCAGCAGCCGAAGCAATTGATACTCTTAATTGGAAAAATATTGTAGGCACTATTGCCGGCGATAATACTATTTTTGTCCTTGTGAGAAACCAGGAGGATATTCAAGAACTGGTGGAGAAGTTCAGAAAACTCATGAAGTAGTTCTGGAGGTTTTGCCATGCTTTTAAACTTAAGCATACAAAACGTGGCTATAATAGACAAGCTGGAAGTGGAATTTAAAGAGGGGTTTAATGTTCTTACTGGTGAAACTGGTGCAGGTAAGTCTATAGTGATTGACTCTGTACTTTTATTGATTGGTGCTCGAGCTAATAAAGATATAATACGTTCTGGAGAAGAAAGGGCTTTAGTTGAAGGAGTGTTTCTAGTAGATTCTAACAAAGACAAAATTGCAGAGTTATTAGAAGAAGCAGGAGTTTCGCAGGAAGAGGACGATACCCTTATAATAAGCAGGGAAATAACTAAAAGTGGCAGGAGTTATTCGAGGGTAAACGGAAAAATAGTACCTCTTTCTTTTTTGGACAAAATCGGGGCTTTACTTGTAGACATCTTAGGGCAGCATGAGCATCAGTTTCTTCTAGATTCCTCTCAGCACCTATTTATCCTAGATAATTTTGGCGATGAGGAGTTTAAAGCATTAAAAGAAAGATTTAAACAACTGCTAGAGGAATACAGATCTGTTGTGAAGGAAAAGACAAGCCTTTTTAAAGATGAAAGAGAAAAGGAACAGATGATCGATTTATTAAGGTATCAGATTCAGGAAATAGAAAGCGCTAACTTGAGTGAAGAGGAAGAGCAACAACTTATAGAGAGAAGAAATATTTTAATGAATTATGAAAAATTATTCAATGCTGTAAATTCATCCTATAAGATACTGTATGAGGGAAATGGAGGGTTTTCTGTACTCGATAATCTCCACAAAGTGGTTAAAAATTTAGAGACAGCCTTTTCTATAGATGGGAAACTTAAAGGATTAAAAGAAAAACTGGAAAATATTTTATATGAAACAGAGGATGCTGCACTTCAGTTAAGAGACTATTTGGGCGCTATTGACTTTAATCAAAAGGCTTTAGAAGAGATAGAAGAAAGGCTTAATCATATAAACTTTTTAAAGAGAAAATACGGACCTACAATTTCTCATATTTTATCTTTTAAAGAAGAGAAAGAAAAAGAACTGGACAAAATCCTTCATTTTGAAGAAAGACAGAAAGAATTAGAAGAAAAAGAAGCTAAGTTATGGGAAGAGATTAATAAAATGGGCAGTAAAATTCATGAAAAGAGAAAAACTTTAGCTTCCCATATCGAGGAAGAGATAAATAAAGTTTTGAAAGAGCTCAACATGCCCAACGCCTCTTTTAAAGTGGATATAACAAAAGAAGAGAGTCCAAATGAAAATGGATTTGATAGAGTGGAATTTTTGATTTCTACTAATATTGGAGAACCTTTAAAACCGCTTTCTAAAATTGCATCAGGTGGAGAACTATCTAGAATTATGCTTGCTTTAAAGACAATTTTGGCTTCTTCTGATGGAATTCCTACACTAATCTTTGACGAGGTAGATACGGGAATAAGTGGCAAGACAGCACAGCTTGTGGCAGAAAAGATGGCTTATCTTTCTAGAAGGCATCAGCTAATTTGTGTAACTCATCTTCCTCAGATAGCCTGTATGGCAGATGCCCATTATTTTATTTCAAAAATTTCCAAAGGCGACAGAACTTATATTAAACTTACAGAGCTTGACTATGAAGGCAGAATAAAAGAGTTGGCGCGAATTATGGGAGGAGAGAAAATAACTTCTACAATTCTTGAGCACGCGAAAGAACTTTTAGAAATGGCTTCAAAATTTAAAAATTCCCTTTAACTTTATCCTCATCTCGCTTCCTTTTGCTATCGGGATAATTTATTTACAGTATATAAGCACTTCAAAAGGGTTAATTTAAATGTAGATTCAGCTGAAGTTTTGAAAAAGGAAGTGAGATGATGAATAAGAAATTAATAAAGCTGGTTTTATTCGCCCTATTGAGCTTTTTTTTAGTATTTGCAAACTACTTTACACCTATTCAGGAACTAGCAAAAACACCCTCTAATTTCAAAATTTTTCAGGGTGATAAACTAAGTTACAATTTTAAATTTCCTTTTAAAATTACGTTTGAAATTGACAAAGAAGGGCTTTTGAGAATAAATGGAAAAGATGAGATAACCATTGAAGCAGTAAACACTGGAAAAGCAAATTTAGATGTAAAATTATTTGGATTTTTACCTTTAAAACACATAAATGTTGATGTAGTGCCTACGATAAAAGTCGTACCTGGAGGGCAAGCAATAGGAGTGAAACTTAATACAAAAGGAGCCCTAGTGGTAGGTTATTCGGACATAATGGGGGAAGATGGGAAAATTTACAGCCCGTATAAAGAAGGTAAAATTCAGATTGGAGACATAATTTTAGAAGTAAACGGAGTCGAGATAAAGCAGGCGGAAGATATTACAAATATTGCTAATAAACTTCAAGGCAAGGCTTTGAAGCTCAAAATTAACAGGAAAAATGCCATACTTTACACTGTCATTCATCCTGTAAAATCTAAAGAAGATAAGCAGTATAGAATTGGATTGTGGGTGAGGGACCATACTGCGGGGATTGGCACTTTGACATTTTATTATCCTTCGCAAAAGGTGTACGCTGCATTAGGGCATGCTATAACTGACATTGATACGGGGCATGTGCTGTCAGTGGAAAACGGAGAAATAATGAATACTCGCATTACATCTATTGACCAAGGTCGCAGAAGCAAGCCGGGAGAATTGAAGGGGGTGTTTTTTGAAGAGGTAGATGCGATAGGAAATATTTTAAAAAATACTCAATTTGGCATATATGGCTACATGTACAATGACTTTAAGAATGAATTCTATGGAGAGATTCCTGTCGCTTATCAAGGGCAGATAAAAGAAGGACCTGCTAAAATACTTGCTACCATTGATAATAAAGGAGTACAGGAGTTTGACGTAGAAATTGTGAAAAAGGTGTATCAAGAGTCACCTACTCCAAAAGGCATGATAGTAAGGATTGTAGATAAGAACCTCTTGGCCAAGACTGGAGGAATAATACAGGGTATGAGCGGAAGCCCCATAATTCAAAATGGAAAACTTGTAGGAGCTATAACTCACGTGTTTGTCAATGACCCTTCAAAAGGCTATGCTGTTTACGCAGAATGGATGATAAATGAAGTGAACAACTTGCTCAACGATAAGCAGGTTTTTATAAATGAATAAAAATTTTTACCAAAAAGGAGGAAATTCAACTATTATGTAGAATAAATATTATATACTAATATTAGCAACGGGAGGTAAGAGTAATTGATTAAGAAGATTAGAATAGCCATTGCAGACGACAACAAAGAATTTGCTAACATTTTGGCTGAGTATTTGTCTGCTCAGCAGAACATTGAAGTGGTAGGGGTTGCCAATGACGGCAACCAAGCTATTGAGATTATAAAAAATCAATCGCCAGACCTTTTGATTTTAGACATTATAATGCCATATCTAGATGGCATAGGTGTGCTGGAAAAAATAAATGAAGAGCAGCTTAAGAAGCCCAAAATTCTCATTCTGTCTGCAGTAGGGCAGGAGAAAATTACGCAAAGAGCCATAGCATTGGGAGCAGATTACTACGTGCTCAAACCTTTTGACCTTGCAATGCTGTCAAAGAGGATCTTAGAACTGATGGAACCCGACTTGGACATTGTGTCAAGGACGGTTTTCCATGTTGTGAAAGCGAAGAAAGATTACGATTTGGAGGCTATGATTACAGAGATCATCCACGAAGTCGGAGTACCTGCCCACATAAAGGGATATATGTATTTAAGAGATGCGATTTCTCTTGTGATAAGCAATATGGAGTATTTGAATTCAGTCACAAAAATGCTGTATCCCAAGATAGCTGAAAAGTACAATACTACGCCGAGCAGAGTAGAGAGAGCTATAAGACACGCCATTGAAGTAGCGTGGAGCAGAGGAAGGACAGAAGTTTTAAATGAACTTTTTGGCTATACTATAAACGATGAGAAAGGAAAACCCACCAACTCTGAATTTATTGCTCTTATCGCTGATAAGTTGAGGCTTGGAATGAAAGCAGGATAATTTTCTATTTCCTGCTTTTTATTTTTTGTTTATTTTATGTAAATTTTTTTTGTGTTATAATAGACAGGGAAGTTATACTCCGGCAGGTGAGTATTTATGCAGATAACAGGATTTGTAAAATTGGATAAAAGGACCAAAAACCTTGTCAAAAGGCTAAATCCTGGTGAGATAGCCGTAATCGACCATAGGGATTTGGACGAAGTAGCAGCTGAATCTCTTGTTGAGAAAAAAGTGCTGGCTGTCATAAACGCAGATAAGTCAATAAGTGGAAGGTATCCCAATATGGGACCTTCTATTTTGTGTGAAGCTGGAATTCCAATAATTGATGATGTAGGAAAAGACATATTCGACTTGCTCAAAGAAAATGATAAAATTACTATAGTAGACAACGAGATATACAAAGATGGGGTTTTAATAAAAAGGGGAAAACTTCTCACCAAAGAGGTGGTTGAATATAAACTTCAGGAGAGTAGAGAAAACATTGGAGAAGAGCTGGACAAGTTTATTGAGAACACATTAGAGTACGCTAAGAGGGAAAAGTATTTCATTCTAGGGGGAGTTGAACTTCCTCCTACAAAGGTCCGCTTCAAAGGAAGACATGCTCTTGTAGTGGTGCGCGGAAAAGACTATAAAGAAGACCTTTTTACTATAAAACAGTATATCACTGACGTAAAACCAATTCTGATAGGAGTGGACGGAGGCGCGGATGCTCTTTTAGAATTCGGGTTAGTTCCTGACATAGTGATAGGAGACATGGACAGTGTAAGCGATGAAGCTTTAAGAAAAGCCAAAGAAATTATAGTCCACGCTTATCCAGATGGCACAGCGCCAGGGCTTGAGAGAGTGCAGAAGCTAGGACTTAGTGCAGAAGTTTTTAAAGCACCAGGGACCAGTGAAGACATAGCGATGCTTTTGGCTTTTGAAAAAGGAGCAGATCTCATTGTAGCAGTAGGAACTCATTCTAGCATGATTGATTTTTTAGAAAAGGGAAGAAAAGGAATGGCCAGCACATTTTTGGTGCGCCTGAAAGTTGGAGAGAAATTGATTGATGCAAAAGGAGTAAACAAGCTTTACAGGGAAACTTTTAAGCTTTCGTATATATTCAGCATAATAATTGCAGCCCTAGTTCCGTTGGGAGTGCTAGCTTACTTTTCACCTCCAATGCAACAGCTTCTCAAACTCCTGCAGTTAAGGATTAGGCTTTTAATTGGTTTTTAAGGAGATGATTTAGTATGAATATAAACATAAAGTATTACGTCCTTACAATTGCTTCTATTTTTGTGGCTTTGGGGGTAGGGATTTTCATTGGCTTTATGTTGGACGGGCAGAAAATTTTTTCTGAGCAGCAGACTGCTATAATAAACGAACTGGAACAAAAGTTTAAAGATTTACAAGCCGAAAATGCTAATTTAAAAAATACAGTACAGGAGCTCAACAAAGAGATAAACTATTACAACCAATATCATCAGATAATTTTCCCGGAGCTTGTCGCTAATAGGCTTACTGGCGTTAAGGTGGCTATAATTGAGACCACTAATGAGTTTATATTTTCTGGGATGAGAAATGCTCTTTTAAAGGCTGGAGCTACTATTGAATCTATAACGATAATAAAAGAGGGATTTGATGCGGGGGATGAATTGGAAGTCCAGAATTTGATAAATTTTCTTTCAAACAAGTACGGTGTTTCAATAGACCCCAAACATCTTAACGAATTTGTATCTCAGAAGCTGGCTCATGCGATTGTCACAGGGCAGGATGTAGACCTCATAAACTACTTGAAGTCAAACGGTTATATAGATTTTACAGGGATGCCCGGAAATGTAGATTTTGTCATTATAGCCGGGGGAAGCAATAACAAGGAAAATAATGTAAATTATATAGATGTTCCGATTATCAAAGAAGTTAAGCTTTTGAACATCCCTATAGTAGGAGTTGAGCAAAGTGATGCAAAATACTCCTATATGGAAGCGTATAAGAAGCAGCATATTTCCACAATAGACAATGTGGACAGCATAATAGGTCAGACATCCCTTATAATGGTAATGGAAGGAAAAGAAGGGAATTATGGAGTGAAACAAGAAGCGATGAGTTTGATGCCAGATTCTTTTGGGAATACTTCTAACATTACTCAAAAAAGGTGAGGATGATTGATGAACAAAAAGGTAAGCGTTCTGATACCAGCTTACAATGAGCAGGATAAAATAATTGATACAATAAAAGGGTTAGAAGTTGTGAAAGAGGTGGATGAAGTAATTGTAATAAACGATGGGTCCACGGACCAAACTGCGGAAAGGGCAAAAAAGGCAGGAGCGAAATTGGTGAACATGAAGGAAAATATGGGGAAAGCCGCGGCTTTGAGAGAGGGGCTAAAATATGCAAAAAATGATATTGTGGTTTTCCTAGATGCCGATGTGGGTCTTACCTCCAGAGAAGTTGAAAAGCTGATAAAGCCTGTATTTTTAGATGAAGCTGATGTGGTAATCGCAAAATTTCCTAAAACTCCAGTAAAAGGCGGCTTTGGGCTTGTAAAAAGCCTGGCAAGAAAGGGAGTAAAGTACTTTACTGGGAAGGAAATTGAATCTGTCCTTTCAGGGCAAAGGGCTTTTAAAAGAGAAGTTTTAGAAAGTTTGGATACTTTTTATAAAGGTTTTGGGATAGAAGTGGGAATGACAATAGACATTTTGCAAAAGGGTTACCGCGTAAAAGAAGTAGAAGTCAATATGACTCACTCTTTTACAGGGAGGAATTTAAAGGGATTTTTGCACAGAGGAAGGCAATTTTGGGACATATTAAAAGTGCTTCTCTATAAATTCTTCAAAAGCAGGTGGAAGAAGTGAAATGGATAGTTTTAATATCAATACCTCTCATTGTGACATTTGCTGTAAAAAAGTTTTTTAGAGAACTGCTTTACCACCCTTATTGTTTAAAGGAGAATTACAAGAAAAAGTTGATTCCAGTTTGTGGCGGCATAGTGTTTGTTCCAAGCTTTTTTGCTTCTATTTTCTTGATAAACTTGTTGGGGCATAGCGTAGAATACCAGGAAGTAATTTTAATAGCTCTTTCTCTCATTTCATTTGTAGGATTTGCAGATGACCTCATAGGAGATACTAAAGTAAAAGGCTTAAAAGGGCACATCCTAAGGCTTATAAAAGGTAAGCCTACCACTGGCAGTCTAAAAGCTTTGGGAGGGCTTTTAATTGCTGCTTTTGTAAGTTACGAAATAGCGGGGATAAGTCTAATAGAGGTCACTATAGATTCTCTCATCATAGCACTTTTTACTAACCTTTTAAACCTTCTTGATTTAAGGCCAGGAAGATGTGCCAAAGGCTTTTTACTCCTTTCATTGCTATTTTTATTGATTGGCAGGGGAAAGCCAGAGTTTTTGTTTATCCTTTTTGTGATTGTACTCGTATATCTGCCGGAAGATTTAAAGGCACAGCTTATGATGGGAGATACAGGTTCTAACGTTTTGGGAATGGCTAGTGGGATAGCGGCCATTTTGCTTTTCAACTTTTATGAAAAGCTGATACTACTTTTTGCACTGATTTTATTTCACCTTTTTACTGAGAAGTATTCTTTAACTGCTATAATTGAGAAAAATAAATTTTTAAATTATCTAGACATGCTAGGAAGAAAAGGGGAAGAGTGATGTGATAAGCACCTACCTTGGAAAAGTCAGCAAAGTGATATCAAAAAGAGAAAAGATTTCTGTAGTGGAAATAAGTACCAAAAATGAAAAAGCCTTAGCTATAAATTACGACGAGCTTACAGGGGAGGTAAAAGAAGGGGATTTTGTCTATGTGAATAAGACTGCCCGCCTTCTCAATTTGGGTACAGGTGGGTATGACTTTATTGTCGCAAACTTAAGGTATGAAAAATTTGATAATATTAAAAAAGGTCACATAATGAAATTGAGGTATACCCCTTTTCAGATAAACCTTTTGACAATGGAAGAGGAAAAAAGTCCCTATCATAAGGAATTTGATAAATTCAGAAATTTAGAAGGATTTCCTGTCATAGTGGGGGAGCTCCACAGCATGGTAGCTCCTGCTGCTTTGGTCCTCAAAAAATTAGCTCCTGATGTCAAAATTACTTACATAATGACAGATGGAGGTGCACTTCCTCTTTACTTCAGCAACGCAATTTACGAACTAAAAAAAATAGGAGCAATTGACAACACAATTACCATTGGACATGCCTTTGGCGGGGATTATGAATGTGTCAACATCTACACGGCTTTAATAGCTTCAAAGGAAATTTTAAATTCAGACGTGGCCATAGTTGCCATGGGGCCTGGCATTGTGGGGACAGGTACAAAATATGGCTTTTCAGGTGTGGAACAAGCCCACATAATAGATGCTGTTAACAAAATGGGAGGAAAGCCTGTGCTAATTCCAAGGATAAGTTTTAAAGACGCAAGGGGGAGGCATCAGGGCATAAGTCACCACACTGTTACTGTGCTGGAATTGTGCTATTCTTCCTGTGTCATAACTTTTCCTTCTATGGACTCTGAGAAGGAAGAATTGGTGAAGAGGCAGATAAATTCAAATACGGTCTTTTCTAGATTCGATATTCGCTTTATTAACGCTTGCGACACAGCTAAGTATTTAGAGGAAGCAGGATTTTATGTAACCACAATGGGAAGAAGTTATGAAGAGGAAAAAGAATTTTTTAATGCTTGCGGTGCTGCTGCTATTTATGTAGCTAGTGAATTACTTAACTGAATTTGTCAGGTCTTTCAAAGTGGAATATCTCATGCTTAGCTCTTTTAAAAAGACAAGCAGATTTGAAAATTTCCCTGTGTATAAGAGCACAATCATTTTTTTCACCTCATTTCTATAGTATGTATTTGGAGTAAAAATTATACATAGAAAGGAAGGTAAAAATGGAACAAAAAGAGCCTACAGTAAGCACTAGAAAGGTATTTGAAGGGAAGATAATAAACTTAAGAGTTGATGAGGTAAGGCTTCCAAATGGGAAAATAACTACGAGAGAAATAGTAGAGCACCCTGGCGGTGTCTCAATAGTAGCAGTCACAAATGATGGGAAAATCCTTTTAGTAAAACAGTACAGAAAACCGGCTGAAGAAGTTTTGCTAGAGATACCTGCAGGAAAGCTGGAAAAAGGAGAAGACCCTTTGGAGTGTGCCAAAAGAGAGCTTTCAGAAGAGACAGGGTATGAAGCGGGTCACATAGAGCATTTGATTACTTTTTACACTACTCCTGGCTTTTCCAATGAAAAGATGTACCTTTATTTTGCAAAGGATTTAAAGAAAAGCAAGGTACATCCTGATGAAGATGAGTTTTTAGAAGTGGGCGAATATTTTCCAGAAGAACTGTGGAAGATGATTTTAGAAAATAAGATAAAAGATTCCAAAACGATAATAGGCGTTCTGTACTATTTGAAAATGAGGAATGAAAAAATATGATGAAGATTTATGGAGATTTGCACATCCACATAGGTAGAACTGAAAAGGGTATTTCTGTAAAAGTCGCTGCTTCGAAGGATTTGACTGTTTTAAACATTTTAGAAAGAAGCTTATTAAAGGGGATAAACGTTGTCGGTATAGTAGATTGTGCATCTCCACCTGTAATTCACGAGATAAAAAGATATTGCGAAGAAGGAGTGCTATCTTGCATTGAAGGAGGAGGACTTAAGTACAAGGGAAAAGTTACGCTGATTTTAGGAAGTGAAATTGAAATTGGGGGAGAAGAAGAAGGCTCTCCCCATTTAATTGGATATTTTAAAAGCATAGAAGACATTTTCTCTTTTTCTGAAAAAATAGGCAAGTACATGAAAAATATAAGATTGAGTTCCCAAAGAGTAAGCCTAAACAGCGAACAGGCAGTAGAAGTTATAAAAAGCTGTAACGGTATAGCTGTTCCTGCCCACGTTTTTACTCCTTTTAAAAGCTATTACGGAAGCTGTACTGATAGATTGCACAAGGTCTTTAAAGACCGCTACAAGGAAATTGAGGCAGTAGAATTGGGACTGAGCGCTGACTCGGATATGGCGGACCAAATTGAAGAGCTATCATTAAAGATTTTTCTTTCTAATTCAGATGCCCATTCTTTAAACAAAATTGGAAGGGAATTTAATGTCTTTGAGGTAGAAGAAGCAAATTTTGAAGAAATCTTAATGGCTCTAAAGAGAGAAAAGGGAAGAAAAGTTGTAAAAAATTACGGCTTAGACCCTAAATTGGGGAAGTACCACAGGACTTTCTGCCTTGAATGCGGTTATATAGCGAAAGAAACTCCCCCTGTTAGAAGATGCCCCAGATGTGGAAGTGATAAAGTATTGATGGGGGTAAGAGACAGAATAGAAGAAATAAAAGACTATGATACCAGACATCCTGATTTTAGACCCCCCTATATCTATCAGATTCCTTTGGAATTTATTCCTAATATAGGAAAAAGAACAGTAGAAAAGCTTGTACATCACTTTGGAAGTGAACTTTACGCTCTTCATGAGGCTTCTTACGAAGATCTAGAGAAGGTCGTAGGTGAGAAAAACGCTCTCAATATTTTAAAGGCGAGAAATGGAGAACTTACTGTTTCTTCGGGTGGAGGCGGAATATACGGGAAGGTATTGTTAGAATAGTTGAGGAATATTGTCCCCTTTTTATTCATAAATTTAAATTAGCAAAGAAAAAATAGGGGGCAATATTCTTGAAATTTGTAAAGGCAGGATTTTATTCCCATATCAGAGGAAATTTTTTTCTATATGTGCTGGTGTTAACTGCTCTGATGATTGGCACTACTACAGGGGCCTTTACAGTAAACAATATAACTGACATTCAAAGGGAGCAGATAAGAGAATATATTTCCAAGTTTTATCAAATTGCAAAGACTATAGAACTAAGTCCCGTGCAGATTTTTAAGCAATCTCTTTTAAACAATTTTGTGACAGTCTTTTTGCTCTGGATTTTGGGAGCCACCATAATAGGCATTCCTTTTATATTTCTAATCGTTGGCATGAGAGGTTTTACGTTAGGCTTTTCAATAGGCGTACTGATTAAGGAAATGCAAATGAAGGGAGTACTTCTAACGCTTTTGGGGGTATTGCCTCAGAATATTTTTATACTTTTAGGGATTTTGTTTACTTCAGTTACTGCAATCAATTTTTCTGTATATCTTTTGAAAAATAAAAAATTTTACTTTGAGGAATTAGCTTCCCAATTTATTTCCTACACTTTTGCAATTTATGCAGGCTTTCTGTTTATAATGCTGGGATGCCTGATAGAGTCTTACCTTACCCCGTATGTATTACTTCTTCCTATTTTTTCGCTGTAGAAAAGAAGGAAATTGACGATTTATGTTGAATATTTATAATTAATGAACTTATATAGAAAATTGTAGGGGTAAAAGGGTATGGCTGAAAGCGTGGTTGGGGAGTTTTTGGAGTTTTTAAAGAAAAATAAAAGGCTATCTAAAAATACATTAGAGTCCTATTCCAGAGATGTAGAACAATTTTTAACTTACATGAATGAACATGGGATAAATTTTTGTTCTGCTAAAAAGTCCACCATTGTAAATTACCTTTATTTTCTAAAACAGCAGGGAAAATCCCAGGCTACCATATCTAGAGCTCTTTCTTCAATAAAAGCTTTTTATCACTATTTGTTTGCTAAGAAAAAAATTGAGGAAGACCCCTCTTATGGTATAAATGCCCCCAAAGTAGAAAAAAAGGAGCCTGTTACCTTGACAGTAGAACAAGTAGATATGCTTTTATCTTTTGATTTTGGTAAAGATGAGAAAGGGTTGAGAGATAAAGCGTTGATAGAATTGATGTACGCTTCCGGCCTTAAAGTCTCTGAAGTGATATCTTTGAAGATAGAGGATGTAAATTTGGCCAGTGGCTACATTGTAGTGCGCTCTGGAAAAGAAAGGGTTATTCCTATAGGTTCTTACGCAGTTGCTGCACTTCAGGAATATATTGAAAAAGGAAGAAAACCCAGAAAAGGAGAAAAAGCCCTTTTTCTCAATTTGAGAGGGAAAAGGCTTACAAGGCAGGGATGTTGGAAGATAATAAAAGAATACGCTGACAAAATAAGTCCGGGTTTGCCTTTAACTCCAAACATTTTGAGAAAATCTTTTGCCCAGCACATGCTTCAAAATGGAGCGGATTTAAAGACTGTCCAAGAGATGCTGGGATATGAAGTAAATTTTGGAAATAATTTACTTTCTCTGGTTTCGCGGTCAAAAATGAAAGAAGTTTACAATAAATTTCATCCAAGAGCTTGAAAAGGCATAAAATTCACCCTCCGGTACACAATATAAAATAGCAACGAAGGAGGGTGAATTTTTATGTCAAAAAAGTTTTTAGCATTATTGATAAGCACATTTTTGCTGTTTAATACGGCATATGCGGATGTCATGAATTTAAAAGCAAAATCTGCAATACTTATGGAAGCAGAAACTGGAGAGATTCTATATGAAAAAGATATTCACAAACCTTTGCCTCCTGCTAGTGTGACGAAAGTAATGACTTTGCTCCTTGCGATTGAGGCGATAGATTCAGGGAAGATCAAAGTCACAGACAAAGTGGTCACCAGCAAACACGCTTTTGACATGGGGGGTACTCAAATATACCTTGAGGTAGGAGAAGAAATGACTGTAGACGATTTGATGAAAGCTATTGCGATGAACTCAGCAAATGACGCATCTGTAGCTTTGGCTGAATATATAGCCGGTACAGAGGAAAATTTTGTGGAAATGATGAACAAAAGAGCAAAGGAACTGGGAGCCAAAAATACCACTTTTAAAAACGCTACAGGTCTTCCTGAAGAAGGACATTTAACCACGGTGTATGATATAGCAATGATTTCCAGAGAACTTGTAAAACATCCGTCAATTTTTAAGTATTTGACTAATAAAATTGACTCCTTGAGGAATGGGAAATTCAGCCTTATAAACACAAATAAACTGCTTTGGAGGTACAAAGGAGTTGATGGAATAAAAACAGGTTCTACCTCTGAGGCTCTTTACTGCATGGCTGCAACCGCAAAAAGAGGAGATACCAGGTTGATTGCTGTGGTATTTGGAGCTCCCGATTCGGAGACTAGGTTCAACGAGACGGCTAAATTGCTGGATTACGGGTTTGCAAATTTCGAAACGGTGAAAGTAGCTTCAAAAGGGGAAGTACTAGGAAAGATAAAGGTTTTAAAAGGGAATAAGGAGATGGTAGAGGGAATTTCATTAAAAGATGAATATGTAGTTGTGAAAAAAGGCGAAGGGAAAAATATTAAAAAAGAGGTGGAGCTTAAGAATTTTCTCACTGCTCCTGTAAGTAAAAATAATCCGTTAGGAGTGCTCAAAATCCTGCAGGAAGGAAAACTGATAAAGACAGTTGACATATACCCTGCCACTGATGTGAAGAAGGCGAATTTCTTTGAGAATTTTAATAAGGTGATAAACTACTGGATTAAGAAAGGGAGTTAAGGCGGGCGGGTTTTTATCCCGTCCATTTATTTTTTAGAAAATTATTCTAAAAAAGGAGGATTTTTTAAATTTGTATCGAATATAATAGAGGGAGGTTGATATGAATGGGAGCAAAATTTTCTAAAAAAGACAGCACTTTAGTTGTAAAGATTGAAGGAGAATTGGACCACCATGAGGCGGAGAGAGTAAAAAGGGCAATTGATGAAGAGTATGAAAAGAAGAGCTGTAAGAATATGATTTTTGAGCTAAAAAACCTCACTTTCATGGATAGCTCAGGAATTGGCGTCATAATCGGAAGATACAAAAAAGTAAAAAATAATGGTGGGAAAGTGGCAATTGTAAATGCAAATCAACATTTAAAAAAAGTAATTGAGGTTTCTGGATTGTTGAGAATAATTAAGTGTTATAATAGCCTTGAGGAAGCCATAAAGGACATGTAAGGGGGATAATAAGAATGGAATACAACAACATGATGGAATTGAAATTTTTAAGCAAGTCACAAAATGAATCTTTTGCTAGGACTGTAGTGGCTGCATTCGCCGCGCAGTTGGACCCGACGATTGAAGAGATTGCAGATATAAAGACGGCAGTATCTGAAGCTGTAACCAATTGCATAATTCATGCTTATGAAAATAAAATAGGAATTATTACTATAAGAGCCTTTATCTTGGACAATAAAATCACCATTGAGGTCATAGATGAAGGAAAGGGAATTGAAGATGTAGAAAAAGCCATGCAGCCTCTTTTTACAACTCGTCTGGAGGAAGAAAGAGCTGGAATGGGATTTACAGTCATGCAGACCTTTATGGATGAGCTAGAAGTAGAGTCTACTCCAGGCAAAGGAACTTTAGTGAGAATGACTAAATACATAGGGCGAAATAGATGAGGTGACCATCCCATGAAGGAGGAGGAAAATCTTGAGCTTATAAAGCTTGCAAAAAATAATGACAAAGCTAGTCTTGAAAAATTGATTTTGGAAAACAGCGGCCTTATCTGGAGCATTGTAAAAAAATTTGCTAACAGAGGCTATGAATTAGAAGATTTATATCAAATAGGGTGTATAGGATTTGTAAAGGCTGTGCAGAAGTTTGACGAATCTTACAATGTGAAGTTTTCTACATATGCTGTTCCCATAATAATGGGGGAGATAAAGAGGTTTTTAAGAGATGATGGATTGATAAAAGTCAGTAGGTCTTTGAAAGAACTTTCTTCTAAAGCCTTTTACATGAAAGAAGTGTTGAGCAATGAGCTGAATAGAGAGCCTACTATTAACGAAATTGCAGAAAGGCTCAATGTAACCCCGGAAGAAATTGCTATGGCTTTTGAATCGGCTGCCACAGCGGAATCTCTTTATGACAGCATAAGCCATGAAGAAGAGGACAGGCAGCTTATTGAAATGGTGGGAGATAAAGAAGATAGTGTAGATTTAGAAGAAAAGCTTACACTTCACATGATCATAGACAAGCTAAAACCTAGGGAGAAGCAAGTGATATTTTTGAGGTATTTTAAAGACATGACTCAGACGGAGGTAGCGAACATCCTGGGAATTTCTCAGGTGCAGGTTTCAAGGATAGAGAAAAAAGTTTTGGAAAAGATAAGGAAAGAATTAGAAAAAGTGTAGCATTTGGCATGAATGCTACACTTTTTTTGAATTAATTCAACTTGTTCTTCACATACTAATACTGGCTGGTGAAATGAGATGAAAAAAATTTTAATTGCAATCGCTGTGCTACTTATAATTGTAGCTATTTTTTATCTGCACAGGTCTGGTAAGAAAATACCAGACAGCGCCAATCTAGTGTATAAAGGAGGAGATAGTATGGCTGTGGTGAAGGTCTTAAACGTAGTTGGAGACTCCACAGTAAGCTGGGAAGATGCAATTCACAAAGCTGTTGAAGAAGCCGCTAAAAGCGTTCCGAATATTTCAGGAATAGAAGTCGTAAATCAGACGGCAAATGTTAAAAATGGAAAGATAGTGGAGTATAAAGCCAACATACAGATAGCTTACAGAGCAGATGGACAACTAGATTAACTTTGAGAGCACCGCTTTTGGTGCTCTTTTATGGAAAGGGGAGAAAAATGGAAAGAGATGTAAAAAAAGAGCAGGAATACAAAAACATAGCTCAAAAGTATGAACCAAAACCCACACTCCTGAAAAATGTGGTTATGGCTTTTATTGTAGGAGGGCTGATAAGTGATATAGGCCAATTTTTCTTGAATTTTTACCTTTCAAAGGGATTTTCTATGGAAGATGCCAACACACTGGTGGCAATAACAATGGTGTTTATAGGGGCTTTTTTAACTGGCATAGGAGTATACGATGATATTGGCAAATTTGCGGGAGCTGGCAGCATAGTTCCAATAACGGGTTTTGCGAACTCCATTGTGTCACCTGCAATGGAATTTAAAAGAGAAGGCTTTGTGTTTGGCGCAGCTGCAAAAATGTTTACTATTGCAGGCCCTGTTATAGTTTACGGCGTTAGCACTTCAATATTGATAGGAATAATATACTACTTCCTGAAGTAAAGGGGGAAAAGGCATGGCAGAAAAGAAATTAGGTGCTCAAACAGTAAAATTTAAAAATCCTCCTTCCATAATTGCAGGAGGTACAATTGTAGGTCCAAAAGAGGGAGAAGGTCCTTTGAGAGATTATTTTGACATGATTTTGATAGATGACACGTATGGAGAAAAAAGCTGGGAGAAGGCAGAGTCTAAAATGTTTCAGGATGCCGTGAACTTGGCTCTTAAGAAGGCAAATTTAAAAATTTCTGATATTGACTACCTTTTAGGAGGGGACCTCTTGAATCAGATTATAAGTGCTAATTTTGCGGCAAGGCAGTTAAATGTACCTCACTTTGGGCTTTATGGAGCTTGTTCCACTATGACCGAAGGTTTAACTCTTGGAGCGATGTTAATTGACGGTGGGTATGCGGATTATGTGATAGCCGCTACTTCTAGCCATTTTTCCACCGCAGAAAGGCAGTTTAGGTATCCGCTTGAACAGGGGATTCAAAGGCCTTTCACTTCGCAGTGGACTGTAACTGGAGCTGGTGCAACTATTTTGGCATCTACAGGCGAAGGACCGTATATAACGCATGCTACAACTGGGAAAGTCGTTGACCTCGGCATGAAGGACGCTAATAACATGGGTGCTGCCATGGCACCTGCAGCAGCAGATACTATAATAACTCACTTCAAGGATACGGGATTTACCATAGAAGACTATGACTTAATTATGACAGGAGATATGGGGAGAGTAGGGAGAGACATACTTTTAGAATTGCTTTATAAAGAAGGGTTTGACATTGCCGATAAGTATAAAGACTGCGGGATAGAAATTTTTTATGAGTCTCAGGACGTTCACTCGGGAGGAAGTGGGGCAGCCTGTTCAGCCGTTGTTTTAAATGGATGGTTGCTTTCCCAAATAAGAAATGGAGTATATAAAAAAGTGCTTTTTATGGCAACAGGAGCATTATTATCTCCCACCAGTACCTATCAGGGTGAATCTATTCCAGGGATTGCCCATGCAATAACAATATCTACAATACTTTCTTAGGAGGTAGCTATGGATTATATCAGAGCTTTTTTGATGGGCGGTTTAATTTGTGCCATCGCACAAATTTTGATAGATAAGACAAAATTGACTCCTGCAAGAATACTTGTAACATATGTTACACTTGGAGCTATTCTCGGAGGGATAGGAGTCTATAAAAAATTGATCGACATAGGAGGAGCTGGAGCTACTATTCCTCTTTTAGGTTTTGGGAACTCTTTAGCACAGGGAGTGATAAAGGCCGTAGAAAAGGACGGGTTGATTGGAGCTTTTACTGGAGGACTTACGGCTACAGCAGGAGGGATTTCTGCTGCTATATTTTTCGGATACATTTTTGCTCTCATGTTTAACCCTAAAACTAAGAAATAGAGTCTTAGTTTCGGTTTGTTGACAAAATTAGAGAAGTGGCATTTTGTGTGTAAATGCGACTTGTTACAAAGCGGTAACAAAACTTAGCGAGCTTGAGGAGCGAAGGCGGGGCGAGCGAAAGCGAGCGGCCACGTTGAGCCTGAAAGGCGAATTGGCCGGGACCCCGCCTAAGCCCTCAAGCGAGCCATAGTTTTGTCGCTTTGTAACTCTGGAGCATTAACACAAAATGCCACTTAAATGAGAGGGTCTTTGTCAACAGTCTAAAACTAAGAAGTAGAGTCTTAGTTTTAGCTTTTTTTTATTTTAGGCTGTGATATAATATAAAGAGTAAGGGGAAATTTAGGTAAAAAGGGTGGTTGTTTGCGCATACAAATTGAAGGCAAAGAATTGATCTCATATTTAAAAGAAATTTCACAAAAAGTAGGTGTAAAGTCATATATAGTTGGAGGGGTTGTGAGGGATTTTTTACTAGGGGTTGAAAACTGGGACATCGATGTAGTAGTAGAGGGAAATGGAATAGATTTTGCTTATGAGTTAAATGAATATATAAAGGGCGAATTGATAGAATATCCAGCTTTTAAAACTGCTACTATTAAAAAAAGTGGCATTTCAATCGATGTAATTTCTGCCAGAAGAGAATATTACGATTATCCAGCAGCCTTGCCCAGGATTGAATTTGCTGATATATATGAAGATATGAGAAGAAGAGACTTCACTATTAACACTTTGGCTTACGATGTGCTGGAGGAAAAGATACTTGACTATTTTGGGGGAATCGAAGATTTAAAAAAAGGGATAATAAGGGTTCTCCATGAAAAGAGCTTTATAGATGACCCCACGAGGATATTTAGGGCTATAAGATATTCTGTGAGATATTCTTTTGAAATTGAAGCTAATACAGAGGCTTTGATGAAAGATTCCATAAAAAATATTTCCCTCTTATCAGAAGACAGGATAAGGAATGAACTTTTTTTAATACTAAAAGAACCTAAAGCAAAGGAAATGATAGAAAAAGTTATAGAATATGGGATTGATAAAGTAATCTTTAAAGATGTTCCTGTAAATGTAGATAAGCTAGATGTTTTTGTTGAAGATTTAGACTTAAGTTTATTCCGTCTTCTAATATTGTTTTATAAAATTGCTGAAAAAGACGTGGAGAAAGTGCAGAAGGCTTTAAAGTTGAACAAAGAACATTTGAAAGCTCTTAGAGAACTGATTTTTCTAAGGGAAGAGATAAAATACAGAAGGTGGATTAGAAAATTAAGAGAAACATTGGAAAGCGCTAGAAATGAAGTGCTGAAAGTTCTCGAAGTCATGGAAGGAGATAAGGCGAAAAAAATAATTGAAAGCAAGCCTTATATAAAAGGAAAAGACATTAAAAACTTGGGAGTTTCACCTGGCCCTTTATACGGAGAATTGCTGGATGAGGTATTTAAAGCTAAACTTGAAGGAAGACTGAAAAGCAAAGAAGAAGAGATTTCGTTTGTAAAGAACATCTTACGAGTTGGAAAGGAGAATACAAGTTGCTGCTAGATTTTATATACAGAATTCCAGCTTTGCTTTTGGCGATGAGTTTTCACGAGTTCAGCCATGGATATGTGGCTGACAGGCTAGGAGACCCTACTCCGCGGCAAAGCGGAAGGCTAACGTTAAATCCTATAGCTCACATAGACCCCATTGGACTTTTAATGCTCTGGATTTTAAAGTTTGGATGGGCGAAGCCTGTTCCAATAAATCCGCTTTACTTCAAGGATAGAAGAAAGGGAGTGTTTCTCGTAGCTTTGGCAGGCCCCTTGTCTAATGTTTTACTAGCGATCGTCACCAGGATTTTATTAGTGCCATTTGGGCATGTCCCTGTTCTGGCACCCATACTATATTTACTGTACGTTTACAATTTAATTTTTGCTGCTTTTAATATAATTCCCGTTCCTCCTTTAGACGGTTCAAAAGTGCTGTGGAGCTTGCTTCCTCCAAGGGAGGCTTATGTAATTTCCCAGTATGAAATGTACGGACAGGTCCTCCTGCTTGTCTTAGTATTTACAGGAATTATTGGCAAAGTTATGTGGCCTCTCATAAACGGACTTGACTATTTCATAACTCTCTTACTAAAACCTTTTGGGGTGTAGAAATGTACACAGTAAAACTAGAAATTTTTGAAGGACCTTTTGATCTTTTGTTTCATTTGATTGAAAAAAACGAAATAGATTTGATGGACATTCCCATATCTATAATATTAGACCAATATATGGAGTACATAAGAAGTCTGCAAGAAATGGACCTTGACGTAGCTTCGGAATTTATAGTGATGGCTGCTACGCTGGTGGAAATCAAGTCGAGGATGCTTCTACCGAAATTTAGATTGGAAGAAGAAGCAGAAAAAATAGAAGAGGACCCGAGAGAAGAACTTGTAAAGCAACTTATAGAGTACAAAAAATACAAAGAAATTGCGCAGCTTTTAAGCGGAATTTGCGGGATAAACCGCAGGTTTTTTAAAGAGGAGCCAGATTTAAATTATATAGACAAAAGAGTAGCTTTAAACTATTCGGTTGAAGATATAGTAAATGTGTACAGAAAAATTCTTGAAAGAAATAAAGAAAAAGAAAATAAAATTGAGATAAAGAAGGAAGAATATACAGTAGTAAGCAAAATTAAAGAACTGCTGACCTATCTTGTGAAAAAGCCTGCTCTATGGTTTAGTGAAATTGTAAGAAAAAGTAGAAGCAAGTTAGAAGTGGTGGTATCTTTTGTTGCCCTTTTAGAGCTCATAAAACTAAACAGAGTAGCGGCAGAGCAGCAAACAGCTTATGGGGATATATTTATTAGATTTTTAGGAAGAGAAGGGAGAAAACATGACCCAGGAAGGCAAGATTGAAGCTATCCTCTTTGCAGCAGGACAAGCAGTAAAAATAAGGACTCTTGCAGAAGCATTAGAAGTTACTGAAGAAGAAGTAAGGGAGTTGCTTAAAAGGTTAAAGGAAGAATATGTAAAGAATCATAGAGGAATAGACATAGTGATTTTTGAAGATAAAGTTGAGATGTGCACTAACGATTCGTACGGAGACATTGTAAGAAAGGCTTTGAAGATGGAAATAACCCAAGGGTTATCTCAGGCAGCTCTAGAGGTTTTAGCGATAATTGCCTATAACCAGCCTATTACAAAAGCAGAAATTGAAAGAATAAGAGGAGTAAGAAGTGATAAACCTATCAATACCTTATTGGAATACAATTTGATAAAAGAAAGCGGAAGAGCTTCATCTCCAGGTAGACCTATTCTCTATTCAACTACAGAGGATTTTTTGAAATACTTTGGCATATCTTCTTTAAAAGAATTGCCCGAAATTGAACCTACTTCTTAGTTTTACGGGCATTTTATAGAGGTGGAATGATGAAATATATATCTTTTGGCCTTCTAGTTTTTATTTTTTTAGTTGCCTTATATTTTTTGCCTCTCAAAGTGAAAGTCAAAAGCAGGAAAGAAGGAGGAACTATTTCCCTGGAAATAGAAATAAATATATTTTTTGTAAAAATATTGAGATTTAATTTGCATTCTTTTGAAGGCAGTAAGAGTAGCGTTTTGAAAGTTCTGGGGATAAATTTAAATATAGAAAAAAGAGGGAAAGACCTTTACAAGAAAAGTGGAGAGAGTTTAGGAATAAGTGCAAAAAACATGGATTTTTTTGAAATTTTGAGGATTTTTAAAGATATGCTAAAAGGAACTGTAGTATATAGATTTTACCTTGCCATAAAGGTTGGACTGGAAGATGCAGCTTACACAGCTATTCTGACAGGTTCGCTGTGGGGAATGGTATACACAGCCATTATGCCCTTTTATAACAACGCAAAATTTTTAAACCCTCCAGAGGTGCATATCATGCCTATCTATGGAGAAAACAGAGTAGAGGGAGATTTAATTTGCATATTTAAGACGAGGTGTGGTAATATTATTATTAATGGAATGAAGTTGTGGAATAATTTAAAGGGGAGGTGAAAAGATGAGTGACCACCCAATAGATGCCCTGATGAAAACCACAATGGAAAGCTTAAAGGACATGATTGATGTAAATACTATCGTAGGAGATGCAGTAGAGACTCCTGATGGAACTATAATAATTCCAATTTCAAGGGTCACTTTTGGTTTTGCTGCAGGAGGAGGAGAGATAAACCTTTCTAAAGGAGATAAAAAAGGCACTGACCAAGAATCTTCTCAGAGTATGCCTTTTGCTGGAGGGAGCGGAGCAGGAGTATCTGTACAGCCGGTGGCGTTCATGGTAGTAGGACAAGGACAAATTAGGCTTTTACCTGTCACTCAGAGCGCTATGTTAGAGAGAATTATAGATTTGACTCCTAAACTTTTAGAAGAAATTCAGAATCTCTTTAGTAAGGGGAAAACGGCAAAAAAACCTCAGAGTCAAATCATTACTACTGGAAATGATGTTTAAAAGTGGGGGAACCCACTTTTTTGTATATACAGGGGAGTTGAAATATGAAGAAATATTTTTCTTTGCTTTTAATTTTGATGTTTTTTGTCACTTTTTCTAAGGTTTATGGAAGTGATATTCCCTCTGTTTCTGCGAAGGCTGCTATAGTTATGGACCAGAATACAGGTAGAGTCTTGTATGAAAAGAATGCCCATTTGAAATTACCAATGGCCAGCACTACTAAAATAATGACGCTTCTTATAGCTTTAGAGAGAGGAAATTTAAATGACATTGTGACGGTGAGTCAAAAGGCAGCGAGTGTGGGAGGTTCTTCTATCTGGCTTTCTCCTGGAGAAAAAATAGATATGGAAAGCCTGCTCTACGGTATCATGTTAAATTCAGGAAATGACGCTGCGACTGCTATAGCGGAACATATTGGAGGAACTGTAGAGAATTTTGTTGAGATGATGAATCAAAAGGCGAAAGAGATAGGGGCTTACAATACACATTTTGTAACGCCATCAGGGCTTGACATTGGCATTGATGACCATTACACGACTGCTTATGACCTGGCACTCATAACAAGATATGCTTTTTTAAATTATCCTAAATTTGCAGAGATTGTGTCAACAAAAGAAAAGACGATTCCATGTGAAGGAAAAGAGTGGGACAGGTATTTGAGAAATAAAAATAAGCTTTTGTGGATATACGAAGGAGCTGATGGCGTAAAGACAGGATTTACTAATAAAGCTGGAAGGTGCCTTGTTTCTTCGGCTACCAGAGAGGGGCGGAGGTTTATTGCAGTAGTTTTAAACAGTCCCCCTATGTGGGAAGACTCCATGAAAATTCTAGATTACGCATTTTCTAGATTCAAGCCTTTTAAGGTATTTGAAAGAAATGATGTGGTGAAAAAGGTAAAAGTGGAAAAAGGAAAAATAGAAGAAATTGAAGTTGCAGTAGAAAAAGATTGTATCATACCTGTCTCTGAGGAAGAAATTGGGAAAGTTAATCTAGAGTTTCACATTCCTGATAAGTTAGAAGCTCCAATCAAAAAAGGGGAAAAAATAGGGCATGTAGTTGTAAAAATAGGGGAGGAGAAAGTCTGCGAGGTTAATTGCCTTTCTTTTCAAGAAGTGGATAGGCAAGATTTTGTGTACAATTTTAAAAGGATAATAAAAAAGTGGATTGAAATTTTTAACCCCTCTTGACTTTTCAAGAGGGGTTTTATTTTGTAATAGTTTTGAACCTCCGAGAATATTTTATTAATGTAAAAATCGGAGGTGAACAAATTGGCAAATAGGCTGGAATGCGTAGATGCAGGGACAGAATATTGCCCCTGCTACTTGGCTGAACTTAATGAATGCATAGTGTGCTCTCAACTTCAGGGAAAGAAATTTTGCGATTGCAATTGGAGGGGTGTATGCATTTTTCAGGAATTTGTGTGGGCTGGTTACAAGGCAAAGGCCACTAGGAGTACCGTTTTTTCTAAAGTTGTAAAGAGGGAAGAGATAAACGACGAGGTGATAGTTCTTACTCTCAAAGTGCCCAATAAAATGGCTAGGGACCTGAATGAACCTGGTTCTTTTGTTTTTATAAGAGGCTATTTGAGTCCTTCTTTTTTCGACACACCTATGTCTGTAATGTGGGCAGACGAGGTGGAGGGAATTATTAAGATAGCTGTTCAGGTAACTGGACCTAAGACAAAGCTTATTGCTAACGCGAAAGAGGGGCAAGAGGTGTACATAAGAGGACCTTACTGGAATGGGATGTTTGGTCACAGGTACATAAAAGGGACACATAATTCTAAGGCTTTAGTAGTTTTAAGAGGGATTGCTCAAGCACCTGGAGTGATTGTAATCTTAAAACTAATTCAAAATAAAAACAAAGTCATCGTACTTTTGGATAAAGGAAAAGTTAAGGCCAATTTTATAAAAGAGTACCTTGAAAAATTTGACATAACTTTTATAGAGACAGACCTTTTAACAGAAGAAGGGCAGAGGATTCTAAAAGAATTCATAAAGGACAAAGAGATCACTGTTGTCTACAGCGGAGGGTCTGATGAACAGCATCTAAACATTTTAGAGTATTTAGATACATACAACAGTGAAGCGTATTTAGCTGTGTCTAATAATAACAAGATATGCTGCGGAGAAGGGATATGTGGGAGCTGTGAAATTGAAATAGAGGGACAAAAGATGAGAACCTGTAAAGTCCAGGTAGATATAAGAAAAGCATTGGAAAGGAAGATGCTGCGTGGTTAAAGTGGTGGTCATTGGTGGAGGATGGGCAGGATGTGCTGCTGCCTTGGCGGCGAGGAAAGCCGGTGCAGAGGTTGTGTTATTAGAAAAAACTGACATGCTTTTAGGGTGTGGTTTGGTTGGAGGGATAATGAGGAACAACGGCAGATACACTGCTGCGGAGGAATTGATATATTTAGGTTGCAACGAACTTATAGAAATAACTGACAAAGCTGCTAGACACGTAAACGTCAATTTTCCAGGGCATCGCCATGCCAGCCTTTACGACGTGACAATGGTAGAGCCGATGGTTAAAGAGATGTTGCTTAAAAAGGATGTGACGATAAAACTGATGGCCAGAGCTACTGATGTGGTGATGGAAAGCAAAAGGCGGATAAAAGGAATAGTGCTAGCAGATGACACTGTAGAGTATGGAGATGTCTTTGTAGAAGCTACAGGTTCCACGGGACCTATGGGTAACTGCTTAAGATATGGAAATGGATGTGCTATGTGTATTTTGCGCTGCCCTTCCTTTGGACCTCGCATAAGCATAAGTTATAGGGCAGGTGTAGAGGACATCTTAGGAATGAGGGCAGATGAGGTATACGGTGCTTTTAGCGGCTCTACCAAGCTTAGCAAAGAATCTCTAAGTCCCTGAAATAAGAGAAAGGCTTGAAAAAGAGGGTGTAGTAATATTGCCTGTTCCGAAGGAAGATGTCAATATGGAAAAATTAAATTTAAAGGTATGTCAACAATACGCATTGCCAGAATACGCAGAAAATGTTATACTATTAGATACTGGATATGTGAAATTGATGACTCCTTTTTATCCTTTGGAAAAGCTAAGAAAAATTCCTGGGCTTGAGAGGGCAAGATATGACGACCCTTACTCTGGAGGCAAAGGAAATTCAGTCAGGTATCTCTCTATGGCCCCTAGAGATAACTCTATGAGAGTGATAGGCCTGGATAACCTACTTTGTGCAGGGGAAAAATCAGGCCTTTTCACAGGCCATACAGAAGCCATGGTTACTGGATGTCTTGCAGGACACAACAGCGTGAGGGTTGCCCTAGGGATGCCTACTTTAGAGCTTCCTAGGAATCTAGCCTCAGGGGATTTAATTGCCTACGCAAATGAAAGTATAAGGACTAAAGAGGGCCTCAAGAAAAGATATACTTTTGCAGGTGCGGAGTACTTTGAAAGGATGAAACAACTTGGCCTTTACACCACTGACACGGAAGCAATAAAGAAGAAAGTTATGAAAGATAACTTGTTAGGAATTTACGAAGAAAAATTGGTGTAAAATAAAATAGGGTGACAACAAATGGTAAGATTGCAAAAATACCTAGCAGAATGTGGTATAGCTTCAAGGAGAAAATGTGAGGAGTATATCTTACAAGGACGGGTAAAAGTAAATGGAAAAGTTGTGAAAGAATTAGGTACAAAAATAGACCCGGATGTTGACATAATCGAATTTGATGATAAAATTGTGAGAAGAGAAGAAAAGAAAGTGTATATAATGCTCTACAAGCCAGCAGGATATATCACTTCTGTAAAGGACCCTTTTGGCAGACCTACTGTTTTGGACCTAGTGAAGGTAAAAGAAAGGATATATCCTGTTGGCCGTCTTGACTTTGATACTTCTGGTTTGCTTCTTCTTACAAACGACGGAGAATTGGCAAATATATTGATGCACCCAAAACACGAAATAGTCAAGACTTATGTGGCCAAGATTAAAGGGATTCCTACAAAAGAAGAAATGGAAAGGTTTGAAAATGGGTTGATTATTGACGGAAGGAAAACGGCAAAAGCTAAAATACGCATTTTGAATGTAAAAAATGGGACAAGCGTGGTTGAGATACAGATCCACGAAGGGAGAAACAGACAAGTGAAAAAGATGTGTAAAGCGATTGGACATCCTGTCATAGCTCTTAAAAGGACAAAGATAGGTGAACTAGAATTAAAAGGTTTAAAGCCGGGAGAATGGCGTTATTTAACAGAAGATGAGATAAGATATTTAAAAAGCCTGAGGTGAATTATGTTTCATTTGAGATTTGCCAAAAGAGAAGACTTTCCCAAAATTGAAAAATTGGCAAAAGAATGTGGGGTAACTTCCGATTTGGATTTTTTGAGTGAAATTTTTATGATTGCAGAAGATTCTATTCCTTTTGGATTTATTTCTATGAGTATAAAAGATGATACAGTTTATATAACCAATTTTGTGCTGCTTCCTTCTCATAGAGACAAAAATCTTGAAAATTTGATAATAAGAGTGATATTAAACCACGCTTTAGACATGGGGCTTGAAAGGGCAGCTACTGACCTTAAGGCTTGGGAGGATTTTTTTTGTGAGATTGGCTTTGTGAGAGAAGGAAATTTTCAAGTTGTCAATTTAAAAAATTTTTTTAAAGAATAAAAATTACTGGAGGTGCTTTTGGTGGAACTTTGGTTTACAGAACATCAAGATGAAAATTTGAGGTTTTCTATTAAGGTAAAGGAGACGCTAGTTGTTGAAAAAACTCCTTATCAGCATCTAGCAATTTTGGACAGCTATCAATTTGGGAGGGTTTTAGTACTGGATGGAATCCTCCAGACTACGGAAAAAGACGAATTTGTGTACCATGAAATGATAGTCCATGTGCCTTTATTTACCCATAAAAATCCTAAAGATGTGCTTATAATAGGAGGAGGAGATGGAGGCTCAGTAAGGGAGGTTTTGAAGCATTCATCTGTTGAGAGGGTTGTTTTGGCTGAAATTGATGAGGCAGTTATAAGAAACTCAAAAAAATATTTGCCTACCATAAGCAGTGCTCTAGATGACCCCAGAGTAGAAATAATGATTGGAGATGGGATAAAATATGTCAATGAGCATAAAAACGAATTTGATGTAGTAATTGTTGACTCCACTGACCCAATAGGGCCTGCAGTAGGACTTTTTACTTCAGACTTTTACAGAGCTGTATACGAGTGCCTCAGAGAAGATGGAATTATTGTAGCTCAAACAGAATCGCCTTTTATATACGGAAAACTGATTAACAAAATAAGCAAGATGTTCAAGGAGATTTATCCGATAACAAAAGCTTACATTGCTACAGTTCCCACATATCCCGGTAGCTTGTGGACATTTACAATGGGTTCTAAAAAATATGACCCAGAGGAAGTCGATATAAATTCTATACCTAGAATTCAAACCAAGTATTATACACCGGAAATCCATAAGGCGGCTTTTGTGCTTCCTAAATTTGTAAAAGATATTTTTGATGAGGTGTAAAATGGGAGAGAGAGTAAATTTCATAGATACAGGAAAGTTTTTAACCGCTACTAAGGAATATGAGGAGGCAGACATTGTCTTGGTAGGGGTACCTATGGATTACAGCGTCAGCTTTAAGCCTGGTACCCGCTTTGGTCCTTCTTCTATAAGGCAGGCCTCCTATGGGCTTGAAACTTACAGCGTTTACCTTGACAGGCGCTTAGAAGACAAAAAAATATGTGATTTGGGAGATTTGGTGCTGCCTTATGGAAATATAGAGAAAAGCTTGAGATTAATTGAGGAAGTTGCTGAAAAAATAGTCAAAGATGGAAAAAAGGGCATTTTCTTAGGCGGAGAGCATTTGATTACTTATGGGATTTTAAAAAGTTATATAAAAAAATACGGAGATAAGTTGGCTATTTTACACTTTGACGCTCACACAGACCTAAGAGAAGAATTTTTTGATGAGCCCTATTCCCACGCTACTGTATTAAGAAAAGTATGGGAACTAAGCCCTAAAGTTAAAATATATCACTTTGGCATAAGGTCTGGAGAAAAAGAGGAGTTTGAATTTGCCGAAAAAAATACAAATATGTTTTTGTATGAGGTGGTAGAACCTCTAAAAAATGTGATGAAGGAGATAAAAGAAAATTTTATATACATAACCTTTGATATAGACGTATTAGATCCTGCTTTTGCACCAGGGACTGGAACGCCAGAACCCGGTGGGATAACGGCAAAAGAGGCCTTAGAAGCCATCCACCTTTTAAAAGATTTTAATGTGATAGGGATGGATTTAGTAGAAGTATCTCCTCCTTATGACGTCGCAGGTATTACATCTATACTTGCGGCAAAACTTGTAAGAGAAGCTATTCTCTCTTTCTTTTAAGTTTGGGGCCAAAAAGGCCTTTTTTTATTTTGACTTTTTTAGTATAATATATTAGGAGGAGGTATTAATATGAGCAATAAAGTTAAAATAACAGAAACAGTTCTAAGAGATGCCCATCAGTCTTTGATGGCTACTCGCATGACTACAGAGGAAATGCTGCCTATTGCAGAAAAGCTTGATAAGGTGGGATATCATTCTCTTGAGGTTTGGGGAGGAGCTACCTTTGATGCTTGTCTCAGGTTTTTAAATGAAGACCCGTGGGAAAGGCTGCGGGAGTTAAAAAAGAGGATAAAAAATACACCCCTGCAAATGCTTTTAAGAGGGCAAAATCTGGTAGGATACAGACATTATCCGGATGACATTGTAGAAAAATTTATAGAAAAGGCTGTAGCTAATGGAATAGACATAATAAGGATCTTTGATGCTTTAAATGATGTGAGGAACCTAGAAGTTGCCATAAAGGCGACAAAAAGGGTAGGAGCCCATGCGCAAGGGACTCTTGTCTATACTATAAGCCCTGTCCACACTATAGACCACTACATAAGAGTGGCAAAAGAACTGGTAGAATTAGGTGTAGATTCTATCTGCATAAAGGACATGTCGGGCATATTGAGCCCTTATGTAGCCTATGAACTGGTGAAGAGGCTCAAAGAGACAGTTAATGTTCCCATACAGCTGCACAGCCATTACACGAGTGGAATGGCTTCCATGACTTATTTAAAAGCCATAGAAGCAGGGGTGGATGCGATAGATACAGCAATTTCTCCTTTAGCTTTGGGCACTTCTCAGCCTGCTACAGAGACCATGGTGGCAGCTTTGAAGGGAACTCAATATGATACAGGGCTTGACCTTGAACTTCTCTCAGAAATTGCTTCATATTTTAAGGAAGTAAAGCGAAATCACTATAAAGAAACAGAGTTTTCAATGGTTATGGGAGTTGACACAGATGTCCTTGTATATCAAGTGCCAGGAGGAATGCTTTCAAACCTCATTGCCCAGTTAAGAGAGCAGAAAGCTCTTGATAAGTATGAGGAAGTTTTAAAAGAAATTCCAAAAGTAAGGGAAGACTTAGGTTATCCGCCTCTGGTCACTCCCATGAGTCAGATGGTGGGAACTCAGGCGGTTTTAAATGTGATAACTGGTGAGAGGTATAAAATGGTTCCAAAAGAGGTAAAGGATTATGTGAAGGGATTGTACGGGAGGCCTCCTGCGCCCATTTCCGAGGAAGTAAAGAGAAAAATAATGGGGGATGAAGAGACAATACAGGTGAGGCCAGCAGACCTCTTAAAGCCCCAATTTGAAGAGGCCAAAGAAGAGATAAAAGAGTATTACGAACAAGAAGAAGATGTATTAACATATGTCCTCTTCCCACAAATAGCTAAAAAATTTTTTGAATACAGAAGAGCAAGGAAATACTATATAGATTCGACACTTATCAATTCAGAGTACATGACATATCCTGTTTGATTTGTATTTTGGCTTCCCTCCTGTAACACATCTTTTCATAATTCATAACATGTATTAGAAAGTTTAAAGGAGGGAAGCCTAATGACAATAGATGGATACACCCCTTATTACCCGCATCATCCTCACCCCGAACATTGCAGGAGTTTTTATACCGTGCAGCCCGGGGATTCGATGTGGTCCATTGCAAATAAATTCGGAATAAGCCTTGATTGTTTAATTAAGGCAAATCCCCAAATAAGAGACCCAAATTTGATATATCCTGGACAGCAGATTTGCATACCTTTCTATTGTCCACCCGTCTCCTATGAACAGTGCAGGACAATTTACACGGTAAGGCCTGGGGATTCTCTGTGGTCAATAGCTAACATGTTTGGGGTGAGTTTAGATTGCCTTATCAAGGCGAATCCGCAAATATCTGACCCAAATTTAATATATCCTGGGCAGCAAATTTGCATACCTTTCTACTGCCCACCGCCGTCTCCTCAAACCTGCAGAACTATATACACTGCTAAAGCAGGTGATAGTCTGTGGTCAATCGCCAACATGTTTGGAGTAAGTTTAGAGGCTTTAATCAAGGCAAATCCTCAAATTCCAGACCCTAACTTGATATATCCAGGACAACAGATATGTATTCCGTAAAAGGGCGCCTTTGTGCGCCTTTTTATTTTATTGCCTCTTTTTTCAGTTTATAATAAAATGGATATGATACAAAAGATTTGGAGGAGATGAAAAATGGGAAAAACCTCAGTACTGCTCACAAATGACGATGGAGTACAGGCAAAGGGGATACTCTACTTAGCAGAATATTTGAAAGAAAACGGATTTGATGTAGTAGTTGTAGCTCCAGAAAAAGAAAGAAGTGCCATAAGTCATGCAATAACGCTTCACAAACCTTTGAGACTAAAACCCGTTAGAGAAGAAGAAAATTTACGCATATATGCGATAAATGGAACCCCTTCCGATTGCGTCAAGATGGGGATTGAAGTTGTGATGGAGAAAAATCCTGATATCATAATTTCTGGAATAAACAATGGACTAAACATGGGCACAGACATATTGTACTCTGGCACAGTTTCTGCTGCTATAGAGGGGGCACTTTATGGCATACCTGCTCTTGCCGTATCTTTAGAAGAAGACGGAGACTTTGAAGAACAGCGCATGTACATTTTTTTAAAAAAATTGATAGAGAAAGTCTTGGAAGAAGGATTGCCAAAAAACACTTTATTAAATGTTAACATCCCAGATTTTAGAAAAGGAATTAATGGAATAAGAATTACAATTTTAGGAAAAAGAATTTACACAGAGACTTTTCAAAAGAACTACGACCCTAGGGGAAAAGAGTATTATTGGATGGCCGGTAAAATTTCGGAAATTGACAATGACGAAAGAACAGATATTGTTTCAGTCAAAAAAGGTTACATTTCGATTACTCCCATTCATTTTGACCTTACAGACTATGAGGCAGTTAAGAAATTGAGTTCCTGGAAAATTGACATATAATTTTAAATATTCTAAATGACGCAAGACTTGTATCAAAAATATTCTTGACAGTTGCTATTCATTTTATGAAGGAATTTTTGTTTTTTTATAGAATATATATATTGCGAAAAAATTGAGATGAAGGTGATATATTGGAGAAAAAACTGGTAATAATCGAAGATTGGTGCAAAGGTTGCGGTATCTGTGTCGAGTTTTGCCCTGTGAGAGTACTTGAGATAAAAGATGGCAAAGTAAGGCTAATAGATGAGGACAGGTGCATTAAATGCGGACTGTGTGAGATGAGATGTCCCGATTTTGCTATTTATTTAGAGGTGAAGAAAGATGTCGAGGGTGTTAATGCAGGGAAATGAGGCAGTAGTGGAAGGCGCTATAAGAGCCGGGATGAGGTTTTATGCAGGGTATCCAATAACTCCTTCTACTGAAATCGCCGAATTGTGCGCTGAAAAACTCCCCTTTGTAGGCGGGAAATTCATTCAGATGGAAGATGAGATTGCCAGCATGGCTGCAATAATCGGCGCATCACTGGCTGGGTTAAAAGCCATGACAGCCACATCAGGGCCTGGGTTTTCTTTGATGCAGGAGAATATAGGCTTTGCAGCAATGGCAGAAGTTCCATGCGTAGTGGTGGATGTGCAGAGGATGGGACCCAGCACAGGTATGCCTACATTACCTGCGCAGGGAGACGTAATGCAGTCAAGATGGGGAACTCATGGAGACCATTCCATAATAGTTCTATCGCCATCCTCAGTAAAAGAAGCCTATTATGTCACAATACAGGCTTTTAATCTGTCAGAAAAGTACAGGACTCCTGTTGTAATCCTCATGGATGAAGTGATAGGTCATCTGAGGGAGACGGTAAATTTAGACGAGTACGGGGATATTGAAATAATTGAAAGAAAAATCCCAGAGGATATAGAAAATTACCTTCCCTACAAAGATATAGAAAATGGAGTTGCTCCTTTAATTCCCTTTGGAAAGGGAGTAAGATACCACGTCACGGGACTTGTGCACAATGAAAAAGGCCTTCCCACAAATGACACAAAAATTGCGGAGAGACTAATAAAAAGATTGGTTGACAAAATAGAAAAAAACAAGGAAGACATAGTCATGTACGAGGAAAAAGGCGAAAAAGAAGGAGACATTCTCTTTATCTCTTTTGGTTCAACATCAAGGTCAGTAGAAGCAGCAGAAGAAGAACTTAAGAAAGAAGGCTTTAAAGTTGGCATTTTTAGACCAATAACGATATGGCCTTTTCCTGACACAAGACTTAGAAAGATATACCCTAAATTCAGAAAAATATTTGTAGTAGAGATGAATAGAGGGCAGCTATACTATGAAGTGGACAGGGTAGTAAAGAGGGAAGGGGCGGTAGAGAATATAAACAAGGCGAACGGGGAATTTTTTACTCCTTGTGAAATTGTAGAGAAGGTAAAGGAGAGAATAAAAAATGGCTTCTAGGCTTGTGGAGGAATACTTCAGAAAGGAAACGTTACCAAACATATGGTGCCCAGGCTGTAGCAATGGAATAGTGACAATGGCAATAGTGAGAGCGATAGACAACTTAAAAATTGACAAAGACAAAGTGGTAGTAGTATCAGGGATAGGATGTTCTTCAAGGGCTTCAGGTTACTTAGACTTTAACACCTTACACACCACTCACGGCAGGGCAATAGCTTTTGCCACAGGAGTAAAATTTGCAAATCCAGAACTTACAGTGATAGTGATAACAGGGGACGGGGACAATGCGGCTATAGGTGGAAACCATTTCATCCACGCAGCGAGGAGGAACATAGACATAACGGTCGTCATGTACAACAACCACATATACGGCATGACAGGAGGTCAGGCATCACCTACAATACCAAGGTACGATAAAGCCACAACAGCACCCTATGGCAGCATAGACAGGGATTTTGACATATGCAAATTGGCTATAGGTGCAGGAGCAACTTATGTGGCCAGAGGCACAGCCTATCACGTACAGCAACTTGTAAAACTCATAGAAAAAGGGATTTCCCACAAAGGCTTTTCTTTCATTGAAGCCATGAGCATATGCCCCACCTACTATGGCAGAAGGAACAAAAAGGGAAGCCCAGCAGACATGTTGAAGTGGCTTAAAGATAATTCGATTGACATAAACAAGGCAGCTAAAATGAAGCCGGAAGAATTGGAAGGCAAGATAATAATAGGCGAATTTGTAAACATAGAGGCTCCTGAGTACACAGAAGAGTATCAAAAGATGGTAGAGAGATTGAAGGTGAGTGTAAAATGAGGTCGCTTGAAATAAGGTTAGGAGGGTCTGGAGGACAGGGGTTAATTCTTGCAGGAATAATTTTGGCAGAAGCGGCAATACTGGATGGGAAGGTAAGCGTGCAGAGCCAATCCTATGGGCCTGAGGCGAGAGGAGGTTCCAGCAAAGCAGAGGTAATAATAAGCGATGGACCCATTGTGTATCCAAAAGTTTTAAAGCCAGATGTACTGCTGGCTTTGACGAGTTCTGCCTATAAAAGCTATAAAGAGGATGTAAAAGAGACAGGGCTTATAATAGTTGACGATTCTGTAGAGGTAGAAAAAGAGAGCAAAGTAAAGACATTGAAATTCCCGATATTAAAGACAGCACAGGAAGTTGTAGGAAAAGCATATGTTGCCAATATAGTCTCTCTAGGTGTTATAGCAGAGCTTACAAAGATAGTTAGTGAAGAATCTTTAGAAAAAGCTGTTTTAAAGAGAGTGCCGGCTGGCACAGAAGAACTTAACAGAAAAGCTTTAGAAGAGGGTTTTAAGTTGGGGAAGGTGGAAGATAAATGGGTAGAGCAGATGATTTGATAAAAAGGATACAGGACAACTATGCGAAGCTTTCTAAAAGCCAAAAGATAATTGCTGAGTACATCATTAACCACTACGACAAAGCAGCTTTTATGACAGCAGCTAAACTTGGAGCTACTATAAATATAAGCGAGTCCACTGTTGTCAGATTTGCGAATGCTTTAGGGTATAATGGATATCCTGAACTGCAAAATGCACTCCAAGAGCTTATAAAAACTAAATTGACTACTGTCCAAAGGCTAGAGATGACAGAAGAAAAAGATGAGATAGCTGTTTTAAATAACGTTTTAAAATCTGATATAGAAAACATAAAAGAGACTCTTCACGAGATAGATAAAGAAGATTTTAAAAAAGTCGTTTCAAAAATTCTGGAGGCTTCTAAGATTTATATAGTCGCTTCTAGAAGCTCTATAGTAATTGCTGAATACCTGGCTTTTTACCTCAATCTAATTCGCGGAAATGTCTCTGTTGTAAAGCCTGGAGTTTCAGACGTATTTGAGCAGATTTTAAGAGTTGGCGAAAATGACCTTGTAATAGGTATAGGTTTTCCCAGGTATTCCAAGAGAACAGTAGAAGTATTAAAATACGCAAAAACTCAAAGGGCTAAAATTGTGGCTATCACAGACAGCTTAATTTCGCCTTTGACCTCTGTGGCAGATGAGGTTTTAATTGCTAAAAGCCACATGGCTTCTTTTGTGGATTCTCTTGTGGCGCCTTTGAGCTTGGTCAATGCTCTTGTGGTAGCAGTGGGATTAAAAGAAAGGGAAAAAGTGGCTGATACTTTTGAAAAACTGGAGAGCATCTGGGATGAATATGGCGTATATATTTCAAAGCAAGGCTAAAAATTTGATTTTAAAATAAAGAATAGGAGGATGAAAAATGTCCACAGAATCATTAAATCCATTGGTAATTGCTCAAAAGCAAATAAAGAAAGCTTGTGACATTTTAGGAGTTGAGGAGTCAGTTTACGAGCTTTTGAAAGAGCCAATGAGAGTTCTGGAGGTTTCCATCCCTGTGCAAATGGACGATGGAAGCATAAAAGTCTTCAAGGGATATAGATCGCAGCACAACGATGCACTAGGTCCTACAAAAGGAGGAATAAGATTCCATCCGGATGTGACTTTAGATGAAGTAAAAGCTTTATCCATGTGGATGACCTTTAAATGCGGAGTAGTAGGTCTTCCCTATGGCGGAGCTAAAGGTGGAGTGGTTGTAAATCCAAAAGAACTCTCCAATGATGAACTTCAGAGGCTGAGCAGGGGTTATATAAGGGCTATAGCAAGCATAATAGGACCTGAAAAAGACATACCAGCTCCTGATGTTGGAACAAACGCCCAGATTATGGCTTGGATGGTAGATGAATACAATAAAATTGTGGGTTACAACAGCCCTGCTGTGATTACGGGAAAACCCCTCATTTACGGCGGTTCAAAAGGGAGAGTGGCAGCTACAGGCTACGGAGTTGCTCTAATGGCAAGGGAAGCAGTAAAACGTTTAAACATGGATTTTAAGGACTGTACTGTAGCAATTCAGGGGTTTGGAAATGTTGGAAGCCATGCCGGTTTAAGTCTCCAGAGGTTAGGAGCTAAAATTATAGCAGTGAGCGATGTGTACGGAGGAATATACAATGAAAAAGGAATTGATGCAGAGAAGTTAGTAGAACATGTAAACAAAACAGGAACTGTGTGCAATTTTGAGGGAACCACTCCCATCACAAATGAAGAGCTTTTGACGATGAAGGTGGACATATTAGTGTTGGCAGCTTTAGAAAACCAGATTACCTCTGCTAATGCAAATGAAGTAAAGGCAAAGATAATATGTGAAGGTGCTAACGGACCCACAACTCCAGAAGCCGACAAGATACTTTCTGAAAAAGGTGTTTTTGTAGTGCCTGATATACTTGCTAATTCTGGAGGAGTCATAGTCTCTTACTTTGAGTGGGTACAGAATTTGATGAACTATTACTGGACTGAGAAAGAAGTAGAAGAGAGGCAGGAAATCATGATGGTAAATGCTTTTAACTCTATATATGATTTAGCACAGCAGTATAAAGTAGACATGAGAACTGCAGCCTACATGATTTCAATAAAGAGAGTATATGAGGCCATGAAAGTCAGAGGTTGGCTGTAAAGACCTTCGTTGAAGGTCTCGGTTTGTTGACAAAATTAGAGAAGTGGCATTTTGTGTGTAAATGCGACTTGTTACAAAGCGGTAACAAAACTTAGCGAGCTTGAGGAGCGAAGGCGGGGCGAGCGAAAGCGAGCGGCCACGTTGAGCCTGAAAGGCGAATTGGCCGGGACCCCGCCTAAGCCCTCAAGCGAGCCTTAGTTTTGTCCCTTTGTAACTCTGGAGCATTAACACAAAATGCCACTTAAATGAGAGGGACTTTGTCAACAGTCTAAGACCTTCGTTGAAGGTCTTTTTTTTATGTGATAAAATATTAATATGAAGTTTTTTACAAGGAGGGTTTTGCATGCGAAAAACTCTCCTTACAGTAGATTGGGACTACTTCATTCCTTTTAAAAAAGAATGGTTTTTTTCTTATATAGAAAATGAGAGAAATTTTCTTCAGCTCTGGTACAAAAGGTATATAATGGCAAAATTGCAAGGAGAAGATTTGGAAAAAAGCGTAAGGGCAAGTTCTGAAAGGCTAGAGTTCTGGAAAAGTATAAAAAATATTCTGCCTTTTCACAAAGGAGTAAAGGTATTTGTATCTGAGTCCCACAAATTTGCTTATTATTTAGCAAAAAATTTTAACTGTGACAGAGTTATATCTTTTGACAGCCACTCTGATTTAGGATACAGTGGTTTGGCTTCTTTGGAATTTGAAGTAAACTGTGCCAATTGGTTGGGAAAACTTTTTAAAGATGATATAATAAAAGAAGCCATGGTTGTGTATAGCCCTTATTCTTTAGAAAAACCTTCTGATTTTGAAGAGTTCATAAATTTATACAGAATAGACTTTGTGTTTTCAGTGGACAAGTTGCCAAAAGATAGCTTAATAAGCGTAATTCACATCGCTAGGTCTGGAGCTTGGACTCCTCCGTGGCTGGACAAGGATTTTGTGAGATTTGTGAACAGTTTGGGATTGCTTTATCATGAGGTGGGAATAAGTCCTAGAGAATGGAAAGTATCTAAGCTTTCCTATGGAGACCAAATCTTTTATCTTAATTTTGCATAACTGGGAGGAAATGAAAAGTAAATGGTTACAAGACTTTATATAGCAAGGCACGGCCAGTCAAAGTGGAATTTAGAGAGCAGAATGCAGGGTATGAAAGATATTGAACTGACCCAATTAGGGTTGGAACAGGCTGAATTGCTTGCAAAAAGACTGAAAGGTGAAAACATAGATTGTATATATTCTAGTGACTTAAAAAGAGCTTATACCACCGCAGAAATAATTTCAAAAGAAATAAATGCCCCCATAGTAAAAATAGAGGAATTTAGGGAAATGTCCTTTGGAGTTTGGGAAGGGCTTACTGCGAAGGAGATAGAAGAAAACTATCAAGAACTTTATGACCTCTGGAAAACAGACCCTAGACATGTCCTTATAGAAAATGCGGAAACATTAAAAGAGGTCCAAAAGAGAATGCTCACAAAGACAAAAGAGATTGTAGAAGAGAATTGGGGAAAAAATATTCTAATTGTATCTCATGGCACTTCTATTAAAGCTCTAATTTTAGGATTGCTGGAAATCGATTTGAGCTTTTACCCTAGCTTTAGAATGGATAATGCTTCTCTTAGCATAATAGATATAAAAGAAAACAAAAAAGCAGTTCTAGTTTTGTATAACGATACCTGCCATTTAGGAGAGAGGAAGTAGAAATGAAAAAAGTATTCGTAATAGGCGGCGGAGCTGCTGGAATGATGGCGGCACTGGCAGCAGCAATGACAGGAAAAAAGGTGAGCCTTTTTGAAAAGAACAATATACTCGGCAAAAAATTGCTGGTTACAGGACACGGCAGATGCAATATTACAAATTTCGCGGAGAAAGATGCTTTTTTTGAAAACATTCCTGGAAACGGTAAATTTCTTTATAGTGCCTTTAGCCAGTTTTCCAACAGAGACCTCATGGAATTTTTAGAAAATAATGGGCTCAAATTGAAAGTAGAGAGGGGAATGAGAGTTTTTCCAGCATCTGATAGAGCGATAGATGTGAGAGATTTTTTTAAAAACCTGCTTGAAAAGAACGGAGTAAAAATTTTTTATAATTCAAGAGTTGAAGAAATAATAGCAGAGGATGGAAAGGTAGCCGGTATAAGGGTAGGGGATGACTTTTTACCCTGCGACAGTGTGATTTTGGCAACAGGAGGCTTGTCTTATCCTGCCACCGGGTCTACAGGAGACGGATATGCGATGGCTGAGAAGCTGGGACACACCATTGTGAAACCTTTTCCTGCCCTTGTACCTATAGTAACTCAGGAGAATGTGAGAGAGATAATGGGCGTTTCTCTTAAAAATGTAAAAGTTTATGCTATACAGGGCAAAAAAGTGATAAAAGAGGAATTTGGAGAGATGCTTTTTGCTCATTTTGGGCTTTCAGGCCCTGTAATACTTATTTTGAGCAGATTTATTTATGATTACCTTGAAAAAGGTGAGGTTTTTATAAAAATTGACTTAAAACCAGCTTTAACAGAAGAAAAGCTGGAAGAAAGAGTTTTAAGGGATTTCGGGAAGTACCCGAATAAAGATATAAAAAACGCTTTAAAGGATTTGCTCCCTCAATCTCTTATTTTATACATTTTGAAAAGGTCTGATATAGACCCTGATAAAAAAGTGAGAAGTATAACAAAGGTGGAAAGAAAACAGCTTGTAAAAACCTTAAAAAATTTGACTTTTAAAGTGAGAGAGTTAAGACCAATAAGAGAGGCTATTGTCACGGGCGGAGGAGTTTCTGTAAAAGAAATAAACCCTTCAACTATGGAGTCTAAAATAATAAAAGGGCTCTTCTTTGCCGGAGAAGTTATAGATGTAGATGGACTTACAGGAGGATTTAACCTTCAAATTGCTTTTTCTACAGGATATGTAGCAGGGGTTAATGCGTGAAAACCATTTTTCCTGCATTTTTTTGTTTACAGGGCATAATATATAGACTAGAAAAGGAGGGGTGGATGTGGGGAAAAGGAGAAAAAGGACTTTAAAAAGGTATGTAGACAGCGAAGTAGTGCTGGCAATTCTTATAATGATGGGCCTTTTGAGCATTGCAATTGCCCAGCTTTTTATTGGAAAAGAAGATGCTCACGTCTTTTTAGATTCTAATTTATCTCAAGAAGGAAAAGTCACAATTGAAGTAGTAGAAAAGGACAAAGCCCCAAATTCTTATATTCTGGTAAATGGAGAGCCAGTTTCTAATTTTTATAAGAAATCTATAACAATTAAAGTAAAGCCAAACCAAATTTTGGAGATAGATGGGACGAAAGAGAGCGAACCTCTCCACTTTAAAGTAACAGCCATAAGTGACAATGTGATTGAGCCTCAAAATACTACAGTGGTAAGGGTAGATAAAAATGTACAAAAAGTCTGCATGGTTAAACTAAAATAGCGTTTATGGTATAATAAAACTGAAGAAGCAGAAGAAAGGAGAATGTGCTATAAAGGTTATAAGAGGTGCTATCACTACTGAAAACACAAGAGAAGATATTTTTAAAGATACGGTTATTCTGATAGAAGAAATTATGAGAAGGAACGGGCTAAAAAAAGAAAACTTGATAAGCATTTTTTTTAGTGCTACAAAAGACCTAACTGCTGCGTATCCAGCAGAGGCTGTGAGAAAAGAGATGGAATTTGATGACGTTCCCATGATGTGTTTTCAGGAAATGGAGGTTAATGGAAGTTTACCTAAGTGCATAAGAGTGGCAATTTTTACAAATATAGATGAAAAACAGGAAGTAAAACATGTATATCTTAAGGAAGCAAAAAATTTAAGACCTGATTTGGCCTGAGGTGATAAACTTGACTGTAAAAATAGCTATTGATGGTCCTGCAGGGGCAGGAAAAAGCACTGTAGCAAAAAAACTTGCAAAGCTTTTAGGTTTTACCTACATAGACACAGGTGCAATGTACAGGGCAATTACTTTAAAAGTTTTAAGGGAGAACATTTCTCTGGAGGATGAGGAAAGAATAGTTGAAGTAGCTCGTAAAAGCGATATTTCTCTCGATGGAGAAAGGGTATTCTTAGACGGGGAAGATGTTTCAGAGGAGATTAGAAAGCCCATCATTTCACAAAAAGTCTCCGTTGTGTCGCAAATACCTGAAGTAAGAGAAATTCTAGTGAAGAAACAGCGAAAGATTGCAGAGGGAAAAAATGTCGTAATGGACGGCAGAGACATCGGCACTGTCGTGCTCCCAGATGCCCAGTTTAAATTTTTTCTTACAGCTTCTCTGGAAGAGAGGGCAAGAAGGCGCTATGAAGAGTTGAAAAATAAAGGTACAGAGGTAAAATACGAGGAAGTGTTAGAAGAAATAAAAAAAAGAGATAGTTTGGATTCAGGTCGCAAGACTTCTCCTTTGACAATTCCAGAAGGCGCAATCCTAATCGATACTACTGACCTTACAGAGGAAGAAGTTGTAGAAAGAGTTTATGAAGCAATAAGGAAGAATACAAAAGGGGAAATCTGATATGTTTTATTATTTTGCGAAAGTCATAGTGAGAGCAATTGTAAAAGTCATATTTCGGATTAAGGTAAAAGGCCTTGAAAATATCCCTAAAAAAGGGCCTGTCATAATATGCCCTAATCACATAAGCCTGCTGGATCCGCCAGTTGTCGGAGCACTTTTAAACAGGCGCATATATTTTATGGCGAAAGAAGAGCTTTTTAGAAATCCTTTTTTAAAGCTTCTTTTAGGGACAGGCCTTGGAGCTTTTCCTGTAAAAAGAGGCACTGCGGACTTATCCGCCATAAAAACTGCTTTAAACCATTTGAAAAAAGGAAGGGCAGTGGGAATTTTTCCTGAAGGGACGAGAAGCAAAACAGGCAAGCTCCAGAGGGCAGAGCCAGGGGTGGCAATGTTGGCCATAAAGTCAAAGGCTCCTGTTGTACCTGTAGGAATTAAGGGGAGATACGGACTGTTTTCAAGAGTTATTATAAATATTGGCAAGCCAATGACTTTTGAGAAATATTATGATTCCAAGCTTTCCTCCCAACAGTTAGCAGAAATTGGTGAAGAAATAATGAAAGAGATTGCTAAATTAATTTAGGAGGATTGAGATGGAAATTTTAATTGCTGAACACGCGGGATTTTGTTTTGGTGTAAAGAGGGCAATTGAAATAGCTTATGAGGAACTAAACAAACAAAAAGATACAAGGCTATACACCTTAGGAGAAATCATTCACAATCCTCAAGTGGTGAAAGACTTAGAAGAAAAAGGGGTAAGAGTTATAGAAGAAGAGGAGCTAGAAAAGCTTTTAAAAGGGGATAGGTTGATAATAAGGAGTCATGGAATTTCAAAAAAGTTGTACGAATTCCTAGAACAAAAGGGTGTAGAAATCATAGATGTAACTTGTCCTTTTGTAAAGAAAGTGCAGAACATAGTTGAAGAGTACTATAAAAAAGGGTATGATATAGTGATTGTGGGAGATAAGAACCATCCAGAAGTTATAGGGGTAAATGGATGGTGTGAAGATAAAGCTTACATAGTAAATTCTGTAGAGGAAGCAGAGAATTTACCTTTTTTTGAAAAAGCTTGCGCAGTATCTCAGACTACCCTGATTGAAAAGCACTGGGAAGACATACTTGAAGTTTTAAAAAGCAAGGCCAAAGAGCTGGTTTACTTTAACACAATCTGTAATGCTACACAAAAGAGGCAGGAAGCAGCAGATGCCCTTTCTAAAAAGGTGGATGTGATGTTTGTGATAGGTGGCAAACACAGTTCCAATACTCAGAAGTTGCGAAAAATATGTGAAAAGAACTGTAAAAACACCTATCACATAGAAAGGGCCGATGAAATTACTTTCGAAATGTTAAAAGGGCATGATATTATCGGCATAACCGCTGGAGCTTCTACACCTGATTATGTGATTGAAGAAGTCATAGAGAAAATTAAATCATTAAAAGGAGAAGATGAGAATGAATGATTTTTTAGAAGGGTATGTTTTTAGGCCCATTAAGGCGGGAGACATTGTGAAAGGCAAGGTAGTAAAAGTACTGGAAGATGGAGTTGTTGCAGACATAGGATATAAAGGAGAAGCCTTTGTGCCCAAAGAAGAACTCTCTTTAAATCCCGAATTTGACGTGCTTTCTAATTTTCATGAAGGAGAAGAGCTTGATTTATATATAGTGATGGTAGAAAACGAAGAGGGAAGCGTTGTTGCTTCAAAGATTAAAGCAGAAGAGAAATTAGGGGAAGAAAAAATTGAGAAAGCCTATAAAAATAGAGAGATAGTAAAAGGGGAAGTTGTTAAGGTTGTAAAGGGAGGAGTTATTGCTTATTCTTTAGGTAAAAGGCTATTTATACCTGCTTCCCATCTTTCAACAAAAAGAGTGGAAAATTTGGAAGAGTACTTGGGAAAAATATTAGAACTTCTAATAATTGAATATGTTCCTGGCAAAAAAATTATAGCTTCCCGCAAAGAAGTCATCAAATTAGAAGAGGAAAAGATGAAGGCTGAGCTTCTTGAAAGGCTTGAAGAAGGGGATGTAATAGAGGGGAAAGTCAGCAGGATAATACCAAAGGGAGCTTTTGTGAATTTGGGAGGAATGGATGGATTTATACCCATAAGTGAGTTAGGGCATGGAAGGATTAAATCTCCTGAAGAAGTAATAAAACCTGGTCATAAAGTGTCTGCATATGTGCTTAAAGTGGATAAAAAAGAAGGAAAGATTACTTTAAGCCTTAAAAAACTTCTACCAAACCCATGGGAAAATGTGAAGGAAAAGTATCACGAAGGAGATATTTTAAAAGCCAAGATTACTCGGATTATGCCTTTTGGCGTATTTGCAGAACTAGAGCCTGGAGTTGAAGGTTTGGTGCACAAAAATAATTTAGAAAAAAGTATCAAATCTTATTCTCCAGAGGATATTATAACAGTAGAAGTATTGGAAGTATCCTCCGATAGAATAAGCTTAAAAGAAGTGCCTCCTTTTGAAGGGGAAGATGATATAAAGCAAACTGAATACCAGGAATTAACAATAAACTTGGGAGAAATTTTGAAGAAAAAATTTTAGTTATGTCATGTAAAAAGCCTTGACAAAACAAAAAAATCTGATAAAATTAAACTGTCATGTAAAAAGCCTTGACAAAAGAGAAAAATTTGATAAAATTAAAGTCATTGAATGGGAACAAAATTTTAGTAAAGGAGGCACGATACAAAATGAATGCTTTGGGTCGCCACATTTTGGCAGAAGTTTACGGTTGTGACAGCAGGATTTTAGACGATGTGGAAATGATCGAAGATATCATGGTCCAAGCTGCAATAGCAACTGGCGCAGAAGTCAGAGAAGTGGCTTTTCACAAATTTAATCCCCAGGGCGTAAGCGGAGTAGTAGTCATATCAGAGTCTCATTTAACCATTCATACGTGGCCAGAACTGGGCTATGCCGCGGTTGACGTATTCACGTGCGGTGACCATGTCAACCCGTGGGATGGCGTTAATTATATAGCGAGAATGTTAAAGGCAGAGAATATGACTGCAACAGAGGTCAAGCGGGGGGTATTTGAGAAACCAGTTAAAGTTGCTAACTTCTAACATATAAGATTTTCTAATCCTGTGTGGCTTTTATAGCCACTTTTTTCTATAATTAGGAGTGAAGATATTTATGGTAGGCTATGAGGAATTTGTTAAAAAAGTATACAAACTTACTGGAATCGACCTATCCCTCTACAAAGAAAAGCAGATGAAAAGGCGTTTGGAATCTCTCATTGCCAATAAAAAATTTAAATCTTACGACGAATACTATAACGCATTGCTCACTGATAAAGTATTATACGATGAATTTTTAGATTATATAACCATAAACGTCACGGAGTTTTTTAGGAACCCAAATCAATGGGAAATTTTAGAAAAAGATTTGCTGCCTACAATTGTAAAAAAAGGATTTAGGGTTTGGAGCGCTGCTTGTTCTACTGGAGAAGAGCCTTACTCCGTTGCAATGCTTTTGACAAAATTCATAGATTTAAAGGATGTAACGATAATTGCAACTGATATTGATATAAGGGCATTGGAAAAAGCAAAAAAGGGCATTTATTCTGTGGATGCGGTAAGTAAAATTCCTTATCCGGAGTATGTAAAAAAATTTTTTAAAAAAATAGACGAGAAATACTATCAAATTTCTGAAGAAATAAGAAAGGCAGTCCGCTTTGAAAAGCATGACCTTTTAAAAGACGAGTATCCAAAAAATATTGATTTGCTAATCTGCAGAAATGTGCTAATATATTTTAATGACATTGCTAAAGATAAAGTGTATAGAAAATTTTATGAGTCTTTAAATGAAGACGGTATATTTTTCGTCGGAAGTACCGAGCAGATAATATTGCCTTATAGGTATAATTTTGAACCTGTCAGGACTTTTTTCTACAAAAAAATCAGTTTTCAAAAATGAAGAGGTGTCATAAAGATGCGTAATTCCTACTATGTTTCTGAAGAAGAGCTAAAAAAACAGAGAGAAATAATGGAAGAAATTGCTTGGGAAAACAGAGGAAAAGAAGTGTATTATCACATTGAAACTTACGGATGCCAGATGAATGTGCACGACTCTGAAAAATTGGCTGGTATGCTGGAGGAAATGGGCTATAAATATACAGAAGATTTAGAAAAAGCAGATGTTTTACTTTTTAATACTTGTGCTGTGAGAGAACACGCGGAGGTAAGGGTATTAGGAAGAGTGTCCCAGATAAAGGAACTAAAAAATAGAAATCCCAATCTCATCATTGGTATTTCTGGATGTATGATGCAGGAAAAGCATATAGTGGAGGCTATAAGAGAAAAGTATCCTCATGTAGATATTGTTTTTGGCACTCACAATATTTATAAATTCCCGGAACTTCTATGGCAAGCCTTAAATTCTCGTGTGCAAGTGATAGATGTGATTGAAAATACTCAAAATGTAATTGAAGGGTTACCTATAAGAAGAGATAGCAATCTTAAAGCGTGGGTCAATATAATATACGGGTGCAACAATTTTTGCACCTACTGCATAGTTCCATACACGAGAGGAAGAGAAAAGAGCAGAAGGCCTGAAGACATAATAGCAGAGGTAAAAGAACTAGCAGAAAAAGGGTACAAAGAGATCACATTATTGGGTCAAAATGTAAATTCATACGGAAAGGACCTGGGGGGAGACATCAATTTTGCTAAGCTCCTTTATATGTTAAATGACATCAAAGGGATAGAGAGAATAAGGTTTATGACTTCCCACCCAAAGGATATTTCAGATGAATTAATATACGCTATGAGAGACCTCGACAAAGTATGTGAGCACCTCCATCTTCCTGTCCAGGCGGGCAGCAATAAAATATTAAAAAGAATGAACAGGCGTTATACTAGAGAGCATTACCTGGAAATAATTGATAAAGTCAGAGCCAATATTCCTGACATAGCAATTACAACAGACATAATTGTAGGATTTCCTGGAGAGACAGAAGAAGATTTCTTTCAGACTCTTGATTTGGTAGAAAGAGTAAGGTTTGACGGCGCTTACACTTTTATGTACTCTAAAAGGGCAGGGACTCCAGCAGCCTCCATGCCAGACCAGGTAGATGACGAAGTGAAAAAAGATCGTTTGATAAGGCTTATAGAGCTTCAGAACAAAATAAGCCTTGAAAAAAGTGCAGAACTCAAAGGGAAAGTAGTAGAAGTCCTTATAGAAGGAGTCAGCAAAAGAGACCCCAATAAGCTCACTTCACGCACTAGAACAAATAAAGTCGTCCATTTCATAGGAGACGAAAGTCTTATTGGCAAGTTGGCAAACGTGAAAATAACCGAGACTAAAGCCTGGACAATGCAAGGAGAATTGGTAGAAGTTCTAAGGTAAAACTGCGCTCTAGAAAGAGCGCAGTTTTATGGTATAATAAAGAGGAGTCGGAGGTGCTAAAAATGTCTGTAACTCCAATGATGGAACAGTACCTTAAAATAAAGGAAAAATATAAGGATGCGATACTTTTTTTCCGCCTTGGTGACTTTTATGAGATGTTTTACGAAGATGCAGAAATTGCAGCAAAAGAACTTGAAATTGCTTTAACTGGCAGAGATGCAGGAACAGAAGAAAGGGCTCCCATGGCAGGAGTTCCATATCATGCAGCAGATTTCTACATTGATAAGCTTGTAAAAAAGGGATATAAAGTCGCCATATGTGAGCAATTAGAAGACCCATCAAAAGCAAAAGGCTTGGTAAAAAGAGATGTGGTGCGAATATACACTCCAGGGACTATAATAAATCCTGAGTCCATGGATGAAAAATCTAACAATTATCTAGTTTCTGTATATAGAGAAAAAGACAATTACGGTATTTGTGCTGTTGATGTGACAACAGGAGAGCTTTATGCTACAGAAATTAAAAACTGTAAAAACGGGAAGAGAATATACGATGAAATAGCCAAATACAGTCCTTCTGAGATAATTTCCAATGAAGAATTTTTAAAAAACAATAAATACATAAAAGTATTTAAAAACAACAACTGTGCTGTCAATGCCTATAAGCCTTTAAACTATGAGGCAAGTTCTGAGCTCATTGAAAAGCAATTTGACAAAAAAGTAGAAGAGTTAGAGCTTGAGGATAAAAAATTTGTAATTCATTCCCTTGGAGCCTTACTTTCGTATCTAAAAGAGCTTCAAAAAACTTCTTTAAAACACATAAATAAATTGACTTTATACCAGGATAATTCCTATATGGGCCTTGACAGTAACGCAATACGCAATCTGGAAATTCTGGAGTCTAACAGAAACAAGTCAAAAAAAGGTTCTCTCTTAGGAGTGTTGGATAGAACTGTTACTCCTATGGGAGGCAGGCTTCTAAAAAAATGGCTAGAAGAGCCTTTAATCGACAAAGATGAGATAGAAAAAAGGCTTGATGCAGTAGAAGAACTTTTCAACAATTACAGAGAGAGAATTGAGTTGAAAGAACTCCTCAATAAAGTATACGATCTAGAAAGGCTAGCGAGCAAAATAGTGTATCAAAGTGTTACGCCTAAAGATTTCATTTCTATAAAGCTTTCTTTACAAAACTTGCCAAAGATAAAGAATATTTTATCAAAATTTTCTTCCAGGCTTTTAAAAGAAATTTATGAAAAATTAGATGTTTTGCAAGACGTATATGAACTTATAGATAAATCTATAAAAGACGACCCTTCCAATCAGTTGAAAGAGGGAAATATCATAAAAGACGGATACAATGAAATGGTAGATAAATTGAGAAAGGCCTCAACTGAAGGTAAAAACTGGATTGCAAATTTAGAGGCTGATGAGAGGGAAAAGACAGGAATTAAAAACTTGAGGATAGGCTATAATAAGGTATTCGGGTATTACATTGAAGTTACAAAGTCAAACATTCCTCAGGTACCAGATAGGTATATCAGAAAACAAACACTGGCTAATGCAGAAAGGTATGTGACGCCAGAGCTTAAGGAAATTGAAGAGACAATACTGGGAGCGGAGGAAAAGCTAATTGAGCTGGAATATGAGCTTTTCAATGAAATAAGAGAAAAAGTAGAACTTCAGATAGTGAGAATTCAAAACACTGCAAAATACATAGCTATAATAGATGTTTTAATATCTTTCGCAGAAGTAGCTGAAACAAATAAATACGTGAAGCCGATTGTGGATTATGAAGACAGGATTGTCATAAAGGAAGGCCGTCATCCTGTCGTTGAGACGATTTCTGATGAAGGATTTGTGGCAAACGACATAGACATAGGGCCAGAAAACCCAATCATGATAATAACAGGCCCTAATATGGCAGGTAAGTCTACTTACATGAGACAGGTAGCTCTTATAGTTCTCATGGCTCAAGTTGGGTGCTTTGTACCGGCTTCCTACGCTAGGATAGGGATAGTAGACAAGATATTTACAAGAGTAGGGGCTTCTGATGACATCTTTGCTGGCCAGAGCACATTTATGGTAGAAATGTCTGAGGTGGCAAACATACTTCATTCTGCTACAAGTAAAAGCCTGATTATTTTGGACGAGGTTGGAAGAGGTACTAGCACTTACGATGGGATGAGCATTGCACAGGCTGTGATTGAGTATATCCATGAAAAGATAAAGGCCAAAACTTTGTTTGCTACCCACTACCATGAGCTTACCAAGTTAGAAGGCAAGTTAAGAGGAGTGAGAAATTTTAATGTATCAGTAGAGGAAAGGGAAGATGACATAATATTTCTTCACAAAATAGTCCCAGGCGGTTCAGATAGAAGTTATGGGATACAGGTTTCGAAATTAGCAGGGCTACCTTACAGCATAATTGAAAGAGCTAAAGAAATCCTTGAAGCTTTAGAAAGGGATAAAGCAGTCAAAAACGAGTTAGAAGAGGCAGTCTCTCAGTTTGCTTTTACTCAGATAGACATATTTTCTTCTGCTAAAGATGCTCTGATAGAAGAGATTGCAAATTGCGATCCTGACAATATGACTCCTCTTCAGGCATTGACTTATCTTTATAAGCTGAAAGAGAAGGCTGCCTCATTAAGGAGCGGAGTGATATGAATAAAATTCATCTTCTCGACGAAAAAACGGTAAACAAGATAGCTGCCGGAGAAGTGGTTGAAAGACCTGCCTCAATTGTCAAAGAGCTAGTAGAAAATTCTATTGATGCAGGAAGTAAAAACATCACAGTAGAAATTTTAGAAGGAGGTATCCCTTATATAAAGGTTACGGACGATGGATGCGGAATGAATGAGATTGATGCAGTTCTGGCTTTTGAAAGACATGCTACGAGTAAAATAAGATCCGATGAAGATCTTTTCAATATAACAACTTTGGGGTTTAGAGGAGAAGCACTCGCCAGCATTGCAGCTGTCTCAAAAGTTGTATTACAGACGAAGGAAGAAAATGAGACTTTTGGCACTAGATTAGTAGTAGAGGGTGGAAAAATATTAGAAAAGACTAGATGTGGATGCCAAAAGGGGACTTCTGTTGAAGTAAAAGATGTGTTTTTTAACACGCCTGCGAGAAGAAAATTTTTAAAAAGGCCCTCTACAGAAGCGATGTACGTAACAGAAGTGGTTACTAGATTGTGTCTTTCAAACCCTGGCATTTCTTTTAAGTACGTGAAAGACAAAAAGGTACAGTTTATCACTTCTGGAAATGGAAGTATAGAAGACGTAATTTTGAGGCTTTTTGGCAAGGAGGTACATTCTGCCCTTATTTTTTCAGAATTTGAAGCGGAGGATTTGAAGGTAAAGGCTTTTGCCACAAAGAATTTTCTAAATTATTCTAACAGAAATATGCAGTTTTTTTATGTAAATGGCAGGTACGTAAAAAACAAGACTTTGTCGGCAGCTGTTGATGAGGCTTTTAAAACTTATGTGCCTTCTGACAGATATCCAGGGGTGTTTTTATACCTTGAAATAAATCCTCGCTTTATAGATGTCAATATTCACCCTTCAAAACTTGAAGTTAAATTTTCTGACGATAGAAGAATTTTTGAGTCTGTGTACAGGACCATAAGGGAAGCTCTCAGAGAAAGCAACTTAATACCAGAGGTAAAGCTGGAAAAAGACTTAAAAAATGAGGAAGGGCAAATAGGAGAGCAGGTAAAATTATCTTTACCTCTTTTTGAAGTAAAAGAAAAAACTGATGATGGAGCTATTTTTGTAAGAGAAGAGGTAAAAACTGAAGAAAAGATTGACAAAGCGCCTAAACATGAGAGTTCTTCTGACAGTGAAAGAAATGTAAAAAGACTCAGCGATATAAGGATAGTAGGGACTCTCTTTTCTACTTATGTGATTGTAGAAAAAGGTGATGTATTTTATATAATTGACCAGCATGCTGCTCACGAGAGAATTTTATACGAAAAGTTAGTCTCTCAATACGAAAGAGTGCAGTCAAGACAGGTGACTTTCCCAATTGTTGTTGAATTGCAGCCTGGCGACATGGAAATTGTAGGCCAGGAAAGGGAGCTTTTATACAAGCTAGGGTATGTTTTTGAGGAATTTGGGAATAATTCTGTTGTGTTAAGAGAGGTTCCTGTAATCTTAGGTCAACCTGAGGCTAAAAAACTGTTTGTAGAAATTGTAGAAAGGCTGCGGGACAAAGATTTTTCTAGTAAGGTTTCTTTTAAAGAGGAAGAAATAGCGACAATGGCCTGCAAGGCTGCAGTAAAAGCCATGGACACCCTTTCCGAAAATGAAATCTATAAGCTTTTTGAGGATTTAAAAATAGCTGAAAATCCTTATACCTGTCCACATGGCAGGCCTGTCATAATTTCCATGACTAAGACCCAGCTTGAGAAGATGTTTAAACGAATCAAGTAAGGGTGATGGGATGGCTATACAAATTGTTCTTATTGTAGGGCCTACTGCCACTGGAAAATCAAGATTGGCTGTTGATGTAGCAAAGAGATTTAACGGTGAAGTAGTCTCTGCTGATTCCATGCAGATTTACAAATACATGGACATTGGCACAGCGAAAATTACAAAGGAAGAGATGCAAGGCATACCTCACCACATGATAGACATAGTGGAACCTAACGAAGAATTTAGCGTAGCAGAATATGAAAAGAGAGCAAAGGCTATCATTAAAGACATCCATGAAAGAGGAAAACTTCCCATAATTGTTGGAGGCACGGGACTTTACATAAATTCCATCGTTTACATCATGCACTTTTCTGATTTTGAAGGCAGCAAGGAATTTAGAGAAAAGATGAAAAAACTCGCTGAAACTTACGGTACCAGTTATTTGTATGAAAAGTTAAAAGAAGTGGACCCAGAGGCAGCGAGGAAAATTCATCCCAATGATTTAAGGAGAATTATAAGGGCCTTAGAAGTGTACGAATTTACGGGAAAACCTATTTCTCATTATCAGAAGATGAGCGGAATGCGAAAAAATCCCGAATATGATCCGATAATGATAGGGTTAAACTATAAAAACAGGCAGCTTTTGTACGAAAAAATTAATAGAAGAGTAGATGAGATGATAAAAAATAATTTAGTCGAAGAAGTGGTAAACTTGCTAAAAATCGGGTATAATAAATATGGCACTTCAATGCAGGCTTTAGGTTACAAAGAAATTGTCGAGTATTTAAATGGGGAAATTTCTTTAGAGGAAGCCGTAGAGAAAATCAAAAAGGGGACAAGGAGGTATGCGAAGAGACAGATCACGTGGTTTAAGGCTTATGACTTTATCAAATGGTTTTTTGTAGATGACTATAAAACCTATGAGGAACTTCGAGAAAATATTTTTGAATACTTGGCAGGAAAATTGAAATTTTGATAGAATATAACTAAATGATACATATTAAAGAAGGGGGATAAAGATGGCAAGTTCAAAAGCAGCTATTAATTTACAAGACATCTTTTTAAATCAAGTGAGAAAGGAGCATGTACCAGTCACAGTATACCTTATAAATGGGTTTCAGCTCAAAGGTACAGTGAAAGGATTTGACAATTTTACAGTTGTGTTAGAATCTGAAAGCAAACAGCAGCTTCTAATTTACAAACATGCGATTTCTACTATCTCTCCTCAAAAGCCTGTCATCTTCTCAGGTTCTGAGAAAGATGATAAGAAGGAGGAGTAAGATCAAAAAAACAGTATTAGGCCTAACTAATACTGTTTTTTTGAAATAATTTAAAAAACAGGGGAGTTTTAAAGGATGAAAATTGGCTTTATAGGTGCCGGGAACATGGGCATGGCCCTTATAAAGGGTATTTTGAAGTCAGACTTTGTGGAAGCAGAAGACTTGATACTTTATGACCCTGTAAGAGAAAAAGTAGAAGGATTGGAAAGAGAGTTTGGGACAGTTACTGCTAAAGACAATCTAGAATTAACTGAAAAATCGGATGTAGTAATAGTAGCGGTAAAGCCAAATGTTTACGATGAAGTGCTCAAGGAAATTAGAGAAAAAGTGACAGAGGAAAAAATAATAATCACGATAGCTCCAGGGATTACTATAGACCATGTAAAAAAGCTTTTGGGCAGGGGGAAAATAGTTAGGACAATCCCTAATACTCCTGCGTTAATAGGAGAAGGCATAACGGCCGTTACATATTCCGAAGAAGTAAAAGAAGAAGACAAAGAACTTGTGCGAAAGATTTTTAGCACTTGTGGAGAAATAGTGGAGATAGAAGAAAAGTTAATAGATGTGGCAATGGCCGTGTCAAGTTGCAGCCCAGCCTTCGTATACATGTTTATAGAAGCCTTAGCAGACGGAGGAGTCCTGCTGGGATTGCCAAGAGATGTAGCTTATAAACTGGCTTCTAAAGCGGTATCTGGAGCGGGAAGCATGGTATTTAAGACAGGCTTTCATCCAGGACAGTTAAAAGACATGGTCACTTCTCCGGGGGGAACTACTATAGAAGGCATAAGAGTTTTGGAAAAAAGCGGTATGAGAAGTGCGGTGATTGAAGCTGTGATTGCAGCTTATCAGAAGGCAAAAGGGCTGAAATAAAATGAAAAATAATAACGAAATAGTAGAAATCTACACAGATGGGGCTTGCAGCGGCAATCCTGGACCAGGCGGCTGGGCGGCAGTTTTGATATATAAAGGAATAAAAAAAGAAATATCAGGGTTTGAAGAAAACACCACAAATAACAGGATGGAATTAAAGGCAGCCATTGAGGGTTTAAAGGCTTTAAAAAGGCCTTGTAAGGTGAATTTATATAGCGACAGCAGTTATTTAATAAACGCTTTTAATGAGGGATGGATTGAAAAGTGGCAGAAGAACAACTGGCTTAAATCTGACAAAACTCCAGTAGAAAATCAGGACTTATGGAAAGAGTTATTAGAAGTTTCTAAACCGCATCAGATAAACTGGATTAAGGTTAAAGGTCATTCTGATAATGAGTACAACAACTTGTGCGACAGACTGGCCACAGAACAAATAAAAAAACACATAAAAGAGAATCCCTAAGTTTTGGGATTCTCTTTTAGTTTTTGTGCTTGATTTTTCCTTGTTTGTGTGGTACCATAGATTATGTAATTATACGAAATATCTATTTCGTATAATTAGATTTTGGACTATAAAAAGAAAGGAGCTTTCATTTATGGAGGCTTTAAAGTATCCCCCTATATTGGAAGAGTTTCTGAACTACTTCTCCACTGTAAAAGCCAGGTCACCTAATACTATAAAGGCTTACGCTTATGACCTTATTTTATTTTTCCGCTTTTTAAAGAAAAGGCGCGGAAAAGTAAGCGATGATATTCCCTTTGATGAAATAGACATTTCTGACGTTGATATTGACCTTATAGAGTCTGTTGATTTAAACGACCTTTATGCCTATCTTTCTTTTGTGACAAATGAAAGGTCTAATACTCCCCCTGCTCGCGCAAGAAAAGTTGCAAGTCTAAGGTCTTTTTACAATTACCTTTACAGAAAAGCAAAAGTCATAAGTAAAAATCCTACACAGGAATTAGAATCTCCTAAACTTTCAGTAAGGCATCCTATTTATCTGACCTTAGAAGAAAGCAAAAAGCTTTTAAACTCTATAGATGGTCCTTTTAAGGAAAGAGATTACGCTATTATAACTCTTTTTCTAAACTGTGGTTTAAGGGTTTCAGAGCTTGTAAATATAAATCTTGATGATATAAAAGAAGACAAATTGACTGTCATAGGAAAAGGAAATAAGCAGCGGACTATCTACCTAAATGAGGCTTGTATAAAGGCTATAAGCGATTACCTCAAAGTAAGGCCCAAAGAAGGCGTGAAAGACAAAAAGGCCCTGTTTTTGAGTAAAAGACTGAAGAGGATAAGCGTAAAAACTGTTCAATACTTGGTTAAAAAGCATTTAAAACATGCTAATTTAGAAGGCAAGAAATACTCTGCTCACAAACTTCGCCACACAGCAGCTACTTTAATGTACAGGTACGGAAACGTAGATATACGTACATTGCAAAAGCTTTTGGGGCATTCTAACGTTTCAACCACGCAGATTTACACACATGTGGACGACTCACAGCTTAGAGAGGCTGTGAATAAAAACCCCTTATCTCAAGAATAAATTCTGCTGAGAGCTATGGATATGGCCAATTTAACTTGAGGATAACTCAAGCCTCCCTGTACATAGGCAGTATAAGGCTCTCTTATAGGCGCATCGGCGCTTAGCTCTATAGAAGAACCTTGAATAAATCCGCCTGCTGCCATTATCACCTTGTCCTGATAGCCTGGCATGTCCCAAGGTTCGGGAAGTACATGAGCATCAACATAAGAGCCCAACTGTATTCCTTGAATAAAGGATATGAGCTCTTTCTCTGTTCTAAATTTTACAGCCTGTACTATATCTGTCCTCTCTTCATTGTATTCCGGCAGTACTTCATAACCCAAATCCGACATGACTTTTGAAAGAAGTACTGCCCCTTTTAAAGCTTCTCCAACTACTTTTGGAGCAAAAAACAGGCCTTGAAGTATCAGTCTATTAAAGCCAAGGGAGGGCCCTACTTCTTTTCCTATTCCTGGAGCGTAAAGCTTATAAGAAGCATTTTCCACAAGTTCTTTTTTACCCACCACGTAGCCTCCTGTAGGTGCAATCCCTCCTCCTATGTTTTTTATGAGAGAACCAGCTACGATATCAGCCCCTACTTCCGTAGGTTCTTTTTTTTCTGTGAACTCACCATAACAATTATCTACAAAGACTATTATGTCCTCTTTTACTTTTCTTATCTCTTTAATCACTTCCCCTATTTCCGCTATAGTAAAGGACTTTCTATAATCATATCCCTTTGACCTTTGAATCATTATCATCTTTGTTTTTGAAGTTATGGCCTTTTTTATGCCTTCTACATCCATTTCCCCATTTTCAAGAAGAGGAACTTCCTTATAAATAATACCGCACTCTCTTAAACTTCCCCTCCCCTCCCCTTTTATACCTATCACCTCTTCTAATGTATCATAGGGCTTTCCAGAAGCCGAAATTAGCTCTTCATTTGGTTTTAAATTGCCGAAAAGTACAATTGATATGGCATGGGTTCCAGAAACGATTTGAGGCCTTACTAAGGCGTCTTCTGCTCCAAAAATGCCAGCATATATTTTTTCTATCACATCTCTTCCAATATCGCCGTATCCATAACCTGTGGTTCCATTAAAGTGAATATCGCTCAATTTATTCTTTTGAAAATGGTATATCACTTTGTACTGGTTGTACTCGACTATTTCATCAATTTTTTTAAATATATCTAAACAGCTCTTTTCAGCGCTTTCTATCAATTCAATGACTTTTGGCGGAATATTAAAGTTGTTTTTTAAAAATTCCTGCGATGTCATTTTATCAACCTCTCTCTAGTCTTAAGTTTACAAGCAATACTATTATAGCACTTAAAAGAGTTTGTGAAAACACGAAAAGGTGATATAATTTATCTATAAAAGCAATTTACCAAGAAAAGAAGGTGTGTATGTGAGAATAGATTCCCATGTACATATATTGCCTCCAGAATTTATAAAGAATATTGATAAAAACATGGAGAGGGATGAACATTTCAAACTGCTGCACTCAAGCCCTAAAGCAAAATTCGCAACAGCAGAAGATGTGTTGGAAGAGATGAAAAAGGCTGGTATAGATAAAGCAGTGGTTTTTGGTTTCTCCTGTTTGGATATGGGGCTTGCAAGAGAATTTAATGATTATGTGATAGAAGTAGTAAAAAGGTACCCAGATAGATTTATAGGTTTTGCTGTCGTACCTTTAAATCACAAAGACACAGAAAAAGAGATCATAAGGTGTGTTGAAAAAGGACTAAAAGGGGTTGGCGAGATAATTCCCGAAGCTGTGAGGGTGGATATAAGCAAGCAAGATGAAATAGGCAAATTTGCTTCTATCTGCCGCGAATTAAATCTCCCAATATTGATGCATGTAAATGAGCTGGTAGGACATTACTATCCAGGAAAAGGTAAAATGGGCCCCGAGCAGGCTTATTCCTTTGCTTTAAACAATCCAGACAATGTGATAATTTACGCTCACTGGGGCGGAGGACTTCTTTTTTATGAATTAATGCCTGAAGTTAAAGAGACTTTAAAAAATGTCTATTATGACACTGCTGCTTCTCCTTATCTTTATATTCCACAAATATACCGTGCAGTAAAAATAATTGGAATAGAAGACAAGATTTTGTTTGGGAGTGACTTTCCTTTGCTCTCTCCTTTGCGCTATTACAAAGAATGGGAAAAAGTAGATTTAGAAGAACAGCTAAAAATAAAAATAGAAGGCGAAAATGCCTACAGGATCTTTTTTAAGACTTAATCTTCACGTATGTCAATGCTGTCTATTGTTATTAAATCTTCCTTTGTTATATTTACTTTATTCAAAACCCTCACAGCCTGCTTTCTTATTGCTTTTTCAATGATATTTCTCACCATTCTGGCATTCCCCATCTCTCTAGAGGCATCATTTTTTATCAGTATCTTCATAAGCTTTCTCTTTGCACTTTCTGTCAGTTTGTACTGCCTGTTTTTTACCATAACTTCAGCAATCTGCAGGAGTTCTTCAATTGTGTAATCTGGAAAATCTATTTGTATCGGGAATCTGGACCTTAAGCCCGGATTTGTGTTCAAAAAATATTCCATCTCGTATTTGTAACCTGCCAGAATTAAAATGAATTTGTTTCTATTGTCTTCCATTTCTTTTACTAAAGTATCTATGGCTTCTTTGCCAAAGTCTTTTTCTCCACCCCTTGCCAGAGAATACGCTTCATCTACAAACAAAATGCCTCCCAAGGCTTTTTTCACATTTTCCCTCACCCTATGGGCTGTATGTCCTATGTACTCCCCCACAAGGTCTGCTCTTTCAACTTCTACCACATGCCCCTTCTCCAGCACACCTATGCCTTTTAAGAGCTTCCCAAGAATCCTCGCCACAGTGGTCTTCCCTGTCCCGGGATTGCCTTTGAAAATCATATGAAGCACTATGGGGTCAGTGGCAAGGCCTTCTTTTTTGCGCTTCATCTGAAGTTGAGAAAAAGCGTAAATTTCATAAATAATCTCTTTCACTTTATGAAGCCCTATGAGAGAATTTAATTCTCTTAAAGCCTCTTCCTGCAGCTTTTTCTCATCCACCTGTTCCAATTCCTTAGATATCTCTTTTTCTGCCTTCTTTTCAATTCTATACCCTTCAAAAAATACGGGCCATATTCCCATATCACACCACATCCCAATATCATTTTCAATCCTATTTTATGATATTGGGATGTGGAAAGTGAAAGTTTTTAAACTTCTACTTTGACTTCTATGTCTTCTATCCCATCAAGAAGAGGTCTTACATGGTCTTCAATAAATTCCTTTACCTGATTTGCAGATCTGCCTGTAAACTTTCTTGGATCAGTAAGGTCAAGAATTTCCTCATGAGAAAGGCCAAATCTTTTATCCTGCTTGATATACTCAAGCAGTCTATTGTCTTCGCCATTTTTTACTTCTTCAGCAGCCTTTAAGGAATATACTCTTATGGCTTCGTGCAATTCCTGTCTATCTCCGCCCTTTTTCACAGCCGCCATTAAAATTTTTTCTGTTGCCATAAATGGAAGTTCTCTTTTTACGTTTTTTTCAATCACTTTTTCGTTCACTTTCAACCCGGAAGCTATGTTTATATAAAGGTTTAAAATAGCATCCGTGGCCAAAAACATCTCGGGAATTACAATTCTCCTGTTAGCTGAATCATCCAAGGTCCTCTCAAACCACTGGTTGGAGGCCGTGATAGAAGAGTTTAATAATGTCACAATTACATACCTAGATAAAGCTGCCATTCTTTCACTTCTCATAGGGTTTCTTTTGTAAGCCATAGCAGAAGAACCAATTTGCTTTTCTTCAAAAGGTTCTTCGATTTCCCTTAAATGTTGCAAAAGCCTTATGTCGTTGCTAAACTTGTGGGCACTTTGAGCTATCCCACTTAACACAGATAAAATCATAAAATCGTACTTTCGAGTGTAAGTCTGACCTGTTACAGGAAAGGATTTTTTATACCCCATCTTTTCTACAACCAACCTGTCAAGCTCTTTTACCTTTTCCTCATCTCCATCAAAAAGTTCCATAAAACTAGCTTGAGTACCTGTCGTTCCTTTTACTCCTCTCAGCATCATGTTTTGACGCCTGTATCTTAAATCCTGAAGGTCAAGGATCAGGTCCTGTATCCAGAGACAGGCTCTTTTACCTACAGTTGTCAGCTGAGCAGGCTGAAAGTGAGTATAACCCAATGTTGGTAAATCTTTATATTTTAGTGCAAATTCAGAGAGGACTTTTATCGCTTTTAAAAGCTTTTTCTCAATTAGCTGAAGCCCTCTATCCATTAAAATAATATCCGTATTGTCATCTACAAACGCAGAAGTTGCGCCTAAGTGAATTATAGGCTTTGCTTTTGGGCATAAAAGCCCGTAGGCGTGAATATGAGCCATTACATCGTGCCTGAATTCTTTTTCGAACCTTTCCGCATCTTCATAATTTATATTTTCTATATTTTTTTCCATTTCTTCTATTTGTTCATTAGTTATATTAAGACCTAATTCCTTTTCACTTTTGGCTAAAGCCACCCACAATTTTCTCCAGGTTTTAAACTTCTCATCATCAGAAAAAATTTGTGCCATTTCTTTACTCGCATACCTTGTGACCAAAGGTGTTTCATAAACCTCTCTCATATTTCCTTCCTCCTGCTTTTAAAATATTTATTAAAGCCCCTGTAAGATGTAAAAACAGGGGCTTTTGTTTACGTTTTTATTCGCTTTATTTAGCTTTTACTTAAAAAATCCTCAATTCTGTCAAGGCCCTTCTTAATATTTTCAAGAGATGTAGCGTAGGACATCCTTATATAGTTGTCCATTCCAAAAGGCAAAGCAGGTACCACAGCTACATTTGCTCCGTCAATCAAAGCACTTGCAAAGTCCAAAGAACCGTTTATTGTCTTTCCATTTAACTCCCTACCAATGTATTTTTCTATATTTACCATCACATAAAAGGCTCCTTTTGGAGTAGAACATTTCAAATCTTTTATTTTATTTACCCTCTCCACCATATAAAGCCTTCTTCTGTTAAATTCTTCTTTCATTTTTTCTATTTCTTCTTCTCCTCCTTGTAAAGCAGCAACGCTAGCGTACTGGGCAATTGAATTGGGGTTTGATGTAGTGTGACTTTGAATATTTGACATGACTTTTGCAACTTCTAGTGAAGAAGCCGTATAGCCTATTCTCCATCCAGTCATGGCATAGGCCTTTGATATGCCATTAACTACAATTGTGAGTTCTTTGATTTTTTCTCCAAATGAAGCAATGCTAACGTGTTCTCCTTCGTATATGAGTTTTTCGTATATTTCATCAGAAATCACAAAAATATTTGCTTCTTCAACTACTCTGGCAATTTCTTCTAACTCTTCTTTAGTGTAGACAGCTCCTGAAGGATTGTTTGGGCTATTTAAAATTATAGCTTTTGTCTTTGGAGTTATGGCATTTTCTAACTCTTCAGCGGTTATTTTAAAATCATTTTCTTCCTTTGTATGAACGAAAACAGGTTTTCCGTAGGCTAATCTTACCATTTCAGGATAACTGAGCCAGTAAGGTACAGGTATTATCACTTCATCGCCAGGATTTAAAATTGCAGAAAGAGCATTGTATATCGAATGTTTTGCGCCGTTTGAAACCACAATTTGTTCGGGAGTGTAACTAAGTCCGTTATCTTTTAGCAATTTTTCGCATATAGCCTTTTTTAACTCGGGAATTCCTGATGAAGGAGTGTATTTAGTATATCCTCTCTTTATAGCGTCAATAGCAGCTTCTTTTATGTAGGAAGGAGTATCAAAATCCGGTTCACCGACTCCAAAGTCTATGACATCCACTCCTTGGGCTTTCAGCTGTTTTGCTTTTGCCGTTATCTCTAAAGTCATTGAAGGAGTAATTTGTAAAGCATTTTGAGATAAATTCAATTTTTACACCTCCAAATTGTCATATGAATCACAATTATTATTTTAACTTATAAGTTTTCAAATTTCTATCCAAATTTCTAGCTTTACTTTTTAAAATTTCTACGTTTTTATAATCCAGTTTTACTGTACCTAGTAAGTCTCTTCCATCAACTTCTATCCCGTGAAAATCTGAACCTCCCGTGATGATTAAATTGTATTGCTTTGCTTTTTCAAAATATTTCTCAACATCTCTTTCTGTGTGTTTTGAATGAAACACCTCAATACCTACAAGGTTTCTTTTTACCAACTCTTCAATGACACTGTCATCAGAAAGAAGTCCTGGATGAGCGAGTACAGGCACTCCTCCATTTTCCAAGATCAAGTCTATAGCCTCCATAGGAGTGATGCGGTATCTTTCTACATAGGCAGGGCCTCCAACTCCTATGTACTTCTCAAAAGCTTCTTTTACACTTCCCACATAATTCTTCTTCACCATGGCCCTTGCTATGTGAGGTCTTCCTATAAACTTTTCACTTGTAAACTCCAGCACATCTTCGATAGTGATTTTAATCCCTAAGTCGTTAAGTTTTTTTAATATCGCTCTTGCTCTGTCATTTCTAAGCTTTTTCATCTCTTCAAGTTTGTCAACAAAGCCTCTATCTTCATAGTCTATGTAGTAGCCTAAAATGTGCACTTCCTGGTCTTTATAGTAGCAGTTAAATTCAATACCGGGGATGACTTCTATGCCAAGTTCAAAAGATGCTTCTATTGCTTCTTGAAGGCCGTCCACTGTATCGTGGTCTGTCAATGCAATACATGAAAGTCCATGCGCTTTTGCTAATCTAACTACTTCGCGAGGAGAGTTTGTGCCATCTGAAGCTTTTGAATGCATGTGCAAATCGGCAAACATTTCCTCCAACCTTTCTTTTAGCATAATTTTTTCTAAAAATTTAAAATAACCTGCGAAGCGCAGGTTATTCCTCATCTAGGTTCAACAATCAATTTTATTGCTGTCCTTTCTTCCCCGTCTATCTCAATATCTGTAAAAGCAGGAATGCAAATTAAGTCGATCCCGCTGGGAGCCACAACCCCCCTTGCAATTGCGACAGCTTTTACAGCTTGATTTATTGCCCCTGCCCCTATAGCCTGTACTTCTGCACCACCCCGTTCTCTTATCACTCCTGCCAATGCCCCTGCTACAGCATTTGGATTAGATTTTGCTGAAACTTTTAATACTTCCATTATTTTTTCCCCCTTAAAAATAATTTTCTCATGGTTTAAATATTCTACACCAATTTAAAAAATCCTTCTTTTTTATGTACAAATTTTATTAATTCTTTCTATGCTCAAAGATTTGCCTGTATTTTCATCCACCTCAATCACTATCCCATTTATTTGCGCAGGACCTTTTGCTACTTCAAAGCGGAGAGGTACAGAAGAAGTAAATCTCTTTATTATCAGTTCTTTATCTATTCCAAGGACAGATTCATAAGGCCCTGTCATCCCTATATCAGTGATATAAGCAGTGCCATTTGGTAAGATTTTTTCATCGGCTGTCTGAACGTGAGTATGCGTTCCAAAAACGCAGCTCACTTTTCCATCTAGGAAATAACCCATCGCTATCTTTTCCGAAGTAGCCTCTGCATGGAAATCCACCAGTATAATGTTTGTCTCGGCTTTTAATTTTTCTACCTCTTCTATTGCCACAAAAAAGGGATTTCTATTGCAGGGCATAAATGTAGTCCCTTGAAGGTTTAACACGCCCACTTTTACTCCATCGAGGTTTATCACAGCAGAACCTCTGCCAGGAGTCCCTTCTAGATAGTTGGCAGGTCTTAAAATTCGAGGTTCCTCATCTATGAACTGAAGTATTTCTTTCTGGTCCCATACGTGGTTTCCAGTAGTTAAAAGAGAAATTCCCATTTCAAAAAGTTCGTCAGCTACTTTTCTGGTTATTCCATTTCCTCCTGCTGCATTTTCACCATTTGCTATTACCAAATTTACATTATAAAAGTTTTTTAACTCTTCTAGATGTTCTTTCAAGGCATTTCTACCAGGTCTTCCAACTATATCTCCTATAATGAGTATTCTCATTTTCTACCTCCGAGTAAAATTTTTTAGAAAAACTCCTACCAATTATTATTGCACAAATTTATAAACTTTTAAAGCGTGCGAAACGCACGCTTTTTTTCAAAATCTTTATTTTGCATAATCAATAGCCACCGTCTCCCTTATGACTGTCACTTTAATCTGTCCAGGATATTCCACTTCTTCTTCAATCTTCTTGCTTATATTTCTAGCCAATATCACAAGTTCGTCATCGCTTATAGCCTCAGGTTTTACCATTATCCTTATTTCTCTTCCTGCCTGAATAGCATAAGCTTTTTCCACGCCTTCAAAAGAATTAGCAATTTGCTCTAACTTATCAAGCCTCTTTATATAAGCCTCTAAAGCCTCCCGCCTTGCACCCGGTCTGGCCGCCGAAATCGCATCAGCTGCCTGAACCAGAACTGCTTCAATCGTTTGAGGCTCAACATCATTGTGATGAGCCATAATCGCATGTACCACTGCGTCAGACTCGTGATATCTTTTTGCAAGCTCTGCACCTATCATCACGTGAGGGCCTTCCACTTCATGGTCTACAGCCTTTCCTATGTCGTGCAAAAGCCCTGCTCTTTTAGCAATTGAGGCATCTGCCCCTAATTCATAAGCCATAAGCCCAGCAAGATGAGCAACTTCTATGGAATGCTTGAGAACATTTTGACCATAGCTAGTTCTGAATTTGAGTCTTCCCAGAAGTTTTATGAGTTCAGGGTGCAATCCGTGTACGCCTACTTCAAAAGCCGCTTCTTCTCCAGCCTTTATTATCATGTTGTCTACTTCCTTCTTGGCTTTTTCTACCATTTCCTCTATCCTTGCTGGGTGTATTCTGCCATCTTCAATCAACTTCTCAAGGGCAATTCTCGCTATTTCTCTTCTTATCGGGTCAAAACCAGAGATTACTACTGCCTCAGGTGTATCGTCAATTATTAGGTCAATTCCTGTAAGAGTTTCAATTGTCCTTATGTTTCTACCTTCTCTTCCAATAATGCGTCCTTTCATCTCATCGTTGGGCAGTGTAACTACTGAAACAGTTGTTTCTGCCGCATGGTCAGCGGCACATCGCTGTATAGCTAATCCCACGATTTCTCTTGCTCTTCTGTCTGCTTCTTCTTTGGCTTTGTTTTCCATTTCTTTAATCATTACTGCCATGTCATGCTGTATTTCTTTCTGTACACTTTCTAACAGTATACTTTTCGCTTCTTCCTGAGTAAGACCGGAGATTCTTTCCAATTCCTCCAGTTGTTTTTTGTGAAGCAGAGTTATTTGTTCTTCTAGCTGTTGAATTTCTTTTTGCTTTTGTTCTAATAAGATTTCTTTTTGTTCGAGACTTTCGGCTCTTTTTTCAAGTATCTCTTCTTTTTGGAGAAGCCTTTTTTCAAGTCTTTGGAGCTCTCCTCTTCTGTCTCTTACTTCTTTTTCAAAATCGGATCTTAAGCGGTGAATTTCTTCTTTGGCTTCCAGTAAGGCTTCTCTCTTTTTATTCTCAGCGTCCTTCTTAGCGCTTTCTAGAATAGTCCGCGCCAGGTTTTCGGCACTTTTTATTTTAGACTCTGCAATGACTTTGCGTGCCAGAAAACCTGCTAGAAAGCCGATTAGTATTGCAATAAGTGCTGTGATTATCAATCCAACATAGCTTATACTCCTACACCTCCTTAGTAGATGATTCATATTCTATTTTAGACCCTTTACAAAATTATGTCAAGTTCAATGCCTTTTCAATATTTTCAATTTCAAAGCCATTGGTATAGAGATATTTTTTTAATTTTTGAATTTCTCTGTGGGAGTTTTTCTTTTTCTCCACAATCTGCCTTATTACTTCCACTTCTTTCTCGTGAGGGTAAATACTTTCTAATACCTTTTCTATTATCTCTTTCTCTACGCCTCTTTTCAAAAGCTCATAGTATATCCTTCTTCTGCTGTACAGACTTTGCATTTTTTCTTCCACAAAAAATTTAGCGTAATTCTCATCATTTACATAATCGTATTCTTTTGCTTTTGATACTGCTTCTCCTATTGCTTCCTCAGAAAAGCCTTTTAATTTGAGTTTATCTGCAAGCTGTTTTTCTGTAAGCATTTTTCTCGAAAGGAGTCTAAAAGCGTGGTTTTTAGCTTCTTTAGCCTCTATGTAGTTTACATAATATTTATACTGTTCACTGGTTATCTCTTTTCCTTCCTCAATTCCCAGCATAAAGAAAGTTTCAGCATCGCAGGTAAAAGCATATTCTCCGTCAATAAATACATCGTACTTTGAACTTTTTTCTCTCTTTATGATTCTAGTAATTAGCATACTTCTTCACCTTTTAACAAAATAACCCCTTACAGGGGCTATTCTACTATAGCATCAGGAGCTGATTTGATCTTATTGTAAGCAAGATTGAAATTTTCCCTGATTTTCCTCTCAATCTCTTCTGCGATCTCCTTATTTTCTTTTAAAAACTGCTTTGCATTTTCTCTTCCTGGCCCAGTTTTATGTCTTTATAGGAGTACCAAGAACCGCTTTTCTCTATTATATCAAGAGCTGTTCCTAAATCAAGTATGCTTCCCTCTCTTGATATTCCTTCTCCGTACATGATGTCGAATTCAGCCTGTTTGAAAGGAGGTGCTATTTTGTTTTTCACCACTTTTACGCGGGTCCTGCTTCCCACAATTTCATTGCCCTGTTTGATGTTATCCACTTTTCTTACATCCAATCTTATGGTAGCGTAAAATTTTAGAGCTCTTCCACCAGGAGTAGTTTCAGGATTGCCAAACATTACACCCACTTTTTCTCTCAACTGGTTTATGAACACAACAATTGATTTCGACTTGCTGGTAACACCTGCCAACTTCCTCAAAGCTTGTGACATGAGCCTTGCCTGAAGACCTACATGGCTGTCTCCCATTTCTCCTTCTATTTCAGCTTTTGGCACCAAAGCTGCAACAGAGTCAATCACAATTATGTCTACTGCTCCGCTTCTTACTAAAGCTTCTGCTATCTCTAAAGCTTGCTCTCCTGTGTCAGGCTGGGCAACAAGTAGATCGTCAATGTTTACCCCGAGATTTTTTGCATATACTGGATCAAGTGCGTGCTCTGCGTCTATGAAAGCACCTGTTCCTCCTATTTTCTGAGCTTCTGCTATCATGTGAAGTGCTAAAGTGGTCTTACCAGAAGACTCAGGTCCAAAAATTTCTATTATTCTGCCTCTTGGTACTCCTCCAACTCCCAATGCAATATCTAATTCCAATGACCCTGTAGGAATAACTTCTACGTTTAACTTTGCAGTATCGCCAAGCCTCATAATAGCGCCTTTTCCAAATTGTCTTTCTATTTGACTAATGGCCATTTCTAAAGCCTTTTGCTTTTCAATCATCAACCTTTTACCTCCTGACCAAATTAATTATTTTATACTCCGTATTAAAATAATTATACTAATCAATTTGCCTTCCTTCAAGGTACCTCCTCACCATGTCAAACGCGTGAAGCATTGACCTTGTACGTATTCTGTCTCTGTTACCGCTTAACATTAATTTTTTGACATAAGTTTTTTCCGGAGTTGCAAATCCCACATATACAAGTCCTACAGGTTTCTCAGGGCTACCTCCTGAGGGCCCTGCTATGCCCGTGGTAGAAAGGCCCAAATCGGACTTCGCTAATACTCTTACATTTTCAGCCATTTCTTTTGCTGTTTCAGGGCTTACTGCGCCGTGGGCATCTAATGTGCTTTTTTTCACTCCCAGCACCTTTTCTTTTGCTTCATTGCTGTATGTCACAACTCCTAGATTGAAGACTTTTGAAGCCCCAGGTACATCTGTTATCTTTTTCGCCAGAAGTCCTCCTGTGCAGGACTCTGCGGTAGCCAGAGTAAATCCCCTCTTTTGAAGTAACTTAATCACTATCTCTTCCATCTCTTCATCGTCTACAGCATAAATATACTCCCCTAAAATCTCCCTTATTTTTTTCTCTACTTGGCTTATCATCTCATAAACCTCTTCTTCTTTTCCTTTTGCGGTTATCCTCAAAGTCACATATCCATCTCCTACAAGAGGTGCCACAGTCGGGTTACTTCCTTGAAGTAGGGGTCTTACCATTTCCTCCACTTTTGATTCCCCTAAACCAAATATCTTTAAAACTCGCGACTTTATTGTTTCACTGGTAAATCTTTTTAGGTAAGGATAGACGTGTTCCTCGAACATCGGTATGAGTTCGGAAGGAGGTCCTGGAAGGACCACAAAGATTTTTCCTTCTTTTTCAAGTATAAAGCCGGGAGCAGTTCCATTCTTGTTTGGAAGGATTTTTGAACCTGCAGGGAAAAGAGCTTGCTTAAAATTGTTTTCTGTCGGCTTCTGTCCTATCCTTTCAAAAAAGTTGATTATCTCTTGCTTTGCTTCCTCACTTTCTACAAGAGGAAGATTTAAAAATGAAGCAATTGTTTCTTTTGTTATATCGTCTACAGTGGGACCTAGCCCTCCTGTGGTTATTATCAACTCTGACCTCTCATAGGCGATTTTAAGGCACTGCTTGAGCCTCTCCTCATTGTCCCCTACGTTTGTGTGAAAATAAATGTCAATTCCCAAAAGGGCAAGTCTTTCAGATAGATACTTGGCATTTGTATTTACAATTTGCCCTAATAAAAGCTCTGTGCCTACAGAAATTATTTCTCCTCTCATACAAACACCTCTTTTTCAATCCTTAAAAAGGTCTTTTGATTTTACAATGTAGTCCACACCCGAGTAAATTGTCAAAATTAGCGCTATATACACCATTATCTTGTCAAATGGGAAGTTGACAAGGCTAAAAGGATAATTGTTCAGCATCAAAGCGATAACTGCAATCATCTGAGAAGTCGTCTTGTATTTTCCGTAGTTACTTGCTGCTATTACAATTCCTTTGTCTGCAGCGACTGTCCTTATGCCAGTGATTAGAAACTCTCTTGCAATTATGACTATGACTATCCAGCTTTCAATCCTTCCCATCTGAACTAAGGCAATTAGAGCAGAAGTGACCATTATTTTGTCAACCAAAGGGTCCATAAATTTGCCAAAGTTTGTTATTTGTTTATATTTTCTTGCAATATACCCGTCCAACTTGTCAGTTAAAGCCCCAATGGCAAAAATAGAAGCAGCTATGAAATCTCCATACGGAATTTTTACCAGCATAAATACCATAAAGACGGGTATTAAAAAAAGTCGCGACATAGTCAGTTTATTAGCTAGGTTCATCAATATTCCCCCACAAGGTCGTATTCAAACGCATCTACTACTGTTACTGTAACAAAATCGCCTGGAAAGAGTTTTTTGTCGCTTCTCACATATACAAGACCGTCAATCTCTGGAGCATCCATGTAACTTCTTCCGTAATACACCCCATCTTCAAATCCCTCAATTAAAACCTCTAACTTAGTTCCTATTTTTGACATATTGAATTCGTAGGAAATTTGCTTTTGAATTTCCATAAGTTCTTCTTGTCGCTTTAACTTAACCTTTTTTCTTATCTGTGGCTTCATGTAATAGGACTTGGTTCCTTCTTCTCTAGAGTAAGTAAAAACTCCTACTCTCTCAAACCTTTTTTCCTTTATGAAGTTTTTCAAGTCTTCAAACTCTTCCTCTGTTTCTCCTGGAAATCCTACCATAAAAGTAGTCCTCATAACCATTCCTGGTATACTTCGTAGTTTTGATATGACTTCTTCTATTTTACGCCTTGTTGTACCTCTGTTCATTCTTTTTAATACAGATTCACTAGAGTGCTGCAAAGGGATGTCTATATATTTTACTATCTTTTGATTGTTTTTTATCTCTTCTATCAATTCATCAGTCACGCTATCAGGATAGGCATAAAGCAATCTAATCCATTTTAGTTCTTCTATTTTAGATAATTCTCTTAAAAGTTGAGGAAGCATTAACTTTTTGTAAAGGTCAATGCCATATTTTGTTGTATCCTGTGCAATGATGATAAGCTCTTTAACACCTTTTCTAGCAAGTTCTTGAGCCTCTTCAATAATATTTTCCATTTTTCGGCTCTTGTATTTTCCCCTTAGTTTGGGAATTATGCAGAAAGAGCAGGCGTTGCTGCAGCCTTCTGCAATCTTCAAATAAGCGTAATAAGGGGGAGTGGTAAGAATTCGTGGGATTCCTTCGTCGTTTAAAAGGTCTGGATGTCCATATTTTAAAACTTTTTTTCCTTTTTTTACTTCTTCAATCACATCTACAATTTGCGTAAAATCTCCTGTTCCTATAACTGCGTCTAATTCAGGCAATTCTTTTATAAGTTCTTTATTGTACCTTTCAGAGAGGCATCCAGTAGCAATTAGATATTTTAATCTCTTCTTCTTAAGCTCCCCCATTTGGATTATATATTCGATAGATTCTTTTTTGGCATCTTCAATAAAGGCACAAGTATTTATTATTATGACATCAGCCTTTTTTTCATCATTTACTATATTGTACCCCTTTTCTTTCAGTAAAGCTAGCATTTTTTCTGAGTCAACGCTGTTTTTCGGGCACCCTAATGAGATAATTCCAACGTTTCTCATACCGACTTCCTTTCTAGAATCTTTTGTATTTCTTCTCTGGGCAGTATAATTTGCCTCGGTTTTGCTCCGTCGTATCCGCTTATTATTCCTTTTTGCTCAAGCTGGTCTATAATTCTTGCAGCTCTAGCGTATCCTATTCTTAACTTTCTCTGGAGGAGGGAAATAGAAGCTTGACCTGTCTCCAAGATTACAGAGACTGCATCTTCCAAGAGTTCGTCCTCTTCTTCATCGAGATTTTTCCCATTTGTTTTTTCTTCAACTTTTATTTCTTCATAATGAGAGCTATAGTTTTCTTTCAAAAAGTTCACAACTGCTTCTACTTCCTCTTCCGAGATGAAAGCTCCCTGTACCCTTATAGGTTTAGAAGCTCCGATAGGGTCAAAAAGCATATCTCCTTTCCCCAGCAGTTTTTCGGCCCCTGTCATGTCTAGAATAGTCCTCGAGTCAATCTGTGATGAAACAGCAAAGGAAATTCTAGAAGGAATGTTTGCCTTTATTACTCCTGTTATGACATCAACAGAGGGCCTCTGAGTAGCAATGACCAAGTGTATTCCAGCAGCTCTTGCCATTTGAGCGAGTCTAAATATATACTCTTCAACCTCGGCAGGAGATACCATCATCAAGTCTGAGAGCTCATCTATGATTATGACTATTTTATATAGCCTTTCTTCTTTGTACTTTTCATTGTAGCTCTCTATATCTCTCACTCCGTGGTCTGCAAAAAGACTGTACCTCCTTATCATCTCCTGCACTGCCCAGTTCAAAACCCCTGCTGCTTTTTTAGGGTCTGTAACTACAGGAGTTAAAAGATGAGGTATGCCATTATAGATATTAAGTTCTACTACCTTTGGGTCAATTAGTATCATTTTAACTTGTTTAGGAGAAGCTTTGTAAAGAAGACTCACTATCAGAGAATTTATGCAAACACTCTTACCTGAGCCAGTTGCTCCTGCAATTAAAAGATGGGGCATCTTGGCAAGGTCGGCTATCACGATATTGCCGGCAATATCCTTTCCTAAGCCGATGGCAAGTTCTGATTTAAAGCTTCTGAACTTTTTGCTGTCAATTACTTCTCTTAGATATACAGGAGTTATCTTTTCATTTGGAACTTCTATTCCAATTGCAGACTTGCCAGGTATAGGAGCTTCTATTCTTACAGAAGGAGCAGCTAGGCTTAAGGCCAAGTCATCTGTCAAACTCACAATTCGGCTTACTTTAACTCCTGCGCTGGGCTGAAGTTCAAAGCGGGTGATAGCAGGTCCTTTGGTTACCTGAACTACTTTAGCTTCTATGCCGAAGTTTCTTAAGGTCTCCTCTATCTTTTTAGCTTTTTCTAAAAGTACCTCGTTCTTTATTTTAGGAGAAGGAATTGCCTCCTTTAAAAGAGTAATGGGGGGAGGCGTGTATTCCCCTTCTTCCTTTTCTAAAAAAGCTTTTTCGTAAACTTTTCTTTCCTCTTCAACTTGTTCTACTATCTCAATTGGAACATCAATTCTTTCCTTCTTCTCGACTTCAACTAATTCTTCAGTAGATTCTACCTCTTCTGCCTTTTTTTCTGCCATTTTGTCTTGAAGTTTGTTTTTTGCTGAAACCTTCTTGCGGTCTTTTAACTTGTCATAAGAGCTCTTTATCAAACTGACAAGAGAAATATCTGTTATGAGGACTATAAAAATGGCAGTAAAGGATATTAATAATATATAGCTTCCAATTATGCCTACCATTTTAACAAGAAAATACACTATCAGGCTGCCGATTATTCCTCCGCCTGTGTTGTTAATTCCACTTATATATGCTACAGAAAGATAGTCCTTAAAATCAGTCAGCACAGGAAAATAGTACAGTTGATTTAAACTTATAAACATGAGGAATAACCCTAAAAGAGCCATCGAACGATGAAGCTTTATAAAGTTTTTGTTTGTAAATAAAAACATCAAGGCAAATACCAAAAGCAGGGCAGAGATTACATAGGAACCTGTCCCGAAAAAGCCTTTTAAAAAAATTCCTATGTGTTTGCCAATTATTCCTGTTGAGTCAGTATAGAGGCTTAAAAAAGAAATAAGAGTAAAGGCTAGAAAAATTATTCCCACAATTTCTTCTTTCACCGGCTTTTGCTTTTTATCTATCATCTCTTATCACCTAACTAGCAATTTCTCTCCCTATAAAAATTTTAGTATTAATTATACAAAATAGCAACAAAAAAATAGATGAGCATGTAAAAACTCATCTATCAGTTTGTTGACAAAGCAAAATTTTAGCCCCTGTTTTCTTAGTACCGAAAGCAGGGGCTGTATATATCTGGATAAAATTTTCTTTAAAACTCCAAATAATGGATAAAGTTTTGAAATGTCAAAGGGCCCTTTGCCCTTCCTCCATAACCATAAGGCCATTTTCTTTAAATTCATGGCAGCAAAAACAAGCATCGCTTGCATGGACAATTTTTCCTTCCCTCTTAACGTCGTCCATCGCAAACCATGCTTCTCCTTTAAATCTGCAAATACTCTCTCTATTGTCTCTTTCCTTCTCTCATATACTTCTTTACAGTAAGGTGTATGCCTTAGGTGTTCTGCTTCTTCTACATATCCTTCCCATATGTGCCTGAATATCCTCTTTGTGTAGTCTTTACTTTGGGTACACTTTTCTCTTAGAGGACAGTTTTTACATTTTTCTGGGTTTGATTTGTATTCTCTATATCCTTCTCTGTTGGTTGTAACATATGTTAATATTTCATTCTGCGGGCATATGTAACAGTCATAGTATTCATCATAAACAAATTCATGTTTTTTCATGAAACCATCTTTTGTTTTTGGCCTTGTGTATGGTACTGCTGGTATTATTTGTCTATCAAATATTGTCTTTAATATGTACGGATTTTTATAGCCTGCATCTACTGCTATTGCTTTCGGTTTTCTTACCCTCTTTTCAACTTCTTCTAATACTTCTTGAAACATCACACTGTCGTGTACATTTGCTGCTGTTACTTTTACTCCTAATACAAATCCATTTTTATCGCAGGCTGTATGAAAAGAATATGCAAAGATTTTTTCTTTTCCGTTTTTGTTTAACATTCCGCTATCTGGGTCTGTTTTGCTTACTTTCACTTCTTTCGTCTTTATCTTCTTGATTTTCTTTAATGGCTTTTTGCCATGAGCTTCTCTATCTTTGTTTATTTCTTCTTCTAGTTTTTCTTGATAAGTCCTGGCTTCTTGTTCTACTATTTCTTTGGTGTATTTCTTCTTGTTGGCACTTGCTTTTACATGGGTTGAATCTATGAATACTTCCTCTGCATTTACTAGCCCATGTTTTATTGCTTCTTCTAAAATCTTCGTAAATATTTTCTCAAATATGTCTGTCCCTTTGAATCTTCTTATGTAGTTCTGACTAAATGTTGAAAAATGAGGTATTTCTTCTGTCAGCCCATACCCTAAAAACCATCTATACGCTACATTTGTTTTTATTTCTGCTATTGTCCTCCTCATCGATGGTATGCCAAAAAGATATTGAATGAAAAGTATTTTTATGAGTACTACTGGGTCTATGCTTGGTCTGCCGTGACCCTCGGAATATTTGTCTTTTACTAAATCGTATATGAAGCTAAAGTCTATGACTTTTTCTATCTTTCTTAAAAGGTGGTCTTGTGGTACTAATTGATCTATGCTTACAAATTCTATTTGATGTCTTGCATCCTCTTTCTTTGATAACATCTTTCTTCTCCTCTCCTCTTTTGCTTTGTACCGTTAAAAAAACAAGGAACCCTTCTCATAATAACGGGTTCCCGATATTTTGTCAACAGTCTGATAGATGAGCATGTAAAAACTCATCTATAAGGTTATGATACTTCCTGGCGAATAATTTTTATCAAGGTAATCAAAAGGATTGGTAGAGTACATCTGCCGTATGAGGTATTTGCCTTCTGAAACTCTTTCCACTAAAAGCTGTTTGTTACCCATTTTTAGTTCAATATAACTTACTGGTACATCCTCTCTTTTTTCAAAAATTAATTCATAGGGGATTATAGTGTACAGCATCTTTTAATTATCCCCTTTCTTTTCTCTTTCTTCAATCAGTTTGTGAAGCTTTTTCAAAGCTTCTTTTATGCCCCCAATTTCGTCTATTAAGCCATAATCGACAGCTTCTTTACCTACGAGGATTGTCCCAATGTCATTGGCGAGTTCTCCTGTTTTTAGCATTAAACTCATAAAAGTTTCTCTTTTTATTTTTGAATTTCTCACAATGAATTCCACTATTCTGTCCTGCATTTTGTTAAAGTAATCAAAAGTTTGAGGGACCCCTACTACAAGTCCTGTCATCCTTATGGGGTGGATTGTCATGGTAGCACTTGGAACTATGTAGGAGTAATTTGCAGAAACAGCCAGAGGAACTCCTATGCTGTGTCCTCCTCCTAGGACGATTGAAACTGTAGGTTTGGAAAGGCTTGCAATCATTTCTGCTATAGCCAGTCCTGCTTCAACATCTCCTCCCACAGTGTTCAAAAGTACAAGAACCCCTTTTATACTAGGGTTTTCTTCTATTGCCACTAGCTGGGGAATTATGTGTTCGTATTTGGTAGTCTTGTTTTGAGGAGGTAAAATCATGTGTCCCTCTATCTGTCCTATTATAGTTAGGCAGTGAATATTGCTCTCAAAATTAGGTAGATTAGTCTGACCTAGGTTTTTTATATTCTCCTGCACTGGTGGAAGGGCTTGTGGTTGTTCTGTTCCTTCCTCGTTTACAAATTTCATCTGCATCACTCTCCTAGATATTAGTATAAAAAAAAAAGAAGGAGAGTATGCATATTTACAGGCTAAATTCGTCGTGGAGAACTCTTATGGCCTCTTCTACCTTATCCTGACTTACCAGACAAGAGATGGTATTGTGTGAGTCTGCTGTCTGATATATTTCAATATTGCGCTTAGATAATGCTTTGATGACTCTAGCCATGACACCTGGCACTCCTCTTATTCTGTTGCCTATGATAGAAACTTTTGCGCAATTTGTCCTGTAGGAGTATTTCACCCCGTATTTTTCAAAAAGCCTTCTAAGTTTTTCAAAATCAGCTTCAGATATAGTAAACACCTGTTTGTCAGGGAATATGCTTATCAAGTCGATGCTAATTTTTTCTTCTCCTATCTTCTCAAATATATCCTGGACATTTTCTGTACTTTCAATTGTAATCTGGACCCTGTTGTTCATATTGGCAATGCCCGTTACCAATTTGTCTACTTCATATATGCTGTCGTAGGCATCACTGTAATTAGTTATGATAGTCCCGCCGCTGTCTGACATAGTATTTTTTATAATTAAAGGGATATTTCCCCTCATGGCTATTTCCACAGCTCGCGGGTGGACTACTTTTGCCCCTTGTTCAGCGAATTGAAAAACTTCATTGTAGCTTATTTTATCTATGATATGAGCAGTTGATACAATTCTTGGGTCTGCTGTCATTATCCCATCTACATCAGTGTATATCTCTACAGCTTCTGCTTTTAAAGCCACTCCTAAAAGCGCTGCTGTAGTGTCACTTCCACCGCGCCCCAATGTAGTGAGCTCTCCTTTTTGCGTGATTCCTTGAAAGCCTGCTACTACAGGGATTATTCCTTCTCTTAAAACTTCTAAAATTCTAGAAGGATCTACATTTATGACCTCTGCATTTCCAAAATTATCGTCCGTTATGATTCCAGCTTGTCCTCCTGTCAAAGCTTTTGCTTTATATCCTTTATTGGACAGAGTTGCAGCGAAAAGCACACTAGATATTATTTCACCGCAGTTCATTATTAAGTCAAGTTCTCTTTTTGGAATATCACTGTAAATTGATTTTGCCATGTTTATTAAAGTATCTGTGGCATAAGGGTCGCCGTTTCTCCCCATAGCAGACACTACTACTACCACGTTATAGCCATTTTTTACTGCTTCTATTACTTTTGAAACAGCTTTCTCTCTTTTTTCTTCTGAAGACACAGATGTTCCTCCAAACTTTTGCACCAATATTTTCACAGTCTCATCCTTTCTTTTTTAGTATCAGTTACTATTATACTTTACTACGGCACCAAAGAAAAGTACTTTAATAAAATTTTCTTGGCTTCCCTTCGAACTCAACTATGATCATGTCATCCCCTATTCTCTTTATAGCGTCCCAGGGAATTTCTATATAATTTCCCCTTCCTCTAAAAAATCCTCCTGGCTCGTAAAGCACTATTGAATGAATTTTCCCCGTATCTTCATCGATTATCAAATCGGAATCTTCCACCAAGCCCCAGCGCTTGCCGTCTACAATATTTACAATCTCTTTACTACCAAACTCACTCAGTCTCACAGACATTCCCCCCCTTATACCCCTGTATGGCCAAATCCTCTGTCCATCCTCTCTGTCTCTGAAAGTTCTTCTACTTCTATTATTTTAGGCCTTACTACTTGGTTTATCACCATTTGAGCAATTCTTTGACCTCTTTTAATTGTGACAGGCTGTTTACCGAGGTTTATGACAATCAGTTTAATTTCTCCTCTGTAATCAGAATCCACAGTTCCCGGAGTGTTTAATAAGGTTATACCGTAATTTAAGGCCAGACCGCTTCTAGGCCTTATCTGCGCTTCATAATTCGGAGGAAGTTCAATCTGTATTCCTGTAGGTATGAGTTCTACTTCACCTGGATTGATAGTTACCTCACCCTTTACATTGGCGTATAAGTCCATTCCCGCAGCTCCTTCGCTCATATAAGCGGGTAAAGGTAAATCTTTTGCATCTTCTGTTCTCTTTATCTTAAGCACTATTGACATTTTCCAACCACCTTTTATCTTTTTTATTAAGTTTACCCACGACAGATACAGTCATTTCTTCTGGCCTTATTATCTCTTTTGCCAGCTGGTTTACTTCCTCAAAAGATATTTCCTCCACTATCTTCAAAACATCCTCAATAAGATGCACTTTATCAAAAAGTAGAAGGGATTTTCCTATACTGCTCATTCTGGTGCTTATGCTGTCTTGGTCCATCAAGATATTTATTTTGAGTTGTTCTTTAAACTTGTCAAATTCCTCTTTAGTAAGGCCTTTTTTTGAAATTTCTTCAATTTCTTTTATTATCAAGTCATAGACTTTTCTAAAATTGCTCGGAGTCATACTTGCAAAAATTGTAAACATTCCTCCGGTCGGATAAGTTGCAGGGTATGAATAGATGGAATAGACTAAGCCCTTGTCTTCTCTTATTTTTTGAAAAAGTCTTGAACTCATGCCCCCACCAAAAGCATTGTTTGCAATTGCAAGAGCATATACCTTCTTTAAATCATAGGGTATTCCAGGGAGGCCGATGCAGAGGTTAACCTGCTCAAAATCTTTTTCGTAAAGAGAGACATCTTTGTGCCATAAGGGAGGGATAAGAGAAAAATTAGAAGTAGTTGGCTTAATTTTTGAAAGATAGCCTTCCAACACTTCAAATATTTCATCGTCAAAATTTCCCGCTATAGATACTACTATGTTGTCTTTAGTGTAGTGCCTCTCATAGTATTCTAGTATATGGTTTTTGCTCAAATTCTTAATTGTAGTAAATGTTCCCAGCACGGGCAGGGATAGAGAATGTCCTCTCCAGGCTGTTTTGGCAAGCAGGTTGTAAGCTACGTCTTCAGGTGAATCAAGTTCTGTCAATATTTCTTCAAAGACCACCTGTTTTTCTTTATAAATGTCTTCTTCGCAAAACGCAGGATTAAAAACCATGTCAAAGAGAATGTCAATGCCTTTTTTTATATGGCTATTTAAAACTTTTATATAAAAGCAAGTGTCTTCTTTTTCAGTAAAGCCGTTTAGCTGTCCACCTATGCTGTCCATCTCTTCAGCTATCTGCCTTGCGCTTCGCAAGTTAGACCCTTTAAACACAAGGTGTTCTATAAAGTGAGATATACCATTTATGTTTTTGGTTTCGTACATTGAGCCTGCTTTTATCCAAATACCTACGTAAACTGAATGAGCATAAGGTATTTTGCAACTTGCAACTTTCACTCCAGCTATCATCTTCTGTTGATACAACTTCATCCCCTCTGTCTTAAAAAATTTACTATTATTATAGCAAATTTATTTTTTGTCTACAATCACCTCTGAAACTTTAGTTATTTTAAAACCCTTTTCTTTCAACTGTTTTATTATTTCAGGAAGTGCTTCCACAGTGTTTTTTGTAGGATGCATGAGCACAATAGCTCCATTGTGGCACTTATTCATTACCCTTTCTACAATGGTTTGTGGAGATGGATTGCTCCAGTCTATGGTATCTAAACTCCATAAAATCACTTTGTATCCCAGTTCTTCCGCAATTTTCACTACTTGTTCGTTGAAGTCGCCATAAGGGGGTGCAAAGAGAGTAGGCTTTTCCCCAGTTATTTTCTCCAAAGCTTCTTCGCTCTTTTTTATATCCTTTTCACAATCCTCTTTTGACAAACTAGTATACTTGATGTGAGAATAACCGTGGCTTCCTATTTCATGCCCTTTTTTATAAATTTCCTTTACTACATCAGGATTTTTCTCTGCCCATTTTCCTTCAAAAAAAAATGTTATATGTACATCGTTTTTTTCAAAAATATCCAGCATTTTGGGTATGTACTCATCTCCCCACGCTACATTGCAGGCAAAAGCTATTTTCTTTTCTTTTGTATCGCCTCTGTATATGGGCTCATTGGTGTTAAATACAGAGACAGTTTTCATGAGAGCGAAAATTAAAAGTATCAATGCGAGCAAAGCCGCAATTGCAAGAAGCCATACAGTTTTCTTGCTAGGGTATTTTATATAAAAGATTTTCATTATAACACCACCTGTCTGGTATTCTCATTCTAATTTTATTCAGCCAGGCGGCGTTTATATTACTAAAAAATAAAAAACATAAACCGTGGGGGCGGTTTATGCCTTTACTTTTTTCTATTATCACTTTTCCTGTTATCACTTTCTTCTTCATCAGGCATAGCGTCTTTGCGAGACAATACAATTCTTCCGAGTTTGTCAATTTCTGTTACCTTAACCAATATATTGTCTCCCACTTTTACTACGTCTTCTACCCGGCGGACTCTCTTTTTGGACAAGTTAGAAATGTGAACTAATCCTTCTTTACCTGGGGCGATCTCTACAAAAGCTCCAAAAGGCGCGATTCTCAACACTTTTCCTAAATAGATTCCCCCAACTTCTATGTCCTTTGTTATAGCTTCAATCATCTGTTTAGCTCTTTCGCCGGCCTCAAGGTTAGGAGCTGTTATATACAGTCGACCGTCTTCTTCTATGTCGATTTTGACACCTGTCTCAGATATGATCTTTGTGATAGTCTTTCCTGCAGGGCCTATGATATCTCTTATCTTTTCAGGGTTGACTACCATTCTCACTACTCTAGGAGCATACTTGGAGAGTTCTTTCCTCGGTTCTTTTATGACTTCCAGCATCTTTTGGAGCACGTATAGTCTCGCCTTCCTTGCCTTTTCCAAAGCCATTTGCAGGATATCTCTATCAATGCCAGGTATTTTGATATCCATCTGAATAGCAGTTACGCCTTTTTCTGTTCCAGCTACTTTAAAGTCCATGTCTCCGAGGAAGTCCTCAATTCCCTGTATATCAGTCAGAATTAGTACTTCATCTTCTTCTTTTATGAGTCCCATTGCAATTCCAGCAACCGGTGCTTTGATTGGCACTCCCGCGTCCATCAAAGCCAAAGTGCTTCCGCACACACTCGCCTGTGATGTAGAACCGTTAGAGCTCAATACTTCAGACACTAAGCGTATTGTGTATGGGAATTCTTCTTCAGAAGGAATTACTGGTTCTAGTGCCCTTTCTGCCAAGGCTCCGTGTCCAATTTCCCTTCTTCCAGGGCCTCTCAGTGGCCTTACTTCTCCTACACTATAGGGTGGGAAGTTGTAATGGTGCATGTAACGCTTGAATTCTTCATCTCCAATTCCTTCTAAAATCTGTATATCACCTATTGCTCCAAGAGTAGCTACTGTGAGCACTTGAGTTTGTCCTCTTGTAAAAATAGCAGAACCGTGAGTTCTTGGCAGTACTCCTACTTCGCACCATATCGGCCTTATATCGTCAAGCCCTCTTCCATCTACCCTTATCTTTTCTTCCTTTATCATCTTTCTCATCTGTTCTTTCATTATTTTGTAGAGGACTTCGTCAATATCTGCTAGATTATCGGGGTACTCATCTTTAAAGTGCTCAAGTACTTCCTGTTCTACCTTGTCTAAGTTGTCATTTCTCTCTTTCTTTTCAGGAGTTCTTAAAGCGTTATATATTTTCTCTGTAGCATATGCTCTTACTTTTTCCTCCAGCTCCTTGTCAATTTCGTGCAGTACGACTTCTGCCTTAGGAACTCCTACTTCTTTTACAATCCCTTCTATAAATTCTACAATCTGTTTTATATATTGATGAGCATACACTATCGCATCAAGTATTGTCTCCTCAGGCACTTCTTTCGCTCCAGCTTCCACCATTACAATTGCATCTTTTGTTCCAGAAACTACTAAGTGCATTAAGCTCTTTTCTCTCTGCTCATAGGTGGGATTTATGACAAACTTTCCGTCCACCAGGCCTACTGCCACAGAACCTGTGGGGCCGTTAAAGGGTATGTCGGATATAGAGAGCGCAACAGAAGAACCTATCATAGCTACAATTTCTGGCTGCGCATCAGGGTCCACTGATAACACAGTAGCTATGACCTGCACGTCATTTCTGTATCCTTCTGGGAATAGAGGCCTTATAGGTCTATCTATTAACCGAGCTGATAAAATAGCTTTTTCGCTGGGCTTCCCCTCTCTTTTGATAAAACCGCCGGGAATTTTCCCAATGGAATACAATCTCTCTTCGTATTCAACCGTCAAGGGGAAAAAGTCAATTCCTTCTCTCGGCTCTTTTGAAGCACAGGCAGTAACCAGCACAACTGTATCGCCGTATTTCACCCATGCTGCTCCATTGGCCTGCTGTGCCACTTTCCCGGTCTGGACTACAAGCTTCCTGCCTGCTAGTTCCATTTCAAAAGTTCGTTCTTCCATACCTTCCTCATTTTCCTCCTTTCATTTGTAAATTTTTATCAGAAAATAGAGCGAAAAAGTCGCTCTATTTTCTGAGGTCTAATTTTTCAATTATAGCGCGGTACCTGTTTATGTCTTTCTTCATCAGGTAGTTTAAGAGCGCCCTTCTCTGGCCTACCATTTTAAGAAGACCTCTTCTTGAATGGTGGTCCTTTTTGTGCACCTGAAGATGCTCTGTCAACCTGTTTATTCTCTCCGTCAAAAGGGCAATCTGAACCTCGGGTGAACCAGTATCTGTCTCATGCAGCTTGAATTTATTGATTATTTCTGCTTTCTTTTCTTTGTCCAGCACGTTCTCACCTCCATTTTCTAGAATACGCCCTATGCACAGAATACCGCCGGAGGTGCGGATAATCTGAGCATAAGGTAAATTCGCTATTTTATTTTATCACATAATGTTTTTGTTGTAAAATATTTTTAAAGCTTTTTGCATATTCTATATCTTTAAGGACTTGCTCTTTTAAGGCCTGTAGACTTTCAAATTTAATCTCATCTCTTATCCTTTTTATAAACTCAATTTCTATACCTTCCCCATAGATATATCCTTCGAAATCGAGAATATGAGTTTCAACTGATAATCTTGTTTCGCCGAAAGTCGGCTTAAATCCGACATTTGTCACAGAAATAAAATTATTTCCTTTTATTTTTGCTCTTGTGACATATACCCCTCTTTTTGGCAAGACCACTTCTTCAGGGACTTCTACGTTAGCTGTAGGGAATCCCAAAATTCTTCCCATTCCCTTTCCTTTTACAATTTTCCCTTCAATTGAAAAATAGCGGTTTAAAAGCACATTGGCCTTTTCAATATTCCCTTCCTTTATAAGCTCCCTTATGAGGCTGCTGCTAACTGTAATCCCTCCATAAGTCACTTTAGGCACTACATGTACCTCATAAGAACAAATAAAAGAATACTTCTTGAGCATTTCTACATCTCCTAAGCCTTTATGCCCAAAGCGGTAGTTAGGGCCTACCACAGCTACTTTCATTTTTAAACTATCCACTAGAATATCTTTTATAAACCTTTCAGGAGAGAGGAGGGAAAGTTCTTTTGTAAAATCAAAAAAAATCCCGTAGTCCAGCGAAAATGACTTTAAAACTTCTATCTTTTGTGACAAAGTAGTAATTAGTTCAGGAGCTTTGTCAGGTTCTAAGATTTTAGAAGTATGCTGTTTGAAAGTGAATACAGCGCTTTTAAGTTTTTTATCTCTGGCTATGGAAACTGCATCCTCAATGAGCTTTTGATGGCCAATGTGTACTCCATCAAAATTTCCAAGAGCTATCACTTTTTCTTCTAGATTAGCTGAGAAATTGGTTTCGTCAAGTATTATCAAAATTCTTTCCCCCTTAGAAAAGTCTTTTTGGTCGTATTTTTTCCCCTTCTGCCACTCCAATTCCTATAAAAATTCCATGATTATCATACAACTTTACTAAAGAATTTTCAACATTGTAAGTATTTCTGATAAATTGGCCATTTAAAATTTTATTGGAAGAAACTTCATCAAGTTCCACGGAAGGAAATTTTATAAACTTATCTACGGGCTGTACTTCTGCCTTTCCCTCCTTTATCTCCTCCAGCGTATATGAAGATTCAATGTCAAAGTCTCCGACCTCTGTCCTTATGAGAAAAGACATGTGGCCTGGAACTTCAAGTTTCTTGCATATATCTCTCACAAGAGCTCTTACATAAGTGCCTTTGGAACACTTTACATCTAACAGCAGATGGTGCGGAGCATCGTATTTTATTAATTCTAACTCATAAACTGTCACTTTTATGGGTGGAATTTCCACTTCTTCGCCTTTTCTCGCATATTCATAGAGCTTCTTTCCTTTTACTTTTTTTGCAGAATAAATGGGTGGTATCTGTTGTATTTCCCCTTTAAACTGGCTTAAAACTTCCTGTAATTTTTCCAAAGTAAATAAGGGAACAGGGCCACTTTCAACGATTTTGCCACTTTTATCTAGGGTATCAGTAGAAAAACCAAAAGTTATTTCAAATCTGTACCTTTTGTCATGTTCCATCAGGTAAGAAGTGAACTTAGTAGCTCTTCCCATGCATACAGGTAAAACTCCAGCTGCATCTGGATCAAGAGTTCCTGTGTGGCCCACTTTCTTTATACCGTAAATTTTTCTTATAAAATCCACCACATCGTGAGAAGTCATGCCAGGAGGTTTTAGCACATTTAAAACGCCGTCCACACTCATTTTTCTAACTCCTTAAAGACTTCTTTAAGAATTTTCTCTTTTGCTTCTTCGATAGTCCCCTCTATTGTACAGCCAGAGGCCCTTACATGCCCTCCTCCTCCAAAAGTGCTGGCGATTTTGTTTACATCTACTCTTTCCTTTGACCTTAAGCTTACTTTCACTTCACCCTCTTTTTCTACAAGGAGCACTGCTACTTCCACTCCTTCAATGTTTCTTCCATAGCTTACTATGTTTTCTAAATGAGATAAATCTGTTCCTGTCTCTTCAAAATCCTTTTTCAAAATCTCCATATATGAAACCAGGCCATCTTTGTACAAAGTAAGGCTGTTTAAAGCTTTCCCTAAAAGTTTCGCTTTGTTGAACTTGAGGGAATTAAAGACTTTTTCTGCCACTTCTCTAAACCTTGCCCCATTGTTTATCAAGTCTCCTGCTATGTGATGAGTCATAGAAGTGGTGCTCTCATAAGTAAAACCACCTGTATCAGTTAAAATAGCAGTGTAAAAACTTGTAGCTATCTCTTCATCAAAGTCTATACCGAGAAGTTTCACCAATTGATAAGCTATTTCGGCAGTAGCAGCTGCGTTTGTGTCTACGTAATTTAACTTTGCGTAAAGGGTATTGGAAATATGATGGTCAATATTGACTGTGATAGGTCCTTTGTCAAGGAATTCTTTTGAAGACCCTAACCTTTCTTCATCGGCACAGTCAAATATCAACACTAAGTCTGCTTTTTTGTCAAAAGGGCGGGATATCTTGTCTACATTTGGGACGAAGCTGTACATCTCTGGCAGCTGGTCGTCTATAAAAGCAGATACGTCCTTGCCCATCTTTTTTAAGACTTTGTACATTCCAGTGACAGACCCTATAGCATCTCCATCAGGTGCTACATGTGTAAGGAGAATTACGCTTTCTGCCTTTTTTATTTCGTTAACTACGTCTATCAGTATCAATTGTCATCACCCTCTTGTTTGTTCAGTTCTTTTAAAATTTCTGAAATTTTTGCGCCGTATTCTATAGAGTGATCCAGTTCAAATATTATTTCCGGGGTATATCTCATCTTTATTCTGCGGCCTATTTCGTGCCTGATGTATCCAGCTGCGCTTTTTAATCCTTCAAAAGTTTCTCTCTTTTCTTCTTCACTGCCATATATGCTTACATACACTTTTGCATATCGTAAATCTTTAGTCACTTCTATATCCGTTATGCTGACCATAGCTTTAATTCTCGGGTCTTTTATTTCTTCCAATATCATTTTGCTTATCTCTTTTTTCAATTCCTCGGATAACCTATGGCTTCTGTACTGCATTTTTCTCATCCTTTCTTCTTAACGAGGGATTTCTTCCATTGTGTATGCTTCTATGATATCTCCCTCTTTTATGTCATTGAACTTCTCAATGCCTATTCCGCATTCAAATCCCTGCTGTACTTCTCTCACGTCGTCTTTAAACCGCTTTAAAGAAGCTATTTTGCCTTCATATATGACTATGCCATCTCTTACTATTCTCACATCTGCATTTCTTGCTATTTTACCATTTAGAACATAACAACCTGCGACATTTCCCACACCAGGTATCTTGAATACAGCTCTTACTTCAGCTCTTCCCAGCTCTACTTCTTTGTACTTGGGTTCTAACATTCCCTTCATTGCTGCTTTTACATCCTCAATAGCATCGTATATTATTCTATAAAGCTTTATCTCTACTTTCTCTTTTTCTGCAAGCGCTTTTGCGTTTGTCTCAGGCCTTACGTTGAATCCTATTATTATTGCATTTGAAGCCGAAGCCAGCATTACATCTGTCTCGGTGATGGCTCCTACTGCTCCGTGTATGACTCTTATTCTGACTTCTTCATTGCTCAGTTCCTCCAATGACTTTCTCAATGCCTCTACAGAACCTTGCACATCAGCTTTTATGATCACATTAAGCTCCTTTACAGTACCTTCCTGTATCTGTCTGAAGAGGTCTTCCAGAGAGACTTTCTGCTTTTTCTTGAGTTCTAACTCTCTTTGAACCTCTCTTCTTTTCTCTGCAAGTTCTCTCGCTTTTTTCTCATTTTCCACCACTACAAATTTATCTCCAGCCTCTGGCACTTCGGAAAAGCCCAAAATTTCTACAGGCATAGAAGGACCAGCTTTTTTAATCTTTCTTCCTTTGTCGTCAAACATCGCTCTTACTTTTCCATAAGTAGTTCCTGCAATTACAGCATCTCCCACCTGAAGTGTTCCATTCTGGACTATTACTGTAGCCACTGGCCCTTTCCCTTTTTCCAGTTTTGCCTCTATTACAGTTCCACGGGCTGGTTTGTTGGGATTTGCTTTTAGGTCTTCCATTTCTGCTACCAGCAGTATCATCTCTAAAAGGTCGTCAATTCCTATATTCTTTTTAGCAGAGACGGGAACACAGATTGTGTTTCCTCCCCATTCTTCTGGCACAAGTCCCAGTTCACTGAGCTCTGTTTTTACCCTATCTGGATTGGCTGTAGGCAAATCAATCTTATTTATAGCCACAATCAGAGGCACATTTGCTGCTTTTACGTGGTTGATGGCTTCAATTGTCTGCGGCATCACTCCATCGTCAGCAGCCACTACCAGCACAACTATGTCAGTGACACTAGCGCCTCTCGCTCTCATCGCAGTAAAAGCCTCGTGACCAGGAGTATCTAGAAATACTACCTTTTTGTCGTTTATCTCCACCACAGAAGCTCCTATGTGCTGCGTAATTCCGCCCATCTCTTTCATAGTTACATTTGTCTTTCTGATGGCATCAAGCAGAGAAGTCTTTCCGTGGTCTACGTGCCCCATCACTGTAACTATAGGAGGACGAGGTTTCAAATCCTCTTCTCTATCAGGTGTATCCTCAAATATGGCTTCCAGTTCATCTTTAACCTCTTCCTTATCCACCAGGAAACCGTACTCTTCCGCTATTTTTGAAGCTGTTTCAAAGTCTATTTGCTGGTTTACAGTAACCATTATTCCCTGTGCTATCAATTTCTTTATTATTTCAGTAGGATTTACTTTCATTTTTTCAGCCAATTCTTTGACGGTGAGAAATTCAGGAATTGTTATTATTTTAATTTCATCTTCTTTAGCGCTTTCTTCTGAGACAAATTTTTTCTGCAGCTTCTTGTTCTTTTTGCCGCCCTTTTTAAAACTCTTTTTGTAAGCTCTTTTCTCTTCTCTGTCCTCATAAAAAGAGTCTTCCTCTATTTCCTTTTCTTCTTTGTCCTGTGCCTCCTGTTCATGATTTTTTTGATCTTTTTGCTTCTCTTCCTTAGGTTTTTCTGCAAGCAGGTCTTTTATTAATTCTACTTCTTCGTCCTCCAAAGTGCTCATGTGGTTTTTTACTTTTATGTCTAAATCACTCAATTTGGAGAGAAGATCTTTGCTGGAAATATTAAGTTCTTTTGCTAATTCGTATACCCTTGTTTTGGACATATTATTCACCTCCATAATTTTCCCCCTTTGCCGCCTCCTTGAGTAGTTTCATAAATCCTTCATCAGTAATAGCTATGATTCCGACTATTTCTCTTCCTATCGCTCTACCTAAATCCTGTTTGTTCGAATAGACAAGATAGGGGACTTTTTTGTCCTCACATAGTTTAATAAATTTTTCTGAACTTCTTTTAGAAAAATCTTCAGCTATGACCACCAAAAAAACTTTTCTGGTTTTTAAATATTTTTCTACACTGTAACTGCCTGAAACCAATTTACCCGCCTTTTTTGCCAAACCGAGTATAGAGTGAAATCTGTCATTCCTCATCCATTATCTCCCTCTTCAATTGTTCGTATATTTCTTGTGATATAGGGACTTCCAGCGCCTTCTCAAGCCTTTTATGCTTAAAAGCCTTTTCAAGGCAGTTTACATCCCTGCATATATAGGCACCTCTTCCTGCCACTTTACCTGTTGGGTCTATTTGAACTAAAAAGTCCTGTGCGCGTCTTACTATCCGTATAAGCTCTTTTTTAGGCTTCATCTCTTGGCAGCCAAGGCACATTCTCATCGGAACTTTTTTTACTTTCATTTTTCCACCTCACTCAACTTTTGACCATCGACTCGCTTTTTATATCTATCTTCCATCCAGTGAGCTTCGCTGCTAGCCGCGCATTCTGCCCCTCTTTACCTATTGCCAAAGAGAGCTGATAATCTGGTACAATTACCCTTGCCACTTTTTCTTTCTCATCTACAATCTCCACGCTTATAGCTTTTGCAGGGCTTAGTGCATTCATGATAAACTCCTGAGGTTTTGAACTCCACTTCACAATGTCTATCTTTTCTCCTTTTAATTCATTGACAACAGCCTGAACTCTAGAACCTTTGTAGCCTACACAGGCTCCAATAGGGTCTACATTGGGGTCTCTGCTGAACACAGCCATTTTTGTGCGGGAACCTGGTTCTCTCGCAATGCTCCTTATTTCAACTATACCCTGCTGAATCTCGGGCGATTCTAGTTCAAAAAGCCTTTTAACCAGCCCAGGATGAGACCGAGAGATTATGATTTGAGGTCCTTTTGTGGTTTTTTTTACTTCTACGATGTACACCTTTATCCTGTCTCCAGGTGAAAAAGTTTCTCCCGGAATTTGCTCTGAAGGAGTAAGTATCGCCTCCACCCTTCCTAGATTGATGAGCACGTTATTTTTTGCTGCTCTTGTCACAATCCCAGTTACTACTTCTGTCTCTTTTGCCAGGAACTCTTCATAAATCACATTTCTTTCTGCTTCCCTTATCCTCTGTATTACCACCTGTTTTGCGTTCTGTGCCGCAATCCTGCCAAAGTTTTTGGGAGTCACTTCTATATCTACAATATCACCAATCTGGTATTTTTTATTTATCTTCCTCGCATCTTCTAAGCTTATTTCCAAAAGGTCATTTTTTACTTCTTCCACCACAGTCTTTTGGGCATATACCTTAACATCTCCTGTCTCTCTGTCCATTACAATCTTCACGTTTTGGGCTGTTCCGTAATTTTTTCTGTAGGCAGAAACCAAAGCCGCCTCTATAGCCTCAAACATAGTCTCTTTAGGTATTCCTTTTTCTTCGCATATTGAATTCAATGCCTCAATAAATTCTGCATTCATTGCGCTTACTCTCCCTCCTTAATTTTAAAACTTTATCACAGGTTTAACAAGCCTTACATTCTTCATTTCAAACTCCCTCTTCTCTCCTTCACATAGAAGGATTATTTTATCTCCTGTGAACTCAAGGAGCTCTCCTGTAAATTTTTTTCTCTTGTCAATGGGCTGGTAAAGAGATACTTCAACTTCTTTCCCGAGGTTTCTCTTAAAATCTCGAGGAGTCTTTAAGGGCCTGTCAAGCCCTGGCGAGGATACTTCCAAAATATAGCTGTGATCTATCGGGTCTACCTCATCCAATCTATCGCTTAAGTACTCGCTCACCAGCTGACAGTCATCAAGCGTTATCCCGCCTTCTTTGTCTATATACACCCTCAAATACCAGTGCTTGCCTTCTTTTTTATACTCCACATCCACCAGTTCAAAATTATTCTCTTCCAATATTGGCATCACCAATTCTTTTGTAATTTCCTCAATCCTAGACATCTCCGATCCTCCTTAAATATAAACTAAAGAGTGGGAAACTCCCACTCTTTTTAAAGTCCTCTAGGTTGCCATACTAATTATACCATACACCTTTTGGTAAAGCAATATCAAAATAAACTTAATTGATTAGATTCTGGCAAATCTTCTAAACATCCATACTGTTTTAATATTTCAATAACAGTTTTACTTACCCTGGTTCGGTTCCTGAAATCTTCAATGGATATAAATTTGCCATTTTCTCTCTCCTGGGCAATTGCCTTTGCGGCCTGTATTCCCACTCCTTCAAGAGAATTTAGTGGAGGCAAAAGTCCTTCTTCTGTAATTAAAAACTTCTCGGCATCGGACCTGTATAGGTCCACATTTGTGAATTTGATGCCCCTTAAGTACATCTCAAGTGCTACCTCTAATACTGTCAACAAGTTTTTCTCTTTTGGTGTAGCGTTGTTGCCCTTCGCTTCAATTTCTTTTATTGCCCTTTTTATGCTCTCTTTGCCCCCTAAAACTATGTCTAAGTTAAAGTCATCTGCTCTCACAGTAAAATAGGTAGCATAGAAAGCTTCAGGATAATACACCTTAAAATACGCAATTCTAAATGCCATGATCACATAGGCTACAGCGTGAGCTTTTGGGAACATGTATTTTATCTTCTGGCAGGACTGTATAAACCAGTCGGGCACGCCGTGTTTTTTCATCTCTTCAATTTCTTCCTGTGTAACGCCTTTTCCTTTTCTAACATTTTCCATTATCTTAAAGGAAAGCTTTTTATCCATTCCTTTGCTTATTAAGTAAAGCATTATGTCGTCTCTTGCAGCAATTACTTCCTTTAAAGTAGCGATCCCTTCTCTTATTATATCCTGCGCATTATTTAACCATACATCTGTTCCATGAGAAAGCCCACTTATCCTGACAAGCTCATCAAAAGTTGTGGGACGGGTCTCAATTAGCATCTGTCTCACAAACTTTGTTCCAAACTCAGGAAGCCCTAGCGTTCCAACGGGAGTGCCAAGTTCCTCAGGGTCTATTCCCAAAGCTTCTACGCTTGTAAAAAGGCTCATGGTCTTTTTGTCGTCCAGAGGTATTTTTCTGGCATTTACACCTGTCAAATCCTCCAGCATCCTTATTACAGTAGGGTCATCATGCCCCAGTATGTCCAATTTTAGAAGCTTTCCACTCAAAGAATGGTAATCAAAATGGGTAGTTATGACATCGGTATCTTCCGCATCTGCAGGCCTTTGAATTGGAGTAAAGTCGTAAATGCTTTTGTCCTTTGGAACCACCATGACTCCTCCGGGATGCTGTCCTGTGGTTCTCTTTATGCCTGTACATCCCATTGTCAGCCTTTTTATTTCTGACTTGTGTACAGTTAAATTCCTCTCTTCAAAGTATTTTTTCACATATCCGTAAGCAGTCTTATCCGCCAGCGTTCCAATAGTACCTGCCCTGAAAACATGGCCTTTTCCAAAAAGTTCTTCAGTGTACCTGTGAGCTATGGGCTGATATTCTCCAGAAAAGTTTAGGTCTATATCCGGCTCCTTATCTCCTTCAAAGCCCATAAACACTTCAAAAGGTATGTCAAAGCCGTCTTTTTTCATCAAAGTGCCGCAGTTAGGGCAGTACTTGTCAGGCATGTCAACTCCGCAGCCAAAAGACCCGTCCGTCACAAACTCTGAGTGTTTGCATTTTGGACACACGTAATGAGGAGGCAGCGGATTTACCTCTGTAATGCCGCTCATAGTAGCTACCAGAGAAGACCCTACAGAGCCTCTTGAACCAACCAAATATCCATCCTGCAGCGACTTTGATACTAGCTTCTGAGCTATTACGTACATTACAGCGTAACCGTTGTTTATTATGGCGTTTAGCTCTCTGTCAAGCCTTTCCTGCACAATTGGAGGCAATGGGTCACCGTATATCTCATGAGCTTTTTCAAGGGTAATCCTTCTTAATTCTTCTTCTGCCCCTTCGATGACAGGCGGAAAAGTTCCCTCAGGAATAGGCTTTACATCTTCCACAATTTCCGCAATTTTATTTGGATTTTCAATGACTACCTCTCTGGCAGCTTCTTCTCCTAGATATTCAAACTCCATAAGCATTTCTTCAGTTGTCCTAAAGTAAAGAGGAGGCTGTCTGTCCGCATCCTTATACCCTTTGCCCGCCATTAATATTTTTCTGTACACATCGTCCCACGGGTCTAAAAAATGCACATCTCCTGTTGCTACTACCAGCTTGTTGTACTTTTTCCCAAGTTCGTATATCTTTCTGTTTATTTCTTTAAGTTCTTCTACGCTTCTTACCTCTCCTCTTTCAATCAAAAATTCGTTGTTCCCCACAGGCTGAATTTCCAAATAGTCGTAAAAGTTGATTATATCTTCGAGCTTCTTTTCCTCCAAGTTAGAAACCAAGGCTCTGAACACTTCTCCCTGCTCACAGGCAGACCCTATGATCAGCCCTTCTCTCATTTTCACCAACAGACTCTTTGGTATTCTGGGGGTGCGGTGGAAAAACTCCAGGTTTGACCTAGATATTATCTCGTATAAATTCCTTAAACCCTTCTGGTCCTTTACCAAAATTGTCACATGGTATACAGGCAATTTTTTTACGTCCACTTCCCTTTCCATCAAAACCGAGTTGATTTCGCTTACACTCTTTATGCCTATTTCTTGCAGCTTTTCTAGCATCTTAATGAAAATTTCTGCTGTAGCCTTCGCGTCTTCCACGGCCCTGTGGTGATGCAAAAGCTTTACTTCAAAAAATTCAGCAAGAGTGTCGAGTTTGTAATTTTTAAGATCTTGGTACAGATGCCTGCTCAACTCAAGCGTATCTAAGACAGTGTTTTCAACAGTCAAACCTAGTTTCTTAGCCTTTGATTTAATAAAGGACACATCAAAATTGGCATTGTGTGCTACCAGAACTGCTCCTTTTGCAAATTCCAAAAATTTAGGCAACACCTCTTCTATTAAAGGAGCATCTTTAACCATTGATTCATCGATTCCTGTGAGTTTTGTGATGAAAGAAGAAATGGGTATTTGAGGATTTACAAAAGTTTCAAAAGTATCTACTATTTTCTTGTTTTTGATCTTGACAGCACCAATCTCTATTATCTCGTCATTTATGTTTGAAAGGCCTGTGGTTTCGATATCAAATACCACAAATTCGCCTTCCAAACTAGCTTCGGATTCTCCAGTGACAATTGGTATTCCGTCATCCACCATATACCCTTCCATTCCGTATATAACCTTAACCCCATACTCTCGAGATGCTTCCATTGCCTCTGGAAAAGCTTGAACCACTGCGTGGTCTGTTATTGCAACAGCCTTGTGTCCCCATTCTGCCGCTCTCTTTATCACTTCAGTAGCAGAAGGGACGGCATCTAAAGTGCTCATCTGGGTGTGAAGGTGAAGCTCCACTCTCTTTTCTTCGGACAAATCCATTCTCTTTTTTGGAGGAATGAGCTCTAAGTCTTTCAAATCAATTACAAGGTCTCCTTCGTACTTATCGTATATCACATTTCCTCTTAACCTGACAAAAGTTCCTACATCTATTTCATCTTTCAAAATTTCATATTTTTCTTCTGTCAAAAAGGTTTTGACAAGTATTGAACTAGTATAATCTGTAATGTCAAACACCATGAGAACTTTTGACTTCAACTCTTTAAAATCAATAGAAAATATTTCTCCTTCAATCACTACCTCATCGGTTTCTGCACTTACATCCTTAATAGAGATAGGTTTAGCTTTCATTTCTTTGCCAAGGAGAACTCTATTTTCTTCAGACCTACTCTTCTCCTTTTTAGACTTCTCATCTTTTTGGATAACTTCCTCAATTGCTTTTATGTCTTCTTCGATTATTTTTTCTGCAATTTCTTCCCCTTCTTCTGAAAAAATAAGTTCTACATCTAAATTAAGTTCATACCTGTTCCTTAAAAATTCTCTTATTGCAAAATCTAATTTGCTGCTTTTAGCCATTTCGTAAATTGCGTAAGTTGGAGCCTTTACAGTTATCCTATTCTGTCCCTCTTTTGCGACATCACAGGTCTTTAAAAAACTTAAGGAAGAAGGGTACTCTTCGCTAAGCTCTAATACTACTTTCTCCCAGTTTTCCAAAACCTCTTCTACTGTTGATAAAGAAGGGCTTTCCACCACAATCTTTATCTCCTTTAGAGAAGGAAAGCTTTCCTCCAAAAAAGACTGAAATTCTGAGAGCTTTTGTGCATTTGATGAGAAAGAGGAGACAACCACAGTGAGTTTTCGGCTCTTTTTTTCAACTCTTACTTTTTTTATTTGCATGTTTTCCAAGAAAGTCGCTGGAACCATGTTCTATCCCTCTTTCTAAACCCACATTCTCAATATTTCAAAGTACATCTTCATTCTGGCAGCAAATCCTTTTACAAATCCCAATTTTTCCTCCTTCATTACGTGAGTCATGTTTTCTAGTGGAACGGTCACAACTCTTAAATTATTTTTTTTGGCATATCTGTTCAAAGCAACTTCTACACCAAATTTGCTGATTTCCATCTCTTTTATATCTTCTAAAAATTTCTTTTTTATGGCCCTCTGCCCAGAGAGAAAGGGTGCTATCTTCTGAGCTAAGTCAGTTGACTTCCTGCCCCCTGAAAAAATGCCCACAGTCATATCCGCCTCGTCTTTTACTACAGGCATGACAAGGGAATAGAAGTGCTTTTCAGTAAAGCCTATTAAATCTGCATCCAGCATGACTATTATATCTCCTTTTGCATTTAAAACTCCTTCTTTTAGCGCTTTTCCCTTGCCTTGATTTTTTTCTAGATTTATCACTTTAACTTTATATTTCTTCGCTTCCTCTTCTGTGTTATCCGTTGAACCGTCATTTACCACAATAATTTCGTCTATCACATCAATTTTCTCAAGGACAGAAAGTACTCTTCCAATGTTTTTCCCTTCATTGTAAGCAGGCACGATGACAGAAATCATTATTTTTATTCCTCCTTGACCATCTTCTCAATTTCTTTGAGAAGTTCTTCTAAAAGGTGTTCTTCTTTAACTATCTTGTATATCTTTCCTTTTTTGAATATAACCCCTTCTCTATCTCCTCCTGCAATTCCAATGTCTGCTTCTTTTGCTTCTCCAGGTCCATTTACCACACAGCCCATGACAGCCACTTTAAGAGGTTTTTTTATATGAGATGTTCTTCTTTCAACCTCAGTAGCTAATTTAATGACATCTATTTTTGTCCTGCCACAGGTAGGGCATGAAATGACCTCTACCCCTTCTTTGAGCAGTCCTAAAGCGCGCAAAATCTGTCTTCCTACCCTAACTTCGTGCACGGGATCGCCTGTCAAAGAAACCCTTATTGTATCCCCTATTCCCATGTAAAGAAGAGTGCCTATGCCGATCGCTGATTTAATAGTTCCGCTTTCCAAAGTTCCAGCTTCTGTAATTCCAAGGTGGAGTGGATAGTCCACCTTGGAAGAAGCTAATTTATATGCTTCTATTGTAAGGGGCACATTGGAAGTTTTTAAAGAAATCACTATATCGTAAAAGCCAAGTTTTTCTAAAAGGCGCACACTTTTTAAAGCGCTCTCTACTACCGCTTCAGGGGTTATACCGCCGTATTTATTTAATATCTCCTTTTCTAAAGACCCTGCATTTACTCCTATCCGTATAGGTATACCCCTTTCCTTTGCAGCTTCTACTACTTTTTTTATATTTTCTTCCCTTCCGATATTTCCGGGATTTATTCGTATTTTATCAGCGCCATTTTCTATAGATTTAATAGCCAATCTGTAGTCAAAGTGTATGTCTGCCACCAAAGGGATATTTATATGCTTTTTTATTTCTTTTATAGAGTAAGCAGCCTTTTCATCTGGTACAGCTACCCTTATTATATCACATCCTTCTTCTTCCAGCCTCTTTATCTGCTCTACCGTCTTTTCCACATCGTGAGTATCAGTGTTTGTCATTGACTGAACGAGGATCGGGTTATTCCCTCCTATTTTCTTATTTCCTATCTTGATTTCGCGGGTCAATTTCCTCATCTTTATCACCTAATTTAGAAAATTCGCATTATATCCCTGTAAGTAGCAAATATGAGCAAAGCGATCAACAGCAAGAAGCCTAAGTAATGGATATAACCTTCTTTTTCCGGTGGCAGTGGCTTGCCCCTTACAGCTTCTGCCAGCACAAATAGAATTCTTCCGCCGTCCAAAGCAGGAAAAGGCAAGAGGTTGAAAAGCCCCAGATTTACACTTATCAAAGCAGAAAAAGCTAATAAGTTTATCATGCCTGTCTTAGCTACAGTTCCTACTGCCTGGACGATTCCCACCGGTCCCATTATTTCGTTCACAGATACTTTTCCAGAAATTAACATTGCCAGTGACAAAACTATTAACTTGGAGAAATAAATGGTTCTATCAACAGCGGTTTTAACAGCAAGCAAAAAAGACCTTTCGTAGGCTGGAACTATCCCAATCATCACTTTAGAAGCTTTTTTATCAAATACAGGAGTGACTTCCTTTTTTATTATTTTATTGTCCCTTTCAATTTCCATCACAAGAGTTTTCCCATTGCTTGAACTTATGGCTTTTTCTAACTGTTCCCAGGAGTTTATCTTTATATCGTTTATCATCAAAATTTTATCTCCCGGCAATATGCCAGCCTTTTCTGCAGGGTAACCTTCCATCACTGTTTGCACTTTAGGAACAGGGCTCCCGATGTAGAAGAATACTATAAACAAAAGCAAAAAAGCCAGCAGTATGTTCATTAAAGGTCCTGCTGCAAATACTGCAAGCCTTACAGGCCAGGGCTTGTTTATTATGGCTCTCGGGTCAGAAGACTTCTCATCCTCTCCCTCCAGTGCCACATATCCTCCGAAAAGAAGCGCTCTAAAAGAATATTCAGTTTCACCGTATTTCTTTTTAAAAAGCCTTGGACCAAATCCTATTGAAAATTCGTTTACTCTTGCTCCAGAAAGTTTTGCTACTATAAAGTGACCAAACTCGTGAAACATCACTAGAACACTCAAGACTATGATGCTTAAAATTATAGTCAACTCCTATCACCTCAAATACTTTCTCATTATCCTTTCTCTCGTTTCAAGGTCTACACTTATTATATCATCCAAAGTAGGGTTTTGTATATTTTTATGATTCTCTAAAGCTTCTTCTATAATCTCTGCAATTTCTAAAAAATTTATTTTGTTCTGCAAAAATAAAGACACTGCTACTTCATCTGCCGCATTTAAAACAGCAGTCATCGTTCCGCCACATTCTGCCGCATGATACGCCAGAGAAAGACATTTAAAAGTTTCAAAATCAGGCTCTTCAAATGTCAGCTGGCCTAATGCATAGAAATCTAAAAATTTTACACCTTCCACATATTTTCTGTCAGGGTAATTCAAGGCGTACTGGATCGCAATCCTCATGTCTGGCACAGAAAGCTGAGCTATGACACTTCCATCTACATATTCCACCATCGAATGAATTATGCTTTGAGGATGTATTACCACTTTTATCTTATCTAAAGGCATGTCAAAGAGCCATCTGGCTTCTATAACTTCAAAACCTTTGTTCATCAAGGTAGCAGAATCTATTGTTATTTTTTTCCCCATCTTCCAGTTGGGATGTTTCAAAGCCTCTTCTACTGTAACATTTACCAAATCCTTCTTTTTCTTTCCTCTGAAAGGTCCTCCAGAAGCAGTTAAAATGAGATTTGAAACTTCTCTCTTATTATTTCCTTTAAGGCACTGCAAAATAGCAGAATGTTCACTGTCTACAGGCAAAAATTCAATTTTCTTTTCTTTGACAAGCCCCATTACTATTTCTCCTGCAGTAACTAAAACCTCTTTATTTGCTAAAGCTATGTTTTTCCCCAATTTTATAGCTTCAACTGTAGGTATAAGGCCTGCAATGCCCTCTACCGCAACTACCACCATGTCAGCCTCGTATTTCACAATCTCTTTGAGCCCTTCTTTACCTGTCAAAACCTCTATCGGTTCATCTAAATTTTCTCTTAGCTTTCTTGCTTTTTCCTCGTCTTTTACTGCTACTACCTTGGGTCTAAACTCTTTTATCTGTTTTGAGAGCAAAGACACATTGTTATATCCTGTAAGCCCTACAATTTCAAACTCTTCTTTTAAACTTCTCACTACGTCCAAAGTTTGTCTACCAATCGATCCAGTAGAACCTAGTATTATGAGTTTCTTCATACTTATCCCTCTTTACAAAAAGTACTTGAAAATAAAATATACGAAGGGCGAAGCGAATAATATGCTATCAAATCTATCTAAAATCCCCCCATGGCCGGGAATCACATTGCCAAAATCTTTTATGTAGCAATTTCTCTTTATAAAGGAAGCTACTAAATCCCCTGCCTGGGCAATTAGACTGCCAAAACTTCCCACAATAAGGGCTTCATAAGGAGTCATATTTGTCTGAGGAAAAATCCATACAAATAAAAAGCTTGCTAAAGTAGAACCTAAAAGCCCCCCTATTGCCCCTTCAACTGTCTTTTTTGGGCTTAGATCAGGAGCTAATTTATGATTTCCCAAAAACTTTCCTGTGAAATAGGCAAAAGTATCTGTAATCCATGACACAATAAATACAAGCCAAACAGTATAAAGGCCGTGAGGGAGACATCTTATTTTCTGTATGTACAAAAATAGCAGAGGTATGTACACAATCCCCATCAAAGTCACTGCATAGTCTTTTAAAGTGTATTTTTTATTAGTTAAAAAAAGCAAAAACAACAGCATAGAAAGGGCCACAAAGAGGTCTATTTCAGCAAATTTTATCTTGTCAAAAATTAAATACAAAAAAATAGCAGACAAATATCCAAATATTTTAAAAGGCCTAATTCCTATGTTTTTGGTAGCATTGTAAAACTCATTTAACCCCAGAATGCTTAAAGCTACCAGTGAAAAAGTTAAAAGAGCCCCCCCTTTTATTAAGACTAAAAATAGAAGGGGCAGTCCTACCAGAGCGCTTATTATTCGAGTTTTTAACATATTTAAACTCCCCCAAACCTTCTTTTCCGAGTTTGATAATAAAGCAAAGCTTCAATCAAATGCCTTTTTTTAAAATCAGGCCAGAGGACCTCGGTAAACCACAACTCTGAATAAGCCGACTGCCATAGTAAAAAATTGCTAAGTCTTTTTTCCCCGCTAGTACGTATGATGAGGTCGGGGTCTGGCTGAGATGCAGTGTAAAGGTGCTGAGTTATAGTATCTTCTGTTATGTCTTCTGGTGATAACTCGCGATTGAGCACTTTTTTGCATATATTTTGGGTAGCTTTTACAATTTCATCCCTTCCTCCGTAATTTAAAGCGATGTTGACCACAAGACCGGTATTTTTTTCTGTGAGTTTTTGAGCCTTTTCTATTTCAATCTGGCATTTTTCTGGCAATCTAGATATGTCTCCAATGAACTTTACTACTACATTGTTTTTATTGAGTTCATCAACTTCTTTAGAGAGATACTCTACCAAGAGGTCCATTAAAAAGTCCACTTCTTCTTTAGGTCTCTTCCAATTTTCTGTAGAAAAAGCGTACAAAGTGAGGTACTTTATTCCAAGCTCTCTGCAGGACCTTATAACTTCTCTTACTGCATTTACTCCCGCTTTATGCCCGTAAACCCTAGGCATTCCTCTCTTCTGAGCCCATCTTCCATTTCCATCCATTATAATGCCTACGTGCTGTGGCAACCGGGTTTTGTCCAACTTTTTTATAAGTTTTTCTTCATTAAAAAAAATCATAAATTTTCCTCCTCATTTGGACAAGGACCCCCTCTAAAGAGGGGGATTATATGCGAATCACGGTAATTTCGACAAATTCACCCTTTTCTTTAATTCGCACAGCCTTTAATGTTTTTCCTTCATACCTGAAAATTGATTTTGTCTCTACTACTTTGCATTTTTTTCCGAACAATGCATCAAGAACCTCTTCAAGGTCTCTTCCAATCAAGTCGTAATACTTCAAATTTCCATTATCTCCTTTTCTTTAGCCTCTACCATTTTGTCTATTTCCTTGATGTATTTATCTGTGAGTTTCTGAATTTCTTCTTCCCTTCTCTTTCTCTCGTCTTCTGATATTTCTCCATCTTTTTCCATTTTTTTGACAAGGTCATTGGCATCTCTTCTTATCTGCCTTACAGCAATTCTGGCTTCTTCAGCTTTTTTGTGGACCAGCTTTACAAGCTCTTTTCTTCTCTCTTCTGTAAGCTCTGGAAGGACCAGTCTTAGCACTTTTCCGTCAGAAACAGGGTTAATTCCTAGGTCAGATTTCTGTATGGCTTTTTCTATCTCTCCTATCTGAGATACATCCCACGGTTGAACTACCAATACCCTCGGCTCAGGCGCAGTAATGGTAGCCAGTCTGTTTAAAGGAGTAGGAGTTCCGTAGTAATTCACAGTAATGCGGTCTAAAAGGGCCGGATTCGCTCTTCCAGCACGTATTGCCGCAAGTTCGCTTTTTAAGACGTTTAAAGTTTTCTTCATCCTCTCTTCACTGTCTTTCAAATAATCGCTCATGTTAACCCTCCTTCACAATCGTACCGATATCATTTCCCATTACCACTTTCTTAATGTTTCCATATGTGGTCAGGTCAAACACTATGATGGGGATTTTATTGTCCATGCAGAGGGAAGTTGCAGTAGAATCCATGACTCCCAATCCTTTGTTTAACACGTCCAGATAACTTAATTCTTTAAACTTTACAGCATCTTTGTGCTTTAGAGGGTCTTTGTCATAAACGCCGTCCACCTTTTTAGCAAGCAGTATTACTTCTGCATCTATTTCAGCAGCTCTTAATGAAGCAGCAGTGTCTGTCGAGAAAAAGGGATTACCTGTGCCTGCTGCAAATATGACTACTCGCCCTTTTTCCAGGTGTCTTATGGCTCTTCTGCGGATATAAGGTTCTGCAATGGCCCTCATCTCTATTGCCGTCTGCACTCTTGTAGGTACGCCCCTTTGTTCTAAAGCATCCTGTAGAGCCAGAGCGTTTATGACAGTTGCAAGCATCCCCATGTGGTCTGCAGTAGTTCTGTCCATCCCTACAGCGTCTCTGCCCCGCCAGATGTTTCCGCCTCCTACCACGAGACCAATTTGTACTCCTAAGTCTCTCACTTCTTTTATCTCGTCTGCAATTCTATTTACTACATTAAAGTCTATTCCAAATTCCTTATCTCCGGCCAAGGCCTCCCCTGAGATTTTCAGAACTACTCTTTTATACACTACTGATGACACAATAACACCCCATTCTTATATAAGTTTCTATACAATTTCAAAAAATCCTTCTGAAATTTCGAAATTTCTATAAAAAGGGGACACATCAGTGTCCCTTTATTTCTCTATGCCTTCTCCTCTCTCAAACCTTGCAAATCTCCTTATTACAATATTCTCCCCAAGCTTTGCTATCATCTCGTTCAATAAATCTTTTACAGTTTTCTCAGGGTCTCTGATGTACTCTTGCTCGAGAAGGCAATTTTCTTTATAGAATTTTTCCAATCGCCCTTCCACTATTCTGTCAATCACATTGGCAGGTTTTCCTTCATTTAAAGCTTGAGCTCTTAAGATCTCTTTTTCTTTTTCCAATACTTCTTGAGGCACATCTTCTTTCGAGATGTACTTCGGATTTGCAGCAGCAATTTGCATGCAAATCTCTTTCACAAAATTTCTAAATTCCTCTGTATTTGCCACAAAATCTGTCTCACAGTTCACTTCTACAAGCACGCCAATTCTGCCGCCCCCATGTATGTAGGCTTCTACCAAACCTTCATTTGCAGTTCTGCCCGCTTTCTTAGCTGCTGCAGCCAGCCCTTTTTCTCTTAGAATATCTATAGCTTTTTCTATATCTCCATTTGCTTCAATCAAGGCGTTTTTGCAATCCATCATTCCAGCGCCGGTTCTCTCTCTCAGCTCTTTTACAGCTTGTGCAGATATCATGCAAGAAGTACCTCCTTGTGCTTTTTAGTATAAATTTAGTGGTAAGGAAGCTTCCCTACCACCAAAAGAGTATTTTATTCTTCAGCTGCTTCAAACTGCTCGCCCTGCTTGCCTTCTAAAACAGCATCAGCAATTTTAGAAGTAATTAATTTTACTGCTCTTATAGCATCATCGTTTCCTGGTATTGGATAGTCTATAAGCTCAGGGTCGCAGTTGGTGTCCACAATGGCAACTATAGGAATTTCAAGAGCTCTAGCTTCAGATACTGCTATAGCTTCCTTCTTTGGATCGACGATGAATAAAGCAGAAGGCAGAGACTCCATATTTTCAATTCCGCCTAAAAACTTCTGCAATCTCTCTTTTTCTTTTCTAAGCCTGATTACTTCCTTTTTAGGAAGCACTTCAAAAGTGCCGTCTTCCTCCATTCTTTTGAGCTCTTTTAAACGCTGAATTCGGGTTTTAATCGTTTTGAAGTTAGTCAAAGTCCCGCCCAGCCATCTCTGATTTACATAAAACATGCCGCATCTTTCTGCTTCTTCTTTTATGGACTCCTGAGCCTGTTTTTTAGTCCCGACAAAAAGTATGGTACCCCCGTCCATCACCAGTTTTTTCACAAACTCATAAGCCTGCTCCAATTTTTCTACTGTTTGCTGTAAGTCGATGATATAAATTCCATTTCTCTCCGTAAAAATATAAGGGGCCATTTTGGGGTTCCATCTTCTTGTCTGGTGACCGAAGTGAACTCCTGCTTCCAATAACTGCTTCATTGAAACTATTGACATAAATACACCTCCTGAATGGTTATTCCTCCGCCCGATTCATCTTGCAAAAAGACCCTTTTCACGGGCACCCTTTTTGCAATCCTCAGGCGTGTGTGATGACTGCCAATGAATACTATATTATATATTCTCCCAAATGTCAATATCCGTATCACACTTTAATATCAATATGTCCCACATTTTTTTGTTTATCCTTCTTTTTCTCCTTTTGCCTGTCTTCCTTGCCCTGAAAGCCCTTTTCTTTTATGTAGGCTTTTTCTGACTTCTCCAACTCATTGGTCTTTGATTTTTTTACTTCGTTTTCTTTGCTTGCAGAAAGAGACAACTGGTGGGAATACACATCAGGCCTTTGAAGGTCTACCTGTCTTAAGTTCCCCACTTCTACTGTCCGAGGCAATATGGATTTTAAATCAATAGGATTACCTCCAGCCATTTTTATCTCCTCACTTTAAAGGGAAGAATTTTACTTCTTCTTCTTTTTTTACAAACATGGCGTATTTGATAGGTTCTCTAATTTTTAGCACTGCATCGTCAATGACAAGCTTAGTTCCTGGAAAAATAGTATCGAGGACTTTTACTATCCCAGAGCTAGAAGTTTTTATCTCCTCGTTTAAAAGTCTTAGTTCTTCTTCTAGATGATGGTTGACAGAAGTTAGCTCCTCAAGGGATTTCTTTGCCTTTTGATACACCTCTTCTTTGTCAGGAGGAAGTTTTTCAAACTTTTCCAGATAGTTTATTATTTTCTCAAGTTTTTCAATCGCAGATCTGTTCTGTTCTATCTGGTATGTGAGCTCTGCGATCTTTAACCGCTTTTGGGGCAATACCCCCACTTGAAGTTCCGTATACGTTCCCATTTTTGAACCTATGTTTGCAGCAAAAATTTCTCTCCCTGCCACCACCCTGCTCCCGATAATTTGGCTTTTATTGCCTAGAAGTTTCACACTTCCTCCTGCCTTTACGTCCGAGTAGATTATCGCTTCTCCAAAAACGTCTCCCCCAGCCTCTACGCTGCAGTTTTGAAAATAGCGAGAGGTTATGTTCCCCTCCGCGAGAATTTTTGCTTTTCCTCCTCCTTGAATGCCTTTGTGAATATTTATATTTCCTTTGGCAATTATAGTGGCAGCTTCTACTACCCCAAAAATCTCAATATTGCCTTCGCTTTCAACAACAAACCCCGACTTCACATTTCCAGTAATTTTTACACTGGCGACAGTTTTTATATTCCCTACAGAAGTATCTACTTCTTTTACTTCAAGAAGGGTGCGAACTTCTACTTTGTTGTTTACTGCCACAATGTGTCCATCTACTGCTGCCACCAAAGTGTCTCCTTCTACGTAAGTGTTTTTGCCTAAGGGAAGGCGTACATCTTTCCCTTTAATGGCAGGCACGAGTTCTCCAAAAACATTCACCCCAGGCTCTCCTTCGGTGGGAGGAATTCTCCTCGCTATCACTTGCCCTTTTTTTACATTTTTGAAGAGGTTGAGGTTTTTGTAATCCACTGTCCCATCCTCTAATATTTTAGGGATAGCAGCAGAGTGAATGTCCACTTCAAACGCTATTTTCCCGTCTTCTCCATTTACAGGCTTTTTCCCTTCCGCAATTAAAACGTACTTCGCATTCTGGGGATTCTTACAAATTTCTTCTACAATATTCAGTTTTACCCCATAGGTTATTCTGTGCTTAGATAGTTCCTTCAGAATTTCTTCTTTTGTTGCGCTGATCCCATTGGGGTCTTCAATTAGAGAAATGTAAGCCTGCTGCTTGTCCTTTGAAACCTCTACTAACACCCTATACCTTTTTTCATCCATTTCAAAGCCCCCATTTAAAAGTACTCGCCCAGCATCTCCCTTATCTTTTTTATAGCTTTGGAATGAATTTGAGAAATGCGCGACTCCGTCAAATTGAGTATCTTGCTTATATCCTTGTAGTTTAAGTCTTCATAGTAGTACAGAGTAATTACCAGTCTTTCTTTTTCAGAAAGCTTCTCAATCGCATGGGCGAGCTTTTTCTTTAGTTCTTTGTAAAGAAGCTCCTCTTCAGGATTTTTCAGGTCTATCTCTGAAATAGAGTGAATCTTTAAATTATTCTCAATGGCTTCTTCAAGGGAATTAATGTTTGAGACATTTATGTAGCTCAAAGTCTTTAGCACGTCTTCTTCCTCTAATCCACAAGCTTCTGTAATTTCTTCCACTGTAGGCTCTCTGTTGTACCTTTGCTGAAGCTTCTCTACCGTCTCTTCAATTTTCTTGTACTTTTTCTTCAAACTCCTCGGCATCCAGTCCCTTTTTCTCAGGTAATCTATTATTTCGCCTCTTATCCTCAAAGTAGCGTATGTCTCAAATTTTACCCCTTTGTCAGGCTGATACTTTTCAATAGCATCTATGAGTCCTAAAATCCCTTGGTGGATAAGGTCTTCATACTCTGACTGGGCGATATCTGATATTACAAGCTTTTTCACTATATGTTTTACCAAAGGAAGGTATTTGACAATAATCTCATTTCTCGCATCAGGGTCTTTTTGAAGGTTGTAAACTTTCCAAACATCCTCCTCCACTACTGACATATGAATTCCCCCAGTTTTTTATTTTAAATGTACTTGACTCCATGGCCTATAGTCTTTACTAAAAGTCTGCCGTCTTCAGAATAAAATTCTATAGTCCTTCCGTAATTTCCACCTGTATCCTCAGCTACAATAGGTATGCCGAGCTTTTTGAGCACTTCCTTTGTAGCGATTACATTCCTTTCCCCTATGTTCATGATGTCAGAATTTATCTTTGAAGAAAACATTTGCGCGCCTCCAGCTAACTTGCTTATCAACCTTTTCGGATTAGCTCCTTCCTTCAACATCTCTTCAATCAAAATCTCTATTCCAGTATCAGCAAATTTCAGCTTATTAGAATTGTCAGATATTTTATTGCTGTAAGGCAACATTATGTGAACAAGTCCTGCAACTTTTGCGATAGGGTCGTAAAGCACAATCCCCACACAGGACCCCAGCCCAATTGTAGTCAAAATGCCCGGGCTCTTTGTGACTTTTGCATCCGCCATTCCAACCCTAAGAATTTTGCTCTCCATTTACTTCAACTCCAAGCGCTTTTAGTATTAAATCAAAAGAGTTTATATCAGGTATCAGGAAAAAATCTCCTCTTATTAACCTTTCTCCTTCTACAAACTGAGTTTCTATGAATAAAATCTTGTCAGAAATTTCGCCGTACTGTATTGCAGGGACGCTCAAAATTGCTCCTGCCATGTCTATGCTCAAAGCAGGCGGTGAGATTTTCATATTGAGAGAGGTAAGAGTAGAAAGTGATGCTACATAGCTCCCAGCCATTATGTTTCCAATCTCTTCTAGCGCAGACTTTTCAAGCTCGTCAAATTCCTCTTTCGCTTCAATCCCCATTAAATTCCATATAAGAGAAGATGCGCTATCAAGGTCTAAGGTAAAGAGTATGTTCCCTTTCACATCTCCGTCCAAACCAAAATATATCCCGACTATCACGGTATCAGGTGACCCAAATATGTCTGGGACTTCTACAAGCTCCAATATCTTTACAGTAGGTACTTTCATGTCTACCTTTTTGCCTATCATTGTAGAAAGAGCAGTTATGGCGTTTCCAGCTCCGATGTTGCCCAGCTCTTTTAGTACATCCAAGTATATCTCATTCAACCTGTTTATATCCACATTTCTCACATCCCGACTCCCAAAAGTTTGTTCAAATCCAGTATCAAAAGCACCCTGTCTTTAATCTTACCGACTGTGCTGACAAATTTCGAATACTCCTCCTCTCCTTCACTAAAAGAAAGCCTGTCTATATCCTCTTCCCTTATCTCTACAACTTCATTGGCGTTATCCACAATAAGTCCTACAGCCATATCGTAATCCTTCAAAACCACTATTCTCGTATCTTCATCGTACTCTTTCTCTGGAAGCCCCAGTTTTAGCCTCAGGGATATTACGGGTATGATTTCTCCTCTTAAGTTGATAACTCCTTTCACATAATTTTCAGTCTGAGGTACCCTTGTTATGGGCAAAATCTTCTCTATAGTCTGCACCTTTTCAATTCCTATGGCGTATTCTTCATCTTCAATCTTTGCCACAACAAATAGGCTCAAAATTCTTCCCTCCTATTCAGAATAAATTATTGGCGTCCACAATAAGCGCTACCTGTCCGTCACCTAATATAGTTGCTCCTGCAATTACCTTTACGTTGGATAAGTATTTGCCTAAAGGCTTTATGACTATCTCCTGCTGTCCAATTAAGTCGTCCACTGTGCAGCAGGCCAGATTTTCTCCTTTCTTGATTATCACGCAAATTAAATTTCCATTTGATTCCACTTTTTTCGTCTGAAGTATTTCGTTTAATCGAATTATTGGAATGACTCGACCCCTGTAGAGAACTATTTCCTTTCCTTGGACATTTCTCACTTCATCCTCTTTTTTGTGGACTATTTCGGAGATTGAATTTAGAGGAATTGCAAACTTTTCATCTCCTACTTTCACCAATAGAGCCTGTATTATAGCCAAAGTCAAAGGAAGCTTTATAACAAATTTTGTTCCTTTATCTGGCTCTGAGAACACCTCAATCGTTCCATTCAAAGATTCAATCTTATTTTTTACAACATCTAATCCTACGCCTCTTCCAGAAATGTCAGTTACTTTGTCTGCTGTGCTAAAGCCGGGTTTAAATAAAATTTCAAATATCTTGTCCTTCGAAAGACTAGCAATTTGCTCTTGAGTGTAAAGTCCTCTTTCTATGGCTTTTTCTTTCACCTTTTCAATGTCAATTCCTCTTCCATCATCGCTCACTTCGATTATGACGTTATTTCCTTCGTGATAGGCTTTTAAATTGATTGTGCCCACCTCAGGCTTGCCCTTTTTTATCCTCTCCTCCGGCGGCTCTATTCCGTGATCAATGGAATTTCTTATTAGGTGAACAAGAGGGTCCCCAATTTCATCTATTACAGTCCTGTCTACCTCAGTTTCCTGGCCATACATATTGAGTGTAATTTTTTTCCCTAACTCGTGGGAGAGGTCTCTTACCATCCTCGGGAATCTATTAAATACCCTCTCTACAGGTACCATCCTCACCTTCATAACTGCATCGTGCAAGCTGGTAGTAATTCTCTCCAAGTATTCAATTGCATTTGCTGTTTCTGGATTTTTGTTATCAGCTTCCAGCCCTTCTAACCTGGTCTTTATGATTATCAGTTCGCTGACCAAATTCATGAGATTGTCGAGTCTGTCTATATCTACCCTGACGCTTTTTGAAGTTTTATTCTGGCTTATCGTCTTCTTAGCAGCTTCTAAAATCTGAGTGTCTTCTGTTTCCTCCTTGGAAGGAGTCACATTTATTTCCTCTATCTCTACTCTTTCTACTTCAGGAATGGCAAGGAGCATTTCTTCTAACTTTTCCTTTTCTTCTTTTGTGAGAAAATGGAGTGTGAAGCTATAATCAAATTTTTCATCCTCTATATCCTCAACAGGAGGAAAAGAATTTATTATGTCTCCCATTTTATCGAGGTTGTTAAATATCACAAAAGCCCTTGCAGACTTCATCATGCAGCCTTTGTCTATATGCACAGTTATTTTAAAAGCCTTGTAATTTTCTTTATAGGCTTCTCTTATTATATCTTCCTCGTATTCGTTAATAGAAAGACTGCCACTATAGGTAATAGCCTTTTCTTCATTTCCCGGCATTTTCTTTATGCCCGAAAGCAAGAATATCACGTCGTCTGCCGGAAAATCTTCTCCTGTTTGAGATATGGAGTTTAGCATTTCACCTAAAACATCTACGCTTTTAAAAAGTATATCCATTATAGAGCTGGTAATGGACAGTTTACCGTTCTTTACTTCTTGAAGCACATCTTCCATCTTGTGGGCTAACTTATTCATGTTTTCAAAGCCCATAGTAGCTGCCATTCCTTTTAAGGTATGGGCAGACCTGAAGATTTCATCAATTACTCCCTTGTTCTGAGGGTCTTTTTCTAAAAGGAGCAAGTTGCTGTTTAAATTTTCTATGTGTTCCTGTGACTCTTCTATAAATATCTCAATATATTGATTGGTTTCCATAAAACTCCCTCACTTTCTCTATTATCTCCTGTGGAATTTTATCTAGCGGTAGAATTTTGTCTACCAGCCCTGTTTTGATGGCACTATACGGCATTCCTTTTGCAATAGAAGATTCAACATCCTGAGAGATTATGAAAGCTTTTTTCTCTTTTAAAAATCTGATTCCCTTTGAGCCATCACTTCCCATCCCTGTGAGTATTACAGCTATTATGCAGGAATCAAGCTTTGATGCGCTAATAAAAGTAGCATCTATTGAAGGCTTGTAAATAGAGTCAAACTGTTCCAAAAGTTTTATTTTGACTTCATCCCCTTCTTTTACAAGAAGAAGGTGTTTATCTCCTGGAGTAATATACGCCACATCGCTTCTTACTACCTCTCCGTCTTCCGCCTCTTTCACTTTTATCTTGCACTTTATATCAAGTCTTTCTGCCATAAGACTTGTAAATTTTTGAGGCATGTGCTGAACCACTATAAAAGGTACCCCTATATTTTCAGGTAAACTTGAAAGCAGATACTCTAAAGCTCTTGGCCCCCCCGTAGAAGACCCAATGAGCACAATGCATTTATTCTTCATATCTTATTCAATCCCTTTTTGCCTTATTTTTCTCTGTTCTTCGAAGATGTAGCGGATTATCTTTTCTCTCATTCTCTCTTCAATGTCTACGTAACACACTCCCACCTCATACCCCTCTTCCATGGACTCTTCGTATCTCACTACCTTTCCAGAAACCTGTATTTCTTCATCTAAAGTAAAGCTGCAATCTATAATAGTGCCTATTTCTAATTTCTTATCTACCCGGCACCTCAATCCTCCCCCGCTTATATCCTGTATTACACCTTTGTACTCCTTCTCTTCTTCACCCCTTATTCTGTAGGTGAAAGGTATTACTTTTTCCAGCCTAAAGTACTTTCTCCTCTGCAATCTCTCCACGCCACTTATAGGCATGATCTCTAAAAGGGGGAGCTTTCCTGAAAATCTATTTAACACTTTCGCGTAAAAGATGAATAATCCCTGTTTTGTGAAGTAAATAACCTGCACGATGGAACCTACTCTAATTGGCACGAGATGTCCACTGTAAACAGGAGTATCAACTAAAAGGGTGCCGTCTTTTGACACATCCTGCACTTGAGAAGAATACATGGTCTTTCCTTCATTTAGGCCTATCTTAATCTTCTGCCCTGGTTGTAAATTCACCTGGTTCATCTATATTCTCCCTCTTATCTCTGTTTTAAAAGTTTTGTAAAAATCCCCCACAACCCTTGCGGTTCTTCGGGAGGAGATTGATTGGCTAATTTAGCTGCAATTTGAATTAGCTGCTTCGCAGTTTTGCCATTGTGATACTTAATCACGATAGGAGTCTGCTCAATTATGCACTCTGTCATCTTTTCGTCAATTTCCAAATATCCTAGGTCGTTTAGAGAAACCCCCAGATAGTTATTGACTACAGTTTCAAATCTTTTATAAATTTTTCTGTATTCTTCAAAACTTTTTACCTTGTTAATGAGCACATTTATCTTTTTCTTTTCGCCTACTAACGAATGTTTAATGAGTGTATAGGCATCCATTATAGAAGTAGGTTCAGGAGTAACTATTAACACAATTTCATCTGCAGCTTGCAGAAACTGGTGTACTACCTTGTTAAGTCCTGCACCGGTATCTATAATAATAAAATCGGAATAATAGTCTAAAATTTTAATGTTGCTGAGAAAAAGTGTTAAATCCACTCCTTCGTCAATTAAGGTAAAATCTCCACCAGAAGAAATGTATTTTACCCCCAATGGTCCTTCACTTATCACCTCAGTTATCATTTTGTTATTGTAGAGTACATCAAAGAGGGTGTATTTAGAAGTGACTCCCAGCTCAATTTCCACATTTGAAAAACCTAAATCAGCGTCAATTATTGTCACATTGTAACCAAGCTTTTTCAAGGCCAGAGATAAATTTACAGAAATACAGGTTTTGCCTATCCCTCCTTTTCCGCCACTTATAGTTATAACTCGGCTTTTTTTTATGCCTTTCTTTTGGGAAACCAATCTTCTTAAACTTTCAGCCTGGTCCATCATTTCAATTCCCCTTTACTATGTTAGAAAAGATGATTTCCCCATCCGCTAACATCAAGTCATCAGGTACTATTTGCCCGTTTGTAAAATAAGAAATTGGTCGCCCAGAGTAATACACGGCATTTAATATAGAACTGTAGTTGTCTGTTTCATCAAGTTTTGTGAATATCAACTTGTAATTGCCTGCAAAGTCGTATCTATTTATAACTTCTTTTAAGTCTTGAGACCTGGTAGTAGCGCTTAAGCAGAGGAAAATTTCATCGCATTCAGCGTATTTTACAAAGGTCTTAAGTTCGTTTATCCTCTTTTCGTCTTTATGACTTCTCCCAGCAGTATCTATCAAAACCACATCATAATCTTCAAATTCGGGCTGAAGTTTGTGAAATTCAAATATATTGCCCACAACTTTTACAGGAACCCCTAAAATATCTCCATAACTCTTAAGTTGGTCCACAGCAGCAATTCTAAAGACATCCGCTGTCACAAGCATCACTTTTTTCCCCTCGTTCAAAATAAGATGAGAGGCAATTTTAGCGACGGTCGTAGTTTTCCCCACTCCAGTAGGCCCTATGAAGAGCACCTTTTTACTTCTTTCGCTATCAAGTGGCTGAGGGGCTCCCAAGAAGGCTTTTATCCTCTTTTTCAAAACTTCTTTTCCTACATCGTCCAATTTATCAATTCCTTCTCCCAAAAGCTGTGATAACTCTTTTTCAATGCCATATTCCACAAGCTTTAAAGTGATAGACTTTACACCATTTTCAGAAATTTCACTGCTCTTATTCGTAGCTATCGTCTTTATCAGATTCTTAAGTTCATTTATATCGCTTTTTGTAATCACTTCCTTGGGAAAATTGTAAGGATTATCTTCTACAGCAGCCACCACCTCTACTTTGCTCTTCTTAAAAAGCCCTTTTATTCCCCTTTCCCTTATCCTGTGCTGATGAAGGATTACAGCATTGCTCCCCATTTCCGCCTTTATCATCTTTAAAGCCTCTTGAAAGTCATCGGCTATGTATTTTTTAATTTTCACCCAGTTTCACCGTCCCCACAGAAATTACTTCTATATTAGGCAAAAGCTCATTGTAAGACAGCACAACAATGTCCGGAGAAATTTGTTCCACCAGTTTTCTTAAGTAAAACCTTGTGACAGGAGCTGTAAGAATCACCGGCTGTATCCCTCTTAAGCTCACGTTTTTTGAAACTTCCTGTATATTCCTTAAAATTCTTTGAGCAGTTGAAGGTTCAATTGCAAGGTAAGACCCGTGTTCAGTCTGAGTGATGCTAGAAGATATTATCTGTTCCACTGCAGGGTCTAGGGTTATAACTTCAATTCTGCCGCCTGAAGCATATCTATTGGAAATAGTGCGGGCAAGGGCTTGTCTCACATACTCTGTTAATACATCTGTGTCTTTTGCAATAGGAGCATAATCTGCCAGAGTCTCCAAAATAGTCACAAGGTCTCTTATGGGAATTCCCTCTCTTAAAAGGTTTGAAAGCACTTTTTGCACTTCTCCAACTGTCATAATTTTGGGTATAAGCTCTTCCACCAGCGTAGGATGCGTTGACTTTATATTGTCAATGAGGTTTTGCACTTCCTGCCTCCCCAAAAGTTCATGAGCATGCTGTTTTATGATGTGCGTCAAGTGGGTAGCTATCACAGTAGGCACATCTACCACTGTATACCCTCTTGCTTCCACCTTTGACCTTTCATTTTCATCAACCCAAATAGCCGGAAGACCAAAAGCAGGCTCTCTTTCTCTTATTCCTTCTACGTCCTCTTCAATTTCACCTGCTGTCATCGCCATATACCTGTCTACATAAACTTTACCGCGGGCTATTTCATTTCCCTTAATTTTTATCACATATTCATTTGGCTTTAACTGTATATTGTCCCTCAAGCGTATCATTGGAACTACAATGCCTAGTTCTAAAGCAATTTGCCGCCTTATCATCACAATCCTGTCCAGCAGTTCTCCGCTTGCAAGGGGAATGAGTTCATATCCAAATTCAAGTTCAATGGGGTCAATCTGCAAAAGTTCGTACACCTTTTTGGGGTCTCTTATACTTTCTAATTCCCTTATGCTCTCTTCCTGCTCCTCTTCCTTTATTTCCACTCTCTTTGTAGTAGCAAATCCCAGGTACGCAAACAAGCTGCCCATCAAAATGAGAGGCAATTTTGGCAAAAGTGGTACCAGAACTAGGGCAAAAAGCAATAAAGAAGCCATTTTTAAAATGCGAGGTTCACTGAAAATCTGCCTCACTATGTCCTCACCCAAATTAAACTCTGAAGAAGCGCGTGTCACAATTATGCCTGTCGCGGTAGAGATTAAAAGCGCAGGTATTTGATTCACAAGCCCTTCTCCCACAGTGAGAAGGGTGTAAGTGTGAAGAGCAGTATTTGCATCCATGCCCTTCATTGCCATTCCAATTATGAAGCCACCGACAATGTTGATAATTATTACGATTATTGAAACTATAGCATCTCCCCTGACAAATTTACTCGCACCATCCATAGCCCCGTAAAACTTTGCTTCCTGCTGTATTTGTTTTCTTCTCTCTAAAGCTTCTCTTTCTGTTATGAGGCCGGCATTTAAATCAGCATCAATAGCCATTTGCTTTCCAGGCATGGCATCTAGTGTAAAGCGTGCCGCTACCTCTGACACTCTCTCAGCACCTTTTGTTATGACTATGAACTGAACAATCGCAATGATGAGAAAGATTATGAAACCTACAACGGGATTTCCGCCTATTACAAAACTTCCAAACGCCTGTATGACTCCTCCTGCGTAAGCGTGAGTCAGTATAAGCCTTGTACTAGATATGTTTAGAGCAAGCCTTATAAGAGTAGTCACTAAAAGTATCGAAGGAAACACGTAAAAGTCCAGAGAGTCTTTTACGTACATAGTGGTCAAAAGGATTATGATGGACAGAGTAATATTGAATATCAGCAAAAAGTCCATTACAAGAGGAGGAACAGGAATTATTACAAGAAAAACTATTCCAACTACAAAAAGAGCTATTGTAAGTTCAGAGGCTTTCAAAATATCCCTCCTTATTCTCCCCGTAGGCTGTACACGTACGCCAGCACTTCTGCTACTGCTTGATAAAGTTCAGGCGGAATCATCTGTCCTACTTCTGTAGAGTTGTACAGGGCTTGGGCAAGAGGCTTATTTTCTACAATAGGTATATCAAGCTTTTCTGCTTCTTCCTTTATCTTTAAAGCCAACAAATCCTTTCCTTTTGCTACAACTACAGGAGCGTCGTTTACCTCGCTGTCATACATCAAAGCAACCGCAAAGTGAGTAGGGTTTGTGATGACAACATCCGCTTTTTTTAAGTCCTGCATCATCCTTCGAGTGGATATCTGTCTTTGCTTTTTGCGTATTTCTGCTTTTATCTGCGGATTCCCCTCTGTTTCTTTAAATTCTTCCTTTATATCCTCTTTGCTCATTTTGAGACTGTTTTCATACTCCCTCCACTGGAAAAAGTAATCAATAACTCCTAAAACTATTAGCACAATTCCAATTCTTATAGTAATACCGAAGAGAATGTTTGAAGTATACCTCAAAAGGTCCTGAACAGACATATCGAGAAGCATCGGTATTCCTTTGTACTGGGAAGCTAAGAAAGAATACATTATGTAAAATAACACGACCACTTTTGCTACAGATTTCAAAAGTTCCACTAAAGCTCTTCTTGAGAATATCCTTTTAAATCCCTCTACAGGGTTTAGCCTTTCAAACTTTAAAGTCAAAGGCTCTGCAGTAAACACAAACCCAACTTGAAAGTAAGTGGATATGAGAGATACTGCAAAAATTGCCAGTATAACAGGTACCGAGATTAAAACTATCTGATTTACCACATAATAGAAAATTTTCCATATCCCTGCTGTGTTAAACACATCGTCATTCGCCCCAGAATACGTGATAAGAAGAAACTTCAAAAGGTTTCCCACTCTACCTAGGAAACTCTGCAAAAACAAATTTATCATTAAAAATCCTGTCACAACGACAAGGGCAGAGGTTATCTCCCTGCTTTGAAAAACCTGTCCTTTTTTTCTAGCCTCCTGCCTTCTCTTTGGAGTAGCTGGTTCCGTCTTCTCCCCAGCAAAAAGCTGCAGATTTATTTTGCTCAAAGTCATCACCTTGTCATTAATTTCATCAGCCTGAAAATATCTGCATTCATGCCGTTGAATATAAAATCCACTATGGTAAGGTACATTGGCAACATAATAATCAGTGTAAAAATCCCTACAAAAACTTTGGCAGGCATTCCCACCATAAATACGTTAAGCTGCGGGATGGTCCGGGAAATTATCCCCAAAACTAAATCTGTCAAAACAGTGGTTAAAATTATAGGAGCGCTTATTCTAAAGCCTATCGCAAACATGTCTGATACCATTTTAGTTAAGACCTGTAACATTCCTGATAAATCGAAATAAATTTTCCCAATAGGTATTATTTCGGTGCTCTTTGCTAAAAAGGTAAAAAGAAGATAATGTCCATTCATCAGCATGAATATCAAAATTGTCATGATGTATATAAAATTGCCCATGAGTGGCACCTGTGCTTCACTGTGAATGTCCAGAATGTTTACAAGCCCAAAGCCAAGCTGATAATCTATGAGCTGACCTGCTAAATACACCGCGCTAAAAGATATCATGGAGGCAAGCCCTATTGTAAGTCCCACTAAAAATTCAGAAATCACTAGCAAAAAATATGTTAAAACATTGTCTATGGATATAGAAACAGGTGGCATTACATCAAACACTATGAGAGATGCAAAAAAACCCAAACCTATTTTAAAAACAGTTGGAACATGCTTTGTCCCAAAAAAAGGAGCGAGTATAAAAATTCCTAGCATCCTTACAAAAAGTAATATAAAAACCTGTACATTCTGCAAAATATAGCTCATCGCATCCATAGCACATCACTTTATGAAGTTATTTATATTGAGAAACAGGCGCTGTGTGTAATTTACAAGGGTAGTAAGCATCCAAGGTCCAAACAGTATCAAACTTAAAAGCACAGCTACGATTTTTGGCACAAAAGACAAAGTCTGCTCCTGAATTTGCGTTGTTGCTTGAAAAATGCTTATAAGAAGTCCAACTCCAAGGGCTACTGCCAGCATAGGAGTTGCCACTGTCAAGGCAACAGATAAAGCCTCTCTTCCAAGGTCAACCGCCATACTACTTGACATTTTTTCATCCCCTTATCTAAAACCTAAAATGAGAGACTTAACTACCAAATTCCACCCATCTACAAGAATGAAAAGAAGCACTTTAAATGGCAGAGATATCAAAACAGGTGGCAACATGAACATTCCCATTGACATGAGCACACTGGCAACAATTATATCTATTACTAAAAACGGGATGTAGATTATAAATCCTATCTCAAAAGCTGTCTTCAACTCGCTTATTATAAAAGCAGGTATTACAACTCTCATGGGGAGGTCTTCTACCTTGTCTACTTTAATCTTTGCGAGATTCACAAAAAGCGCAAGGTCATTTTGCCTTGTCTGCCTTAACATAAAGTTTTTTAGGGGTTTGATTGCTCTCTGATAAGCTTCATACTGGTTTATTTGACCTTCCACATAGGGTTTTATGGCATTGTTGTTTATGTCATATCCAACAGGTGCCATTATGTAAAAGGTGAGGAACAAAGCCAACCCAATCAACACCTGATTAGGCGGCATCTGCTGAAGCCCTAAAGCATTTCTCAAGAAGGCCAGCACAATGACTATTCTCGTAAAAGAGGTCATCATTATGAGTATAGAAGGTGCAAGGGTCAAAACTGTGAGCAAAAGTACAATTTGCAAACTCGTAGATAAATTAGAAGGAGAAGTAACAGAGGACACCAAATTACTTAAATCCATCATTTATCACCATCTTTTTTAAAAAGGTTTCTAAATCTTTCTAGAGAAAAGTTTAGTTCAGATGCAAAGTTCTTTGGTTTTTCTATTTTTACATGTTCTCTCTCTATCTCGGCTAAATAAGTTATGTTGCTATTAGTCACTCCTATTAGCATGAATCTATTGCCCACTTTTATAATATAAAGCCCTTTTTCTCTCCCTAAAGAGATAAAATCTATGACCTCTAAGTTTGAACTGCGACCTAGCTTTATGGAGCTTTGTCCGATAAAACGAGTTATATAGAAAGCGGCACCAATCACAAGAAAAAACGCAACAAGATACCATATAAGCTGAATCCAGTAGGGCACTTTAAACGCCTCACTTTAACAATTTTCTGATGGCTTCTACCACTCTATCCGGTTGGAAAGGCTTCACAATAAAGTCTTTTGCGCCTGCCTGTATGGCTTCTATGACCATTGCCTGCTGTCCCATAGCAGAACACATTATTATCTTCGCATTTGGGTCTTTAGCGCGAATTTCTTTTACTGCCTGAATGCCATCCATTTCCGGCATGGTTATATCCATTATGACCAGATCAGGCTTTTCTTGGACGTACTTTTCCACTGCTACTGCCCCATTTTCAGCCTCTATGACACTTCCAAGATTGTTCTTTGAAATTATATCTTTTATCATCATCCTCATAAAAGCAGCATCGTCGACAATCAATATTTTGCTCACAATGATTCCTCCTTGTCTTTTATTCTATATTGCCAATTCTCTTGCCCGGATGAACAATGTCTGTAATCCGCACCCCAAAATTTTCATCAATCACCACTACTTCTCCTTTGGCAATGTACTTGCCGTTTGCCAGTATATCTACAGGCTCTCCTGCCAGTTTGTCAAGCTCTATTATAGAACCCTCTGTCAGTTCTAGTATATCTTTTATTAACTTTTTAGTTTTGCCAAGCTCAACAGTGATAGTAAGGGGCACGTCCAGTATCAAATCCAAATTCTTACTCTCTCCTTTCGCCTCCTGCTGAGGCTCTTCATCAAAATTCTGGAAAATTACAGGACTTACATTTACCTTTTCTTCCTTTTTAATGGCCTTTTCACTAGCCATTTTCTCTTCAGATTCTCCTTTGCTTTCTTTTTTCATCTCTTTAACTTCTGCAGGCGGTGAAGTAGAAGTAGTAGCCTGTTGAAGAACGCTCTTAACAAGCTCTTTAGCAAAGTCAAAAGGTATAAGCTGCATTATTTCGCTGTCAATTATATCTCCCACTTCCATCTTAAAAGCAACTCTGACAACATCTCCTTGAGGAAATGCTACATCCTCCGGCAAAGCTGTTGAAAAATCCACTATAAAGGCCTTCGGAGGAGATATGTTTATCTTCTTGTTCAAAAGAGTTGAAAGAGATGTAGCAGCTGAACCAATCATTTGATTCATTGCTTCACCGACAGCGCTTAAGTGAAGGTCTGTTATCTCTCCTTCTTCTACTTTACCATCTCCTCCCATCATGAGGTCAGTGATTTTTAACGCATCTTCTTTTTTCAAAATAAGAAGGTTATACCCTTTTAATCCTTCTGTGTACTCTACTTGTACTCCAACATAAGGTATGTTGAATTCTTCTTTTAACTGGTCCCATGAGAGCACGGAAACCTTCGGAGTTGTGATGGTAACTTTGTTCCTCAAAAGAGTATACAAAGTAGTAGCAGATGTACCAAAGCTTATATTTCCTATTTCCCCCAATATGTCCTTTTCTTCATCAGTCAGTTCTTTTTTTTCCTGTGTTTCTTCTTGGAGCCCTTTTAAGAGAGCGTTTATTTCCTCTTGCGACAAGAACTCATTTACTTTCTTCATCTCCTTTGTAAATAACTTCTGTTATTTTGACGCTGTATCGCTTACTTTTAATTCCAGGTATTCCTTTAAATTTTACTTTTTTATCTATTATCACCTCTACAGGTTCGTTGTATCTTTTATCCAGCATTATCACATCTCCTACTTCAAACTTTAAAAGGTCTCCTACCGTGACGGTTGTGCTTCCCAATTGCACTGTCAAAGGAATGTAAGTCTTGTCAATCTTCTCTTTTATAAGTTCGGGATTCACTTTTTCTTCTTTTTTCATGCTCGAAAACCAAAACTTAGTTGTAAGTTTTGGCACAATTGGCTCCAGCGTCAGATGAGGCATGCAAAAATTCATCATTCCCTCTGTCTCGTTGATCTTTATTGAAAGCGTGCATAAAGCCACTGTCTCATTTGGCGAAATGATCTGCGCAAACTGAGAATTGGTCTCCACTCTCATCAGGGAAGGAGTGAGGTCAATTATATTGCTCCAAGGCTCTTCTAACAAAGGCAGTATCTGCTTTACAATTTTGGTGAGCAAATTGACTTCTATTTCTGTATAATCTCTGTCTAAAAATTCTCCTTTGCCCATCCCTCCTAAGAGCCTATCCAATATGGCGTAAGTGGTATTGTTGTTAAGTTCTAAGAGGAATGGCCCTTCCAGAGGGGATGCGTCAATTATAGCGATGAACACAGGATTGTTTAAAGAATTGCTGAATTCGTAATATGTAAGCTGGTCCACAGATACAACAGCCACATTCACAATGGTCCTCAAATAGCCCGATAGAAAAGACGTGAGAGACCTTGAAAAATTTTCAAAAATCATCTGTAAGGTTCTGAGCTGTTCTTTTGAAAATTTGTTGGGCCGTCTGAAATCGTAGGATCGAATTTTTTTTGTCTTTTTCTCTTCTACTTTCTCTAGGTCTTTTACTTCCCCTTGACTAAAAGCCTTTAAAAGCTCATCTATTTCACTCTGTGAAAGTATCTCTGCCAAAAGACCCCCTCCTCCCTACTGCACGATAAAGTCGTTAAAGTACACATTAACTACTTTTCCTTCGCCTATTATTTTGTTTATCTCATTTTTTATGTCATTTTTAAGCATTTCTTGCCCTTGGGGTCCTTCTACCTCCTGTGCTGTTTTACTCCTTAAGATCTGAATTATAGCATCTCTGATCTGGGGTGTATTTTCCTCCAGCTTTTTTAACACTTTAGGGTCTGTCACTTGAAGTTCTACCACCACTTTTATAAACTTGCCGTCTCCTTTTAAATTTGTTATGAATTCTCCACCTGGAGAATAATTGTAATAGGTGACTTCCGGCGTTTTATTCGGGTGAGCAAAATTGTTGAAGTACACAAAAGCTGCGCCAAAGGATAAAACCATCGCTATTACTACTATAAGAATCGTCTTTGTATTCATTCTAACACCTCTTTACCTCTTTCTATTGCAAAAATTTTTCTTTTGTATTGGATTACTCTTTCTATGACCTCTTCTGGCGTCTCTTTTACTACGATCTTTTTGCCTGTAGTAAGGCTTATAACTGTATCTGGCGTCTTTTCTATAAATTCAATGAGGTCTGCATTCACGACAAACTCTTCATCATTGAGCCTTGTCACATAAATCATGTTTTTCCTCCATCAAGCCTGCCGGGGGTACCCCCAGCAGGCTAAACTTTATCTCTTCATATTCACTAAATCCTGCAGCATTTCATCGGAGACGGTTATAACCTTAGCATTAGCCTGAAAACCTCTCTGAGTTGTAATCATGTCTACAAATTCATTAGCCAAGTTGACATTTGACATCTCTAAAGTCCCTGGGTTTATGCTGCCTCTGGTTCCACTTCCTGCTGCTCCTATCATGGGTTCTCCTGAGTTAACTGTATTTATAAACATCGTATTTCCTACTTTTTCTAAACCCATGGGGTTCTGGAAGTCAGCAAGAGCTATCTGCCCTATTACCTGTCTTCTGCCGTTTGAATATATACCGGATACAACCCCGTACTTGTCAATGTTGATGCTCTGCAAAGACCCTGCCTCATTGCCATTTTTGCTTAATTCTCTCAAATCTGTTTCTGTTGAGAACATTGTAAGCTTTGAAAGGTCAATATTGACAGGGCCAATCTGAGCATTTGTAACTGCTGTGTTCATGTTAAAGGTTAAAGTTCCGGTAGCCTGCGTATTAGGAGCTATCTTTCCATCAGCTCCAAAAGTGATTGCCGTTGAACCAGCGACAGAGACAGAAGAAATATACGGGTCTTGAGAAGATACACTCCAGTTCCAGGTATTGGGGTCTTGCCTTGTGAAAGTTATTGTAGCCACATGGCTTCCACCTTGTGTGTCATAGACGATTATGTTGTAGCTTATGCTCTGACCTATTCCAGTAGAAGCATTCAAATTTCCGCCTATTTCTAATTGAGTAGTGGTAGAAGGCTCCATCCCAAACCAGTTTTTAAGGCTTATCGGAACCAAATTCCCGGTGTCAGTGTTCACTGTCTTGCCATCAGTTGACATCCATCCTAAAACTTTATATCCATCAGGAGTTACCAAGTCTCCATTAGAGTCAAAACTAAAATTTCCCGCCCTCGTGTAAAGAATTGATTCCCCATTTGAAACTATGAAAAATCCATTTCCGTCAATTGACAAATCTGTTGGGTTGTCAGTTCTCTGGGCTCCTCCTCTTGTAAATAAAGTATCAATAGAAGCTATGGCAACTCCCAGACCAATTTGCTGAGGGTTTGTTCCTCCGCCATTTCCTTGAGGAGCCGAAGCTCCTTTTATGGTCTGGCTGAATATCTCTTTAAAAGTCATCCTGCTTGCCTTATACCCCACTGTATTTACATTGGCTATATTATTTCCAATAACATCCAACCTTGCCTGATGAGCCTGTAAACCTGAAATGGCAGAATACATTGACCTTAACATTCTCTCTCCTCCTTTTATTTTAAGCGCTGCCCGCTTTCTCTGTCAGTCGAAAGCGGATAAGCCCCCTGTTAAGGTCCGGCTTATATTATCACAGCGCCGTCTATGTTTGTAAAAACGCTATTTTTTAACATGCTCTCGTCCATAGCAGTTATGACTGTCCTAGATTTCAAATTCACCACAAAAGCTTTATTATCCATTATTATCAGCGAATCCTTTATCCCTTTACTGCTGGCTTTTTCAACAGCCTCTAAAAGCTTTTTGTACTCATCAGGTGTAATCTTTACATTCCTCGCTTCCATCCTTAGAAGGGAATGTTTTGAAAATTTAATTTCTGCAAGCTTTTCTTCAAAAACCTGTTTAAAAGCTTCCCCGTAAGAAGGCTGGGGCTTCTGTATAGAAGGTCCATTCAGCGAATTAAAATGGACTTTCAAAGTATCACCTCACTCAGTGACAGCTCTCACAGCGTCCAAAGGTATATCTAAGCCTTTTACTTTGAGAAAGTACTGCCCATTTTCTCTGTACACAGCATCAACTTTTCCAAAAACTTCTTTGTAATTTCCATTCCCGTCATTTATAGTAGCGTACACGTTTTTGCCTATAAGCGCTATAGCTTTTACAGAGTTAAAACTTTCATTCAAATTCTGCATTTGCTCTAAAGCAGAAAACTGCGCAAGCTGTGCAAGAAACTCCTTGTCATCTACAGGATTTAAAGGGTCCTGATTTTTTAGCTGAGTCACAAGAAGCATCAGAAAATCATCTTTTCCTAACTTGCTTTTTGTAGTGACTTTATTCTGATTGGAAGGAGGCAGTACACTGTAGTTTGTATTTACATTCACTTTAAAGCCTCTCCTTTCTATGCCATCAGGTCAAGATGGCCATCTTTGAAATAATAATTTTGAGAAGTAAGGTCTAGCTCTTCACTTGGCAAATACTTTTTACTTCCGTAATGGTGGAAATAGCGCAGGTTTTCATTTTCTCCATAAAAACTTCCCTGATAGTTTCCTTCGCCAGTGTACTGAGGTGTAAATTGAAAATTTTTATCTACTGCTACATTCACACTTTCAATTTTTATCCCTTTTAAATCCAGCTGAGCCTGCAGCAGAGAAAGATTTGATTCAATTTGGTGCTTTGTCTTCTCGCTTTCTGTAACGATTGTAGCTACTATATTGCCATCAATTGATTTTAAGCTGATTTGAAGTTTGCCGAGTATCTCCGGTTTTAGATTGACAGTCACAGATGAAGCCCCTTTTTCTTTTGCCACAAATACATTATCTACTATCTGACGAAAGAGTCTGTCAACAGGATCATTAGATTTTTTGATGGAATTGTAGGTTAAATTGCTAACAGGCTTGCCCTCATTTTTGAAAAAAACAAATTCCTGTTTTACATCAAAACTTTTTTTCTCTGTCTTTTCTTCTTTTGCCTCCTTTGCAGCAATGAAAGCTTCTTTGTCAATTTTTAATTGCGAAGTTTTATCCTGATTCTTTTGAACATTTTCCTCTGCAAAATCCTTTTGATTCAAATCCTGTAAAAAAGGCTTGTCCAAGTCTTTTACCTTCGCAAGCTTTATATGGCGTTCAATCACTTCTGGAGAAAGTTCAATGTTGAAATTCTCCTTCAAAAAATCGCTTATTTTCTTTGCAATCTCTTTAAAAGTAAAATTCCTTTCTTTTATAAAACCTTGTAGAGCAACTTCTAATTTTTCTCTGACCTTTTCAAAGTCTGATGCACCTTTTTCACTTGAAATCGTCTCTAAACTCAAAGTTATAGTCTGCATTAATGCTGGAATAAAATTGTTTAAATCCTCCATTATATCCTTATCTTCTTTTACTTTTTCTTGAAAAATTTCTACATTTTTTAGCCCATTTTTTTGAGAGAGGAATTCTTCTTTTTTTAGATTCAGGGGATTTTCTTTTATATTTCCCTCTCTTGTTTCAGTGAGTTCACTTAAGAGAAGGTCTAAAAAGCTTACTTTTTCCTTCCCATTTTCACCTCCTTTTGCCATCTTACTGTCAACTGCTTTTAAAAAAGGGAGCAATTCCTGGACTACGACCTGCTCACTCAATTTTTCACCTCCTTTCTAAGGCACCATTGTGGCACTCTTTAAGAGCATATTTGTTATTTTTGCAGCCTTTTCAGGCTTTAGTGCCTCCATTATTTTTGATGCGCTGTCTTTGTTCATAGAAGTCAGTATTTTAATCACTTCTTCATCTGACATGTTGTTTAAAATTTGGGCAGCATTTTGAGGGTCCATGTTCTGATAGTACGTGGCTATGTCTTTCAAACTGTTTTGCCTGCTTTCAAACTGCTGTTTTAAGGTTAATTTTTCATTCTGCAGTTCCTCAATTTGCTTTTTGAGCTCTTCTATCTGAGCGTTTTGCTCTTTTATCTTTTCTTCGTAGTTAGAAATAGTAGCTTCTTTTTTCTTCAGTTCCTCATTTAACTTTGCAATCACTGCATCTTTGTCTTCTGTTTTAGGAGGAGAAACTATCCCTTTTAAGAGAGGAATTTTTGATATTTGCTTTGTCAAGAAAACTTGACTCCCGCCTATATTGAAGTACACCAGAACAGAAGACAAAATTATGACCAAAATCAGTGCTAGAATTATCACCCATTTTGCTTTCGACCTTTTTTTCTCCTGAACCTGCTCATTTTGCATGGAAATGTCCTCCTAATAGGATTTAGCAACTTTGTAGCTCACATGCTCATCTATCACTCTTGACTGTTCGAGATTTAGTAGATAAAGATATTCAGAAAACTGTCTTTCCTTTAAATTTTCTAAGGCCTTTTTCTCTTTCGACACCTTCAAAAGCCCTTCCCTTATTTTTTCTGCCTCTTTTTCCAATTTCAAAATGTAGTTGGCCTGTTTCTCAATCATTTCTCTAATTTTCATTATGTAGGCTTCTGTCTCTGCCAGTTTGTACATCAAAGTCCCCTCTTCTACTTCCTCTTTCGCTCTTTTAGTAACTTCCTGAAGGTGCTTCTTTAGGTTTTCAAGTTTTTCTCTTTCTCTCTCTATCTCTTTCATAATTTTTGCTAAATTCTCTTTCTCAATCTTTTCTGACTGCTCTTTTAAATTCAATACCGACTGGAGGGTAAATTCAAATTTTTTCATTCTCATCACCTTTCAAGAGATTTAGCTAGAAGTTTTTTCGTAGTTTCAAAATCATAAGCTTCATCGATTTTCTGCCTTAAGAAGCTGTTCATTTTTTCATTAAGCTCAATCGCTTCGTCAATTTTAGGGTTAGTGCCAAAGTTATAAGCTCCTATGTTTATCAGGTCCTCCGCTTCTGCGTAAGTGGCGAGGATATTCTTAAACTTTGCCACCAGCTCCTTGTGTTCATCCGTTATGATGTCATTTATCACCCTGCTCACGCTTGCCAGTACGTCTATGGCCGGATAGTGGTTTTTGTTTGCAAGCTTTCTGGATAAAACTATGTGTCCATCCAGTATGCCTCTTACCGCGTCAGCTATAGGTTCATTAAGGTCATCTCCGTCTACCAAAACCGTGTACAAAGCTGTTATTGATCCCTTTTGAGATGACCCTGACCTCTCCAAGAGTTTTGGAAGCACAGAAAACACAGAAGGAGTGTATCCCCTTGATACAGGTGCTTCTCCAATAGATAAACCTATCTCTCTCTGAGCCATCGCGAAGCGCGTTATAGAGTCCATCATGAGAAGCACGTCAAGGCCCTGGTCTCTAAAGTACTCAGCTATAGCAGTAGCGGTCATCGCTCCTTTCACTCTCACCAAAGCTGGCGTATCAGACGTTGCTACTACCACGACAGACCTCTTTAGCCCTTCCTCTCCGAGGTCTTTCTCTATAAACTCGTTTACCTCTCTTCCTCTTTCTCCAATGAGAGCAATCACGTTTAAATCTGCTTTTGCGTTCCTCGCCATCATCCCGAGAAGGGTACTTTTCCCAACTCCGCTTCCTGCAAAAATTCCAATCCTCTGCCCTTTGCCGCAAGTCAACAGACCATCTATTGCCTTTATGCCTAGAGGCATTACCTCTCTTATCCGTTTTCTTTCCAGAGGGTCTGGAGGAGTGTTGTTTACAGGAATTGATTTTTCGTATTTCAAGGGACCTTTACCATCTATTGGGTTGCCAAGTCCGTCCAAAACCCTCCCTAAAAGGGATTTCCCTACATTTACTTTCAAGGTCTGGCCTGTAGCTATAACTTTGCTTCCCGGTCCAATTCCCTCCATGTTGCCTAGAGGCATGAGATAGACTTTTTCCTCCTTAAAACCTACTACCTCAGCGAGAACTTCATTCCCATCAATTGTCTTTATGTAGCATATTTCACCTATATTAGAAAGTGGACCTACGCTCTCAATAGTAAGGCCTATCACCTGGGATACTTTTCCGTAATATCCTACTAGCCTTTTTTCTCTCAAAATCTTTGAATATTTTTCCAAAACCCCGCTACTCATTTAACACACCTGCAAACAAGCTTTTTAAAGTCTTCAGTTGAGTTGTCACTCCAGAATTTATCACTCCAGAGTTTGTCTCAATTATACAATCTCCCTTTCTCAAGGAGAGGTCTTTGACAATGTTGATTTCATCTAAAAACTCTACATCTTTTAAAATCTTGTCCTTATTTTTTACGCAATGTTCATAATCTTCTTCACTTACTCTTACAGTCACCTTATCAAAAGCGTTGTAATTTTCCATTCCCTTTTTTATGAGGCTTAGTATCAAATCCTTGTCTTCTTCCACGTGTTTTCCTACAATTTTCTCCACTGCCTCCAAAATAACGTTTATCATGTCACTTTCCGCCTCTTTGTAAAGCCTCTTCTTTTCCTCCAATATCTCTTCTTTTAAGGCTCTTGCCTCTTCAATGAGGGCTTGGGCTTTTTCTTCGCCTTTTTTATATCCTTCTTCATAACCTGCCCTATAGCCTTCTTCATAACCTTTTATCCTGTACTTTTCTTCAATTTCATGCGCTCTTTCTTCTGCCTCTTTTAGCATCTTCTCAATATCTTCTCTCGTTTTTGAAAGGATCTCTCTTTGTACCTGCCTTGCTCTTTCTATCATCTCTTTAGCCAAGGTCAAGCTCTCATTTTTTACATTTTTACCCTCTTCTTTCTCTTCAAGTGGACCCTCAATCCTTCTTTTCTTTTCAGGTACCTCAAATTTTAGCAGGACAGGAGAGGAGATGCTGACCTCTCTTTCTTTATAATACCTATACAATAATCTCGTCCCCTCCTCCTCTTGAAATTACTATCTCGCCTGCTTCCTCCAGCTTTCTTATTATGTTTACAATTCTCTGCTGAGCTTCTTCCACATCTTTTAACCTTACAGGACCCATGTACTGTATGTCTTCCTTTATCATCTCTGCGAGGCGCTTCGACATGTTGCTGTAAATGACTCTCTGCACTTCCTCGCTGGCACCTTTTAAAGCGAGGGCGATATCGTGGTTGTCCACTTCTCTTAACACTCTCTGTATAGACCTTGAATCCAACGTGACAATGTCCTCAAATACGAACATTCTCTTCTTGATCTCTTCTACAAGCTCAATATCTATTGTCTCTAATGTATCCAAGATGTTCTTCTCTGTGCTCCTGTCAACAGAGTTTAGTATATCTACAATTGTCTGTATTCCACCAGAAGAAGTGTAATCTTGAGTTACAAGTGAGGAAAGCTTTCTTTCCAGAATTCTCTCTACTTCTTTTACCACCTCAGGAGATGTGCTTTCCATTTTAGCTATCCTCATTGCCACTTCAGCCTGCAATTTTTCAGGCAAGGAGGAAAGGATGGCTCCTGCCTGCTGGGGCTTCAAGTAAGATAGAATCATGGCGATGGTCTGAGGATGTTCGTTTTGTATAAAATTGAGCACTTGTGAAGGGTCTGCCCTCCTTATGAAGTCAAAGGGCCTCACCTTTAATGAAGAGGTGAGTTTGTTTATTATCTCAAAAGCTTCCTGAGCCCCCAAAGCTTTTTCTAAAACAGTTTTTGCGTACTCAATTCCGCCCTCTATTATGTATTCCTGTGCAATGCACATATTATAAAATTCATCAATTATTTTCTGTTTTTCTTCAGGAGTTAGATTCCTTATACTGGCAATTTCTAAAGTCAGCTGTTCTATCTCTTCTTCTCTCAAGTGCTTGTAAATCTCGGCAGAAAGTTCTGGACCCAAGGCTATTAAAAGCATTGCGCTTTTCTGCCTTCCAGTTAAAGCTCCTCTCGCCATATTATCACCTACTCTTCATTAAGCCACGTTCTTATAAGTTGAACTACAATATCGGGCTTTTCTCTTATCAGCTTCTCTATTTGCTTCTTCTTTTCATCTTTTTCTGTGATAACTATCTCTTCAACAGGTTCTGCTGTCGCAAGCACTTCTTCCTCAGCAGGAGGAATGACTTCCTTTGTTTTCCTTCTTCTAATCATCAGAAAAGCGACTAAGCCTCCTCCTACAGCCAAGGCAGCTATAATTCCCCACAAGTAAATAGGCATTCCTTGAGCGACTTTCTTCTGCGCCTGCATAGCTTTAAGCAAATCCTGGTTAAAAGGTATCCCTTGTACTGATACTTTTACATTATTCCCTCCTGCAGCATTTGCAACTAAATCTGCAATTTGCTGCTGCATAGAGGCATTTAAAGGCTTATTTACAACAACTGCTACAGAAATGCTCTCAATTTTCCCTTGTGCCTCTACAAGAGTTGTCTTTATCTGGTTTATCTCATAATTTATAGTAGTTTCCGTTTTGTCATAACTGGAGGTATTGTTATTTTGTTGATTATAAACTGGAGGATTATTCGTTGGTTGTCCTGGGGGGCTTCCACTTTGTGTCCCTGTTGCCTTTTCTTTTAATTCCTGCACACTTCTAACAATTCCTTTGTTGTCATTTCCCTGAACAGGAGTGTATTCAATTCTGTCCTCTGTCTTTTTATCGAAATTTAACCTCACATTTGCCCTCACTACCACATTGCCTGGTCCAAACACCTGCTCTAAAAGGGTCTGAAGGCTATTTTGCAAGTCCTCCTGCACTTTTTTTTGAAGGGCAAACTGATTGCTGGCATTCTCTGCAATAGAATCGCTCTCTGGGGTCAAAATTTTTCCTGTACTATCAATTACAGTAACGTTTTCTGGTTTTAACCCTTCTACACTTTTTGAAACGAAATCTATTATTCCCTTAACTTGCGAAGGGGTCAAAGTAGCTCCAGGCTTTAAAGTAAGCATGACAGCCGCTGTCGCTTGATTGGTAGTATTGGAAAGCACAAAGGCGTTCTGGTCAGGAACTACAATATTTACAATCGCATCTTGCACACCTTCTATGGTTTTCAGCGAATTTTGTATCTCATTTTGTACAAAGTACAGGTACTTCTGTCTCCTTTCCTGGTCTGTTGTGGAAAGCGAGTTGTTCATCGCATCTTGAAAGCTAAATCCTCCCTGAGGTATACCCTCTGTCGCCAATTTCATCCTTATTTCATCTTTATACTGAGCAGGTACTAAAATTGTCGTCCCATTGTCCGATAATTTATATGGGACTTTAAAATCGCTTTTTAATTTCTCTACTACTATTCCAGCATCTTTTAAGCTCAAATTAGAATACAATACCACGTAATTAGGCCTATTGGCTATGTATACAAGCAAACTGATGCTTATAAACACTAAAATTGCTATAACCGTAAGCTGTATCTTTTGTTTCTTGTCAAACTTATTCCAAAAGTTTAAAAGCTGTTCTCTAAAATTAGCGATAGATTGTGGCATTGATTCACCTCATTTCATCGCAAGACATTAAAGCGGCATCCTCATTATCTCTTGATAGGCCTCCAGCACCTTGTTCTTAATCTGAATTGTAAGCTGAAGTGCAATATCTGCTTTGACAGCATCTATCATGACTTTATTTATATCATCAATTTCTCCGGTCACTAACTTCTTGTCATCCTCTATCGCTTGAAGCTGTAGGTCATTTACCTTATTCAATGCCTCTTTTAAAAAATCACTAAAACTGTTTATCTTGCTGGTTGAGGGTGCAATATTATTGGTCTCTGTGAGAGTAACAGGCTGTATACCGGTAATCTGATTTATCATTTTCCTCTACCCCTTCATTTTCCTATTTCTAAAGACTTTTGAAACATAGATTTGGCAGCATTAAAAGCGGTTACATTGGCTTCATAGGCTCGAGTTGCAGAAATCATATCTACCATCTCAGCCACAATATTTACATTAGGGTAAGAAACATAACCCTGCTGGTCCGCATCTGGATGACCCGGGTCATAGACTCGCCTTAAAGGAGTTTGTTCATCTTCTATTATCTGTACCACTTCTACTCCCTTACCCGTGTATTTTCCTTTTACTTTTTCGAGAATGCTCTGAAAGCTGTCTGGTTGAATTTCCTTAAAAACCACCAGCTTTCTCCTGTAAGGACCGCCTTGAACTGTCCTTGTAGTGTTGGCATTGGCAATATTTTGCGATACCACATCCATTCTGACTCTCTCTGCAGTCAACCCGGTTGCGCTTATATCCATTGAACTAAACAAATTCATTCAACATTACCTCCCGTCTTTTACGGCTGTCATGATGGAATTGAGTTCTCCGCTGACTCTTTGAACAAGAGCGTAATAGTAGAGCTGATTTTTAGCAAGCTGTGACATTTCATAATCTATATCCACATTGTTGCCGTCCAACCTCATTGAAGTAGTGTTGACTTGATAAATCTCTGGCTTTATTGAATCAATTGGGGGAGGACCTATAGGAATGTGACGAGGATGTGTTATATAACCTTTAAGCTTATTTCCATTTAATGCTTCCTGCAAAATTTCTTCAAATTTGACTTCAGACCTTTTAAAATTGGGGGTATCTACATTGGCTATATTATTTGCAATTACATTGCTTCTCACTGTAGCTGCATATAAACCCTTTGCCAGAAGGTCTATATTCTCCCACATTTTCTCCCCTCCTTCGACCACAATATACTTAATTCGACAAAAATCTCAAAAATCCTGCTAAATTACTCCAAAAAATAAATATTTAACATTGTTGTAACGCTGCCTTTTTTGTAAAATAATATCAAATTTTATCGAATATTATTATACCATGTCTTAACATTTTCCTCCATAAGAAAAAAGTCCTATTTTCCAAAATAAAAAACCCCTGCTAAGTAGCAGGGGTCAGTCTCTTTTCATTTTTTCAAGCTCTTCCAGGAGCTTTTCATTGAGAACCCTTATATGAGTCCCCTTCATGCCCAAGGAACGGGACTCAATTATTCCAGCGCTTTCAAACTTTCTCAAAGCATTTACAATTACAGACCTTGTAATGCCTACTTTGTCAGCTATCTTGCTGGCAACAAGAAGTCCCTCTTTCCCTTTCAATTCCTCAAATATGTTCTTTATAGCTTGAAGCTCTGAATAGGAGAGAGTAGCTAAAGCCATCTGCACTACAGCCCTTTTCCGTGCCTCTTCTTCAATTTCTTCATTCTTTGCTCTTAAAATCTCAAGGCCTACCACTGTAGCTCCGTACTCTGCAATTATCAAATCGTCGTCAGTAAATTCTTTCGTGGATCTTATAAGAAGCAAAGTACCTAGTCTATCTCCTCCTCCATTTATAGGGACAACTGTCACTATCAAGTCAGCTAGGGCCTTCTCTTCTTTAAAGAGCTTTCCTTTGTCATTTGCTAGCGTTTCTGTAACTCTTAAAAGTCTGTCGTTGTACTCCTCAGGAATTGCCTTGTCTTTCGCAAAAATTTCATCTCCATAGTCCTTTAAAGCGCTATACCCTAGAACTTTCCCTTTTCTACTTAAGATATAGACATTGGCTTCAATTACTTCTTTTAAAATAGAAGCCATTTCCATAAAGTCTACCGGTTGTATGCCAGTCTTTTGTAAGATTCGATTTAATTTTCTCGTTTTTTCTAAAAGCGTCATTTTTCAATCCTCCTGTGTTTTTTATTTTTTTACAAAATGTATTTATTGACTTCGTACTTGTTTAAGCTGTCTTTTAATTGTTCTTTGACATAATCTGCTGTTATTACTATCTCTTGACCGCTCAACTCGGGAGCATGGAAAGAAAGGTCTTCAAATAACTTCTCCATTACAGTGTGGAGCCTTCTCGCTCCAATATCCTCAGACTGCTGATTTATCAGGTAAGCTACTTCTGCAATTGTCTCGATCGCTTCTTCTGTATACTTAATTTCCACACCTTCGGTTCTCAAAAGCTCCTGATACTGCTTTGTAAGAGCATTCTTTGGTTCTTTTAATATCCTGACAAAATCTTCTTTAGTCAGAGGCTTTAAGTTTACTCTTATAGGGAATCTTCCTTGAAGTTCGGGTATTAAGTCAGACACTTTTGCTACGTTAAAAGCCCCAGCAGCTATGAACAGTATGTAGTCTGTTTTCACAGGCCCGTATTTTGTCATGACAGTGCAGCCTTCTATTATCGGTAGAAGGTCTCTTTGAACTCCTTCTCTTGATACATCGGGGCCTGCTGAATACCCTGTACTGGCAATTTTATCAATTTCATCTATAAATATTATTCCATCATTTTCTGCTCTTTTTACTGCTTCTTCTATCACTTCATCCATATCAATGAGGTTTTGCGCTTCCTCTGCTTCTAATATTTTTTTCGCTTCAGCTACTGTCACCTTCCTCAATTTTTTCTTTTTGGGCAAGAGGTCAGAAAACATGTCTTGCAGTGTTATGTTAAGCTCCTCTGCCCCTAAATTTGTGTACATTTCCAGCATTGGGGGAGTTGTGTCAGTTACTTCAATTTCCACCATGTGGTTGTCAAGTTCGCCACTTCTCAGCCTCTGCCTTATTTCTTCCCTTTTGTAGCTGTCTACATTATCCGGTTCTTCAGTCCTCTCACTAGAAGGATAGTTAAAAATCATTTCAAAAGGATTTTTAGGCTGCTTTTTCTTTTTCCCCAAGAGGTAATCTATAAGTCTTTCTTCAGCTAGTTTTTTAGCCTTTTCTGTCACAGCTTTTAATTTTTCTTCTTTTACCATTCTTACAGCAGCTTCTACCAGGTCTCTTACCATTGAATCCACATCTCTTCCTACATATCCTACTTCAGTGAATTTGGTAGCTTCTACTTTTACAAAAGGGGCTTCTACCAGTTTAGCTATTCTCCTCGCAATTTCCGTCTTACCCACTCCAGTAGGCCCTACCATCAAGATGTTTTTGGGGGTGACTTCCTCTTTAAAATCTTCCGGCAAAAGGCTTCTTCTGTATCTATTCCTCAAAGCAACTGCCACAGACTTTTTTGCTTCCTTTTGTCCGACTATGTATTTGTCAAGTTCTGCTACAATTTCTTTAGGCGTGTAATTTTTCACATTCCTCACCCCCTAGAGTGTCTCTACTGTAATATTGTTATTTGTATACACGCATATCTTTGAAGCTATTTCCAAAGCTTTTCTCGCAATTTCTTCTGTATCTAAATCTGTGTTATACCTTAAAGCCAAAGCAGCAGCCATAGCGTAATTCCCTCCGGATCCTATTCCAATGACATCTTCATCCGGTTCTATAACTTCCCCTGTTCCAGATATCAGCAAAGTATCTTTTTTATCTGCAGCAATCAAAAGCGCTTCCAGTTTTCTTAAAATCTTGTCTTTTCTCCACTCCTGTGCCAACTCAACAGCTGCCCTCTTTAAATTGCCGCCATATTGTTCTAATTTCTCTTCAAATTTTTGAGATAAGGTCATGGCATCTGCTACAGATCCTGCAAAACCTACTATGACTTCTCCGTTGTAAAGCCTCCTTATTTTTTTAGCTCCGTGTTTTAATATAGTGCTGTCTCCAAAAGTGACCTGTCCGTCTCCCGCCACAGATACCCTATCTCCTCTTCTGACTGCAACTATAGTAGTGCCTCTAAACATAATTACACCCCTTTAAACATTTATAACACATTTTGTGAAAAGCTTCAAGATTAATTCAAAATTTTTGATAAATTCATTTAATTAGTTTCTTTCTGATATCCGCACTCTGGATTAGAACACTTTATGACAATGCCGTTTTTCGTATTTTTTTCTACCATTAGGCTGCCACAAACCGGACACTTTTCATTGACCGGCTTATCCCAAAGCACAAAATCGCACTGAGGCGCATTTTCACATGAATAATAAACCCTTCCTTTTTTGCTCCTTCTCTTTACAATTTCCCCTCCACATTTAGGGCATTTTACACCCACTTTTTCAAGAAGGGGTTTTGTGTTTTTGCACTCTGGAAACCCTGAACAGGCCAAGAATTTGCCGTATCTACCCTTTCTGACTACCATCGGCCTTCCGCAAACTTCACACTTTATATCAGTTACTTCCACTTCCTCTTCTAGTTCCACTTTCTCCATCTGTTCTTCGGCAACCTTCAAAGTCTTATAAAAATCTCTGTAGAAGTCTCCTACCACCTCATACCATTCTACTTTTCCTTCTTCTATCTTGTCCAGCTGTTCCTCCATCTCAGCAGTAAATCCCACATCTACAATTTCTGAGAAGAATTCTTTTAAGGCATCTGTGACGATAAACCCCAGCTCTGTAGGTTTTAAAACTTTTTTGTCCTTCACTACATATCCTCTCTCTAAAAGAGTAGCGATAGTTGGAGCATAAGTGCTAGGTCTTCCTATTCCTTTTTCTTCTAGTTCTTTAATGAGAGAGGCTTCAGTGTATCTGGGAGGCGGCTGTGTAAAGTGCTGTGTCGGCTTCAGCTCTTCCAATCTGACTTTTGTGCCTTCTTTTAATACAGGTAGTGTCTTTTCTTCCTCTTCTTCCTGAAAGTCACTGCCTTCCACATAGACAGTCATAAACCCCAAGAATTTAACGCTTGACCCTGAAGCTTTGAAGATATAGCCGTTATTTTTAATGTCCATAGCCACTGTGTCATAAATTGCTGGCATCATTTGACTTGCAATAAATCTATCCCATATCAATTTGTACAGTTTGTACTGGTCAGGTGTCAAAGAGTCCTTTATAATCTCTGGTTCTCTGAACACAGAAGTAGGCCTTATAGCCTCATGGGCATCCTGCACATTGGCCTTTTTTGAAGAATACTCTGCATCAGGATTTGCATACTCTTTTCCAAACTTCTCTGTGATATACCTGTATGCCTCTTCCTTTGCCTCTTTCGCTACCCTTGTAGAATCTGTCCTTATATAAGTGACAAGTCCTACACTGCCTTCCCCTTTTATTTCAATTCCTTCGTAAAGCTGCTGAGCAATTAACATGGTTTTCTTTGCAGTAAAGCCCAGTTTGCGCGATGCCTCTTGTTGTAAGGTGCTAGTGATGAAAGGAGGCGGCGGATTTCTCTTTTTTGTCCCTGTCTTTACTTTATATACGACATATTCTTCAGATAGAGAATTTATTATCTTATCTACTTCTTCTCTATTTTTTAGCTCAATCTTTTCTTCTTCTCTTCCGTAGAACTTCGCCTCAAATTTGCTAGAAGTTTTTTCGTCAAAAAGAACTGCAGTTATATTCCAGTATTCTTCAGGCACAAAGGCCTCTATCTCCCTTTCTCTGTCACAGACCAGTCTTGCAGCAACTGACTGAACTCTTCCAGCACTTAACCCCCTTTTTATCTTTTTCCATAGAATAGGGCTAATTTTATATCCTACCAGCCTATCTAAGATTCTCCTCGCTTGTTGAGCATTTACTAAATTGAGGTCTATTTTCCTCGGATTTTTTATAGCAGCTTGGACTGCGTTTTTTGTAATTTCATGAAATTCTATGCGACAGGGTTTGTCAATATCCAAATCTAAAAGCTGGGCAATGTGCCATGAAATTGCCTCTCCTTCTCTATCAGGGTCTGTAGCGAGGAAAATTTTCTCAGCATCTTTTGCCTCTTTTTTTAATTTTTCAATTATCTCGCCTTTGCCCCTTATTGTTATGTACTTGGGAGCAAAGTTATTTTCAATGTCAACGCCCAGCTGGCTTTTAGGCAAATCCCTGACATGCCCTTGAGATGCAGCAACTTTAAAATTTTTTCCAAGAAATTTTGAAATAGTTTTAGCCTTCGCAGGAGATTCCACAATAACTAGAGACTTTGCCATGAGTACACCTCCAAAACAACTAATAATTATATCAAAGTTTTTTGTAATTATCAAAAAATTTTTTTAGTATATTTGTTGCCAGGGAGCCTGTCAATCAAACCTTTGAGCATGAGAGAGGTCAAAATGCTGTTCAATTTCGACATTTTCATGTTCAAAGTATAAGAAATTTCTTCCACATCCCTAGGAGCCTCTTTAATAAACTCGTACACCACCTTCTCATCCTCCGTCAAAGATAGTTCCTCATTTTCAGTTAATGCCATTCTGAGGTCTTCTCTGAAGCTAAACTCTTCTAAAATATCCTCCACCTGTGTTACAATTTTTGCTCCTTGTTTTATGAGGTCATTCGTTCCAGCACTATATGCACTTGTGACATTTCCGGGCACCGCGAAAACTTCCCTGCCCTGTTCTAAAGCAAATTGTGCAGTTATCAAGGCACCGCTTTTGGCCCCAGCCTCTACCACTACTACTCCCTGAGAAAGGCCGCTTATTATCCTGTTCCTCAGCGGAAAATTCTGAGAGAGGGGCGGATAGTCAAGAGGATATTCAGACACCAAAAGTCCTTCCTCTCCAATTTGCTCCATCAACTTTTTATTCTCTGTAGGATATACCACATTTATTCCACATCCTAAAACGGCTATAGTGCTCCCCCTTCCTTTTAAAGCACCTAAATGGGAATATGTATCTATACCCCTTGCCAGTCCGCTCACAACCGTTATACCTCTTTCTGAAAGGTCGTAAGAGAGTTTTTGAGCCATTTGCTTTCCATAGTACGTAGCTTTTCTTGATCCTACCATGGCAATTGAAAATTTGTCTTTTAAATTTAACCTGCCTTTCAAATAAAGGACAACAGGAGGGTTGTGAATTTCCCTAAGAATAGAAGGATACTCCTCCTCTTCTAATGTATATACACTTACTTTTAATTTTTGCAACCTTTCTACATATTCAAACGGGTTTAATTTTTGTGCCTCCACTATTTTCTCCGTTAGATTTTTCTTTCCTGTTGCCTTAAATATATCAATTTCTTTTGCCCTGTAGATTTCCTCGGCCTTTTTAAAAAACTCCATCAATTGAAAATAGGACTTGTATCCTATCCCCACTACACTACTAAGCCATATCTTAAAAACTTTTTCTCTGTTCACTTGTATCACCTTTTGTAAATTCTTTCTTCAATTTACCTTTATTATAATACAAAAACTGTGATAAAATAAAGGAGAACAAAATATTAAAAAGGTGAGGAAGCCGTGAAAAAGCTTAATTTGCGCCAGTTAAAAGAACACCTTTATCATGGTTCTCTTCAAGATTTGGACTTTTCAAATCTCACTTCTTCAGCAAAAGCATGGCTTGAAAGGGAAATAAAGAGAATAGAAGAAATGAAATTTTATGAAAAGAAGCTTTACGAAGAAGGGCTAAATTTTATAGCAGGAGTTGATGAAGCAGGAAGAGGACCACTAGTGGGTCCTGTAGTAGCTGCTTGCGTAATACTCCCCAAAGAGATATTTATACCGGAGATAAACGACTCAAAAAAACTTCCTGAGGAAAAAAGAGAAAAATTGGCAGAAGTGATAAAAAAAGAAGCGATTTCCTATGGAATAGGTATAGTAGACTGCAGAGAAATTGATGAGATAAACATACTAAATGCAACATTGAAAGCGATGAAGAAGGCTATCTTTGAAGTAAAAGAAAAAATAGAATACCTTCTGGTGGACGCCATCTCAATCCCCGACATGCCTATAAAGCAGCTTCCCATAGTAAAAGGCGATTCAAAAAGCATATCAATTGCCGCTGCTTCAATTCTTGCAAAAGTAGAAAGGGACAGGATTATGAGGGAATACCACAAACTTTACCCTCAATACAACTTTGCAAAAAACAAAGGATATGGCACAAAGGAACACATCGAAGCTTTAAAAAAGTACGGGCCATGTCCTATTCACAGGCGGACTTATGTAGAAAAAATTCTGAAAGGATGAAAAAAGTGAACAAAAAAACAGTAGGCAGCGTAGGTGAAAAAATAGCTGCCCAGTATCTCTCTAAAAAGGGGTATAAAATTTTAGAAAAAAACTTCAAGTGCAAAATTGGAGAAATAGACTTAATAGCCCTTTACAAAAACCAAATAGTCTTTGTAGAAGTAAAAACGCGAACTTCTGTGAATTTTGGACTCCCCAGCGAAGCCGTAGACTTTCACAAGCAGCAGAAAATTGTAAAAATAGCTCAAGTTTACATAGCTAGCTCAAACTTCAAACAATACCAACCGCGATTTGACATAATTGAAGTGTACCTCAATCCCGAAAAATTGACTTTAGAAAAAGTAAATCACATTTTAAATGCCTTTTAATCTCTTAGTATAAGCCCCATCTTTTCCTTTACTTCTTTCAAGGTCTCAACTGCTACAGCTTCTGCCCTTTCAGCCCCTTCTTTTAATACCCTTAAAACTTCTTCTTCGCTTATATCCCTGTAATTTTTCTGTATAACCGAAAGCTTATCAATGACAACCTCCGCTAGCTCCTTCTTCAAAGTACCGTAACCCTGCCCTTTAAACTTATTCACAACTTCATCTACTTCCATGCCAGTGAAAAGGCTGTATATTGTGAGGAGGTTGCTAATCCCCGGTTTTTTCTCCCAATCAAGCCTTATTTCACTTTCGGAATCTGTCACAGCTTTCATTATTTTCCTGTAAATTGTGTCTGGGTCATCCAAAAGATTTACCCTGTTATTGGGGTCAGCGTCGCTCTTGCTCATCTTTTTAGTCGGGTTTGTCAAACTCATAATTCTAGCGCCAAACTTTAAGATCATGGGCTCTGGAATGACAAAGGTTTCCCCAAACCTGTTGTTAAACCTCTGTGCCACATCTCTTGTAAGCTCCAGATGCTGCTTTTGGTCTTCTCCCACAGGCACATAATGGGTCTTATACAAAAGTATGTCGGCCGCCATCAAGTCAGGGTATGTAAAAAGTCCTACAGAAACCGACTCTTTGCCCTTACTCTTTTCTTTAAACTGAGTCATTCTGCTAAGCTCTCCAAAATAAGTGATGCATTGAAGCAGCCATGCCAGTTCTGCATGAGCTGAAACGTGGGATTGTACAAAAAGAGTGACTTTTTTGGGGTCAAGCCCTATTGCCATATATAAAGCTGCCAGTTCAATGGTATTTTTCTTAAGTTCCACCGGGTCCTGAGGGACTGTAAGAGCGTGTAAATCCACGACACAAAAGAAACAATCGTAGTCATCCTGCAGGGCAACGAACTGTCTCATTGCACCTAAGTAATTTCCTATGTGAATATCCCCTGACGGCTGTACTCCAGAAAATACTCTTTTCAATCTCAAACGCCTCCTTTGCGAAGAATTTAAAAAAGTTCTCTGACGAAACCCTTTCCGTGAACCTCTGACACATCAAGTATGGAAAGAAAAGCATTGGGGTCTATCTGATGCACGATGAGCTTCAGCTGAGGAAGCTGAGTCAAAGATACAATTGAGTAAAGGACTTTTTTGCTAACTCCAGTATAGGCACCTTCTCCGTGAAGCAGCGTAACTCCTCTGTGGAGAGTGTCCATTATCTCTTTACTCACTTCCTCTACTTTGTCAGTTACAATTAAGACCATCTTCTGCCTATTAAATCCTTTTATAGTTTTATCTACCATATAAGAGGTGATGTACATAGAAACAAGCGTATAAAGAGCACTTGTAAGTCCGAAAAATATAGCTCCTAAAGCTACAATTATGAAATTGACTGTAAAGGATATGCGGCCAATCTCAAAATTATCATATTTTTTCTTGACAATAACTGAAATTATATCCAGTCCTCCTGTAGAACCGTGGTTGCTAAATACTATTCCCATTCCAAGCCCATTCAATACGCCGCCATAAAGGCTTAGAAGCAAAGGATCGTTTATGAGCAAAACATTTCTCACGGAATAAGTGAGGACTAGAAAGAAAGACAGAGCAGCAGTGCCTATAATAGTAAAAATTGTAAAGCGCAAATTAACTTTTTTGTAGCTTAATATTAAAAGAGGAATATTAAGTAAAAATATAGTGTACCCCGCTGGAAATTTTGTGAAATACTGTATTATGAGAGCTATACCTGAAACTCCACCGCTTAGAAGCCTAGCGTGTACGAGGAACATGTTGATCCCTATAGAGGATATAAAAGTCCCGACCAATATGAAAAAAATATTCTTAATGCCCTCTTTATTGAATATGTCCTTTACATTCACAGCATCACACCTTCTCATTTATACCAGTATTTACTGTCAGCAATTCTGTACTGCAGTGCCTCTGCCACGTGTTCTAACTTAATATTTTCTTCCCCTTCCAAATCTGCGATTGTGCGAGCCACTTTTAAAACTTTGTTATACCCTCTGGCACTTAAAGAAAGTTTGTCAAAGGCCTCTTCTAAAAATTTTTTTGTTCTAGTGTCAAGTCTGCAGTATTTTTTAAGCAAATTTCCTTTTAACTGGGAATTTGAAAATATGCCTATATTCTTGTACCTCTCAAGCTGAATTTTCCTCGCTTTTTCAACCCTTTCCCTAATAGTGGCAGAAGTTTCTGTCTCTTCACCCTCTTCAAAATAGTGCCCTTTTTTAAGAGGTCTTACCTCCACGTGCAAATCTATTCTGTCCAGCAAAGGGCCAGAAATCTTGTTCTGATATCGCCTTATCTCATTTACACTGCAGTGACATTCATGAGTATCATCACCGTAATAACCACAAGGACAAGGATTCATCGCGAGGATCAATATGAACTTGCTGGGATATGTAAAGCTTCCGTTGACCCTAGTGATAGTTACAAACTCGTCCTCTAAAGGTTGCCTTAAAACTTCAATGGCATCTTTTTTAAACTCAGGAATCTCGTCCAAAAACAAAACTCCGTGGTGAGCTAAAGATACTTCTCCAGGCTTTGGATATTTACCACCACCTACCAAGGCAACTGTAGAAACAGTGTGATGAGGAGACCTAAAAGGCCTTGCTGTCATAAGAGGCGTCCCTTTGGGCAAAAGCCCTGCGATGCTGTATATCTTTGTTACTTCTAATGCTTCTTCAAAGGACAAAGGAGGAAGAATGGTGGGAAAACGCCTTGCCAACATTGTCTTGCCAGAACCTGGCGGTCCTATCATGAGCACGTTATGGGAACCCGCCGCAGCTATTTCTAAAACTCTTTTTGCGTTTTCTTGTCCTTTAACTTCTGAAAAGTCTACCCCATAGTCCGGGCTTTTAAAGAAATTTTCTATATCTAAAGAAAAAGGATTAAAGGTCTTTTCCTCATTTAAAAACTCTACTACTTCCTTTAAACTCTTCATTGCATACACATTTATTCCTTTAACTACAGAGGCCTCTTGGGCATTTTCATAAGGCACTACTACAGATAAGATTCCACTTTCTTTTGCCCCCATCACCATTGGAAGAACGCCATTTACTCCCCTTAAGCTACCGTCTAAAGAAAGCTCTCCAATAAAAGCAATGTTCTCTAGGTCATTTTTCACTACCTCAGTTCCTTTCAGAATCCCTACTGCTAGAGGCAAATCAAAAGCGGTGCCCTCTTTTTTAATGTCGGCAGGGGCGAGATTTACCGTTATCTTCTTTAAAGGAAAGTCAAATCCGCTGTTTTTTATAGCTGCCCTTACCCTATCTCTTGCCTCCTTTACCTCTGTATCCCCTAATCCCACTATGTCAAAAGAAGGTATCCCTGTCCCTAAATCTATTTCTACATCTACTACATATGCGTCTATTCCTAAAATGGCCATGGTTTTTACTTTAGAGAGCATGACAATATTTCCCCCTTAAGGTTCTTCAAGCGAAATTCTCCCCAAGTTCCCCTTTCTAAAATCTTCTAGCAATACAGTTGAAGCTTTTACAAAGTCTACTTCTCCTCCTGATACTAAGCAACCCCTTTTTTTACCTATATCTTCTATGATTTTTATTTCTTCTTCCCATATTTTATCAAGTTTATAGCGATTTATCAAATAGTCAGGATAGCGATTTTTTAAAATAGAAACAAGAAAAAGAGCTACTTCTTCCATCTCTAGTATCTCATCCTTTATGGCCCCTGTTATTGCAAGCATGAATCCGGTAGTTTTATCTTCAAATTTTGGCCACAGCACCCCTGGAGTATCTAAAAGGTCAAGGTAGGGCGTCCTTATCCAGTGAAGGCTTTTAGTAACTCCAGGTTTATCGCCAGTTTTTGCTTTTTTTCTCCCTATCAGCGTATTAATAAAAGTAGATTTGCCTACATTTGGTATTCCCAAAATCATACCCCTTAAGCGGGGAGTAAGGCCTTTTTTGACCTTTGCCTCTAGAATATCTTTGCAAACTTCTTTAGTCTTTTCTTCTAATTCCTTAAAACCCTTTCCCGTTATAGCATTTACTTTTACAGCTTCTATGCCTTTTTCTTTAAAGTGCTTTATCCAAAGGTCTGTTATCCTTTCATCCGCCAAATCTTCTTTGTTAAGAAGCATTATCTTCTTTTTTCTCTTGGTTATTTCATCAAAATCAGGGTTTCTGCTGCTTCTAGGAATTCTAGCATCGACAATCTCATATACCACATCCACCAATTTTAAGTTGGAGATAATCTCCTTTTTGGCTTTTGCCATGTGACCTGGATACCACTGTATCATCTCTTAATTCCTCCGCTATAGTCAAAAAAGGGGTAAAACCCCCTTTTTACTCCATCAATTCTTTTATCTTTGTTGCAGCTTTTCCTACTCTCTTCCTCAGGTAATAAAGCTTTGCTCTCCTAACTTTTCCTCTCCTTATCACTTCTATTTTTTCAAGCCTTGGAGAGTGAAGAGGAAAAGTTCTCTCTACGCCTACGCCATAGGAAACTCTTCTCACAGTGAAAGTTTCCCTGAGACCACTTCCGCTTCTCTTTATGACTATCCCTTCAAAAGGCTGAATTCTCTCCCTATCTCCTTCTATGACCTTGTAGTACACTCTTACAGTGTCACCTACATTAAAAGGCGTAATGTCTTTCTTAAGCTGCTCGCTTTCCACAGCCTTTATCAAGTCCATGCTACATTCCCTCCTTCCTTTTCTATATCTCATATCCTTTTTCTCTAAGAAATTTTTTATCTTCCTCAGTCAAATTGGCTTTTTTCAATAAATCAGGTCTTTTTAAAAGGGTTATCTCCAAAGACTTCTGCCTTCTCCATCTGGCAATTTCAGCGTGATTGCCACTTAAAAGCACCTCAGGCACTCTCATTCCTCTGAATACTTCTGGTCTCGTGTACTGAGGGTATTCGAGAAGATAGTCAGAAAAGGATTCCTCTAAAGCGCTCTGAGGATGAGACAAAACCCCATCAATTAGCCTTGTCACTGCATCTATGACCACCATTGCGGCCAATTCTCCACCTGTCAGTATAAAATCTCCTATTGAGATTTCACCGTCTATCACTGCATATACTCTTTCATCAATTCCCTCGTAATGGCCGCATAAAAGAGCAATTCTTTCCATCTTTGAAAGTTCTCTTGCCATTTCCTGGGTAAAAATTTTGCCCTTTGGACTTAAGTAGTAGACAGGAATGTTCCCCTGACTTTTCACAAATTCGATGGCATCAAAAAGGGGCTGGGGCATCATGACCATCCCCGGTCCCCCGCCATAAGGATAGTCATCTACTCTTTTATGTTTATCTTTTGAAAAATCCCTTATGTTGATTAAATTCACTTTTAGCTTACTTTTTTCAACAGCCCTTTTCAAAATGCTGTGAGAAAGAACGCATTCAAACATCTCAGGAAACAGCGTTAAAACATCAAAAATCATTTATAGCCCCTCCAAGAGGCGCACAATCATCACTTTGCCTTCTACATCAACTTTCTTTATCACTTCTTTTATTGCAGGCAACAGCACTTCTCTTTCTTTTGCTTTTACGACGTACACATCATTTGCCCCTGTCTGCAAAACCTCCTCCAATGTGCCTATTAATTCTCCTTCCTCTGTGTAAACCTTCATTCCTATCAGGTCAGTTATAAAATATTCGTCTTCCTCGAGCTTAAGTGCATTTTCTGCATCAACCTTAAGAAATAAGCCTTTTAGTTTTTCTGCGTCATTTCTGCTATCAATTCCTTTGAGTTTTAAAAGCACCATTCCTTTTGATGTAATTTTTACATTTTCAATCTCATATTTGCAAGGTATGTCTTTTTCATCAAAGACCCATATATAGGGGATGTCGTAAAATCTCTCAGGCACATTGGTAAGGGGATATACTTTTATTTCCCCTCTTATTCCGTGGGGAGAAGTAACTTTCCCCACATTGTAGTAGTCAGCCATACTATCACCTAAATTATCTCAACAATCACACGCTTTTTCTCCTTTAGGGCAGCAGCTTTAACCAAAGTCCTTATAGCCTGCGCAATTCTTCCCTGTTTTCCAATGACTTTGCCCATGTCTTCTGGAGCGACTTTAAGTTCTATTATTATAGACTGATGCCCATGGATTTCGTTGACTTCTACTGCATCCGGGTTGTCGACTAATGCTTTAGCTATAGTTTTAACCAGTTCTCCCATTTTTACACCTCCTCATTGACGAGGATTAATTATTGATTATACCTTCTTTTCTAAATAGAGATTTAACTGTATCCGAAGGCTGGGCACCAACACTTAACCATTTCTTTGCCTTCTCTACGTCTATTTTTATCTCTGCAGGTTCGGCTATAGGGTTGTAGTAGCCTATTTCGTCAATAAATCTTCCATCTCTCGGAGACCTTGAGTCTGCAACTACTATTCTGTAGAAAGGCCTCTTTTTAGCTCCGAACCTTTTAAGCCTTATTCTAACTGCCACTTTCTCACCTCCTTTAAAAGTCGCCCGCCTTCACCTACTGCAAGAAAGGCAACCTCAGTTTACCTCTTTTAAGGTCTTTGTCTATATCAGCAAATCTCTTCATCATCTTTTTGGTTTCTTCAAACTGCTTCAAGAGGTTGTTCACCTCCTGGATTGTAGTGCCGCTGCCCCTTGCTATTCTTCTCTTTCTACTTCCATTTATAATGGAAGGATTTTGTCTCTCTTCTTTTGTCATAGAAAGTATTATAGCTTCAATTCGCTTTAAATCCTTCTCAGAAACTTCTACATTTTTCAAAACACTCTTGTTTACACCGGGAATCATGGCAAGCAGCTGATCAAGTGGCCCCATATTTTTAAGACTTCTCAACTGCTCTAAAAAGTCCTCAAGAGTAAACTGCTTTGACAGTATTTTTTGCCCCATCTCAAGGGCCTTTTTCTCATCTATTGCAGCTTGAGCTTTTTCTATAAGGGTTAAGACATCACCCATCCCTAAAATGCGGGAAGCCATTCTATCAGGGTAAAAAGGCTCTATATCTCCAAGCTTTTCTCCAATCCCCACGTATTTTATAGGTTTTTGAGTCACAGCTTTAATGGAAAGAGCAGCTCCACCTCTTGTATCCCCATCAAGCTTTGTCAGTATAACACCAGTTATATCAAGCCTTTCATTAAAGGAAGAAGCCACATTTACTGCATCTTGTCCTGTCATGGCATCAGCCACAAGCAGTATCTCATCGGGATGGACTGCTTCCTTAATCCTCACAAGCTCCTCCATCAATTCATCATCAATGTGAAGTCTTCCTGCTGTATCAATTATAACCACATCCACATTATGGGACTTGGCATAGTCGATGGAGGCTTTTGCTATGTCAGCAGTGTCCACCTTATCTCCCATGGTAAAAACGGGTACATTTATGTTTGCTCCCAAAACCTGCAGCTGTTTGATAGCCGCTGGCCTTACGGTATCGCAGGCCACCAGCAACGGATTCTTGCCCTGTTTTTTTAAAAGGTTAGCCAGTTTGCCGCAGGCAGTAGTTTTTCCGGAGCCTTGTAAACCCACCATCATTATAACAGCAGGCACTTTACTGCCCAGATTCAATCGGCTCTCTACAGAGCCCATAAGCTTTATGAGCTCTTCATGCACAATCTTTATCACCTGCTGGGCAGGAGTAAGGCTCTCCATTACTTCCTGCCCCAGAGCCTTTTCAGTGACAGAATTTATGAAGTCCTTGACTACCTTGAAATTTACATCAGCTTCCAAAAGGGCAACTTTTACTTCCCTCATCGCCTCTTTTATGTCTTTTTCCGTCAGTTTCCCCTTACCCCTTAGCTTTTTAAAAACTCCCTGCAGCCTTTCAGAAAGGCTTTCAAAAGCCATCAAAAAATACCTCCTAAGGATTTAACTCTTCCAACTCTCGAGCCATATCCTCAATAATTTTTAGAATCTCTTCGTCCTTTTCCCTTTCCTTTATTAATTTTATGCACTCTTTAATCTTTTCAATTTTTTTCATCATTTCCTGGTGCTTTTTTACTAATCCCAACTTTTCTTCATAAAATTCCAGGGAATCCTCTGCCCTTTTTAAGGCGTCATACACTCCCTGACGGGATATATCGAGAATTTCAGATATCTCTCCGAGAGAGTAGTCATTCAGATAATACATTTCGAAAATTTCTCTCTGCTTATCAGTGAGCAAGGCCCCGTAAAAGTCATATAAAAGGGTCATAAACAAAAAATCATCTTCCACAAGGAATCCCACCCGTTAAGGTTTTGACCTTTACATTAAGATTTTATATGAAGCCCTCATTTTTGTCAACTCTGTTTTTTCATTTTTTTGCAGTTTTATTCACTGAAAAATAGCAGAAACAAAGGATTTTGCGTCAAAAGCTTGCAAATCCTCCATTCCTTCCCCAATTCCTATATATCTTATAGGCAAGTTAAGTTCTTCTTTTATAGCTATGACAATACCACCTTTGGCAGTTCCATCTAGTTTAGTAAGTATTATTCCTGTTATGTCAGCGACTTCCTTAAATATCTTAGCCTGCTGTAGAGCATTCTGACCAGTAGTAGCATCTAAAACTAGAAAAGTTTCCACTCTAGCCTCGCTGTACTCCCTGTCTATAACTTTTCGTATTTTTCTAAGTTCTTCCATTAAATTTTTCTTGTTGTGAAGCCTTCCAGCAGTGTCGCAAATAACTACGTCTATACCTCTAGCTTTTGCTGACTGAAGACCGTCAAACACCACTGATGCCGGATCAGAACCTTCCTGATGCTTTATTATAGGGCAATTTACTCTTTTCGCCCACACCTCTAGCTGGTCAATGGCAGCGGCTCTGAAGGTATCAGCTGCCACCATCATTACGCTCTTACCCTGCTTTTTATACAAATGAGCTAATTTTCCAATAGTAGTAGTTTTTCCTACCCCATTTACCCCTACTATCAAAATCACCATTGGCGAAGTCAAAACAAAAGGCTCTACATCTTTCTGTAAAATCTCATATATCTCTTGTGCCAAAAGTTCCCTTACTTTGCTTGCTTCAAAGATCTTTTCCTCCTTTGTCTTCTGCTTAAGCGATTGAATAATCTTGTAAGTTGTATCAACCCCTACATCAGCTAGTATAAGTGCTTCTTCCAGTTCTTCAAACAATTCCTCATCTACTTTTTTGCCAAAGCTTAATACCTCATTTAACTTCGCAGTTAAATTTTCTTTAAATTTTTGCAGAAAATTAAGCATGTGTGAGCAACCCTCCTGACCTATCTTCAGTATTTAGCTTGATAGATAAAAGCTTTGAAACTCCCTTTTCCTGCATGGTGACGCCGTATATAGCATCTGCTGCCATCATAGTTCCCCTTCTGTGAGTAACTACTATAAACTGCGTATCCTTAGAAAGTTCTTTCAAAGCCTTGGCAAATCTGTCCACATTAGCGTCGTCCAAAGCAGCATCTATCTCATCCAAAACGCAAAAAGGCGTAGGTTTCATTGTAAGCATGGCAAACAAAAGAGAAATAGCGACAAGAGCCTTTTCTCCGCCAGAGAGGAGAGAAAGGTTTTGCAATTTCTTCCCAGGAGGCTGTGCCTTTATTTCTATCCCTGTTGTAAGCAGATTCTTTTCGTCTGTCAATACAAGCTCGGCATTGCCCCCACCAAACAATTTTTTAAAAGTCTCCTTAAACTGCGCCCTCAACACCTCAAAGCCATCCTGAAATCTTATCTTTATTATTTTACTGGCTTCCTCAATTACTGAAAGCAGAGATTCTCTTGCTCTTATGATATCCTCCATCTGATTTTTTAAAAAGTCGTACCTTTCCTTCACCTGCCTAAACTCCTCTATGGAGTCTAGATTAACATTTCCCAAGTTCTTTATCTCTTCATTTAATCTTTCCACTTCGATCCTTAGGTTTGTAATTTCTTCTTCTTTCTCTTCTTTTATAATTTCTTCCAATGCAAGGTTGTACTCTTCCCACAGCCTTTGCTTTATATTGTCAATCTCCATCTGAAATTTCTGCATGTTCATCTCCACATGATGAACTTTTTCTTTCAAGCTGGTGTATTCCTCCTGAAGTGCCAAAAACTTTTCTCTGTCTTTCTGCGCACCTTTTTCTTCTTCAAAGAGTTTCTCTTCTAGAGAAGAGAGGTATTCTCTAGACTTTTCAACCTCCACAGTCAAACTTTTAAGTGCCTTTTCTGATTCTTCCATTTCAATTTGCAGCTTCTCAATTGACCTTTTCATGCTTTCAATTTGAACTTCCTTTTCTTTTATGGCTTTCAGCACTTCTTTGAATTCTCTTTCTTTTTCTTTTAAGTTATTTACCTCATTCTGAAGCTTTTCCCCTACTTTAGCAATCTCTATTTTTAACTCTGTGAGCTGTTTTTCAAAAATAGATAATTCATCTCTATTTTTGCTATTTTGCCCGCTGAAACCTTTGACTAATTCCTCAAGTTTGTCTTTTTCTACTTCCAAAGCTTTTAACTTGAGAGACTCCTCTTCAATTTCTTTTCTGTAGATAGAGATGATTTCATCGAGCTCTTTTATTTCAACAGAAATGTCCTGCATCTTTTCTTCTAAATTTTGTATTTCTTTTTCAACAAAATCCTTGCCCTGCTTTGTAGCTTCCAATTCCCTTTCATTGATATAAATCTGCTCTTCTAACTTTTTCAACTCTGATTTTACAGATTCCTTCTCACTTGCAACCACTTCTACTTCTGCTTTTATATCTCTTTCACTATCCAATAGTTCTTCTATATCTTTTCTCAGCCTCTTTATTTCGTTTCTCCTTGAAAGAATGCTTGTATTAGTTGACTTTAAACTTCCTCCTGTGATAGCCCCACCTATGTTGATGAGCTCTCCGTCTAATGTGACAATTCTAAAGGCCTGATCGTACTTCCTAGCGAGATGTATCGCAGTCTCAATTGTATCTACTACCAGGGTTCTTCCAAGCAAAAAATTAAAAACTCTCTCAAGGGAAGGGGCATACTTTACAAGGGAAGATGCTATCCCCATGACCCCTTCTTCAGTCAAAGCAGCTTCTCCTTCAAGCTTTTTCCCTTTCACCAAGTCAAGAGGCAAAAAAGTTAGTCTTCCTAAATTATGCTTCTTTAAAATTTCTATCAATTCAGCAGCTTTTTGAGAATTTTCTACAACTACGTTTTGGATGTTAGAGCCCAAAGCCACCTCTATAGCTTGCCTGTAGCTTTCCTCCACTTCAATAAGCTCTCCGACAACTCCTACTATTCCTCTTTTATCCGCCACCTTAAACAGTTTTTTCACGGTATCGCTATACCCTTCATAATTTCTTTCCATATCTTCCAGAATAAAAAGACGGGACTTCTTCTTCTCAAGTTCCTCCCCGAGCTCTTTCAGAAGCCTCTCTTTTAACTTAAAAGCTTCTTCTAGCCTTTTAAGTTTTTCCTCCAAATCCTCTTTTGCCTTTTCTAGTTTAAAAAGGCCTTTTTGTAGCTCAGTTAACTTACCTTCGCTTTCTTTCTTGTCCAAAAGCAGTGCTTTTAACTTTTGTTCGAGAGCTTTTTTAGTTGAAATAAGGTTTTCTCTTTTGCTTTCTGACTCCTCTTTTAGAGATTTATTCAAAGAAATCTTGCTAGTTGCTTCTGCCATCTGGTTTAGTATCTCAATTATGTCTGCTTTAGCCTTTTCAATCTCCTCTTCCCTTTCTCTGTAAAGCCTGTGCAAGTTTTTTTGCTTTTCTTCCATCTCTTTCAATTTACTCTGAAGTCCATTTTTTTCTTCCTGCAGTCTGAAGATCCTGTCCCCCGACTTTTTCAGCTCTTCTTTTAGAAGGAGTTTCTTTTTTTCCAGTTTTTCTAACTCTTCGCTATAGTATTTGATATTTTCTTCTAAATTTTTAACTCTCTCTACTAGAAGTTCCTTCTGCCCTGAGACAATTTCTATTTCCCTTAGAAGGTTGTGATACCTATCCTTTTCTTCTTCTATTCTTCTCTTTAATTTTCCCACTTCTCCTTCAAGAAATAGAAATTTTTTCTCTTCTTCCTGTTTCTCTCTTGTCTTTTCTTCTAATTTTTTCACCAGAACATCATACTGCATTCTAAATTCATCATATCTTTTTATAGCTCTTTTTGCTAGCTGCGCGTAAAGACTTATGTCAGCCTCTTTTTTCTGTTCCTTTAAGAAAAGGTATTTCTCTGCCTTTTCCTTCTGTGCTTTCAAAGTCTCAAGCTGTTTTTCTAATTCCACAACTATGTCATTTAACCTGATGAGATTTTCTTCCGCTGAAACTAGTTTTCTCTCGGCCTCTTCTTTTTTATAGCGATATTTCGATATCCCAATCGCCTCTTCTAGAATTAACCTTCTTTCTTCCGGCTTTGCGGACAAGATTTCATCTATCTTCCCTTGACCAATGACAGAATATCCCTCTTTACCTATTCCCGTGTCCAAAAAAAGTTCATGGACGTCCTTTAGCCTGCAGGGAGTTTTGTTTATAAAGAATTCGCTTTCCCCTGACCGGAAAATTTTTCTAGTTATGACGACTTCATTGTAATCAAAGGGGAGTAAACCGTCAGAATTGTCAAGCGTAAGGTTTATCTCACAAAATCCTAGAGGCTTTCTAGTTTCACTGCCAGCAAAAATTACATCCTCGAGTTTTGAACCTCTCAAACTCTTTATGCTCTGTTCTCCTAACACCAATCTTATAGCGTCAGAGATGTTGCTTTTGCCACTTCCGTTAGGACCCACTATTGCGGTAATACCTTTTTCAAAATTTAAACTGACTTTGTCTGCGAAAGATTTAAATCCATATAGTTCCAGCTTCTTAAGGTACATACCATCACTCCTCATGCACCTTCCATTTTACCACAAGCTCTCTTAATTTTCATCCCTATTTTGCCTGACATCTTCTACGATGGAGATGATGGTATCTTTATACTCAGAAGGTGCAAGAACTTCTCCCCACCCTTCAACCACCTGAATGAGACCGTCATACGCAGTGTCGTGAAAGGTCCTTATGAAGTGGGGAATACCCCTTTCTTCCAATATGCTGCCCACAAGCTGAGCCTCTATTTCGTTCTCCAATTTTATAATTCTCTCAAAATTTTCCATATCAAACCACCCCATGCATAAAAATAAAACCTGCTAAAAAGCAGGTTCAAATTATCTTGGCTCTACAATGAACTTTATGGCTGTCCTCGTTTCTCCGTCTATCTCGATCTCTGAGAAAGCGGGAATTGCAATTAAGTCAATCCCATTCGGTGCCACAAATCCTCTCGCAATGGCGATTGCTTTCACCGCCTGATTGACTGCTCCCGCCCCTACTGCCTGAATCTCTGCAGAAGATTTTTCTCTTAGGACAGCAGCCAACGCACCTGCTACAGATTTGGGTTTAGATTTAGCTGATACTTTGAGAACCTCCACTGTTAGATGACCTCCTTCATTTATTATTGTGAAAATGAATACATGTGATATATTATTATATATTCGCTAAAAAATCAACATTTCCTTCTTTTTCACAAAAATTTTTTTAAAAATTGTCCTTTATGAAGTCAGTAATTGAAATCGGATAGAGCTTTTTGTCATAAGATAAGACAATTTTATCTTCTTCTATCTTCTCTAAAAGTTTGACTTGTACCTGTAATCCGTACTTGTCTTCCAAAAATCTTTTGTTGTATTTCTTCTGTCCAATGACCGTAGAAAGCTTTCTCTCATTGCAAAAAATTGATATTTTCTTGCCTTTTATACCTTCTTTCTCTATTACTTCTTTTAGCACATCAAGCATTATACTAGATTCCACCAGCTGGCCCATAGCAGGATGAAAAGGTCCTGCCACTACATCTTTGTTGAAGTTTATGTTGTCTGTGGTCTGAAGCCCTATCCTAATCACATCTATACCTGCTTTGACAAAAATTATATACATTTTCTTCGAAATATTGATAGCCTGTTCCAGTGAGAGGGGAGTATACTTCCCCTCTTTATACATTTTCTCAAGGTAGGTATTTCTAATGACAAGAGTGGGATATATCCTAACAAAATCTGGTTTTAAACTGACAATCTTATGGGCGGTATTCAAAGACTTCTCTTCAGTATCCCCTGGAAGACCTATCATAAGCTGCAGTCCAAGTTTAAAATCATATCTTCTTATAAGGTTTACTGCATTCACCACATCTTCACTGGTATGACCTCTCCTGCTCTTTTCAAGCACATCATCTTCCATGGACTGAACTCCAAGTTCGATAACTGAAACATCGTGTTTTTTTAAATTTTCCAAAATCTCCTCAGTTATATAGTCAGGACGAGTGGATAAGCGTATACCTTGTATTTGCCCTCTCTTAAGGTATTCCCTTGCAATACTTAAGTACAAGTTTTGCTTTTCAATCGGTATACCAGTGAAACTCCCGCCAAAGAAGGATACTTCCACTTCAGAACCTTCAGGAATGGTTTTTAAATGGCTTTCTATTGTCTCAATCACTTCCTCCACAGTTACATCTTTTTTCTGACCGGTTATTAAGTTCTGATTGCAAAAAACACATTTGAAAGAACATCCCCAGTGGGGGATGAAAATTGGAATTATATACATTTTCCTCTTCATTTCAATATCCCCAGCTTGCTCAATGCTTCCATAGCAGCTGCCTGTTCAGATTCTTTTTTGCTCTTTCCTTGTCCTATGCCTAAAACTACATCTCCAATTTTTACTTGAGTTACGAAAGTCTTGTTGTGGTCAGGTCCTATTTCTTCTACAAGCTCATAGGTTATCTTCCCAACTTCCATGCTCTGTACCACTTCCTGCAACCTCGTCTTATAGTCTCTGTAAATTATCCCTTTTAAAACTTCATCTATGATTTCCTTAAAGAGGTCTAAAATCACCCTTCTGACAGCTTCCAAACCACCATCCAAATATACGGCAGCTAATAATGCCTCCATCGCATCCGCAAGTATTGAATCCCTGTCCCTGCCTCCTGATATTTCTTCGCCTTTTCCCATTCTCAAAAAGCTGCCCAACTCAATCTTTCGAGCACATCTAGCAAGAGATGGCTCGCAGACTATCTCTGCCCTGTACTTGGAAAGAGAACCCTCTTCTAAGTCTTTTCTATTTTTATACAGGTATTCGCTTATCACAAGGCTTAAAACAGAGTCGCCCAAAAATTCCAATCTCTCATTGCTCACTTTTTCATTTTTGCCTTCGTGAGCCCATGAACTGTGGGTCAGGGCTTCTAAAAGCAGAGTTTTATCTTTAAACTCATAATTTATCTTCTGTTCCAGATAAGTCAACACCTTCTTACTCACCTTTATACCTCTTTCAAAATTTTTTAAAGAGCAAAGTAGCATTGTGTCCGCCAAAACCAAAAGAGTTAGAAATGGCGTAATTCACTTCCCTTTCTATTGCCTTGTTTGGAACGTAGTTTAAATCGCACTCTGGATCGGGAGTCTGGTAATTAATGGTTGGAGGCACTATCCCGTGAGTTATGGTCAGCACCGTAGCTACAGCTTCTACTGCCCCTGCTGCTCCTAACAAATGTCCCAACATGGACTTATTAGAGCTTACGCAGAGCTTATAAGCGTGGTCTTTGAAAACTTTCTTTATTGCCATAGTTTCGAACTTATCGTTGTACTCTGTAGAGGTTCCATGGGCATTGATGTAGTCTACCATATCATAACTTACTTTTCCGTCTTTAAGGGCTGCTTCCATCGCTCTCGCTGCCCCTTCCCCTTCTGGAGCTGGAGCTGTTATGTGGTAAGCATCATCTGTAGCGCCATACCCTATTATCTCTGCGTATATCTTCGCCCCTCTTTTTTGAGCATGTTCCAATGACTCCAGAATCAACGTAGCAGACCCTTCTCCCATAACAAATCCATCTCTATTCAAATCAAAGGGCCTTGAAGCAGTGGAAGGGTCAGGATTTGTGGACATAGCTTTCATAGCGCAAAAACCTGCAAAGGACATGGGAGTTATCGCAGCTTCTGTACCTCCAGTCACTATTAAATCTGCATCTCCTCTTTGAATGGCTTTAAAAGCTTCTCCTATGGCGTTAGTGCTGGAAGCACATGCATTTACTATAGTCTCATTGATTCCCTTAAGGCCAAAGGTTATGGCTATCTGCCCAGCTGCCATATTGGCTATCATCATAGGGATGAAAAAGGGACTTACTTTGCTGGGGCCTTTTTCGTACATCACTTTCATCTGATTTTCAAAGGTCTCAATTCCCCCTATGCCTGTCCCGTAAATCACTCCAAATCTATTTAAGTCTACTTTGTCAAGTTCAATCCCCGCATCCTCCAGTGCAAGTTTTGTGCTTGCCACAGCAAACTGTATAAACCTATCCATTCTTCTGGCTTCTTTTTTGTCTATGTATAAAGTAGGGTCAAAGTCTTTCACTTCAGCAGCCACTTTTGTGGGAAATTCAGAGGTATCAAATTTGGTGACAAGTCCTATTCCATTTTCTCCATTTATCAGTGAATTCCAGAACTTTTCAACAGTGTTGCCTAAAGGGCTGATTACTCCCAATCCTGTTACAACTACTCTGTTCATAAACTTAACCTCCAAATCTTTATTTGCATAAAGTCCCGCAGCGCGGGACCTTATTTACTCAACAATATTGCTTAAGTACTCTACGACATCACCTACCGTCTTTATTTTTTCGGCGTCTTCGTCAGGAATTTCAATGTCAAACTCTTCTTCCAAAGCCATTATAAGCTCTACTATGTCCAAGGAGTCTGCTCCTAAATCATCTATGAATGAGGACTCCATTGTTATTTCCTCTGGATCAATGCCGAGCTGTTCAGCAATGATGTTTCTCACTTTTTCAAAAATCATACCCTTTTCACCTCCTCTCAAAAATTGTACACTTATGATAATATTACATAACCATTCCTCCGTCAACATTTATTACTTGCCCAGTAATGTAATCTGAGGCTGAGCTTGCCAAAAAAGCCACAACTTCTGCAACTTCTTCAGGTTTTCCTGCCCTTTTTAAGGGAATGCTTTTTAGCATTGCTTCTTTTATGTCTTCTTTCAATACGTTGGTCATGTCAGTTTCAATAAAACCAGGAGCTACAGCATTTACAGTTATTCCTCTGCTAGCAAGCTCTTTAGCTACTGACTTTGTAAGTCCTATGATTCCTGCTTTAGAAGCAGCATAATTAGCCTGTCCTACATTTCCCATAAGCCCCACCACAGAACTTATGTTTATTATTTTCCCCTTTCTCTTTTTTATCATATACTTTGAAGCAAATTTTATTACATTAAAGGCTCCTTTGAGATTTACATCTATTACTTGGTCCCACTCTTCTTCTTCCATTTTTAAAATCAAATTGTCCTTTGTAATTCCTGCATTGTTAACTACCACATCTATGCTTCCAAACTCCTCTATAACCTTTTCTACAGCTTTTTCAACCTCATGGTATTTGGAAACATCGCATTTTATTGCTAGAGCATCAACTCCGTGTTTTTTTACCTCTTCAACAACTTCTTCTGCACTCTTATCGTCCTTTACATAAGTTATAGCAATATTAAAGCCATCTTTAGCAAGTCTTACAGCAATAGCTCTGCCTATACCTCTAGAACCTCCTGTGACAAATGCCACCCTCTTTTCATCTACCATAAACTATACCCCCAAAGCTGAGAGAGCCTTCATGAGAGACTCCTCATCCTCAAAATTCAAAACAGTCCTGCTTCTATCAATTTTCTTGACAAATCCGCTCAAAGTCTTTCCAGGTCCTATTTCTATGAAAGTATCCACACCGTCTTCTATCATTTTTCTCACAGACTGCTCCCAGAGGACGGGATGACTCACCTGTTTTATGAGTAATTCTTTAACCTTATCTTTTTGCACGTAATCGGCAGTAACATTTGATATCACAGGAACCTTCAAGTCCTTTATCTCTACTTTATCCAATTCCTTTGCTAGAAGTTCTCCAGCTTCTTTCAACATGCTGCAGTGGAAAGGCGCACTTACTGCAAGCACTACTGCTTTCTTAGCTCCTCTCTCCTTCGCTAGTTCCACAGCTCTTTCTACAGCCTTAACTTCCCCAGAGACCACTAATTGACCCGGACAGTTGTAGTTAGCAGGTTCTACCACACCGACCTCTGATGCAATCCGGCATATTTCCTCAACTTCCTCATTGGGAAGTCCAAGTATTGCTGCCATTGTGCCGACTCCTTCTGGGACCACTTCCTGCATGTACTTTCCTCTCTTTTTGACAAGTCTCACTGCATCCTCAAAATCTAAAGCTTCTGCCAGTACAAGAGATGAATACTCTCCTAAACTTAAACCTGCTGTCACATCAGGTTTTACACCTCTTTTCTGCAAAACCCTTGTCAAGGCCACTGAAACTGTCAAAATGGCCGGCTGTGTGTTCTCCGTCTTCATAAGCTCTTCTTCAGGCCCTTCAAAGCACAGTTTAGATATGTTAAAACCTAAAGCCTCATCTGCTCTTTCAAAAATTTCTTTCGCTTCTTCGTATTTTTCGTATATTTCCTTTCCCATCCCTGCGTACTGGGCACCTTGGCCCGGGTATATAAAAGCTATTTTCATCCTTTCACCTCATTTTATTCAAGTTTTCAATAACTTCAGCAGCTTGTTTTATGATGTCTTCAATTATCTCTTTAACTGGCTTTATGTCTTTAATGAGTCCTGCGATCTGTCCTGCCATTACAGAGCCATACTCCACGTCTCCGTCTACAACGGCAGCCCTCAATTTCCCTTCACCCAGCTTTTCCAACTGTTCTTTAGGAGCTCCCATTTGCTCTAATTTTTCAAACTCTCTCGTCAGCCTGTTTCTCAAAGCTCTCACAGGATGACCAGTGCTCCTGCCTGTCACCACTGTATCCCTGTCCTTCGCCTTCAATATGTACTCTTTGTATCGAGGGTGGGCAGTACATTCCGTAGAGCAGACAAATCTCGTGCCCATCTGCACACCTGAAGCACCAAGGCAGAAAGCAGCAGCAAAGCCCCTCCCATCTGCAATACCGCCTGCTGCGATTACAGGAATATTAACAGCGTCAACCACCTGAGGCACAAGAGCAAAAGTAGTAAGCTCTCCCACATGCCCACCTGATTCTGTTCCTTCTGCAATTACTGCATCAACTCCTATATCCTCCATCCTCTTAGCTAAAGCGACAGATGCGACAACCGGTATGACCTTTATACCTCTTTCCTTAAGCCGAGGTATGTACTTTCCAGGATTGCCAGCCCCTGTAGTTATCACGTCCACTCTTTCTTCCAATATCACCTCCATTACTTCATCCACATAGGGAGACAAAAGCATGACATTGACTCCAAAAGGCTTGTCTGTAAGCTCTCTTGCCTTTCTTATCTGTTCTCTCACAAAGCTCGCAGGGGCATTCCCTGCTCCTATAATTCCAAGCCCTCCTGCGTTAGAAACTGCCGCTGCCAGTTCTGCAGTAGCTACCCAAGCCATTCCTCCTTGAAATATGGGATATTTTATGTTGAGCATTTCAGTTATCTTTGTCTTGAACATCATCTTCACTCCTTCATTTGCTCCATTTTATTACACTTGAAGCCCAAGTCAAACCAGCCCCAAAGGCCACTGTCAGTATTATATCTCCTTTTTTTATCAAACCTTTTCTATAAGCCTCATCAAGAGCGATTGCAACAGAAGCCGCTGATGTGTTCCCGTATTTGTCTAAATTTATATAGACTTTGTCATTCGTTAGTTTAAGTCTCTTCCTAGCTGCTTCAATTATCCTGGTATTTGCCTGGTGAGGAATTAACATGTCTATGTCTTCTGGCGTAAGGCCACATCTTTCCAAAACCTCTATTGTGGCGCTGTCCATCACCTTCACTGCAAATTTAAACACTTCCTGCCCTTCCATAAAAATGGTGTGCAGATTTTTTTCTACAGTCTCATGGCTTGCTGGCATTCTCGATCCACCAGCAGGCATGTACAGATACTTTCCTCCTGTCCCATCAGCCCCCAAGTAGCTCCCAAGTATGCCATACCCGCTCTCAACTCTTCCAACTACTGCTGCTCCCGCACCGTCGCCAAAGAGGACACAAGTATTCCTGTCCTTCCAATTAATTATTTTTGAAAGAGTCTCTGCTCCTATTACAAGCACATTCCTGTACATGCCAGTTTCTACAAACTGCTGAGCAATAGCAAGGCCATATATGAAACCAGAGCATCCTACAGAAATGTCAAAAGCAGCCGCATTTAAAGCTCCTAGATTTGCCTGAACTATGCAGGCGGTAGAAGGAAAGTTCATGTCTGGTGTGACAGTTGCAACAATTATCATATCTAAATCCTCTGGTTTCAAATTCGCATCCTCTAAAGCTCTTTTAGAAGCTTCAGTAGCCAGATCAGATGTAGCCTGAGAAGGGTCTGCTATCCTTCTTTCTTTTATGCCTGTTCTAGTAGTGATCCATTCATCAGAAGTGTCCACCATTTTCTCTAAATCAAAATTTGTCAAAATTTTCTCTGGCAGATAGCTGCCAGTTCCCAATATTCCTGCTGCAATCTTTTCACACACTTATCTCATCTCCCGTAAGCTCAATTTCTTCTTTTATATGACGCAATACGTCATTTCCCACAAGGTTTTTAGCCTGTTTAATGGCATTAAAAATAGCCTTTGCCTTTGAATTGCCATGCGCCTTTATGACAGGTTTGCTGATTCCCAAAAGAGGAGCTCCTCCGTATTCAGTGTAATCCATCTTTTGAGTTATCCTTTTAAGGCCTCCCATTATAAGAAGAGCACCCATTTTCGTAAAAATATTTCTAGAAAGTTCCTCTTTCAAAAGCTGTGAAATCACAAAAGCAATTCCTTCCATTGACTTTAATATCGCATTTCCAACAAATCCATCGCATACGACAACTTCACAGACTCCATAGGGTATGTCTCTTCCCTCTACATTTCCTATAAAATTCAATCTAGAGTTTTTTAACCTTTCAAAAGCCTTTTTTACTACTTCATTCCCTTTTTCTTCTTCTGTCCCCACGTTAAAGAGGCCAATCCTGGGTTTTTCAATTCCAAACATCTTCTGAGCGTAAACATGCCCCATTACCGCAAACTGAAATAAATTTTCTTCATCGCAGTCGGTATTAGAACCTGCATCCAGCAGAACCGTGGCTCCATTTAAAGTGGGAAGAATAGGAGCTAAAGCAGGTCTTTTTATCCCTTTTATCCTTCCAAGAATAAGAAGAGAGCCTGCCATCAAAGCGCCAGTATTGCCTGCTGATAGAAAAGCCTCTACTTCCCCCTTTTTGAGAAGTTCCAAACCTACTACCATCGAAGAGTTTTTCTTTTTCTTTATCGCTGCTACAGGAGCCTCGTTATTTTCAATAACTTCACTGGCATATATGAGTTTTAGCCTTTCACTCTTACCTTCAAGCCCCTTTAAAGCCTCTTCTTTGCCAATTAAAAAAATTTCTATATCTTTAAAGTGATCTAATGCTTTTAAACTTCCTTTTATTATTTCTTCTGGCGCGTAGTCGCCCCCCATCGCATCAATTGCCAACTTCAACTGTGTCACTCCTTTTTTTCAAGAAATCTTCCTCCAATGCTACTAGTATAAACTTACCTCTGAATACTTCTTTTTCTTTAACCTTTATCTTTACCCACACAAAATACTTGTTTCCTCTTTGCCTTATCACTTCAGCCTTAGCCACAAGCCTATCTCCAACTTTAACCGGATATTTGTACTTTATATTTGCGACTCCAATCAAAGCTGCAGGAGCGTCAATCAAAGACAAAGCCAGGGACTCTGCCTGAGAGTAAATGTACTGGCCCTTTACGATTTTTGTCTTCACAAAGACCATGTCTTCAGTCGGCTCAAATATTGATATGCCCCTTTTCCCCAATTCCAGATCTATGAGTTCCCCTACAACTTCTGCTCCGAGAATAGTTTTTACTTTTCTATAATTTTCTTCTGCAACATTTTTTATCCTCTCTCTGACCTCAGGGATGCCCAACTCCATCCTGTCAAGCCTTATAGTCTGCACACTTACTCCAAACATGTCAGCCAGCTCATCGTCCGTATAAAAGGGGTTTTCGTTAATTTTCTCTCTTAAAAGTCTCTGTCTTTCCGCCTTACTCACTCTCACAGCCATATTACCAGCTCCAAATATTAGTTGTTTTTATGACCTACCCAAAATTATAAATTATTTTTTCCTCAAAATCAACAAAAAAGTGGCACCTTGTAGTTTCTACAACTCTCATTTTTCTATATAAAACAAAAAAGTAGTAATAGGAAACCCTATTACTACTTTTTTGCTACTCCTCTACTTTAATTACTTCTTTGTCCTTGTAATAACCGCAATTTGGACAAACTCTGTGGGGAAGCTTTGGCTGATGACATCTCGGACACAGCACATACGCCGGTGGGGCAATTTTAAAGCTATTATTCCTTCTCGTATCCCTTCTTGCTTTAGATGTTCTCCTTTTTGGCACTCCGCCCATTCTCAACACCTCCTACATTTACTGCAACAATTTAGAAAGGACTTCCAAGCGAGGGTCAATTTCCTCTCTCTTACAGCTGCAGCTTCCGTAATTCAGATTGGTACCGCAGATAGGACACAATCCCTTGCAGTCCTCTCTGCACAAAAATTTCATAGGGAGAGAAAGTATCACAAAGTGCAGCACAAAAATCGTCATATCAAAATTTTCATAGAAACTGTCGTCTACTTCCTCATCCACACATTCTTCTACATACTCCCTCAACTTCAAGTCCAGAGGATAGATGAACTCCTCTAAACACCTGTCACAAGTTGCCCTTATACTTCCTTTAATATCAAGCTCTGCAAATAGCCCTTCCTTCTGGGCAGTAATTTTACCCTTTACCCTCCAAGGGTCTACGATTTCAAACTCTTCTCCCTTAAAATCAAAGCTCTTCAAATCCTCCACGTAGTCTACATATATGCTGCGCCCAAGCTGCCCTTTGATTTTCAAAAGGTCAATTTTCATTTTTCTTCACACACCTTAACGTAATTGACAACACCTATTATACTAACCCCTATACCAATTGTCAATATCTACTTAATCCCCTTCACCAATTTCTCAGTATCTTTCGCTATCATGTACTCCTCATTTGTAGGAATTACCATGACTTTTACTCTGGAATCTTCTGTAGATATTATTGCCTCTTTCCCTCTCACCCTGTTTTTCTCCTTGTCAAGCGTAAATCCTAAAAACTCCAGGCCTTCCAGAATAAATTCTCTCATCTCAGGTCCATTTTCTCCAACTCCAGCAGTAAATACAATGGCATCCACTCCTCCCATAGCAGCGGCATAGGCTCCTATGGTCTTTTTAGCAATGTAGGCAAATACCTTTAGTGCCAGCATTGCCCTCTTATTTCCCTCATTAAATGCTGCATTTTCTATATCTCTAAAATCATTGCTGATGCCTGAAATCCCGTAAACACCTGATTTTTTGTTCAAGATATCAACTACCTGATGAGCGGTAAGGCCTTCTTTTTCCATTAAAAATGTCACAATTGAGGGGTCAATGCTTCCTGACCTGGTACCCATTGCCAATCCTTCTAAAGGGGTAAATCCCATGCTGGTGTCAATCGATTTGCCGTTTTTAACCGCTGTAATGCTTGCCCCATTCCCCAGATGGCAGGTGACAATTTTCAATTCTTCAATTGGCCTTCCGAGAATCTCTGCTGCTCTCATTGAGACGTACTTGTGGGAAGTCCCGTGGAAGCCATACCTTCTTATTCTGTGCTTTTCGTAATACTCATAGGGAATTGGATATATGTAGGCATAATCCGGCATTGTCTGATGGAAAGCCGTATCAAAAACTGCCACCATGGGTACTCCTGGCATTATCTGCTGACACGCTTTTATCCCTTCAATGTTGGCAGGATTGTGTAAAGGTGCAAGGTCAATACAGTCTTCTAATTTCTTTATCACTTCATCATCAATCAATACAGAATCTGTAAAATATTCTCCTCCGTGGACAACCCTGTGTCCCACCGCATCTATTTCCTTCATGTCCTTTATAACACCTATTTCTTTATCCACTAAAACTTCCAAAACTAACTGTATAGCTTCCTTGTGATTTTTCATATCCCTCTGTATCTTCACTTTTTCCTTGCCTTCCGCCTGATGGGTCAATAAAGAGTCATTTATTCCTATTCTTTCCGCCAACCCCTTTGCCAAAACCTTGTTGTTTTCCATATCAAGTAGTTGATATTTTAAAGAAGAACTGCCACAATTCATAACCAAAATTTTCATAATTATTGCCTCCCCTTTTTACACTATTCCTTGAGCTTGTACACTCGTTATCGCTATAACATTTACAATATCTTCTACGCTGCATCCCCTTGACAAATCATTAACAGGCTTTGCCAGTCCTTGAGAGATAGGTCCAATCGCATTCGCCTTTGCAAGCCTTTGAACCAGCTTATAACCTATATTACCCGCCTGCAAGTCAGGGAATATCAGCACATTGGCCTGTCCAGCAACAGGACTGCCCGGCGCTTTTAACTCGCCTACTTCTTTTACAATTGCAGCATCCACTTGCAACTCACCATCAATTAGCAAATCAGGTGCCAACTCTTTCGCGATCTCTGTCGCTCTTTTCACCTTATCTACTAATTCATGGCTAGCGCTGCCCTTTGTAGAGAAAGAAAGCATGGCCACCTTAGGTTCAATTCCTGCCAGAACTTTAGCGGTATGAGCCGAGGCAATGGCAATTGCGGCCAATTCTTCGGCAGTCGGGTTTGGGTTTATGGCGCAGTCAGCAAAAATGAACACCCCATCGCTGCCATACTTGCACTCAGGCACTTCCATTATGAAGGCACTAGAAACCACCTTCACATTAGGAGCAGTTTTTATGATCTGAAAAGCTGGCCTGAAGACATCGGCTGTTGCGTGTATTGCTCCTGAAACCATTCCATCTACATCCCCTAATTTAACCATCATGCACCCGTAATACATTGGGTCCCTCATAAGCCTTTCTGCTTCTTCCTCTGTCATCCCTTTATTTTTCCTTAGCTCGTAGTATTCCTTTGCATATCTTTCAAGGTTAGGTGATTTCTCCGGATCTACAATTTCTGCCTTTGAAATATCAAGTCCTTTTGCCTTTTCTCTTATCTCTTCTTCTTTTCCCAATAATACTAAATCTGCAATTCCTTCTTTTAACACTATTTCGGCAGCTTTTAAAGTCCTTGGTTCAGTACCTTCTGGAAGAACTATTTTCTTTTTGTTTGCCTTTGCCTTTTGTATAATATTGTCCATCACAGACATTTTAAAATCTCTCCTCCTCTTCGTAATATTGTATACACGGTTTCCCTTTTACATTTTACCATATTTCGTGTAAAATAATAAGTACGTTATTAAAAATTTTTTTGAAGGGAAAAACAAATAGTATGGAAGCGTTAGGAATTATTGTCGAATACAATCCCTTGCACAATGGCCATCTTTACCATCTTGAAGAATCGATAAAGCTCACAAAATGTCAATACGTGGTAGCGGTGATGAGTGGGAATTTTGTGCAAAGAGGTGAACCTGCAATCGTAGACAAGTGGAAGAGGGCAGAAATGGCCTTAAAAGCAGGGGTAGACCTAGTAATTGAGCTCCCTGTTGTGTACGCAACTTCCACTGCAGAAAATTTTGCCTACGGCGCGGTCAAGCTTTTAGACTCTTTGAAGGTAATAGACTGCATAGCTTTTGGAAGCGAAGAAGGAGATTTAGAAAAACTTTCTAAAATTGCAGACATACTTCTAGAAGAACCGCCAGATTACAAAAGGGCTTTAAAAGAAAACCTAGGAAAGGGATTAACTTTTGCTAAAGCGAGAGAATTAGCATTGGTAAAAGTCACGGGAGATGAAAGCATCTCAAAAACTCTTCAAACTTCTAACAACATATTGGGGATAGAATATTTAAAGGCCTTGAAAAAAATAAAAAGCTCCATCGTCCCTTTTACCATAAAAAGGAGGGGAGCTCTGTACACTTCCTTGAAATTAGAGGGAGAATTTGCCAGTGCTACTTCTATAAGAAAGGCCATAGAGGAGAAGGGAATAAAAGCAGTTAAAAATTATGTGCCAGATTTCACTCTAAAAATACTGGAAAGAGCCTTTAAAGAAGGTCAGGGTCCTGTATACTTACAGGATTTCTCTCCTATCATCCTCTACCTCTTGCGAAGCGGTCATCCTTTAGAAAATATTTTTGATGTAGCAGAGGGGATAGATAACAAAATTTACAAAGCAGCTAGTATGACAAATAATATAAAAGACCTGATAAAACTTACAAAATCAAAGAGATATACAGAAAGCCGAATAAGGCACATACTCTTACACCTTCTCCTCAAGATAGATAAAAAACTCTTTAAGGAATTTGACGGGCCAAATTACATAAGAGTGCTGGGCTTTAGCGAAAAAGGCAAAACAATTTTAAAAGAGATAAAGAAGAAAACAGAACTTCCAATCATCACAAAGGTTGCCCAGTATAAAAGCAAAATTGAAGATAGCAGGATGTTTGAAAGGGACTTATTTGCGACGGATGTATACACCCTCGCCTACAAAAATTTCGCTATTTCAAAGCTAGATTTTTTCCATCCCATCATAAAACTCTAACCCCACCATATAATATTAATGACAAAACCTTGAGGTGGGGATAAAATTTGAAAAAGGCACTTTACAACATCTTGATTTCCCTTATCATATTGATGGTTATCTCTCTCGTAATTTTCCCTAAAGAGGCGTTAGAGGCTGCCAAAGGTGGCATAAACCTTTGGCTTTTCACTATAGCCCCTTCTCTTTTTCCTTTTTTTATAGGTTCTGAGCTTTTGCTTCAATTAGGAGTAGTGCACTTTTTAGGGAATCTGCTGGAGCCCTTCATGAGGCCTTTGTTCAACGTGCCTGGAAGCGGTTCTTTCGCAATGGCAATAGGATACACTTCTGGATACCCAGTAGGAGCACAAATCATAACCAGGCTGTGGGAAGAGAAACTTTGCACAACAGAGGAAGCAGAGAGGTTGATGGCCTTTTGCAATAATTCAGGGCCCCTTTTTATGTTAGGAGCAGTAGCCATAGGAATGATGAACAGCCCAAAAGCAGGATATATCATAATGGCCTCTAATTACTTGGCTGCTATCACCACAGGACTTTTATTTAGATTTTACAAAAAAAGCACTAGAAAGGTGACATATTCGAAAAAGACCGGTTTTTATTCAATTGTAGTGCAAAATAAAAAAAACTTCAGTATACTGCTCTCGGAGGCAGTTACAAAATCTGTAAACACTATTCTTCTAATTGGCGGATATGTAGTATTTTTCTCTGTAGTGATAGAATTTCTAAAACTTTACAATATATTAAGCCTTTTTTCATCCATCTTTAAGCCCTTTTTTTCCCTTTTAGGAATTGAGGAAATTGTCATACCCTCTTTTTTAAGCGGCATATTAGAAATAACAGTTGGCTCAAGTATGATAAGCCAACTGCCAATTCCTATCTCTCAGAAAGTAGTTCTCATAAGCAGCATAATCGCTTGGGGAGGAATATCTATACACGGCCAAGTACTAGGGGTAATCTCAAAAACAAAAATAGGCTATTTCCCCTATTTTATAGCAAAATCCATTCAATTTTTTCTTGCAGGGGCTTACTCATATCTTATGACAATTCTAACGCCTCTTGAAGAACAAGCTTTAACTTTACCAGCCTTTAATATGTATTCTTCCAAAAATCCTCTCAACCTACTTCAACTTTCAAGCTTTTTATTTATAGCTACTTTGCTGTTTTTAATATTTTTGAGCTTAACACTGGCCTTTTGCTCAAAAAAGCGCTAGATTATTTAGTACCCTTAAGCTCTTCTCTGTTTTTTCTTATTGTGTCCAGGATTTCTGCTACTTGGTTTTCAAGCTTGGCAAGAAGTTCATCCGCGTATTCCCTGCTTCCCAGCCTTATTTCTTTGGCATTTGCCTGAGCAGCAGAAATTATCTCTGAAGCCCTCTTCTCTGCCTTTTTCACTATTTCACTTTCACTCACCATCTCTTTTATCTTCTGCTCTGCCTCTTTCAATATCATCTCTGCCTCTTGCTGGGCTTCAAGCAAAATTCTCTGTCTTTCCTGTTTTATCCACTCGGCTCTTTTGAACTCATCGGGCAGCTTTATTCTTATCTGCCTTATTAATTCCAGGACCTCTTCCTTATTTATCAAAACCTTGTTAGAAAGCGGTATTGAAGAACTGTTCTCTATGATATCCTCCAGTTCTTCTAAAAGGCTCAGCACTTCCAGTCCTTCAAAATTTGACAAAAATAAAACCCCCTTTAACTTTTCTTAAACTTTTCCATGAGCCTTTCTGCCACAATATCAGGTACAAACTCGGAAAGGCATCCGCCAAATTGAGCAATTTCCTTGACAAGGCTAGAACTTAGATACCCGTATTTTGGACTGGTCATTAAGAAGATTGTCTCAACTGACGGATTTAGCTTTTTATTTACAAGAGCCATTTGAAACTCGTATTCAAAATCAGAAACCATTCTGAGCCCCTTTATTATTGCACTGGCATTAACTTTTTTAGCGTATTCTACCAGCAATCCGTCAAAATAATCTACTTCAACATTGGGAATATCCTTGGTCACTTCTTTCAGAAGCTCTATTCTTTCTTGAATAGAAAATAAAGGTCTTTTAGCAGGATTTAATAAAACAGCTACAATCAGCTTGTCAAAAAGATTTGCACCTCTTTTTATTATGTCAATATGCCCATAAGTTACCGGATCAAAACTTCCTGGATAAATCGCTACTCTCATACTACCTCCTCATAAAACATCAGTATTGTCTCTCCGTATTTATTTTCTCTTACTTTTTTAAGCTTTCCATATCTTTCTTTTAACTCATCTCTTTTATGAACTTCTGCTATCACTATTCCGCCCTCTTTCAAAACCTCTAAAGAGCCTATCCTTCGCAGAGCTTTCTCTGCAAGATTTTGATAGTAAGGAGGGTCCAAGAATATTATATCAAATTTTACACTTTTTTTGTGGAATATTTCTAAAGCTGTAAAAGCATCTTTGTGGAATATCTTGCAAAAAGGCTGTAGCTCAAGCCCTTCCACGTTTTCTCTTATACACTTCACGCTATTTGTGCTCTTATCCACAAAGTAGCAAAACTCTGCTCCCCTGCTCAAAGCTTCAATTCCTACATTTCCCGTGCCAGCAAAAAGGTCTAAAAAAACACTTCCCTCAATCCTATTCATAAGTATGTTAAAAAGAGCTTCTTTGACTCTGTCTGAGGTAGGCCGCACTTCCTCCCCTTCCAAAGATTTTATTTTTCTCCCTTTTAAAGTACCTCCTATAACCCTCAAGCTCTTTTCCCTCACTTTCCCCTATTATTTTAACATATTTTTTTAAAATCTTACAAAAAAACATGTATAAAACTTTTTTGAGTTGGCAAATAATATTAACGGGAATAGAAATTTCCCCAATTCTTCCTTCAATTTCTCCTCTCCCAGTCCAGGCAGGCGAACTCCTGCCTGGATTAAAAATTTAAAAAGGGAAGCCTTTTTAGGCCTCCCTTATTTCCAAGTCCCTTTGCTAGCCATCTGGCTTTCTGCCATCTGTATCATTTTTCTCACCATGTGCCCACCAACTGCTCCACAATCTCTTGATGTGAGGTACCCCCAGTATCCATCAGCTGGAGGAGTAATTCCTAACTCATTAGCTATTTCATATTTCCACTGATTCATAACCTGCCTTGCTTCCTTTACCACAAGGGGGTTTTTGTTTTCTGAGCCTACTGCCACTTTTCTCACCTCCTGCAATCTGTTTCATTATTAATTTAACCACCCTCTTTCGGTAATATACCTGTAAACTATTGCTATATATAACAGAGTGAAATAAAAGAGGGATATCTCGGAAGATATCCCTCTTTTATTTAATCTATTTCCAGGTACCTTTGCTGGCCAACTGGCTTTCTGCCATCTGTATCATCTTTCTCACCATATGGCCACCTACAGCACCGCAGTCTCTTGATGTTAAATTTCCCCAATAACCGTCAGCGGGAGGATTAATTCCTAATTCTCTTGCAACTTCATACTTCCACTGATTCATTATCTGCTTTGCTTCTTTAACCACAAGAGGATTTCTGTTTTCTGAACCTACTGCCATTTCAATCACCTCCATCTATGTTTGTATTATTAATTTAACCGAAATAACGCAATCTAAACTATAAATTTGTTTTCAAAAATGTATAAAAGTGATTGAAATGGCAAATAATAAAAATTTATTTTTCTTCAAAAAACACTCCCGCCGCATCAGGTCCGGCATGGGTGCCTATTCCACATCCTGCCTGAGACCTTATAAACCTAGTAATTTCCAATTCACTTCGTAAAGCTGCCTCTATTTCATTTAAAAATTCTTCTTTGTCAGTATGAATTAACCCTACTTCCCTCTCAGCAAAATCTATACCTGTGTTTTTCATATAATCAATTATCCAGCGAATAGCCTTTTTCTGCCCCCTTACCTTGTCTATCACTTTTAACTCTCCGTCCTCATTGGTCAAAATGGGCTTTACGTTTAAAATCCCTCCTATGATTGACTGGGTTCTTGAAAGCCTTCCGCCTCTATATAAATAGTCTAAAGAATCAAAAACCATTATACCTCTTATTCTAGGAATTGTCTCATATACTGTAGATACGATTTCTTCCTTAGAAGCTCCTTCCACAGCCATTCTAGCCGCTTTTAAAACGAGCATTCCATTTCCAAGAGTAAAGTGCCTTGAGTCTATCACTTCAATCCTATTTTTGTCCACCATATCCCTTGCTATGACAGCAGATTGATATGTACCGCTGAATTTGGAAGTGAGAATAATTGCAATCACATAGTCAAAGCTCTTTAATAAATCTTCAAAAACCTCCATAAATTCCACTGGCGAAGCCTGTGTAGTAGTAGGCATTTTGCCTTCTCTTAAGAGCTTATAAAATTCCTCCTTTTTTATGTCCACTCCATCTTTGTAGCTTTTTCCATCGATGTTTATTGTAAGAGGAACCACGAAGATCCCGTAAGTTTTTATTAAATCTTCAGGTATATCGGATAAGCTGTCAGTGACAATTGCTATCTTTTCCATACCACTATTCTCCTTTTCTGTTAATTTAATATTATATCCTTTACTTTGTCATAAAATTCTGATATGAGAACTTGCCTCAATTTAGGATGCCTTTCAAGTTTAGGGTCTTCTTCAAGAAGGCTTTCCACATCCTTTTGTACCCTTTTTAGTATATCGATATCCTCAAAAAGGTTAGCGATTTTAAACTCAGGAAGGCCGTGTTGCTTTTCGCCTAAAAATTCACCTGGCCCCCTTATCTCCAGGTCCCTTTCTGCGATTTTAAATCCATCAGAAGTCCTAGCTAAGACCTCCAGCCTTTTTTTCGCAGTTTCAGAGGGAGAATAGTTTATCAAAATGCAATAGGACTGAAATTCAGACCTCCCAACCCTTCCTCTCAACTGATGAAGCTGAGCAAGTCCAAATCTCTCTGCATTTTCCACAATCATCACCGTAGCATTAGGCACATTCACCCCTACTTCTATGACTGTCGTTGAAACAAGTATGTCAATCTCTCCTCTGACAAATGCCTCCATAATCCTCTCTTTGTCGCTGTCCGACATTTTTCCGTGTAAAAGTCCAACTCTTGCTTCTTTAAAAGCGTCTTTGTAAATTTCTCTATATACTATTTCGGCAGAAGCCGCTTTTATTTTATCCGATTCTTCAATCAAAGGGCATACAACGTAAACTTGTCTCCCTTTTTTTACTTCTTTAATCGCAAATTCATAGGCCTTCTTTCTCATGGACGAAGGTATTACGTAAGTTTTTACTCTTTTTCTGCCAGGTGGCAACTGGTCAATTATTGATATATCTAAATCTCCGTATAAGATTAAAGCTAAAGTTCGTGGAATAGGAGTAGCCGTCATAACTAAAACGTCTGGATTTTCTCCCTTTTGAGCCAAAAGCGCCCTCTGCCTCACTCCAAATCGGTGCTGTTCATCTGTTATGCAAAGGCCTAAATTTTTAAAAGAAACGTCTTCTTCTATGAGGGCATGAGTACCTACTACTACATCGTACTCTCCCTTTTCAATCTTCTCCAGCACCTCTTTCCTCCCAGAAGGAGAAAGACTGCCTGACAAAAGGCCTATGCGGATATCTGTTCCTTTAAAAATTTCTTCGAGAGTCTTGTAATGCTGCTTTGCTAGTATTTCTGTTGGAGCCATCATGGCTACCTGATACCCGTTTTTTGCTGCAATGTACATGGCAAAAGCAGCCACTATTGTCTTACCTGACCCCACATCTCCCTGTATAAGTCTATTCATCACTTTGTCAGAGGCCATGTCCAGTATTATCTCTTTCAAAACCTTCATTTGAGCAGAAGTAAGCTTAAACGGGAGGTTTGAAACAAAAGGCTTTATGTCTACCTTTCTAAACCTTATCCCTCTCTTTTCTTTAACTGACTTTTTCACCAAAAATAGTGCCAACTGCAATAAGAACAATTCCTGATACTTCAACCTGTATTTTGCCCTTGCAAGCTTTTCCTCATCCTTCGGAAAGTGAATGTTCAATAAAGCCTCTTTCAAATTCATGAGCCCTTTTTCACGTAAAAACTCTTCCTCAAAAAATTCTTCTACCTCATCAAGGTATTCGCTTAATGCGTTAAATATAACTTTTCTCAAAATGTTCTGTGTAAGACCCTCAGTTAACCCGTAGACAGGCACAATTCTCCCAGTATTTAAATTCAAATCCTCTTCTGACTTTTCTAATACAGGGTTTTCCACTACAAGCTGGCCGTATTTAAACTGCAATTTTCCGCTTATGATATACTCTTCCCCGATTTTGAAGTTATTTTTCATATAGGGCTGATTGTACCACACAAGCTCTACAGCCCCTGTTCCATCTTTTACGGGAATTTTTGTAATGACAACGCGGGAAGTTTTTACTTCTCTTGCACTTCCCGCAATATAGGCCTTAAAAGTCTGCTTTTCCCCCACTATCAAATCTTCAATTTTCACTATCTCACTTCTGTCTTCATAGTCCCTAGGAAAGTAAAATATTAAGTCCTTTACCATATCTATGCCCAGTTTCTTAAAAAGTTTTGCCCTTTTAGGTCCCACACCTTTGACGTACTGTATATCTAAATCCAAGGACATGCCTTTTCACCTTTTATTCAATCGATATGACATAGTAATAAAGAGGCTGACCCCCGTAATGGATTTCTACTTCTACATCTTTAGAAATCAAATTTCTAAGGCCTTCAGCTCTTTCTCTCGTAACATCTTTTCCGTAGTATATAGTAATAAGTGAGGTATCGGGGCTTATAGCTTTGGCGATTAACTTTTCTGCCACCTCATTGTAGTCCTTTCCCACTAATTCAAGTTTTTCATCTATAAAACCTAAAACATCTCCTTCTTTGATATCAAAACCGTTGACTTTAGACTCCCTGACAGCAAAGGTCACTTCAATGGTTTTTACATTTTTTAGAACTTCTTCAATTATTCTTACATTTTCATCGAACTCTTTTTCTAAATCCAAAGCTAAAATTGCAGTTACCGCCTCGTTAAAGTTACGGGTGGAAATTACTTTTACTTTTTTATCAGTGAGTTTTTTCGCTTGCTCACATGCCATTACTATGTTTTTATTATTTGGAAATACAAAAATGTATTCTGCATTAATTTTTTCTATTCCCTGCAAAATTTCATTGGTGCTGGGATTCATCGTTTGCCCGCCATCTACTATGACATCACAGCCTAAATTCTCAAAAATCTCTTTTACCCCTTCTCCCGTTGCTACCACAAGAATTCCATATTTTTTCTTTGGCTTTTTATTTTCTCCTATTATAGTCTCATGCTGAAGCTTCATATTGTCAATCTTAACCTTTATGAGCTCTCCTATTTTTACTCCTTCTTCCAGCACCAACCCCGGATTGTTTGTGTGAACATGTACCTTCAAGAGGTCGTCTTCTGCAACCACCACTAGGCTGTCACCAAAATTCTTAAAGCGCTCTTTAAAAAGTGCTTCTGAGTATTTCTTATTCGTCTTTACCAGTATCTCCGTGCAGTAGAGGTACTTTAGCTCTTCTTTGTGTAGCTGTAACTCCTTTTTCTCTTCTAAGTCTTCCACGATTTCTATCTTATTCCCACCAAGCCCCTGGAGCATTCCACGAAGCACATACACAAAACCCATTCCACCTGAATCCACAACGCCAGCTTCTTTTAAAATGGGAAGCAGATTAGGAGTATTTTCTAAAGATTGTTCCGCCTTGCCAATCAACCTCTCAAGAAAATCTTCAAATTCCTGAACTTCGCGGCATATCCTCAGAGCTTCTTCCGCTGTTTCTCTTGACACAGTGAGAATAGTTCCTTCAACCGGCCTCATAACTGCTTTGTAAGCAGCTTCTACACCGGCTTTTAATCCCAATGCAAAATCACAGGTAGATATTTTCTTCAAGTTCTTAAGATGCTTTGCAAACCCTTTAAAAATCTGCGACAGAATTACTCCCGAGTTTCCCTTTGCTCCCATCAAAGTGCCTTTGGAAGTAGCTTCTAGTACCTCTTTTACAGTATCCTGTACTTTTTCCAGCTCTTTTGCTGCATAAAGAAGCGTGTATGCCATGTTTGTGCCAGTATCCCCGTCAGGCACAGGGAACACGTTTAATTTATCCACTTCACCTCTGTTGTTATAAAGGTAATTGGCACTCGCTACTATCATATCTTTTAACGTCTTTCCATCTATATATTTCAACGTACCTTCCTCCTTAATTGTCAACCTTGATTCCCTGAACGTTTATCGTAACATTTGACACTTTCAATCCTGTAAATTTTTCAACAGCGTATTTCACTCTCTCAATTGCATTCAAAGAAACAGTCCTTATATTCACTCCGTAAAGTACCACTATATAAACCTCCAAGATAAGCCCCTCTTCTGAAGAAGAAACCTTGACGCCTTTGCCAGAGTTCTCTGTTTTGAATATTTCCACGAGCCCGTTTGCTCCTTTTCTCCCCAATCCCACTATGCCATAGCATTCCGACACAGCCCTGCTGGTTACTGCAGCAATGGCGTCATTTGAAATAGTGATGCTGCCATAATTGTTTTTTATTTGAACCATTCTCTATCCCTCCGATTCTTAATTTATATTTTACCTGAAACTCACTCTGTCATCAACCAAATTATCAAAGAAGGTATTTACATTTGAGCAAGATGATGATAAAATGGTATTGTTGCGAAAAAATACGCATCTTAAAAGGAGGTAGTCGACAATGCCCAAATGCGATATCTGCGGCAAAGGCTCTATAAGGGGATTTCAATACAGTCACTCCAACAGAAGGACTATAAGAAGGTGGAAGCCCAACATAAGAAAAGTAAGAGCTATTGTGGATGGCACCCATGTGACATTAAATGTTTGCGCAAAATGCCTGAAGGCAGGAAAAGTTCAAAGGGCTTTATAAAGAAAGACGTGCATTTTTGCACGCTTTTATTTTTTTACTTAAAATATATGTTCACATAGTAACCTGCTATTACAAGAAAAATCCCCAATAAAACCATCCACAGCCACGGAGGAATGTACATGACAAAAATAAAAATTCCAAGCCCCATCAAAAGATATCCTAACAAATAATTTGTCTGTCGGTTTAACTTTTTCAATTTTTGAAAGAGTTTTCCCATAAAAACGCCCCTTCCTTTTCGAAGTTAATACATACTATTCACAGGAAGGGGATAAAGACACTAATCTTTAGGCTTTATGACCAGCAAAAACCCTTCTTCTATTTTTATGCTGGCTTTTTCCTCCGTAAAAACATTGCTTATGCCGTAAGGGTTTTCCATGCTCATGCTCTGCCCGGAAAGAGGATAAAAAAGCCCTTTTGTGTATATTCCTTTCACTTCTCCCGAGTAAGGAAGCAAAGACAGCAATTCCCCTTTTTTCCCTTCAATCTCTATGTAATCATCTATTAAGTGTATTTCATTTTTTTCATTTATAATTCTGCTCTTTACCCCTCTTTTTAAAGAATAGAGGAGAAGAGAAAGATTAGCATAGGAGTGGTCAAATCTGTCGCCAATAACTCCTATAAAAGTTATGTCTTTGGCTCCTAACTCTATAGCTTTTTTCAAGGCAAGCTGTGTATCTGTCTCATCCTTCATTGTAGGAAACTTCTCTACTTTAACTCCTTCCTTTTGATAAAATTCAAGGACTTCTCTGTCTACAGAATCAAAATCCCCGATTATAAGAAAAGGCCTTATCTTCATCTTATAAGCGTGATTAGCTCCTCCGTCAGCGCATATGACCATATCTACTTCTTCTACAATGTTTTTGTAAAATCCATAATCTTTTATTTCTCCATTAGAAATGATCAGCACTTTCATGTTCCTACAGCCTCTCTGAACTCTTTTATAGTAGAAGAAGGGTCTGGTGACTCAAAAATGGCGGACCCTGCAACAATTATATCTGCGCCTGCTTCCACGACTTGTTTTATGTTTTTTATATTTATCCCTCCGTCAACCTCAATTTCAAAACTTAAATTCATTTCTTTTCTCATCTCGTCCAACTCTTTAATCTTTTTAAGCATTGAATCTATAAACTTTTGACCCCCAAATCCAGGGTTTACAGTCATCACAAGCACCAGGTCCACGTATTCAAGAATGTACTTCAAAGTCTCAAGAGGTGTGGCAGGATTTAGTGCAACACCTGCTTTTACTTCATGGCCTTTTATCCTCTGTATTGTCCTGTGCAAATGCACACAAGCCTCTTGATGGACCGTGATTATGTCTGCTCCGGCCTTTACAAAATCCTCTATGTACAAGTCTGGATTTTCAATCATCAGATGCACATCAAAGGGCAAAGAGGTGTACTGCCTCAGCGCTTTTACTACCACAGAGCCAATAGTTATATTTGGCACAAAATGTCCGTCCATCACATCTATGTGCAAAAGGTCAGCATCTTCTTCTATTTCCTTTACATCCTGTAAAAGGTTTGCAAAATCGGCTGAAAGTATAGAAGGTGCGATCTTCAATTTTTATACCTCCTCTTCTCCTTCTCTTTTACCTCCCTTAAAAGAGTCAAATAACTTATATACCTTTGCCTGTCTATAATGCCCTCATCCACTGCTTCAGTAACTGCACAATCAGGTTCATTCACATGGAGACAGGAATTAAACCTGCAATTTTCTTGAAATTCTATAAATTCTCTAAAATAATTCCTCAACTCTTCTTTGGGAATGTCAATTTCCAAAGCCGTAAAACCAGGAGTATCTAAAACATATCCTCCAAAATCAAGGGGTAAAAATTCTACACTTCTTGTGGTGTGCCTTCCTCTCCCGAGCTTTTCACTCAATTCCCCGGTTTTCAACCTTATGTTGGACTGTATGAGATTTATGAGAGAAGACTTACCTACCCCGGAAGGACCAGCAAAAAAAGAAATTTTATCTTTTAAATAGCTCTTCAATTCTTCCATGCCTTCTCCAGTTACTGCAGAAGTACCGACAGCTTTATAGCCTATTTTTCTGTAAACATTGATCAAATTTTCTACTTCCTCTCTTTTTTCCATATCTACTTTGTTTATGCAGACCACAGGCTCTATCTTGTTAATTTCAGCAACCACAATCATCTTGTCCAAAAGAACTCTGTTTATCTCTGGCTTAGATATGGCAAAGACTATTATGGCCTGGTCTACATTGGCAACAGGCGGCCTTACCAGTTGATTTTTCCTGGGTAAAATTTCCAGTATATAGCCTTCCTTCTCATTCACCAGCTGGACCTCTGCAATATCTCCTACTAATGGAATTATATTGTCTTTTCTAAATTTTCCACGAGCACGGCATTCTATAATGCCGCGCTCGGTAGCAACATAATAAAATCCAGCAATCCCTCTTACAATCCTTCCCTGTATCCTCTCCAATTAAAATCTCGCCTCCACTCTGCTGTATACTTGTCCATCAATATCCACTTCAATGACAGCTTTCCCTTTATGAGCCGTAACAGGCACAGTCAAAGGGCTATCGCTAGAAGTGTGCTCGCCGGAATAGACCAAGTTCTTTTGCCCATCTTGTATTACATAAACTTCCACTTTCATGGGGCCATCTTTATTCGGCAAATTAATAATAACATTTTTCGTCTGCTGTTGTAAAGAATTCTGGGGCAATTTGCTGACAATCAAATCTATCGGGCTTCCTTTTTGCACTTCAGTATCAGGCGGCACACTCTGTTCCAGCACAGTATTTTCTGGCACATTGTCAGCCTCTTTGTAAATCACTTTTCCCAATGTAAGACCTGCACTCTCAAGAGAAGCCTTTGCCTCATCGAGGTTCATATTTACGACATTTGGCACTATTGAAGGTTTAGGCCCTTTGCTTACATATACGTCAATTGTAGTCCCGTACTCTACTTGAACTCCGTATCGAGGATTTTGGTCAAAAACATAGCCCTTTTGATACTGCTCATTGTAGTTTTCAATTATGTTAACTTTAAGTCCGGCATTTTCCAGAACATTTTTGGCCTCAAGGTAGTCCCGCCCTATTACATTGGGAACTATGACCATTTGCCTGCCTTTGCTTATCACAACATAAACTGTAGTACCCGGTTTTACCAAAGCCCCTTGAGGCGGGTCTTGTTCCAGTATAGTGTTTTCTGGTTTGTCACTGTACCTCTCTTCGCTTATTTCCATTTTTAAATTATGTTCGGACAAAACTTTACTTGCCTGGCTCAGTGAAAGCCCTACAACATTTGGAACTACCACATCATTGACTTTAAAGAAGTTGTTGAGGACGTACACCGTCCCGTAAGAAAGAGAAGCTAACAATAGCAAAACAAGCAAAACAATTCCAACTTTCTTCCTTATCTCTTTTCTCTTTTTCTCCCTTTCTCTTTTTAAAGCAGCCCTCTTTAACTCCTCCGCCTCTCTCGAAGGCATCACTTTCGTCTTTTCAAAATCTTTTTCTTCAAATTTGAGGTCTTTAGGATTTTTCAGAAAAGTATCTAAATCCTTCAAAAACTCAGATGCCGTCTGATATCTCAAGTTAGGGTCTTTTTGCGTAGCTTTTAACACTATCTTATCGAGTTCTTCCGGAACCTTTTCATTTAAGCGTGAAGGCGGAAGTATATCCTCCTGTATGTGCTTTAAAGCAACAGAAATAGGGCTATCTCCTTCAAAAGGAACTTTCCCTGTTAGCATCTCAAAGAGCACAATCCCTAAAGAATATATGTCGGTCCTCTCATCTACTATGCTACCTTTTGCCTGTTCAGGAGAAAAATAGTAAGCAGTTCCAATGACATCTCCAGTATAAGTTATGGTAGCCCCATTAGCTGCCCTGGCTATTCCAAAATCTGTAACTTTAACCACGTCCTCATCTGTAACTAAGATGTTTTGTGGCTTTATATCTCTGTGGATTATCTTGTTCTTGTGAGCATGATCTAAGGCTCTGCAAACTTGGCTCGCTATTTCAACAGCCCTTTTTACTTCCAAAGGCCCCCCATTTTCTCTGATGAGCTCTTTCAAAGTGCGACCTTTCACATATTCCATAACTATATAATATATATCCCCTTCCTGCCCTACATCGTATATGCCCACAATATTCGGGTGGGAAAGACTGGCTGCCGCCTGGGACTCTCTTTTAAATTTTTTCACGAAATTTTCATCTGCTGCAAACTCTGGCCTTAAAATTTTTATAGCGACAATCCTATTAAGGAGGTGACATTTAGCTTTATATACTTTTGCCATTCCTCCTTCTCCTATTTTCTCGAGTATCTCGTATCTATTTCCCAGCATTCGCCCTATCATAATGTCACCTCCTTAACAGCGACTATAGTTATGTTGTCATACCCCCCATTTTCTTTTGCCATATTTACAAGGTTCTCACAAGCTCTGTTTATATCGTGGTTTTTGCTAAACTCTTTTAATATTTCTTCATCCGCTACTAAGTTAGTAAGTCCATCTGTGCACAAACACAGTATGTCCTGTGGCAGCACATCCCCGTAGAAAGTGTCTACTTCCACATCTTCGTCTACACCTAAGGCCCTTGTGATAATGTTTCTCTGTGGATGAATCCTCGCCTCTTCGTGAGTAATTTTACCCATCTTTACCAGTTCTTCTACAAAAGAATGGTCCTCAGTAATTTGCACGATTTTGCTGTCTCTTATGAGATAAGCCCGGCTGTCTCCAATGTGGCCTATAAAGAAGTGATTTTTCTCAAAAAATAGGAGTGTAAGCGTTGTTCCCATGCCTACCAGGTCACATTCAGCACAGGCGTGTTGATACACGACTTTATTAGCAAATTTTACTGAACTTTCTATAAATTCCCTTATAGTGCTGACTTCTTTATTTTTTAACTTGGGATAATTGTCTTTAAAATATGCTACAACTGATTCGACAGCTAATTTGCTGGCAATTTCTCCCCCGTTATGTCCTCCCATTCCATCTGCCACTATAAACAGAGGAAAGTTTTCGTCAAAAGAAGCGTAATAGTAATCTTCATTTTTCTCCCTAAAATTGCCTATATCAGTAAGGGCAGCTACAATCATAAAACTTTACCCCTCTTTCAAATACTTTCTTCTCAACTGCCCGCAAGCAGCCTCAATATCGCTTCCCAGCTCTCTTCTCACAGTACAGGTTATGCCGGCGTTTTCAATAATTTTCTTAAACATCATCACTTTTTCATTGTTGGATTTTCTAAAACCTATCTCCTTAACGTAATTTATTGGTATTAAGTTTACATGACAGAGCATACCTTTTAAGAGGTCCACCAGCTGATAAGCGTGTTCCTTTTTGTCATTTACCCCGTCAATTAAAGCATATTCAAAAGTAATTCTTCTGTTAGTCTTTTCTATATAATATCTGCAGGCTTTCATTAGCTCTTCTAAGGGATATGCTCTGTTTATTGGCATAAGCTCATTCCTCAACTCGTTGTTGGGAGCATGTAGTGATATAGAGAGATTCACTTGAAGCTCTTCATCAGCAAATTGATAAATTTTGGGGACAATTCCTACTGTGGAAATAGTGATATGCCTTTTCCCAATTTTTAATCCATAAGGATTGTTCACTATTTTTATGAACTTCATAACCTCGTCGTAATTGTCAAAAGGCTCTCCACTCCCCATAAGGACTATATTAGAGATTTTGCCATAGTCGCTATCTATTGCCATTACCTGATCTACCATTTCTGAAGCTTTAAGGTCTCTGACTTTTCCTCCTATTGCAGAGGCACAAAACTTGCACTTCATATTACAGCCAACCTGTGTGGATACACAAGCTGTATTTCCAAACTTATATTTTATGGCAACTCCTTCTATTATGTTTTTATCTTCAAGCAAAAATAAGTATTTTACTGTATCGTCTATTTGCGAGACTCTTCTTTCTATTATCTTTAACTCTGAAATATAGGCAATTTCTTTAAGTTTTGCCCTCAAATTCTTGGAAATGTCTGTCATCAAATCAAAATCTGTGACCCTTTTGTCGTAAATCCACTTGTAAAGTTGTTTTGCCCTAAATTTGCTCTCACCTAAGTTGACAAAAAACTCTTCCATCTCCTCCAAAGTCATATCCTTCAGGTTGTACAACTTCTATTACCTCCAGTTTAATATATTCTTTTTAATTTAGCTATGAAAAACCCATCAATCTTGTGTTCTAAGGGAGTCGTCTGTATATATCCTAAATCAGAAGTCTTTACTTTAAGGTTTAAAGGGAGGTCTTCTGAAATATCCGCAGGCTCGAAATTCTTATGCTCCTTTAAAAATCTCTCTATGACTTCCTGATTCTCTTCTCTGCCAATAGTGCAGGTGCTATAGACTAAAACTCCACCTTTTTTTACATAGAGAGAGCTTGACTTTAAAATCCTGTACTGCCTCTCAATGAGACCTCTCAACTCTTCTTTATCATAACTTTTTAGCTTTATGTCAGGTTTTTTTCTTATTATCCCTATACCTGTACAGGGAACATCTGCCAAAACCCTGTCAGCCTTTTCTAGATAGCTTTCATTTACAAAGGTCGCGTCAAACACTTCTGTCTTAACATTTGTAACCCCTAGTCTTCTGCAGTTTTCTTCTATAAGCTTCAACCTGTGGGGATGTAAATCAAAAGCAACAACCTCTCCAGTATTTTCCATAATCTGGCTTATATGAGTTGTCTTTCCTCCCGGAGCAGCGCACACATCAAGTATCCTTTCCCCTTTTTGAGGTGATAAAATCCTTGAAACCAGCATTGAAGCCTCATCCTGAGGGTGTATCAATCCATCTTTATAAATGGGATGGCTTTCAGGGTTTTTCAAATCGATGTACAGAGCCTCCTCAAGATAATAACCTTTTTTATAAGAGATGTCCTCTCTTTTAAGTTTTTCTTGAAGTTCCTCTGCAGAAATTTTTAAAGTATTAACTCTATAAGAAATTTCCGGCTTTTCATTGAGGCTCGCAAGCAATTTTTCTGCTTTATCAGCGTCAAAATTCTTCAAAAATCGTTCAATTATCCAGTCAGGATAAGAGTAAGTAACCTTTAAATAATATGGAAAATTTTGTTTATCAGGGAACTTAACCTTTTCCTTCTCCCTGAGGTAGCTTCTCAAGACTGCATTTAAAAAGCTGGCCCCCTTCTTGCTAAGGAATTTCTTTGCTATCTCTACTGTCTCATTTATGGCCGCATAATCCGGTACTTTGTCCATGTATAAAAGCTGGTATAAGCCCATCTCCAAAAGCAAAAGGGCTTTTGTGTCAGCAGATTTCTTTATAAAAAAAGAAAGTATAAAATCCAGGGTGTACTTTCTCTCAATAACCCCGTAAACCAGTTCTTTGACAAAAGCAGCATCAACCTCTTTTACCTCATCATTCCTTAAATGTTTGGCAAAAGAGATGTTTATATAAGCTTTTTTCACTACTACGTCGTAGAGTATTCTGTAAGCCAATTCCCTAGCATTCATTTAACCCTCTTATCTCCTTTACTCTCTGCTATCCCTTATGATGAAAAGCCTCAAAAGCTGCATTATAGAAACTAGCGCGGCAGCCACATAAGTTAAAGCCGCAGCCTGTAATACCTTCTTCGCCGGCTCTAAATCTTCTCTCGTGAAAAGCCCGTTTGCTTGCAGTAATGCTATTGCCCTTCTGCTGGCATCTATCTCAACAGGTAAAGTTATAACTTGAAAAAGGACAGCTGCGCTAAAAAGTATTATCCCTAAGTTTATAAAGTGAATCCCAGCAGACCCCATGAAAAGGCCCAAGATCACCATTGGCCACGCCAAATTTGCTCCTAAATTAGCTACTGGCACGAGGCTATTTCTCAGTAAAAGCGGTATATAGCCTTTAGCGTGTTGCACTGCGTGACCTGCCTCATGAGCAGCTACGCCTATTGCAGCTATGGAGTCATTTCCATACACTGCATCTGAGAGTCTCAACACTTTCACCCTTGGATCATAGTGGTCCGTTAAGTTCCCTGGAATCCTTTCAATCCTTACATCATAAAGTCCCATACTGTCAAGTATTCTCCTTGCCACCTGTTCAGCAGTATACCCGTACATGTTTCTCACATGAGAATACCTGCCAAAAGTAGTCTGAACTTGTGCTTGAGCGTACATGGCAAAAAGCAGAGCAGGTATTAGGAGAATTATAGTGCTATCCCAGAACATAATATCAACCCCCATTCAACAATTTTTTGACCATATTCTCAACCTCAGAAACATCTACTCTTGTGTTAAAACAGGGACCGTTCGGTCTATCATTTATTATACCATAGACAGGGATGTGTTTTACATCCTGCATCCCGCTTGTAAGGTCCCTTTCACAGGCAATAGCTATTATCACTTTGGGCCTTAAATCCTTCACTATCTTTCTCGCCAAAGTCCCGCCTGTAGCCACAGCCACATTAATCCCGTATTTTTCTTTCAAATTTACCAGGTCATTTATCTGACATTTTCCGCACTTCCTGCAGTTATCTATATCGTACGTGACTTTGAATTTACAGCCGCTGTACTGTATGCAGTGAGGAGCTAATATGAGAATATCTTTTGGCTCGTATCTTTTTAAATCCTTATTGAAGAAGAAGTCCTTTATAGCTATGTAGGACTGCTCTATTTTTTCTTCCTTAATTCTCAACACTCTTGAGGCAAACAGTACGATCGGATAAAAAAGGTCCACAAAGCTCGATATAAAAGAAATTGCCGATTTACTACTTCTACGGCTTAATATTACATAGAAGGACACGGCTAGTGCTATTCCTACCAAAACTGTAACAGTGAGAAGAAAAAAGGCTGTGGCAATCATAAAATATCTGTAAAACTCTGTTTTTCCGCTGTTTAAAGAGTAAACAAAAGCTATTAGCAACACCGCGAAAAAAACAAAGCTAAAGCTTAAAATCCCCAGAAAAACCCTCTTCTTCCCCTTCAAGAAAAATTCTCCTCTTTTTTATTTTAAAATTGTCCCTTCTGGTATATTGTGACCTATTAAATACTCTCTAATACCCATTTTTCTCGAACCTTCTTGCTGGATTTCCAAGATTCTAAGAGCATTTTCCCCGCACTTTACAATAAGCTCATCTTTTGACTTCAACACACTTCCCGGAGGCTCATTCCCAAAATGTTCTACTACTTCTGCCTTCCAGATTTTTAGCATCTTGCCATCGTAAAAAGTATAGCAGCCAGGCCAAGGTTTTAACCCTCTTATCAAATTCCGAATCCTACAAGCAGGGCTCTTCCAGTCAATGTGTCCCATCTCTTTAGTTATAATCGGAGCGTAAGTTGCCTCTTCGTCCTTTTGCTTTTCAGGAATCAACTTCCCTTCTTTTAGCTTCTTTAGGGTCTCACTCAAAACTTCTGCCCCCAAATTGGCCAGCTTGTCGTGTAAAGTTTGTGCATCATCATCCTCTTCAATGGCAATAGACCTTTTTAAAAGCATGTCTCCGGTGTCCAATCCTTTGTCCATCAGCATAGTGGTAATTCCTGTTTCTTTTTCTCCGTTTATTATCGCCCAGTTTATAGGAGCAGCTCCTCTGTACTTGGGCAAAAGCGATGCATGGACGTTTATACATCCGTATTCAGGAAGTGTCAAAATCTCCTCAGGCAAAATTTTTCCATAAGCCGCTACTACAATAACCTCTGGATTTAATTCCTTTAATTCCTGCAAAAACTCGGGATTATTTTTTACGCTTTCAGGTTGGAGCACTTTCACTCCTTTTTGAAGTGCTAATTCCTTTACAGGAGAAAAACTCACTTTCATGCCTCTTCCTCTTTGTTTGTCCGGCTGAGTCACCACAGCCAGAACATCATAACCTTCTTCAAAAAGCCTTTTTAAAGAGGGGACGGCAAATTCTGGCGTCCCCATGAACACAATCCTCAATACCTCATACCTCCTTGACCCCTTCTAACTCTTCTTTGTCTAGGAATCTTATCACTTTGTCAACAAATAGCACGCCTTCTAGGTGGTCTATTTCGTGGCATAAAGCCCTTGCCAGAAGGTCTTCTCCTACTATCTCTTTTACATTTCCTTCTCTATCTAAATACCTTACTTTAACCTTTTGAGGCCTTTTTACCTCCCCAAATACTCCGGGAATGCTAAGACATCCTTCAGGGCCGATCTGCTCTCCCTCTTCGTACACAATTTCAGGATTTATAAGCTCCAAAAGCCCTTCTCCCACATCTATCACGACTAGTCTTCTCAAAATCCCCACCTGGTTGGCTGCCAAGCCCACCCCATCGTTTAAATACATGGTCTCAGCCATATCTTCTAAAATAGTAATGATGTGAGAATTTATTTCAGTAACGGGTTTAGCTTTTTTCCTGAGCACGGGGTCCCCAATTTTTCTAATATACCTTATTGCCAAAACAAATACCTCCTTAAATTTAAATTACATTATATTAAGTGGGTCAATGTCTACAGCAACCCTTATGTCTTTTGGATATTTCATATTCTGGACATACTCTGCAATTTCTTCTAGCACCTCTCTCTCCTCACTTTTAACAATCACCTGCCACCTGTATCGGTTGTTAATCTTGCTTATAGGAGCAGGGGCAGGCCCTAGTATTTTATTATAACTCTTAACTTGCAGTTTGTTAATAACTTTCTGACATGCTAAATATGTGTTTGCAGAGGCATTTTTCACTTTTTCTTCGTCTTCCCCTGATACTACAATATTCATAAGGTGTGCAAAAGGAGGGTACTTAAAAATTTCTCTATATTTTATCTCTTCCCTGAAAAATTTTACATAGTCCTGTTCTTTTGCCGTGAGGATGCTGTAATGATTATCCTCATATGTCTGTATCACCACTCTTCCGGGCTTTTCTCCCCTTCCTGCTCTTCCTGCCACCTGCGTTAGCAGTTGAAAAGTCCTCTCACTAGACCTAAAATCTGGCAAGTTCAATGTTATATCAGCGAGTATCACTCCTACTAAAGTCACATTAGGTATGTCAAATCCTTTTGATATCATCTGTGTCCCTATCAAAATATCTGCTTTCCCATTTTTAAACTCGTAAAATATCTTCTCATGGGACCCCTTTCTCCTGGTAGTATCTACATCCATCCTTAAAACTCTAGCTTCTGGAAAGAATTTCTTTATATCCATCTCTACCCTTTCCGTGCCGATACCCATATACCGTATCCTTTTGCTACCGCACTTAGGACATGTCTCCCTCATAGGCTCCTCATAGCCGCAGTAATGACACACCAGTTTCTTATCCTCAAAGTGATATGTCAAAGATATGTCGCAGTTAGGGCATTTTGGAACGTAACCGCAGTCTCTGCAAGCCACAAAAGAGGAATACCCTCTTCTGTTTAAAAACAAAATTGTCTGCTCACCTTTTTTCAAATTTTCTTTGATATAGGAAAACAACTTTCTGCTAAAGATAGAATTGTTGCCTTTTGCTAACTCATCGCTCATATTGACAACTTCTATCTCAGGCATAGAGGCTTTTATTCTTCTGGTAAGCTTCAAAAGCTTGTAATCGCCCTTTATGGCTTTGTAATAGGTTTCCAAAGAAGGAGTAGCGCTTGCCATGACCAATACAGCTTTTTCTATTTCACATCTCTTTTCTGCTACTTCTTTTGCGTTGTACCGGGGCCTTGTATCTGACTGCTTGTAAGTAGCTTCATGTTCCTCATCAATAATTATAAGTCCAAGGTTGTCAAAAGGCGCAAAAACTGCACTCCTTACCCCTACTACTACGTCCACTTCTTTATTTTTTACTTTTCGCCATTCATCAAACCTTTCTCCCGGAGAAAGCCCGCTGTGAATCACAGCAACTCTATTGCCAAAGCGGCTTACAAACCTCTCAATTGTCTGAGGCGTTAAAGCTATTTCTGGCACAAGGACTATTGCGCTCTTTCCTATCTTCACAGTTTCTTCTATGAGCTTTAAGTAAACCTCTGTCTTTCCACTGCCAGTAACTCCAAAAAGCAAGTATGCATCAGGCTGTCCTGAGAAAATAGATTTTTTTACCTCCTCAACTGCTCTTTTCTGTTCTTCTGTCAAAATTGGAGGAAAGGTCTTTTCTACATCTCTCACCTGAAATCTCGATATTTCCTCTTCATAAACCTCTATATAACCCTTTTTCTCAAGAGCCCTTATAGTACCATAATCCGTATTTAATATCTTTACAAGTTCGGAAAGCTTTATAGGACTTCTCTTTTTAAGATACCGCAAGACTTCATACTGCCTTGGAGCCTTTTTAAAATCCTCCTCAAAAACATCTTCTATCTTCAATCTGACCAGCTTTACCTTTTTTTCTCCTCTGTCTATTCCTGCCGGCATTATCGTCTGAAAAACTTCAGAAAAATAGCATTTATAATAATCTCTCATCCATTTTGCCAACTTTATCATTTTCTCGTTAAAAATAGGATATTTATCTAAAATTTTGTACACGCTCTTTATCTTTTCTAGCGAATAAGAAGGCTTATCCGTAAGGCTTACCACATAGCCCTCAACAAGCCTATTTTTGAAAGGCACTAAAACCCTCATACCTACTTCAAGGTCCATTCCTTCTGGCACTTTGTAAGTATAAAGCCTGTCAGTATTCGAAGCTTTTATTTCCACTATGACTTCGGCGAACATGGCAACCTCCGCCCGATAAAATTTTAGATAAATAAAAAAAGCCGAAAAAGGCTCACAACAACTTTGCTATCTCATCTAAAATGACATGAGCTGCTTCCCTTTTCGTCATCATCGGATACTCCTTCACTTCAAGGTCTTTGTTGATAACTTTTATTATGTTCGTGTCCACTTCAAAGCCTGCTCCTTCTTGAGAAACGTCATTTGCCACTATTAAATCCATATTTTTCTCTTTTAACTTCTTCTTAGCATAGTCTATCAGATTTTCAGTTTCAGCTGCAAAGCCGACTGAAATTTTATTTCCCTTCTTTTGTCCTACTTCATACATTATGTCTGGATTTTTTACAAGCTCAATCACCATAGTTTCTTCATCTTTTTTTATTTTTTCCTTTTTTACCTCTTTAGGCCTATAGTCAGCAACAGCAGCTGCTCCAACTATTATGTCAGCTTCCTCAAGGTGCATCATCACAGCGTTGTACATATCAGCAGCTGTTTCAACAGGAATAAATGTAACTCCCTTAGGAATATCTATGTGAGTAGGTCCAGACACGAGCACTACACGAGCTCCTCTTTCCACAAAAGCCTTGGCAATCTCATACCCCATTTTCCCCGAGGAGCGGTTTGTAATGTATCTAACCGGATCGAGGGGCTCTCTCGTAGGACCCGCTGTTATCAAAACTTTCTTACCTTCAAAGTCTTTCTCTTTTTCTCTGTACAAAAGGTCTAGTATGGCTTTTTCAATTTCTTCCACATCAGCCAGTTTCCCTGCCCCGTATGTCCCACAGGCAAGTCTGCCTGCTGCTGGTTCAACAAAAATAAACCCGATCTCTTTTAAAGTCTTAATATTCCTTTGAGTTAAAGGATTTGTGTACATGTTGGTATTCATAGCCGGAGCAATTAGAACTGGGCTTTTTGTTGCAAGTAAAGTGGTGGTCAGCATGTCATCTGCAATTCCATGAGCAATCTTTGCAATTATATTAGCAGTTGCTGGAACTATAGCGAAAAGGTCCGCTTTTTCTGCAAGAGAGATATGCTCAATCTCCCAATACTTCCTATCTGTAAACATATCTACAGTTACTTTATTGTGGGTTAAGGCTTCAAAAGTCAAAGGATTTATAAAATTTGTAGCTTCTTTAGTCATAATGACATCTACATTTATATCCTTTTTTACAAGCCTCGAGGTGAGGTCCGCAGCTTTATATGCTGCTATACCTCCTGTAACACCTAGCACCACATTTTTCTTGTTATTCATCATAACACCTCTATTTTATTCCATACTTTTGAGGTCTTTCATAAGTGATGAGTCCCCTGTACACTTCCTCCGTAGCAATTGTGACAGGTTTATCAGAGTCTATATCTACCAGCTTCTTGTCCCCGGCCACCAGCTGCCTTGCCCTTTTTGCAACCAGAGCGCACAAAGTGTACTTGCTATCCACTTTTTCCATTAAATCCACAATGGACGGATACAAAATCATACGGATTCCTCCCTTATCTTTAGGTACAGGTCTTTATTTCTGTCCACACGGCACTTCTCCGCTATAATTATAGCACGAATTTTTTCTACTGCTCTATCCACATCGTCATTTATCACTACATAATTGTACTTGGACACGTAATTAAGTTCTTCATAGGCACTTTTAAATCTCTTTATTATTTCCTCTTCACTTTCAGTGCCTCTTTTCTTTATCCTGTTCCTCAATTCTTCCATAGAAGGAGGGAGAATGAAGATAAAGACTCCTTCAGGAAATTTTTCCTTTACCTTAAGCGCCCCTTGAATGTCAATTTCTAAAACAACATCATTTCCTTCTTCTAAATTCTTTAAAACAAATTCTTTCGGAGTGCCGTAGTAATGGTCATAAACTTTTGCCCATTCCAAAAAGGCGTCCTCTTCAATCATCCTTTTGAACTCTTCTTCTGACTTGAAAAAGTAGTTTTTACCATCAACTTCTCCTGCCCGCGGCTGACGCGTAGTAGCAGATATGCTCAATTTTAAATCTTTTTCTTTTTCTATTAAGGCTTTGCAGATGGTGCCTTTTCCTGCCCCAGAAGGACCAGATATTACTATTAAAAGCCCTTGCTTTTTTATTGACAAATTCAATTCCCCCTACTCTTCTCCCTCTTCTTCTTCCTCTTCTTCTTCAAACTCGTCTTCTATAATTTCCTTAGAAGTCAGCCTATTTGCAACAGTCTCTGGCTGAACTGCTGAAAGGATAATGTGGTCGCTGTCGGTTATAATGACTGCCTGGTCCTTCTTCCGTATGTAGCATCGATTAACATTCCCCTATTTTTTGCCTCCTGTATTATTCTCTTTATAGGAGCAGATTCTGGGCTTACAATTGCTACTAATCGGTTAGCCGATATTATGTTGCCAAATCCTATATTTATCAATTTAATCGACATACTCCTTCCTCCCTACTCTATATTTTGAACTTGTTCTCTAATTTTTTCAATCTCATCTTTCAAATCGATAACTTTGCTGGAAATCCTGTAGTCTATTGCCTTGGAAGCTATTGTGTTAGCTTCCCTGTTCATCTCCTGCAGTATAAAATCTAATTTTTTACCGATAGGTCCCTCCTCATTAAGGGATGACCTAAACTGACTAATATGGCTTTTCAACCTCGTAATCTCTTCCGCAATACAGGACTTATCGGCAATTAACGCCACTTCCATAGAGATTCTTACTGGGTCCACCTCCACTCCCAACTCCTTTATCCTCTGTTCAAGCTTTTTTCTGTAGTCTTCCACCATCACCAGACTTAAACCTTCTATTTCACCTACAATTTCTGAGACTTTTTCTATCCTCTTCGTCACATCATCGTATAATTTTATACCTTCTTTTAACCTCATGTCAATCAGTTTACCTATAGCATCATCTAAAGCAATCCTTAAAATTTCCCAGACTTCCTCCAAATTAACTTCTTCATTTTCTAATTTTATTACCTCTGGAAGGTCAATCAAATCGCTTACAGTTATAGAACCTTCCAAATCAAATTTTGCTTTTACTTCAGAAAAAGTCTTTAAATATTCTTCTAATAATGGCTCGTCAATTTTTATAAAGCTTAAAGTCTTATCGTATACGTCAAAACTTATACTTAAATCTACCCTCCCCCTTTTTATCTTTTCTGATACAAACTCTCTCACTCTTTCCTCCAAACCGCTCAACAGTCTATTAAGCTTTATGTTTACGTCTAAAAACCTGTGGTTTAATGACCTTATCTCGACTGAAATTTCATATCCTCTATCTCGAATGTCGCTTCGTCCATACCCCGTCATGCTCTTTATCATCAAAACCACCTTTTTCTTATTATAGTCAAATTTCAAACAACGTAAAACTCAAATTTCAATTTCTCCCCTGAAGACTTCTTCTACTTCTCCGCTTAAATAGATGCTGTTGTCCTCTTTCCATTCAACAAGCAGCACTCCTGCCTTAAAATGCACATTTACACTTCTTCTTGTCCTTCCTAATAAAGATGAGACAACAGCAGAAGCCGAAGCCCCGCTTCCACACGCCAGAGTGAGCCCTACTCCCCTCTCCCAAGTCCTTACAGATATATTTTCCTCATCCTCTACCTTGACAAAGTCCACATTCGTCCCCTCGGGGAAAAGGGAGCTTTTTTCAATTTTGGGTCCCAGCTCTTTCATAAAACTTTCCTCAAAAGAGCTGACAAACAAAATTGTGTGAGGCACTCCTACTCTGACAGATGACAATCTATAGGTTTTGCCATCTATCTTAACTGGCTCATCTATGAATTTCTGTTTTTCGCTCTTTACGGGTATTTTACTGCTTTCAAAAATAGGACTTCCCATGTAGACTTTCACACTCTTTATTTTGCCATTTTCTACAAACAGTTCTGGCATTATTACGCCTGCCAGAGTTTCTACAGTCATCTTCTGTTTAGAGACTATGCCTTTCTCGTAGACGTACTTCGCAAAACATCTAGAACCATTTCCGCACATTTCAGCTTCGCTTCCATCCGCATTAAAAATCCTCATTTTGATATCAGCAATATGTGAAGGCTCCACCACTAAAAGCCCATCTGCCCCTATGCCAAAGTGCCTGTCACAGAGTTTAACAGCTAGTTCGCTGTAATCAACCCCCTCTACTGCTTCAATCACTATGAAGTCATTGCCCAAACCGTGCATTTTAGTAAATCTCACTTTAATACCACTCCTTCTAATCTTCAAAGATATTATAACATAAAAAAGGTCAATTTGGTTAGATATTTTAAGAAAAATTGAGGAAAGCGGTCATAAAACAATTAAAAGACCGATAGAAGCCAAAATTCCTAAAATTCCGCCGAAATAGAAAGGTGCACTGGCTCCAAAGGTATCCCACAGTAATCCCGCGATAAAAGATGCAGGCAAAAGGCCAATACCTGTTAAAGTGGCATGAAGCCCTATTACAGTTCCCCTCAAATGATCTGGAGAAATTTCTGCCACCAGAGCTTTTTCAACTCCTTCTGTTAAGGCCATATAGAGCCCGTAGACAGAAAACAACCACCACATGGCAGATTTAAACCCAAACCATCCAAATCCTAGGTATACCAAACCGTAAAATAAATATCCGAGTATAAGAAGTTTTTTTCTGCCTATCCTATCCGAAAGCCTCCCCGCAGGGTAGGAAAAAACCATGTAAACTACATTATACAGAAGATACAAAAGAATCACATCAGCATCGTTAAACCCTACATTTTTAGCCCTCAAGAGCAAAAACTGATTTGAAGAATTCCCTAAAGCAAAGATAAATATCACTATAAGAAAAAGTTGTAACCTCTTATCTAAAACTCCCCACGAAAAGGATATCCTCTTTGAAGTTTCTTTCCTTTTTGAACTCTCTCTTGCAAAGAATAAAACCATAACTCCTAAAAGAGCAGGAATAATAGACAATAAGAATACCAATTTATAATCTCCTTTGTAGGTGGTAATAAAATAGTACGCTAGTATAATCCCTATGGTAGCTCCTAGAGTGTCCAGTGCCCTGTGAAGGCCATAAGCTCTCCCTATATTTTTGTTATCCACAGTCTCTGCGATCAACGCATCCCTTGGGGCAGTTCTTATTCCTTTACCAAACCTGTCTAAAGTCCTTCCCCAAAACACCCATCCCCAAGAAGAAGCAAAATACAAAAAAGCTTTTCCAACAGTAGAAAAAGAGTAGCCCATTATAGCAAGAGGCTTTCTTTTTCCTACCCTGTCAGATATGTACCCCGAAAACACTTTGAGAAGACTGGCGACGCTTTCTGCAACCCCTTCTATAAAACCCACTATAGCAGGACTTGCTCCAAGTTTTGAGGTCAAATAAAGAGGAATCAACGGATACACCATCTCTGTAGAAATATCCGTTAAAAGGCTTGTCAGTCCAAGGATTATCACATTAAACATTAAAATTCCTCCTCTTCTTTGTTCTTTTCATATACCATTGCAGAAAACTTTTCGAACTCCTCACTTGCCTTTTTTAAAAGCTCTTCTGCTTTTACTCTCATTTCACAATTGAAAACATCTCTTTCTGCTACTTTTTTAAACCACCTGTAAAGCTTACTGAGTTCATCTTCATTTTCTTCTAATTCTGCAAAAGTGAAGTTCTTTCTGCTTACCTCTTTTTCGATTTCTTTGAAAAACTCCTCGCACTGCTCAATTACTTCGCTGTATTCCTCCCTCCTCTGCCTGTTAAACTGTTCAATTAAATCCTTTTCAACTTCCTCCTCAAGGGCTACCACTTCAAAGGATTTAAAATCACCACCAAATCCTTTTACCTCTTTTTTTAAATCCTCTACTTCTTTTAAAAACTTTTCCATATAAGGCACAATGCAAACAGACTGCTGCAAATACAAAGCGCCGATTCTTTTTACTTTTCTCCATATAGTGACTCTAGCAGTAGAAGAATCACTAGGCACTTTATATACAAAGAGAAGCCATTTCATCGCAAAAGCCTCCCGCTTTTCATTTATTTTAATTGTAACAGCTGTTACAATTAAAGTCAATATTGTACAATTTCTTTTTGTAAGTTATACTCTAAGTGTAGACGAAAAACTGGAGGTATGCCTATGGCATTTGATGGAGTAACTTTACATGCAATAGTAAAAGAGCTCAAAAAGGAAATTGAGGGAGGCAGAATTGAAAAAATCTATCAGCCTGAAAAAGAAGACTTGATTTTTACAATCCGGTCAAAAGGCAAAAACTATAAACTCCTATTATCTGCCAATGCCAATTACCCTAGAATTCACCTTACAAAAGAAGATAGAGAAAACCCCCTAGAACCTCCTATGTTTTGTATGCTTTTAAGAAAACACCTCCAAAACGGAAGAATAGCGGAAATAAGGCAAGTGGAATTTGATAGAATAGTAGAAATTGATATAGAAACAAAAGATGAACTTCAAAACCAAGCGATCAAAACGCTAGTCGTTGAAATAATGGGAAGGCATAGCAATGTGATACTAATAGATAAGGCAAGCCAAACAATCCTTGACAGCATAAAAAGGGTTTATCCCGATATGAGCAAGGTAAGAGAAGTGTTGCCCGGCAAAAAATACACCTATCCTCCCTTGCAGCAAAAATTGAGTTTAAAAGACCTCACTTATGAATCTTTTAAAGAAGCCTTGTTGCGTCAAAAAACAAAGAAAATAGAAAAGGCTTTAGTGGAAATATTGCAGGGCTTCAGCACCACGCTAAGTAGTGAAGTTTCTTTTCAGTGCAGTATTTCAGATTCATTTGTAGAAACTTTGGGAGAAGAAAAAATTGAACAAATTTATCAGAAAGTAAGAGATATATATGAAAAAGTCTATAATTTAGAAGTTAAGCCCTGTGTCGTTTTTTTAGAAGACAAAGTAGCTGATTTTTCTTGTATTGAACTCACTCAGTACAAGAAAAGACTTCTATTTGACACAGTAAATGAAGCTGCTGATAAGTTTTTCTTTGAAAAAATAAAATCGGCAAATTTTCAAATGAAATCCTCTGACCTGAAAAAAATTGTACAAAATATTCTGGAAAAGCTTTATGTCAAATTAAATAAGTTGCAGGAAGAATTAGCTGAAGCGGATAAGGCAGAAATTTACAAATTATACGGTGAGCTTCTTACTGTAAACCTGCATTCCATCAAGAAAGGATTAGAGAAATTTGGAACTATTAATTATTACACTGGTGAAGAAATAGAAATCCCGCTGGACAAAAGGCTTTCTCCTTCTCAAAATGCTCAAATGTACTACAAAAAGTACAACAAACTGAAAAACGCTTTTAACACAATTAAAAAACAAATTTCTGAGACATTAGAAGAGATAAACTACTTAGAGGGGCAGCTCATTAACATAGAAAATTCTACAACTCTTGAGGAGTTAGAGGAAATAAAAAATGAACTGATAGAAGAAGGATATATACACAAACATCAAAAGAAAAAAGTAGCATCTCATTCTCTTTCTCAGCCACTTCATATAGTATCCTCTGAAGGTTTTGACATATATGTAGGTAAAAACAATAGACAAAATGATTATTTAACCTTAAAGTTGGCCAATCCAAACGACATATGGCTTCACACAAAAGACATCCCAGGAGCACATGTACTGATAAAGACTAACAATAGAGAAGTCCCTGAGAATACTCTAATTGAAGCAGCAAAATTAGCAGCAAAATACAGCAAAGCAAAATACTCTTCCAATGTTCCAGTGGATTATACCTTAAAAAAGTATGTAAAAAAACCCCCAGGTTCAAAACCGGGGTTTGTAATTTACACTAACCACAAAACCATCTACGTAAATCCTGAGTGAGCTCATTTAAGGGGCACAGTGAAAACTGGTATGTATTTTCTTTTGCCCTCAATAACAGCGCTTTCATAAAGAGATATCTCCTTTACAGGGATATCCTTTTTTTCTATTTGGCTGAAAAGCTTATTTGCCTCTTCAATTCCAATTTTTAGCTTAATATCTCTCGCTATGGTAATGTGAGAAGTGAATTTTCTTTCTTCTTTGGGAAAACCAATCTTGTAAAGCTCATCTTCTATATTAGCATGCAAAACATTTAAAGGTTTACTTTCCTCAGTTCCTAACCATAAAACCCTGATATTTTTGTTTCCTTTAAAAAAACCCACTTCTGAAAAACGGAGATAGAAAGGCTTTATTCCTTTTGTTGCTTTTTTTACTGCTTCTTCTATTTGAGGGACAATCTCTGGTTGTATTTCTCCCAAAAATTTCAATGTAATGTGAAAATTTTCTTTATTAGTCCACTTTCCTTCTACAGTGTATTCTCTAAGCATAGACTGAAATTCGTAGATTTTCTCTATTATTTCTGTTTGCATCCCTATTCCAATAAATGCTCTCATTTCCCTCTATCCTTCCTTTAAAGTTATTATTTCCCAGGAAATTTGCTCGGATGTCACTCTATAATTATACCATAAAAAGAAAAGAGGTAATTTGGCTTTCATAGTGTAAAATTATCGTAGGATTTTTAAAGTGAAAAAACAAGAGACAACCCCTGTGATAAAATAGATTGTGGAAAACAAAAAACACGAAAGGGGTGTCTCTTGTGAAAAAACATATTTTTGAGGATATTATACTACAAAATGCTCTAAATTTCACTAGGGAAATGATGAATGTTTTTGAGGATTTATTAAAGAATGGAATGAATATTACAGAGCTTGTAGCAAGGATAAAAGAACTTACGGACAAACTAGGTAGAGAGGCAATAGAAGCAATTATTGAGGAGTTAGATAGGATAATAAAAGAAGACAAGAGAAGGAAAGAAAAATGGGTAGTAGAGAGGAAAGATAAAAAGAGATTAACGACAGTCCTTGGGGATATTGAATATGAGAGGACATATTACAAATCAAGGGAGGATGGTAGATATACATATTTAGTGGATGATGCATTAGAGATAGGACGGCACGAGAGGATAGAAAAGGGAGTAAAAATAAAGTTAGTAGAAAATGCGATAGAAGAATCATACGAGAAAAGTAGCGAGAAAGCATGTCCAGAGAAAATAAGTAAACAGACGGTATTAAACGCAATAAGGGAAATAGGAGAAGTAGAGGTGAAGAGAGAAATAAAAGAGAAGAAGGAAGTAAGGGTTTTATACATAGAAGCAGATGAAGACCATGTACCTTTACAAGATGGCAGCAGTGAAACACCGCGATTGATATACATACATGAAGGTAGGGAAGAGAAAAACGGAAGGAACGTACTGAAGAATGTGTATTACAAGGCATACGTAGGAGAGAAAGCAGAAGACATATGGATAGATGTAGCGAATTACATAGAAGAAAATTACAAGGAAGAGAAGATAGAGAAGATATACATAGCAGGAGATGGAGCACCATGGATAAAAGAGGGATTAGAATGGATAGTAAAATCAAGGTTTGTGTTAGACAGATATCATTTAAACAAATACGTATTAAAAGCAACATCAAAAGAGCCAAAGTATAGGGATAAGATATGGAGAGCAATAAATGAAGGGGATAAAGAAGGAGTGAAGAAAATATTTGGTGAGTTAATAAAGATAGCAAAAGAAGAGAAAGAAAAAGAAAAGATAAAGGAAGCGAAGAGATACATACTAAACAATTGGGAAGGGATAAAGATATACAGTGAAGACGAAGATGTAATAGGGTGCAGTGCAGAAGGGCATATAAGCCATGTATTTTCTGCAAGACTTAGCAGGAATCCATTAGGGTGGAGCAGAGAAGGATTAAAGTTAATGGCGAAATTAAGGGTATTTAGCAAGAATGGAGGAGACTTAAGAGAAGTAGAGTGGGGCAAGAAAAAGAATATAAATGCAGGAAGTTACAAATTAACAGAGAAGCAAATAAAAGAGGCAGTAAGGAGAGTTAAAACGTCTACAAATGAAAAAATAAACAATATTACGGTTTTGAATATAGGGAAAGTAACGCCAATATATAGGGTTTTAAGAGCATTAAAATATGCACAAGTTATATAAAGAACATGATAAAACGAAGCCCTGAATTAATTAAGTTTCAGGGGTTGTCTTAAAAAAATCCTACAGTATCTTGACACTATCTTTGGCTTTCACCAAATTACCTCTTTTCTTAAAATCTTTCCGGCAGCGTCCTACTCTCCCGCTTACGCAGTACCATCGGCGCTGGAGGGCTTAACTTCCGTGTTCGGAATGGGAACGGGTGTTTCCCCTCCCCTATCGCCACCGGAAATCTGGACCTTCAAAACTGCACAAAGCCTTCAGGGTCAAGTCCTCGGCTTATTAGTACCGGTCAGCTAAGAGCGTTTCCGCTCTTACACCCCCGGCCTATCTACCTCGTCTTCTTCGAGGTGCCTTACCCTCTTACGAGGTGGGAGACCTTATCTTGGGGTGGGCTTCACGCTTAGATGCTTTCAGCGTTTATCCCATACGAGCTTGGCTACCCAGCTGTGCACCTGGCGGTGCAACTGGTACACCATCGGCTCGTCCGCCCCGGTCCTCTCGTACTAGGGGCAGCTCCCCTCAAGTCTCCTGCGCCCGCGACGGATAGGGACCGAACTGTCTCACGACGTTCTGAACCCAGCTCACGTACCGCTTTAATGGGCGAACAGCCCAACCCTTGGGACCTTCTTCAGCCCCAGGATGCGATGAGCCGACATCGAGGTGCCAAACCTCCCCGTCGATGTGGACTCTTGGGGGAGATCAGCCTGTTATCCCCGGGGTAGCTTTTATCCGTTGAGCGACGGCACTCCCACTCGCTACCGTCGGATCACTAGGCCCGACTTTCGTCCCTGCTCGACCCGTCGGTCTCACAGTCAAGCCCCCTTCTGCCCTTGCACTCGACGCGCGATTTCCGTCCGCGCTGAGGGGACCTTTGGGCGCCTCCGTTACCTTTTAGGAGGCGACCGCCCCAGTCAAACTGCCCACCTGCCATTGTCCCTACGCCGGATAACGGCTATAGGTTAGGACCCCAGTAGTCCCAGGGTGGTATCCCACCGGCGACTCCAGTGACGCTGGCGCGCCACCTTCTCAGTCTCCCACCTATCCTGTACAGGAACTACCAGGACCCAGTGACAGGCTACAGTAAAGCTCCACGGGGTCTTTCCGTCCAATCGCGGGTAGCTCGCATCTTCACGAGCACTACAACTTCGCCGGGCCCCTCCTCGAGACAGCGCCCAAGTCGTTACGCCTTTCGTGCAGGTCGGAACTTACCCGACAAGGAATTTCGCTACCTTAGGACCGTTATAGTTACGGCCGCCGTTCACTGGGGCTTCGGTTCAGGGCTTTCACCCTTCCCCTTAACCTTCCAGCACCGGGCAGGCGTCAGCCCCTATACTTCGCCTTTCGGCTTAGCAGAGACCTGTGTTTTTGGTAAACAGTCGCTTGGGCCTCTTCTCTGCGGCCTTCTCAAGCCTAGAGCAATAAACTCTAAGCCTGAGGGAGGCACCCCTTCTCCCGAAGTTACGGGGTCAATTTGCCGAGTTCCTTAAGGAGGGTTCTCCCGCTCGCCTGTGGATTCTCTCCTCGCCTACCTGTGTCGGTTTGCGGTACGGGCACCTCAGGCCTCGGTAGCGGCTTTTCTTGGCAGCTGCCTCGGCGGCTTCGCCTTGCGGCTCCCCTTCCCAGCCCCCTGCCAGCACGCGGATTTGCCTACGTGCCCTTCGGTGGCTGGTTGGACGCGCTCTACCAACCGCGCGCTCCGCCTACCTCGCTGCGTCCCCGCTTCCCTCAAGCGGCCCTCGGTGGTACCGGAATATCAACCGGTTTCCCATCGCCTACGCCTTCCGGCCTCGGCTTAGGCCCCGACTTACCCTGGGCGGATTACCCTTCCCCAGGAAACCTTAGGCTTCCGGCGGCAAGGTTTCTCACCTTGCTCTCGCTACTCATGCCGGCATTCTCACTACTGCGCAGTCCAGCCTCGCTTACGCTCAGCCTTCTGCCCGCGCAGTACGCTCCCCTACCCCGCGCTTACGCGCAGCCCCAGCTTCGGTGGCATGTTTGAGCCCCGTTCATTTTCGGCGCAGGACCTCTCGACCGGTGAGCTGTTACGCACTCTTTAAATGTATGGCTGCTTCTAAGCCAACATCCCGGTTGTCTTCGAAGTCCCACTTCCTTTCCCACTTAACATGCCCTTCGGGACCTTAGCTGGGGGTCTGGGCTGTTCCCCTCTCGACCACGGATCTTATCACTCGTGGTCTGACTCCCAGGTACTTGCCTGTGGCATTCGGAGTTTGATAGGGTTCGGTAGCCTCTCGGCCCCTAGCCCAGTCAGTGGCTCTACCTCCACAGGCTTTACCCTGAGGCTAGCCCTAAAGCTATTTCGGGGAGAACCAGCTATCTCCGTG